>DKKL01000033.1:14249-15058 GCA_002455255.1 Candidatus Tepidiaquacellales bacterium UBA6667 | reverse complement strand
TTTGCACCTTTTACAACTTGCGTATTTTTTGATTTATCTAATTTATTTAAAAATCTCATCGCGTCATATTTTGTTGGTTTATCTCTATCATAATGATAACCCATAACATTTTTTGAATTTTTTTGTTCCCAGGAATCATCTTCATATGGATGTGAAAACCCAATAAGATGTCCAATTTCATGTGAACCAGTATATCTCGGTGCGGTTTTCCCTTTCATTGAAACTATAATAAGTTGATTAAACAAAACTCCTGGAGCTTTTCTATCAGAATAAAAAGAAGCAACATTATCTCCATTATTTTCAAAATTAGATTCTGATAATATAGTATTTACATCGCTAATTTTTTCTTCAATTTCAGGAATAATATTAAATGAAACTTTATAATCTTCAATTTGTGAAAAAGCAACTTGCCATTGGTTCTGGGCTTCCTGCAAATAACTTGTGAGAAGATTTTTACTTTCTTCAGTATTAAATCCGCCAGGTACATCATCCATTGTAAAATAAATTTTAACATCAATATTTATTTCTTTCGTTTCATTATTAATCGTAACTTTTGCATCTCTTCCATCCACATCCTTCAGCACCATAGGGCTATTCAACGCATAACAATAAGAACTGAAACTCACATACTTATCCAACAGCGGTTCTACTTGACCCCATCTGCCGAGGCGGGAATCGTAGTAGCGAGCACCGAAGTAGTCATATCCACTTTCTTCATCTCGTTCCTTTGAGGTGAATTTATACTCTCCTTCATACAGCTGAAATGTCCGGCTTTCTAACTCATATCCCCATGCATCATAATCCATTGC
>DKKL01000033.1:0-14147 GCA_002455255.1 Candidatus Tepidiaquacellales bacterium UBA6667 | reverse complement strand
AATACTGCTTTACGGATTCTATTGCCCTCAACAGAAACCAAATTCGCACACAAAAATAATCCCCACTTCATAATGGATTTTATGGTTATTTTAAATTATGTGAATATTGAAATTCAAAGGATTTCATAATAATGGAAAATCTTAATAATAATTAAACAAAAACAAAAAAAGTTGAAAAGAGTATTACAAATTTGAAATTTAAATACTCTTTTGTTTCGCAATTCTTTCGAAAATTTAATTAGTAAAAATAAAATTAAGATGTTTATAATCAAACAGAAAAGTGATAAAAATACTAAAGAAAAAGGAAATATCCAGTTATTTATAGTAATTTCTAAAAAATCAAAATATAGATGATCAATAAAAGAATAAATATTTAATACTCCAAAAAGTAAATACAAATTAGTTGCACCTAATATAAAAATAAAAATTTTTAAAATAATCGTATTCAATTTTGCGATCCTAATGTACCTTTTATTTTTCTGAAAACATCCTCCTTTGTTACTTTATCCATTTCTCCATGCTTTACATTACGATAAAACTTATTAGATACTTTTGATTTCGAACCTTCCTTTGCTTTATTTAATTGACCCCTAGCATTAAATTCATCTGGCATTAACTGATAATAATTATAATTGTATTTAACATTTGCAGGAATTTCATTTTTTGAATAACCAGAGGCATTATAAGCATCTACTGTATAGAGATTATAGACATTAACGCCTAAATCTTTTAACATTTCAGATAATTCTATTGCGTTATGACCTCCTTGACTATAACCGTAAATATAAACTTTTTCATTAGGATTATCTAAATTCGCATTTATAAAATCTATTGCCATTGATAATTCCGATTTATCTCCAGCAGATGACCAATATCCTTTTATATCAACATCCGAAATGTTATTATCTTTAACATAATTTTCAAGATTCACTAATAATTCAACAACATCATAACTTTTAAAACTTGTTTTATCTCCTTCTGAAATTTCAGAACCTCCATCTATAGGTGCATATCCAGATAATACTATTATTACATCTAAACCATCCACATCCTTTAACACCATTGGATTATTCAACCCATAACAATATGGGCTGAAACTCACATACTTATCCAACAGCGGTTCTACTTGACCCCACCTTCCTATCCTTGAATCATAATATCTCGCACCAAAGTAGTCATATCCGCTTTCTCTGTCGCGTTCTTTACTTGTGAACTTGTAAAGCGGTGAATCAAAATCAGGCGATTGTTCATATCCCCGATTATCAAGATAATATCCCCATACATCATAATCATTCGCTGATATTACTTGCCTGTCAGGATCAATCACAACTCTAACACTGCCCAAATGGTCTTTTATGTAATAATTGTGTCCGTTTATCGGTGACAATTTACCCACATTATCACTACCCGCAAAGATATTAAGCTGAACAAGATCATAATTGCTTCCGTTATTTTTATAAATCGCAAGCTCAAGTCCGTCCGCTCCTCTGACATAATATTCTTCATATATAAGATTCCATCCTCCGCTTGGATTATCTATGTTTATAATCGGTAATGCTTCAGGATCAGTATTGTCAAATATTGCTTTGCGGATTCTGTTGCCTGCATCGTCATAGCGATACAGTGTCAACTGATTTTGAATCGGTTCAATTGTCGTGTTTAACTTTTGAATCTGTGTAATAAGATTGCGATGGTCATATTGAATATTCGTACTGTTATTTAATGCATCTGTTGTCATATTCCCGTTTCCGTCATAAGTGAACTGGTCTGTACTTCCGCTGACTTTTTTCAGTTTATTTGTCTTAACTCCTCCCTGACCTGTATAATATGAATAACTGAAATCATCTATTACACTTCCTGAACTGTTAAATCTTTGAAGAGTAAGAAGATCTAAATTGTCTTAATTAGTTTTTTAATATATGATTTAATCTTAGTACTGAAAATTAGGGTGAATTTATCGCCTAACCTAATTTTTAATCTAATATCCTATATGAATCTACTACTACTCTTTTATTAATCCATAAAATAATTTCATAAGAAGAAATTATAATATCTATTTTACTCCTATTTTGCGTTTTAAGCTCCTGATTGCAAGGTAATTTTATGATTTTTAAATTTATTACAGAATTAACTTTAAAATTTTTTGTTTCTTTTTTTCTATCAACTAATACGAAATAAAATAATTTAGAATTTAATTCATTAAGATACAGTATATTATAATCTTGAAACAAAGTAGTATCATATTTAATTATCTCAAATGAATTATAGATGGTATCCTCTACTGAATACCATTGTTCATAATTATAGTTTGATTTAAAAGTATTACATGATGATAAATAAAAAATTAAACACATTATACATATAATAAAAAATGAATTTTTCATATTCTACAAAAAAATTGTAATTTTTATGTTAAATTTATTTACATCTTAACTTTATTTATTTTTTAAATAATAAATAATCAATTTGATCTTTTGATCTTAAATAATATGAATTATCTGCCTCTTTAAAAACAAAAGGTGGATAATATTGAGAAGGTTCAATACTTTGTATATATTCATGTGATGTCTCAAATCCAACATTATAACCTTCACCAGGAAACTTTAATGCACCATAATATGCCTCAGTAACTTCATGCATAATTGATAATCCAATATTTGAACCACCAGCTTTTTCCCAAACTGTCGCATGGTTGATATTGAAATATTGTGTCGCTATAACTTTATCACCAACTTTTTTACTTCCATCATATAATCCTACTATTAAGTCATATGTAACATTATCAATATTAACACTATTAGTTGATACCAAGTTAAATTCAACAATTATTTCTGTTGAAGATGTTGCTTCTTTCATAAGTTTTGCAAATTCTGTTTTTGCATCTCCTTCAGCTTCAATTAGTTTCGTTTCTTCATTAAATTTAAAAGTCAATCCTGTTTCATCAGAATTTTTATTCAGCTGTTTTATTATATCATCAACACCTTCTCCTATAGGTTTCACACTCAATCCTAATACATCAATGAAGAAAACGGGATTATTCAATCCATATACATACGGACTGAAACTCACATACTTATCCAACAGCGGTTCTACTTGACTCCATCTTCCAATCCTTGAATCATAATATCTCGCACCGAAGTAATCATATCCACTTTCTCTGTCGCGTTCTTTGGAGGTGAACTTGTAAAGCGGTGAATCAAAATCAGGTGATTGTTCATATCCCCGATTATCAAGATAATATCCCCATACATCATAATCATTTGCTGATATTACTTGCCTGTCAGGATCAATCACAACCCTAACACTGCCCAAATGGTCTTTTATGTAATAATTGTGTCCGTTTTCCGGAGATAGCTTTCCGGTATTATCGCTACCCGCAAAGATATTATGCTGAACAAGATCATAATTGCTTCCGTTATTTTTATAAATCGCAAGTTCAAGTCCGTCCGCTCCTCTGACATAATATTCTTCATATATAAGATTCCATCCTCCGCTTGGATTATCTATGTTTATAATCGGTAATGCTTCAGGATCAGTATTGTCAAATATTGCTTTGCGGATTCTGTTGCCTGCATCGTCATAGCGATACAGTGTCAACTGATTTTGAATCGGTTCAATTGTCGTGTTTAACTTTTGAATCTGTGTAATAAGATTGCGATGGTCATATTGAATATTCGTACTGTTATTTAATGCATCTGTTGTCATATTCCCGTTTCCGTCATAAGTGAACTGGTCTGTACTTCCGCTGACTTTTTTCAGTTTATTCGTCTTAACTCCTCCCTGACCTGTATAATATGAATAACTGAAATCATCTATTACATTTCCTGAGCTATTAAATCTTTGAAGTGTAAGAATATTACCGTCTTTGTCGTAAGTATTGTCCAAATTAAAAGCCCTGCCACTAATATTAAGTTCTTCAGAATTTAATAATCTGTTTGATAAATCATATGTATATTGAAATGATAAATAATCTGTATTTGAAAAGTTATTTTTATATGAGCCATTTAAAACCTGATTTGAAATATTTCCATTCGGTTCGTAGGATAAATTATATTTAAATATTCCGTCAGGATTTCCGGGATCATCTGAAGGATCTTCTTCATAAGAAGATATCCAGTTTCTACTGTTATAAGAATAATCCCAGTTTAGTTCATTCCCAAAACCATTATATGACTGTCTCAATATCTGTGAATTTTGGTTATATTGATATGATGTAAAATTTATCCATTGAGCTGAACTTTCACCACCCGGATTATCAGGATCAGGATTTTCATTATTGTCCCAAACATCTACACTTTTTAATCTTCCTGCACTATCGAGAACATTTCTAAACTTTCTAAAATCACTCCCTCCATATTGATAACTTGTGTATATCATCTGGTTTGATGAATTATATACATATTCAGTAATTTTGGTTTCAAGTCCATCTATAATATGCCACATTTTTATTACTCTTCCTCAATAATAAATATTGTTCTCAATTTCATCAATGTAAATCAGGGGTTTTTGATTCTTCTTCTGTTTCTTTTTTCTTTGGTTTTTTGTTTTTCTTTTCAAATGTCTTGCCAAATGTATAAGAAATGTTTAATGATACACTCTGCATTTTGAAATTATTTTGAATTTCATCTGTATAATTCTCCCCATAAATATTGTAAGAATTATTATAGGTATTAAATAGATCCATTCCCTGAACATTCACTGATAATGCTTTGTCAAAAAATGTATGTGATAAACCAATCACTGAAAAATAAACCGGCTCGGAAACTGACAATGCGGTTTTTTGGTATCCATTGTAGTTAATGTAGGCGTTCGCACTGAAATCATCTGTTATCATATAATTTACATTTAATTTTCCCGATAAATTAATTTTATTGCCTTCATAAACATCAGGTATATCCTTAAAATCTGTGTGATTAATTCCGACAGAACCGGATATAAATAAATTATGAATTGCTCTTATGCTTGAATATAAATCAAAACCAAATTGAATTCTCTCTCCTGAGTTTACCAAAGTTGAGTAACTTGAAGAAACTTCCGTTTCCGGATTATAAAATACATATGCAACTCTTCTTATCATATCAGTTGTGTATTTAAAATTTATCGCAGGTCTGACTGAAAAATCCGGATTGAACTTATTAAAAGCAATCTCAGCATTATAAATATTTTCCGGCTTAAGAGAGATATTCCCTTCCCTGATATTATATTCATCAGCATTTATTTTATATTGATTCAATTGATTAAATGTCGGGCGATTAATCTTTTTTGAAAGCGATAAATTTACATCTGATGTTTGATCTAATTTTTTTATAAATTTTAAATTGCCTACCGGGGTAAATGTATTTTCAGTACTCAAAACATTTTGGTTATCGCCATTTAAATCGTAATCCCAATAAATATTTTTCAATTCATCTTTTGTATATTCCAATTTAAATGCACTCATCAAGCTGTAGCTTTTATCACTAAAACTAACAGATGTATATATAGAATACAACCTTCTATCTAAATAAAATCTGCCATAAAATTCATTAGGGCGAGGCACTAAAAAAAATCTTAAATTTGAAGTATCCAGAAAATTATATTCACCACCATCATCAAGAACATATTTTAATCCCAATTCATATTTTAATTTTTCGGTTTGCTTATGAGATATATCCAACGAATATATATATAAATGAGATGATTCATTTTTTGTTAAATGATAATTCGGATATCGGACATTTTGTTTTTGAGTATTTAAATAATTATTATCATTTTTATAATCTAAATAATCACCTGTCTTTGTTAAATTAACTTCACCTTCTAAAATTGTTTTCTTTGAAAAATTATGTTTAAAATATGCAGACATCTTATCAGCCGGCATTTCCAAAGAACTTGTTGATTTATCTGACCTTAACAAGACAGGGTTAATTAAACTGCCACCGTTTACATTCATCGTTCCATCTGAATTTACCGATCTTTTTTCATCAAGATAATCAACTTGTAAAAATGTGTTATCAGAGAAATCGTATATACCGCTGAGGGACAAACTATAATTTTTACTTTTGGAATAGTTTGTTCCTGAAAATGTATTGTAATCAGAAAAATTTGACACTTGAGGAGATCTGAACCTGGTTATATCCGATGAATTCCTTCCTCTGCCTAAGTCGTAAATTCCAAAAACAGAAATGTTATCTATTTTTGTATTAAATGAAAAAGAACTTGTATATAAATCTTTTGAATCTGCATTTGCATTAATATACCCATTATATACAATGTCATCTTCTTTTTTCAAGACTATATTTATAATTGCCGTTATATCCGAAGAGGTATATTTTACACCCGGATTTAAATTTAACTCAATATATTCGATTTTATCTGCGGGGATATTTCTAATGGTTGAATATAAATTTGATACCCTTCCGTTAATGTGAATCAGAATATTGCTACTGTTATTGACGGTTATGTTTCTTTCATCTGTTGCAAACACGAATGGAAATTTTTGGATAATTTCAAAAGCATTGCTTCCAAAGTTGAATGTGGAGCTTGATACATTAAATCTTAGATTCCCTTCTGCATTTGAAGTAACCGGCATTTGAGAATGAACATTTATTTCATCAGTTTTATAATTTTTCTTTTCTGTTTCCGTAGAATCAGATTGATTTGGGTTTGAATTTTGCGACGCAACAAAATTAACGGGAACAATAAAAAGCAAAAAACAAACAACCGCGGGAAGTAGTGTTTTCATCTTTTTAAATTTATTTTATGAAAAAATATAGAATATTACATTAAATTAAAATATGATAAATAAGTTCCGTAATTTTTTTCAAAGCAGAAAGTTTTTTTCTTCCAGTCATTCTACTTGCCTCTATGGGGAATTAGCGTAACGAATGAAGAATCTCTTTAAGTGNNATTAACACTAATTTTACGAATTACACGAAGGGAGACTTTAATTAAGTATGGGATCCTTCACCGACACGAAGGGAGATTCTTTCCCGACACGTCGGGACAAGCTGCGGCGCTCAGAATGACAATAATGCCCCCTGTCATTCTGAATGAGCGGAGCGAATGAAGAATCTCTTTGAAAGAATTGAGAAAAACTTCACCACGAATTAACACTAATTTTACGAATTATACGAAGGGAAGCTAATAAGTAAGTATGAGATTCTTTCCCGACACGAAGAGAGATTCTTTCCCGACACGAAGGGAGATTCTTTCCCGACACGAAGGGACAAGCTGCGTCGCTAAGAATGACAAGTTTCATTTTAAACGCCTGTGGTTAAATTCTATGAATTTATTACCTGCGAGGAATTAGTTATTTTACTTAAACTAATTATCAAAAATAAATTGAAAGAAAAATTAGATAAATTAAAAGAGATAAAAGAAAAAGCTCTCTTAGGTGGTGGGCAAGATAAAATTGATTCACAACATAAGAAAGGTAAACTTACCGCGAGAGAAAGAATTAATTTACTTTTAGATGAAGGTTCCTTTGAAGAGATGGATATGCTCGTAAGGCATCAAAGCAGTGATTTTGGCTTGGATAAAATGAAGTATTATACAGATGGAGTTATAACAGGTACAGGAAAAATTAACGGAAGAACAGTTTGCGTGTTTTCTCAGGATTTCACTATTCTTGGCGGTTCACTTGCTGAATATCACGCTAAAAAGATTTGCAAGATTATGGATATGGCTATGAAAATTGGTGTGCCCGTTATTGGAATTAATGATTCAGGCGGAGCGAGAATTCAGGAAGGCGTTGTATCTCTCGGTGGATATGCTGATATTTTTCTTAGAAATACGCTTGCCAGTGGAGTTATACCACAAATTTCAATTATCGTCGGACCTTGTGCCGGAGGAGCGGTTTATTCACCTGCCATTACAGATTTTATTTTTATGGTTGATAATCTTTCTTATATGTTTGTTACGGGACCTAATGTTGTAAAAACTGTTACCAATGAGGAAGTAACTTTTGAAGAACTTGGCGGAGCACATACTCATTCTCAAAAGTCAGGTGTTTGTCATTATGTAGCAGATAATGAAGTTGATTGTTTTGACGCTGTTAGAGATTTAATGGGTTATCTGCCTTTGAATAATAAAGAAGACGCTCCGGTTTATAAATTTCAAGATGAAGAAAAAGATTTAACTTTTTTAAACGAATTCATTCCGGATAATCCTAATAAACCATACGATATAAAAGAAATTATAAATGCTTTGACAGACGAAGATTCATTTTACGAAATTATGGAAGAGTATGCACCGAATATAGTTGTGGGATTTGCAAAAATTGCAGGAAGAAGTATCGGAATAGTTGCTAATCAGCCAATGGTGCTTGCAGGAGTGCTTGATTTAAATTCATCAATTAAAGGAGCGAGATTTGTGAGGTTTTGTGATGCGTTTAATATTCCGTTGCTTGTGCTGGAGGATGTTCCCGGATTTCTTCCCGGAACTGATCAGGAATGGAGAGGAATTATAAGACACGGTGCAAAATTGCTTTATGCATTTTGCGAAGCAACAGTTCCAAAAGTAACGGTAATAATTCGTAAAGCTTATGGTGGGGCTTATGATGTGATGAATTCAAAACACATCAGAGGTGATATAAATCTCGCATGGCCAAGTGCTGAGATTGCAGTGATGGGAGCAAAAGGGGCGGCTGAAATTATTTTTAAAAAAGAAATTGATTCCGCTGATGATAAACAAAATGCTTTGGATACTAAAGTGGAGGAGTTTAAAGAAAAGTTTGCAAATCCATATTTAGCAGCGGAAAGAGGATTTATAGATGATGTAATTATACCATCAGAAACACGTGTGAAATTAATTAAATATTTTAGTATTTTAGAAACGAAAGTTGATACAAATCCCAAAAAGAAACACGGGAATATACCTTTATAAAAATGATAACGGAATTTTACAAATATGGCATATAAAAGAATAGATTGTATAGATTGCTCTGCAAGGGAAAATTCGTTGTTAGGCTTGTGCGTTGATGATGAGCTAACATCTCTGAGTGCAAACAAACAATGCAGTATATTCAAAAAAGGTCAAGTTCTTTTTTATGAAGGGAATATTGCAAATGGATTATATTGTCTGAATAAAGGCAGAGTGAAAATTTATAAAACCGGAAAAGACGGTAAAGAACAAATAATCGGGTTTGGCTTAAGCGGAGATTTTTTAGGTTATCGGGCGTTAATAGCCGAGCAGCCTCACTCTACATCTGTTGCTGCATTGGAAGACACTATAGCTTGCCTTATCCCGAAAGATGAATTTTATAAAGTTATTGAAAAAAATCCCGAAGTATCTAAACAACTTATGAAGTCGCTTTGTCTTGAACTCGGATTAGCAGTCGAAAAAATTCAAAGTTTATCACAAAAGTCAGTTAGGGAAAGAGTTGCGGAAACTTTAATTCAACTTTATGATACATTTAATAACTTAAGAAATCCTGAACAGATAATTGATATAACCTTACCGAGGGAAGATATTGCAAACATAGCCGGAACTTCAACAGAATCACTAATTAGGTCTTTATCAGAAATGAAAAATGAAAGACTGATAGAACTGGAGGGCAAAAAAATCAAAATTATAGACTTTACAAAATTAGAAAGAATCGCCAATCCTTAATAAATAAAATATGACATAAATCATATTTTAAACTGACCTCAATCATACCAAATAAGTTATTTAAAGCATAATTTTGAATAATTATGCAAAATACATATCCTCTTAAAAATCAAGAAACAACAGTTGATTGTTATCATTGCGGAAGTGATATATATATTCCTGTTTTTTATGAAGATAAAAAATTTTGTTGTGAAGGTTGCAAAAGTGTTTTTGAAATTATAAACTCAAATAATCTTTGTGATTATTATTTGATAGATAAATATTCTGATAAGAAGCCCGGATTATCCCCTACAAAAAATACATTTGAAAAATATAAATTTCTTGATAATCCAGAGATTCTAAAAGAATTTTATGATTATGTAGATGAAAAAATTGCTTCTGTTACTCTTGATATTCCTTCCATCCATTGCAGTTCCTGCATTTGGTTACTTGAAAATCTGCAAAAAATAAACAATGGTGTATTAATTTCTCAAGTTAATTTTACAGAGAAGACAATTCATATAAAATTTAAAAAATCAAAAACTTCATTAAAAGAAATCGCAAGTAATTTATTTTCATTGGGATATGAACCGAGATTTGATAAAAAAAATGATATTGAGTATAAGAAAAAATTACGTACATATTATCTGAAAATTGGAGTTTCAGGATTTTGTTTTGGGAATATTATGATGTTAAGTTTTCCGGAATATCTTTCCGGAGGAGAAACAACTTTATATTTTCAAAAATTATTCAGTTACTTTTGCCTATTATTAAGTTTTCCGTTAATATGGTGTGCGTCTGAGTATTACAAAAGTGCATACACAGGTTTGAAGAAAAAAATAATAAACATAGACTTCCCTATTGCACTTGGCATATCAATTGTTTTTCTGAGAAGTTCTTATGAAATAATAAGCGGAACAGGAGCGGGTTACTTCGATTCATTTTCCGGTTTGATTTTTTTATTACTCACAGGAAAATTATTACAGCAAAAAACATATAATACTCTGAATTTTGAAAGAGATTACAAATCATATTTTCCACTTGCTGTTACAAAAATTAATAACTGTAAAGAAGAAATAATTCCAATTGAAAAGATAGTAAAAGGTGACAGATTAATAATCAGAAATAATGAAATAATTCCGGCTGACTCTATTTTATTCAATGGAAATGGAAATATAAATTACAGTTTCGTTACGGGTGAATCAATACCGGTTGAAAAAGTATCGGGTGAAATTCTATATGCCGGCGGCAGACAAATTGGAGGAAAAATAGAAATAGAAACAATTCGTGATGTTTCACAGAGTTATCTGACTCGTTTATGGAAAAATTCTTCTTCAAAAAAAGAATCAAAATCAAATGTTTCAATATTTGCAGATTTTATCGGACGAAATTTTACTTTCGGAATTTTGATAATAGTTATTATCACTGCTTTAATTCAAATTCCTGTTAATTTAGAAAAAGGATTAAATTCTATAATCGCAGTTTTAATAGTTGCCTGTCCTTGTGCTTTTGCCTTATCTATACCTTTTGCATTGGGAAACTCTATGAAGATATTAGGCAAAAATAATTTTTATATAAAAAACATAAGTGTAATAGAAAGACTTTCTCAGATAAACGAAATTGTTTTTGATAAAACAGGAACATTAACAAATTCAGAAACAGCCGAAATAGAATTTTACGGAAAAGAACTTACGAATGATGATTTATTTTTAGTAAAATCACTTACGTATAATTCCATTCACCCTGTCAGTCGAATGATAAACTCAGCAATAAAAAATGTAAATAAATATGAACCTATACAATTCAGAGAATATCAAGGCAAAGGAATTGCAGGAATTGTAAATTGCAAATTAGTAAAATTAGGAACAAAAGAATTTGTTTATAATAATTTATTAAAGTCTGACCGAAGCAATATAGAATACAATCCTGAACTTGACCTCTTAAGATTCAGAAAAGAAGAAATGTCAGAAAAAGATTCTGTTACATTATCAGTAAACGAAAAAATGGAATTTAAAAAAACAAATTTTTCATCAATTCCGGAGGGAGTCTATCTTTCAGTTAACAATGAAATATATGGTTGGTTTGAAATTAAAAATAGTTTTAGAGAAGATATTGAAAATTTATCAAAAGAGTTGAAGCATAATTATAAACTTTCAATTATATCAGGGGATAATTCACGAGAAGAAAAAAATCTGAGAGAAATATTCGGTAATGATACAGAAATTCATTTCGGACAAACAGCACAAGATAAACTTGAATTTATCAAACGAAAAGAAACTAACGGGAAAAAAACTTTGATGATTGGAGACGGGTTAAATGATTCCGGTGCTTTGATTGAAAGTTATACCGGAATTTCCGTTGTGGAAAACACAAACTGCTTTTCACCTTCAAGTGATGCAATATTAGAATCAGAAGGATTAAATAAACTACCGAGAATTTTAAAATTTTGCAACCAAAATCTGCAAATATTAAAAGCAGGTTTTATATATTCACTTCTTTATAATGCAGTCGGATTATACTTTGCCGTTAGCGGACAACTGACTCCACTTGTTGCTGCGATATTGATGCCTGTTAGTTCTATCAGTGTTGTATTGTTTGCGGTAATAGCAACAAACATTGCTGCTCGGAAGGAGAAATTGCGTTGAGTGTGATGGTTGTGCTTATCGGAGTTAGTATTGGAGTTGCACTATTATTTTTAATAGCGTTTATATACTCCGTAAAAAACGGACAATTTGATGACAGATACACTCCATCAGTAAGGATATTATTTGAAGAATCAAAAATTGAAAAAGAAAAAAATAAGGATATTAAAAAGGAGATACAAATTTAATGGAAAAGGAAAAATTCTGCTATGATAATGAAATAGTAAAGAATTTTGCAATTGCAACACTCGTATGGGGAGTTGTGGGAATGCTTGTAGGATTAATTGCAGCTCTGCAACTTTATAACCCTGTGCATAATATGGGTACGCAATATACTACATTCGGAAGAATAAGACCATTGCATACGAATGCAGTGATTTTTGCATTTGTTGGGAATGCTATTTTTATGGGTATATATTATTCACTTCAGAGATTGTGCAAAGCGAGAATGTTCAGCGATAAGCTGAGTAAAATACATTTTTGGGGATGGCAATTAATAATCCTTTCGGCTGCTATTACATTACCTTTAGGGTTTACAACGTCAAAGGAATACGCAGAACTTGAGTGGCCAATTGATATTCTAATAACACTTGTATGGGTAGTATTTGCAATAAATATGTTTGGAACGATTATAAAAAGGCGAGAGAAACATATGTATGTTTCAATTTGGTTTTATATTGCAACGGTTGTAACTGTTGCAGTTCTGCACATTGTAAATTCAATTGAAATACCTGTAACATTATTCAAAAGTTATTCAGTTTATGCAGGTGTTCAGGATGCTCTTGTGCAATGGTGGTATGGACACAATGCTGTTGCATTTTTTCTTACAACACCTTTTCTTGGATTAATGTATTACTTCCTGCCAAAAGCTGCCGGAAGACCTGTTTATTCTTACAGATTATCAATTGTTCATTTTTGGTCTTTGATTTTTCTTTACATTTGGGCCGGACCTCATCATTTATTATATACATCATTACCGGACTGGGCACAAACTCTCGGAACAGTATTTTCAGTTATGTTACTTGCACCATCATGGGGAGGTATGTTCAATGGATTGTTGACCTTAAGAGGAGCATGGGACAAGGTTAGAGAAGAACCGGTTTTAAAGTTTATGGTGGTTGCAATTACTGCTTATGGAATGTCAACTTTTGAAGGTCCATTATTATCATTTAAAAACGTAAATGCAATTGCCCATTTTACTGATTGGATTGTTGCTCATGCTCATGTTGGTGCACTTGGTTGGAATGGATTTTTAACTTTTGGAATTTTGTATTGGCTTGTTCCAAAATTATACGGTACAAATTTATTTTCCAAAAAAATGGCAAATCTTCATTTTTGGTTAGGTACATTAGGAATAGTATTTTATGCGGTTTCAATGTATTGGGCAGGAATTACACAATCATTAATGTGGAAAGAATTTACACCTGAAGGAATTTTGAGATATCCTAATTTTCTGGAAACCGTAACTCAGATTGTTCCAATGTATTTAATCAGGTCATTTGGTGGTGCATTATATCTTGCCGGTGTTATTATTGGATGTGTTAATCTTATAAAAACTGCAAAACAAGGTTCACTCATCAGAAATGAACAGGCAGAGGCATATCAAATGAATCTGATGGATCAAACTCTCAGGAATGAGAAAAAGCACAGATGGCTTGAAAGCAAACCTACACAATTTGCGATATTGACAACAGTCGTAATTTTAATTGGAGGTATTGCAGAAATAATTCCCTCTTATCTTATCAAATCAAATGTCCCGACTATAAAAAGTGTGAAACCATATACACCGCTTGAAGTTCAGGGTAGAGATATTTATATAAGAGAAGGATGTAATAACTGTCATTCACAAATGATTAGACCATTCCGTTCTGAAACAGAAAGATACGGTGAATATTCAAAAGCCGGTGAATTCGTTTATGACCATCCATTTTTATG
>DKKL01000025.1 GCA_002455255.1 Candidatus Tepidiaquacellales bacterium UBA6667 | reverse complement strand
ATTCTTTGATTGGTTGGAAAGCAGGTTCAGATTATGAAATATATATGACAACAAACGGAGGGATAAACTGGACACAGCAATATTTGTTTCGTAATGGCATCGTTTTAAGTGGTATTATTGATATTTCTATGATAAATAAGGATACATTATGGGGAGTTGGTGGATTGATATATACAAATCCTGGATATAGACCAATAATTCATAAGACAACAAACGGGGGATTGAATTGGGGTTATCAGCTTTTGGATACAGGAATTACAGTTCCCTTTAGGTATATTCAATTTATAAATGCTAAAAACGGCTGGTCATACAGTTTAAATTCCGGAGTTCATACCAAAACAGGTGGGAACGATACGACCATATATACAAATATAAAGCAGATTTCAAATGAAATACCTGACGATTATCAACTACTCCAGAACTACCCTAACCCCTTTAATCCCGTTACAATAATAGAATTTCAAATTAGAAAAACAAGTTTTGTAAGACTGAGTGTATATGATATTACCGGCAAGCATATATCAGATTTAGTTAATAAAAATTTAACCCGAGGTGAATATTCATCAGAGTTTAATGCAACAAATTTACCTTCAGGAATATATTTTTACGCTTTAATCATAAACGGAAAAACTATAGATACAAAAAAAATGATTTTATTAAAATAAATTATTTTAAATCCGCTGTGAAACTATTATGCCATGTTAATAAATAAAAAATTTTTGTAAGATTTAATTCAATTTGATTCGGTTTTATCAATATGTTGCTTTCATAATTAATTAAAAGTTTTTATTAGTTAAATACTTTATTTAATCTTAAAACCTAAAGGAGAATTGAAATGAAAACGCTATTCACTTGTTTTACATTTGTAATATTGTGTATTATTTTAAGTTCATTTAAGTTTGTCAAGTATGAAACAAAAATCTCAGAAACAAAATTAATCCCTCAAATTCCGCCACCAATAACTAACAAATTTATAATAGGGGCTTTAGGGAATTCATACGATTCGGATTATTCTAACAGTGATTATCTCGGGTTTGATATTTGGCATAATTATTCTGAACCATATAAGGGGTGGTTCTTACCCAATATGACAGTTGACCCAATTGATAATATTAATCATACTGCGATGTCTTCAAATGTTGTTTTCCGATTAAATGAAAACAGTTCTAAAGGATACAGAACATTTATGGACAGACCTAAAATTCAATACCTTGCTTTCGGACAGAGGAGCGATTATCAATGCGAACCATTAAATCAGGGATTAAATAACTATTGGTTTCATTCCTATGAAACTCACCAAATCGGAACACCCGTTACAGATACTGATCCTATTACAAACGAAACTGTAACTGCTGTATATTGTACACCTTCACAATCTACCGATGGAGGTACGGGATGGATAGCTAAGGATTTAATTTCAAATCGAGAGCAGGCAAACTATGAATGGAATTATTGGAATAATGATGATGAATATAAGTGGTATGTTATGCCTAAAATAAGAATTAATCCGGCTGATGCACAAACCAATAAAAAAGTGTGTAAAATTGAAGTAATTGATTGGAATGGTAGAATAATGAAAATTGTGGAGATACATACTTCTAACTTTTCAGATCCAAATTCATCATATAACGGAGAATATCTTTTGAATTATTTTCCTAATTTTAACCATCCGATAAATCAAGAATTCGGACCCTCAACTGATTTAAACCCCAACAACATTTCTTTCAGTCATTGGTATGACGATTGTAAAATTGATTTCAGGATTTGGTATTATAACGAATGTGATATGTGGATTGATTTTGTAAGAGTCGAAAATGAAACTGCAAGACAATTGTATTCCGGTATTTGGGATCTCCAGATAGAACAGGAAGTTGAAGTAGCAATTTCTAATGGTAACAGCTCTGCTTTTAAATTTTATATTGAAGAATTTGAATTTAACATTATTCCGTGTATAGGATATCTAAATGAAAAAATAAAATTTTATTCAGGAAACAGTCTTTCCCTTACTTGCGTACTTAACCATGACCTGTTAAGTGCTCACATACCATATTATTTTGAAGATAATTATTTATCACCTCAAGAAGTTAATTATTACCTAATAGAAAAAGGCGGATTGGAAACTTTTCTTGGAAATAATTATCCCTTAGAGGGGTACCCAGATAATCATACTTATTATAGAAAATCATGGAACCCTAATACACTTCCTATTTATCAGACTTATACCGGAGATTATGACCCTACTCTTGAAATTCTAACTTTTAAAACATCACCTGATGCTTATGATGATTGGTTACAGAACCATTTTGATTTTAATGAATTCAGTTATACTCCCTCTATTATCAGTCATCTTAAACTTTGTAACTATGTATCAAAAACATCTGATATTCCTTTTTTATTCCTATCTCAAGCACAAGTTTGGTTTGAGAGTGGTCATAAATTAAAAGAACCGACTAATGAAGAACTTTCATTGATGACAAATCTCGCTGTAAGCTACGGTGCCAAGGGGAACTTATATTTTTGGTATGCAGGATTTGGAGATCCACTTTCTTCAAATCCATATTATGCAAGAGGTTTAACCAATCCTTCCGGTACTCCTTATGCCACTAAACCTCCTAAATATTTTAAACAATATGAAGCTCCAATTTCAGGTTTTAATTTGAATCCAAGATTAAACAATGCTTATGGTCAAGAAAAATGGGAGAATATAAAAAGTATGAATCAAAAACTTGAAAAATGGGGCCCGGTTATTATGACTTTTGATAATGATTTCACAAATTCATATGTTTATAGATTAGAAGAAGAAAGAAATGATTTACTTTTAAATACTTATTTTAATAATGTTGTAACTTATAAACCTGGGACTGTAACTCCTCCTTGCTCAGAAGATAATCCCGGAAGTAATCTTCCTCCCGGTTATATTTTTGAATGTAATGAAGACAGGTATTTACAGATAGCAACATTCAACAATTTCGAACCTAATACAAAATATTTTATGATTACAAACAGAAGATGTTCTCCTGTCAATAATTTAAATCAGCCAGATGGCAAAAGAATCGTGCATTTAAATTTTGATAATAATTCTCCTCATTTTTCAGGAACTACTAATTGGCAGATAATTGAAATTGGGAATTCATATTCAACTAGAATTACATTTAATAAAAATAATCCGGGTATGATAAATCTCGGTGAGTTCTTACCCGGAGAAGGACGATTGTATAAAATAGTACCTGTAATTAATTCAAGAGAAGGAGGAGTGCTTATTGCAGATGAAACTATTGAAAGTGGTTCTGTAAGTATTGGAGGTCCTATTTATAATGATGGTTATAATATAACCGTTGAACCGGGTGCATCTCTTAACTTTAGTGATTCAGGTAAAATTATAATGAATGGAGGAAGATTTATATGTGGCGAAAAAAGGCAAGACAATGGAACTGACATAAATATGACAAGCTCAACTCGATGGAATGGTATTACTTTTAATAACTGCGAGCTTGTTGATATATCAAGCACTAAATTTGAAAAGATTGATTCAACTTTCGGGAGTCAGAATTTTGCTTTGAAATTTATAGGTTGTGATACAGTTAAAATAAGGTATTGTAAGTTTATAACTGAAACAGGTATAAAAAATGGTGCAATCAGTATAAATTATTTACCTCAGGTGGACGTTAAGATTTATCCGCTGATTGATTTATTAGGAAATACATTTGAGTGTAATGGAACCGGTAATCCTTCAGTCCAAATTATGAACTACGGAGATATACAAAATCCGGTTCTGATTAGATGGAATATTTTTAATGGGAATAATTCGTCAGTAGCTTTAATGCTAAGTAATGTTACGGCTGGTGTGGTAAGAAATAATTTTTTTAGTAATTACAATATGTCTATAAATCCCATTGCTTCGTATGTGGATTTATATGGCAATACTATAGATAGTCCTGATAATTATTATCATGGGATGGAGTTATCTGTAGGAAGTAATGTTAATTTGAATACCGCTCTATATGGGTATTATATTGGAGGTTTAAACTCATTTAAAAATTATACCGGAGGTTACTCTAATATTTGGTGTGAAAATTCATTCTTTGATATAAATATGGGGTATAATATATTTGACATTGATAATAGTCCTTATCATTTTGACGGATATATGACAGAAGATTATTTAAGTAATCAGGTATTCGCAGAGAATAATTGTTTTAAGATAAATGGAAATGATGATATCGCAACACATAATGTATTATGGAATAGTCAAATGACAACTGTCAATTTTCGGTTTGAGCCATATATTTGCGAACCAGTATTGCCACATGATTTTCAATTGATTTATTATGGAGATATAGAAGATACTTTATGGACAAATTTCGGTGGTGGAAGTGGTGGAATTTCAGGTAAAAGCTCATTTAATGCTGTCAATTTAGTTTCACCACTAAAATTTAAATTTGATAGTTTAAATTTACACTTGAGAAAAAATAATCTCTATTCAGTAAAAAGAATTGCTACTGAACTTTTAGACAATTATACGGACAGCTCTCGTTCACTTAATGCTGTACAACCTTTATATTATGCTACTTTGGTAATAGATGATGAAAATAATTCGGGAATATCTATTCTTAAAGCAAAGCTGGAAAACTTAATTTCAGCCAATTCAGAAAATGAAGCTCTCGTTTTGAGATGTAATTACTTTATTCAGAAATGTAAAGTCAGACTTGGTGACTATTCATCTGCACTTTTAGGATTTTATAATTTAATGCAAAACTATCCTTATAATTGGGAAGGTGTTGTTGCCGGTTGGGATTATTCTGCAATTCAGTTATTATTGTTGGGTGGTTCAAGTGGTGGCGAAAGTATCTCTTTGGCATATGAAGCAGAACATTCTTATGAACTATTTGGTGATGATCCGAAGAATAATAAAAAACCTGTAAAAAAGACAGTTGAGAAAACTTTGGAACGAATGAAAGAAAAGAATGAACATCAAATTAAAAAAGTTGAAGGTGAGATTAGGAATTTAAAAAATAATCATGAAAATGGAAAATATCAAAACCAAAGCAAAATTTTAGAAAATAGACTTCAACAGAAAAAAATTATGAAAGAGATAATAAAGCCGAGAAAACCTAATTCAGAAAAGGAGCATATCGGATTTGTAAATTCGGATATTCAGAAAATATATTCGGGTTTTGTTAAATCTTCTAATATTAAAGAAAATATTTCAAATCTAATGGAATATAAACTTGAACAAAATTATCCAAACCCATTCAATCCAGTAACTAACATTAAATTTGAATTACCAATAGAGAGCAAAGTTACAATTATAGTCTATGATGTTATAGGAAGAAAAATAGCAAAACTAATAAATAATGAAATAAAGCAAGCAGGTAGTCATGTAGTTCAGTTTAATGGCAAAAATTTTGCAAGTGGAATATATTTTTACACTTTAAAGACAAATGATTTTGTCGAAACAAAAAGAATGATGTTGATTAAATAGTATATTTTATAATTATTTTTTAAATAATTAAACATTTATAAATAAATTTGAACGCTCTTATCGCTTGTAAGAGTGGTTTATTTTTAATTATCAATTTTTACCTCGTTCTTACATTGAAAATCCACTAAAATAAAAGTATATTAAGGGTTTTGTGAATTATATTTGTTTCCGCACTCGTTTGCGGATTTTTTAAATTTTATTTGTTTTTAACACTTAAGGAGAATTTAGATCAGAATGTCTAAAGAAAAAGAAAAAGTACATCACAGCACCGGGATAATGAATAAAATGAGGGATAAAATGCCCGTCATTATTATTATTCTTATTATCGCGTTTCTTGCCACTATCATCTTTGAATGGGGTATGAATTATATGGGTATGAGCAATCAGAATATTGTCTTTGCTAAAGTTAATGGTGAAGAAATCAAAGCTCAGGATTATGAAATGATGGTTCAGCAGAGAGTTCAGCAAATGCGTGAACAAAATAACGGTAAAGATGTTGACGATGCTACTTTACAATCTATCAGAGATCAGGTTTGGCAGGAATTGCTGCAGCAAACCCTCGTTAAACAGGAACTGAAAAAACTTGGCATTGAAGCAACTAACGCTGAAATACTCGATTGGATTTATCAAAGACCTGAAACTCTTCCGGAACCTGTCTTAAGAAACTTTAAAGATTCTACAGGTGTGTTTAATATGGCTGCCTATCAGCAGGCTTTAACTCTTAAATCTCCTGAAGCCACTACTTTTTGGAATCAGGTTGAGTCTTATCTAAGAGAAATGATTGTCTCTCAAAAATTACAGTCAACTATCGCAAGTTCTGTTATCGTTACCGAAGGTGATGTATTGCAAAGATATAGAGAACTATGGCATCCGTTGACTTTTCAGTTTGCATTCCTTGATGTTAATAATATTACGGATACAAATATTTATTCTGTGAATGATCAGGAACTTAAAGAGTATTATGAGAAAAATAAATTTGAATTTAAACAACAAGAAGCTGTAAAATTAAAATATATTATATTCCCTGATAACCCAACCTCAGAAGATTCTTCTCAAACAGTAAAATTATTAACTGCTCTTTCTAAAGAATTTAAAACTGTTCAGGAAGCTGACTCCGGTTTAATTAAATATGTTAATATAAATTCTCTAACGCCTTATAATAATGAATTTCAAAAACCAAACGCTATCGGAAAAGGTGCTCTCGGATTTTTATTCGAAGCTAAACCGGGTGACGTTTCTGAAGTTGTTATTGATCAGGATGGATATAAGGTTCTGCGTTTGCTTGAATCTAAAGAGGGAAATGATACCTATGTAAAAGCTTCTCACATACTTGTAAATTTCGGAACTGATACAGTCGCTGCTAAGAAAAAAGCTGATGATATTCTTGCAAGAGTAAAAGCCGGAGAAGATTTCGGAACTCTCGCTTCGCAACTTTCTGAAGAGCCAAATGCAAATAATTCAAAAGGCGATCTCGGTTGGTTCGGAAAAGGTTCTATGGTTAAAGAATTTGAAGATGCTGTGTATAATAATGCTCCCGGCTCCATAGTTGGACCGGTTAAAACTACTTTCGGATATCACATTATCAAAGTTGAAGGTAAAAGTAATAAAGAATTCAGATTTGCAGAACTAAAGGAAACTGTTAAAGCAAGTAATAAAACAAGAGATCTTGCAAAAAATACTGCTACTGATTTTATGAATGATGTTCTCGATGGTCAAAATTTTGATTCCCTTGCAAAATTTTTAAATTTCCCTGTTCTGGTTTCTCCGGAAGTTACTAAAGATGGCACTTTCCCATTGGTTAATAACAATCCTAATATTGTTAAATGGGCTTTGGACAGTAAAGTCGGCTCTGTACATACTCCTCTAAAAGTTCAAGGCGGTTTCGCTCTGTTCCAAGTCGTTGAAAAACTTCAGGAAGGTTATAAAAATTTTGATTCCATAAAAGTTACTCTCATAAAACCTAAACTTGTTCTTGAGAAAAAATTTAATGCACTCAAAAATACTGCTCTCGATTTGAAAACAAAAATTCAGGGAAATGATTTGACTACTTTGATAAATCAATTGCCCGGTATTAAAGTTGAATCAGTTGACTCAATGAAAACAGGAACTCCGGATCCGAAGATTGCCAATGATATGGAAATCGGTTATTTCTTAAATCAGCTTTCAGATGGAACAATTTCTGACCCTATAAAAACTCAACGCGGAGTTTATATCGTAAGAATGATAAATAATCCTCCTTTAAATCAGGAAGATTATATAGCAAAATCACCTGATATTAGAAAAGAATTGATGATGCAAAAACAGCAAATGGCTGTACAGGAATGGCTCCAAAGTCTTCAGGCAAAAGCCAACATCGAAGATAATCGGGATATGTTCTTTTAATGTTTTTAAAAACTCGGTTTCGTTTTAATTAAAATGAAACCGAGTTTTATTTTTTACCTCCTCAGTATTAAATCAATTCAAAGTATTCCAACCCTCACTAATTTTTTCCATTTATCCTTTCATCATTCATTTTTTTCGCTTGCCCCTATGGGGTGATTGATGTTTGTTATTTTAATTTTTTATATCCCCTATCCTATTTTTCAATCACACATAATTCGTGCAATTCGTTTAATTCGTGAAAATTCGTGGTATAGTTTTTTTCTTCTCTCCCGCAGGAGTCTCTTTCTCTCCCGCAGGAGTCTCTTTCTCTCCCGCAGGAGTCTCTTGAAAAGGACTCCTGCGATTTATCAAATCCCGATAAAAAACTTGTTCTGTCATATCAAGTATCCATTTATTCCTATTTTTCCAATCACACATAATTCGTGCAATTCACCCGATTTAATTCATTCGGTAGGGACACGCCACGGCGTGTCCACACAACCACCTCTTCTCTTTCTCTCCCGCAGGATTCTCTTTCTCTCCCGCAGGATTCTCTTTCTCTCCCGCAGGAGTCTCTTGAAAAGGACTCCTGCGATTTATCAAATCTCGATAAAAAACTTGTTCTGCCATCTCAAGTATCCATTTAATTCCTATTTTTCCAATCACACATAATTCGTGCAATTCACCCGATTTAATTCATTCGGTAGGGACACGCCACGGCGTGTCCACACAACCACCTCTTAAATTGTTGTGTCATTCTGCTTGCCCCTATGGGGATGAGCGAAGCGACTGCCTGTCCCGGTTTATCTAAAAAGATTCCTTTCTAAGAATGTGTCATTCTGAGCGTAGCAGCTTGTCCCGACAGGTCGGGAAAGAATCCTGTAAGAAAAATATTAGATCCTTCGCTTTACCCAAATTCGTGCAATTCGCTTGCCCCTATGGGGTAGTTAAATTTTTTGAATCCCATCTCCGTTCAAATTGAGTATTTCGAGGTAATAACTTTTTCTAAATTCGCGAAGTTTCATATCAAATTTTCACTTTCACAATTTATTTTCTTTGCTTATTTTCACTCATAAAATTCATTTCAGATTAAATCTATAATTTGAAAAAACTATATATATTTATACTTTCCTTTTTCCTTACGATCCCCGTTTATTCTCAGGAATATTCTCCCGATTTCAGTGAATATGATTTTGCTATTACTCCTTCTTTTTCTTTCATTTCTTCCGCATCTATTCAGCTAAACCCATATTCGGATAATCCTATCGAAAAAAATTCATTTGTTGAGCTCAGTGGTGGTTTCGGGTTTGGACTTGCTTTGAAAAAGAAAATTTTCTCTAAAGATATTTCTCTTGTTGTCAGTTCTGAATATTCCAGAATTAGCGATGGTAACGTTTCTCAGTTTCTTTTCAATGGTGATGATGCTATTAAGGTTAAACTAACCGAAACTGTTTGGATGGTTCCGGTTGAATTAGGAATAAATTTTAACCTTCCCAAAATGGCGAATAACCTGAATATTTATCTCGGTGGAGGTGGTGGTGTCTATTTCGGAAACAGAATCCGTACTATAAATAATATTTCTACTGAAACATTTAAACAGGATGTTGGGTTTAATCTTTATATACTTAGCGGATTTGAATATTTCGTTGGAAAAAAATTATCCGCAGGGTTCGAGATGAAGTTTAGAGATGCCGGGTTTAGTGTTGACAGCAAGTTTCCGTTTGGCTCTATTAATGTTAATGGTATATCTTACGCTTTACCAAGAAACTACTATTCAAAAGTTTTTATGGATGGTCTGAAAGTTGGAATCAATTTAAACTATTATTTATTTTAAAATTTAAATATTACTTTATTGCGAAAATCTTTACTCTTAAATATTCTTCTTTTTGCTTTCACAAATTTATTCTACCTTTGTGATTTTGCATTCGCTTCTCTGTCGGAAAAATCTGATTTAAATAATTCGGGTTCTGTTTTTTCCTCTGAAAATATCAAAGGAAGTTTTTCCGAAAGTTCTTTTTTTCTGAAAACTGTCTCTCCTTTCAAAATCTCTGAAGCCACAGGAAAAATAATTCCGACTTCAGGTATATCCTCTTTCGATAATATTCTGAAAAAATATAAAATTTCTAAAGTCGAAAAAGTATTTGAAAATTTTAATGGTGATTATGATTTATATATGTCTTTAGGGATGGATAGAATTTATCAGGTTTACATTGAAACTGAAGAACCCAAAAATCAAATCCTAAACGCTGTTAATGAATTAAATTCAGATGAATTTGCAGAATTTGCTGAACCAAATTTTATTGGATATGCAGCAGGTGTAAAAAAATCAGAAAAATTTGTTTTAAAAAAACTTACAGATGAATTTGCCGATGTTAATTATATTCATAAAGAATCTGAATTTAAATATCTTTTTAATATCACTCAGCCAAATGATGAATTTTATTATAAACAGTGGTATCTCAGTAATGACGGGACTATCCAGCCAAGCGGCGGAAGGGTTGCTTCAAAAATCGGTGCTGATATAAATATCCTTAAAGCTTGGGAGATTGAAAAGGGAAGTAATGATTTAATCGTTGCAGTTCTCGATTCCGGTATATTGGAAAATCACCCCGATATTAAAAACAGAATCTGGATTAATAACGGTGAAATTCCTGATAATGGTCGTGATGATGATGGTAACGGATATATTGACGATTACAAAGGTTGGAGTTTCTCTTATAAAAATAATAATCCCTTCGATGGTTTTGGACATGGTACAAATATTGCCTCAGTTATCGGTGCATCCACGAACAACATAATCGGTTTTGCAGGTGTTGACCAAAATGCCCGTATTATGAATTGTAAAAATCTAAGTGATGATAATTTTGGTGAATACGCGTGGTGGGCTAAGTCTATCAAATACGCCGTTGATAACGGTGCCAATGTTATCAATATGAGTGAAGGTGGAGATGATTATTCCAAAACTCTCAAAACTGCCGTTGATTATGCAATCTCAAATAATATTCTCATAGTTGCTGCTATGATGAACCGTGGCGATGACCGCGATTACTATCCGGCAAGTTTTCCGGGTGTATTTGCTATCGGTGCTACTGATACTGATGATAACCGCTGTACCCGTTTCTCTTGGGGTGGTGGCTCTTGTTGGGGCAGTCATATCGGCGTTGTTGCTCCGGGTAATAAAATTTACGGACTCGATTATGAAGACGTTACTAACTATGATGTTTACTGGAGCGGCACTTCTCAGTCAACTGCCATCGTTAGCGGTTTGGCTTCTCTGTTGCTCGCTCAGGATAAATCAAGGTCATATCAGGATATTATGAACGTTATCAAATTTACCGCTGTTGACGGCGTTGGTGATCCTAAAGAAGACAAACTCGGTTGGGATAAATATTATGGCTATGGCAGGGTTGATGCGTTCAACGCTCTCAATCTGAAAAGAAATGTTTCTGATGAAGAACTTTTAAAAAAGGTATTAAATAAACCTCAGGAAAAAGAAACCGTTACAAGAAAAAATGACATAAGAACTGATAAAGCAAAAGCTATTGATAAAAACAGCAGTAGAGAAAAAGATGAAGGACCTGACGGTGCTCGTTCCACTAAACCAACTATTTCAAATTGAACTTACTCTCGCTAAAGGGCTCTCTTCCGGATATTAAAAAAGTATTTTATTTTCCGGAAATTGAATCTACTAATCTCTATGCGAAATCTTCAAATCTTGATGAAGACTCTCTCGTTATCACCGATTACCAAATTTCAGGAAAGGGAAGGTTTGGCAGAGTTTGGAAGTCTATCCCCGGGCTCAATCTCTGTTTCACTTTAGTTAAAAAACTTCCTCTCAATCTTGATGAACTTCAGCTTCTGAATTTATATACCGCATATTCTCTTGTTTGCGTTTTAAAAAATCTCTTTCCTAAACTTGAAAAAAAACTCATACTCAAATGGCCCAATGATATTCTTCTCAGCAATAAAAAAATCTGTGGTATTTTGATTGAAGTTCAAAACCTTAAAAATAAAAATAAAAAATTCCTTATCGGTATCGGGCTGAATGTAAATCAAACGGATTTTCCTAATGACATTTCTGAAAATGCATCATCTTTAAAAAAAGAGTCAAAACAATCATCTGACATCTCACGTGAATCCATTTTGATTAATTTTATTAAATTTTTCTATGAAAATCTTTCCTTGCTAAAAGACCGACAAGCCCTCATAAACTCCTGGATGGCATCTTCGGCAATAGTTGATAAAAAAATAACATATAAACAGCACGAAGACGGACTCGAGCAAACCGGCATTGCAAAAGGTCTCGATAATGATTGCGGACTCATCATCGAGTTTCCCGATAAAAAACGAAAAACTTTTTATTCCGGCGAAATCTCCCTTTTGTATAAATAAAATATTTTTCCCTTTCCACCTCCTTTACGCATAAGTATCCTTCTGTATCAGATACCACTTCATATCCTTATGGTCAAACTGCAACTCTCCCAAAAAATCCTGCTCTTTACAGACTACCGTAAAATAACTGTATATCTTATCCCCTCGCTCCTCGTTCCATCTGGATAACACCTCATCCACTTTGTAAACGTAAGTGCTGTTCTTCAGTCTGAACTTCAGAATTCTCACCTTGTTATCAAAATGAATTATCACGTCAATTGGCTTATACACCGGTTCATACATTCTCTTCCTGATGCTCCTCATATTTGTTTAATCCTATACGGATTATTTCATTTCCAAATCTCTCTTTCAAACGGTCAATCGCACTATACGGAATCTTACTCGTCGGCTCAAACATATTAAAATTTCCCCTGTCAAAATCCCTCTGCAAATCATATATGCAACTCCCTATTTGTCTTACTTTGAGATTGGGGTAAAAAGGTAACCGCTTATATAAAATCAATGCATACCTCGTCAGCAACTGTTCATTATTCGTAAAGCATGACAGTCGGCTTTGCTCCACGTTGTAAGATAAATTTTCATACCTCACAAATAAAATCAATCCTCTGCCAAGCAGTTTTTTATCCCGTAATTTTCTGCAAAGATATTCAATGCTCCTTCTAATCTCTGCAATTNNATTTCCGGAATATGCCCCGTAGCATTATCCCTGCTGTGTGCCGTCATCAGCATCTTCTCATGCCCTCTCATCTCCTTAAAAAATATCTCAGTTGTGTCTTCTCCTCTTGCCATCCTTTTATAAACTATCCCGTTTATGCCAAATTCTTTTTTCATAGTATATTCACACGAGTCCGCCAAATCCCTTATCGTGTTTATCCCATATCCCTTCAGCCGCTTGTATATCCGAGTTCCTATACCCCATATCTTATCACATGGCAAATCGTATAATATCTTCTCCTTGTTTTCATGCGTTATCATAGTCATCCCGTTCGGCTTTTGAAGTTTAGTTGCCATCTTTGCGTATGTCTTGTTATAGGAAATTCCTAAACTTGTTGTCAGGTTTTCCATCCGCTTTATCTCCTGCTTAATTGTTATTGATATATCCAGTGCATCCTTCCAAGTTTTGCACACCGGAGATAAATCTACAAAACACTCATCTATGGAATATTGCTCCAGACACTCCTCAGGGACAATTCCGTATATCATTTCCTTTATCCTGCGTAATATCGCTTCATACTTTTGACCGTAACAGTTTATCAGTATAATATCAGGGCATATCCTCCTTGCCTCAAGTACTGACATTGCCGTCTCCACTCCTCTGTCCCTCGCCTCATAATTCGTCGTCATCACAATTCCCTTATACTTCGAATTTGAAACGCTTATCACCCCCACCGGTTTGCCAATGAACTTGGGATTGTCACGCGTCTCCACCTGGCAGTAAAAACAGTCAAGATCAAAATGTATAAAAAACCTGTTTGTAAATTCTTTTATACTCAGATTAAAATATTTTAAACAAGGGAAACTGTAAAGCGGCATCATCCTCACCCGTTTATACAACTGATGAACTAAATCGTTCTCTCTCGGAATAAAATAATTTGAACTTGAAAATTCAGACATTATGCTTAATTTGATACGTTAATCTAATACGTTAATTCTTAATATACCTTAAATTTATAGGGTATATATTTATAAGGAAATGTATAATTTTATCCCTATAAAATTTAAGACGTATTGCCAATATTATTTTTTTAAAAAATTAAACTCATTTGATATGTGCGGACGTTTTGAAGCTAAATTTGATATACCTTTCCCCAAATCAATCTGGGAAATCATAGACATCCCTGCACCTGAAATGCCTGATAAAGTTGTTGAGTATAAAAAAAAAGATGTCCGTCCAACAAACAGCATACTCGTAATAAAAAAAACTGCGGACGGATTAATGTATGACACAATGAAATGGGGGATTACCGTACCGCTCGCAGCAGGAAAAGAATTTCTGATGATAAACAGTAAAACCGAAAATATAAAAATAAAAACTATATGGAAAAACACATTGGCAAAAAGTCCTGTCCTGATACCAATGACGGGATTTTACGAATGGAAAACCGAAGGCAAAACAAAAACACCGTATAAATTCACACTTAAAAATCACGAAATATTTTTTGCGGCAGGGTATTCGCGAATTGAAAAAGATAAAAAAAATCCTGATGCCCAAATTGAGTGTACCACCATAATCACAACCACAGGCAATGCCTTAACAAGAAAGATTCATCCAAACGACCGTTCACCTGTGATACTAACCGACACCGATATATATAATTTTCTTAACGAAGATATAAATGTAAAACTATCGCTTTGCGAACCCCTGCCCGCAAACGCAATGTCCCTCACCGAAGAATCCCCCTAAAAAAATCCTGCCACCCGGAAATCCCCCTGTCATAATGCTTGCCCCTACGGGGAGGAAGCGAAGCGACAGCCTGTCCCGATGCCCGTTATCGGGAAAGTATCCCTGAACCTCCTGTCATACTGAGGAGCGAAGCGACGAAGTATCCCATTAACCGAAAAACGAGATCATTCGTTTCACTCAGGATGACCACCACCCCCCATTTCCCGCAGGAGTCTCTCGCAGAGGACCCCTGCTTCAATTTCAATTCACTCGGTAGGGACATGCCATGGCATGTCCACACAAAACTGTGATTGATTATTTTTATACTAATGAAGAATTAGTAGGGACATGCCATGGCATGTCCACACAAAACCCCCTCTGTAACCAAAATGTCATTCTGAGCGAAGCGAAGAATCTTTCCTTTCCCGCAGGAGTCCCTCTCTACCCTTCTGTAACCAAAATGTCATTCTGAGCGAAGCGAAGAATCTATCCTCTCCCCGCAGGAGTCCCTCTCAAAAAAAACAACAAAAGAGGACTCCTATGTAAATCAATTAAGTCCCCCTTTGGAGGGGGATTTAGGGGGAGGATAAACCCCTCCAACATACACTTTCCCCTACGGGGTGAAAATTCGTGGTGAATGTTTATCCCACCCCCTCAAACCCTACTCCTCATATAAATCTTCAACCAGTTATGCTTAAACTTATAATCCCTCCTCGCAAGACTTTTCTTAATATATTTCCACTCCTCATCACTTCCGCACAATCGCTTATCCCGCTTAATCATATACATCATTTCGCTCACCGATACCCGCAAAGTCTCCTCCTCACCCTCGCATCTCACTCTTCGTATTTTATATGCAAGCTTCTTCACCTCAATATTCCCCGGCGAATTATTCAAAGGATTCCCGTCAGCAAATTTTATTTTGTAATTGCTAAACTTCGTAATCCCAAATGACTTAATCACAAGCCGATGAACAAAAAATTTCTTCCTTTCATTATTTGTGCAAAGATAAACCTCCGGATATTTTGAATACCCGTAAATATACATAACAAGCGGTCTCATTTTATTCGACACACACCTGTAAATTTTTCCATTACTTCCCGCATAATATTCGGGATATCCCTTTATCGGTTTAAATTCAGTTTTAATTAAATTTTTCATAACAACCCCATACAATAATTTAAAAAAATATTTTAGTTACATAAAATTATAGATATGAAAATATACAATCAATCCCAAAACCATAAAAATATAAGGTAAAAGAAAAATTCTAATTAAATTAGAATTTTTTAAAAAAGCGTTAAAATTTCCTGCAACAAAAAAGAATATAAAAATTCTCTCAAAAACCCCTAAAACCTGTCCGGGCAAAATCTCGCAAAATAGCACAGAATTGCAGAAAAATCAAAAAGGTACCAAAAAAATGCACTAAAAACTTAAAAAATTTGTCCGGAGTAAATCAATATATTTTTCATATCTTTATATAATTTAATTTTAAAAATTTTGTTTGAATTTACCCGCCGTTATAAAAGGGTATCAGTTGCAAAACTTTTACCCTTTTTTTAAGTTAACATAAATATAAAAAATGATTGAGAGAGCTTAAAATTAATTTAAACATACTTGAAAATTTTTTTCACAAATCGAGAAAAATGTCTAAGCATTTTAAAATGAAATTCAATAAATTTGAATTAACAATACAATAAATTGAAAAGTATCATTCAAAATAAAATTTCAGGTATTCTCTTTTTTCTAATAACCACCTTACCAATCTCTTCCTGTTCAGAAAACCCGGTTTCTCAACCTCCAGTTGAAAATGATATTGAAATTCTTGACAGTAATTTTTTTGATTGGGAAATTTATGAAGATAATAATGATAATTATAGTTCAAGCTTTTTCGTAGCTGATACAAATACAGTTTATTTCCTAGGTATATGGTCGTTAATTAGATATAAAGAAGGAATTAAAACTTCTTATAGTTTCAATGATGCAAGCTTTCAAAACGATCATATTTTTGGAAACTCTGATAACGAAATTTATATTTCAGGAATTAAGTTTTTATCAAACACAAGTTATATTCCCGCATTAAAGAAATTTGATGGAGCAAATTTTATAGATGTTCCAATAAATATAAATCGACAGTCAACAATAACTCAGGTAACATTTGGTAATGAAAATGATATTTGGCTACCAACCGATGCATATTCTGTTTATAGATTTCAAAACGGGAAAACAACCGAATACAGATTTGATACAGGTTATTTAAATCTTTCCCTTGAAATGATAGATGGAATTCCAACTTTATTAAAACAGAATGCTGTACAATTTGATAATAATTATAATAAATATTACAAATTTATAAATAATAAATGGGTTGAATATTACATCAGCACACTAAATGAACCACAGGCAATAACCACATATTGCGGAATATTTGGAGGAAAATATTATAGTAATTCAGAAAATAATTTTATATATAAGTTCACAGGAGAAAACTGGATTCCTTTTGTAAATACAAAATACAATTATTACTGCCATAATTTGTTAATTGATAAAATGGGAAATGTTATGCTTTGTGGAGGTTATGAATATGACTATGGGAGAATTATATATATATCGAATACTAAAGTTTATAGACAGACAAATTACCGTAACATTATGTTCCCAAATGTTGGAGGAAGAAATATTAAGTATAAATTTGATAAATACTATATTCTCCATGAACAAAGAGAAAATTTTAAAAGCTCCTTTGCCATAGGGACTTTAAAAAAATAAAAAACTATAAACTTAAACCGCTAAAAAAATGAAAGCCAACGCAAAACCACAGACAACACGAAAATTTAGGAACGGCAACCTTCAATATTTGTCCAAGCATTATAATTTTTAAATTAATATCTTTGTATAACAATTAATCATTTATGAAAAATTTTCTAACGAAAATATCCTGCTGTGTATTAATAGTTCTGTCTTTATCATTTTACTCCTGTTCGGATAATCCAGTATTTCAGAAATCTGTTACAATTGATTCTGCGCGATTTAGTTATTCTGATAAATACTTTTTTACTAGTTTGTTTTTTTCAAAGGTATATTTTGCTGACACAAATAACTTCTTCTATCTCGATTGGAACCGATTATATCATTATAAAGAGAATAGTATTACATTCAATCCACTTCCTGAAATACCAAATCATTCATATGACATTATCAATGGTAATAATAATCAAGAATTAATAATTGCCGGGTCAAAATTAAAAAATAATATAATATATCCTACCTTATTCAAGAGAATTAATATGATATTAGAAGAAATTCCCATAAAAGATACAAATTCAAATTTTATTCACAATATTGACTACATCAATGGTAAATATTATTTATCCACTAAGAATAGAGTTTTATGGGTATATGATATGAATGAACTTAAAGAAATAGGATATTCTGATACAAATTTTGCCTACAGTTATGTTTTCGATGATGGGTTGGGAAATTATTATATGTTTGGTCTCAAAGAGTTTTATAATCCGGAAGAAACACATGGATATGCAACCGCAAAAATTTATAAAATATTAAATAATAATCTCGAATTAGTTTTTGATCAAAATTATCCCGGTTTAAATGATGGTGGTGAAGGAGTATTATATCCATCAAAAGTTGGTAATGAAATTCTTGCAACAGATAGAAAAAGTGTATATAAATTTACAGGAACGAATTATATAAAGATTTTAGATTTACCACAGCAATATATGTATTCAAGTTCTCTTCATAAATTAATAACAGGAAATAATTCATCAGATTTTATGATTCGTGGCATTAATAAGCAAAACAATAGAAATACAATTTATCATTGGAATGGTACTAAATGGAGTAAAGAAAATACAACATTCCTTTTTATAAATTCAATTGAATTAGTAAATAATATTTATATGATTTCGTATGATAATGTTACTTTACTTGGCGTAGGAAAATTACTTAGAAATACACCTTGAGAAAAACTAAAACTATTTAATTTTATTTTAAGAAATAAATTTGAATTAAAACGCTAAATTAAATCTAAGCCTATGAAAAAATCAACCCGCGAATTATTATATATTGATATCTTACTTAATTTAACCAATCGACTGAATAAGTAAATAAATTTTTCAAATCAAAATTTTGTATTTTAAAATAAAATATTATTTATATTTAATTATAACAATATTAATTCAATGTTCCATATTGGAGATTGAAAAATTAAAAAAACACCATGAAAAACATTAATTTTTATCAATTCATCTTATCATTTTTACTATTTTTTATTCTGAATCTGCAATTAGTCAAACTTATATTGATCTGACTCAATTGGATAATAATTACAGAGTTGAAGAAATAAATTTCATAAATTCAAATATTGGATTTGCGAAAATTGCAAATAATAGCTCAAGTCATATTATAAAAACCACTGACAAAGGTAAAACTTTTCAAACAATAGCAAGTTTTAATTCGCCACATATGTCTTTCGATTTTTTTAGTGAGTTTGAAGGTGTATATATTCACAGTGATAAAATTTACAGGACAATAAGCGGAGGGAATAGTTGGACTGCAGTTGATACACTTTATGGAAGTAATGAAAATGCATCAATACGATATGTTTCACAAAATGTAATTTATTGTGCTTTTTTTAGATCATATAATTTTGAAATTTATAAGTCAACAAATTCTGGAGAAAATTGGGGTTTGACAAATGTTACCAATTGGTATACTACAGGTTTTCAAAGAATTTATTCATTAGATATTAAAAGTGTTGATAATAATCCTGATAAAGTTATTTTAACTTTGAATAAAGGTCAAAGTTCTAATGATGGAGTAATTTTACTTACTAATGATGGATTTAGTAGCTATCCAACAAATTATAATTTAAACTCACAATCAATTGGTAAATTTGATGTCAGAATAAATAATAGTTATTTTACTCTCACTAGTAAAGGAATTTTTAAATTTTCAGATAATATTAGTTCTTCTTTCCAATCTGTTTATAGCATTAACCAAGGATATTTAGTTTCGCCTGGAATTAAATTCGCAAATGAAAATAAAGGATTTGCTGCGATTTCTAATGGTAATTTCTTAATTACTACAAATAGTGGAAATAATTGGTCAGTTGAGCATTCAAATCAAAATTTCTTTGGCCATTCAGGTATGGATGCATTTAATGATATTGTATATTTTGGATCACACGAAGGTAAATTTTACACTCGCACACTTGGTGTTAATTTAATTTCGAAAAAAGATAATTCAAATTTTAATCATTCTATAAATTTTGATGGTAATTATTACAACACCTCTGCTCTATATTACTTACGTGGAGGTTCTTCAACTTTAAATGCTGATCCAGTCATAAATGCTAATCAAAATAATGAAGCTATTTTTTATAAATGGAATTTCAATGAAATGAGAAATCCAATTCAAGGTGCAAACTTGTATTATTTTGATTCACCGGGAACTATTGAATCAAATTATAAAACAAAAAATATTTCTACAGAGAATAGCGCAATATCCCGTGCCGGGTTAACTAAATCTTTTAAAGATTCTTATGGTGTTATTCAGCAGGTTCATTCAAGTATTGGTGGAATTTTTTATTCGAGATCTACAAATAATGGAAATTCGTTTTCTAGAGAAGAAGTTGTAAATTATCATTCAAATGATAAAACAGCTGATAATAATATTAATCCTACAATTACAGAAATAAAATCTCAAAGTTCAGGGTATATAAATCCTAATCAAAATGTCTTGGCAACTTGGCAAAGGAATGAAGGAAATTCCGGGAAAATTAAATTAGCTTACAGAAGAACAATTGATAATCAAAATTATTTTTGGCAACATCTTGATAATGAATATTTTATTGATATTAATGCGACTAATTTTAATGCTATGGCAAAATCTTACGGGTTCAAACTAACTGCAAATGAAGAATATCCTCGATTTGTATTAACTTCTTATTTGAAACCGGTTCAAAATGGAGTTCAATTGGTGGTGAATCGAAGAACGACCACGATAGGAAATCCAGATCCACAAGTAATTGATGAAGGTAATATAACAGAATATTCTTCTGAAGTTAATTATATTTCTAATGGTGGTTTAGTAGAAATGCATTTATCTTATATCAAAAATGGGCAAGTTTATTATAAATTTATTAAGTTCTCCGTAAATGGCGTATATGAGGATCCAACACCTGTTCATATCTCATCTGATGATGGATTCCTATATAACAGAAATTCTGTCGATATTTCTCTAAGAAATACTCGTCCGGTTATTACTTATGCAGGTGCTTACGATATGTCTAAAATAGTTATCCATGAAAATTCAGAAGAAGAAAATAACAATGAATCTCAATTAATTAATCTCAATTTTTACCCGATTGTTGTTAAATACAAAAAAAGTGATAATAATTGGAGTCAATCGTTCAGATATAACTCTTCCGGTAATACAACCCAACAAAATCCCGATGTTGAAGGTTCTCTTGATCAAAATGCTCATATACTTAATTATTCTGTAAATAATACCAATTTCAAAAAATTTGTGAGAATTGACGATCCTAATTATGCTAACTATTATTGTTCTCCTTCTTATTTTTATGGAAAAGATGCTAAGTTAATTAAAGGTAGTTATGAAGGTTTAACAGGAGGCAATCCAACTTTATTAACGCTTTCTGATGAACCCGATAATCTATATAAAGTTGCTAAAAAAAATTTCTCAATAACAAATAATCAGAACCCTGAACATGATAGAGCTTTTAGTAATTTATTCGGTACTTTTGATATTTCAGGAATAAATTATATGTTTAATTTAGGTCCAATTATTGTAAGAAATATTACAGAAGATTTAGACGACAATAAAAATAATATATACATTCAGAATTTATCTGATTTCAATGAGTATCTTGAAAGTGATATCTATTTATTAAACAATGGCGATACACTTATTCTGGGAACTACCGGAATTTATAGAAATGAGTCTAATAATGAATTTGCACCTGTAAAATATAGAGTAGATTTGATAAATAAATCTTTTGAATCAATTCACCGTGTACTTTTTTATGATACTATAGATGTTAATGATTCTGTTGAGGTAAATTTCTTAAGAGGGTTTGTCATTAATGATATACCTAATGGAAGTGACTCATTTTATGTTAAGATTGAAATTGATCCACAGGATTCTGAAGGAGCTGGTGAGTTTGGCGTTGGTGGTGAATATCCTTCAGAACCATCGGAAGGTGATAATCAACCTTACAAAACAAAAATATTCTTTGAATCTGATTCACCGGTAAGTAATTCAATAACTCCTACCCAATTCTCACTTTCTCAAAACTTTCCGAATCCGTTCAACCCTGTAACTAATATTGCATATCAGATTCCTGTGGATGGTTTGGTTAAGCTGAAAGTTTATGATATTTTGGGTAAAGAAGTTGCTACTCTTGTAAATGAAATAAAACAAGTCGGCACTTATCAGGTTTCATTTAATGGTAGTAATCTTTCAAGTGGAATTTATTTTTATAAAATTCAATCAGGAAACTTTACTCAAGTTAAACGAATGGTACTTGTGAAATAAAAATATTTTTGAACAAATAAATCTTATGGTCAGAGGAGAATTTCCCTCTGACCTTAATTTTCCGAATTTTTTACACCCTTTAAATGGCTTCAAGTAACTGTAAAAACAATACTATCTTTTCTAATACCAAAAGAATGATTTTAATGAAGTGATTCAAAAATCAAAAAATATGAATTCCAAAAAAACAGTCCAAATATATGAAAATACAAAACAAAGCATTTTCAATAACTTCGGCAACCTTCAATATTTGTCCAAGCATTATAATTTTAAAATTTATATTTTTATATAAATTAACTAACTGAAATGAAAACAATTTTTACATTTATTTTTATAATTACTTCTTCAGTAGTATTCTCTCAACTTGTAAATGATACAAGAGTAAATGATGAAAATACAGGAGCACCTCAATATTCTACAAATATTAGCCAAAACAAAAGCGGTAATTTTGTTATTGTTTGGGAAGATGAGCGCTCAGCAAAACCTGATGTTTTTTTTCAAATGTATAATGCTAATGGAACTCCAATAGGAATAAACACACAAATCAATGAATTTTATGACACAGCAAAATTTGTAGATGTTGCAATGTATGATGATGGAAGTTTTGTAGTTTGTTATCAGAATTTTTATAGAACGATTCAAAGTTTTGATACGAAAATATTTATAAAATTTTATAATTCATTAGGGATACCGGTTTCAAATGAAATTCAAGTTAATGATACTATTGGAACATTTATGGGTTATCCAAAAATTGATGTTTGCCATAATAATAAAAATGTTGTCGTAGTTTTTGAATATGCTAAAAATTATCATCAAACAAGATCGGATATTTTCTATCAAATGTTTGATAGTATTGGTAATAGAATTGGTAATAACAGAATGGCAAATGATGATACACTCGTTAATTATAGACAGGAATATAGTGATATAGCAGTACGAAGTGACGGAAAATTTGTGATTACCTGGGCTGATGCAAAACCACCGGCAACCTTGCCAGGATTTGATAACGTCTTTATGCAGGTTTTTGATTCACTCGGTAATAAAATTGGTATAAATACTATAGTAAATGATATTATATATCCTGAAGATTACGAGGCTCGTGGAAAAATAGCTATGAACGATTCAGGGCATTTTGTAATTGCTTTTATAGTCGGAGAATTTTTCCCGAATATTTCGACTTGTAAGTTTCAGGTTTATAATAAAAATTTTGAACGAGTAGGGAATAACAGATATGTTCCTGAATTTTTAGAAGATATTTTTTTGTATGCGGCTGCTATGGATCAAAATGGTGAGTTCGTATTAGGATACTGGATATCAAGTGGTGGTGTAAGACCTCCACGATTTTCAAGATTTAATAAAATAGGTGACCCAATTGGTCAACCTAAAAATATTTCAAACTTATATCCAAGTTTAACCAAGTATGTCGGTTCCATTGAATTAAAAAATGATAATATCATAAATGTATTCTCTGATAATCGTTTATACCCTAATGGTGATGTTTATTTTAATATAATGTCATTTAGAAACCCTGATAGTGTTGTTAGTGTTACAAACATTTCTTCAGTAATTCCAAAAGATTTTGATTTAAAACAAAACTATCCAAATCCATTTAACCCTGAAACTAATATTGAGTTTGAAATACCAAAAACATCAGAAGTTTCCATATCGGTTTATGATGCCTTAGGAAGAGAGATATCTAAATTACTTAATAAACAACTTAATCCGGGAAAGTATAAAATAAATTGGAATGCAGAATCCTTACCAAGTGGAGTTTATTTTTATAATTTAACAACTAACAATTTTTCACAAACCAAAAGAATGATTTTAATTAAGTAATTCAATAATAAAAAAATATGAATTCCCAAAAAAACAGTCCAAATCTATGAAAATACAAAACAAAGCATTTTCAACCACTTCGGCAACCTTCAATATTTGTCCAAGCATTATAATTTTAAAATGTTTAATTTTAAGTAACTATAAAATTTGTCTGAACTAATTTTTAAAATGAAATTATTAATACTTTTATTATTAATATTATTTACGAATGAATCTTATTCAGAGGTGTGGGAATCAATTAATATCCCAAACTATGAAGGAAGGATAAATTCAATATATTTTATAAATGAAACCACAGGATTTGCCACCGGAGTTGGTAATATTTGGAAGACAACGAATAAAGGAACTAATTGGTCATCGACAAAAGTTTCTTCTCCTTTAATATCTTATACTTCTTTAAAAATGTCAAATGATTCTATTGGGTATGTTACAGGGAATTCAGGGTATTTTATGAAATCAACTGATAGTGGAAATAATTGGGTATATATTTATATTCCGAACGTTGATGATCTCTATAACATTTATTGTTTTTCAGAAAATGAATTATTAGTTTTTGGAAGATATGGAAAAATAGTTAGAACTACTAACGGAGGAAATAGCTGGATTAATTTATCAATTGAAACAGTTGCGACATTTAGAGATGCAATCTTTAAAAATGACATTGGATACATAGTATCAAGTAATTCTAATTTTAAATCATTATGGAAAAGTACTAATAAAGGAAGTAACTGGCAAGAGCAGGATATAGGAAGAGATATAATTGGAAGGTCAATCTGTTTAACGAATTCAGGTTTTTTATATATTTTAGGAACTGAAATTCGAATTCCAAATTTTCAAGGAATAATTGGAAGGTCAACAAATTTAGGAATTAGTTGGAGTTTTCAAAATTTTCAAAACCCTAGTATTTCATTTTATGGAATGGATTTTGCGGATGATAGAGTTGGATATTGTTTAGAAGCTGGAAATCCTAGTAAAATTTATAAAACTATAGATTCCGGAAATTCATGGAACAAAAAAGATTCTTTAAGTCAAAATTTATCTCAAATTTATTGTAAGAACAACTATGTTTATGTATATGGAGATAGTGGAAATATATTTAGAGCAGAAGTAAATACTTCTAATGTGATTTCAATGAACTCAATCATT
>DKKL01000055.1 GCA_002455255.1 Candidatus Tepidiaquacellales bacterium UBA6667 | reverse complement strand
TCGCCACCGTCAAAGCCGAATCAAGCCCCCCACTCACCAACACCACCGCATTTTTTTTTTTCATTTCTAAAAATAACTCATTATGAATTAATTTTTCAGTCAAAGAGATATAAAATAAGATTTTTATTAAAAAATATTTTTAGTATTTATTTATTATTAAAATATTAATATCTTTATATAAATGTGCCACTTATAAAATTAAATATAATATATAAATATTTTTAAGTAGACTCCGTAAAAAAAGTCTTTATTATTTATAATGTTCTATGAAGAATAAAAAGAAGTTTTTCGTAATAGCACCTATTAAAGAATACGATTCAATTTCAAGAAGAAGATTAGATGATTTAATTAAATATGTTTTTAAACCTGTTGTTGGAAAAATGGAATATGAAGTTATTTCAGCACATGAAGTTAAAGGAGCAGGGAATATTAATAGTGATACGATCAGGCATCTGAATAATTCAAATATTGTTTTGGCAGATCTTACAAATTCAAATCCAAACGTTATGTATGAATTAGGAATTTGTCATACACAAGGAATTCCTGTAATTCATATTGCATTGCAAAATTCACAAATACCATTTGATATGTCTCAAGATAGAATAATATTCTATGAAGACTCAATAAAAGGTGGTCAAGATTTAAGAGAAAATCTTGAAAAATTCATGATTGCATTTGAAAAAAATGAATTAAAATTTGAAAATCCCGTGATAGTTGCAAATTATAGTGATACAATTTTAAAATATGAACATTTTACCCGAATTTCACCTAAAGAACTTGAACGCAGATTAAAATTAGAAATTAATCAAGAAAGAAATTCATTACAAAGTATAAATAAAAACAAAATTTATAATACAAAAATTAATAACAGTTTAGAATCTAATAATTATAAACTATTACTTTCAATTAAAGTAACGTTTCAAGAAAATGTCTTAAAATATTTAAAATCTAAAATTGATTATTTCGATGGAATAAAATTAGAGAAAAATTTGAAAATAAATTATAGCAGATATAATTTATTACCTTATATAGATGCACTTATAGAATCTAAAGAATATTTTTATATAATCGTTATTTATTATACAAATTCTAAAAGATGTTTTGATAGAAGAATAAATAAATTGATAAATACAACAATTCATTTCAATGAAATTTTCGAAAAAAATAAACGGGCGATTCCAATGATAATACTTCAAGACGAATTTAAAACTAGTTTTAAACCAAATTCTTTTTATAAGAGTAAAAAATATAGTAATAATATTGCAATTCCTATTTTAAAGTTTCAGAATTTGGAAAATGGTTTTACTAATTTAAAAGATATTGATTTAGTAAATTTTGTAAAACAATTTAATATTAGTTAGATATTAATAATTAAGTTAAAATATTTAAAAAACAATGATTGAAAATATAATTTATAAAATCAAAGAACATTAATTTCACTAATTTAATTTTTAAAATCCAATTATTTAATATTAATTAAAAAGATATTAAAAATATGAAACACAAATGCTATATTTCTTTCAAATATGAAGATATAATGTATAAAAACACGCTTCAAAATATTTTAGGAAATCAAATTATTGATAAATCACTTAATTTAAGAATTGATTCAGATAATGAAGAATATATTATGCAAATAATTAGAGAAGATTTTTTATCTGATTCAACCGTAACGATACATTTAATTGGTCAATTTAGTGCTGAATTAGATGTTTCTCAAGATCAAACTTATATTAAACGAGAATTACAAGCTTCTTTATATAACGGTTTTGAAAATACAAGAAATGGAATTTTAGGATTAGTATTGCCTGAAGTATATGAATCAATTTATCAAGGTGAACAGATTTGTTCAAATTGTTCAAATAATTTTAACATAGTTAAAATTGATGACTTTACAACAATTAGAGAATTTAATTCTAATTATTATTTGGCAAGAAAAAATTGTTGTTGGTCGAATGAAGATAGATATTGTATTCTTGTTAAATGGGATGATTTTATTTTAAATCCACAGTCTTACATTCAGGAAGCTTATAATAAGAGATCTAGTTCAATCGCAGATCAAGTAAAGGTTTATCCGAAATAATTTAATAAATTATAATATGAAGAAGATTTGTTTTGTAATTATGGGTTTTGGTATTAAAACTGACTTTGAAACTTCCAAAACATTTGACTTAGATAAAACTTATTTAAATATTATTAAACCAGCAGTTACAGAATGTGATTTAATATGTTTAAGAAGTGATGAATTTTTAGAATCTGGCATTATTGATAAAAGCCTATATTATATGCTAATGAGAGCAGAAATTGTTATAGCAGATATTACCACAAATAATGCAAATGCGATTTATGAATTAGGTGTTCGACATGCTTTAAAACCATATTCTACTATAATTATTAATGAAGTTTCATCTAAGTTTCCATTCGATTTAAATCACAACCGTATTCTTAGATATAAACACTTAGGAGAAGACATCGGATTCGATGAAGCAAATCAAACTAAAGATAAATTGAAAGAACTAATAATGGAAGTTATTAAAAAAGAATCAAATGATAGCCCTGTATATGAATTTTTAGATGGTTTAAATCCTCCTATAATTGAAAAACAGAATGATGAACAAATAATAAATGATTTAATCGAAAATGAAAAAAATATATTTGCATTATTAAGAAAAGCAAAAAATGAAATGCAAAATTCAAATTTTCAAGAGGCGATAAAATATTGGGATAAAGCATTAAATATTTTTCCACTTGAAGCTTATTTCATTCAACAAAAAACACTTTGTATATATAAATCAAAATTTCCTTCTGAGGATGTTTCGTTAACTGATGCTTTAAATTGTATAAAAAAATTACTACCTTCAAACGACCCCGAAACAATAGGTTTAGTAGGATCAATTTATAAAAATAAATTCCTTTTAAATAATGATATTCAAAATTTAAAAAGAGCAATTGAATATTATGAAAAAATATTTATGTTAACAAAAGATTATTATAATGGAGAAAATTTATCAACATGTTATCTATTCATGGCAGAGAGATCTGAAAATGAAAACGAAAAAATTTATTATATGATTGCTTCAAAAAAAGTTATTCAAGAAATAACAATAATTTTAAATTGCAAAGCTGAAATCTTAAATGAATCTCCAATAGATAAATGGATTTTTGCAACTTTGGCACATTGTTATTTTCATTCTAACGACATAAATAATTCAAATAAATTTGAAGATATTTTTTTAAGAGATGCAATAGAATGGGAAACAGAAACATATTTTAGACATAAAGAATTTCTAAAAAAATTAAAAGAAAACTTAAAGTTTTAGAACTTCAAGATTAATATAATTATCTAAGAAAACTATGTTTATAATAATTTATGTTAAATAACGACAAACCAATTTTTAGTTGTAATGATGATTTACTTAATCGTTCAATCATTTCAAATGAACTTGCAAATGCAATTTCTTCATATAATCATAAAGATAGCTTAGTAATTGGTTTATATGGAGAATGGGGCAGTGGAAAAACTTCATTAATTAATTTAACAATTGAAAATCTAATAAAAACAAAAGAAAATAATGAATTTATCATTATTAATTTTAATCCATGGTTTTACTCAAATACCGAACAATTAATTGAATATTTTTTTAAAGAATTAATTTTACGTATAGGATTAAAGGATAACCATTCGACACTTACTGAAATTGCAAAAAAAATTGAAAAATACTCAAAAGTTTTTAATAAAATTGAGAAATCAAATATCCCTTTTCTAAAAACTATTGCGGGCATTTCAACAGATGTTTCTAATGAATTTAAAAATTTTATTGAATTTAAAGCTAAAGAATACGAATTCGATGGAGTTAAATTAAAAGAAGAAATAAATACCACACTTGAACGATTAAATAATAAAATAATTGTGATTATTGATGATATTGATAGATTAAGTAAATCTGAAATTAAAGAGATTTTTAAATTAGTTAAAATGATTGGTGATTTCAGAAATATGATATACATCTTAGCTTTTGATAAATCAATTATCGAAAAAACTTTGTTTAGTGTTCAAGATAACGATGGGGGTAAGTACTTAGAAAAGATTATTCAAGTTCCAATTAATATTCCTAAAATTTCAACTACAAATTTAAACAATTATTTATTTAAAAAATTAAATGAAGTTCTTTTTGATTTAGATGATAATCAATTTAATAAAAATTATTGGGCAAATGTCTATATAAAATCTTCATTTTTATTAAAAAATTTGAGAGATATTAATAGATTTATCAACTATTTTAGGTTTAAATATAATTTATTAAAAGGTGAAGTAAATATTGTTGATTTAATAGCGATAACTTTAATCGAAATCAAATATCCTGAACTCTTCGAAAGATTAAAAATAAATAAGAATATTTTAACCGGTTTGTTTCAAAATAGTACTAATTTGATATTATCCGGTTACGATGATGGTGAGAACGAAAAAGTAATAAAAGAATTTAACAGTATTATTAATGAAACAGTTCATAGTGAATATGAAAGGAATAAAATTAGAGAACTACTATCAACTCTTTTCCCCAAATTTAATAATAAAAATTATATTCGTTCAATTGATGAAGATTTCAAGAAATTAAAACGAATTTCCTCTAAAGATGTATTTGATATTTATTTTAGTTTAAGTTTCGAGAACAATTATTTTAAAAATTCTGAATTTTTGAATTACATTTCTCAAAATTCCAACTTTGATGAATTAAATAGGATGATAACAAGTTTTTCAAGTGAAGGGAAAATATTAGATTTTCTATATATGTTGGATGAATTAAACGATATTAAATACAAAAATATTAATATTTATAATATTTTGTTATCAATATATGATTTCGCGAATTCAAATAAATCAAAATCTTCTGAAGCTCTTTTTAGTTTAAGTTTAAATCTTGAACAACTAGTTTATCTAAATACAGTAAATTTATTGCGTAATTTTAATGCGAAGAAAAGGGAAATAATAATTTCAGATATTATAAGAAATACCTCAAATAGTATATATTTAATAACAGTTTCAGTTTATACATTTGGAGTAATGTTGGGGAAATATGGTGAACAAAAGGCTGAAGATAAAGTGGATATAATTTTTGATGAGAAAACTCAATCAAAATTCGAGAAGCAATTAGTCCTAAAAATTGAGAATTGGATAAATACAAAACAAATTTTCAATGATGAAAATATAACTAAGATATTTTTATATTATGAATTATTTATTAAAGTTAATTCAACAAAATTAAATAGGTTCAAAAATAAAATTACAACAATATTAAAGGATGATAAATTATTTATTTTGTTTATTTTAAGATTTTTAAATAAATCATATTCTTATTCTTACAAAAAGGATGAAGTCATATTATCAATAAATATAAATGGATTAAAATCGTATTTTGATTTGAATACTTTATTAAGGAGACTAAAAAAATTATTAAAATCTAAAGATTCGTTTATTCGTGAGAATATTAATGAATTGGAGTTTATCTATTCTGAATTAGAAAAATTTACTAATCGAAATAAATAATTAGGTTGAATTGCTATATGACTATTAATTTATCTCCCCCGGCATTTCACTATAAATCTTTCCTTCTAACAATCTGCCGGCTTTTTTCTTGTTTGTGCCTCCCCATTGCTTAAAGAAAAACGAAACATTATTCTCTTCACATTGTGCTTTTATATCTATTACCCATTCCCGATTCATTCGTCTTGGTCTTCTTCCGCTTTCCCCTCCAACTATCACCCAATCTATTTCAGATAAATTTAAATTCTCCAATGGTCCAATTAACGGCTCACATGATAAAAATTTAATCTTTGCATTCGTTTTTCTTAATAATTCTATTCGATTCGAAAATGTTTTGCTCTCTACTGATACTCCCATCCATATATTATCACTCCAACTTAATATACCTTTCTTATCGTAAGACGCCAGTATATCAGCTCTTTTTGTTAATACCTGAAAAATGTGTTTTGGATTTTCATTCATCACTTTGAATACTCTCTGTATAAATTGAATCGGAACAGATTTATGAAACAAATCACTCATTGAATTTACAAATACAATTTTCGGTTTTCTCCATTCATAAGGTTTTTGTAATTCATCTTCATGTATGGTTATTTTAAAATTATTCTCATACTTTTTTACTCCCATTGCATATAATCTTCTTGACATAATTTCTGCATAACAAAATTTGCAACCTGATGAAATCTTATCGCAACCCGTTGTTGGGTTCCAGGTCATCTCTGTCCACTCTATACTTGATTTAGACATAAATTTTAATTTTTTAATTTAATTATATCATTTGCTATTTTTTGTGCCGTTTTATTATTTGATGCTAATAATAAATGATACATTTTATTACCATTCGAATTTTTTAATTCATACGGATTTGATACATATTCAAATATTTCACTTAATCTATCTTTATATAAACTCACTATTTTATCTATGCTATTTTCTTGTTTTTTTGTAAATGAAATTTCTCCAAATAATGTGTTTTCAATTTCTTTTTTATAAAAATAATCTTTTATAATTTTGCTTGAAAGTCCTAATGCTTTTTCTAACTTTATCATCCATTCATCTGAAATATTTCCATCTCTTTTTAATAATCTGTTAATTCCGATTCCGGTTGGAAGCAATATCCATAAATCTATGCTCAAACCTTTTAAACATTCAATTGATTCCCAATTTATTTCCATACCATATGGATCTACGAATGCTAATACTTTAGTTTTTTGTCCATTTTTTGATTGTAAATATTTAGACATATCTACTAATTTTTTATTGCAATCTTCGGATATTATAAATATTGATTTCGTTTTTTTTAGAAATTTTGAATTTATATTATCATCTAATTCCTTTGCTTTTTTCTTATTCAATTCTACCAAATAATACATATCGAAACTTCTTGGTTTATCAATTTCAATTATTCTAAATGCAGAGCTGAATCGTTCTTTCATATCTTGGGATTTTTCATCCAATCCTTTTACTATTCCTTCTCCTGCAAATCCATCGAAGTAAAGTAATTTCCAATATTTTTTATCTTTCATTATCTGTAAATATGCATTTGCATATTTATAAACTATATCATTCTTCGTTTCCGTCCACTCCCCTCCCCAATATTCATTAATATCTTCGGAAACTAAAATTTTATCATCTTGCATAGATTTTAATTTTTTTAAAATAAGATAATTATTTTTAATATACTATAACTAATTATGGTATAATAATTGCCTTACATCGGACTCAAATTAATTTAAACATATACCCATATTATTATATGGTATATTTAATTTAAATTTATTATTTTGCTATGTCTGTTCATCAGACAATTTAAATATCTCTTTCCTTTAACCGCTAAATCAAAAAAATTATGCACTCAGAATCCACAAAAAAGAAATTCATTCTGCTTAGAGCTTCCGGATTATCATTTCAGAAAATTTCCAAAATCCTCCACGTCAGCAAACAAACTCTTATGCAATGGAATGTATCTCTCTCTCCTTTCATCAAGCTCTATCATCAATCTTACACCGAGTTCGTCAAAGAGGAACTTAACTTCACTTTTAAAGAACGACTTAAATCTCTTAAAAATTTTTGTGATGAAATTGACGCAACTCTCGCCGGTCGTGATCTCAAAAATGTAAAAACTGAAACCTTGCTCAAACTAAAACTGAAGTATCTTTCCCTCATCGAAAAATTCATTTATGAAAATGATTTTTTCTTTCTCCCGAACACTTCCAACACTCCCAAAAATTTTGAGTTCACTAAGGAAATTATTAATCCGGAATTCGAATCATCTTTTGAAAATCATTTCCCGGAATTGTATGACTTCAAACAAAACACGAATTCCATTTCAAACGATTTATCTGAAAATTTTTTGAACCAACTAAAAAAGAATTTGCATTTGAATGGGAATGGAAACGGGAATGGGAAAAGTAATGGAAACAGCGTTCACCACGAATTTTCACGAATTTGACTAATTTCATAAATGAAAACGATTCTTGTATTCTCTTTGGTTAAAAACTTATTCACTAACTAAAGCTTCACCACGAATTTTCACGAATTTGACTAATTTCACAAATGAAAACTGAAATCAAATATTTTAAAAAAATTTTGATTCGCTTTGTATAATCCAGCTTGTCCCGATTTATCAGGATTTAATTCGTGAACATTCGTGGTAATTTTTTTAAATAATACCACCGTTCTTTCTCATAGTTATCATTCCTCAAACTTGATAACAACATATTCTCACCAAAAAACTTTACCGTTTCTTGACCATTTCTTTACCAAACTTTACCAATAAAAAATATTCACTATTCTCTTACCATTTTTTTATCTATTATAATCAAATAATTTTTTGTTATTTTAGTTTATGGGAAACATTAATAATTTTTCGATTAAAAAATTCATAAATGAATTGAACAGTTCATTATTGAAAAACTATCCGGAGTTCAAAGGAACTTATTTCTTCGGCTCGCGTGCTTTTGGATATAAACAACAACATTCTGACTATGACATCGCTATCATCTTTGATAGATTTATTGATTGGAAATTTGAATCTAAAATTTCAGAAGTTTTAGTTGATTTAATGTTAAAATATAATGTCGTAATTGATTATAAAATTTATTCCTCAAGTGATATTTTAAATCCAATCACTGATTTCAGAAGAATGATCAAAGAAAAAGGAATTTTCTTTAATGTTAAACGAAATTCATAAATTCATAAAAATTTCCCTCACTTAAAATCACCAAAAATACTTCAGTTCTTTTGCTTTTTCGTAAAGTTCTTCGTGGAATTTTGGATGGGCTATGGATATCAATGACTCTACTCTCTCTCGTAAGGATTTACCAAACAAATTTGCTATTCCGTTTTCTGTGATGACATAATGTACATCGCCTCGCGAGGTGGTAACTCCCGCTCCGGCTGATAACATCGGCATTATCTTTGATATCGTTCCGTCTTTCGCTGTTGAGGGTATCGCTATTATCGGCTTTCCGTTTTTACTTCTTGACGCTCCGCGGATAAAATCTACTTGTCCTCCAAATCCGGAGTATAGTCTGTTCCCTATCGAATCCGCACATACTTGTCCTGTGATATCAATCTCAATTGCGGAGTTTATACTTATCATATTTTCGTTTCGAGAAATCACAAACGGATCATTCGTAAATCTTGATGTCCTGAATTCTATCAATGGATTGTCATCTATAAAATCAAATAAATTTTTCGTTCCAATCACAAAAGATGCTACAACTTTTTCTTCAAGCAATGTTTTTTTCAATCCGTTCACAACTCCAAGTTTCATCAACTCTATAAGCCCGTCTGAAAACATTTCTGTATGAATTCCCAAATCGTTCTTCGCTTTCAAGTGTGGCAATACCGCGTCGGGTATCGCACCTATACCCATCTGCAATGTGTCTCCGTCGTTTATCAGTGATGCGATGTTCTTACCAATCTTTTCAAAAACTTTTTTGCTCTCTTCCGGTAAGCCATCGGCAACCATTGGTAATGTCGAAACGGGATAACTTTCTTCCACGATATACTGAATTCGCGATATGTGTATAAAATTATCTCCCAATACTCTCGGCATCTCAGGATTTATATGTGCTATTATCATTCTCGCATTTTCCGCCGCTATCTTTGAACACTCATTGCTCACTCCAAAAGAACAGAACCCGTGCTTATCCGGAGGTGAAAGCTGTATCAATGCAACATCTAAAGGGATTTCTCTGCTCTCAAGCAATCTCGGAATCTCTGATAAAAATATCGGAATAAAATCTGCCCTGCAAGAGTTCACCGCTTCTCTAACGCTCGCTCCTGTGAACAATGATTTCACTGTAAAGTTTTTTTCCATTCCTTTATCAGCATATCTCGCTTTTTGAAAAGTGAACAGTTGATAAATATTAACTCTTTGAATTGCATCAGGTGATTCTTTTGCATAGTCACACATTGCTTCCACAAGCAAAGTCGGGAAGGCACAGTTAGAATGAATCCAAACATTATCACCGGATTTTATTTTTTTAACTGCTTCTTTTGCTGATAAACTTTTCGGATATGGTTTGTTTATATACATATTGTTTGTGTAAAATTTTTATTTCGGTAAAATAAAAATCTATTTCATTACTTTAAACAATTATTTTTTGACTTCAAATCAAGGTCCCCCTTTGGAGGTGGATTTAGGGGGAGGATTGTTTTTTTTTACCACGAATTAACACTAATTTTACGAATTTCACTAATGATTACGAAAAACAAAAAAGTTATGATTTGTGTAATTCGTTTCATTCGTGAAAATTCGTGGTGATATGTTTCAGCAGAAATGTAAAGAGATCCTTCACCCAAAAGACGGGTACCCATAGGGACGATCAGAATGACAAGATGGTTTTAAAAAAAGGTGTTGTCATTCTGAGGGAGCTTGAGACCGAAGAATCTCTTTTTAATAGTTATTCAATTCTTATGAGATTCTTCACTTCGTTCAGAATGACAAGTACCTCTGTCCCCTTTTATTTAAACTGATTTTCAAATTTCTTCCTCCAGTCCCGCAGGAGTCTCTCGAAGAGGACTCCTGCGTTCTTCAAAATATATATCCACCTCTGTCCCCTTTTATTTAAACTGATTTTCAAATTTATCATTCGTAATTTACACTAAATCCAACTCACAAAACTTATTCTATGAACAATAACGACTCACTCAAATTCATTCTAAAAGGTCTTATGAACAGATATCGCGACCGTGTGCCCGATGTAAACAAAATTCTCAACGCTATGGTATCCGAAGGCATTATCACAAACTTTGACGACATTGTCAATGACCACATAGCTTTCAGAACTATGGGTGTACCTCAGCTCGGAATAAAATCACTCGAAAAAATTTTCCTTCACTATGGCTATCAAAGAAAAGATGCTTACGACTTTGAAGAAAAAAAATTGAACGCTTTCTGGTATGAACCTGAAAATAAATACTTCCCCAGAATTTTCATCAGCGAACTTCGCGTAAATGATTTACCCGATGATATTCAAAAAATCATAACTTCTTATACCGACGAAGTTAAATCTGACCCGGTTGACTCACTCAATCTCGACGACCCAAAAGCTGTTGATGAATTTCTTCACTCGTCGCTTTGGAGATTGCCAACTAAATCAGACTACGAAAAACTTCTCGCGGTTTCCGAATATGCCGCTTGGGTAATTTATAACAGATATTATCTGAATCATTACACCATTAGTGTTCACAGATTAAAAGCCGGATATAACACTTTAGAAGAATTTAATAACTTTCTTTTAAATATAGGAGTTAAACTCAACAATTCAGGTGGTTTGATAAAGAAATCTCCCGATGGTTTGCTTCTCCAAAGTTCAACCGTTGCAGAACTCGTCGAAGCGGAATTTGAGAATGGCGAGAAAAAAATTATTTCCGGCAGTTATGTAGAGTTTGCAGAGCGGGGTATTCTTCCGGAGTTTGCTCATCTTCCCGCATCTGAGAGAAAAAGAGAACATTTCAGAGAAGGATTTGAAGCTGGAAATGCCGACAAAATCTTTGAAAGCACTTTCACAAGCCAGACCGGTCAAAAATAGAATTTTTATTTAATTTTATTTGAATTCTGAACTTTTTCTCCTTCTTCTTCGTTATAAGTTCAGGAACAAATTGTTCGTTCATTTAAAGTATAACATTTATATCAAAATTTTAGTATATTAATAAAATAAATAAGAAAGGAATCATTATGAAAAAAATTATTTTATCAGTCGTTTGCCTTCTGGTTGTTGGTGCTCTCACTTTCAACTTCGTAACCGCAGATGAAAAAACTTCTGTCGGCGGATACAAAGTAGGTGATGCAGTTAAAGATTTCACCATTGTTAATACTGATGGTGTTACTTATGACCTAAGCAAAAATGGCGGCAAAGCAACTGTAGTTATGTTTTGGTCAACTCAATGCCCATTCGTTCAGCCCTACACAGAAAGAATTAATGAGCTTGCAAAAAATTATACTGATCAAGGTATAGTTTTCTGGGGAATAAATTCAAACAAAACTGAAGATGCGGGTTCTGTTGCTTCTCATAAAGAAGAAAAAGGTTATCCGTTCCCAATGTTAAAAGATTTGAATAATGTTGTTGCCGATCAGTTCGGTGCTGAGAGAACTCCTGAAGTTTATGTAATTGATAATGCTTCAATGCAGGTTATCTATCACGGAAGTATTGATGATAACAAAGATGCTTCATCAGTTACTGCTACTTATCTTAAAAATGCACTCGATCAGTTTTTAGCAGGAAATGCAATTACAACTGCTGAAACAAAATCATTCGGTTGCACTATCAAAAGATAATTCTTCTATAAAATTTAAAAGGTTACATAGTGAAAACCGTGTAACCTTTTTTAATCTCCCAAGTTTAATATATTTAATTATATCGCTCCGCTTTTTGATTTCCAATATTTATATGCTGTTTCAATTAATTTTTTCAACACGCCTCTGTCTATATCATCGAGTTTTTTAATATATAAACAACTTTTACCGTTTTTGTATTTTCCTAATTTACTTAATAACTCATCTTTACCCTTGAAATTACCAAGCACATATAATGTCATTGCCTGCTTTCTTGGTGAGAAGCCCGTGATGAAGCACTCTCCGCTGTGTCCGGTTTCATATTTATAAAAATATTTTCCAAAACCAATCATAGTCGGTCCCCACATCTTTGGTTTTTCACCGGTTATTTTTTTAAACATTGCCAATATTTCAAACGCTTCTTTTCTTTTTTTCTCATCTTCAACTGCATTTAGAAAATCTTCCGGCTTGACTTCTGTTACTTTTGTTTTTGGTTCGTACATAAAATTATTTTTTAATTTTCTTAAACCCTTTTATAATTAAATTCTACTGCCTTTGCTTCAAAAGAAGGATTACCATCCATTTCCGGAAAAACATTATACATCGTTATTAACAAACTATTATCATCGGGCATTTCAATTGTTGTTCTCCAGCCCCAGAGGTCATTTTCATCAGCNNTAATACATCATATTCATCATTTTTGTTTTTTGCTTTGGAATACATTATTGATGTTCCATTATGAAATGTATCAACCCAAGCAGATTGCAGTTCGTTATGTTTAAGGAAACAACCATAGATTGCCATTCCATATACATCTTGATCTTCAATCTTATTTTCATATTCGTGCAAGATAAACATATCTTTCATTATTGGTTTTATTGTTCCGCTTACTTCGCTTTCCATAGCATCTGCATCAGGTTCAAGCCACAGTTTATAAGACCCTTTCCAGTTGCCTGTCATTTTTAACAATTTTGAATGTATTCCGTTTTTCTTTGATTCTTCTAATTTCGACATTTGTTTTTCTTTTAAAATAAAAATTCACTTATCTTTTTTCAACTGATTAATTTGTTTTATAGTTTAAAAAATGTTTAATAAAGCAGATAATAATAATGACAATAAAATTACAATTGCAGTATTAATATTTTTAAATTTGAAAAATAAAAATCCTGAGAAGAAAAACATTATTATGAGTTTATATAATTCAGTTTGTGAATCAACAAACGTTTCAATTGATAATAAGTAACACATATATAATATCAATGCTACTGAAGAAACATTTAAATAATTCAGAAAGATTTTAAAATTTTTTTTCTCGGCTACATAATTATAAAATTTACTTATGAGATATACAAATATAAATGCCGGCAAGAATATTCCTGCAGCAGCAGTCAAAGCACCCGGAATGCCGGCGAAGATATAACCAATATATGCTGAACTTGAAAATAAAGGACCGGGGATAAGGTTTGACATTGAGATAAAATTCAAAAACTTTTCATGGCTTATCCAGTTTAATTTATTTACAAGTTCCCTTTCCATTAAGGCGATATGTGCAACAGGACCACCGAAAGAGATAAATCCCAATTTCAAAAAAGTAAAAAACAAAGTTTTTATATCAGGGTTCACTGATTACTTTTGAAGTTATATGAGTGAAAGTAATTTTTTATTCATAAACTTAAGATAAACATATTTTGAAAAAATTAAAACATAATCCAATAAAAAAGCCTGTCCCCGGGGATAAGGGACAGGCCTTCTATAAATTATAAGTATTAAATTTTAGATTACATTTTCCGCAATAGAATGTATATGTTCATGATCAGTACCGCAACAGCCACCGAAAATATTAAACTGCGGATACCTCTTTTTTATATCTGAATAATGATTAGACAACTCATTTAAATCCCCTCTGTCGAGTTCAGTTGATTCATCTAATTCAGCATGAGATTTTTTAGAAGCGTTCGCTCTTATACCTTTTATTTTCTTAAACCAACTTTCAGATTCATACTTCATTAATTCTTCCATAAAATGTGTTGTATGAGCACAGTTAATCATATAATATGCAGGATAATTATCTGTCATTTCTTCAGTCAAAGATATTGCTTCTTTTAAAGTATGTCCGTCAGGTAACTTACCATCTGTTTCCACCGTAAAGGATATTGTAACAGGTATGTTATTCTGTTTACAAGCCAAAGCAATTCCAACAGCTTCTTCTACATAGTTCATTGTGATTGCTGAAACTAAATCTGCTTCTGTTTCTTCATAAAGTTTAACCTGTTGAGAGTGATACTCAAGAGCTTCTGCAACAGTCATTTTATTATCAGCTTTATAACCGTCTCCTCTTGGACCAATGCAACCACTGATTATCATTTTCATTTTGTCATCCTCAAATTGCTGTCTGAGTTTTTCCATTAATGAGATTGCTTTTTTATTTAAAATCTCAAATGAAGCCGGTGAAAATTCAAGTTTGTTAATCCAATCCGGGCTTGACCTCCAGGTTGGACTTTCAAGAATAAAATTTGTGTTAAACTTCTTTGCTATTTTTATATAGTCAATATAATAATTGATTAATGCATCATATCCTTCTTGGGAATTGAGCAAATCAATCGCTGCAAAGTAAGGAAGGTCAATTCCTTTTAAAAAAATCATAGATGTTTCTAATCCGCCATCGGTAAGAAATAATTCATCCGACAATTGCGGAAGATTGCTTCTGTATTTTGCCATTGTTAATATTTGAATTTAATTGGGAGTTATTTTTCTTACGAGGGAATTATAAAAAAGTTGCTTCTATTTTTTGTAAAGTTTCAGTTTCATTCATTTTAGTTGAATCAATTTTAAATACATATTTTGGAAATTTTTCGTTCTTTAATTCTTTATTAACTATATCAACTCTCTTTTTCATTTGATTTTCAGGAATTCTTAGTTCATCTCTTCTGTGATTTTCTTTAATTGAACAAAACAAATAAATAAATGATAACTCTATTTCAATATTTAATTTTAATTTCAGTTTTTGAAATGCAGATTTTAAATTTTTAATTTCTTTTGCCNNCAATTGTAACACCTTTGTTTTTTATTGCCCAAAGTTTTGATATTGTTGATTTCCCGGTTCCCGGTGCACCAGTTATTATTAGAACTTTCATCTTATTAAAAATTTTATAATATTATTATTAAAATTAAATAATTTGTTTTATAAATATGGATATAAAAATAGAAAAAATTGAGTCTTTAAATGAAGAAAATAT
>DKKL01000053.1 GCA_002455255.1 Candidatus Tepidiaquacellales bacterium UBA6667 | reverse complement strand
GCAAGCTCCCTCAGAATGACAATTGTTTAGGGAACTAGTTGAAATCAATCCTCCCCCTAAATCCCCCTCCGAAGGGGGACTTGATTGGGATTCTAATTTATGGGATTCTTCGGTCGCAAGCTCCTCCCCGTAGGGGCAGGCAGAATGACAGAAGTGATCAGAATGACAGAAGTGCTCAGAATGACAGAAGTGTTTATGGGATTCTTTCCCGACAAGTCGGGATCAGAATGACAGAAGTGCTCAGAATGACAAAAGTGCTCAGAATGACAGATGGTTGTGTATAGTTTTTAAATAAAAATAATTTCTTGGTTTGACGGATAGTAACAGAAAATTTTTTGTGTTTGTTGGGGCGGCGGTGCTGATGACTTTGGCTGTATTTGTTCTTATTGAACTGCAGTCAATTTTACTTCCTTTTTTTATTGCTATCATAATTGCGTTTTTATTCCTTCCTTTATTTGAATGGCTGAAATCAAAAAGTTTTCCTTCATGGCTTGCCCTGACTGTTGTGATGATTGTAATTATAATCCTTTCGAATATTACTTCGCTATTTGTCTTTACAAGTGTTAATGCGTTCCAAACTGCTTTGCCCGAATATCAAATCAAGTTTGATAATTTATATAATTCTTTTTTTGCACAACTTGAAAGTATGGGGATTGATGTTATTAGTTTGAAATCATCTATTGATTCATCCGGAACTTTTAGCTTCGGAAATCTTACAAGTATTGCTACTTCGCTTTTCAGCAGCTTAGCGGGTATTTTCGGTGATTTTGTTTTGATATTAATTTATGTTGTGTTTTTGCTTTCGGAGTTTAGCAGTTTAAATCGCAGAATTCTTGTTGCTTTTTCTGCCGAACGAGCAAGAAAGATTGTTGATACGGTGAATGATGTATTTATTGATGTTAGGAAATATTTAATCGGCAAGACTATTATAAATTTAATTGAAGGTACGATAGTTGGTATAATTCTCTGGGCTTTCGGTGTTGATTTTTTTGTTGTGTGGGGGATTCTTGTTTTTCTTATGAATTACATTCCTAATATTGGTTCGTTTATTGCAACTGTTTTACCCTTCATCACTGCGTTATTCAACTATGATAATATTATCGTTCCGATAATTATTCTTGTTATACTTATATTAGTAGCGAATGTATTTGGCAATTTTGTTGAACCAAAAGTTTTTGGCGACAGTTTAGATTTAAGCCCGATTTTAATTCTTGTTTCATTAATATTTTGGGGTTATGTCTGGGGGATTATGGGGATGATTTTATCAATTCCGATTATGAGTATGATAAAAATTATTATGATGAAGTTTGATGCGACGCGACCTGCGGCGATTCTGATGAGTTATAACCTGACAAAGTTTTATCCGAAAAAATCGGATGATAAAAATTAAAACTGAATTTTATAATCATCACTTAAAAATAATTTAAATTGCAAATTTAAAAAAATTTAAAAATCTTCACCACTAATTCTCACCCCGTAGGGCAAGCGAATTAAAGGAATTACACAAATCTATTTTAACGACCAATAAAATTTGAAAATCTTCACCACGAATTTTCACCCCGTAGGGGCAAGCGAACAAATCGCATTAAACAAATTTTTTCATAATCTCAAATATATTCTCAATTTTTATAAATCATTAAAATTATTCACTGTATTATAAGCTAAAAAACTTTATTTTTAATGAATCAATAAATAAAATAATTTATGAAAAAATTCATTTACTTATTTTTTATTTCTGTTGTTTTCTATTCTTGTTCTGAGTCGCCCGTAACACCTGTTTTAGATAATGTTAGCCCTCAATCAACTTCAAATTTAATAAATACAAAAGATTTTATTTCAAATCCGGATATAATTTTAAAGAGTAATTATATTGCTCAACTAAAAATTTCTGAATTAACTAATTATTTTCAAGGAAATGAAAACCTAATAATAAAAATAAATTATTCGCCTGATGAAAGCGGCGAATTTACAATCAAAAGTGATAAAAATATATTTGATGTAAATATAAAAAATATTATCGGTGAAGTTTTGTTCAGTTCAACTAATGATTATACCCCGAAAATTATTTTAAATCAAAATGAAATTTACTCGTTTGAAATAAAGAAAAATAATTTTTCAAATTTTAATTCAAACGATAATATTTATATAAGCACAAAAAAAACTGAGAATACGGAAACCGCCATTATAGACTTCTCATTAAACTCATGCGAAGCTTGTTATATATCAAACGCAAAATTTGACAATAATATAACGACACAGTCGTTCAACGGTTCTGAATTTTATCAGTGTAAATTTGAAAATATCAGAATTGAAAACTCAACTTTTACAAATACATATTTTTTAAACTCTGATTTCAATAATGTAAATATTGTAAACAGTAATTTTGATTATGCAAATTACTTTAAAATTCAGTTTTCATCATCAACATTTGGCAGTGCTTGCAATTTAAATAACACCAAATTTATATCATCAATTATTTTTACTCTTCTTTTTCTTCCTGTACAATGGAAAGAGGAAGTTTTTCTGATACATATTTAGACGGAGTATTTTTTGAATCGTGTCAAATGGCGAATACAAACTTTAAAGATGTTTCAGTCTCAAACAACACAAATGATTTTACAATGAATAATGTAAATTTTTCAAACGGTTCTATGATAAAGTATAATGCTTCATATTCTAATTTAGTAAATAGTAATTTTACCGGTGCAAATTTTTCATACAGTAATTTATCAAATGTGAATATCTCAGGTTCTACTTTTGTCAATACCAATCTAAATTTTACAAATTTATGCGGGTCTGTAGGAAAACCTTTAATTTTTAGAGATGTTTCGCAAGCGGGAACAAGCTGTCCAATTAAACCTTAAGCAGATTTATAAAATTAATTTTAAAAAAATTATCATAAGTTAAAAATTACAAATTAAATTTAGATAAGAAATGAATATCGAAACAAGATTTAAACCAAGTATTTTTAGACTTTCCACATTATTGTTATCCTTTGTTGTTTTTTCCATTTCAATTTTTATTACTTCTTGTAATGAATCGCCTGTAACGCCGCCTTTAAGCGATAATTCAAATACAGGAAAATCGAACTATTTCAGAAATTCTGATTTTGTTAATGATATAAATTTATCTATTAACGAAAATCAAATTGCTGAAATAAACATTAATGAAGTAATTTTAAATTCATTAAACTTACAGCAAAAAATATTCAGCATAAAATATCAACCTGAAACAGATGGCGAATTTAAAATCAATGCGGGTGAGGGAGAAGTTGCTGTTGAGATTTTGAATTCAAGAAATGAAATTGTGTTTGACAGCAGGTTGGATAACGGAGCTGTATTGAATTTAAGTAAGAGTGAAGTTTATGAGATTGGAATATTAAGTTTGAAATCAGGAATGCCTTTGAAACTGGACGATAAAATATTTGTGAGCACAGTGAAAGCTAAAGAGGGAAGTGCTGCACTGAATATAACGCTCAATACCTGTAATGAATGTTTGGTAACAAACGAAACTTTTACTCAGTCATTTAACAATTTAAAATTTACAAACTCGGAGTTTTATAACTGCAGTTTTGAAAATATCATTATGAATGAGAATGTATTTACCGGGACGCTTTTTTTGAATTGCGGTTTTAGCGATGCATCAGTGAATGTAAATAATTTTGAAAATGCAACTTTTAATTCCACTAATTTTATAAATGGTACGGGATTCTTACAATGTAACTTTAACAATTCGAGGTTTAACGGTGGAAATATGACGGCAATTGGTTTTAGCGTTTGTTCTTTTTTAAGGGCAAATATAAAAACGACTTATTTCTATTCAACTCAATTTGTAAGTTGTGATATGATGTATGCGACGATTTCCTCTCCGCTTTTTTCTACAACATTTAATTTATTAATATTTCAGAATACAAATTTTTCAAATGCAACATTAAGTCATTATAACTTGCAGTATTCAAGTCTTATAAACAGCAATTTTACTAATTCAAATTTAACATCCAATGATATGCAATATGTAAATTTAGTCGGTTCTACATTTATGAATACTAATTTATCAAACAGTGATTTGTGCGGTACGAAAGGCACTCCGGCGGTGTTTAAGGGTGTGATACAAACGGGGACAAAGTGTCCGATTAAGCAATAGAAATAGGATTGTTCAATGTAAATTGAAAATTTAAAAAATTTAAAGATGCGAAAAATTTATTTATTTGTTACAGCTGTAATTATATGTATGGTCGTTAGTTCTTGCAGTGATGAAACATTGAATCCTATAGAGCCGAGAATGGTTGATAGTGAAGTTGGTAAATCAAATGTAATAAGATTGTCGGATATAAAAAATAATCCAGAGACGGAACTGAAAGATGGTATGATGGCAGAGATTAAATATGAAGGGGATGATTTTAACGGAGAGAATGGGTTGATAGTGAATTTGAAGTTGAGAGTTGCTATGAGTGGGGTGTATGGATTGAATATAGATAATGAATTGATGGATGTAAAAATTTCAAATGAAAATGAGGAAGTGAATTTTTCAAATGGTAGTTTGGGTAAGTCGGTAAATTTGATGGTGGGTGAGGTTTATTCGATATCAGTATATAAAAATATGAAAGGAAAATTGAAAATGGGTGATGTGATTTATATAAGACTGAAAAAGAATTTTGAAACCGGAAATGAGATGATAGATGTATCGGTGAATTCGTGCAATGAGTGTTTGTTTGTGAATACAGTGTTTTCGGGTACAGTTACAAATCAGGTTTATACCAATTCTGAATTTGCAATATGTGATTTTAATCAGGCAAATTTTGGGGGATGTGATTTTACAGGGTCATTATTTAAAAATACTACGATGTCAAATTCGATATTTACTTCAAGCAAGTTTGATAATGTGGATTTTAATGTTTGTAACTTGAATAACATTTCATTTTTTGAGTGTGATTTTAACTATGCAGGATTTAATAGCAGTTCTGTATATGCGACACAGTTTCAGATTGGGCAAATGGAAAATTTTATGTTTAACAATGTGAATGTTTTTTCGACGGGTTTTATTCAATGCAATATGAAGAATGCAAAGTTGACTTCGGTGTTTATGAATTTTAATACTAATAATATGAATTTCAATTATACAGATTTGACGAATGCACAGGTGGCAAAGTTTAATTTATCATATTCAAATTTGATGAATAATAATTTTACAGGAACGGATTTTACGGGATCTGAATTTAACGGTGCATTAATAACAGGTTCAACTTTTTATAATACGAATTTGAATTATGCTAATTTGTGTGGGGTGAAGGGGACACCGGCAGTTTTTAAAGGGGTTTCACAGATTGGGACAAAGTGTCCGATTGGGAATTAGGAGTTGTGGTTTAAGTGTTGTGGTTGGAGTTAATTGGTGTTTTTGAGTTAATTGGTGTTTTTGAGTTAATTGGTGTTTTT
>DKKL01000059.1 GCA_002455255.1 Candidatus Tepidiaquacellales bacterium UBA6667 | reverse complement strand
TCGTTTTGGACGGATGTGTTTTCTCTTCTTAAAATTTTACCTTTCTGTCTTTCAAATTTGATTATTATTTTATAAAATTTAAATTCAATTTAGTTATATCACTTACTCTCACATAATATACTCAAAAACAAAATGAAAAAACCTCTTCTCACTTTCTTCATCTCTTTAATTATATTTTCATTTTTTCTAACCTCAACTTCAGTTTTTGCTCAGGGATGGATTCAGCAAAACTCTAATTCTTCAATTAGTTTTAGAACGGTTTACTTTATTGACCAAAATATCGGCTACGCCTCAGGTATGTCAACATCAAGAACTGATATTTTTAAAACTAATGATGGTGGAAATAATTGGGAATTAATCTATTCTCAGCAGGGTTTACCTATCTTTAGTTTGTCTTTCATCAATGCTAATACCGGTATGGGTGTCGGAGCTAATGGGGTTAATCTGAGAACTACAAATGGTGGCAACTCGTGGAATCAAGTGTTATTTTCTTCTTCTAATTTAAATAGTATTTCTTTCTTAGACCAAAATTATGGATGGGTTGGTGGTAATTATAATTTCAGCAGTGCAACAATCTTTAAATCAACTAACGGTGGTCAATCTTGGAATTCTGTTTCTAATAATCTTATTGGTAATATTTCCATTATTCATTTTTTGAATATCAATGTTGGTGTTGCTGCTATGGGGATTTATATTTATAAAACTACAAATGGTGGATCTAATTGGACTCCGGGTTTCACAAGTTCTAACTATAAAGATATTAATTCTCTCAATATGATAAACTCTGATATCGGATTTGCAGTCGGTGAATATGGATTGATTTTGAAAACAACCGATGGTGGGTCTAACTGGGATTATCAAATTTCCGGTTCCGCTGATGACCTCGAATCTGTTGATTTCATTGACGCTAATACCGGTTGGATAGCCGGCGATGATGCTACCATTCTAAAAACTACTAATGGTGGTGCTAATTGGGGAATTCAAAATACTAATCTTGGTCTTGAGTTCGGTCTGTTCGATGTGCAGTTCTTAAACGCTAATACCGGTTGGGCTGTTGGGGAAGATGGTAAAATTATTAAAACTACTTCCGGTGGTTCTGTCAATGTAACCTTAACCGGAACTGAATTGCCTGACGAATTCAAAATTTTTAATAACTATCCTAATCCGTTTAATCCTGTAACTAAAATTAAATTCCAAATTCCAACTTCAACAAAAGTTAAACTCTCTGTTTTCAACTCAAATGGTCTGCATGTCGCAACACTGCTTAATTCTAATCTTATCGCCGGGTCTTATGAAGCTGAGTTTAATGCCAATAATTTACCAAGTGGAATTTACTTCTGTAAAATTGAAGCAGGGGATTTTAATCACTCAATCAAAATGATTTTGATAAAATAATTTATCGTGTTAATGTGTGTGATTAATTTTTTTTTCTAATTTAATTTTACAAAAATATATTTAACTAACTATACTTATTTTTATTTCTGATTTAATTATTTTATAACAAATTCACTTAATCATTATTATCTCTCACAGTCTAATTTTTCAATTTATTTTTTCAAAATATAAAATTACCGGTTTCTTTCTACTTATTTTTGTTTCTTCTCAGTTTTTATTTTCCGGTTGCAAAAACAAAAATGAATTTTCTTCTTCTGAAAAAATTAAATTAACTGATGATTTAAAACTTGAAATAACTGTTGATTCAGTGCCTGACAAAGTTATCTCTCTTGCCCCCCATATTACAGAAACATTATATTTTCTTGGTCTTGATAGTCTCTTGGTTGGTGTCACTGATTTCTGCGACTATCCGCCTCAGACAAAAAATAAACAAAAACTTGGCGGATATACTAACACAAATTACGAATTAATTTCTGCTATAAATCCGGATTATATTTTGTTGACTGCTGAAGATGTTTCCAGACCGCAATATAAAGCGTTAAGTGATTTGGGATTTAAATTAATTGCTAATAACCCGAGAACTTTTGACGATATAATTAAAATGATTAAGGATTATGGAAAATTATTTAAAGTAGAAGTTAAAGCAAATCATCTCGCTGATTCTTTAATTAAAATTAAATCTGACTTTGATAGCGAAAATAATCTTAACAAAAATTTAAAAGAAAATTTATCTCTCAATAAAACTTTAATTCTAATTTCAAGTAATCCGATTATGACGGCAAACGGGCAAACTTTCATTAATGAAATAATAAAAATTTCAGGTTTGAAAAATATTTACGAAGATGGAAATATCCAGTACCCTCAAATTAGCCAGGAAGATATTATTTCAAAAAATCCTGATGTGATAATTATGGCAGGGGATACGGCTAATTCAGAAAAAATGCTCGACAAAATTTCTGAATTATCAGCCAAATTTGAAGGAACTAATGCGATTAAAAATAAAAAAATAATATTTGTTGATGAAAATCTGCTTTTCAGACCATCACCAAGAATTTTAGAAGCTTTTGGATTTATTAAATATAAGTTAAAACAATAACATAGTGAACTTACTTAAACTTATTCGACTTAGAATATTTATTTTAATCCTATATTTTAAATTACTGAAAAAACATATAGATATATTTAAAATTTAATGGAATGTTTGGCATAGTATTGGCATAATAAGTTATAAAAGTTTTTATTTAGTTTAAAAAGTTTTAATATGAAAACCCTGAAATCAAAAATTAATATGTTAAAAGTTATCAAAACATTAATTTTTACATTAATTATTACTTTCACCTTTTCAGACTTAGCGAAATCGCAAAGTGATCCTGATTTAGAATTAGCTTATGAATATCTAAACCAAGGAAAAAATACTGAAGCGGCTGAGTTATTTGAAAATTATATAACAAAAAATCCCGGTGAAGTAAAAATTGTACTTCAGCTTGCTTATATTCATAAAAATTTAGGAAATGCAGGTGTTGCTAAAAAGTATTTTGAATACGTTGTTAATAATTCTATTAGTTCTGAAGATGTTTCTGCTGCAAGGCAGGAATTGGATATTATGTCAGGAACCGGCAATAATTCTGTAACTGGTAACAGTCTTGATCAGGCGTATGACTTGTTAAACAAAGGGCAGACTGATGCCGCTAAAGTTATCTTTGAAGATTATCTGATTTCAAACCCTAATGATACCAAAACTTTATTGCAACTTGGTTTTATTTATAAAGGTAAAGCTGATTATAATAAATCTTTAGATTATTTCACAAAGGTTTATAATCTTTCGTTAAAATCTGAAGAATTAAAAATTGCATCAGCTGAAATTACTGATATTAACAACATTCTTAATCCCAACAAAAATGTAACTACTATTCCTGGTAATGTTTCTAATCAGACCACTTCCAATAATGATAATCTTAACAAAGCATATTCATTAATGAATCAGGGGTTTAAAGATGCTGCTATTCCTTATTTTGAGCAATACCTTATTACTAATCCGAGCGATACTAAAATTCAAATGCAACTTGGATATCTTTATTATGAAATGAAGCAATACTCAAGGTCTAAAGAAAGATTTCAGTATGTTGCTAATAATTCAATGTTTGAAGTTGAAAAAACTCAGGCATTAAACTCTATTAAAACTATTGATGATATGAACAGAAGTACAAAAATTCCACAAATAGTGGATATTTACTTTTATAATACTTACGATTCATATCAGCAAAATTATATTTCAAATTTTTTAGGTAAATACGGTTTTGAAATTGCAAGAAGTACTTCAGTCGGTTTTTATGGTGATGTATATCTTGACAGCAAATCAAACAAAGAAAATATTCTAAACGACAGATATGTAGAAGGTGGTGCTTATATTAAGTATAATATTAATAATAATATGTCTCTTGAGTTGAGAGCAGGTTATGTATCTCAGTTTGACAGAGAAAAACAAGGTTTCAATTTTAAACCGATATTTTCTTTCGGAAACACATTCAATGCTCCTCCTGTTTTCATGGCTCCAAACTCTTCAAAAAGAGAATGGTTATATCTCCAGTTCTACGGAGCTGCTTTGTATGATTATAAATATAGAAATTTATTCGGACAAGGTTTTCTAAAAGAAGGTTTAAGGTTTATGCTCGGCGGTTATTCTTATTTTGAGTTTTATTTAAGACAAAACGGAAATTTTGATTCACAGAATTTAGAGTTTAATAATTACTTGGAATTTGCCGGTGGCATACAATTTGCACCGAATATTAAGCACTTCCCATCACTTTTCGTGGAAGCAACTAATAAAGTGTTTTTGAAAAACGAAAATTTAGATCAGACTAAGAATACTTTCCAGGTTAGAGCGGGTTTTGTTGTAGGTTATTTCAGTATATTTTAATCGTATTTAAATGTATATAAAAACAAAAGTTTAATTATAACAAATGATAACAGATATTTTTCATATTATTCTCTGGGTTACGGTTATCTTACTGGTTGTGTCCGGTATAGATGATATGTTTATGGATATTCTTTTCTGGTTCAACAGACGCAGATACAAAAAGGATATGCCGTCATTTTCAGAAATGACAACTAAACCGGAAAGACCAATTGCTATTATGATTGGTGCTTGGCAGGAAGATAAAGTGATCGGAAGAACTCTTTCTATCGCTCTGAAAAAACTAAGGTATGAAAACTATCGGTTTTTTCTTGCAGTTTATCCGAATGACCTCAAAACAGTAAAAGTTGTTAGAGAAATTGCCAGAAAAGATCAAAGGGTTGTGCTGTGTTTAAATCCTCAGGATGGTCCTACTACTAAAGCGGATAATCTTAACAACGCTTTTACTTGTGTAAAGGAATATGAAAGACAATTTGGTGAATTTGATGTTATCTTAATTCACGATGCTGAAGATTTCATTCATCCGTTATCATTAAAATTATATAATTACCTTATTATGTATAAAGGTAATTACGCTGTTCAAATTCCCGTGATACCTATTAAATCAAGGCTTGGTAAGATGTTTCACAGAACTATGTGTGATGCATTTGCCGAATTGCATACTAAAGATATGATAGTTCGTCAGTCTATCGGTTCTTATATCCCTTTTGCCGGTACAGGTATGGCGTTTAACAGAAAAGCTTTTCATTATTTAGAATCTCAATCAGTGGAAACAGAAAAAAGACAAGACGTTACTAAAAAAACTACCGGAAAAACAACTCCGGTTTATGAATCAGATGTGATGAAACATTATTCTGATCAGGAACTTGAAGATATTAAAAGACTTAATGAATCTAAAGAATTTCAAGAAGAAGATCCTTATCCTCAGTATGACGATATCGCAATTCCAGGATATGATGATGAAGAACAAAGAAAAAACCTGAAAAAATCAGGTTCTCATAACCTTAGAATGATGAGCTTAATGTTCGTTTTGATGGTTTTCTTAGGTGGTATTTTCGTTTTATTCGTGAATAATGCTACTACTCAACCTTCTGAACAGAATTCTCCGGCTGTTTTGGCTACTTTGAAAAATCAGTCAAATCCTCCGGTTAATAATAGTTTAAATACTACAAACAATATAAAACCTCCTGTTAATAACAATAATGTTATAAATCAACATATTACAAATGCTATTACAGAAACAAATATAACCTCTAATCCTGATGCTAACACTTCAAGTGATTTGGTTAACTTTGATATAAACAACATACTTATGAGGAATCCAAATGTTGATTTAAATGTGGTTATTGATGAATATAAAGACGGTTCTATTAAAGTGCAGGAATCTGCATATTCTACTCTTGAACAAGCTCAGATAAGACACAGTTTAATCAAGGGTTTAGTTAAAGATTCAAGGGTTGTTATTGGCAAAAGTGGAAATTCATACAGAATTATTATAGGTGATTTCAGAAATATGAACGACGCTAAAATAATGGCACAAAACTTGCGTAATAAGGTAAAGTAATTGATTAAAAACTAAAACAAATGAGCAGTTACCAAATAACAGATATCGAAATTAAACAGGGAAGTGTAGATCTTCTAAGAAAGCACGTTAGAAAACAAAACGGGCATGTACTTGGAAAGATTGACCACGAAGTAAACTGGAGCGGTTTATTAAATCCTATTGCTGATGCTGTTAAAAATTCAAGTCTCGATAAATCTTTTGATTTACAAATGATTGTAAAATCATTAGTCTTAAGAGAACTTTACGGTTTAGGTGAGTTTCCTTTTGAACATGAGGTAGCTGATAGAAAAAGTTTTCAGAAATTTCTGAATCTTGGTTTTGGTGATGTTGTTCCTACAAATGAATTGCTTGATGAATATCATGATTATTTGAAAATAGATGGTAGATATGATTCAATGTTTGACAGTTTCTTCAAACAGTTAATTGATGCTAATTTAATTCCTGAAAACGAATTGTTAGTATCTGAAGAAACAAATATTAAAGAAACTACAGTTGTACAAGATAAAATTACTGACGAAGTTCCTTTGTTAAAAGAGGAAGTTCCAATGCTGAAAGATGAAGTTAAATCAAAATCACCGGTTTCTGTTGATGATATGATTGCTGAAATTGAGAACAGAGTTAAAAATTTATACGAAAAGAAAACTCCTCAAGAGAAAAAGATTTTAGAAAAAACCGGTATTGAATTTGAAACTAAAAAACAGGAAGCTGAACAAAAAGCTGTAACTGATAACACTGAATCTATTGAAAAGAAAACAGCGGATATATTTGATAAATTAACTTCGTTATCTACTGATATAAAACCTGAAATTACTAAACCTGTCGAATCAGGTCTTTCAGAAGCTCAGCAAAAACTTTCAGATCAGATTCAGCAATTCGCTAAAAGTGAACCGACTGTAAAACAATCTCAGCAAACTGAGGTTGAAAAAACTGAAGATAAAGGTGATTTATACAAAAAATTGTTTGAATCTTTTTACAGTCAGTTAAAAGAGAATAAACTTGTTAATGAAGGTCAGGAAATTAAAGTACCTGAATTAAATTTAGCTCAGGAACAACTCAAAGAACTTGAAACGTTAATTCAAACTCAACCTGTTGAAACTGAAACTAAAACTGAAAACTTAACTGAAGAAGTTAAAAAAGTTGAACAGGAAATTTCAGATTTTATTGAAGAGCAAAGAGTTACTGATACCGGTGAAACTGTGCCTGTGGTTATGCGACCTAAGAAGCGTGAAATCAATCTTAAAGAAAAAAGAAAATTACCAATTTTTAACGATGCAAATTTAACTGAAGATTATGAACTTGGATTAAGATTTTTTAAACTCGGATTTAAAACTTCTTTTGTAAATTTGAAAACTGACAAAGAAAATGGCAATACAAGAATTGCGACAGGTGAATATTTCCCTAATACTTTCTGGGGTGCTGTAAAACAAAGATCAAGATGGTTAGCAGGTATCGTATTTCAAAACTGGAAAATTCACGGATGGAAAGGTTCTGCTAAAACAAAGTATTTCTTACTCAGAGATAGAAAATCTATTATCTCATTCTTCGGAACTGCTTTATCTTACTTATGTCTTGCTTACTTCCTTGTCTATACAATCACTTTATCACTCGGTTATACAAGTCCATTGCTAAAACCGATTGTCGGGACTACTTCACCTCTTTGGTATCTGATGTTAGCTGCTACTTTCTTTATGGTCGTAAGGATTTTTCACAGATTTGCTTTCACATATAACTGGTATGGACTTAGATATGCAATTATGAGTATTTTTAGAATGGTTATTGATAACGTGGTGAATCTATTTGCGATGATTAGAGCGGTGAAAGTTTTCAGACAAACTAAGGATAAAGTTGTCTGGGATTCTACAGAGCATTATTAATCAGATGTTAAAGTTTTATAAACGTTCTTAATATAATTTTACAGTCTTAACAGACATCCGGGTAAAAACAGATTATTATCACGGCACAAAAAAAACTTATCCTGCCGGTGGCAGGATTTTTTTTGCCCAATTCGGACCTGAAATTGTTAACTTTTATTCAAAAAACAGATTTTTTTAAATAACTTAAGAAAGAAATAAATAAATTAAATGGAGAATCAAATTCTTATAAACCCTGAGGATTTCAAAGACAAAAAAGTTATTCTTTTGATTTTTGGAACCCGACCTGAGATAGTGAAACTCTTTGTGTTATACAGAGTCTTACAAAAATCTCAGGAGTTCTATCCTGTACTTGTGAATACTTCACAACAAAAAATTTCCGGCGATATTTTAAAACATATAGGTTTAACTCCGGAAGTTGTTCTTAATGCAATCCCTAACAGATCTACTGACCTTAATCAACTGACGGCTCATTTATTAACTGAATTAAATGCAGCTTTTGATAATGACTCTGTTATAAAAAGGTCTGATGTTTCCGGTATTATGGTTCAAGGTGATACAAGCTCTGCTTATTGCGGTGCTATGTGGGGATTTTTCAATCAGATTCCTGTATTCCATATTGAAGCGGGATTGAGAACTTTTGATCATTTAAATCCATTCCCTGAAGAATTTATCAGAGAATCAATTGGCAGATCTGCTACTTTAAATTTCTGCCCTACTAATGTTTCTTATGATAATCTCATAAGAGAAGGTATAAGGTCAAATAAATGTTATGTTGTCGGTAATACTATAAACGACGCTATCATTACTCTGATGAACGAAGGATTGATTAAGGATAGTAATTATAATGGCGACTTTATTCTCAGCACGCTTCACAGAAGAGAAAATTGGGATAAAGTAACTGATTATGCTAAGATTCTTAATAAATATGCAACTGAAGGCAGTGATCATAAACAGATTTTACATTTGATCCATCCTAATCCGCTTGTGAAAGACAGTTTTGATAAAGTTTTTGACGGTAAATATCCTGTTAATCTTATTGTCAGAGATCCGATTCACGATTATTTTGAAATGCTTGGTGTTGTAAAAAACAGTTATTCTATACTTACTGATTCCGGTGGCTTGCAGGAAGAAAGTTTATTTTTCAATGTACCTTGCGGTGTATTAAGAAAAGTAACGGAAAGACCTGAAGTACTCGGAAAAAATGCCAGACTTCTTCCCTTTGATGGAACAAAAGTTACAGAGTTTCTAAGTGAAAGTGATGAATATATTGCTAAGAATTCCGGAAAGCTTAATTATACTTACGGATATGGAAATACATCTGAGCTTATTTATGAAGCAATGAAGAATTTTTATTTTTAAAATATATATAAATAGTTTATAATGCACATTTTGGTAATCCGGTATTTGAAATATTAAATCCGGAATTTAATCTCGAAGTTTCTGGTGGGAAAGAGAGAGAATTAAAATGAAAAACCAAAATAATTACAAGAATGATTAATAAATATTTACATTACTTTATTGTTGGACTGTTTGTAATGATGCTTTCTTCAGGTCAGTCTTTTTCACAACCTAAAGAAAATGGAAGCAGAACAAATATCAAAATTCCTAAAAATCTTGATAATTATAAATTTCCTGTTCTTCCTCAGGTTGTAGAAAATCCTAATTCGGATTATACTGTCCTGCAACAAAATTTCAACCTAACTCTAAGAGACGGTGTTCTAATGGATGCTTCTAAATTTTATCCTTCCGAACCGAATATCTATTTACCCAATGGATACCCAATCGTAATTAAAGTTCACGGTTACGGCGGAAGTAAAGAAACTCTTGAACAAATGGCTCGTGAACAGGCTATGTATAACTATGTGGTTTATACATACAGTGTTAGAGGGCAGGGAAATTCCGGTGGTTATTCAAATTTGATAAGTACCACTGAAGCTCAGGACTTAATCGAATTGGTTAACTACGTTAAAAGAGATAACGTTGGTGGTGATTCAAGCAAAGTTTTAATTATGGGTGGCTCACAAGGTGGTACTCTTCCATATATGGCTTCCGGTATGGGAATGAAGGTTAAAGCAATTGTCTCTGCTGTTACTACTCCAAATTTTGCTTCAAGTTGGATTGAAAACGGAAGTATTAAAACAACTTTCCTCTGGACTGTCGGATATACTCCGGATATCGTTAGATATAATCCAACTGTGGAAAGTATGCTCGGATGGGCTTTCGAAACAGGTTTCCGTTCTGATAAATGGGATTCTCTCGCAGCACATCTTCCTAAAAATCGTGATTTTGATCATCTCGTTTATAAAAATAAAACTCCGATTCTTATTGAAAACTCTTGGCAGGATTATTTCTTTAACGCTCACGATGCTATTGAATCTTTCCCTAATATAATGGCTCCTAAATCTGTTTATCTCGGTGCAGTAATGGGACATGGTGGTGACTATTCCGAACCTGAAAATCAATGGCATATGAATTTTTTCAATGAATTCTTTTATCATTATCTGTGGGGTTGGAATCAGGGCTTGGATACAAGAGCTGATTATCATTATGCTCTGACAACATATCCACGAAACGGTAATATGTGGTCTTTTGTTCACGATAGTTCTAATGTTTGGCCCCTTGAAACTGTTGGTTTAAAAAGATACTACTTTAATGATCAAGAGAGATTAACTCCGAAGAAAAATGCGAGAGTAAATGCGGGTGAAGATTTGCCAACAGGTCCGCTTAAAGATGATCTTGATATGAGAAAATTAGTTTATACTGAGTTTACTGGTCCTGAATATGATGAAATATTCCAAAAAGAAGAATTGAAATTTATTTCAACTCACGCTTTCACTGCTCCTACTAAAATGATTGGTACTCCGGAGATTAGACTAACTTATTCATCTAACACTGATATTTGCCAGTTTAATTTTCAAATATATGAAATAACCGCAACCGGTGATACAGGTTTTGTTACAAGAATAAATTATACTGATAGACATTATATTAAAACTGTGAAAAAAACTGTTTGGTTTGAAGGTATATCTCACGGTCATTTATTCCAGTCAGGAAGTAAAATTATGGTTGTTATTACTAATTTAGATACGAAAAAAGATGATTGGTTTATGAGAACTAACCCTCACGTGTTGCCAATTCTCGATAGAGGTACAAGCAGAATATATTTTAACGATTCATTCATTGATATTCCATTGGAATCTCCTGCCGGTTATTCTACTATGCCCGGCTTTGTAGCTGGTGAGCCTGATGAGGATAAAGGAAATCCTGAATTACTACAGAATACTCCAAATCCATTTAATCCTTCTACAAAAATTAAATTCAGCTTACCTTCTGATAACAACGGAACTGTTAGTCTAAAAATTTATGATATGCTTGGTAGGGAAGTTACTACTCTTGTAAATCAGGCTCTGGGTAAAGGTACTTATGAATATAACTTTAACGGGTTTGGACTTTCTTCCGGAATATATTTTATGAGATTAACTACTGCTAATTTTTCAGATGTAAAAAGAATGTTATTAGTTAAATAATAAAGATCGTTCTTTCTTAACAGGAATGGAATAACTGTCAGGGTGGTTATTCCTTCTCCATAAAAGGGTAGCAATTGCTACCCTTTTGCTTTTATATATGTATTATTCTATTCTTTAATAGGAAATTCTATATAGCTTCCGTCTGATTCGCCTATATATATTTTACTGAGATTTCTTTCAAAAACCGGCAATACATATGGATTGGTTCTCAGTTCAACACTTCCCTCGCGTGTATCTAAATTTGTTATCACAAGTCTTATCCTGCTTCCTCTTCTGAATGTATGTCCTGTCGCATTTCCTGATATTTCTTTTTTCATAATTTCATTGTTTTCATTTTCCCAGTTTGTATAGTTTATGCTTGATACAAATCTCACATCTCCAAACTGATTAACTTCCCAAATCTGAACATTTATCTGATATGCAACGTTGTTTGATTTATGATTCAAAAATAATTTTGGAATTCCCAAAATGTTATAATTATATGTCAATGTATCAGTATCTATAACAATTTGTTGTTTTTTAAATTTAGATTTAAAATTTTCACCTGAAAATTCTGAATTCACTGATTCTTCCATACTTATCCCTTGTTCCACTTCATTAAAAAGTGCAATCGAATCTCTTTCCCAATAATCATATAACTCAAGTTTATTTTTCCAGATATAAAATTTAATTTTTTTATTTGATGAAAACGGATTTTGGTTTTGACTGAATCTGTAAAATGTCCAGTTGTTGTCAAATATCGGATATCCTCCTAATGCATAAGTATATTTCGGTGTATCAGCTATTCCATTGTTTTCGTTGAATAGCCAGTATCTCACCCATTTGCTCATCATTTCATTGTGATATTCTGTCTCTGATAAATTTGTATCCGAACTATGCCCACGTATAGCACCCATGTAAAACTTGCAATGTTGATTATATTTATCCAAACTTGAAATGATTCCGTTTGCATTAAAAAATATATCCTGCCAGGAATTTGAAAATAAAATTGGAACTATATTTTTTTTCACATCATTTGAAAAATCTCTATTCTTTGGAAATTCTTTTATAAATTCTCTCATCCTCTCGGGTTTTGCCTCTATTATCATATTTCTGTATTCTTTTACATTATCTTCATATCTGACAATGTTGTTCCCATAACTTAATGACCATAACAGTGATAATCTTACGCTTCCGTTTTGAATCCATGATGTTGCAAAATCAGGTGAACCCAAATCTGAAATTATACATCTTACATTTAGCCCGAAACACGCTGACATAAATGGAATAATTCCTCCCTGCGATGAACCGGATACTGCTATGTTATTTTTATCAATATCTTTCCTTTTCTTTAATTGCTCTACTACTTGTTTAAAATCTTCCATTTCTATTCTCGAAATGAAATTTGATTTCCCTTCAGAAAGTCCCTGACCTCGCATAGAAAATGTGAATGTAATATATCCAAATGAAGATTGTCCGGCTGCTAATGATTTCATATCTTCTTTTGATTTTCCGTATCCATGACAATAAATTATTACAGGCCAACCGTCTGATGGCATATCCCCTTCAGGTTTAAAGAGTGAACAATCAAGCTTCACTCCGTCTTTCATTTCCATCCGCAAATCCATCTGTTTCACACTCAGTCTTTCATTAGCTAATAGACTGCCATTGATGACCATAAGTAACGCAATTACAATAAATTTCATATATTTTTATACAGTTAAATAGAATTTTAAAATATTTATATTTAACTTTTAAATAAAGGAAAGATAAAATTCTTTTTATTAGACAATACTATATAAATAATTGATAACAGTTAATAACATAACCCTATTTTTTGGGACGCGGAAACTTTTTGAAAATGTTTCTTTTAATATAGCAGGTAAAGATCGCATTGGGCTTGTCGGTTCTAATGGTGCCGGTAAATCTACCTTGCTCAAAATAATTAATAAACAAATTGAACCTGAAGAAGGAATAATAACTTCATCCAAACACACTACAATCGGGTATCTTCCACAGGAAGGTGTTGTTTTCAAAGGAAAAACTATTTTTGATGAAGTTCTCTCTGCAGCAGGTGATATTAAAAAAATTGAGGCAGAAATTAAAGAAATTGAAGATGAATTAAATTCAACGACTGATTATACTTCTGATGACTATATGGATTTGATTCAGAATTTATCTGAGTTACAGGATATTTTTAATAATCTTGATGGATTTAAACTTCAGGCAAAAGTTGAAAAACTGTTGAAAGGTCTGGGTTTCAGTAAAGATGATTTTCACAGATTAACAGATGAGTTTAGCGGTGGTTGGCAAATGAGAATCGCAATTGCAAAATTGCTTTTAATCAATCCGTCTATTTTGCTTTTAGATGAGCCGACAAACCACCTTGATATTGAATCTCTCCTCTGGTTTGAAGATTATCTTAAAAATTACAATGGAGCAATTCTTTTAATTTCACACGATAAAAATTTTCTTGATAACCTTACAAATAAAATTGTTGAAATTAGTTTAGGTAGAGTTACTTTATATACCGGTAACTATCAATATTATCTCAATCAAAAGGAAGAAAGAAAAATATTAATTGAAAACCAGTTTAACAATCAACAGAAATATCTAAAACAACAAGAAAAATTTATTGAAAGGTTCAGATACAAAGCATCAAAAGCAAAAGCAGTTCAAAGCAGAATAAAGCAACTTGAAAAAATTGATATTGTTGAAATTGAAGATGAAGAAAATTCAGTCGATTTTAAATTTCCACCGGCGACACATTCAGGAAAAGTATCTCTCGAAATAGAAAATTTATCAAAAACCTATGATGGAAAAAGATTTGTCTTGGAAGATTTGGAACTGATAATAACAAGAGGTGAAAAAATTGCTTTTGTTGGGGTTAACGGTGCAGGAAAATCAACTCTCGTAAAAATGATTTCAGGGCTTGAACCAATTACAAAAGGGAGTATTAAACTTGGTTATCAGGTTCAGATAAAATTCTATTCTCAAAATCAGGCCGATGAGCTTGACGGTAACAAGACTGTACTTGAAACTCTCGAAGCATCTTCCACAGGCGAAACTTCAAAAAATTTAAGAAGTATTCTTGGAAGTTTTCTATTCAGAGGTGATGATGTTTTTAAATTGGTGAAAGTCTTATCGGGAGGTGAAAAATCAAGATTAGCACTTGCAAAAATGCTTGTCGAACCATCAAATCTCCTGATACTTGATGAGCCGACAAATCATCTTGATATGAAATCTAAAGAAGTATTGATGAATGCGTTGAAGAGTTATGAAGGTACCGTATTGGTCGTTTCACACGACAGACAATTTTTAGACGGCATTGTGGATAAAGTAATTGAAGTAAAAAATAAAAGAATTAAGATTTATTATGGAAACTGCTCCGAGTATATCACAAACTCAGGTGTTCTGAATAATGTTAGTCTTTCATCTTATAATCCTGATAATTTAAATTCACTTGAATTAAAAAAAGATCAAAATAAAAATAAGCAGGAAACAAAAAATGAAAAAAGATTAGGGAAAGCAGTAAATGAAGCCCCTAAACAAATGTCATATAACGAAAAAAAGAATTTAAAAAAAGAATTAATACCTGTCAGAAAAAATATTTCTGATATTGAAAAAGAATTAAAAAATTATGAAACGAAGATGAAAAAAATTGAAGAATTATTGGCATCTCCGGATTTTTATAAAAGTGATGAATCTAAAAAAGTATTAAATGAATATGATCAGTTAAAAAAAGATGTTGAAGTATGTTATAAAAAATGGGATATTGAGAATGAGAAGTTATTAAAAATAGAAACATTAATTAATTAATATAAAAAAATGAAAAAAACATTATTAGTATTTACTCTTATTGCTTGTGCAATAACAGGTTCATTAAAGGCAGACTGGAGAGATAAACCGTTATCACTTCAATCACTTGATAAGTATGAAATAGGAAAAGTTGAAAGGGATTATAAATCAGAAAAAAAGATTAATGATATCGCAAGAGGTGAAATTTTTGATTTTTATATTGATTTGCAATTAGGATATGGAGGAACAAGTGCTAATGTATCTAAGACAAATAATCTTGATAAAAATTTAAACACTGAATCAAAAGGTGGAATTACCGCCGGTGCATTAATGTATTTTAGTTTATTTCAAACAGTTAAATTTTCAACCGGTTTAACTTTTGTCGGAAAGAAATTTGCCGTTCAACCTCAGACAACTTCTACCACAAGCTCAAACGCCGGTTTTGATTCTACAACCGCAGAATTCAGCAATAATTATCTTAATATTCCTTTGAATATGAATTTTGGAGGAATGGTTACTGATAAAGTAGGTTTATGGTTTAATGGTGGTCCATATTTCGGATTATTATTAAATACTCCTTCTGCTTCAGGTTATGGATATAAAAATTTTGATTTAGGTTTAACAGGAACTTTAACTATGAATGTTCAGACTTCAAGCAATATGTCTGTTATTTTAGGTACGAGAGTTGACTACGGTGGTTTAAATAATCTTGGAAGCACTCAATATATAGATAAAATTTCAACTTTGAATTACGTTGTGTTTTCAGGAATTAGATTTTCTTTAGCATATTAAGAAAATTACCAATTTTCATTTTAAATTAAGTGGATTTACAATATTTAATTATAAAAAAAGCGGGATAATTGTCCCGCTTTTTTTTGTTATAATTTAATGTAAAATTTTATTTCAACAATAACATTTTTCTTATGAATGATTCACCGTTTGATTCCAATTTAACGAAATAAGTCCCGCTCGAATTTCCGGTCGCATTCCATTTTAGTTTAAATTTTCCTGTTCCCGATATTCCGTTAAACAATTCCGTAACTTCCCGTCCGTTTATATCAAATATTCTAATCCTTACTAATCCTGATTTCGGAATACTGAATTCAATATTTGTCTCAGGGTTAAATGGGTTTGGATAATTTTGACTTAATTCAAATGAAGACGGAAATTCTGAACTGATTAATTCAATTGATGATGGGGGAGATGTAAGTTCTTTTATCTCTCCGGGAATCGAAAATGCTATCGGCAATCCAAGTCCGTTTAAATCAACATTTGTTGACCTGCGGTGATTTTTTACTAACCAGTTTTCAGGTGCTACATAAGAAGTTTCCGGTACACTGAATATTGATACAGGTATTGGTGGAAGCGGATTTATGATTAATAAATAACTCAATTCATACTTGAATAAAAATTTCTTGCAAAGAAAGTTACCGTTTACTGTGGATAAATTTGCATCGTTCAATCTCTGACCTGTCATTGTTATTCTCATTGGTAACGATAATGTATCTATCGTTATTGTCGTATCCTTTGTTATAATGGTGTATGTGCTGCCTACATTGTTCGCAAATCTGTAAACATTATACCAGTTCTCAAGACTTCTAAAAAAAGTTAAAAGTCCCAATGAATCAAGAATTGGTAATGAACTGAACTGACTGAATAGTTTAAGATATGAATAACCATTTGTTCCCTGAAAATTAAAATGTGCCGTATCTGTATATGGTGCATTCTGATTAATTGTAGTTAAACCTGTTTTAATCCTGACCTGAGCAGCAGGAAGACTTTTATAAGTTACATTTGCAGAAAATGAATCAATCTCATATCTAACACCGGTATTAATTGGATTATTTAATGAATCTAATGGTGTAGTTTTAAAATGCCATTTAAACCCTGTGTTGGGAGGGAAAAAAGTTGAAGCATTCTGTGCATTTAGATTACTTGTAATAATCAATGATATTATTAAAATTATTTGTTTCATAATTTGTTATTAAAATCTTTTCCTTTGTTAATAGACATTCCAAAATTTATATATTAATTTTAATTTTTAATTCAAAAATTTATGGTGAATAAAATAGGTAATTACGAAATTCATTCAGTTCAGACCGGATTGTTTAAACTTGACGGTGGTGCTATGTTTGGTGTGGTCCCAAAATCTCTCTGGAACAGGTCAAATCCGTCTGATGAGTATAATAGAATTGATATGTGTACTCGTGCTATGTTATTAAAAGGCAACGGTAGAAAAATCTTAGTTGATACGGGAATTGGGTATAAACTGTCTGATAAACTAAATAAAATTTATGATGTGAATTTTTCTCAATATACTCTCGAAAAATCATTGAATTCGCTCGGTTTAAAAATGGATGAAATTACTGATGTCATTTTAACTCATTTGCATTTTGATCATGCCGGTGGAAATACTTATTACGATGAAGAAAAAAAACTGAAATTATCTTTTCCAAACGCAACTTATCATGTCCAGAAAGAACATTTCGAATGGGCATTAAACCCTACGGAAAGAGATAAGGCAAGTTTCTTTCCCGAAAATTATCTATTGCTCGATGAAAAAAAAGTTTTAAATAAAATTTCAGGTGAATTTGAACTTGATGAACAAATTACTTTGCTTCCTGTTTATGGGCATACTCCTGCTATGCAACTTGTAAAAGTATCTGATGATGATAATACAATGTTATATCTTGCTGATTTAATTCCGACTGCCGGTCATACTCCATTACCATATATTATGGGATATGATTTATTCCCTTTGACTACGCTTGATGAGAAAAAATATTTTCTGAATGAAATAGCAGAAAATAAATGGAAAGTATTCTTTGAGCATGACCCTCATAATGAAACAGGGAATATAATACAGACTGAAAAAGGATTTATGTTTTCTAAATCAACAGAATAATATTCAATTGAAAGAATTTGCTGATGTCGTATTAAACCTGCCTTTGGATGGCTCCTTTACTTACCACATTCCCGAACACCTCTCAGGGCTGATTAAAAAAGGTTCTCGTGTTTTAATTAAATTTGGAAAAAAAGATTATACCGGAGTTGTAATTGATTTAAAGGACCATTCTCTCTATGAAAAAACTAATCCTGTAAAAGAAGTTTTAGATGAAGATTCGATTATAAACGAAGAACTAATGAATTTTTGCCATTGGATTTCATCTTACTATCTCGCTCCGCTTGGCGAAGTAATTTTTTCAGCAATACCCGGAAATATAAATTATAAATCTGTTCTCACTTATTCTTTAAATGAAAATTACAAAGAAAAATTCAATAATTTAAAAACGGATAAAGAATTAATTGTAAAAATTATTGCTTTGTTAGAATCAGATAATTCTGAAGAACTTAATAAAAATCAGATTTGTAAAAGATTAAAAACAAATGATGTTTCAGGTGAATTGAAAATTTTACTTGATTCCGAAGTTATATATAAAAATTACAGATTTAATGATATTACCCGAAAAAAAATTGTCAAAATTGTTTCGTCAAATTATAATTCTGAAAACCTAAATGAATTAATTATAAAAAATAAAATCAAATCTAAAATACAAATTACTTCATTAGAGTTTTTATTAAAAAATAATGATATAGCTAAACCTGATTTCATAAAACTAACCGGTCTTTCTTCTCAGGGTTTTAATTCATTGATTGAAAAAAATTTAATCAAGACAAGCGATAAAAGAATTTATCGTGATAGATTAGCATTAGACTTTTTTAATACAGGTGAAATGATTTTAAACGAGGGGCAAGAAAAAGTTTATAATGAGATTTTAGACTCTATCGGACAAAATGACTTTACACCTTTTTTACTGTTCGGGATAACAGGAAGCGGAAAAACCGAAATATATATCCGTATAATAAAACATTTAATAGAGAAAGGTAAAACCGCTATTGTGTTAGTGCCGGAAATCTCATTAACTCCTCAGTTAATCTCAAGGTTCAAAGAGAGGTTTGGTGATATTGTTGGTGTAATTCACAGCAAAGTTTCACAAGGTGAAAGGTTAGATACCTTTGACAGAATATTAAACAACGAAATCAAAATTGTTGTTGGTGCCAGATCTGCTATTTTTGCACCGTTAAAAAATATTGGTATAATTGTTGTAGATGAAGAGCATGACCCGTCTTATAAGCAGGAAAATTCACCAAGATATAATGCGAGAGATTTGGCTGTCGTAAGAGGGAAGTTGAATAATTCTATTGTTATTCTCGGCTCTGCTACTCCTTCGGTTGAAAGTTTTTATAACTGTGAAATCAATAAATATAAACTGCTCACTCTTACTAAGAGAGCAACTGAAATTAAACCGCCGGAAATTGATATTGTTAATACCCAAAAATCGGATAAAGATCAGCTTAATGATTTTTTAAAAACAGGTTCAGAAAAAGTTATTGATGACTTTATTGATTTCATTAGTAAAGTAAGATTAAAATTTATTTCAAAACAATTGCTTTTGGAAATAGATAAACGTCTTAATAAAAAAGAACAAATTCTTTTACTCCAAAACAGAAGAGGATTCCATTCATATATTGAATGTCTGAATTGCGGTAACGTTGAGTTCTGTCCGAGATGCTCTATTTCATTAACTTATCACAAAAGTTTAAATTTATTAAAATGTCATTATTGTGGTTTTACAAAAAGTATGATATCCCGATGTACAACCTGCAATTCAGATTGGTTGGTTCACAAAGGAGCCGGTACTGAAAAAGTGGAAGAAGAACTTCAAAAGTTATTTCCGGATGCAAATATCGTCCGACTTGATTCAGATTCTGTAAATTCAAAAAAATATTTTGAAAATGTATTAAAAGAATTTTATGAAGGGAAAATTGATATCCTCGTTGGAACACAATTAATATCTAAAGGTTTGGATTTTCCTAATGTAACTTTAGTTGGAGTAGTAAATGCAGATATAGGTTTGTTAAATCCTGATTTCAGATCATCAGAAAGGACTTTTCAGATTTTAACACAGGTAGCAGGGAGATCAGGAAGAGCTAACAAGGAAGGTGAAGTTTTAATTCAAACAAACCACCCGGATTTCAAAGTTTTTGAGTTTATTAAGAACCACAATTTTACAGGATTTTATAATTATGAATTGTTGTCAAGGAAAGCTGCGGATTATCCGCCATTTAGCAGATTAGTTTTAATAGAAATAAAATCAGAAGATAAACTTTTAGCTGAAAGTAAGATAAAAGAAGTTTTTAATTTCTTAATGAAAATAGATAAAGACAGAAAGTTAAAACTTCTTCCGCCTGGTCAGCCTTTGTTCTATAAACTAAGGGATAAATTCAGATATCATCTGTTGGTAAAATCACCAAGAATAGTAGATACCGGAGGTAATTATTTACACTCTGCAATGAATGAAGTAAAAAATTATTTAAATTCGGTTAAAGGGAATTTTCAATTCATAATTGATATAGACCCTGTTGATTTGATGTAATTTTATTATTCGCTGCTTTTCATCTTCATCCCGACAAGTGAAAACAAAACAAGAATCAAAACAGAAATTGCAAAAGATACAAATATAACAGTTAAACTCATTTAATTTGTTTAGATTTTTTTAACAATTGAACTCGTACCCATGCAAGGACTCGAACCCTGACTGACGGAGCCGAAATCCGTAGTGCTATCCATTACACCACATGGGCAAAAAATTATTTTATTAAATTCATTTTTTTTGTTTCTGTAAAACTTCCTGCTGTCATTCTATACACATAAATTCCACTCGGCAAATTTTCTCCTCTGAAATCAACTTCATATTCTCCAACACTTAATGTATTATTAACTAATGTTGAAATCAATGCTCCCTTTATATCAAATACAGAAATTTTTACTTCGCTTAATTCTCTAACATTAAACCTGATTTTTGTATTTGGATTAAATGGATTTGGAAAATTTTGTTTCAAACTAAAATTGCTTGGTGTCGTTGTTGAGAGATTTGTTATATTTACTATATCTGTTGACTTTACTATCTTTCCATCTGAACCACATACAAATGCGGTATTACCATTTATAATTGTTATATCATAATAAGTTGATACACCGGACCCGGTATTAATCCAGGATAAACCGGAATTTGTTGATTCCAAAATTCTACCGTTGCTGCCTACCGCATATACATAATTCTCATTTGCAAACTCAACTCCGAATAACCAACTCGAAATCCCTGTATTAATATATTGCCAATCATCATTGCTTATTTTAAATATTGCTCCGTCATATCCCACTGCAACACCTTTTGAATTATTAACAAAATCTACTTGCTCCAATGTGTAATTTATTGGTAATGTTATATGACTCCAGGTATCTCCGGCATTTGTAGTCTTAAAATTACTGCCGGATAATCCAACTACATAACCTATATTGTCATTAACAAAACTAAGCCCTTTTATTCCACCGCTAAATGATGTTGTTTTTATAGACCAGGTCAATCCCGCATCAGTTGATTTGTAAACTAAATTAGGATCTCCTACTGCAAATATTAAGTTATCATTTATAAATTTTACTCTTCTTATCTTTTCACCAAATCCAATATTTATATTATTCCAAGTATTTCCATAATCTGTTGACCTTATAATAGTTCTTCCTTCTCCAACTGCTATTCCTATTCCCTTTGCATTGAAATCAATACAGAATAATATGTTATTTGTCGGAGTATTTACATTTTCCCAGCTTTGACCTGAATTTTGTGTTCTAATCATTTTTCCGAAGTCACCAACTGCAAATCCTGTGTTTAAATTTAACNNTGTTGTTGTCCCCGTATTTAAATTTGACCAGGTTGTGGCGGAAACATTAACTGTTAATCCTAAAAATAGGATTAAAAATAATTTAATTGTTTTCATTTTTTTCCTCCGATTAATTTTGCGGATATTCAAATATAATTGAAATTTATTAATTATTCAGTATCTTTTTCTTTTTTTATTGTTTGTTCACAAGTATCCTCATTTTCACAGCAGGAAACGACTACTTGCTTACATTTAGGACATTGATAATGACCGTGAACGAAAATTAACTGAACTTTCTCTCCGCAAACGTTGCAGATTGTTATATTTTTTCCATTATTACTACTTTCGATATTCATTGTAAATTCTGTATCTAAATATTATTTTACTTCCTTATTCTAAAAATACCTCATTTCTTTAGAATTAAACCTTATTACATAAATACTTATTTTTATTAAATTTATTTAAAATATTAATTTGGAAACAAACTTTAAAGACATAGATAACGTCAAAAAAGAGTTGGAATTTATTTTAACCTACGACGAATTAAAACCACATTTTGATAAAGCTATTCTAAAATACAGAAATAAAGTTGCAATTCCGGGCTTTAGAAAAGGTAAAGCTCCGCTTGACATGGTTAAAAAACTTGCCGGCGATTCTGTTGAATATTCTTCTCTCGAAGATATAGCAAACGAAGTTTTTAAAAAACACATTCTTGATAACAATATTGATATCATTGATGTTGGTGCTATTACCGATTTTAATTATGAACCTAAAACAAGATTTCAGTTTAAAATTGAGTTTGAAGTAAAACCGGATATCACTCTTGAACAATACAAAGGATTAGAACTTAAAAAGAAAGTTTATAAACTTGATGATAAAATGATTGATGAGGAAGTTAATTATCATAAACTACAGTTATCAACTTTAGAATTAGATGGAGAAGCAATGGATGATGAATATCTTGTAACCATTGATGTTCAGAATCTTGACAATGACGGAAATATTATAGTTGGTGAATCCCAGAAAGACTTGAAAATTTATCTTGGAAATAAAAATATTGAAAAAGATTTTTATACAGGTTTGCAACATATAAAAGAAAATGAAACTCGTATCATCGATACAAAAAATTCAGATGGTGAACCTCAAAAAGTGAAAGTAACTGCAACAAAAATTGAAAAAATTATTTTCCCTGAACTGAATGAAGAGTTTTTCAAAAAAATTACCGGTAAAGATGATGTAAAAACTGTGGATGAATTCAAAAACAGTATTAAATCTGAACTTGAAAAATATTATGAAAATATTTCAACTCAATCATTGAGGAATGACCTGATTAATGAACTTCTTAAAATTAATGACATTGATATACCGAATGTTTTTGTTGAAAATATTTTAACTAATCTTGCCGAAGATCATAAAAAAAGAGAATCAGGTAAAAGAAAAATTTCAGATGAAGAGTTAGACGAATTTAAAAAAACAAACAGAGTTGATGCTATTAAACAGGCAAAATGGTCNNGAAGAGGATGATGTTAAGGTCTTTGCTGATGACGTTGCGGCAAAATATAATATGCCTGTTGATAAACTTGTTGAACTATATGCAAAATCTCCTGACGTCAAAAGTCAAATTGAAACCGATAAAGTTTTTAAACTCTTAATTGAAAATGCAAAAGTTACTGAAGTAGAACAAGACCTTAATAATCAATCAGAAAATCAATAAATTTTAATAAAATAAAAAATTAATGCATCCATCCGATTTAATAAAAAAACACGAAGATTTTATTCATGCCGGTTTAAATACCGCTGCAGGTATAAATAATCAGCTCGTACCTATAGTTGTAGAGCAGACTTCCAGAGGGGAAAGAAGTTATGATATTTACTCAAGACTTTTAAAAGAAAGAATTGTATTTTTAGGAACTGCTATTTATGACGAAATTGCTTCATTGATGATAGCTCAGTTAATATTTTTGGAATCTGAAGACCCTGATAAAGATATTATGATGTATATAAATTCACCGGGTGGTTCTGTAACTGCCGGTCTTGGAATTTATGACACTATGCAATATATAAATCCTTCCGTCTCTACAATCTGTGTTGGTATGGCGGCTTCTATGGGTCAATTACTTTTAACAGGTGGTGCGGCTGGTAAAAGAATTGCTCTGCCTCATTCAAAAATCCTTATGCACCAACCTTGGACTGGTGGAGTGCAAGGTCAAACTTCTGATATTTTAATTCAGGCAAAAGAGATGGAGAAAACAAGATTAACATTATTTAAAATTATTTCTGAACATTCAGGTCAGCCGGTTGATAAAATTATGGTTGATGCTGAGAGAGATAACTATATGAATGTGGAAGAAGCTAAAAAATATGGGTTGATAGATAATATTCTGACAAGAAGAGAAATAATTAAAAAATCTAATTAACTAATTTTAAATTATACATTAAACTAAAAATTCATAATGGATTTTAAACTTGTAAACAAAATTATTGCCTGGTTTGTCTTTATATTTGCCTCGGTAATATATGTAATGACTGTTCAGCCAACTTTTTCTTTCTGGGATTGTGGTGAGTTTATTGCATGTGCATATACTCTTGGCGTGCCTCATCCTCCCGGTGCTCCGTTTTTTATACTTGTTGGAAAAATATTCACAATGTTACCTATCGCTTCAGATATCGGATTGAGAATGAATTATCTTTCCGTATTTTCAAGCTCCGGTTGTGTTGCTCTTGTATATCTCATAATTGTTAAACTTATTAATAATTGGAGAGGTATTCCAAAATCTGCTTATGATTTAATTTTAGTTTGTGGCTCGGCAGCGGTAGGTGCTTTAGCTTATGCTTTCTCTGATTCTTTCTGGTTTAGTGCGACAGAATCTGAAGTATATGGTTTTGGTACTTTGCTAATCGGTGTTTGCTTATTCTTGCTTATGGTCTGGTGGGAAAAAGCTGATGAAGCAGGTTCTGATAAATATTTGTTATTACTTGCTTATGTTATTGGGTTATCTCTCGGTATTCACTTGATTGTTGTTCAGTGTATTTTAATTGCCGGTTTAATGTTTTATTTCAGACGATATGACTATACTCCTAAAGGACTGTTAATTGCTTTTGGTGTAACTGCTGTTTCTTTCTTTGTTGTATATCCGGGTATTGTAAAAAAATATCCTGCTATTATTCAAATGTCTGGAATTCTTGCTATCATACTTTTTGTCGGTGTAATTTTTGGAATTTATCATTCTATTAAAACTAAAAATTCATTGCTGAATATTGTTTGTGTTTCGCTTTTCTTAATTGTTTTAGGTTACTCTACTTACATTGGTGTCGTTTTAAGAGCAAATGTTGATAATTTACCAATTAATGAAAACAAACCGGATGATATTGAAATGTTGCTTTCATATTTAAATCGTGAACAATATGGGCAACAACCTTTATTCCTTCCAAGAAGATACTCACAGGAACCTCAGCATGAAAGAACAAGACAGTTATATTCATCAGATATGGATTTTATGTGGAGATACCAGATAAACGAAATGTTTAACCGATATTTATTCTGGCAGTTTATTGGTAGAGAGGGTTATGATCAGGGCGATGGAGTTGATTTCTCTAAATTTTTTGCGATACCTTTTATTCTCGGAATGTTCGGGGTGTTTTATCACTTTAGGAAAGACTGGAAGCTGGCACTCGTCTTCCTCTTCGGATTTCTGGTACTCGGGGTCATCACGGCTCTGTATCAGAATCAACAAGATCCTCAACCGCGGGAAAGAGATTATTTTTATGTCGGGGCTTTTATGGTATTTTCAATGTGGATTGGGCTCGGTGTAGCTGGTATAATCGAATCTATAAATGAATTTATAAAAAAACAATCTGCATATAGAGCTGTTGCCTCAGGTATTGTTGCTGCAAGTTTCCTTTTAGTTCCGATTAATATGTTGAGAGTGAATTATGAATACCAAAACAGACATGATAATTATTTCCCTTACGATTATGCTTATAATATTTTGCAAAGTTGTGAAAAGGATGCTATTCTGATTACGAACGGTGATAACGATACATTCCCGTTATGGTGTTTACAGGCAGTTTATGGTGTAAGGCAGGATGTTAGAATTGTTAATCTATCACTTGCTCAAACTGACTGGTATAACCTTGAACTTAAAAACGGAAGACCTTACGGTTCTTTACCTGTTCCTATGACATATACTGATGAACAGTTGAGAAAACTTCAACCCGTTGAGTGGGATGAAAATAAAGTATTTTCTATTGATATTCCAAAAACTGCTTATCCTGATTCAATGCAAAGCAATCCCGATTTACCAACTAAGTTGAATTTCAAAGTACCGGCAACTATCAGACAGCAATATCAGGGTAGAAACATTACAGCTGTGAAAGTTAATGATTTGTTGTTAATTGATATTCTAAGAGCTAATAAATGGGAAAGACCAATTTATTTCTCAGTTACCGTTACTGATGAAAACTATATCGGACTTGGTGATTATCTTGAATTAGAAGGTATGGCTCAGAAATTATTGCCATATAAACCATCTGAAATTCCGGGTATGGCTATAAATGAAAAAACAATGTATCAAAATTTAGTTGAGTCAACAAATACTCCTTCTAAAGAACCTAAATACGGATTTATGTTCAGAAGTTTAGATAATCCGGATGTATTTTATGATCAGAATCACAGAAGAAGTGTTGAAACATATAGAACATTATTTTTGAGATTAGCAAATGCTTTCGCTTCTGATTCGAGTAAATATAGTTTAGCTAAAACTACTCTTGATAAGATGAATGAAGTTATTCCAACAAATGTAATTGCTATGGATTACAGACTTAAATATGAGTTAGCTAATATTTATTCAAAAATTGGTGATCAGTCAAAGTTTAATGAACTGACTTCACAAATCGAAACTGATGCTTTGAAAGATATAGAAGCTAACCCTACTAATGTTCAAAGCTTTTACAATCCTTATAGAGTATTAATTGATATATATGAAACTCAGGGGCAATATCAGAAAGCCCTTGATATACTCGGAAGACTGCAAATGATGAACCCTAACGATCCTAATGTTCAGCAGAAAATGAATCTTATTAGATCAAAAATGCAAAATAAGTAATTAATTATAATTGAAAAAGGTTTCAAATATTAAAACCCAATCTGTAAAAGATAATTTAAGTAAATATTTTTCGACGGATTGGGTTTATTTTTTATTGCTGATATTATTTAGTCTGATTATTTTCAGGAATTTAATAACAGGAACAACCTGGCTACATGATGATTTTCCTTATGTTTATTATCCGGGAAAATTTTTAATGGCTGTTTCTTTGGCAAATGATATATTTCCTTATTGGAATCCATTTGCATTTTCAGGCACACCATTTTTTGCCGACCCTCAGATTGGTATCTTGTATCCTTTAAATTATATAATGAAGTTTTTTGTATCAGAAAATTCATTAAGCCCTTTAGTAGTTCAGAATATTATTATTTTGCATTTCATCCTTGCTTCAATCTTTGCTTACCTCTTAGCAAAGGAATTTAAGTTCAATCAACTTTCATCTTTTATATTCGGGATGATTTATACATATTCAGCATTTATGATAATTCATATGATGCATATGAATTTAATTGAATCGTTAATATGGTTGCCATTAGCAATTTATTTCATATTAAAGTTTATAAACACTGGAAAGTATATTTTTATTGTTCTCTCAGGTGTAACTATGTGTTTCAGTATTTTAGGTGGATACCCTCAAACATTTGTATTCAATTTTATATTTTTATCAGTTTTTATTCTTTTCTATATTATAAAATTTTATAAATCTAAGAATACAAAAAAAGCCATTGAACTTTTAGTTTCAGGGTTTGTAATTGTTATTATTTCCGCCGGGATTTCTTCAATGCAGTTGTTTTCGACAAGTGAATTTTCTGAAAATTCTGAAAGACAAAACATAACTTATGATTTTGGAAAACAAGGTTCTGTTCATCCCTTAGATTTATTCACATTATTCACACCAAAAATTTTTGGTACTTTCAATTGGAATGAAAAAGCCGAAGAATTGCCATATTGGAGTGTTGCAAAATCAGGTGGGCATCAGGAAGGTTCTTGGATGTTCACTATTTCAACACTTTATATTTCAATTTTAGCAATATTTATCTTAATACCTACAATCAGGTATTATTTAAATNNTCATTTCCATTACTTTTCTTTTTAATTTTTGGAGTTTTAGCATTATTGTTTTCATTTGGTGGAAATTTCTTTGTCCATAAATTATTTTTCGATTTTATTCCTTTCTTTAATAGGTTCAGAAATCCGGGACACATAACATTCATTTTTACATTAACATTTGGTTTAATTTGTGCGTTCGGGATTGACAGATTATTTAATGATAAAAAAGAATTTTTAAAATACTTTAATAAAAAATATATTTATTCTTTTGGTGGATTTGTTTTATTGATAGTATTCTCAGCATTTTCAGGAATTATAAATTTTTTTTTTCCATTAGCAGCAAATGAGCAAATAAGTGAATGGATAAAATCTCAAATGATAGTTTTTTTATTTATTTCGGTTTTATATGTAGCATTTGGATTGCTTTATATAAATGGAAAAACAAAATTAAATTTGGCTTATATTATATTAATTTTTTGTATTTGTTTGGAGTTATATGTTTTCGGTTTCAATCAAAATAACGGAAATAAAGACCCAAATTTAATGTATAATCAGGACGCTAAAACTATCGCAATGTTAAAATCTGATTCTCCGGATAATCAGTTCAGAGTTAATATGAGAGATGGTGGTAATATGCTGTTCCAAAGACAACAGGGATTGGTTGATGAAATTCAGTTAATCGAAGGTGTAAACGTGCTAACTTTAGAGAAAAAAATCCCACCGTCAAAACCTGAAAACAATAAGCAAAGTTTAGATTTACTTAATGTAAAATATAAAATAAATGTCCAGGGTAATCAATCTGGTTTAACTGAAAATATTGGATATTTACCAAGAGCAAAGTTATTTACAAACTATAAAGTATTGCAAGGTGATGATGAAATAACAAATTTTATGAAATCAGCAGATTATGACTACAAAAAGACAATAGTTTTAGAAAAAGAACCAAAACTTAAAATAGAAACCGCTGATTCTTTAACGGAATCAAAAGGTAAAGTTACTGTTACTGAATATGGTTTGAATAAAATTAAAATTGAGACTGAAACAGTGGTTAATTCACTCTTGTTTTTAAGTGAGATTTTTTATCCTGCTTGGAAAGCATATATAAATGGAACCGAAACTGAAATATTTAGAGCTAATTATTGTTTTAGAGCTATTGAAATTCCAAATGGGAAAAACGTAATAGAATTTGTCTATAATTCGGATTCAACAGAAAAAGGGAAATCATTTACTTACATAAGTCTTTTATTCACTTTAGTTCTTTTAATCTCAACAATTATTGTAGATATTAAAAAAACAAAAAATGAATCATAATATTAAAGCTGTTGTATTTGATGTTGATGGTACGCTTTATAATCAGAATAAATTAAGGGTTCACATTGTTGCTGTAATATTAAAGGCATTGCTAAAAAGTCCTGTAAAAAGTTATAAAGATTTAAAGTTGGTTTCTGAATATCGTAAAAATCATGAAATTCTAAGACTTACTCCTGATGTGATTAATAAATATGAAACACAAATTCAAAGAACCGCGGAAAAATTCAACCTCAGCAGAGATGATGCTTTTAAAATTATTTATGATTGGATACATATTAAACCTTTACCATTTATAAAAAGAACTCAAAGAAACGGTTTATTGGATTTGTTGAATTGGTTGAAATCAAAAAATATTAAGACAGGACTACTATCAGATTATCCTTGTGAAAATAAAGCTGAAGTATTGGGAATAAAAAATTTGGTCGATTTAATAAAATCTTCAACTGATGAGGATATTGATGTTTTTAAACCTGAAAGCAAAGGCATATTAAAAATGGCAGAACTGTTAAATGTTAATCCTAAAGAAATGATTTATGTAGGTGATAGATATAAAATTGATATTATGGGTGCTGAAAAAGCAAATGTAATTCCGGTTTTGATTAATTCTAAGAAATATGGAAATAAATATACCATCAGAGAGTTAAGTGAAATTAAAGAAATTGTGGAAGAAATAAATGGAAAATAAATTGAATCAATTAAAATGTTGGGTATGTGGTTCAGAAAATAATATTCCTTTCATTAATCAGAAAAACGATGTTAATATTAAATCCACAGATGTTAAAATAACCGATGACAGATACGGAAAAACTTTACCTTTATATAAATGTTCTGATTGCTCTTTCATTTTTGCTTATCCATTACCGGAAAATATAATCGAGTTATATGAAAACTTAGAAGATGATAATTACATCTCAACTCTTGAACCACGTGTTAAAGAAATGAAGGATATTTTGAAACTATCTTTAAAAATCAATCCTGATGCAAAAAGAATACTTGATGTTGGTGCCGGTATTGGTTTAATGGTTAATGAAGCTAAAAAAATTGGTCTTGATGCTTTAGGAATTGAGCCAAGCAAATGGTTAGTAAACCAGGCTAAAGAAATTTTTAATTTGGAAATCATAGAAGGAATTGTACCTGATGAGAAATTGAAAAATGAAAAGTTTGATATAATTTATGCAGTTGATGTTATCGAACACCTTGAAACTCCTGTTCAGTTTTTGAAAGATTTATCTTTAATGTTAAATGAAAACGGATTATTGGTTATTGCTACTCCTGATTGCGATTCATTTATTGCAAATAAAATGAAAGAAAAATGGTGGCATTTCAGATTAGCACATATTGGATATTTTAATCATAAATCTATGTCCTTAGCTGTAAAAAATGCCGGATTAAAATTAATCAAATATGAAAAACAGGTTTGGTATTTACCATTCGGATACCTTTACCAAAGATTATCTAATTATTTACCAATTGGTTTTATGACTCCATTAGTTAAAAAATTTAAAAAAGTAGATAATTTCCCAGTAAGATTAAAATTAGGTGATTCTATGATTGCCTTTATAAAAAAATAATTTGAAGAATTTAAAATATTATATAGATATTGCTCGTCCGGATCATTGGTTTAAAAATGTATTTATGATTCCGGGTATTTTAGTCGCATCAATATTTACAAAAATAAACTTTAGTTTCGATTTTCTTATCGAAATCTTAATTGGTCTGTTTTCTGTTTGTCTCATTGCATCAGCAAACTATACTATAAATGAAATATTAGATGCTCCTTATGATAAAGAGCATCCTGTAAAAAAGAACCGACCTGTTCCTTCAGGAAAAATAAATATAAAGTTAGGTTATCTTCAATATTTCATTTTAATAGTAGCGGGTTTAGCAATTTCCTATTTGATAAATTTCCCATTCTTTTTGACAAATTTATTCTTACTGATTATGGGTTTCTTTTATAATGTAAAACCTTTCAGAACTAAAGATATTGTTTATTTAGACGTATTGTCAGAATCAGTGAATAACTCCATAAGATTTTTATTAGGTTGGTTTTTGGTCACTATTGATTTCGTTCCTCCGCTTTCTATTATTATTGCTTACTGGATGATAGGTGCATTTTTTATGGCAGCGAAAAGATTAGGTGAAATTAGATTTATTAACAATCATAGCACGGTTAAAAATTACAGAAAATCATTAAGCACATATACCGAAGAAAAACTTATTACGAGTATTATATTTTATGCTTCATTGTTCTCATTTACTTCTGCTGTGTTTTTAATAAGATATAAGTTTGAGTTAATTCTGTTAGCACCGTTATTATCTTTATTAGTTGCCGTATATATGAAAATTAGTTTCTTGCCTGATTCACCTGTTCAATATCCTGAGAAACTTTATAAACAAAAAAGTTTGGTTATTCTATGCCTGTTACTTTTTGTATTATTTGTTTTATTGCTCTATGTAAAAATTCCTGTATTATCTCAAATATTTGAACCGGAAATTATGTTTAAATAATTAATTTTGAAAATCTTAATTAATGCATTATCAGGTAATGGTGACGCTCTTATGTTTTCACCTCTGTTACCTCTCATCAAATCTAAATTATCTGACTCTCACAATGAAGTAAAAATTGATATGCTCGTGATGTTCAAATCTGTTAAAGATATGTATCACAATAATCCTTATCTTAATCATATTTATCACATTGACTTCCTCAAACAACCCAAATCAAAATCTTTATCTGAAATCTTCTCACTTAGGAAAAATAATTACGATGTTTCCATTAATGTTTATCCTTCCAATAGAACCGAATATAATGTGTTAAACTTTTTGCTTGGTGCCCAAGAAAAACTTGGTCATAACTACGTTCATACAAAGCCATTCCGATTAGAATTTTTAAATAATAAATCTGTCAAAGAAATTCCAAATCTTCATAATGTTTTGCAAAATGCAAACTTAATAAAAAAAATTGTCCGTTTTGATGATGAAGATGTCAAAGGTTTGGAAATATTCCTGAGTGAAAATGATAAAAAGAATTCTGAAATATGGTTGAATAAAATTAATCCGGAAAATAAAATTATAATTGGTTTTCATGCAGGTTCTTCAACTATGAAAAATCATATTCATAAAAGATGGGATAAAGATAAATTTGCTCAACTTGGCAATTTGTTAATCAATAATGACAATGCTTTAATCTTACTATTCGGAAATGAATTTGATTTAAATAATAAAATAAATGATTCTTTGGAGGGGAAGGGAATCATAGCTTCTACCGATAACTATATGGATTCTATGGCAAGATTATCACTTTGTAATTATTTCATCTCAAATGATACCGCTTTCCTTCATTCCGCTGCTGCATTTAAAATTCCGACTGTTGCAATTTTTGCTTATACAAATTATAAAGAATTATACCCATGGCAGAATAAATATGAACTCGTAAGAAAAGAATTATCCTGTTCTCCATGTTTTTATAATTCTCCTAAACCTGTTAATTGTATATATACAGGAACTTCTGATGCCTATAAATGTATGCATCAAATTGAAGTGGATGAAGTTTATTCGGCTTTTAAGAAATTAATTTCTGCTTAATTTAGAAAATCCCAAACAATTGTAAATCTCGAAACTACATTCAATAATCCTCCTCTGTCATCATATGGATATAAATATGTATCATAATTAATTCTGTTGAATAAATTTGCGAGCGTAAAACTTACATTCGCACTTCCTATCCTCGCTCCTACATAAAAATCTAATTGATATACATTCTTCTTTATCCTAACATCGTTTTCAATTGAAGGTTTGAATTCAAGTCCTGAATAATATTTAAAAATAACTCCCGTCCTCAAATCAAGTTTATCTTTGAATAATTTATTGCTGTAAAATAAATTACTGTTTAATAGATTTTCATTACCACCACTGTATGGATAAAAATCATTTGTTAAATCTAAATGAAAGTTGTTAAAATTATACTTTAACTTGGCTGAATATACATTAGTGTAAAAATTCCCATATTCAAAAAGTAAAAATTGATTTTCTGAATCAATAAAACTTTGCCCTCTTCTGTTAATTTCAACATTTGATGTCAATCCTAATTTTAAATATAATTCCCCAAGATTTACACCCACACCTGATATAACTGAAAAATTAGAGTTTATTTCATTATCAGTATATTTCCTTCCAAAGTAATTTATACCCCCAAAAAATTTCAATCTGAAATTATCAGTTTTATATGGAGTATAATCAATTTCTATTCCTGGAATAAATGTATGATTCCATTCAAAATTATTTATGGTTGAAATTGTTGCAAAATATCTTGATTTAAGTTTTAAATATCCCGATAAATTAATTTTATCATTACTCATTTCTACTCTTGAAAAGATATTAATATTATCCGAGTGGTTATTATTATACTGATATCTCTTCAATGAAGTATAAAACTCTACATAAGATTTATCAAATGTATTTAAATCAAAGTTTAAAGTCTGGCTCAATATTATATTGTAAATGTNNAAATGTCTGTATAATAAGGGTTAGGTGATGATTTTTCCGGTACATAACTATCATAACCTGATCTCTGAAAGCTTAGCAATATTTTGGATAAATTATTTTTATTTTTAAATGGCTTAAAAAATATTCCTGTATTTATAGTAAAATAATTTAGAAAATATTCAGTAGTATCATTCACTATCGTTTCGCTGGAATCATTTACCAATCCACCAAACATCCCTCTGTCTATTCTTGCAAAATTAAAATTACTTTTAATATTAAAATTCGGATTCGGCATATAATTAATTCTCGTATTAGCTGTCCATCTTGAAAAAATTGAATTTTCATATCTACCATCTGATGAAGAATTTGAAATGCCAAGCTGAATATTAAATTTCTTTGAAAAAGACTGTGAATAATATAAATCCGCCGATAAACTTCCATATCTGTCCTGCGAATATCTTAATTGAGAAAATGGTTCAGGTTGTATATAATCTTTCGTAATTATATTTACCATCCCCATCTGTGGATTATCTGTATATAATGCTGAACTTATATAGCTGATTTCCTGTACCCTGTCAATTTCATTTACAGGTAACATCTCCGTATCAAAACTGTAAATATCAATTCCATCTTTAAAATATTCTATGTTGTTATCATTAAATAATATATAATTATTTTGACCAAACCCTCGGTTAAAAACTCTATATCCGTTTCTTGATTGTAATACTTCTGAAATTGTCCGTTTATCGCTCCAGATATATTCCTGGTAACTGAAAATTTCATATTCCGCATTTAATAAAGAAGTTTCTTTTATAATATTGGATTCAAAGGGCAGGGAATCTGTTAGTAATTTTTCTGTTGAGTTTAATTTAGGGATAGAATCATTATAATTATTTTTTATGGAATCCTGACCATATAAATAATTAAATGATGTAAACATAAAAAAAAATGCGAAGATTTTCATCTTCGCATAATCGTAAAAATGGTTTATTTATTCTACCTAAAAAATATTATTGCTTATTATCTATCTCTTCTATATCTCTTCTGTGTTTGATAATTTTTGCATCAGTTAAAAAATAAACATCTTCAGCAATATTCGTTGCGTGGTCTGAAAGTCTTTCTATATTTCTTAAAAGTGTGATAGCATGTGAGCATGGTCTTATCAGTGTTTTATCATTTTCCATAATGTTTATTAATAAATCAAATATCTGATGATCCATTTCATCCACATTATTATCAAGTTTTATTATCTCAAGAGCAAGCTCAGGGTCATTGTTCACAAATGAGTCAATACTGCTTTTTACAATGGTTTGAACAAGTGTTGACATATCATCTATCTTTACCTTTTTCAATAAATCTATGTTATTCATTAAAGGTTCAATTCTTTCTGCAATATTTACTGCAATATCTCCCATTCTCTCTAAATCATTGTTTATTTTCAATGCTGACATTATCAGTCTCAAGTCAACCGCAACCGGTTGGGTTAATGCAAATATTCTTTGACAGTGTTTGTCAATTTTTACATCAAACTTATCCACTTTATCATCTCTTTCTTTTACTAAATTAGCAAGTTCAAGATTTGCCTCAAATAAACCTCTGAACGCAAACTCTATTTGTTCTTCAACAAGACTGCTCATTTTTATAATTCTTGTTCTTAATTGATCAAGCTCTTCTTCTAAATAATTATACATATTTTTTTATTTTAAAATTAACCGAATTTACCGGTGATGTAGTTTTGTGTTCTGTCATCTTTTGGGTTTGTAAAAATTTTTCTTGTTGTGTCAAATTCAATTAGTTCACCATTTAGAAAAAATCCTGTGTAATCACTTACTCTCGCTGCTTGTTGCATATTATGTGTTACAATAACTATACACAAGTTATTTTTTAATTCAAATATTAATTCTTCTATTTTTGCAGTTGAGATAGGGTCTAACGCACTTGCCGGTTCATCCATCAGCAATATCTCCGGATCTACTGCCATCGCCCTTGCAATACATACTCTTTGCTGCTGTCCACCTGAAAGCCCCATCGCAGATTCATTCAATCTGTCTTTAACTTCCTCCCATATTGCTGCTTTTTTTAAACTTGACTCCACTATATTATCCAAATCCTGTTTGTTCTTCACTCCGTTTATTTTTGGTCCATAAGCAACATTTTCATATATTGATTTAGGAAATGGATTTGATTTCTGAAATACCATTCCGACTTTTTTCCTCAATGAAACTACATCTATGTTTTTTCCATAAATATTGACATTATCTATCGTAATTTCTCCTTTTATAGTCACACCGTCAATTAAGTCATTCATTCTGTTAATCGTCCTCAGATATGTTGATTTGCCGCAACCTGAGGGACCTATTAATGCAGTTATAGCATTTGCATTTATATCAGTATTGATTTTTTTTATTGCCTGATTTTTTCCGTAAAATAAATCAAACTCCTTTGTTCTGATTTTAACTTTTGAATTATTTTCCGCCACTATGTAATTTTACTTTCTTTTAAATACTTTACAAATATAATCATAATTTTTGATTATATCTTAGTTTGAATATTAACTAATTATTAATCCGTCTTTCATCTTCACAATCCTGTCACACTTATCAGCAAATTCTTCATTATGTGTTACTATCACAAATGTTTGATTAAATTTTTCCCTTAATTCAAAAATCAATTTTATTACAGAATTTGCATTTTCAGTATCTAAATTTCCTGTTGGTTCATCTGCCAATACTATTTTTGGAGAATTAATCAATGCTCGGGCTATTGCAACCCTCTGTGCCTCTCCACCTGATATTTCTGATGGTTTATGATGTTCTCTGTTTTTTACTCCAACAATATCCAGCAGTTCCATAGCTCTTTCTCTCATACTTTTCCCGTCTATCATCGCCGGAATTAAAATATTCTCAAGTGCCGTAAACTCAGGTAAAAGATGGTGAAACTGAAAAATAAATCCTATTTTTTTATTCCGAAACTCTGCCAGTTCTTTTTCACTAAATTTTGTTATATCTTCATTTTCATAATTTATATTTCCGCTGTCAGGTCTGTCTAATGTCCCGAGTATATGAAGTAATGTACTTTTACCTGCACCTGATTGTCCTTGTATCGCAATTATCTCACCTTTTCTTATATCCAAATTTATCCCCTTAAGTACGTGAAGGGAATTCTGTTTGTCAATTTTATAACTTTTCTTTATATCTGTTATTTTTAAAAAATTATCCATTCGTGTTTTTAATATTTATTCCCATCTTATAGCACTAACGGGATCTTCCTTTGCTGCTTTTTTAGCAGGATATAATGATGCAAGATAACATAAAAGCATAGCTGCCAGCGGTACAATTACTAAATCCATCCATCTCAGTTCCACCGGTAACGCATCTATGCTATACATCCTTGTATCAAGTTTATAAAATCCAAAATATTTCTGAACTAAAATTGTGCCTACTCCTATTATAAAACCTGAAGCCATTCCGATAAATCCGACTGATATTCCTTCAAACAAAAATATTCGCCTTATTGTCCTTTCGTTTGCACCTATTGCTTTTAATATTCCTATATCCCTTTTCTTTTCAATAACAGTCATAATTAACGATGCAAGTATATTAAAACAAGCCACTATAATTATTAAACTTAATATTATGAATGCCACCCATCTCTCAATTTTCATTATTGAATAGTAATCAGAATTTAAATCAAACCAGGTGGATACTTTATATTTGTCTCCTAAAATTCCTGATAATTTTTCCTTTTCATTCTCTGAGTCATTAATGTCAGGAAAGCGTATCTCTATACCGTTAAATTTATTTTCAAGTTCAAAAAGTTCCTGTGAATTTTTATCTGAAATAAATGCAAACTTGGAATCAAATTCCTGATTGTCTGCCTCATATATTCCGGTTACAACAAATTTCATCAATTTAGGTTCTACAAACTGTGTTAAAGATTTTTCCATCCCGGATGGGCTAAGAATTGTTACTGTATCGCCTAATAAACTTCTCATTTCACCTGCGAGTATTCTTCCTAATACAATACCTCCTGTTATTCCGTCATTTTTTAAATCTAAACTTCCTAATTTTATAACTTCCTGCAACCCTGATACTTTGCCAATACTTTTTTCATCAACCCCTTTTACTATAATCGCTTTATTCAGTCTGTCAGTTGAAATTAATCCTTTGTTAAGCGTATAACTTGAAAAATTTTTAACCCCTGCTAAATTTAATTTATTCTCAACTTCTGATTTATTCTCTAAAGTTTTACCGTCATTTGATTCAATTCTTATATGTGGATTGAATCCTATCAGTATTGATGAAACTCTTGTATTAAATCCGTTAAATACGGATAGTACAATTATTAACGCAGCTACTCCTGTCGCAACTCCGATTATGGAAATAATCGAGATAATAGTTATAAAATTAACTTTTTTCTTTGCAAATAAATAACGGCGTGCTATAAAAAATTCTAAAGACAATAATTATTCATTTTATTATTCATCAAATATAATAACTGATTCTTTGTATTGCCGAACTTTGTTATCATCTATTTTCTTATAAAGATATTTACTTAAATCTTCTCTTTTCTTTTCAAGGTTATTCGTATCTTTCAGATTTTTGAGAGCATATTTCACGTGAAGTACTCTGTTTTTTAATATATGTCTGCTTATTCCGGTTGGAATTTTTAATTTCTTTCTTGCTATCTTTACTATATGTTCTTTTTTAAAATCCGGAAAATCTATCAATATACCTTTTTTACGTGAATATTTTTTCAATTCTTCTATCTTAATGTCAGATTCTGACCTGTCAAAATTATATTTACCGGTATATAACCGTGTAAATTCAAAAAGTCCTTTTAAGATTTTTTCAAAATTATTTTCAAATGTTATAACATAATGTTTATTGTTTTCTATATCTGATACCAAAATTTTATTGATTCCTGAATTAACAGTTTTTCTTCCGGATCTGAAGTTTGTCTCTTCGATTTTATATTTCTTTTTCCTTGCAAGTGCCAGTATTGTTTCTGCCTCAAGTTCATACACGAAATGATTCCAACTGTTTNNATTCCAACTGTAAAGTTTTATTTCTTTATCCTTGTAATCTATTATCTGTGCTAATATCAGCTTACAACCTATTTCTTTTAATGAACTGAATCTGTTTGCACCGTCTATCAATATATAATCATCATCATATTTCCCGACAATAACAGGATTCATTAAATAATTATCATCTGATATTCTTTGAAATATATTTCTTAATCTTTTATTCTCTGTATCCTCGTGAAGTTTTACATCCGTAATTTTTAATAATCTTAAATCAAAATAATTCTCTGTAAAGTTTATCATTTAGTTTTTTCTTTTGTAAATTCTATTGCTCCATTTTTATCTAATCTGCAAGTGACTGTCTCGCCGGGTAAAATCTCCCCTGATAATAATTTTTCGGATAATTTATTTGTTAAATATTTTTGGATAACTCTTTTTAATGGTCTTGCTCCAAACTGTATATCATAGCCCAATTGACCTAACCAGTCTTTTACATCATCATCAATTTTGAGCTTTATCTGATTTTGTTCTAATTTTCTGATAGTCTGGTTTAACTGAAGGTCAACTATTAATCTTATTTCAACTTTTGTAAGTGGTTTGAATAAAATAATCTCATCTATTCTGTTTAAAAATTCAGGTCTGATTGTGGCTTTCAACATATCCAATAACTGCACTCTGATTCCACCCATTATATCATCTCTGTTTTTATTGGTTATTTTTTCAAGTTGTTGCTGAATCAAATGTGAACCAAGATTGGATGTCATTATGATTATTGTATTTTTAAAATTTACAGTTTTCCCTTGCGAATCTGTCAGACGACCTTCATCTAATACCTGAAGCAATATATTAAATACATCCGGATGTGCTTTCTCAATCTCATCAAGCAATACAACACAGTATGGCTTTCTTCTCACTGCTTCTGTTAATTGTCCTCCTTCTTCATAACCAACGTATCCGGGAGGTGCACCTACTAATCTTGACACTGAAAATTTTTCCATATATTCACTCATATCTATCCTCACTATAGCTTTTTCATCATCAAATAAAAATTCCGCAAGTGCTCTTGCAAGTTCTGTTTTACCGGTACCTGTTGTGCCAAGAAATAAAAACGAACCTATTGGCTTGTTTTCATCCTGAAGTCCTGCTCTTGATCTTCGTATAGCATTTGAAACCGTTACTACCGCATCTTCTTGTCCGATTAATCTCTCTGCAAGTATCTCCTCCATCTTCAAAAGTTTTTGTCTTTCACCTTCAAGCATTTTAGTAACTGGGATTCCTGTCCATCTCGATACAATTTCTGCAATATCTTCTGCGTCAACTTCTTCCTTAAGCATTTTTTTATCTTTTTGAACTTTTGATAGTTCTCCTGATTTTAATTCAATTTCTTTTTCAAGCTCAGGAATTTTCCCGTAATTAATCTCGGCTACTTTTGCCAGATTTCCTTCTCTGTTATATCTGTCAGCTTCCGCTTTTAAATTTTCAATCTCCTCTTTTGATGATCTGATTGTTTTTATCAAATCTTTTTCAAGATTCCAGTGTGCAATCAATTCATCTTTTTGACTTCTCAATTCGGCAAGTTCCTTTTCTATTTCTCCAAGTCTTATTTTGGTCGGATTTATATTTTCTTTAGTCTTTGCCATTATGTTATATAAATTTAAAATTTTTTATTTGTAATCCTTTTATGTATTCTGACGCAGTTATTCTTTTTTTTCCTTCTTTTTGAAGTTCGATAATTTTAATCTTCTTGTCTAATGTATTCACAAAAAGCCCTTCTTCTGAAACTTCAGTTTCTCCGTATTGTTTTGTACTTTCTATATCAGTTTTTTGAGATTTAAAAATTTTTAAAGTTTTATTTTCATAAGTTGTCCATGCTCCCGGTATTGGAGAAAGTCCTCTTATTTTATTGTATATATTTTCCTGAGTATCTTCCCAGTTTATCCTGCAAAATTCCTTGAATATTTTAGGTGCGTTCGTTGAAACTTCATCAGACTGTTTTTTTAGTTTTACTTCTCCTGATTCAATAATTTTTACTGTCTCAAGAACTAACTCAGCACCAACAAATTTCAATTCATTATATAATTCTCCAAAATCTTTGTTATCAATTGAAACACTTCTTTGGTAAATAATTTCTCCGGTATCAACTTTTTTATCAAGAAAAAATGTAGTTACGCCTGTTTCTGTTTCTCCGTTAATTATTGCGTGATTTATCGGTGCAGCTCCTCTGTATTTAGGCAATAATGATGCATGTAAATTGAATGTTCCAAATTTAGGAATTTTATAAATAGTATCTGGTAAAATTCTGTAAGCAACTACAATTATTAAATCAGGATTAATTTCTGTTATTTCAGTTTTAAATTTTTCATCTTTCAGATTTTCGGGCTGCAAAATTCTTAATCCGTTTTGTAATGCAAAAATTTTTACTTCGGAACTTTGCAGTTTCAATCCTCTGCCTTTTGGCTTATCAGGGACAGTAACTACTGCTCTTATATCATATCCGTTTTGAATTAAAATTTTTAGTGAAGGAACTGCAAAATCCGGAGTTCCCATAAAAACAATTCTCAAATTTACTTTTCCTCATGAATTAAAAGTTTGTAACCCGGATCAACCAATCCTTTTTTTATATCGTTCAATTCTTTTTTAAGTTTTTTAAGTTCATCATCATCTATCAAATCTAAAAATAATTTCCCGTTCAAATGATCTATCTCATGTTGTAAAACCCTTCCAAGAAGTTTATCTGCTTCAAGATTTACTTCATTCATATCTAAATCATAATACGTTACATATATTTGTGATGCTCTCGGAATATTTAGCTTTATTCCGGGAATTGATAGACACCCTTCCTCTGCAAACCATTCTCCGTGAACTTCATGAATTACAGGGTTAATTATAACAAATGGCTTAATGTGTGCGTAATCCTGAAAGTGTGTAACATCTATCACTGCAAAAGATTTATTGACTCCCACCTGTGGAGCGGCTAATCCAACTCCATCTGCTCTTTCCATTGTGTAAAACATATCGCCAACTGTTTCAATCAGTTTAAGGTTGACATCTTTCACCGGATTAGTTTTTTTACGCAAAACTTCCATTCCGTATGTGGTTATTGGTAATTGTTTCATTATCATAACTCTAAAAATAACGATTTTAAAAGTTAACTGTAATTCAAAATTTTAACTTTAAATTGCGTGTTAATGGACTTATTTTTGGTTTATGAAATCAAAAAACCGTGTAAAACTTTTAGAATCATTTCCAAATTCATTTCCCAATAGAGATTATGTAATTATCCACCAGGCAAATGAATTTACATCCGTTTGCCCTAAAACAGGTCAACCTGATTTTGGAATGATTACTATTAAATATATTGCTGATAAAAAATGTGTTGAACTTAAATCACTGAAATTTTATTTGCAGTCTTACCGTAATGACGGTATATTTTATGAAAACGTAACTAATACAATTCTGGATGACTTAATCTCTGTATTAAAACCCAGATGGATGGAAATAGTTGGTGATTTTACTGTCAGAGGCGGTTTGCAGTCTAAAGTTATTGCAACTTATCCCGATAATAAAAGTTAATAATATTATTAAACTTTAAAATTCATAAATGTTAAAATTAATATTTCTTATATATTTATATTTTTGTGTTAACCCAATACTATATTCTCAGGATTTATTTATGTCTTATGAAAAAACCGGGACAATTTATAAGTATAATTTAAATACAAATGAAGATATAAAACTCTTTGAAGGTTATCAGCAGTCAATCTCACCGGATGGAAAAAAAATTGCTTATACCGAATCTGATGAAAAAACGGGTGGAAGATTTATTTCAATATACGATATCGAATCAAAAACTGTAAAAAGAATGACTTCTGTTCCTGGAGATAACTCATATTTCCCGAGATATTCACCGGATGGGAATTATTTAGTTTTTAATCACTGGACAAATAATAATTGGCAAATTGCTATAGTCTCTGTTGATGATAGAAATTTTAAAATTCTTACAGAAAATAAAATTAGAAACTTAAATAGTTTTTATTCACCAAGCTGGACTGAAGATTCAAAGAGTATTATCACTCATGATATGTCTAACATAATTGAATTTTCTATTGAAGGAGAAGTTCTTAATATTTATCCGTTGGATAAAATTGATCCCTCTAAGAAAATATTTTTTAGCTCGGCAAGCACTGTTTGGTTTGATAAAACTAACTTTGCTTTAATTTTTGATTGCGAAGTTGATAATGAATTTGGAGGAACTTATGAAAATCAAAACAGAATTTACAGATATGATTTATTGAAAAATGTTATAACTAAAATCTCACCTGATGAATATTCCGCAACTAATCCTTTTATATCGTTTTCTTCAGGGAAAATATTTTTTAATGCTTTTACTAAAGAAGATGTAATTAAAAAAATCGAAGGTGAAATGGAATATTTTGAATTAACTTATTCAATTTATAATACAGATATAAAAGGTGATAAATTTTCATTCGTATTGAAAAACGGTACTTCACCTTCACTAAATAAATAATTAAAATTAATCATAAAATGGAATTCAGATTAGAACACGATACAATGGGGGAAGTTAAAGTTCCTTCGGATAAATATTGGGGAGCACAGACTCAAAGATCTCTTCAAAACTTTGAAATTGGTGAAAACAAAATGCCGTCAGAAATAATAAATGCGTTTGCAATTTTGAAATCTGCCTGTGCTAAAGCAAATTTTAAATCAGGTGTACTCTCGGAAGAAAAAACAAATTTAATTGAAAAAGCGGCAAAAGAAATTATTGATGGAAAATTGTCTGATCAGTTTCCTCTTGTTGTTTGGCAAACCGGTTCCGGAACTCAATCTAATATGAATGTAAATGAAGTTATTGCAAACAAAGGTCATGAAATTTATGGTGGCAAATTAAGCGATGAAAAAAAATATCTTCATCCAAATGATGATGTAAATAAATCTCAGTCTTCAAACGATACTTTCCCGACGGCAATGCACATTGCTGCTTATAAAATTATTGTTGAACATTTAATCCCAAAAATTGAAACCTTAAGAAACACACTTCATAAAAAATCACAGGAATTTATGAAGGTTGTAAAAATCGGTAGAACTCATTTAATGGATGCAACTCCATTAACTCTGGGGCAGGAGTTTTCAGGTTATGTTTCTCAGCTCGATCATGCAGTAAAATCAATTAAAAATACTTTGCCTCATTTATCAGAGTTAGCAATCGGTGGCTCTGCTGTTGGCACCGGAATTAATGTTCCTAAAGGTTATCCGGAATTAGTTGCTGAATTTGTATCTGAGGCAACCGGTCTGCCTTTTAAATCTGCTGACAATAAATTTGAAGCTCTCGCTGCTAACGATGCTATTGTCGAATCTCACGGAGCTTTAAAAACACTTGCTGTTAGTTTAATGAAAATCGCAAATGATATTAGGTTGCTCGCATCCGGTCCAAGAAGCGGAATCGGTGAAATTTTAATTCCGGAAAATGAACCCGGTTCGTCCATCATGCCCGGAAAAGTTAACCCTACTCAGTGCGAAGCTATGACAATGGTTTGTGCTCAGGTTATAGGAAATGATGTTGCAATAAATGTCGGCGGAATGTCCGGTCATTTTGAACTTAACGTTTTTAAACCTATGATGATTTTTAATTTTTTAAACTCTGCAAGATTACTTGGTGATGCATCTGATTCATTTAACAAAAATTGTGTTGTTGGAATTGAACCAAACTATGATGTGATTAATAAACATGTGGAAAATTCTCTAATGCTCGTCACTGCTCTGAATACTCATATCGGATATGAAAATGCAGCAAAGATTGCTAAAAAAGCTCACAAGGAAAATAAAACATTGAGAGAAGCAGCTATAGAACTTGGCTTACTTGATGATTCTAAATTTACAGAACTTGTCGATCCGCAAAAAATGGTTGGGGATATATAATTTTATGAGTGACTTTATCAAATTGGATTTTATAAAAAAATCTGAAAAAGAAATTTTAAAAAATTCAGAAGAATTTTATAATTTGATGAATTCAAGAAGAACCGTGAGAGAGTTTTCTCCTGAAAAAATCGACATAAAAATTATTGAGAACGCAGTAAAAACCGCAGGCACTGCACCTTCCGGTGCTCATAAGCAACCATGGAGATATGTAATAGTTGAATCACCGGAAATAAAACACGAGATTAGAATTGCTGCTGAAAAAGAAGAAAAAGAAAATTATGAATCAAGATTTCCTGAAAGCTGGAAAAAAGATTTAGAATCGTTTGGGACTGATTGGCATAAAGAGTTTCTTGATACTGCACCATATCTCATCGTAGTTTTCAAAGTAAATTATGAAAAAACGGAAAGTGAATTAAGAAAACATTATTATGTGAATGAATCTATTGGAATTTCTGTCGGTATGTTGTTAACCGCATTGCACTTTTCCGGTTTAGTAACGCTCACTCACACTCCAAATCCAATGAAATTTTTACAAAAAATTTTGAATAGACCTGATAATGAAACTCCGTATTTATTGATACCGGTTGGTTTTCCGGCTGAAAATGTATCAGTGCCGGTGCTTAAAAGAAAAGAATTAGATGAATATTGTATAAAATTATAAAAGTTCTTTAACAACATCCTCAAATTCTTCATAAGTTTTCTTTCCAATCATCTGTTTGGCTAACTTACCATCTTTCCCGTAAATGAATGTTCCCGGAATTCCTCCGTCCCAATCTTTACTGAAATATTCTATGAGGTTTTCGTCTTTTGCAAATTTATTGTAATAGCTTACCCAATCTACTCCCTGGCTTTCTAAATATGGTTTAGATTGAGTTTCAAGTGCATCACCAAAATCAAGAGTAATAAATATAACTTTGAGACCTTTATCGGAATAATTATTTTTCAATTTTACAATTTCAGGAAACTCTTCCTTGCACGGCTGACACCAGTAAGCCCAGAGATTAACTAATACTACATTATTTTTTGAATCTCCATAACTCATCCCATCAATTTTTTTATCTCCGTATAAATTTGTCTGTATTATAGAATCTATGTTTTCTTCTGTTACAGGTAAGAAAAGATTGTTACTATCATCTGATTTTATTTCAGATTGTGTAATTGTTGGAGTTGAGATCTCATTAATTTTTTCTTGTGAAGAACAAGATTTTCCTGAAAAAAGAATAATAGTTATTATTAAAAAAGTTTTCATATTATTTTTATATATGTATAAAACACAAAATCGTAATTTTATGTTTCAATTTTAATCCAAAAAAATTATTTTTTAAATAATAAAATTAATTTGAATAAGAACGAGAATAAAGAAAAAGATATTATTAATAATAATTTTCAGAACACCAATAGAAATAATAAACTTATAGAAGGCGAAGACTTCTACTTTGACAAATCCGGGTTAATGGTATTTACTCAGGAATACCATTTAAAAAGAGGGTATTGCTGCAAATCAGGTTGCAGACATTGTCCGTATAATTATAAAAAATAAAATTAAAGGAGAAATAATGGTAAGTTCAAAAAAACTAAAAGCAAAATATGTAGATGGATTTCTAATTGTTGTACCGAAAAAAAATATTCCGGCTTATAAAAAAATTTCACAGTTTGCCACAAAAATCTGGATGAAATACGGAGCATTGGATTATTATGAATGTATGAGTGATGATGTGAATATCAAGTTCGGTTTGCCTTTCCCAAAACTTGCAAATGCAAAGAAAAATGAAACTGTTGTTTTTTCTTATATTACATATAAATCAAAAAGCCAAAGAGATTCAATAAATAAAAAAGTAATGAATGACCCTAAAATGGCAGAGATGAGTAATATTAAAATGCCCTTTGATGTAAATAAAATGTCTTATGGTGGATTTAAAGTTTTTGTCAGTGAATAAATTGTGTTTTCCTGGCAGAATATGAAACTCAATTTAAATTGAAGAAGTATAAAAGAAAATTTAATAATTATGAAAAAAGCATACTTTTTTTCAGTTCTGTTACTTCTTACTGCTTCTTTATTTTCAATCAATACTTTAAAAGCCGATACATTCCCAATTTCAGAACTTGATTTTTATACTGATAATGGTTCATATAAAATTGTTGCTTTTGTCCCTTCGCTCTCTGTTAAATGTGAATATGCTGAAATGATGACAACAGCTTTTACAAATTATTTTGCAAAAGGGTTGGCATTTGAAAAATCAAACATAGCAGGGGCTAATCAATATTCAAACTCAACCGAAAATAAATTCATTGATGTAATATTGATACTCAACGACGGAACGAAACCATTTATTGAAACTTACCCGAATTTAAAAGAATTGATTATTAAACCGGATGTAAAAGGTGAATATTATGAAAAACTAAATGTTGAGTTACCTAAAAATTATAATTCAAGTTCTACAGTTTACTTATTAGATAAACAAAATAATATTTTATTTAAAGATATTGATTACAGAGGGCAGGGAGAACATCTTAAACCACTTGAATTTGCTTTAAAGAATAGTCTGTCAGGATATAAAATACCTTCATATCAGGTTAAAGAATATTTAAAAACCGGAGATTATGCTCCTGATATAAATGTAAACAGTACTACAAAACTTTCTGATTTAAGAGGAAGCAACATAGTTATTACATTCTATCCGGCAGCATTCAGTGGAGTAATTCCACAGTCTAATAACACAAGTTATCCTATAATGAGCTGTGCTGTTCAACTGAGTTCATTCAATAAAATTAAACCAGTTATTTCGAGTATCCAAAATTATCCAATTTCAATTGATAATGTAAAATATATTGCAATCTCAAATTCAACTCCGGAACTGTTGGCTTTGTGGAAAGAAATGTTGAATACTGATAATATTGAATTTGTAAATGATCCGGATTTTAAATCTTCAATTGCATTTAATTCATATAACCCAATTGGATATTCTACAAGATCAACTTTTATTGTTGATAGAAATGGGATTATAAAATATATAAGTTGGGATTATACTCAAGATGAAGAATATATAATCGAATCTGAACTTGCTAAACTTGATTAATTTAATTTATGTTAACTCCCAAAAGTCCCCCTTTGGAGGGGGANNGGGGGATTTAGGGGGAGGATAATTAATTAATAAACTTAAATGGAAATTAATTTATTATTCATACTTAATTATGATATCAGATACAAATCAACCAGTTATTGCATTACAATGATTTGGGATGTTCTGACTTTTCGGGAACATGTGAACTCTTTTTAACTATTAAACCTAACCACCGTTATTTCATTATTTTCCCAATCTGATCTTAAGATTCCATATCCGGTACAATCATATTTTTTCCCTGATTCATCTGGCCAGGCTTGCCTGTAATGTGCCTCTTTCACAAACCCGCATTTTTCAAATAATTTTCTCATTGCAATATTGTCTGCACGCGTAGTTCCTTCAAATCTCCACTTGTTTGGATAAGTGTTAAATACAAAATCTGTGAGGAATTTTAATGAATACTCACCAACTCCTTTTTTTCTATAACTATTCAAAATCCTAATATCAAACATAGGAGTTTCGTCATCCTCCCAATCATCACCTAAATCAAACAATCTCATTACTCCGATATATTCTTCACCCGATTTTATAAGAAAAGTAACTATATCTTTGTTTAAGTAATATCCGGAATTAATATTATCAAGAATTTTGTCAGAAGTTACAATCGGTGAACTGTGAAAATCCCATCTTTGCGAGCTTAATATATTTTTTAAGGTACTTATATTTTCTTCATTTAAAGACTCAATTTTTTCTATTTTTATATCCATATTTATAAAACAAATTATTTAATTTTAATAATAATATTATAAAATTTTTAATA
>DKKL01000005.1 GCA_002455255.1 Candidatus Tepidiaquacellales bacterium UBA6667 | reverse complement strand
ATATAAAAAATTATTAAAAATATAATTTATTATGAAAATTAAACCTGAAAATTATCAAATTGATAAGCTCGATTTGGACATCATTTCTTTGCTTATGAAAGATTCTACAATTCCTTATACTGAAATTGCAAAAAAACTTATTGTTTCCGGAGGCACTATTCATGTGCGAATGAGAAAATTAAAAGATATGGGTGTTGTTAAGGGTTCTCAGTTAATTATAGATCCGTCAAAAATGGGCTACGATATATGTGCTTTCATAGGTGTTTACTTAGAAAAAGGTTCTCTTTATCATTCCGTCGCAAAACAGTTGGAAAAATTTCCGGAAGTTGTGGAATTGCATTATACTACGGGAATCTATTCTATGTTTGCAAAATTGCTTTGCAAAAATACTCAAAATCTAAGAGAGGTATTAAATGAAAAAATCCAGTCAGTCAAAGGAATCCAAAGAACCGAAACCTTTATTTCTCTCGAAGAAACTATGCGTCGCCAAGCTGTGATTTAAACTGATAATTCATTTTAATTTTCTATTGAATATGTTAAATTAAAAAAAGTATTATATATTGCAACTTTCAATTGAACTACCTGAAAAAATAGATTCTATTCTACGTAACAGATTAATTTATACATTTAAGATATTTTGTACGTTATCTGATTATGATTATACAGAAAATTCTGAATATAAATTAAGTTATAATGATAATTCTGACGATAAATATTTCAAATGCAAATCTAAATTTTTTGATTTAAAAAATATTAATGATTTAAATATTCAATGGTATGAAATTTATAATCAATCAATCTCGGATAAATATGGAATTCATAAATTACCTGTATTTTTTTTAAAAAATGATGTGTATGAAATAGATATACTTGCTGAAATATTTATTTGGATTTCGTTACAATTTGAATATGTCCAAAAAAATGAAAATTTCGGTCACATTTACCCTTTCAAAAATTCACTTCATGGTCATTTTAATTTGGACCCTAAAATTCCCTATGCAAGTATTTGGATTGAAATATTAAGCAATAAAATTAAGGAATTTTATAAGTTTGAAACAAAGGATAATTTTAAAAAGACATATATAATTAATTCTCATGATATAGATTTTTTACCTAAATCAAACTTTAATTCATTTATTAGATTGTTTAAAAATTATTTAATATCAATTATAAGGTTCAAAGATAAAAAATATTCAAAACAACTCTTAAAACTATTAATTAAAAAATTTCCTAATTACAATAAATTATTTTATAATTTTAATATTTTGATGAATATTGAAAATGAATATAAAGCGAAAGGGATATATATGTTTTTAATTGAGAATACACATTACAAAGATGGAAATTATAATATTGATGATGAAATATTCAAATTAATGGTTAAAAAATGTATTGATAATGGAAATGAAATTGGTTTACACGGAAGCTATTCAACTTCTGATCAAAAAGGTAAGCTTACTGAAGAATTGAATAAATTGCAAAATGAGGGTATTAATATATCTGGAGTTAGGCAGCATTGGTTAAGATTTAATTATAATCATTATTTTAAAGAAGTAGATGAAAATAAATTAAAATATGATATGACAATTGGCTTTAATGAAACAAATGGATTCAGATCTGGTTTAGCTGCCGCTTATCCACCTTATGATTTTGAGAATGAGACTCATCATAAATTTTTAGAATTTCCACTTGCTATAATGGAAAACACATTATATTTTGAAGATAAAGATAAATATCAATGGTACGATAAATCAGAAAAAATATTGAAAAATGTTTATAACTTTAAATACGGAGGTGTGAGCATTCTTTGGCATGACTCAGCATTCCAAGGAACTAATTTTCCTATTGAATTTATTGAGTTATATAAAAAAATCTTAAACGACAAGAGGTTTGAATTTACTGATGGAAAAACAACATTTGATTATTTCAAACCAATTTATTTAAAAAACAAATTAGAACTAAATTAAATTGGAATATTTAATCGAATCAGATTATGAAAAATGGAATGACTTTGTTTTAAACAATGAATTTGGGAATATTTTTTCTACGACTTTGTGGTATAAATCTTGGAATTTAAAATTTAAAATTTTAGCTAAGTTGAATGAGAACCGTGATATTGAATATGGATTAATATTTCAACCTTTAAAAAAATATCTTTGGAATTCAATAACCCGACCACCATTTACTTTATATAATTTTCCTTTGATTAAAAATTATATTGAATTTAAAACTGAATATGATAAAAATAATTTTTTTAAGAAAATTTATCTTGATATTCTTGAAAATTTAAATGGTTTTGAAATGTCAGATTTAAATTTCAGAAGTGAGGGCAGTGAATCTATGCCATTTACTTGGTATGCATATGATTTTTATCCATNNAGCAGTTGGAAGGAAAATATAAGTACTATGCAAAAAAGAAAAATTAAAAAGGGAATTAAAGAACTTGAAGAAAATAACTTTTCAATTAGAATTCTTGAAAACAAAGTTAAAGATTCTGAAATTGAAAATATTTTAAATTTCGTTTACAGAAACAATGATTTTTTTAAACTCCCCAAAAAAGAAAAGATAAAAAATTGGATAAATTATTTATTAATAAATGAAAAACTAAAAATTTTTTTAATCGAAGATTCAAAAAATAATATAAAAAGTTTAACAATAAATGTGTTTGATAATAAATCAATGTATTATATCATTGGAAGCATAGAGAAATCATTTAGAAAATCAAATTTAAATTCATATTTGTTTGAGTTGATGATAGAAGATTCACTCAAAAATAATTTAATTTTTAATTTTGAAGGTAGTGTTATTCCAGGAGTTGAAAAATATTTCAGGTCTTTTGGAGGTAAGTTAATGAAATTTTATAGAATTGTCAGAATAAAAAACATTTTTCTAAAAACATTTTTCTATTTAAATCAAAAAACAAAACAAAATAGTTATTTAAAAAAGAAAAATGAGTTTTTTTAAATATGTCTAACTTCATTAGACTAAATATTACTTTCTCTTTATTCTTATTTCTTAATTTAAATGCTCAAGATAACAATTCGACGGTTCTTCCAATTGAATTTACTATTGATAACTATATTGATTCAATTGCTACTGTATATTTAAAAAATCCTCATAACGCCGGAATAGTTATCGGGGTAATAAACAATGGCAGTGAACCTCAATATTATTGCTATGGTGAAGTTAAAAAAGGAATCGGTGTCAGACCGGATGAAAATACCATTTTCAAACTTGGTTCGATAGGAAAAACTTTTACAGCCTTAATTCTTGCTTATTTAAACGGGAATGGAACAATAAATTTATATAACCCTGCACAAAATTATTTACCCAATAATGTTACTTTACCTGTTTGGAAAAATAAACAATCTTTGAATCGGTATATAACACTTGAAGATTTAGCAACTCATTTTTCATCCCTACCAAGAACCCCAAGTAACAGAGTTAAACCTCCGGGCTATACTGTTGAATTGATGTATGATTTTTTGAATAAATATAAACTAAAATTTGAACCGGGTTCTAAGTTTTTGTATTCAAATCTTGCTTTTGGATTGTTGGGAAATATTTTATCAATAGCGGGAAAAGACACTTATATAAATTTGGAGAAAAAATTATTTCTTAATAAATTTAATATGATTAACACAGGGACGGAGTTAAATACAGTACAAATAAATAGACTTGCTTATTCTTATTCAAAAGGCAGAGAATCACAATTTAATTTACCAACATCTCCTGCCTTCTTAGGAGCAGGTGGAAATTTTTCGAGTTTAGCAGATATGATGATTTATCTGAAATATAATTTAGGAATGTTAGAAACAGATTTAAATAATCTTCTTGATACATTACACAGACCAAGAAAAAATACAGGACTAAAATTTTTAAAATATATGGGATTGGGATGGCAAATTTCAGATTTTTATAAACCTGATGATGCAAGTTTAATTTGGAAAGACGGAGCGACAAACGGATTCAGCATATATATCGGATTTGTAAAAAATACAAAATCAGGTGTGTTGATACTATCTAACTCAAGCTCAAATGTGTCCAATACCGGATTAAAAATTTTAAGAAAACTTATAAACTGAATGAAGTATAATCTTATAATTATATTATTTCTTGCAAATCTAAGTTTAACTTATGCACAGGATGTTATTGAACTTAAAAATTCTGATAAATTAACCGGTAAAGTTATTGATGGAAAATCTGTAAGAGAAGCAGAAGGGAATGTACATTTTGTTCAGGGTAATATTAATGTCTATTGTAATTCTGCAACTCAGTATATTGACGAAAACAGATTAGTTCTCTCAGGCAATGTGAGGATATATCAGGATACTTTAACTTTATTAACTTCACGCGGTGTATATTACGGAAACGATAAAAGAGCAATTGGAGAGGGTAGCGTTACGTTAAAAGATCCCAATGCAACCTTAACGGCAAACAGAGGAACTTATTTCTTTAATGATGCAAAAGCTGATTTCAAAGGAAATGTTAAAGTTGAAAATAAAGACTATATTATTACATCGAATGAATTAATTTATTTCAGAAATACTGAAGATTCTTTCGCAAAAGGCAATGTAGTAGTTATAACAGATTCTGCTGTTATTAAAGCTGACTTTATAGATTTTTTAAAACGATCAGGAATTACTAATGCTTATATTAATGCACAGATTGATTCCGATTCCACAATAATAAATGCGGATACTTTAAAAAATTTTTCATTCGAAAAAAAATCAAATGCATCAGGAAATGTAAAAATTAAAAATCTAAGCAATAATGTTTTACTGATAGGAAATTATGCAGAAAATTTTGAAGTAACTAATTATTCATATATTTCCGGAAATGCTTCACTTATTCAAGTTGAAAATTTTATTGATTCGCTTTTCATTTATTCAGATAAAATGGAAGCATATAGGAATTTACCTGAATATTATAAAGCATCGGGAAACGTTGAAATTATAAGGAATGATTTTTTAAGTAAGTCAGGATATGCATATTATTTCATAGAAACCGAAACGGTAGCATTGCAGGATAAACCGGTTCTATGGCAGAACAATTCTCAAATGACCGGAGATTCTATTTATGCTGAGTTACCGGGAAAAGTATTACAAAAAATTACTGTTAATAAAATTCAGGAATCTCCAAATTCATCCGAATCTTTCTTAATCTCAATATCTGATTCGGTTAATTTTACAGACAGATACAATCAAGTCGCAGGAAATAAAATCGAAATATTATTTGAAAATGAAAAATTAAAAGATGTGAATGTTTATAATAATTCTAAAAGTATTTATTTCGTTTATGATGAATCAGGCAAAGCAAACGGAGTTAACAGAGTAACAGGAGAAAATATGAACATAATTTTTGATAATGATGAAAAAGTAATAAAAATTGTAGTAGATAAAGACCCTGTAGGATTATATGCATCTGAAAATAATATTAATGAAATAACACTTCAATTAGATGGATTTTTATTGAGAAATGATAAACCTGTCAAAAAATAATATATTGTCATTTTTCCGTCTATTTTAATTTTGAATATATTCTGTTAAATTATTTGATTGTATTGATATAAATTTTATAAACAAATTCGCTAAAAAGCGAGGAAACAATTTAGTATGAAACTTAAAAACTATTTAATCCCTTCTTTTATTATTATTGCTCTTACAATTGTTATCTTTTCTTCTTCTACAGATGATACAATTGGTGAGAATAATGATAAAACTTCCACTCATTATGATAATAATTATATTCCTGATGAGATGATTGTTATGTTAAAAGAAGGTACAGATGTAAATTCATTTGCTTCTGAATATTCAGATATAAATTTGGTTGCAAAGGAACTATTATTTGAACCATATAATATTTGGTTATTAAAATTCGATAATAATAGAGTAAGCTCAGTAGATGCATTATTAAGAGTAAAAGGAAATCCTGATGTCTCTGTCGCTCAGTTTAATCACATTGTTGAGCAAAGACAACAAAATTTCCCAAATGATACCAGATTCAATGAACAATGGGATATGCACAATACCGGACAAAGTGGTGGAACTCCCGATGCTGATATAGATGCACCTGAAGCTTGGGCTATAGCTACCGGTGGTTATACTTCACAAAATGATACAATAGTTTGTGCTGTAGTAGATAATGGATTTTTTATTGCTCATCAGGATTTAAACTTTTGGAGAAATACCAGAGAGATTCCCGGAAATGGTATTGATGATGATAATAACGGTTATATAGATGATGTCGAAGGTTGGAATGCATATAATAGTAATGGTACCATCACAAGTTCTCAGCACGGTACTCACGTTTCCGGTACAGTCGGTGCGGTAGGAAATAATAATCAAGGTGTTGCAGGTGTTAACTGGAATGTAAAAGTTATGGCAGTTCAAGGTTCTTCAGGTACTGAAGCTGTAGTATTACGTGCTTACGGTTATGTATTAAAACAAAAAATGTTATATATTCAGACGAATGGACAAAGAGGTGCATTTGTTGTATCTACTAATGCTTCTTTTGGTGTTGATAACGGTCAACCTGCAAATTATCCATTATGGTGTGGATTTTATGATTCACTCGGTACTTGGGGAATTTTAAATGCCGGTGCCGGTCCAAATGCAAATGTTAATATTGATATAGTTGGAGATATTCCTACTCAGTGTCCATCTGATTTTATGGTTTCAGTAACAAATACTACTAATACCGATGTTAAAAATTCAGGTGCAGGATTTGGACCTATTCATATGGATATAGGTGCTCCCGGTACTAATATATTATCAACCAATCCAAGTAATGCTTACGGAACTTCAACAGGTACATCAATGGCGACTCCTCATGTTACAGGAGCTATTGGTTTAATGTATGCTGCAGCAGGTCCAAGTTTTATAGCATTAGCTAAAAATGATCCTGATTCATGTGCCAGATTATTTAAACATTATTTAATGACAAGTGTAGATACTCTTGCTTCTCTGCAATCTTTAATTTTATCCAAAGGAAGATTAAACCTTCATAAAGCAGTTCAAAAAGTAAAACAGCAGAATGTACCTGTTTTACATTCTTATGGATTAACTTCACCTGCAGCAGGAATAACAATTAATACACTTCCCGGTTCATCTACTCCAATTGTGTTTAATTGGGACACTTCTGCAACCGGTGCTTCATATAGATTTATTTTCGGTTCACCAAATGCTACTTCAAGACAAATCTCAATTCCAACAGGTATAAATAACTGGACTACAACTTCAGGTCAGTTAAATTCTATCTTAGCAAGTTTAGGAGTTCTAACAGGTGGACAGTTAGTTGGTCAATGGGATGCTTGGGCTTATAGACTTTTACCTGTTAATGATTCATTGAAATCAAATAACGGTCCAAGATCTGTTACCTTAAGAAGACAAACTCCTTCTCTTTCTGCTTTTAATTTAGTTTCACCTCCAACTAATACTACCATAGTAACATCTGTATTCAATAATAATAATGTGAATGTTAATTGGTCAAGATCAGGTGAAGGTACAACTTATAAATGGTATTTTGATTCACCAACTTTTGCAGGACAACCTGTGATTGGTTTCGCATCTAATAATGGAGGAAATGATACTGTTCTTTCAATGGTAAACTCAGGTATTGATGTTATCCTTGGAGGACTCGGTTTGAACCCCGGTGATTCAGTCGTTGGTCAGTGGGCTGTTTGGGCTTATAATGGTGTTGATTCTTTAAAATCAACTCAAACATATAATATAACTTTCAAAAGACAAGCAAAAGGTGATGTGATTGTAGTTTACGATTCAACAGTTGCTAATAGCAGAATTTCAAGAGATTCAGTTCTTGCAGGTTTAAATTCTAGAAACGTTACATTTGATTTATTCAACAGGGGATCAAACACAGCAACTTTAGCAATTACTTTCAGAGGATATAAAAAAGTAATTCTCTTGGGTGAAGGTACTTCTGTTGCTTCAAATAGAATTAAAGATTCTTTAAAAACATATCTTGCGTCCGGTGGATCTTCTATCGGAACTAAATCAAAATTAATAATCTTTGGTGAAGATGTCGGCTACCATTGGGGTAGAAGTGCTTCAACTTATTATGATTTAGACTTCGTTTCCAATACGCTTGGATGGACTTGGGTATCTGACAGACCAACCGGATCAACAGGTCCTGAAGGTTTAAGAGGAGATAGAGTCAATTCAGGTTTAGTTGACAGTACATCAGGACCTTGGCCCGATGTTTTAGCAAAATCTACAGTTCCAAGTTTATCATACTTATATGAATTCAGAAGAGTACCGGGTAATTATAATGCTGTAGGAAGAATGGCAAATAATTTCAATGTTGCAACTTTTGGTGTTGATTTTGAATCATTGAAAAATTCAGTTGGAGGACCTACTGGGTCACCTCAAAGAAGATTCTTAAATGCTGCTTTGGATTATGTTGATCAAATTTCTCCAACAAACATTGAAGACCCATTAAGTATTCCAACAGTATTTGAATTAAATCAAAATTTCCCAAATCCGTTTAATCCATCAACAACAATTAAATTTGCAATTCCAAAAGTTTCTAATGTGAAACTTCAAGTTTTTGATATAACCGGTAGAGAAATTGCTGTTTTATTAAATGATACAAAAACTCCCGGATATTATGAAATTAACTTCAATGCATCAAATTTATCAAGCGGTGTTTATTTCTACAGAATCCAGGCATCTGATTTTGTTGAAACAAAAAGAATGTTGTTAATAAAGTAATTTAATAAATTATAAACTTCAACAAGGCAGTCCATTATGGGCTGCCTTTTTTATTTTATTTTGAGAAAAACAGTAATTATTACTCAAGGTGTTAATCATTTGATTAAATCACTACTAAGCTCAAACGAAATATTAATTGCCGGTATAGTTGAATCAGCTCCAGCAATCAGTTCCCGCAAAAAATCACATTACAAATTGAAAAAATCTATTCTGAATCTTTTAAATAGAATTCCTTTCAGAAATAGTCTTTATATCGAATCTAAAAAAAGAGGGATTCCATTTTTTTTTCTTGATAAATTTAATTTCATTTTATTTGACAATTGGCTTAAAAAAATTAATCCTGAGCTTGTTCTTGTTTATTCCATGTCGCAATTAATACCTGATTATGTTTTAAATAATAGAAATTACAAATTCATAAATTTGCATCCTTCCTTACTTCCTTCTTATCGGGGTCCAAATCCATGGTTCTGGGTAGTATATAATATGGAAACTCAAAGTGGACTTACTCTACATTATATAGACAAAGGGGAAGACACTGGTGATATAATTTCTCAAGTTAAATTTGACATACCAATTCCAATGAACTCAGAAAGTTTTCAGAAAATAATTTTAGAAAATCAAGGAAAAGAACTTGTGCTCAATTTCATTAGAAAATTTAACGCAGGGGAACATATTGAATCTATAAAGCAACCTGAAAAAAGTCCTACTAAGCGAGCTCGGGGAATAAAAAAAAACCAGCACACCAAAATTATAAACTTTCAAGAATTTTCTGTTTATAGAATATGGCATATTCTATGTTCTACTAAATCGTGGTTATATGCGTTACCTCCTCCTAATTTCTTTTATTCTGGTCAGAGATATAGAGCTATGAGGTATGAAAGGAAAACTACAAAAGGATTTTCACCAGGTAATATATATAAATCAGGAAAAGAATACATTTTAGAATGTAAAGATGGTATAATATATCTAAAACTGAAATGGAGCTTCAAAGATTTATTAATATATTTATATAGGCGGTTTCTTTGAAATTATTTCTCAACATTAATCACCCAACTTCTTTTTCCTTGACATTTCAAAAAAAATATCCCAATTTATAGTAAACTAACTCACAAAAGTTATGTTTAACCCTGAAAAATAATATCACCCTGATATTTATTTAAAATTATTTCAAACAAAATTTTAATTTTCATTAAATGAAAAGAATTATTCTATCTTTATTGATTTCTTTTTATGCATTTTCTTTTTCAAATGCACAACCTTGGTCATTATATCAGACCGGTGTACCCTATTCCTTATTTGCAGTTGATTTTCTCAATGCTAATACCGGAGTTGCTGTCGGACAAGGTGGAACTATAATTCAAACTCTTGATGGCGGTGAAGAATGGACTCTAAGAAGTCAAACTATAAATATATGGTTAAATGATGTTTCATATACCCCTGTCGGGGTTTTTGCTGTCGGAATGGGCGGAGTAATAATGAGGTCAGTTGATAACGGAGCTACCTGGCAAGTTAGCCGTGCCTTCTCACACGAAGACCATACACTCAGAGGTGTCGCTTATAACCCTTATGACAATACTGTTCACGCAGTAGGTTATGCAGGTTCCTATTACGTTTTATCACACCCTTATACTAACGGAACTTGGGTTCAAAGATTTGATATTCCATATACAATGCATTCAATTGCATTTGCTCCAAATGCACATATAAATGAAAGAGGAATTATCGCAGGAACAGACGGAAAAGTATGGAGATCTACCAACGGTGGTTCAAGCTGGACTCCAAGAAATACAAACAGATATGATTATATGAATGATGTAGTATTTTTGAATGATGATGAAGCTATGATTTGCGGAAATAACGGTACTATATTAAGATCAACCAATTGGGGTGGTACATGGTCTGTTAATCTTCAGTTTCTTACTATTGAACATCTAAGATCAATTGATATGTTTTCGGATGGATTTAATACTAAAGTTACAATTTGTGGAGATCATGGTAAAATTATGACTTCCAATGATAATGGTTTCACATTTATTGACCAGTTAAATGGAGAGGGAAGACATATGTATGGTGTTTCACTCTTATCTATTACTGATGGTATTACTGTCGGTGAAATTGGCTCTGCAACATCAGGTGCAATGTATGTAACATCTGCAAACGGAATTGTCGGCATTTCTAATATCAGTTCTGAAATTCCGGGTTCATTTACGCTTGAACAAAACTATCCAAATCCGTTTAATCCTGTAACTAATATTAAATTTTCTTTACCTGTTTCTGAACAAGTGAAATTATCTGTTTTTGATATGACAGGAAGGGAAGTTAAAACTTTAGTTAATACTAAATTAAATGCTGGAAGTTATGAATATCAGTTTGATGCTTTCGGGCTGTCAAGCGGTGTTTATATTTATAAATTAGTTTCAAACTCATTTTCTCAAACAAAGAAAATGACATTAATTAAATAAGTAATTGTCACCGGTTATTTAATAAATAATCCGGTTTGGATTTTAAATTTTTAAAAATTTTAAGAAATAAAAAAATAATATGAAAACTTTATTCGTGTTTATTGCATTGGTTTTCTCAGCATCATTAGCGAACGCTCAATGGATGCCGAATCAAACCGGTGTTCCTTATTCATTATTTGCTGTTGATTTCTTTGATGAACACACAGGTGTAGCTGTTGGTCAAGGTGGAACTATCGTTAGAACTACTAATGGCGGGAACAATTGGACATTAGTATATCAGGATGTTGCCGGTAACTACTGGCTCAATGATGTATATTTTACATGGGCAGGTTATGGCTTTGCTGTCGGTAAAGGTGGAATTATTCTTCGCTCAACTAACTTTGGAGCAACTTGGACTGTTGTAAGACCACAGACAAGTGACTATCACACTTTAAGAGGTGTTACATACAACCAGTCTGATGAAAGAATTCATGCTGTTGGTTATGCGGGTGCTTATTTTACTTCACCTGACGGTATTAACTGGACTCAAAGATTTGACATTAATAAAACAATGCATTCAATTGATTTTGCTCCGGATTCTTCTGCTAACGGCAGAGGTATTATTGCAGGAACTGATGGCTCAGTTTGGAGATCAACTAATGCAGGTGTTTCCTGGACACCAAGTTATACAGGTAGATATGATTATATGAATGATGTTGTTTTCTTAGGTAACGATGTTGCTGTTATCTGTGGTAACAACGGTACTCTGCTAAGAACTACTAACTGGGGTGGCTCTTGGTCTGTTGAAATGCCTGGCTTTACTTTTGAACATTTAAGAAGTATTGATGCGTTTGCTGACCCAATGGATCCGCATAATCCTGATGCATATAAAGTTACAACTTGCGGTGATAACGGAACTATCTTAACTTCTAATGATGGTGGTTCTTTCTACTTAAATCAATTTAGCGGTACAGGTGCTCATCTCTATGGCGTTTCTCTAAAAGGTTTCACTGATGGTGTAGTAGTTGGTGAAGTTGGAACAGGTGCTACAAACGGATTTGTTGTAATGACTTCTTCAAATGGCGCAGTCGGTATATCTCAAAATAATTCAGTAGTTCCATCTGGGTTTGAATTAAATCAGAATTATCCTAACCCTTTCAACCCTACAACTAAAATTAATTTCTCAATTGCTATTGCCGGACCTGTTGAATTATCAGTTTATGATATTAACGGTAAATTAGTATCAAATCTTGTTAATGCAAAATTAGGTGTTGGAAATTATACTTATGATTTTGATGCATCAAATCTTGCTTCCGGTACATATATCTATAAAATTGTGACTAATGATTTTGTTGATACAAAGAAAATGACTTTAATAAAATAAGTGATTTAAAAACTCCGGTAATAAACTGCCGGAGTTTTATTATTCTCATTTTTTTCACTTCATTAATTTTTTTTAGTTATATAACTAAAATTTAATATTAAAAATAGGTTCAAAACGAATTATTTTTAGAATTTCCTGGTTAAACCGCTAATAATCCTTGACATTATATTCGATTTTTTCTAATTTGCAGTAGTGGAACTGTCTAAAAAAGCAGTTACTCCATTTAATTATTACTAATTCATATTAAATAGTATTAATCTAAACTATAAATTTTATAAACTAACTAAACTTTTTCGACTATGAGAAAATTACTTACTGTTTTAGCTCTTATTTTCACTGTGTCATTTGCAAATGCACAATGGGCACCTAACACTACTGGTGTACCTTACTCACTTTTTGCAGTTGATTTTTACGATGCAAACACCGGTGTTGCTGTTGGTCAAGGTGGAACTATCGTTAGAACTGTTAACGGTGGTATGAACTGGACACTCGTTTATCAGGATATTCCTGGAAACTACTGGTTAAATGATGTTAAACACACTCCATATGGATTTTTTGCTGTTGGTAAAGGTGGAATAATTTTAAGATCAATTGACTTAGGTGCTACCTGGACAGTCAGCAGACATTTATCAAATGATTTACATACATTTAGAGGATTAGATTTTAATCCATTTGACGGTGATGTTCACGTTGTAGGATATGCAGGTTCATATTTTACTTTTGATGGATTCTTTTGGACTCAAAGATTTGACATAAACAAAACTATGCATTCAATTGCTTTTGCTCCTGACGCTGCTTTTAACGGCAGAGGTATTATTGTCGGAACAGATGGTGCTGCATGGAGAACTGTGAATGGTGCTGTTTCCTGGAATATGATTCCTACTCACAGATATGATTACTTAAATGATGTAAAATTTTTAGATGATGATTATGCAGTTGTTTGCGGTAATAACGGTACTTTATTAAGAAGCTCTAACTGGGGTGGAACTTGGTATGTTGTGCCTGCTCCCGGAATGGCTCCTGGTACTCATTTAAGATCTATTGATGCTTTTGAAGATCCATTCAATTTAGGTGATCCTGATTTCTTCAAAGTTACAACTTGCGGTGATGATGGTGTTATCTACACTTCAAATGATGGTGGTGATAACTATTTAGTTCAGGCAAGCGGTACATTTAACCATTTATATGGTGTAAGCTTAAAAGGATTTACTGACGGTGTTGTAGTGGGTGAAATCGGTTCATCAGGTACAAATGGTTTCGTTGTTATGACTTCTTCAAATGGTGCTGTTGGAATTTCTCAGGTTGGTTCTGAAGTTCCTGCTCAATATACATTAAGTCAGAATTTCCCGAATCCGTTTAACCCTTCAACAAAAATTAATTTCTCTATTCCTAAAACCGGAATGGTACAATTAGCTGTTTATGATATGACAGGTAAATTAGTTTCAAATCTTGTAAATAATGTTTTAAATGTTGGTACTTATTCTTATGAGTTCAACGCTTCTAACTTATCTTCAGGTACTTATATTTACAAAATTATAACTAATGATTTTGTTCAAACAAAGAAAATGACTTTGATTAAATAAGATTTAATTGTTTAATTCTAAAGCCCTTTCGGCATCTGCTGAAAGGGCTTTTTTTTTAAGTACTTTTAAACTGTCTTTTAAATTCTTTTTTTTATGAATTATTTTTTTTAAGTTTAACAGTTAATTTTTCAATCAAAAAAAGTTTATTGATTAAAAGACATTTCGAATCGTTTGATGCATTTAGATTTTTAGCATTCTTCAAAGTATTTATTTTACATCTACCCGTATTCACTTTTCCTTTTTTCACTTTTTTTAAAAATGGCGGTAACATTGGCGTTAATTTCTTTTTTGTCCTTAGCGGCTTTTTAATTACTTACCTAATCTTATTCGAAAAAAATTCAAAGGGTTTTTTCTCTCTTAAAAATTTTTTCATAAGACGGATTCTCAGAATTTGGCCCCTGTTTTATCTCGTCTTGCTTTTGGCTATGTCTGCTCCTTTCCTCATTTCCTATTTTAAACTGCCTTCTTCTGATGCCGGCTATCAACCCAATTGGTTAATGTCTTTTCTGTTTCTCGAAAATTATATGATGATGTTTAATAAAATAGAGCCGAATGTCGTTCCGCTCGGGGTTATGTGGACTCTTTGTGTTGAAGAACATTTTTATATAATTTGGGGATTATCTTTATTTTTTCTGAAAATTAAAAATATTCCTAAATTAATTTTTTTTTCTATTATAATTGCAAATGTAACAAGAATATTTTATTACATTTATGATATCGGATTTATTGATGTGTTTTCAAATCTTGATTATTTCGCATACGGTGCCATTCCTGCTTATTTATTAATTGTAAATGAAAATCGGTTTAGTGATTTTATTTCTTCTGTCAGATTAGATGTCAAATGGCTCTTTATTGTTTTGATTATTTTGTATATCATCTTATCTCCTAATATTTTTTATAAATATCAGATTTTAATAGAACCTGCAATTTTTGGTTTAAGCTTTATGATTCTGCTATCATTTACTTTGCCAAAAAATTCGACTATAAAAATTAGTGACGGTAATGTATTGAGTGTTCTCGGCATTTATACTTACGGACTATATTTATATCACCCAATCCTAACGAGCATTAGTTATAAGATTTTCGGTAAGCTAAACCTTAGTGTTGAAAATCCATTATATGCATTCTTGTTTTGTTTATGTGCCTTTGGTTTAACAGTTTTGACAGCGTATGCGTCTTATCACCTGTTCGAAAAACAATTTTTAAAATTGAAAAATAAATTCAATTATTGATTTTAACCTAACAATATTTCTGTAAAGTTAAATACATCTTCAAATGTATTATACAGTGGAACCGGTGCTATCCTTATTACATCCGGCTCTCTCCAATCACAAATTACTCCTGCTTCTGTTAATCTTGTGTGAATTTGTTTTCCGTTATTAAAAGTCCTTAATGATAACTGACAACCTCTATCATCGGGATTTGGAGGAGTTATTATTTCTATATTATTATCTATTGAATTCTTAATTAAATATTCACAATATCCCGTAAGTTTTTCACTCTTCTGCCTTAATCTTTCCATTCCTGCTTCATCAAAAATATCTAATGAAGCTCTTAATGCTGCAAGTTGAAATATCGGAGGATTGCTTAATTGCCAGCTTTCTACCGTTGGAATTGCCTCAAAATCCGGTCCCATTAAAAATCTTATTTCTTTGTTATGTCCCCACCATCCTTTTAGCTTTGGTATCTTTTCATCTTTTAAATGCTTTTTATTGACATAAGCTCCACCTATCGCACCTGGTCCGGCATTCATATATTTATAGTTACACCACACTGCAAAATCTACTCCCCACTTACTTAAATCAAGTTTTATGTTACCCATTGCATGTGCAAGATCAAACGCAACAATACATCCTTTCTTATGTCCAACTTTGGTTATCGATTCCATATCAAAAGCTTGCCCTGTATAATAATTCACTCCTCCAATCATTATTAATGCAATTTCATCTCCATACTTTTCTATATAATCTGTTAAATTACTTGTCTTTATTATATCTTCGCCTTCCTCTGCTTTATATTCTATCAATGTATCTTTCACATTGTATCCGTGCAATTCAATCTGGCTTTTAACTGCATATATATCTGACGGAAATGCATTTTTCTCAATCAATATTTTTTTTCTTTTTCCGGAAGGTCTGTAAAAGGAAATCATCATCAAATGTAAATTTGTTGTCAGCGAATTCATATTTACAACTTCTTCAAAATCCGCTCCTGTCAATCTCGCTGTTGATTCTGTTAAAAATTCGTGATAGGGAAGCCAAGGTCTTTTTGCTTGTGTATGTCCTTCCACTCCTAATCTTTTCCAGTCTTCCAACTCTTGCTCAATATAATCTTTCGTGTGTCTTGGCTGTAATCCTAACGAATTTCCACATAGATATATCGTATTTTCAGGAATGTAAAATCTATTCCTGAAATCTTTTAATGGATCTTTCGAATCCATTTCCAAAGCAAAATCTTTCCCTGTTTTATACACTTTTATTGTTTTATGATTTCATATAAAAAAATTCTTGATGGTGATGCATCTCCTTTCCAATCAGGTATCTGTATGCAACACATATAAACCCCATTTTTTATAAAGTCATCTGCAAACACCATCTCACTTATAGTCTTTTTTGAATAATTTTTCCCCACCTCATCACCTTTTTTTAACCCCCAATATATATGATGATTACTCAGCTTCCCCCCATCATACATCCTGTCAATACTGGGCATATCTACAAGTAAATGTTTTATTCCTGATTTATTTATTTTTTCCATCGCCTCATTTGTAAAATATGGAAATCCAGTTTCTTCATATCTGCGGACTTTTTTTGATTCATCATTTGGTTTCGTTCTAACTATCAGCGCATCTCCGGAAATAACTTCCGGTATCATTTCCGATGTAATCAATAAATCTCCCTCATCAATCTTTGGTTGATATGTCTCCTTTATTTCTTCGCTATATATAACCGGATTAACCGTTATCAACTCCGCTTTAAAAAAAATATTATCAAAAATATCATTAACGTAAATTCGTTCTTTTGTTATATGACCTATACATTCCGTATGCGTTCCGTTGCAGTGCGGAATAATTTTATACTTTTCAAAATTGCAACTCCCACCTTCTCTTACATCTCCAATAAACTCACCGGCTCTGTAAGCTTCTGCATCGGCAATTTCTACTCCGTATGTGTTGGGTTGTTCACCGTTAAAATTAATCTCTATCGAAATACATATCGGTTTTGATAAATCTATTATTTCATTATTCTCAGTTCTTATAATCATTTCGAATCTAAATATTTATTTTTTATTGCTTCAAATTCACCAAGCTGTATATGATTTAACAATAATCGGTTAACCTCTCCCGTATATTCACTTCCTTTTTTTAATCCGAATGAAAACTGTACAATCTCTTCTCTCATCGGATACATTAATACATCTGAATAATCATTCATCTTTATGTAAAATCGTAAAACATAATCGCTCGCAATAAACGCATATATTTCCTGATTATTCAATGCATCCAATCCTTCTTCATAATTTCCATAAAATTTTACCTTTGCACCCATTGATTCTATCTCACCATCTCTAAACTCGTTTAATATTCCAACTTCCTTTTTTGCCAAATCTTTCTTATTCAATATTCTTGAATTCAGTACATCTTGTGTTATGATGTTTGTTACACCCGCTGTAAAAAAACTCACCGCTACCACACTGATAAACATCCAGATTATTGTTACTAATCTCCCTGCAAATGTTGTCGGGTTTTTCTCACCCGCAATTGTCGTAAATGTCGTCCCTGCCCAGAATAGTCCGTTTCCTATACCCTTTAATATTCCGTTTCCATAATCTTTTTTATCAACTTTTTTTTCAAATAACCATATCAATATCCCCACCGGCAAAAAACTTAATACAAATACAAACATAAGCTGTACAAATTGCCACGAAAATATAATGTCCAATATACTTTCAAATACTTTGACATTTGAAACATCCTTTACGGCAAATCCTATTTCCGATGAATAGTAAGGATATGTTAAATCAATTCGGCTGAAGTTTAATGAATCTAATCCAATATTGCTTACAACGACATCTATTTTCCCGGAGTCTAAAAATCCGGTAATTTCATCTTGCTTTATTTCGGTTATCTCATATTTAATCCCATTTTTACTTGCCATAAGTTTCCATAAATCAATGGCTATTCCTGTCCATTCTCCCGTTACATCCTTGTAAGAAAATGGTTTGGATTCATATACCCCGATTTTAATTATTTTGTCTTGTAGTTTAACTGTCTGTGCAAAAATCACGTTTGATGTTGAACAAAATAATCCAATTATAAGTATAATTATTTTCATATTACTTCAATAAAATGTTAATAATTTTTCTAAATTTCACTGATATAAACTTTGTGCAAATACTATTACATTTATAAACCTGTTTAAAATTATTATTTTTATTCTATGCGATTATTTACCTTTTCCTTAATTATTTTATTAAATTTTTCAGTTGCTTATTCCCAAAATGCCGAGTCAAAATCCGGTAAAATAAGTTTTGAAAAATTAACTGTGGAAACTTCTGATATTGAACAGGCAGATGCCAGTCTGCGTGAACATATTACAGATTTTTTCCCTATCATTTCCGAAAATGAAATTGAATCTATAATTTCTACAAGGGAATCTAAAGATATTATTAAAATTAGTGAAGAAACCGGTGATACGGTTTATACAAAAGAATGGAGTTTCAGTGTTAAAGAAAATTACCTCACTGATACGGCAAAAATTTTGTGGGAGCTTAATATTCCTCAATTCCAATCAAATATCTATCAGTTGTATAAAGATGACACAATTTATATTGATACTTGGAATCATGTCGTCGGAACTATTAAAACAAAAACCTTAACAGGAAATTTTGAAGCGTTCAGAGTAAGAAACTGGCCCTCATGGAAAGATCCCGATCCCAAAAAAGCACACTTGGAGGCAACTCCACCCGGACCAAAAAATCCTCTTGGTCTCTTTACCGTTTGGTATGACCCTAATTCTCTCAGATATTTCCACGGTACCAATAAACCTCACCTGATTGATAATGAAGACAGGGATTTATCACACGGATGTGTCAGAACCGGAAATGAAAATATTGGAAGGATGAAAAATTTTTTAATTAAAAGAGTTATTAAGTCACGTGACCTATCCGGTTGGCTGAACAGTAAAAAATCAATGCAATTTGATTTTGCTGATGAAGATAGATTTCCGGTTAGAATTATTTATAAAACTTTTGATATTAACAGTGATGAAAACGGAAATTATGTTGAACTTTATGAAGATGTTTATAAATATTCTAATCCCAAAAATATAAATCCTAAAAATAATGATGTAAGTTTAATAACACTTACTACAGTAGAAAATATTAAAGAAGAATTTAAAAGAGAATTTAATAAAGGATTAACAGAAGAGCAGTTAGATTTTATTGCTGATTGGCTTGTTAATAACGGCAATGAATATGAGAAGTATTACTTTACGGATTTAAAAAATAAATTTTTAATGCACTAAATTTAAAAACTTTCATCTCTCCATCGCTTTATTTTCCACTTTGAATCTCCGGTCGGACGAGTTATGCTCATATCAGCAAAACCATTTAACGTAACAATCTCACTCGGATTAAAAGTAATTGTTAAATTAAAACTTCTTTTGATAGAAGTGTTTAAAGAATCTCCTGATTGAAAAATTATATTATTCCAAATCAAATCAAGTTTCTGAGCTGAATTAAATAAACCATTTGTCGTACGCATTTCTGTTTGCCTGTCCCATGATACATCAAAACCCTGTGCATAATCTCGGTAAATAAAAATAAAATCTTCATTCAATAATCCGCCATAAACCGATGTATCTTTAAAAGTATATGCATATTTAAAATTCTGAAACAAACCGTCAATTGTCTTTTGATCGGTTATAATATTTGTTGGTGTTCGTGTATCTAATTTTGGAGAAAAAAGATTATCACATCCATAAACACCTGTTAATAAAAACAATATAAATATTAAATTCTTCAATTTTTTAATTTACAAAGCTCGCTTTGAGATAGCTCCAGGTTGTATCTTTTTCTGCTTCCTTAAAATCATACCAGTCTTTTATACCCCAAAGATTTCTCGAATCCGGAATTAAAACAAATCTTAGTCTCCCTTTTGTTGTTTTAGGTGTCAATTGTCTGTTATGATTGAATACCAGTAGATATTCAGCATCATATATCGCACTGTCTATTGATGTTGTTAAGTTATCATTCGATAAAAATAAATTTGATGAGGATTCTGTATTAGTTACTGAAATTAAATTTGTATAATAAATTCTCTCACTGTTAATATTCCAATTAGCAAGTATCGGAAATTGTAACTGAGTCGGTGCATCTGCTATATATCTGAAAGACATACCTGTAAAAACAGAATCAATAAAACATTTCATATAATTATTCGAGTTCTTCTCTGCTATGGCAAATTGCAGATTAACCATCACAAGATTTGGTGAAGTTGGAGGAATAAAATTTGATCTCGGGTCAATTGGTGGTTCAACATCTCTCGTGCTGAAAAGCCCGCAACCGCTGATTAGAATAAATACCAATAAAATAATCTTGTTCATAATTTCTTGCTGAATAGAATCATTCTTGGTGAATTTTTTTCTGAATAATTATTGCCAAAATAATCACCAAATTTTTTATAAATTTTTAATCCTGCATTTGAAAATATTTCGTTCAACTCTTTTTCACTGTAAAGTCTCAGTTTTTCTTGATAATCGTTCCTCTTGGTACCGTTTTTAATAGTTATGTTTTTAATCACATAATTTCCTGATATTTCCCTTTTTTGAATCATAATTGAATTTCCATATTTATTTCTGGAAAAAGGAATTATATTTTTTTGCAAATTATTTTTATTAATATGATCAAAAACAAAATATCCGCCCCGTTTCAATGATGATGATACATTCTTTATAACTTTTATATTTTCATATTCATTTTCAAAATATCCAAAACTTGTGAACAGGTTAACTGCCAAATCAAATGAATTCTTAAAATTAAAATTTCTCATATCTTTTATGAGAAATTTTGCTTTTAGATTTTTCTCAGGGCTTTTCTGTAAATTTTTCCGTGCTTCTTTTATGAGATAATCAGATAAATCAAATCCTGTAACTTCGCAACCCCTCCTTGCAAGTTCAAGCGAATGTCTTCCTGCCCCGCAACATATATCTAATGCTTTTTCGCCTGAATTAAATTTTATATTTCTTTGAATTAAATTTATAAGATTCCGTGCATCTTCTTCATTTCTGTGCCTGTATAGTTCAAGATAAAATTTACTTGAAAACCATACTTTAAACCATTCCATTTAAACTGAAACTCTCCCTTCAAGTGCTTTTGCAAGCGTTACCTGATCTGCAAACTCAAGCTCTGAACCAATTGGAATTCCTCTTGCAATCCTTGTGATTCTTATCCCTAATGGTTTTATAAGTTTATTTAAATATAAAATCGTTGTCTCGCCTTCCACATCAGGATTTAATGCAAGAATTATTTCTTCAACCGGTTTTTCGTCATCTTTCAATCGGTCAATAAGTTCACTAATTCTGATTTCATTTGGACCAATTCCATCAAGCGGTGATATTCTGCCATGTAACACATGATATACACCTTTAAATTCATTGGTTTTCTCAATTGCAATTACATCCTGTGGCTCTTCTACAACGCATATTTGTTTTTTTAAGCGTTTCTCTGATAAACAAATTTTGCAAACATCATCTTCAGTTATGTTGCAACATATAACACAAAATTTAATTTTTTCCTTTGCATTTATAAGTGCTTTTGAAAAATATTCCACTTCTTCGTTTGATGCTTTAAGAAGATACATAGAAATCCTCAAAGCTGTTTTTCTTCCTATCGAAGGAAGTTTGGAAAATTCCTGCACCAGTATTTCAAGGGAGTCAGATGTATTTATCATCGTTTTATAATCCCGGTATGTTTAAACCCGGAATATTTGGCATCATTCCCGCTGTTGCTTTTTGCATCTCATCGTTTGCCATTTTACCCGAACTTTCTATTGCCTTATTCACTGCCGCAATAATTAAATCTTCCAGCATAGCAGGATCTTCAGGGTTAATGATTTCTTTTTCAATTTCAATTTTTATTACTTGATTTTTACCGTTCGCTGTCACCTTCACCATTCCTCCACCGCTTTCTTCTGTTACTGTTTTATTCTCCAGCTGTGATTGTACCTCATCCATTTTTTCCTGCATTTTTTTTACTTGCTTCAGCATTCCCTGCATTTTGCTCATATCCATTTTTATTTTTCCTTTTTGTTTTATTTAATGTTTAAAATGTTATTCCATTTCTCAAATAAATTACCGGTTGCTATCACATCCTCATAGCAATAATCGGCAATTTCTTTAAACTTCTTTTGTCTGAACATTTCTCCCACCATATCACCCGTAACTCCGTGACTTTTAGGACTTTCAATTCCTAATTTTTTGCAATACCAGTCTAATGAAAATTTTCTCCTCGCGCCGGTAGGGGAGTGCTTGTTGAATGTCATCTCTTTCATTAAATCAACATGGTAATCTTTTATATTGAAATCATTTCCTCTCATAAGGTTATAACTTGGTTTAATGTTATGTATCATTGATCTTAACATAATATAAGGGCAATCAAATTCCCGACCATTAAATGTTATAAATAAATTATATTTATTTTTTGAGATATAATTCCAAAAATTTTCTATTAAAGTCTTCTCATCTGATGCTATATATTTCACATTCTCCCTGCTCGGTATAATTTCTTCTGTATTTCCCGAGTTTATCAATACACATCCCATAATTGGCTTCAGTTCATATTCTTGTCCCGAATCATCCAATTGATTTTTTAAATCTTCAAACGACTTTGCACTGATTTCTTTCTCCGGTTTTCTGAATTCCATCTGAAGCATACCTATTGCTACTAACTGTGAAGTGAAAGGTGTAAAAACCAGATTCTCTACTGCAGCTTTCATTTCATCATCATTTTTGGCAAATTTTGTCAGATAGTGCTTTTCTTCATCTGTATATTCTGTTTCAAAATCGTATGGTGCTACTTCTAAATCAAATACCAAAATCTTTTTGTTTAGATAATTCATTCCATATTCTTGTCGCTTATTTTCCTGATTGTTATTTTCTTTGCTCATTTAAATTATTTAAAATAAATTTTCTGTTTCAAATTTTATAAATTCATCTGTGTAAAATGGTTCTCCATATTCTACCCCGATTTTAAATCCATAATATCTCGCTTTTGATTCAACATATTTCATAAAATTTTCAGTGCTGATATATGTATCCGCATCACCTGACTTTTTTCCTGTAAAAAACTGTGTACCATAACATTTTAATACCTTCGATTTTTTTTGATAATATTCTGATATATCTATTACAAAACTCACCGGAATTTCCCTGTGTTGAGGATAGTAATATAATTTTTTCGCTCTGTAAGCATTGTTAACTCCGGTTTTTATTTTCTTCAACCCTGAATAAAAAAATGATTCTCTGATTAAATTTCCGGTATGGATATGGTCAGGATGTCTGTCGTCGGGATATGGAGCAAATATGATTTCCGGTTGATATTTCCTTATTAAATTAATAATTACTTTTTTTGAACTTTCATCAATTTTTATATTCCCGTCTCTCAATCCCGCATTTTCTCTGACATCAATCCCTAAAAGTTTAGTTGCTGCTTCAGTTTCCTTTTTTCTGCTTTGCAGGTTTCCTCTTGTGCTAAGTTCACCTTTGGTTAAGTCAATAATCCCGACTTTATTCCCTGAAGCAACTAATTTCAAAACTGTCCCTCCGCAGGTCAGCTCCACATCATCAGGATGAGCCCCAAAAAACAACGCATCTAACTTTATGCTATTTTTCTTCATTATGCAAATTTATAAATAATTATCCTTTACATATATAGTATAATAAATGGATAAATTAAAATAAGATTTCCCCCAATACCCCTTTTCTGAACTTTTTATGCAATCCATTTTAGTTATTTTAAATTTATGAAAAAACCGGATTGCATTTTCTGTAAAATTGTTGCCGGTGATATTCCCTCTTATAAAATTTACGAAGATTCTGACTTTATCGCTATTCTGGATATCTTCCCGAATACTAAGGGTATGTCACTGCTCATCACTAAAAATCATTACGATTCTTATATCTTCGATATGCCCGATGATGTCTATTCTAAATATCTCTCCACTGCTAAAAAATTAGGTAAACTCATTGATGAAAAACTCGGCGTAAAAAGAACTGCGTTCGTTATGGAAGGTATGGGGGTTAATCACGCTCACATTAAATTCTATCCGCTTCACGGCCTCGGGGATAATTGGAAATCTATGGACTCTCCGGAAACTAAATTTTTTGAAAACTATCCAGGTTACTTATCTACTCATCTCGGAAGTCAGGCTTCGGATGAAGAACTTAAAAAAATTCAACAATTGTTTATCGGATAAATATGAAATACAATCACATTGAAATAGAAAAAAAATGGCAAAGATACTGGAAAGAAAATAAAACTTTCCGAACTCCTGAATTTGACGAACTTGATTTAACAAAACCTAAATATTATGTGCTTGATATGTTCCCTTATCCCAGCGGTGACGGGCTTCATGTCGGTCATGCGGAAGGTTATACTGCTACTGATATCATCGCCCGATATAAACGTATGAGAGGTTTCAATGTTCTTCACCCTATGGGATGGGATGCTTTCGGTTTACCCACTGAACAATTCGCTATTAAAACAGGTATTCACCCTAAAATAAGAACCGAAGAATGTATTGCTCGTTTTAAACAGCAATTGAACTCTATCGGCTTTGGATATGACTGGGAAAGAGAAGTTAATACTTCTGATAAAGATTTTTTCAGATGGACTCAATGGATTTTTCTAAAATTATTCAATTCATATTATGACATTGAAGAAGACAAAGCAAAACCAATTGAAGATTTAAAAATTCCTGATGGATTATCTGATGAACAAATTTATAATTTCATTAATAACCAAAGATTAGCATATCTTGCTGATGGTCCTGTCAACTGGTGTCCTGAACTTGGTACTGTTCTTGCAAATGAAGAAGTCGCTGAACAAATTGAAAAAGGTTTTACCGTTGTAAGAAAAAATATGAAGCAGTGGAAACTTAGAATTACTTCCTATGCAGACAGACTTTTAAATGATTTAAATAATCTTGACTGGCCTGATAATATTAAAGAAATTCAAAAAAATTGGATTGGCAGATCTGAAGGTGCCATAATTAAATTTAAAATTAAATCTGAAAAACTCTCGGAGTTGGGTGTAATAGAAGTATTTACTACAAGACCTGATACTCTGTTCGGCGCTACATTTCTGGTTATTGCTCCTGAGCATCCCGTAGTAAAAAATATAACTTCCGATGAAAACAAATCAGAAATTGAAAAATATATTGATGAATCTTCAAAAAAATCTGAACTTGAAAGAATTGAACTGAATAAAATCAAATCGGGTGTTTTCACTGGTGCATTTGCTATCAATCCTGCAAATGGAAAAGAAATTCCGATTTATATTTCTGATTATGTTCTTATGTCGTATGGAACTGGTTCTATTATGAGCGTTCCGGGTCATGATGAAAGAGATATGGAATTTGCTAAAAAATATAATATTGATATTGAACCTGTTGTTATACCTGAAGATCTAAAAGATTCCGCTATCAGAAAACTAAAAACGGAAGAATCCGGTGAACTTATTCTTACGGGTAGAGGACTTAAAACAATTGGCTTTGAAGATTCTTTTGAATACAAAGACTATATAAGAAAAGTTACCGATGGAGAAATTTGTTATTATAAAGAAGGTTACGCGATTAATTCCGGTTTTTTGAATGGGCTTGCTACTAAAGAAGCTAAAGTCAAAGTTACCGAATGGTTAAGTGATAATAACCTTGGGTATAAAACAATAAATTATAGATTAAGAGATTGGTTATTTTCTCGTCAAAGATTTTGGGGCGAACCATTTCCGATTTTACATTCAAACGATGGAAAAATCAAAGCTCTGTTATATGATGAAATTCCGCTTGAGTTACCGGAGGTAGAGAATTATAAACCAAGCGGAACAGGTGAATCTCCGCTTGCAAATATTTCTGACTGGGTGAATATTGAAAGTCCATCAGGAATAAAATATAAAAGAGAAACAAACACAATGCCTCAGCTTGCCGGTTCCAGTTGGTATTTTCTAAGGTATATTGATCCGGGAAATAAAAACAATTTTTGCGATATTGAAAAAGAAAAATACTGGATGCCTGTAGATACTTATATTGGTGGAGCAGAACATTCTGTAGGTCATTTGTTATATGCAAGGTTTTGGATGAAATTTCTATTTGATTTAGGTTTAGTTACTCATAATGAACCTTTCAGAAAATTGTTCAATCAAGGAATGGTACTCGGAGAGGATGGTGTGAAAATGTCAAAATCGAGAGGTAATGTTGTGAATCCTGAAGATGTAATAAAAGATTTCGGAGCCGATTCTTTAAGATTATTTGAAATGTTTATGGGTCCTCTTGAAACTTCAAAACCCTGGAGCACTGAAGGGATTGCCGGTATGAACCGTTTTTTAAATCGAGTTTGGAGATTGATAATAGATGAAGATTCTGATAATATTAATACTAAAATAATTGATGTTGATCCTTCTGAAAAAGAAACAAGAATTCTTCACAGAACAATAAAAAAAATAACAAACGATCTTGATGATGGTGATATGAAATTTAATACTTCAATTGCTCAAATGATGATTTTTATTAATGAGTTGTATAAAATGGAAACCCTCAGTAAAAAAACTATTCAGGATTTTATTTTACTTTTATCTCCATTTGCACCGCATATCTCTGAAGAAATCTGGTTTAGAATAGGAAATCCTGCAGGAATTTCTGATCAATCATGGCCTAAATTTATTGATGAATTTACTAAGCAAGAAACCGTTACTGTAGCATTTTCAGTTAACGGAAAAGTACGAGCAAAAATAGAAATGGATTTTGATGCTGATGAAAAATCTCTGGAACAGACTGCCCTTGATAATGAAAGTATTAAAAAACATATTTACGGAAAAAATATAAAAAAAATTATTACCGTTCGTAATAAAATGGTAAACGTTGTTGTGTCCTGATTTATCAGGACACATCCCCTCCTTCTGCACAAATGAAAACTTTAGTTCTCGCCAAAACAAATTTAAGCAAAAGAATAGGTATTGACATTTAAATTAATTTTCGCAAAGTTGTCAGTAATTAATCAAACGACAATCTTGCAAGACGAACAGTATATTTTAAAACTTCAGGATTTAGGATTCAAAGACTACGAATCGAAAGTCTTTCTTGTTCTTTTAAAAGGCGGAACTTTAGGTGCATCTGAAATTGCAGCTAAAGCAAAAATCCCAAGAACTGCAGTTTATGATATATTGAAAAGTTTTTCACTTAAAGGATATTGTAATGAAATTGAAACAAATAAAATTTCTAAATTTGAAATTATAAATCCTGATATTATTGTTGATAAAATCCGAAGAGATTATGAATATGCCGCAAGAGATAATATAAAAAAACTAATTACAACATTTGAAGAACTTAAACCTGTACATAAAATTGATAAAAAGGATGAAGACTCAGCAATAAACGTTGAATTAATAAGAGGATTTAATCAGCACAGACATATAAAATTTATTGAATTGCTAAAACAAGCAAAAAAAGAAATTTTCTATATGATAAGACTTGAAGGACAATTAACAGAAGAACTTGATGATGTTACGGTAAAATTTTTGAAAAAAGGCGGAAAAATAAATTCACTCTATGAAGCATCATTGAATTTTAAAATTATTAAAAATAATACTCGGATTAACGGCACCATTGAAGATTTAATGAGATTATGTGAATTTTATGAAAAAGGTGGTGAAAATTTAAAGATTTCTGATATGATTTTACCAAACATGACTATATTTGACAGGGAAATTGTTTTTATCAATATTGAAGATAAAAATATTCCAAGACACAATAAATCAGACATTATAATCAGAAATTCAGATTTCGCTTCGAGAATGATTGATTTATTTAATTACTACTGGGAAAATTCATTTACTGTAAAAGAATATAAAAATTATCAACTAAAAAAATCGGCTTAAGAATCTGATTCTAAACCGGAGGTTAAAATGAAAGCAATATCTTTACTCATTGCAATGTTTCTTTTCACACAGGGTTTGTATCCTCAGACTGATTCTAAATCTATGTATTACAAGGAGCTAAAAGGCGAAATAAAAAATACTTTGACCGGGCTTCCTGTAAATAATGGTTTTGTGAAACTTGTTGACTACAGTACAACTATTCCAACTGAAGTTAAAATTGTACCCGTCAATCACAGTGGTGTTTATAGAATGAGTGATTTTGTCATTCATAAAGATAAAATCGATAATTTCAAGATTCTCGCATATCCTTCTGATATGACTTGGGATTTTCGACTTGGGATGTCCGGAAATGGAGAGCCGATTAATGGAACGAATTCTTATATAACCATTATTCCTCTTAATCAGGCAATCTCAAGCGGTGAAAATACTTATAACCTGGATATGAAAGTAACCTGGTTAGATAAAAATAAAAAATTTGAACTTGTGCAAAATTATCCTAACCCATTCAATCCTTCTACTTCAATAGGGTTCGTACTCCCAATTTCACTTAATGTATCTTTGAAAATATATAATGCAATGGGGCAGGAAGTTATGGTATTCGCTGATAACGAATTTTATCCTGCCGGTACTCATTCGTTCATCTTTGAAGGAACTGATTTACCAAGCGGATTATATTTCTATGAATTTAAATCTAAGTTCTTTAACGATATTAAAAAAATGATTCTTATAAAATAGGTTTCAGATTTTCCTGAATATCCGGCAGCAAATTTTATAAATATGGGGATACTTTATAAAAACTGCCGGAATCATTCGGGATTTATTAAATAATTTTTTGTTCTTTACATATCCCCAATAAAAAATATCCCCGACTAAATAAAAATCCCCATAGCTATCCCCAATTATAAAATCCCCAAATTATTTTCAAACTTAAATTAAACGGATATGAAAAAATTTTACTTCATCTGCCTGTTTTTTCTCATTCTGTTATTTCAGTCCGAAATAATAGGAAAACCCCGGGTTACTATTAACCAAAATCCTATTACTCATCACGCTACCGGTTCAATAGTTACCGTGCAAAGAGTAAACATTAATACAAATAATATTAACTCTATTTTTCAAAACACAGGTATTTTTAACCAAAATACCGCTAATTCAAATCCGGGATTTGAATGGCCTAAAAATTCTGGTATTCATGCCTGTTATAGCGCCGGTCTTTCTATTGGCTGTTATATAGATGACTCCTTAGCACAAGTAATGGCTTCTTATAAAGGTGAATTTGCTCCTGGTTTTTGGAATAATGCCGGTGTTTTTGTTACTAATCCGGACTTCAAAATTTATTCTGTCTATTCCTTTGATAATGCAGGAACTAATCCTGACTATGCTAATTGGGATAAAATGGTACCTTTCGGTGCACCTTATGTTGACCTTAATAATAATGGTCAGTATGATCCGGGTATTGATAAACCTGGTGTTAAAAATGCAGGGCAAACGGCTTTTCTCGTGATGACCGATGGCGATCCTTCTCAAAAAAATACGGGTGAAGGTTTTGGAGGTGGAATTTCAAATCCTGTAATGAAAGTACAGGTTGCTCTTACAATATGGGCTTATAATTCACCCGGTCTTGAAGACCTGCAATTCGTCAACTGGGAAGTTATAAACAGAGGAGACAGAGATTGGGATAGAACTTATTTTGGTGTAGTTGTAGATCCTGATCTAGGTTTTGAAGATGATGATTATATTGGATGTGATACAAATCTAAATCTTGGTTATTGCTATAACGGGACAAATAGCGATCCTGAATATGGTAATAATCCTCCGGCTTTTGGAATGGATTATTTTAAATCTCCTGTTAACAGAGCAACCGGCGATACTCTTGGTTTAACTTCTTTTGTATTTTTTACTAACTCCGGAAACATTCCCCCTCCTTGCGAATCAGACCCTAACGGCGAACCTTTTCCGGCTTATCAAATGTTAACCGGTGTTAAAAAAGATGGGTCTCCATATTTAGATCCATTAACTACTCCACCTTCTCCGACTAAATTTGTATATCCCGGTGATCCTGCGACAAATTCCGGCTGGACTGAACTAAAAGGTTCTGTGCAAAACTGTGGCGGAACTACCGGTACTTCAGTAACTGTTAATCCTGTTGGAGATAGAAGATTTATATTTAACTCAGGTGCTGATGATTTCATCATTGTTCCCGGTGATACTCAAAATATTGTTCTTGCTCAGTTCGTTGCAAGAGGGAACTCTAATTTAAATTCTGTTACTCTATTAAAAAGACTTTCAGAAACTGCTCAGAAAATTTATGATGCTGATTTTGAAGTAACTCCTCCTCCTCCTCCTCCAGTTGTTACTCCGGTTTATATTCCTACTGTTCCGGGTCAGTGTAATATTACTTTAAACTGGACTGACATTTCTGAAGCATATAAATATTGGGACTCGGTTTTCTTTTTACCTCAGGATTCGAATATTTATGAATTCCAAGGTTATGAAATTTACGAGATAAATAAACTCGGTAACAATATGCCGAACTTTGGTGACCCTCTTTCTATATCGGGCTCATCTAATAATGTTAAACTCGTTGCCATATATGATATAAGGGATACAATCGGTTCAGTTGTGGATACCTTCTCAACCGGAGTTCAGGTTTTAGTTAATAATACACTCCAGGAACAATTTGCTCCTTTCCCGGTTTTACCACCTTATTCATATCCTACGCCTTCCGGATTTCCTAATACAGGTATTTATAGATCCGTTACTCTTTCATCTACCCAATTTCCTGAAAACTATGGAGGTGTTTCAGCTTTCGTCTATGGTCAAACTTATCAGTTTGCTGTAATGGCTTATGCTGTTAGTAAATCCGGAAAAATTAGGCGTGGTTTTAGATTGGTTAGAAATTCTCTCTCAGGGCAAACTGTTAATTATACCCCGATTGCCCCACCAATCGGAACAACTTTTGAAATGAAAAATAATGATACTCTTATCACAAATAGAAGAGATTTAGGGGTTATACCCATTATCAAAAATCAGGATGTTTTACTTAATGCAAAATACAGAGTATTATTCGGATCTTCTGATACAACTTATAGAGTAATCAGACAATTAGCCGGCAGCGACGCATGGGATACTTTGAAAAGAGTACCGGAAGGTTCAAGCAGGTTCTTAACATATGCACAGGATCCAACAGCAACTCCTTTGAATCTTAAGTTTGTAGATATAAAATCTCAGGCATATGATTCATCAAGAATAGTTGACGGTATATATATTAACGTTCAGAAAATTAGATTTACTTCCGCAGGTGGCGGTACTTATGCAGGAAATGTAGGTATAGTAAAAGATCCATCCGCTACCCGAACTCCTGACAGTATCCAAACCAGAAGTCCAGGTTGGGAATACAGACCTTCTGGTAATCAGTTCGTAACCGGAAGTAAAATAGTACCAAACGGCGGACCATGGCAATCACAATCTATGGCAATCTCATCAGTAATCAGAGGAACCTGGAACAACGTTCCGTCAAATCTGACACCTGAGAGATACAGAACAATCAGATTAACATGGAAAACAAATCTGAATGACGGACAGTTAGCGTACAGATATGTTGATACAGCAGCTACTCCACTATCCTCCGGATCAAGATATTTATTCAGAGGTTATGACAGAGTACCGTTTATCGCCGAAGAGATAGACCCGACAGATTCCAGTGCAACACCACGAAGAATCAATGTAGGATTTGTAAAGACAAGAACAGTTGATTCATCATCAGCATTCAATATGTCAGCAGATTCCACAGGCGGATTCTTGTTTGTATATTTCTTCAACTCAGATTATTCAGAGACAGTAATACCGAACTATACAACAGGAGCATTGAACCTAAGACAACAACAATTGGATATAATGTATGTATGGGCACCAAGATTAATAACTCCAACTTCAGCAGCAGTAAATAATGACGAGTTAATATTCTATCCATACACAGTAACCCGACCTTTTGTACAGGGAAATATTCCATTATTCTATGAGTTTGAGACAAAGGCACCTGTATTTGGTAATACACAGGTAGCCAAAGACAAGAACGAGATGGAAAAAATCAGAGTAGTTCCAAACCCATATTATGGTTACAGCACTTTACAATCAGGCATAGCCAATAGATTTGTAGAGTTCAGGAACTTACCAGCAAGTTGTAAGATAAGTATATATTCGTTAAATGGCGATTTGATGGCAACGATAGATAAATCACAGAATTTAAATCCTGCAATAAACTCAACGGCAAGGTGGAACCTGCAGAATTTAGAAGCAGTGCCTGTAGCAAGCGGTATTTATGTAGCATTAGTAGATGCACCGGGCGTAGGACAAAAAGTGATAAAGATAGTAGTGTTTACCGCACAAGAACGAATAAACTTTACGAACTAATTTTCAGAGTTTGACTTGAGAGAGAACTTTGGATGGAAAACATCTGAAGTTCTCAGCAAGGTCAGACCTGTAAAACAAAACAGGAGATTTTAAAAAATGAAAATAAAATACAATAAAACATTAGTAGCAATCGTTACAGTATTTTGTCTTATGGCAAGTGTTGTAACAGCCGGTGACCGAGGAAAGTTTGGTACATCAGCCGCTCCTGAGTTATTAATACCTGTTGGTTCGGTAGGCACCTCACTTGGTGGTTCGAACTTATCTTACGTCACAGGTATAGATGCAATGTATTGGAATCCTGCCGGACTGGCAAGATTAAATTCATCAACAGCCGAAGTAATGTTTTCACATATGAGTTACTTCGCAGATATGAATATGCAATACTTTGCAGGAGCATCAGATATAGGACTTGGAGTAGTCGGAGCTTCAATCCGTTCATTAAACATAGGAGAAATTCTTGAGACCACAGAGCTACAGCCTGAAGGAACAGGAACAGTATTCCAGCCAACCTATCTTATAGCGTCATTAAGTTTTGCACGTCAAATGACAGATAAGATTAGATTCGGAACAAACATAAAACTGATATCAGAAAACGTAGCCAATGTTACAGCCAATGGAATGGCATTTGACTTTGGTATCCAGTATATCGGTGGAACATCAGGACTTGCCTTCGGAATAGCAATAAAGAACTTAGGTTCAGCAATGACATTTGACGGACCGGGTCTTGAAAGAACCTATGTAGAAAACGGACAAACAGTAACGAGAAAAATTATATTAGAACCATTTGATTTACCGACAAATCTTGAAATCGGAGCATCATACACATATACAATGAATACACAAAACACATTGAATATATCAACTGCATTCCAGAATTCAGGATTTTCAAGCGATGAATACAAATTCGGATTAGAATATAATTACAATAATAACTTCTACTTAAGAGGAGCATTTAACTACAGACCACAGGCAAAAGATAACGGAGAGTCATTATTCGGACCATCTTTTGGTGCAGGTGTTAAATATCCTTTCAGTGGTGTTATGCTTGGCTTTGACTATGCCTACAGAGTTATGAGTAAAGACAGATTCTCTGAAGGAACTAATCAGTTCTTTACGCTAAATGTAGGATTTTAATAATATTTAAAATTTATTAAATTGAAGGTAACCTGTTCATTCAAAGGTTACCTTTTTTTTTAACTTAAACATTATGAGAAAAAAATTTTATTTCATTCTTTCCCTATTAGTAATTTATGTATCCCCTTTGTTTGCAAATGATTATAAAATTCAGGCTCAGTTTGATTATGCTGTTTTCAAAGGTGCCGAGAATAAAAGTATTTTGGAAATTTATTATTCTGTCTTGCAGAAAACTTTGTCGTATAAAATGAATTCCCAAAATAATAACTTTGAAGCAGTTGCTTCACTCAATATTTATATAAAGGAGAATACAACTAATGAAATAAAATATAATGAAGTTTATTCTCTACCATCTTCAATATCTGATACTAATCAGGCAAATTTAAACCTGAACTTAGTCGGACAGATTAATTTGATCCTGAATCCCGGAAATTACACACTTTCTATTGTTGTTAATGATATGAATAATACTGTAAACTTTGATAGTGTTTCAATGGAAATTGATGTTAAAAATTTTGGTTCTTCGCTCAATCTGAGTGATATTGAACTATCAACCGCAATATCAAAAAGTCAGGACAAAAACAGTATTTTTCATAAAAATACGCTTGAAGTAATTCCTAATGCAGGTGCGTTATATGGTAATAATTTAAATAACTTATATTACTACGCTGAATCTTACGGTTTAAAATCGGTTAATTCACCAAATCTTAAATTAACTGAAACAATTACTGATGAAAACAATAACACTGTTTACACAAATGTGAAAGAAATTAAGGTTAGTGGTGATTCTCGAGTAGAATATGGGAAAATTAATATAGATAATTTAGCGTCTAAATCATATTTATTAACTTTGACAATTGCTGATTCTGTAAAAAATATTTCCGTTACTCGTTCCAAAAAATTTTGGGTTTATAACCCCAAAATAGATGCTCCAGTTACTGATAGTCCTGATAAAGAATTTTTAGTATCGGAATATGCGGCAATGAGAGAAGAACTTGTAAATTTAGATTTTGATTTGACATTTTTTTTAAGAACAGATAATGAAAAGAAAGCGTTTGAATCTTTGCCGGGTTTAAACGAAAAAAGAAAATTTATGTTTGAATTTTGGAAAAGAAGAGATCCAAATCAAAATACTTTACAAAATGAATTTAAACAGGAATATTTGAAAAAAATTCTTGAAGCAAATCAATTGTTTAAAGAACCATTTAAGGAAGGTTGGAAAACTGACAGAGGAAGAATTTATGTTACATACGGTAAACCGGAGGAAATAGAAAGTTTTCCTTATTCAAACGATAAAAAAAGTTATGAGATTTGGAAATACGAAAAACTTGAAGGGGGTGCAATTTGTGCTTTTATGGAAATTACTCAAAGTGGATCAGGAATTTATGAACTTGTTCATTCCACAATCAGAACTGAACTCAGAAATGATGATTGGGAAAATAAACTTTACCAATAAAAATATAAATTCTGAATAAGAAAATTTACATATCAGCTCTTTCTATCGTATTTGCTGTTTTCATTTGGTTATATACGAGTTTAAATTTTGTATATAATATTGATATACAAATTCCTGTAAAAGTTACATCCGGGAAAAATCAGTTAACTTCAGGAAACCTGCCTGATAGTTTAGTGGTTTCTGTCAGAGGTAAAGGGTGGGATTTACTCGGAGTTATGTTTAACAGTGATTTAAGCTACGACTTAAATTTATTAAACCTTAGAAAAGATACTCGCATATATACTATGCAAGGTATAAGCGACAGATTAAAACTGCCTCAAAACATTTCAATTACAAGTGTTTCACCTGACTCCATAAATATTAATTTTGATAACTCCTTAGCAAAAACTGTCCCTGTTATAAATAATGTAGAAATTGATTTGAAATCATTTTATCAAATAGTTGGTAATCCTGAAATCACTCCTGACTCAGTGGTGATTTCAGGTCCTACTTCTGTAATATCAAAAATCAAATCAGTCTCAACAGAATATAAAAAATTTGAAAAAGTAAGTGAAAATTTATCTGTCACGGTTAAACTGTTAGATTCATTAGGTAATAATTTAAAAATTGATCCTTCTTTTGTAACCATAAATTATACAGTTGAGCTTGCCGCTGATAAAGAATTTAATGATGTTGATGTTGAGATTATAAACGTGCCTCAGGATAGGGAAGTCCTGCTTGTTCCACCGAAAATGAATATATCTATAAGAAGCGGTGTTCAGCAATTATCAAAACTTAATCCCATTGATATCAGAGCTGAAATTGACTTCAAGGATATTGAAAATGATACTTTGGGATATGTAACTCCAATTATAGTTTTACCTCCAAAATTTAATGTCATAAACCAGACACCTGAAAGATTTCAGTATATCATAAAAAGGAAGTGATATCATTAATCCTAAAAAAGAAAATAACGATTTAATCTCTGCAATAAAATCTCTGGATTTTAAAACTGTTTATGTTTTTATTTCTGTTTCGGTAATAATTTTTTTATCAATCGCATTTGCAGGTCCGGGATTTTATTACAATAATTTTGGAAATGATAAATTAGATTCACGTCTGTATTGGTTTTTTACTGACGGATTAATTATGTTTCTCATTCCCGTTCTTTCTATAAAATTCGTTTTCAAACAAAAACTTTCAGATTTCGGATTTAAACTCGGCGATGTAAAGTTTGGGTTAATAACTTCACTGATTTTTTTTCTTGNNTTTTCTTGTTATGTTGCCTGTTCTATTTATAGTTTCTAATTCACCTGAGTTTTTAAGAACATACCCACAGGGCGGGGAGCAGGTAGCTCATAGTTGGAAAAATTTTATTTTGTTTGAATTAAGTATTCTTGTTTATATGCTTGGTTGGGAATTTCTTTGGAGGGGGTATATGTTGTTTGGTCTGAAACCTAAACTTGGATATTATTCTGTCTTAATCCAAATGATACCTTTTTTTATTTTACATAAAGGAAAACCTGATTTAGAATTGTTCGCATCTATCTTTGCAGGTTTAATTCTTGGAATTCAGGCATTAAGAGCAAATTCTTTTATTTATTGTTGGCTTTTACATTTTGTCATTATGTTCACAATTGATTCAATTTCAATTTTAAAACAATTAAACTACTTATGAAATTATTAATAAATATTGACCATATTGCTACTCTACGTGAAGCACGGGGTGAGTTTGAACCTGACCCGGTTATCGCTGCGGGTATTTGTGAAATTGCCGGTGCTGACGGCATTGTTTGTCACCTTAGAGAAGACAGACGACATATTAACGATAGAGACGTCAGACTATTAAGAGAAGTTATTAAATCAAAACTTAATCTCGAAATTGCTGCCACTGCTGAAATGATTGGTTTTGCTTGTGATGTTCTTCCGGATATGGTAACTCTTGTTCCTGAAAAACGACAGGAAAGAACTACCGAAGGGGGATTAAATATTATTACTCATAAATTATTGCTTAATGATGTCATTCAACAACTTCATTCAAAAGATATATTGGTAAGTTTATTCATTAATCCGGAACCTGAAAATGTTGATAATGCTGTTGAACTAAATGCTGATATTATTGAGATTCATACCGGAAACTATGCAAATGCCATAAATGAAAAAGATTCTATTAATGAACTTGCAAAGATTGGCACAGTCGCAAGATTAGGTGCTGAGCTTGGATTAACAGTTACTGCCGGGCATGGTTTAAATTACAATAATATTCTTCCGATAAAAAATATCACTGAAATTCAGGAAGTAAGCATAGGTCATTCAATAATTTCTCGTTCTGTTTTCACCGGATTGCAAAAAGCAGTTGAAGATATGGTTAATCTTGTCAGATAAAAAATTTTATGGCTGAATTAAAAGCAAAAGGTTTATTTAAATCTTATAAAAAACGTGCGGTTGTTAATGATGTTTCGCTTCACTTGAAAAATAATGAAGTCGTCGGATTGCTCGGTCCAAACGGTGCAGGAAAAACTACTACCTTCTATATGATATGTGGTTTAATTAAACCTGACGAAGGTATTATCGAACTTAATATGGAAGATATTTCTAAAATGCCAATGTATCAGAGGTCTCGGCTTGGCATCGGTTATCTTCCGCAAGAACCTTCGGTTTTCAGAAAACTTTCAGTTTCGGATAATATAAAATCTATTCTTCAGTTTATGAGATATTCAAAATCTGAAATTGAAGAAAAAACAAATTATCTTCTCAATGAGTTTAATTTAAATCATATTCGTGATTCAAAAGGTATGGTGCTTTCAGGCGGTGAAAGACGAAGAACCGAAATTGCCAGAGCACTCGCATCCGATCCTAAATTTATTTTACTTGATGAACCATTCGCAGGTATTGACCCTATTGCCGCTGAAGACATTATGAAAATTATTACTAAATTAAAAAATAAAGGCATCGGCGTTTTAATTACTGATCATAATGTTCATGAAACACTTTCAATTGTTGACAGAGCATATATTCTGATTGACGGAAAAATATTCCGTTCCGGCAGTTCATTTGATCTCGCAAGTGATGAAATGGTCAGGAAATATTATCTTGGGGAATCTTTCTCAATGGAAAGATACCTTTCTAAAGAAAAGTCTGAGTAACTTACCTAAAATTGTATAAACAATTTCGAGTAATTTATGTAATTAGATTTATTTGTTAAAATTCGTGGTCTGTTTTTATACATTCCGCACGGATGTGCTATTTTTTGTCAGTATCTTTGCTTTTGGTTGGTTCAGAAGTTTTTGATTCTGATTTTGTTGTGATTTTTTCGGCAGGTTTTTCTGTTGCCGTTTCTTTCTGTGTAGATGGTTTTGAAGTTTTTTTATCTGAATTTGCTCCTGCATTTTTATAATCTGTCAAATAAAATCCACTTCCTTTAAATATAAGCCCTGCTCCTCCTCCTATCATCCGTTTTAACGTATCTTGCCCGCAAACCTCACATTTTGTTATTGGATTATCTTTGATAGACTGGAAAACTTCTGTTTGATTTCCACAATTAGAACATTTGTAATCGTATGTTGGCATATTTTATATTCCTAAAAATTTATTTTTTGCTTGTTCAAATTCTTCTTTTGAAATAAGCCCTTCGTCAAGTGCAGTTTTTAATTCTTTCAGTTTATTAATGCTAATTCCATTTCCGGTTTCTGATTTTATAATTTCTATTCCGGATGATTTTACTGATTCCTCTGTATGACTTAATATATTATTAACTTTTAAAACTCGCTTCATTCCGTCCCCGCATAATTCACTGAATTCATCAATATGCTCTTTCAAATATAACACTCTGTTTACAAACTCATTACGCTCTCCGCCTGTTACTTTGTTCTCTGTTTCTTTTGCCAATGCTTTTGTAATGTTATATTCATAAGTTTCTATTTTCCTTTTTGCTTCTCCGGAAATTTCTATTTCCTGCAATGGATATACTTTCTCATAATAATACTCAAAAATTACAAGCATTTCTGCAAGTGAATTATTTTTTAATAATTTATTCTGAATATTTTCTGCCTGTTTTAAAATTTTATATCTCAGTGAATCCGGTCCGTTCTCTTCAAACAACCTGTTAATTAACCGTGACTCTATCCCAAGCTGTTCAGTTCTTTTAACTGTGATACCTTCTTGTCGTGTATATTTATAGATTGATCTCGGTTTACCGGTTTCTTTATCAAAATCAGTAACTACTTCAAATACACCGAAAATTAATCCCATTATATATGCTCTGTATGATTCATCCAGTTTTTTACGTTCTTCTGCTGTTAGTGGAATGATATCATTATATATATAATAATTTTTATCAATATGTAAATCAATATTCATATTGTTTGATAGCTGTTTGTAATATTGTTTCATTTCTTCAGCTACTGTATATGAATAGAAAAGCGGAAAACCTGCCCATTCACTGTAAAATGTTATTGTAGAATTATCAGCAGAATCTTTAAACTCAATATTCGATCCCGCAATGGAAGATATCAAAGATTGAAACTTCTTAAATGAAGGTGTATTGGTTTTGATACCTATGTAATATTTTTTTGCAGATTGATCCTGTATAAAACTTCCCGGAGTTTCTTTTACCCTCAACCAAGGGAATGCCTGATTCATCATTCCTCTTATTTTTGATTCACTTCTCAATGCATCTTTCTCAAATAAAATATCTGTAATGTTATAATCTTCTCTTATTTTTTCAAATTGTTTTTTACAGTATGATATCATGCTTGCCTCAATTGCTTTAGCATCGCTGTCTTTCAGGATATTAACAATATCCGTTACATCTCTCGCACCAAGTTCTTTTAATAATTTATTTGATAATTCTTTTATCGTATCAATAGCCGCTTGCCCGCTTCCTACATACCTTACGTAATATTCATTTTTGACATCATCAGGTTCATATACAAAATAGTTAAAACTGTTTTCAGTTTTCTGTATAAAGTATAAATATTTTTTCTTGAAGTTTTCTTTTAATACGCTTAAGTTCCCGGTTAATTTATCTATATCTGAAATTAATCCTGTATATAATATATTCCCATCATCGGTTTTTTCTCCTTTTTCTATTAAATCAAGAATTCTCTGAACTATTTCCTTTGCATAATATCTCGATCTCAATTTTATCAATGCGTTATAATATTCATCAAGCTTAGTTATCAATTTTTCCAAAGAACCTGCCATCGCAGTTTTCTTTAATACATTTAATTTACTTCTCGATTCATCTTCTTTTAAATCCTGTAATTTTCTTTTAATCTCTCCGTCAAGTCTGGTTACCAATCCTTGAAGATCTTTTATCTCCTTATCAAATCTGCTGAGATACTGAAAATTTTCATTCGTTAAAATAAACTGTAATCTTCTAAGTGAATTTATCGCATAAAAAACTCCTCTTGTTGAATCATTTATCAGTTGGTTTATCATCTTCTCTATCAAACCGGGACGGTTTCTGTCTCTATCGCCAATTACATCATTAATAATTTTTGTTCTGTTTGTAAATATCTGTGAATAATACATCCCTTGTCTTGATAAATCATTATCATCTCTGAAGTTAGTATCAAATTTATTTTTTTCATTATGAATAAACGCACTCCAGTTATCACCTCTTTTACCTGAAACTAATTCGTTTTGTAAATTGGAAAGAAAAGTTTTAATTTGTGCCTGTAAATCTGTTTTCTCACCTACCCGGTATAATCCATCGAGTAACTGATGTTTAGTGTTTGTTTCCGCAATTCCAATCTTGTGCAGAAATTCATTTATCATATAATTATCAACTTCACTTTGCGAACCTTCCGCATGAGTAAGATAATAATTTATTATATCTTCGCACAACTTATTGGCACAGGCAAGTATTATTCTGTCAACGGGAATTGAAATGGATGATTGTCCAAGTGTGGAATATTTTCTCGAAAAAGTATTCTCTGAAACAGTTGACTCATCAGGCCATAGTCTTTGCTTATATTGCACCAGATTAACTCTTACTCCGCGTTTGTAATTTGCAAAATCAGAATCAGAAAAATCTGTGAATATACTGTCAGCGAGCATCTTATAAATATCCTTATTGCTTATGTCCGAAAGTGAAAGATTTTTATAGTTTTCTCCGTCAACTAAATATACATCATCATATACTCCCGGTTGAAATGTCAGCGGATAATTTTTCTTCCACGAAACATCAAATAGATTTTTAAGATTATAATATTCAAGTTCTTTTAATGCTGCATAACCGTTAGCATAAACGCGTTCTTTCCCGTATGACTGATAAATTTTTGGTAAAAATAAAAAACATGATGATACGGCATTGTTCTTAAATAAATTTCTGATTAAAAATCCCATATCAAGAAACATACCTGAGCCGGTTCCTCCGCTCACGGATGTTATCACGTATATATTTATCTTATCAGTATTTACATTTTTAATCCTGTGCTTGTCTTTTATTGCATTAATTGATTTTGAATCAGTAATTTTTGACTTTGCCGATGATAACTTATGAACAATCTCATCGTAGTTATGGAAAAATGCTAATCTCGCAGCCGGTCTAATCTGTCCTGCTCCGGTATTCATTGTGCCGAGCTTACCAATCTCTCCTGTTGTGTTCAACCATTGTTTGATATGCGGAACATCATTTATTCTGTGTATATATTCTGATGGATTTACGGGGTTAAATATTTTTTCTGATGGTTGAAACTCTATATCATTTATTAATAAGTCTCTTTCTCTTGCTATTCCACCTTCTTCCGATGGTGCATTATCGGTATCTATATATAAAAAAGAAATAATCGGGAAATCGTTAAGTGAGCCATATCTTTCTACAAATTGTCTCCTGATTCTAAGTAATACTTCCTTACCTGTACCGCCAAGCCCAAGAATAATCGTCGGCATAAATTCATTAGTCTTTAGCTCTCCGTCGCCTTTTTCTGCATCTGTAAGTCTTATATTTTTTTCGATTTCCATATATTAGGTTTCTTTTTTTAAAGCTCTACTACGCTTTCACCACCATCAAGATTCACCACATTCCCTGTAAACCAACTGCTGTTATTTTTATAATTATCTAAAATAAAATCTGCTACATCACTTGTCTGTGTAAGTCTGCCATGATGATTCCTTTGCAGAGCATTATCAATTATTTTTTCAGTTCCGGGTATCTTTCGCAATGCCGGTGTATATGTAACCCCTGCCATCAATGCATTAACAGCAATCCCTTTAGTTGCAAGTTCCATAGAAAGCTGTCTTGAATAAGACTCAAGGCATGCCTTTGCTGCTGAAATTGCCCCGTAAGATTCTATCTGCTTCCTTGCTCCGGAAGATGTCATACAATATATTTTACCTCCGGTTTTCATTAGTTTGTTCCTTACAATATCTTGTGTCCAGTAAATGAAACTGTTTGCCATTACATCCAGTGTCATTTCCATATTTTTCTGATTAATCTCTTGCAATGGATCATCTGCGATAAACGGTTTCAGTGTCCCAAATGCAAGTGAGTGCATCATAACTTTAATTTCAGAATCCGGTGAATTTTTGAAATGTTCAATTGTTTCTTCTATAATCATTTTTCTTTTTCCCGCATCGGCAGCATTCACATTGTAAAATCTCGCTTCCACTCCGCATGCCTGTATATCCTCGATCAGTTTCTCTACGTCAGGCATAGTTGATGATCTGTCAAGATGTACACCTATTATATTAACTCCGTCTTTTGCTAGTGCCAATGAAACTGCTTTTCCAAATCCGCTTGATGCTCCAAGAATTAATGCATAATTTTTTTTCATTTCTGTTTAGTTACTTTTAATTGCTATTATTAACATTATTAAACTTACTATAAATAAAAAAATCATTGTTACTAAAAATGCAGCGGAGGTTTGAAAGCCCGCTACTACTCCCCATATAATAAATAACCAGACTACTGTTATCGCAAAAAATAAACTCCAGCTTAGCAATAGTGATTGTCTTGTAGATCTTTTCTTGTGAAATGTTCTGAAAAGAGTTACCACGAAAATAAAATAGAATAATCCCGCTCCTAATACTGAAAGTAATATATAAACAAATAATTTTGTATTAGTAAGTTCATTGGGGTTTATACTCGGTATTAATAAAGAATCCACAGCAGGTGTCGAATCTTGTTTTATCGTATCCAAAGGTACCACCGGTAATAAATTGGTATTGGTATCAATCTGCAATGTATTTTTATTTCCTGATTTAACTGAATCAAGAACAACTTTGCTCGAATTGGCATAGCCGGTCTGAGTTATTGATATCAAAAAAAACATTACAATTAAAATCTTTTTCATTAATGGTCTATTGTTAAATTAGTTTTTCAACAAAACTCGTATCAAAATTATTTTTTCTGAAATCTTCATTCCTTAAAATCTTCTGATGAATAGGTATTGTTGTTTTTACACCTTCAATTACAAATTCATCTAATGCTCTCAGCATTTTTTTTATCGCTTCTTCTCTGTTTTGATCATGCACAATCAGTTTAGCAATCATCGAATCATAATTTGAAGGAATTCTGTATCCACTGTAGCAATGAGTATCTACTCTTACGCCTTTTCCTCCCGGAAGGTTCATACCTGTAATCACTCCTGGTGATGGTCTGAAATTATGTTCCGGATCTTCCGCATTTATTCTGCATTCAATTGAATGTCCGTCAAATTTTATCTTTTTCTTAGAAAGTTTCTCACCGTTTGCAATATTTATTTGTTCTCTGATTAAGTCAAAACCTGTAACTTCTTCCGTAACCGGATGCTCCACCTGTATTCGTGTATTCATCTCCATAAAATAAAAATTCATATCCTTGTCTGCCAAAAATTCTATAGTTCCCGCACCTAAATAATTAACTGATTTAGCCCCTTTCACTGATGCCTCACCCATTGCTTTCCTCACTTCTTCTGTTATGAATGGTGATGGTGATTCTTCTATAAGTTTTTGGTGTCGTCTTTGAATCGAACAGTCTCGTTCTCCAAGATGAATTACATTTCCATGACTATCTCCCAAAAGTTGGATTTCTATGTGTCGCGGGTTTTCAATAAATTTTTCTATATAAAGACTTCCGTTTCCAAAAGACATCTCTGCCTCATTTTTTGCCATCATAAAATTTTTCTCAAGGTCATTTATATCTCTCACAATTCTCATCCCCTTACCGCCTCCGCCTGCTGTCGCTTTTATCATTACAGGCGTACCAATTTCTTTTACAAGTCGTCTGGCATCTTCTATCGTATCTATCAATCCGTCACTCCCGGGTACAACGGGTACTCCGGCTTTTCGCATTGTCTCTTTTGCAAATGCTTTATCTCCCATAGATGTAATCATCTGAGGAGTTGGTCCTATAAATGTTAATCCGGAATCTATACATATCTCTGCAAACTCTGCATTCTCTGCTAAAAATCCGTATCCCGGATGTATAGCATCTGCATTTGTTATTTCTGCCGCTGATATTATTCTCGGAATATTAAGATAACTTTCCTTTGAAATTGCAGGACCTATGCATACGGCTTCATCTGCAAATCTTACATGTAATGAATCTTTATCAACATCTGAATATACTGCAACAGTTTGAATGCCCATTTCTTTGCAGGTTCTGATTATCCTAAGAGCAATCTCACCTCGGTTTGCTATTAATATTTTTTTTATCATTAATTTTGTTCAATTAAAAATAACGGCTGTCCGTATTCCACTGCTGTAGCATTTTCCACAAGTATTTTTACAATTTTTCCTGATACGTCTGATTCTATCTCATTCATCAGTTTCATAGCTTCAATTATACAAAGAACTGTTCCTTGTGAAATAGAATCTCCAACTTTTACATAAGCATCAGCATCAGGAGCAGGTGACCTGTAAAACGTTCCTACCATTGGCGATTTTACTTCATAAAGATTTTCGTTTTTTAAAGGAACATCTTGTGATGTATTGGTTTTTGTTTCTTCTGCATCTGATGTTGTTTGAACTGCCGGCATCATTTGTGATAGTTGGGAAGGGATTCCTGCTGTTGCCGGTAATGTTCCTCCTCCTGAAATAATATTTACATTCTTAGAGATTTTTATTCTCGCTCCTCCATTTCCGCTTTCATCTATGACAAGCTCTGTCGCAGTGCTTGTGTCAAATATTTTTAATAATTTTTTTATTTCGTTTGTATCCATCTTATATTATTTAAAATTGATTTTTTTATTTTTTAAACTTTTACTCTTTCTATGTAATCACCGCTTCGAGTATCAACTTTTATAAATTCACCTTCGTCTATAAACATTGGTGCATTTACTATCGCTCCTGTTTCCACTGTGATTTGTTTTGTTGCATTCGTAGCAGTATTACCTTTTACTCCGGGTGGTGCGGAAATTACTTTTAATGTTACATGAGGTGGAATTTCAAGTGAAATGGGGGATTCATTATGAAAAATAATCTGAACTTCCTGACCTTCTTTCATAAATTCTCCTTGTTTACCTACTAATTCTTCAATTAAATGTATCTGGTCATAGGTCTCATTTTCCATAAAATTAAAATTATTTCCGTCTTTATATAAAAATTGATATGTTTTTTGCTCTAATCTTTCTAACTGAACCTCTTCTCCTGACCTAAATCTGTGTTCAATTGTTTTTCCATTCTTAAGATTTCTCATTTTAACCTGATAAAATGCTCTTAAATTACCCGGTGTTCTGTGCTCAACGCTCATTACTGAATGTAAATCTCCGTTAAATTTGATAACCGTACCGTTCTTTAGATCTGATGTATTTGCCATTTATTGAATTTTGATATATTTTGTTTAAAATTTATAAAAAATTGATAAAATTTGACGAAAAATACTCAAAGATTATCCGAAATTCAATGAATTTGAAATACCTTATATTTTAAATCCTGTAATTACAAATTTAATTTAATACTGCTACAAAATAATTATATTTTGTAAAAGTATTTAAATATTTGTAGAATTTTAGTGATTTTTTTTACTAATCGGAATGGATTTGACAAAATTTATTAGAAAAACTCTCATTTTACATAGAATTAATTTCGTTTATTAATTAAATTTATTTCTAATGTTAATTTAACCTAATTTCCCTTATGAAAAATCTCTTCTTAATTTTAATTCTAACTATGACATTAAACTCAATTGATTCATTTTCGCAAACTCCCGGTGAGTTTATCTCTATTTCTACCGATGTAAAATATCAATATTTCGATACATATGATATTGAACGTCTTAACAAAATTATGAATGAAGAACTCGGTACATTTTGTGAATTTAAACAATCTTTCACTCAGGCAAAATATCCTTTAAAATTATACAAAGTAATTTATAAATCAGTTATCCCTGAATTGAATAATAAACCTGTTGAATGTTCGGGGTTAATTGCAATTCCGGAAACGGGAAAAACTTCTATGCCGATGATTTCCTATCAGCACGGAACTGTTTTTACTAATTATGAAGTTCCGACTAATCCGGAATCAAGTTATGAAACCCGGCTTGAATTGGCCGGACTCGCAGGACAGGGTTACATCCTTATTGCTGCGGATTATTTCGGAAAGGGAATTAATAAAGAACCGGAAGCTTATCTCGTTAAAGAAAGTGCTAAACAAGTTTGCTATGATATGTATGTCGCATCGCTTGAAGTTTTAAAAAATCTTGGAATAACTCCAACTCAATTTTTCCTTAGCGGTTGGTCACAGGGAAGTTTTAATACTCTTGCATTATTAAATAAGTTTGAATCACTTGGAGTTGATGTTACCGCTGTCGCTGTTGCAAGTATGCCTACTGATTTATTTTCAATTGTTAACAGATGGGTTTTTGCTCCAAAGCCAATAGACGCAATCTATCTTCCGGGATTACTTGCACTAAAAGCTAATTCATTTGAAATTTATTATAACTTACCCGGTCTTTCCAAAATGATTATTAAACCTGAATACTGGCAGATATCAAATGATTTATTTACAAATAAAACAACTTGGGAAGAGTTTGATAAAGTTGTTCCTGAAAAAATTCCTGATTACATAAATCCTGAATTTGCTAAGTTAATTTCTGATGAACAGCACGGCTATGGAAAAACTTTATTGAATGCCGAAGTTTTCAGATGGAGAACTAAAACTCCAATCAATACTTACTATGGTGAAATTGACGAAGTTATCCCGGAGTTCATAGCAAGATTGCCTGAAGGTTTTCAAAATTTATATGAAGGTGGTAAAGTAACTTCCGTTTCTGCTGGTCCAAAAGCAGACCACAGAGGTACTTTTGTATTTTCAGTTAATGATCAATTAACCTGGTTCAATTCTTTATTGAAATAATATTTAAATTTTTTCTTTTTTCTCACAATAACAATATAATTTTATAAATGATTTTAGTGTAGTTAGTTTAATTAGTTAAATTCGTGTTAATTCGCTTGTCCCTACGGGGTGGAGTGGCTATTTTCTTTAAAGTATTAGTTTAGCGATGAGTTTTCCTCCAACGAATTTTCTATACTAATATCTAAATTGAAAATCTTTACAATTATAGCTATTTTCAAAGATATTCTCAATTTTTTATTAAAATTTTAAATTTCGGAGGTTAAAATGTCAATCCGTATTGGCATTAATGGTTTTGGTCGTATCGGAAGACTTGTCTTCAGAAGAATGATGGAACTCGGTGGTTTTGATATCGTTGCAATTAATGATTTAACTGATGCTAAAACTCTTGGTCAGCTTACAAAGTATGATTCTGTTCATGGTAAATTTAACGGAGAAGTTATTGTTGGTACTGATTCGCTCACAGTTAACGGTGATGAAATAAAAATTCTTGCAGAAAAAGATCCTTCCAAACTTCCTTGGAAAGATTTGAATGTTGATGTAGTTATAGAATCTACCGGTGTTTTTACTTCAATGGAAAAACTTAAACTCCATCTTGATGTCGGTGCTAAAAAAGTAATTCTTACCGCACCTGCTAAAGATACTCTTGACGCTGTTGTCGTTCTCGGTGTAAATGATGAAATTCTAAAAACTAATCCGAAAATTTTATCAAATGCTTCTTGCACTACAAATTGTTTGGCACCTATGGTAAAGGTTCTTGATGATACATTTGGAATTGAAAAAGGATTTATGACTACTGTTCACTCATATACAAACGACCAAAATATTCTTGACCTTCCGCATAAAGATTTAAGAAGAGCAAGAGCTGCCGCTGTTAATATTATCCCGACTACAACCGGTGCAGCAAAAGCAGTATCTGAAGTTCTACCACATTTGAAAGGTAAACTTGACGGTTTCGCATTAAGAGTACCGACTCCTGATGGTTCATTAACTGATTTCGTTTGCGAACTTAAAAAAGAAACTACAAAAGAAGAAATTAATAAAGCAATGAAATCCGCTTCTGATGGTGCTATGAAAGGTATTCTTGAATATTCAACAGATCCTCTTGTATCAACTGATATTATAGGTAATTCTCATTCATGTATTTTTGATTCTCTATCAACAATGGCAAATAGTAAACTTGTAAAAGTTGTTGGTTGGTATGATAACGAATGGGGTTACTCTTGCAGAATAGTTGACCTAACAAAACTAATCGCATAATTTTTTTTCTGTTTTTCAAATTTTTTGCTCAAAGGGGGATGTATGACATCTCCCTTTGTTGTTATAGCGAATTAGTTTTTTTCCTCTAAATTTAACAGGATTGAATAACACAAGCCATTTTGAGAGATGCTGCCTGTCCCGATGTATCGGGAAAGAATCAACCCTTTTGTCATTCTGAACGAAGTGAAGAATCTCTTACATATATCCTAAG
>DKKL01000057.1 GCA_002455255.1 Candidatus Tepidiaquacellales bacterium UBA6667 | reverse complement strand
ATCAACCACAAATCCGCAAATTCATAAGAATACCGTTTTATATCTTTGCCTCTTAAAATCGGTCGTATAATTTCGGCAGATTTTGGATCTTCTTTGATAAGCTCATCTCTCTTTTTTCCATCAATAATAAATGCTTCATTATACCCGGTTAAAATTCCTCTGTTTATTTTAATATCCCAGTCTTTTAAAGGCGTTCCGTATTTTTCAATTTTCTCTTTAATACTTCTTTCAATGTCTGATAAAATTAACCAATTATCAGAAGTTTTAAATGATGAGATAGTTCCATTTTGTCTAATAAAAACGCTCAAATTTTCTATATCTTTTTGATTTACGGTATGAGCAATCGCTGAACCTTTATTTGGTTGCTTTGTTAATAATATTATGTTAGTGTCAACAGTTGCTGACTCGAATATTTGTCTTCCTCCAAAATCAATGAGTAAAATGGGATTAGTGTTCTCAGCAAAATATTTTCTGGTTAACTCACCGTAACCCGCTCTCATCCATTTATTTGATGTTATAAAAATCAAACATCCGTCGGGTTTTAATAAATTTATACCTTTCTCATAGAATAATGAATAAATGTCACCCATTCTGTCAAAAGTTTTAAAACCCGAATTTTTATATAAATTAGCTAATCTTCCATTTTCTTTTTGTAATTGAACATAAGGAGGATTACCAATGATTATATCAAATACGCCTATTTGCTCTTTCTCATTTACTAATCCAAACATCCATTCAGGGTCAAACCAAGGTGCAAAAGAGTTTTGGTCGTAAGGATCAAAGGAAACAATCTGTTTAGCCACTTTTGTATCCCAACCGTCTCTTTTCAGCAATTTTGCAATTTCCAATCGAAGTTTCTTGTCTTGCTTTTGTAATGATATTTTGTGTTTAGGGGTATTGGCTGTAAAATATTTGTGTCGAAGTTCTTTAAGTTCGTTTTCTTTTTCTTCTATATCCGGGTTGCGTAAAAAGGTTTGTTGTGGTTTGTTTAAACCCATCAGGGTATTTGCTGCAACAAACTTTGTTTCTAAGTTAGGCAGACTTCGAACGCCAAAATTTTCTTTGCCCTTATTTGCCTTCTGGTCAATGATTAAAGAAATAAAGAAACGAAGTTTCGATATTTGAACTGCAATAGGTTGTATATCAATACCGTATATGCAGTTTTCAATTAAAAAGAGTTTTCTACCATAATCACCGGAATTATTTTCAAAAATATCGTTAATTTCAATTAATCGTTTCTCCCGTTCATCTTTATCACCAATTTTATATGCTTTTTCTGTATCTTTAATTGCTTTTTTGCGTTGCAATTCTTTCCAAAATAAATTTTCAGGATCTAATTTTTGAAGAATATGAACTAACTTATGAAGAATACCCATTGGGAAAGCACCTGAGCCACAAGCAGGGTCAAGAATTTTGCAATTGTTAATAGCTTCTATTAATGCCTTAGTTTCAAACTCATTAAACGGATTTGGCTTTTCGGAATAAGTGAATAATTCCCTCAACTGAGATTCATATTCTTTGCTTTCGTTTTTTACATTCTGCTTAATAAATTCCATTAGAGATTCGTCCACCATATAGTCAACAATTTCACGAGGTGTATAAAAACTACCAGTTTGTTTCCGAGCAGTCGTTTGTGTTTCGGGGTTGTAGCTTGCCAATAAATTTTCAAAAACCTTTCCAAGTAATTCAGGGTCAAGAGCAATTTCTTCTTCTATAGGAGTATTTTCAGCGACAGTAAACTTGTAGTTTTCCAAAAGGTTTATCAACCCTCTTGAAATATATCGTTTATTTTTTGTTCCATAAATATTATTCAGGTCAACTTCTCTTTCTTCGCCAAAGAAAATGTAATCAGGAACAATGGCTTGTTTCTTTGGATTGCGACTAAAACCATCTATATAAATAATTTTTTCTTCTTCGTTGGGTTTATCAAGGCAATCAAACAAACCACCATTTAAAAAAGGTATATCTTTAAATAATTCCAATACTTTATTTTCAGGAATTGTAAACAGGTTAGCGTAACGAAAAAGGTTTTTAACATCGTTTTCATTTTTATTGGTTTCGATGTTTCCTTCTTTTGCAAACTTTCGTTCATTCATTTTTTGGTTTAGAGTACCAAAAAAAAGATTCTGTAAAATGGCATTGTAGTAATTCTTTGATTTTTTGTTACTATTAAAGTCTTTTACAATCTTATTTACAAATTCTTTTTTAAAAAGTGAAGAAGGAACGAGTTCTTTTTCCTTTATAAACCAAATAAAAATAATTCTTGTTATTAGTCTAATTAGATTTGTTGCATTTCTAACTTCCTTTTTCTTTTCAACATCATCCGGAAATTCAACATTATCAAGTGCCCAAAAATACCAGTTGGCAAGTTCTTTATAAAATCTTTTGTTTAGCTCTTTGGTATCAAGCGTTTTTTGCCAGGCAGAGTGAAGTTCAACGAAGTTTTTAAAATCAAATTTTGCCAATAATTCATTAAACGACAAATCAAACAAAATTTCAATATGAGCTCTGTGAGGATTATTAATGGAAATATCTTTTATTGTAGTAACCTTTTCCATTACATCTTTTGATTCATCCTTTTTGTGTAATCTTCTGCTTATAACCGAAAGTGTCAATAAATTACCATATTTAAACAAAATCATTACCGGCATCGGGAAAATTCGATTTACCTCACGAGTAATATTTGAAAGTTCTGTTCTTGTATAGTTTTCATTTTTTAATTCAATAGTAAAAAACAAATATGATTCAATAATTTTATTATCTACTCTCTTGGTATCAAATAAAGATGTCATTTTTAAAACTTCATCAATCGTAAGCTGAAAAAGCAAATCAACATATTTCCAATCTTTTATTATTGCTTTTTCTTCATTAAATTTTTTATCTCCAATAAAATTTTCTTTAAATTCTGAAAAAGTTTTATTTGATAATGGAGCGTTTCGGCTTGTATCATACCCCAAAATATTAAACAGACTTAATGCATTCTCAGAAAGATTTTCCTTATCGAATATATTTAAAGATTCTTTTATTTTAATTTTTATTTCTTCTGAACTCATTTCTTTTTATTTGAGTTTTTTGTTTTTGCATCCTTTAATATTTTTTTCTCATCGCCTTCTAATTTCCTTTGTAGTTTTTTAACATCTTCTGAGGCAGGCAGGTTTTCCGGTTTAACACCTCTCTCCCCTAACATCTTTCTTACAGCTCTGTTATTGTCAATATGCTCTTCGGTTATTTGATTTTCACCTTTTAGATTTTTTTCAACTGTATTGTGACTTGTGAGTTCTGTTGCAAAATCTTTTGCTTTAATTGTTAAAGTTGGTAAAAAATCTGCGAGTGGTCTGTTTGCAGGAATTTTTAACTTTGATTTCATTTCATTAGTGCTGAATCCTCCGAATAACGCCTGATCTCCCTTGCTTCTAATAATTGCAAATCCTTTATCATCAACTCCCCTTTCATATATTATTCCCGAAAGTTTTTTTTCACTTTTAGATAGTTTTTCTCGGGCTGATACTCTTGCTATATCTAATAATCTTTTTTCTATTATTTCTTGTTTACGGGTCTGAACTGCAAAATATGTTTGTGCAAATGAAATTTCTGCTTTTGATGGATCTCCATTTTGAGCAACTAAATAGCAAGCATACCTTGAAAGTGCGATATCCTTAATTTCTCTTTGCGAACCGCTTCCAAGCTCAACCATTTTCCCGATATCGGCAAAATGGTCTTTGGTAGCCACCCCACTGCTATCAGCTGATTTTTTTGCCTTTTGAATAACTTTCAAAAAATTATCCCATTTTTCATATCCTAAAATTTCCTGCAATTCTCTCGCTTTCCAATATTCAATATTTTCTATGAAATATCGGGCATTTTCAAATTTTTCGAATAATTTTTCTATTAATTCTTTTTTCATAAAATTTATTTAATTACTAACCAGGTTACTAATTCAAAATTATTTATGTTGTTTATTCTTTTTTCATTTGGTATTAATACTGCACCTCTATCATTACCCGCTAACCTTTGTCCACTTCTTTTATCAAATATTTTTTTAATTTCTGAAATTGAGGATTTTAATAATTCTGAATATTTTTCCATTTTTTCACCTTGAGAAGTTTCATCGTTGAATAATTCACATAATTTTTCATATGCGAGAGTTTTACCCGAGCAAAGTAATCTAAAAATTTCTAAAATATGTTTTGCGTTAGTATAGTTAAATCTAACCTGACCTGACTCAAAAATATAAACCAAAAAATATGGCTGAAGTGGATTTACTTCTTGATTTCCGTCTGTATCACCTTTTTGCTTTAAACAAAAAATAACTCCGGGCTGAATAATTTCCTTTTCTGATTCGCCAATTTCAGTATGATTTGAAAAATCTGCAAATTCTCCCGATGGTGAAGGAACAACTGCATATAAACCAAATGGAGCTTCTTCAAGTTTTTTCTTATTATTTGCAAGATATTTCATCAAATCTGCCCTGAAATCATCTAATGTAAAATCTGTTAGTGATAAACTTTCATTCATATCTTCCAAATCTAAAACTTCTTTTTGAAGTTTTTTCAATTGCAAATTCCTGTATTTAAGGTCTTCTTCAATAAGTTCTTCTATCTTATCAACAGCAAGTATATTATCCTCCGAAGTTGCCGTAACATCTACAAGAGCCATTCTTGCTTCTACTCTTTCTTTTAGATTAATATAATTATCAAGATCACGAGTGGGCCAAAAATTAACCAATTGGATTTTTTCATTTTTACTGCCTAATCTGTCTATTCTACCAAACCTTTGAATTATTCTTACCGGATTCCAATGAATATCATAATTTATTAAATAATCACAATCTTGCAAATTTTGACCTTCACTAATGCAATCAGTCGCAATCAGAATATCTATCTCCTGTGATTCATCCATACCGTTCATTAATTTTCTGTTTTTTGAAATCGGGGAGAAATTAGTAAGTATATTAGAATACTCAGATTTTCCAAAAGTGGTTTTGCATTGTGAACCTGCAACAAGAGCGATATTAATATTAAATTCAGTTTTTATCCAATCTTTTAAATTATCATATAAATACTCGGCTGTATCAGCAAAGGCAGTGAAAACAATTAATTTTTTATTTTTACCATTAATTGGTGAGTTGACTTTTTTCAAAATCAAACTTTTTAGTAAATCTAACTTTGCATCTCTTTCCGGAGTAACTTCTTTTGCTAATTCATATAAATCTAATAATGCTTTTTTATCTTTTGCAAGATCAGTGAGCCAGTTATCAAGTTTTAAATCAGCTAAATTAAATTTAAGTTTTTTACCAACTTCCCATTGCTCGGTATCTTCTGAACTATCTTCTATTTCATCCTCTTCAGATTGAAGAATTTCCAAACTCAATTCAGAATTTTCTTTCTTATTTCTTTCAATCTTTAATTTATATTCATTAATTTTATTTTCGAGTTTCTCTATTTTTTTTATAGTTCTGTCCATAGAAATTTCAAATGACTGAACAGAACTTTCCAGTCTTTTTAAAAAATTTACTTTCATCATTCCAATTAGGAAATGCTCTCTATCGCTTTGCTTAAATGATAATGCTCCGCTGCTTTTTGCCAAATCTTCATATTTTTTCAAATGTTCATCCATAACATACGCTGATGGATTAAAAACCGATAACTTATATTTTAATATATTTTTATTTATTTCATCATAAGATAATTTATCATTTTTAAGATCTAAACTTGGATAAACGGACTCCGGAGTTAACCTTTCAGGGAATTTTCCTATTTCTTGTTCTGCTTTATAAAAAGTTTTGATATGATTTCTGCTTCGGGCAATGGTCAACTCATCCAATAACTTGAAAAAAGACGAATCAAGTCTTTCAATCAATTGTTTAACTGATCTATTTGGATTTTGTTTGCGGTCTGCCCAACGCGTAAATTGATTTTGCGCATTTTTTAGAGATAAACCGATATCTTTAATTTGAGTATCTTTGAATAATGCATCATTTTCCCCTTTTGTAATAAAATATATTTGATTTCTTAAATCTTTCAGATTATTGTTTACCGGAGTAGCGGATAGCATTAAAACTTTTGTATTAACTCCTTCTTTTATAACTTTTTCCATTAACCATTTAGCTCTGTTCATTCTAATTGTACCATCTTCGTTTTCTTTTTCCATCGGGTTTCCTCTGAAGTTATGACTTTCGTCAATCACAATTAAATCATACGCACCCCAATTAAATTTTTGAAAATCATGCCCATCAGCTTCAGATTTGCTTTGAATTCTTCCCATATCTGTATGATATAAAATATGATAATTAAATTTATCCTTTCTAAATGGATTTAGATTATTATTTTTACTGCTTTGATAAATAGTCCAGTTCCCGGCGAGTTTTTTAGGACAGAGTACTAACACTCTTTGATTTAACAATTCAAAGTAACGAATAACAGCCAACGCTTCAAAAGTTTTACCAAGTCCAACGCTATCTGCAATTATACAGCCATTATGCTTTAAAATTTTATTTATTGCACCTTTTACTCCGTCCTGTTGAAATTTATATAACATATTCCAAATTTCACTTTCCATAAAACCAGTTTTATCTGTAAGTAAACCACCTTCATTTTGTTCGTCTATATATTTTTCAAAGATATGAAACAAAGTTTTGAAGTAAATAAATTCCGGTTGATTATCAACATAAAGTTGACTTAAGTATTTTAATACTTGATCTTTCACATCTTCTACTAATCCGGTATCATCATTCCACAAATCTTCAAACCAATTCAATAAATCCTGTCTATCTCTATCGTTATCAACAATCATATTAAGCTCAATATTAGGGCTACCTCCAAATCCAAGACCGTTAACAGTAAAATTTGAACTTCCTGTTATTGCTTTTTCTACTCCCCCGGGTTGTTTTATGTGATACATTTTACCATGCAAGAAATTAGGCTTAACCATAGATTTTATTCCAACTTTATCTCTAATCCAATCAGAACATTCTCTCGCAGTTGCTTTCTGAACTAATCTGCTTTCCAAAGGAATTACAAGATTATTATCTTCAATTTGGAAATCTCTTTTGTTTGTTTTTTCAGGATCCAGTGCTTTGATAAATCTCGGTTCACCAAATAAGAATCTTAATTCTGAAATTGAGTTAAGTTGATTTTTTAATCTTGAGTATGCGTAGATTGTAAAATATGCAGAAACAATTGATATATTTGAATTCTGAGATATGTTATCTTTTAAAAATTCACCAACGATTCCTCGCTCTCTATTATCACGAATAGAAGAATTAATACTACCTGAATTTTGTTTCTTCAATTGTAAATGCTTTTTTGTTTAATAATTTAACCTCAATATTTTATTTAAATGATTCTTCGGCAGAAGATTCTAATTTTGAGCTGTTTTAACTTAACATATATACAAAATATTTAAATATTAAGAAATAAAACATATCAATATTTTGAAAGTAAATAAAAAGGATTTATTAATTAAATACAAATTAATTTACTTAACAATCTAATCGTTATTAATAGAATGGAGCGAGGATTATTTGAATTATCAAACCTCACCTGCGAATAAACTTCGCAGGTGAGGGTTAGACATTAAGACTGATTAAAACTTATTTCACTAACATAATTTTTTTTGTAAGTACAAATTCCTGCCCGTTCAATCCGTTTGCGATTAATTTGTAAAAATAAACTCCGCTTGCAAGTGAACCGGACAGTCCCGCGTCAAACTGAACGGTATAATATCCGGCAGGTTTTTGTTCGTTCACAAGCGTAAATACTTCTCGACCGGTAATGTCATATACTTTCATCATTACTCTGCTGTCAAAAGGTAAATCATAATTTATTTTCGTAACAGGGTTAAACGGATTTGGATAATTTTGTGATAAGTCATATTTATCCGGAACTCCGACAGTAACCTCAGAGCTTAAATCATAATATTCAAAGTTTCCGTTGTAATCAATTTGTTTTAATCTGTAGTTATATTTTCCTGTTGATAAATTTCTATCAGAATATGAATAATTCTTCGGTTCACTTGAATTTCCATTGCCCTGAATATTTGCAATTTTTGACCATTCGGTTTCACCTACAGATTTTCTTTCAATATCAAATCCTGAATTATTAATTTCGGTTGCAGTTGTCCAGTTTAAGTTTATATTATTTCTTTCTGCTGTGGCAGTGAAAGATGATAACTCAACAGGAAGTGGACCATCTGATCCCGTAATTCCGAATAAAGAAAATGAAGTTAATCCATAAACGGTAACAGTCTTTAATAACGTATCAAGAGTGTATTCATCTGTTCCCATTCCCGGATTTAAGTATGGAGTATAAGATGTACCGCCATTATCACTTTTTATCATTCTCACTTCACTTTCAAATCGAATATTTCCAAGTGTATTTGGTTGATAATTTAAAGTAACATTATAAGTGTAACCACTTGCACCCGGGTTTGGTGAAATATCCCAATATGCATTACCATATTTGTAAGGAGGTATTGAACCCGGAGGATTTACTCCTGAATAGTATAAAACATTTAATTCGGAAATTGGTGCATCCAATGTTCCTAAATTAGTTAAATTTACTGAACCAAGAGTTCTGCCATATAAAGAAATTGGATATGAACCAAGACCTGCAACAGTTATATTTATCGTTGGAGGAGCTACGGATGGAATAAATTCATCAGCACCTATATCAGAAGAACCTGTTTGAAGTGAATCACTTCTTTTATTACCATTGAAATCAAAATCAATTCCATTCAAGGGCAATGCATTTCCATTTAAAATCCAGCTTTCAATATTTGCTTCAATTACATTTAAATCAGCAGTTGAAACATTTGTAAATAAATTTGATAAAGTTAAAGTATTTGGAGAAACAGATTGCAAATCATCACCTGATAATGTTTTCCAGCCATTAAAATTATATGAAGTTGTATTAACCTGTGCAATCAATAATGGATCAGATGAATGATACATATTATAGTTTGAAAGAATGTTAATATCTCCATCGGCACCATGATACGCAATACTATAGTTTGAAGAACCTCCTCCTGATCTTGTGTTAACAATTGCATTATTTGCCGAAGCAATCGAAGTCAAAGGAGATACTGCTGTTAAGTCACTTCTTATAAACCCATAAGAACCAATATCACCACCTGAAGTACCTGAAACTGCTATTGTATTATAAATTAAACTTAAATCATTAAGAGCTGTTCCTGCGGCTATTAACATACCTGCAAACATTGTATTCGTATTTTCACCGGAACCAATAGAAATCATATTATTATAAATTAACGCAGAATCAACAAACCTCATATATATTCCTGCTGCAATCGGTTGCTGATTTGCTGTAGTACCGGTGGATTTGTTACTGATACCGTATATTCTATTATTAAAAAAATCACCTTTAAAATTTGTTAAGAATGCACCACAAGTCATATGGACAGTCGGAAATGCAGTTGTATTTTCAGAAGAAATATTAGAAATAGTATTATCGTTAATTCTCATTAAATAAAAAGTTGAGCCCGGGAATATATGCATACCTGTTGCCGCCTGATTACTTGCGGATATTCCGGTTACTACACTGCTATTTGAAATTAAATTTGAAATTATATTATTTTCAATAACTCCACCATCCAATGGAGCAGTATAAGTTATTCCTCTGGTTCTTGCTGTAGTACCCGTATTAGTTCCGGTCATATTACTGATAGTATTTCCGGTTATCTCAGCTATACCACCGGTAATAGAAATTCCCGTGAATAACACATTACCTGAATTAGTCATCATTCCGGTTGCATTAGGTGCACTTCCCCCAATAAAATTTCCGGAAATTGTCATATCAGTTGATGCTGATGATGCTGAACTAATACCTGTCTGAGTTAATCCTGAAACAATTGTTTCGTTATAAATATGATTATTTGAAATATTCCAGAAAGGTCCGTTACCTGTATTAGTAGCAACTAAACTAATGCCTGCACCTCTAAAGTTAACTATATGATTTCCTTGAATAAAGTTTTCAGTGTTCGGTGCTGCTGCTGAACCATTTGAATATATTCCATTTCCAATCGAATCAGCCGGTACATCAGTACGACCTCTAATCATATTATTTTCTATCAGATTAAAAGAATTTCCGATTGTGCCGGTTGAAGTATGGAAGAAAATATTTCCGGTAGTTGTAAGATTACCCTGACTTTCAATATTACAATATCTTACAGTATTATAAGCACCATCGTCCGCAAATCTTAGAACGCAACCAATTGTTCCGGTATTTCTAATGTTACGGATAGTCCACTCTCTTGATGTCCCAATACCGCCGGGTCTTCCATCAAGAATGTAATGTTTACCTCCAACAAAATTTATAACCGGAAAAGCAAAGTTTGCACCCGGATCACCTGATGTTACTCTGTTTGTTACTCCTAATGCCGGTCTGATAGTTACTGTAAAAGGAGTTCCATTTAATGTTCCTGCATTAACAAACTCAGGGAATACGATTGGAACAGTTTCAACGATAGTACTATCATAATCATTTTGTAATTCAAAGAAAACATTTCCTACAACTTCAGCATTTTGATTGCTTAATAAAGTTGCTACCGCAGTTAAACTCGGATAATTTCCTGTTGCTCCGACAGTATATGTTCCGGATAAAGAAGGTACAACTGTATAACTTGCAGGTGAACCCGGAGGCGTCGTTCCCGGAGGATTAATTCCTGAACCTCCGGCAGGTTGAGTTCCGCCATTATTTGCAGAATCCTGAGCGGCAACATAATATTGTATAATAGTTCCTGTAGATACTCCACCAAGTGACGCTGTATTAAGTGTGAAAGTATAATCATCACCTGAAATCATTGGTGCATTATCAAAAATATATGAAGGATCAGTGCTTTTTTTGTAATATAATCTTGGACCATTAGTACCCGTTACAACACCGGAAGCATCAGTAATTGTTGCAGTTAAAGTTCTGTTACCTGTTGAAGCAGTATTCAGTAAAGGATTATATGAAATCGTCGGAGGAGTTAAATCAGCAGGGATACCTGCAAACTCATCCGCACCTATATCCGGTGCTGAAGGTGGATATGAAGGATTAAAAGGATATCCCATATTAGGATATCTTGGAGTGTCATCATAATCACCGTGAATAGCAATAGGAGTTGTAATAGGTGTACCGGCACTTTCCAATTGAGTTGGAGATGCTTCATTAATTCTTAAGTTATAAGGAGGAGTTGAAGCATTTATAAAAGGAGGTAAACCTGTAATTGATGCGGATTCTCTTGGGTCAACAAAAGTACGGAAATCAGCCATTGCCTGAATGTGATTTGTTCCGTCTGAATATATTACATTTGACGCACTTGGAATACCTGCATAAAAATTATTATTATTTGAAACTGTTGAGTAGTTATTTAGATTAGTTGCTGCACTTCTTCTGAATGCTGCTGTAAATCCTGTTCCGTTAGCAGTAGATACATTAACAATATTATTGTTTCTCATATCAAGAGTTGAAGATGTTGCAGTAGTACTGAATATATGATAAACACCAGATGAACCGAAATTCACTCCGGATGAAGTTGCATTTAAATAAATCGTATTATAATACAATCCTCTAATGGCATTTGTTGTTGCTGAGGTGAAACTTATACCTCTTACCGCATCAGTCGCTGCAGAATTTGGAGCGGTTAAATGTGAAACATAATTGTTATATACATAGACATTAGTTCCTGTACTGACTTGAATACCTGTACAATATGGTGAAGTTGTTAAAGCTGTAGTCGTTGATATACCGTAAATTATATTTTTGTAAATATTGATATTATTTCCGAGTGTGGAATTTATACCGTAAATATCATCACCTCCGGAATTATTATAAATTAAATTACTGTAAACATTTTTATTTACTGTGGCAACCTCATTTACATATAAACAGAATACATCACCTGTTGCTGCAGTTGATGTATTTCCGTAAACCTGATTCCCATAAACTTCAACATTACCACTTGCTGCCGATCCGGAACTATAAAGCCAATAAGTTGCTCCAGAAGTTCCTACCCTTGAATTATTCCTTACTATATTATTATACATCTGAACATTCAATGCAGTAGCAGTGTTGTAAATACCATAAAATACCCCTGTAGTTGCCGTAGCATAAGTTGAATTCTCAAATGTGTTATTAAATATCCTTACTAAGTTATCTGTTCCGGTACCACCCATCGCATTGTTAATTCCATAAATAGTTGAAGTTGTTCCACCACCATTAATGGTTACTGTATTATTATTTATGTCAATGCTTGAGTTAACACCTGTTGAAGTAAAAATTCCATAAAGCGTTGTTGCGGTGGTTAAACTTACCATAGTGTTGTTTGATATTCTCAAACTATCCTGATAAATTGCATAGACACCATAAGCAGTACCTGTACCTCCTCCATAATTTGTTATATTGTTTCCGGTTACTGTACCAACATTTATATTATTATCATAAAGCTCGTATGGGGAACCGGAATTAAATCCTCTTACCTGAATACCAACATATGCACCGCTGATTGTATTCCCCTGTAAATTTATAAACTCAGATTTTCCACCGGCATCTGTAACCGTAACAGATGCTGTTCCGGAAATATTTGAAACAAAAATACCGGACCCGGAAGTTACTATATCCGCAATATTATGATATAATGTAATATTACAACCAATAATACTTACATTTTTACTTGCGTCAGTTGCAGATGCTTTTTTGAAAAAATAACCATACTCATACTTTTCAAGTGTAGTTACATAAGTATTATTTCCATCAAGATCAATATTTTCAAATGTAATATAATCACCGCCGTTTATGATAACGATACCGTCACCGTTATTTCCAAAAGTTGCAGTTAACGTACCGGGAACATTTGCTGTAATTTTTGGATTATTACCGGCACCGTTTTTTTCAAAACGGATTGGATTTGCGGATGTACCAGATGCGTTTAAAACCGGAGGAACTTCATTAAATACACTGTTCGCATCCACTCTGAAAGTAACACCGCCGGGTCCTACGCCAAGTGCGTTTAAATCGTTGAATGCTGCTGTGAAGTTTGCATAATCTCCGGGGATTGTAAAGTTACCGGCAAGTTGTGCGTTCGAATGATTTGTGAGAAAAAGTGAAAAGAGAAAAACAGAAAAAAACACTACTTTAAGTTTTGTAAAGTGCTTCATTGATCTTCCTTTTTTGGTTTGAGTTTATTTAAACATAAAAAAAATTGTTATTAATTAAAACAACTTTCGTATTTATAAATTTAATATTATTTATTTCATAAAAATCAGTTTTTTAGTTATTTCTGTTTTAATGTTATTGTCAGAAATTGCTGTCAATCTATAAAAATATATTCCGGTTGTTAAATCTGAAAAATTAATATTATATTCATAAAATCCTTTTTGTTTTTTCTCATTATTAATAACGCTCATTACCTCATTTCCTATTGATGAAAAAATTTTTAATTTAATTATACTTGCCTCAGGTATTTCAAATGAAATTTTTGTACTCGGGTTAAATGGATTTGGATAATTTTGGTTTAATACATAACCTTTAGGAATAGGTATGGAAGGATTTTTTATATCAGTTACAATCAAAGTACCTTTTTTCAAAAAAATATCTGATGCAACATTTCCGTTTCTTGAAGCCGTAGGGTCAAAAGTTACTGCGAGTTCTCCTTCTTTTCTTGCAGCAACTGACGAAGAACCTCTGCCTATATAACTTGCAGTGCTGTCTTCAAAAACTAATATAGGTTGAGAAACATTATTCCCTATAACATGAATCAGGAAAAAACCTCTCGGTGCCGGGTTTGTACTGTTCTGATATGTTACAAATAAAGTTCCTTTATCATCAGTATCAATAGACCTCCAATAAGAAGGGTTCCCGATTGAAGAGGGTGAAATTGCCAATGGTGTTTGAAAATTTCCACCTGATAGTCTTCTCAAAACATAAATTCTTTTGTCAGTTGCTAACCTGTAAACAATATGAATTTCATTTCCATTATCAATCGTTATATCAGGATACTCTCCATTGGCAGAAATCCCTGTTGGTATCTCAGTCAAAGTCCCTGATTCATTAGTCCAATATCTTAAAGCACCTCCGTTTATATTTACATTCGTACAGTATATAATATGAATTTTGTTATTGTTATCAACCGCAACTTCAATATCGTTCTCGCTTCCTGTCATTGCTGCTGATAAAAATACTTCAGGACCAAGTTGATTTGTAATGAAGTTATAATTTCTATAATATGCATTATTATTTCCTGTTGAATATGTATAATAAACAAAATGAACTAAACTGTCTTTCCCAACAGCCATAAACGGAGTTGCCTTGTTCACACCTCCGGAAGTAATCCATACAGAATCACCAAACGTTCCGCCTCTGTTATTTTTATATATCAGTTGAAATAAATTTCCTGCATCTCGCTGTTCCCAGCCAATATGAACAAATCCCTGTGAATCAAAACCGAAAGATGCATAGTTATCATCCGTGTTATTATGAGTTAGTCTCGTCGTTACAAAACTTCCACTTACATTATTCCTGTAAAAAATTTCACGTGTGGCACTGTTAGTATGAAATTGTCTGGTATTTACCATATGAATTTTTCCATTCGCATCAAATTTTGCCATATTTCTGTAATTGTAAAATTCATCGCTCACAATTGTATCGAGCGGGAAATTTAAATAACCCTGTGATTTTGATTCAACTGAAGTTAACATCAATACAAATACAATTAATAAAATTTTCATATCAATTAATTTTAAATAAAAAAAAAGAGGTCTTTTGACCTCTTTAATTTAGTAACTTTAATTTTTAAATAATATACTTTTAAATATTTTATTTAATCAAAATCATCTTCTTTGTTGATACAAAATCACCCGATTGAATCCTGTAATAATATGTTCCGCTCGAAAGATTATCACCCATAAATCCAACTGAATAATTTCCCGCAGTTTTAAATTCATTCACAAGCGTCTGAATCTCTCTTCCAAGTTTATCATAAATTTTTAAAGTAACTAAATCACTCTTAGGAATTGAAAATGAAATCTGCGTAAAAGGATTGAAAGGATTAGGATAGTTTTGTTTTAAATCAAATGAAACCGGAGTTACCGGGTCATTCTCAATATTCGTCATAACAGAGTTAAGCTTCAGCACAACAAAATTCCCCTGAGAGCCCGCAGTTCCCGTATAGCTTCCTGTCCAGCAAGCACTAAACTGATCCAAATATCCCGGAATCGCAGTCCCAATCGCATCATTATTCCTTGATGTACCCGTAAAACCTGTATGTCGCAGTTCGACCAAAAGATGTCCACCTGTATATAAATAAGGAGTGTTAAAAGTAATCGCATATCCAAACTGAGTTGGACTTCCACCAAATCTAAAAGAACCCGCAGGGATAACAAGACTACCGCTTCTCACCTGAGTAGGAGTTCCCGCCCAGTTCAAAGCAAAAGTTAAACTTCTCTGAGATGGAGGGACACTCGTCCCAAGATAAATATCATAACTGTTAAAAGTTACATCACTCACAGGCCAGTCCTCAGTCGCCGAAGTCGGAATTCTAAAAGTCAAACTTGTAACATATTGGTTCACCATACCCGTCAACTGATCCTGGTGAATCAACATTTGATAAGTCCTCGCAGCGTTAGCCGTCGGTCCCAGAAAACCCGCAGTTCCCGGAGTCATCGCATAGTTATTAGGGATAATATTCGGTAATAAAACCGTATCCCCTTGCCCGTTGGTTACCCCCGAAAAAACCGATAAATAAAGAGAAAGAATAATTACAAAGTTTGTAAAGATTTTCATAGATTAATTGTTTTTTTTAATTAAACAAAATTAAAATAACATAAATAAAATTCTTTAAAATAAAAATCCCTTTTACAGAATAAAAATTTATTTTTGTTCACATCCTTCCAAAACAATTGCGAACATCACCACGAATTAACACGAATTAAACTAATTACACAAATAATGCGAAATATTTTAAAAATCTAAGATATTTACATCAAAAATATTTTGTATTTATTGCTCAATTTTTTAATTTTTATTCATAATCTATCATAATTTCATTTAATTAAAGCAATATATTTGTTAAATTGATAAGTCTTGAAAATTGCGTGATTGGCGGAACTGGCAGACGCACTAGACTTAGGATCTAGCGCCGCAAGGCGTGGGGGTTCGACTCCCTCATCACGCACTATTTTATTATGTGAATGAATTTAATTTTAATTTCCTGATGTCATATCACAAAATATTCTCTTCAATTTTCTTTTTCAAATCTATCCAATCTTAATGGCAAAAAATTTTAATAATCGCATTAATCAACCAAAGTGTTCTTTTTGCGGGAGAACTGCCGACAAAGTAACTAATATGATTAAAGGTCCTGAAAATTCTTCAGGGACGGATTCATATATATGTGAAGTATGCGTTGGGGCTGCTATGCAGATTATAAAACAAAATAATCTTGCTTCTAAAAATAAAGGGGTTGATAAACTTAAAACTAACCTCGTACCACAAAATATTAAGAAACTTCTTGATGAATATGTAATCGGGCAAGACAGAGCTAAAAAAACTCTCTCCGTTGCAGTATATAACCATTATAAAAGGATTGATTCAAAAGGATATAATTATATTGATGATGTAGATCTTGATAAAAGTAATATTTTATTAATAGGTCCTACAGGTACAGGAAAGACTCATCTTGCTCAAACTCTTGCTAAAATGCTAAACGTTCCGTTTGCTATTGCCGATGCTACTACGCTCACAGAAGCGGGATATGTGGGTGATGATGTTGAGTCTATTCTGGTTCATCTTCTTCAAAGTGCTGATTTTGATTTGAATAAAACTGAAAGAGGTATTATCTACCTTGATGAAATTGATAAAATTGCAAGAAAAGGTGACAGCACTTCTATAACGAGAGATGTTTCAGGTGAAGGTGTTCAGCAGGCATTACTGAAACTACTTGAAGGAACTGTTGCAGGTGTTCCTCCGAAAGGCGGAAGGAAACATCCTGAGCAACCACTTATTAATATCAACACTAAAAATATTTTGTTCATATGTGGTGGTGCTTTTGACGGATTAGAAAAAATAATTGAAAAAAGACTTGACTCTTCATCTATGGGTTTTGGTGCTGATATAAAATCAAAAAAAGACAGCGTTCGGGATAATATAATGAAAAATGTGGAACCGGATGATTTAGTTAAATTTGGATTAATCCCTGAATTAGTTGGTAGATTGCCTGTTATGACTACTTTAGATTCGCTTGATAAGAAAGCATTACTATCTATCTTGCAGGAACCTAAAAATGCCATTATTAAACAATACCAAAAACTTTTACGAATGGAAGGTGTAGATTTAGAATTTACGCAGGATGCTTTGGAAGAAATTGCAACAATTGCAATCAACAGAGGAACAGGAGCAAGAGCATTAAGGTCAATTCTTGAAGACAGTATGCTTGATATTATGTATGAAATTCCTTCAAAAGAAAATGTTTCAAGATGTGTAATTGATAAAGATACTATCAGAGGAAAAAAGAAGGCAGTATATCTGAGTGAAAGTAAAAAGGCATTTGCATAGATGATTATTAAATCAAAAATTAAGAAAAACGAAGAGTTCAATAAAAGAGAAGATTATCATAAAGAACTATATCGTAAGATAGAAGGAATTTCTAAAAAAGTTCATCAAGGCGGCGGAGCTAAAGCGATTGAAAAACTCCATACCAAAAACAAATTACATTGTCGTGAAAGAATAAATTTATTAATTGATGAAAATTCACCGTTTCTTGAAATAGGTGAACTTACAGCGTATGGAATGTATGAAGAATATGGCGGTGCACCTTCATCGGGTACTGTTTTTGGAATCGGGAAAGTTTCAGGAAGAGATTGCGTTATTGTAGCAAATGATGCCACCGTTAAAGCGGGTGCATGGTTTCCTATTACAGGGAAAAAAAATCTCAGAGCTCAGGAAATTGCAATGGAAAACCGACTTCCTATAATTTACCTTGTTGATTCTGCAGGTGTATTTCTTCCAATGCAAGATGAAATATTTCCTGACAAAGAGCACTTCGGCAGAATTTTCAGAAATAATGCGGTTATGAGTTCAATGGGTATTCCACAAATTGCAGCTATAATGGGTCCTTGTGTTGCAGGTGGAGCATACTTACCGATTATGAGTGATGAAGCACTTATAGTTGATAAAACCGGAAGTATTTTTCTCGCCGGGTCTCATCTTGTGAAAGCTGCGATTGGCGAATCAATTGATAATGAATCTCTCGGTGGTGCAACGGTTACTACTGAAATTTCAGGTATTACTGATGAAAAAATGCCTGATGATAAAGCCTGCATTCAAAAAATCAGAAGTTTAATCAGTAAATTCGGTCAGAATAAAACTGCCGGGTTTGACAGAATAAAACCTGAAAATCCTGAATACAGCATTGAAGAAATATACGGTTGTATTTCAGAAGATCCGGCTAAACCTTATGATACGTATGAACTAATTGCCAGATTAACAGATAAATCAGATTTTGATGAGTATAAACCTGAATATGGAAAAACTATTATTTGTGGTTATGCGAGAATAGACGGGTGGGCTGTTGGAATTGTCGCAAATCAAAGAAGTATAGTAAAATCAAAAAAAGGCGAAATGCAGTTTGGCGGTGTAATTTATTCTGACTCAGCCGATAAAGCAACAAGATTTATTTTAAACTGTAATCAAAGAAAAATTCCTTTAATATTTTTGCAAGATGTAACCGGATTTATGGTAGGTTCACGAAGTGAACACGGTGGGATAATAAAAGACGGGGCAAAAATGGTAAATGCAGTTGCAAATTCCACAGTACCAAAAATTACAATTATAACCGGGAACAGTTACGGTGCAGGAAATTATGCAATGTGCGGAAAGGCATATGACCCGCGTTTTATTTTCGCTTATCCCAATGCACAGATTGCTGTTATGGGAGGTTCACAGGCAAGTAATGTTTTACTTGATATAAAACTCGGACAGTTAAAAAAAGCAGGCAAAGAAATTTCTGAATCTGAAAAGAAAGAATTTTTGGATGAAATCAAGAAAAGATATGATGAACAGACGAATGTATTATATGCTGCATCAAGATTATGGATTGATGGAATCATAGATCCCGCAAAAACAAGAGAAATAATTTCTTATTCGATTGAATTAGCAAATCAAAATCCGGACATACCTAAATTCAATACCGGAGTTATTCAAACTTAATAAATATTATGACATTATATTTTATTATTTTTGCAATTATAACTACACTAATTCATCTCGCTTATAAAAAAGCCTTCAAAGATGAAAATAAAAGAATTGAAATTATACTATTAAATTTCATTGTTGTTGTAATCGGGGGTTCATCTCTTCTTGCAGCAGCAGGTCATTTGTTAATTCCTAATCAGATAGCAGAATCTATCGGTTGGAGCCCAGGTTCTCCTTTTCAAACAGAAGTTGGTCTTGCAAATCTCGGATTCGGAATTGCTGCTGTTATGGGTATTTGGTTCAGAAAGGGGTTTTGGCTTTCCACTATTATATCAAGTGGTATTTTTCTTTTCGGGGATGGAATTGGGCATGTTTATCAAATGGTGGCTCACGGCAACTATTCAGAAAATAATGCCGGAATAATAATGTACACTGACTTTTTAATTCCTATAGCGGGATTATTGTTATATCTGAGATATAATAAATCACTTAAAATCTCTTAATCTAACTACTCTAATATTAAATCAGAAATATATTTTTTTCTAAAATATTTTTTCTTATCTTAAATCGGACATTAATATTCAAAATTGAAAAAATCTCAAAGAGAAGCATATAATTTATTAGAAACCGGTAAAGATCTTCTTAGGAATGAAAGATTCAACGAATCTTTATTATATTTTGAGAAGTCGCGAGAGCTTTTTGAAAAAATGAATAATGTTGAAGAAGTTGCTAATTGCCTTAGTGATATTAGCTTAACTTATTCACGACTTGGAAATTTTAAAAATGCTCTGAACAACCTTTTCAGATGTCTTGAGATAAGAGAAAAACTAAATAATGAAATACAACTCGGAAGAACTTATAATCAACTTGGGAATTGTTTTGTAAATCTTGGTGAAACAGATGAGGCAATTAAGTATTATAAAAAAGCACTTGAGTTAAATGAATCAGTACAGTTTTTAAGAGGAATAAGTATTAGCAGTGTAAATCTTGGTAATTTATATAAAGACATTGGAAAACTTGAAGATGCCTCAAAGCTTTATTATAAAGCACACGAAATTGATTTAAAGACTAACGATAAAGAAGGGCTTGCAGTATCATACAGCAGTATAGGAAATCTGAATGCACATACAGGAGATTTATATTCGGCTTTAGATTATTTTTTTAAGGCATATAATATTCAGGAGGAATTAAATCAAAAACAATCAATCGCCATAACTCTAAACAATATCGGGAATGTATATAAAAGTCTGAAAGAATATAATCTCGCTCTTGAAAATTTTGAACAGGCATACAATATTTTAATATCTTTGGAAATAAAAAGAGGTGTTTCGCAAATTCTAAGTAATATGGGTGTATGTTATGCTGAGAAGCAGGAATTTGAAAAAGCACTTGATTATCAGAAAAAAGCACTTGATTACTCCAAAGAAGTCGGAGATAAACTTGCCACAGGATATGCATTAATAAAAATTGCAGAATTACAGATAAATTTTGGGTCGGAAGATCCGATGCATTACTTTGAAGAGGCAATCGAAATAAATACAGAGATAAAAAATCAGATTGGACTTGCAAATGTTTTTATGTCAATCGGTGAATATTATATAACACAGAAAGATTATGATAAGGCGGAAGAATTTCTTAAAAAATCACTTGAGATTTCCAAAGAAAATAAAATAAATGCAGTAGTTCAGGAATGTTACCTGAACCTTTCAGAGGTAAATGCCCAAAAAGAAGATTTTGAGAATTCTTATTATTATCTCAAACTGCATAATGATATAAAGGATAAATTTCTAAAAGAAGAGTATAATAAACACATTGCAGATTTAAAATTAAAATACGAAAAAGAAAAACGCGAAAAAGAATTATACAAAGAAATTGCGAATCAGAAGAATAAACTCGAGGTTTTATATAACGAACTAAAAATTAAAAATGAGATATTAATTGAAAACGAAAAATTACTAAAAGAAGCAAAAGATAAAGCAGAGGAAATGAGTAACATAAAATCTATTTTCCTTGCGAATATGAGTCATGAATTAAGGACACCAATGAATGGAATTTTGGGGTTAACAGAGTTATTAAAAGAAATAGCAATAAATAATACGGAAGAATACGATATAGCAGATACCGTTCATGAAAGTGCTGAAAGATTAATGACATCGATAAATCAGATACTTGAATTTACAGAACTTGAAAACGATAATTATTCAGCGTTTTATTCTGATTTTGATTTAATCCTTGTAGTAAAAGAAACTATAAAATCACTTCGTAAAAAAGCAGACAAAAAACATTTAAGAATTAACTTGATAACTTCAAAACCCAAAATTGAAGTTAATCTTGACAAAAGTGCCATAAGAAAAATACTCAAAAATATTCTTGATAATTCTATAAAATTCACAAAGCAAGGCAGCATAGATATTATCCTGTATAAAGATGAAGACAATTTGATAATAAAAATATCCGATACCGGAATAGGGATAGAAGAAAAACAATTAAATGTAATTTTTGATTCATTCAGGCAAGGAAGCGAAGGACTCGTTAGAAATTTTGAGGGTATGGGTTTAGGATTATCAATCGTAAAGCGATTGGTAGATTTATTAAAAGGTAAAATTGAAGTTGAAACTCATCAGGAAAAAGGAACAACCTTTAATCTGAAATTTAAAGTTTAAATAACTTTCTATGCCGTTATCACTATCTGATGACTATGATTTAGCCGAAGAGCTAAAAAACAAAGCCCGTCAATATTACGAGAATAATAAATTTGACTTATCTCTTGAACTGATAGAAAAATCCCTAATAATATATAAGAAACTGAATGCATACGAAAAAATTCAAGAGTGTTTACTTTTGATAGCGGTTAACTATTCAGGTAAATCTGAATTTAGCAAAGCACTTGTTATCTTAGACGAATGTGAGAAATTGTGCATCAAGCATGAACTGAATGAAGGGTTAATGAAAACTTATAACAGCAAAGGCAATAATCTGGCATATTTGATAAACTACGAACACGCAACTGTTGCTTTTGAAAATTCTCTGAAAATCGCAAAATCTCTTTATAATCAAAAAAGTATAATCACATCAAGTTTAAATTTATTAACAATCTATACAATACTAAAAAATTACAAAAAAGCATTAATAGTAATTAATGAAAGTTACAGGATTTTAAAAGGTACAGATAACAAAGAATTGTTTTCTAAATTTCTCGAAAAAATCGCATTACTTTTTTATGATATGAAAATGTATGATAAATCATTTGAAATTTATGCAACGCTTAATAACTATTTGGAAAACGAAAAAAACGAATTGAGATTAAGTAATATTATGTTGTATATAGGTCTGATTTATTACACAAAAGAAAAATATGAGAACGCCTTAATTTATTACGAAAATTCATACAATTTGAAGGAGAAATTGAAAATAGATTTTATAAAGGTAGTATATTTTTTAAATCTCGGGAATACTCACTTAAAACTTGGGAATCTTGAAAAAGCAGAAATATATTTCAATAAATTTTTATCAGAGCCAAATGAAAATCAGCTGTATTTTGGTATGCTGCACGAATCGTTAGCCGAGTTAAACTTAAAACTAAAAAATGGAGAGAAGGTAAAAGAAAATTATTATAAATCACTTGAAATTTTTTATTCAATAGAAAGAGTTGATAAAATTTCAGAAATCTCAATTAAATTATCAAACTATTTAACAGATAATTCTGAAACAAATGAAGCAATAAATATATTGGAAAGTGCTTTAAAACTTTGCGAAAAGAAAAGTCATTTTATTGAATTGATAAATTTATGCGAAGAATTCATAAAAATTTATAACATACAAAAAAATTTTGAAAGAGTTAAATTTTATGAAAATAAACTTAACTATCTGAAATTAATAAAACAGAAAAAAGTCCAAAAAGCTGAGGATGAGATTAAAAACCTTATAAATGATATCAATAGCTTAAACTTAGAAATATGAAACATTATCAGGTTATATTTTCAAATTAATAATTCCCTTTTTATTTTAGAATTAGAAAATTATGTTATCCAAAACAGCAGTTATAGAAAATGACAGATTAAATATTGCTGAAAATTTTTATTCACAAGCACGTAAACTATATGAAGCAAATGATTTTGAAACTTCAATAGATATAGTTAACAAAGCATTGGATATATATTTGGAAGAAGAAATCTTTGAAATGGTTTTTGAATGTTTGCTTTTAAGAGCATCAAATTATTCAGGGATACATGAGTTTTTAAAATCTCTTGAAGATCTTTCGGAATGCGAAAATCATTGCAATAAAATTGGTTTAAATAATGGATTAATGAGAACATTTAATTTGATTGGATACAATTACTCTTATATCAATAATTATGAAAAGGCAACTCAAGCGTTTGAAAATTCAATGAAGATTGCTAAAGCATTGTATGACGATAAATTTATTATAACATTGTGTTTAAATTTATTAACAATTTATATTTTTAATAAATCATATGAGAAAGCAGTAAATATTATACAGGAGTGCCATAGAATTTTCAAGGGTTCAAACAATAAATATAAATATGCTTTATTTCTTGAAAAAATTTCATTGTTATATTCTGAAATTGATGAAATTATAAAATCAAATGAAATAAACGAAGAGTTATTAAAATATTATGATTTGGAGAATAACGAATACAAAAAAGGAATAATGCTTTTTTATATTGGGAATAATTATTTTAAAAAAAATGAATTTGAGATTGCTTACAAATATTACAAAAACTCACTTGAGTTAATAGAAAAATCAGGTAACAGTTATATCTCATTTGAATACTATCTGCATTTCGGAATTGTTTTGTTAAAGTTAAACAAATTTGAATCTGCAAAAGTTAATTTCGATAAATTTTTGGGATTTAATAAAGATGAGAACAAGGAAATCGGAATTGCTTTTGATAATATTGCTGAATACTACTTTTTTGTTGATGATTTTACTAATTCAAGAATATATTTTAGAAAAGCAATAGATATATTTCTAAAATTAGAAAAAAATGATTTATATATTGAAACAGTTATAAAATTTTTGAAATTGTATAAAAAAGAATTGGGTGATGATGAGATATTTGAGTTGCTCAATGAAGCAATGAAGGTATGTGAAAAATCAGCAGACTTTGGAGATATGATTCCGGTTTGCAAAGAATACGCAGAGATATATTCAAGGCTAAATAATACAGAAAAAGCAAACTTTTATAAAAATAAAATCAACTATCTGAATTTATTAAAAAATAAAAAAGAATTGCAAAACAAAAGTGAAATAAATCTGGTTTTAAAAAAATTAAACGAGATAAATCTAACTATTTTGTAGCGAACTTCAACCCGACAATTCCTGAAACAATCAACAATATAAAAAATATTCTAAGAAAATCTCTTGATTCATTAAAAAGTATCATTCCCAAAATTGCGGTTCCTGTTGCCCCTATTCCCGTCCAAACTGCATAAGCAGTACCTACTGGTAAACTTTTAAGTGAATATGCAAGAAGAAACATACTGAATCCTAAAGTAACAATTGTAAAAATACTCCATTTCAGATTTGTAAAACCTTCGGAATATTTCAATCCTATAGCCCAACAAATTTCAAACAACCCTGCAATAATTAATATTATCCATGACATATTATATTTCCCTTTTTAATGCTTCTCTTTCGATTTCAAGTTGTTTAATTCTTCTTTCTATATTATCAAGTTCTTCAGGCATAGAATCAATTTCAATCCTCAATTTTGATGCAGCTTCATCAACCAAATCAATTGCTTTATCAGGTAAAAATCTGTCAGAAATATATCTGTCTGAAAGTTGTGCCGCTGCAACTATAGCAGCATCAGTAATTCTAACTCCATGATGGACTTCATATTTTTCTTTTAATCCTCGTAATATAGAGATAGTATCTTCTACATCCGGTTGACCGACAATAACCGGCTGGAACCTTCTTTCGAGTGCAGGATCTTTTTCAATATACTTTCTATATTCATCAAGAGTAGTAGCACCAATACATCTGAGTTCACCTCTTGCAAGTTCTGGTTTTAATAAATTTGATGCATCCATAGAACCTTGAGTTGCCCCTGCACCAACGACCAAATGCAATTCATCTATAAATAAAATAATTTTACCCTGTGATTCTTTAACTTCTTTTAATACGGCTTTTAATCTTTCTTCAAATTGTCCTCTGTATTGTGCTCCTGCAACTAATGCTCCCATATCTAATGCTACAATTGTAGTATCTTTAAGGTTTTCAGGAATATCACCTTGAACAATTCTGAAAGCAATACCCTCAGCAATTGCCGTTTTCCCTACTCCAGGTTCGCCAATTAATACAGGATTATTTTTTGTTCTTCTTGATAATACCTGTAATACTCTTCTGATTTCCTCATCTCTTCCGATTACAGGATCAAGTTTCCCTTTTGCTGCAAGTTCATTCAGGTTTCTTCCATATTTTTCTAATGATTGAAAAGTCTCTTCAGGATTCTGAGCAGTAACTCTCCCTGAACCTCTTACATCTTTCAATATTTTTAATATGTTATTTTTATTTGCACCTTCATCTCTCAAATAAATTGAAATTTGTGCTCTTTTATTTTCAGATAAACCAATAAAAATATGTTCAACAGAAACATATTCATCTTTCATAACCGATGCTTCTTTAAAAGCCGCTTCTAAAACATCATTTGAATCTCTGGATAGTGTAATATTAGAAGAACTTCCTCCTGAAATTTTCGGAAATTTGTTAATTAACTCCTGAGATTTGTTAATCAATGAATCTTTATTTATGCCAAGTTTAGAAACAATAGATGAAACAATCCCTGCCGGTTCTTTTAAAAGTGCATACAATATATGCTCAGGCTCAATCTGTTGATTAGAGTTTTCTTCAGCTATTTCCTGAGCAGACTGAATAGCTTCCTGTGCTTTTAAAGTAAGTTTATTAAAGTTTATCGCCATAAAATATGAATTTCAGAAAATTTAATTTTTATTGATTCGTTTTTCAATTCAATTGGAATTATATATAGATATAACTTTAAAAGTAATATATATATTTTAATTCGGGTCAAAAATTGAGAATTATATTTGAATAAACTAAGTCTTATAATTTCTGTTTATAATAAACCTGAGAATTTAAATTTAATCTTCCATGCTTTAAAAAATCAAACTTTTAAAGATTTTGAAGTAATTATATCAGACGATGGCTCAGGTGAAGAAATCAGAAAATTAATTCAAGACTGGAAAGAATCTGAATTTTTCTCTATTACTCATGTTTGGCAGGAAAATAAGGGATTTAGGAAAAATAAAATTCTAAATAAATCTGTTTCAATGTGTAATACTGATTATTTAGTTTTTATTGATGGAGATTGCATACCGCATCATAAATTTCTTGAGATACATAATGAAGAAAAAGAAAATAATACAGTTCTTTGTGGAAGAAGAGTTTATTTAGGAAAAGAATTATCATCGAATTTGACAATTGAATCAATAGAAAACAGATCATTTGAGAATATTACTTTTAAAATGATACTACAAAGTTTTAAAAGAAATGAAACGGAAAGTTATTCTGTTGAAGAAGGATTTTTTATCCAAAATAAATTTATCAGAAATTTAATAATAAATAAAAATCCGAGTATTTTAGGTTCAAATTTTTCATTGCATAAAAATTTATTATTAAAAATTAATGGGTTTGATGAGAACTATATAGGTCCCGGAATTGGTGAAGATATGGATATAGAATGGCGATTAAGAAAACTTGGTGTAAAAATGAAATCTGTAAAAAATCTTGCCATACAATACCATTTGTATCATCCTAAAACAAAAGAAGAAAATAAAAATTTTGTTTACTTTCAAAATATAAAAAATAACATAAATCATTATTGTGAAAACGGAATTGTGAAAAATGAAAATTAGTGCTTTGGTTTTGACATATAACAATGCAAATATATTAGAGCGATGTCTTTCGAGTTTAGATTTCACTAATGAAATCGTAACAATCGATTCATACAGCAGAGATGGAACACAAGCAATTTGCAATAAATTCAACACTGTATTTATTCAGAATGAATATATTAATTATACCAAACAAATAGAATTTGGGATTTCAAAATGTAAAAATGATATTATAATTATAATTGATTCAGATGAGGAAGTTAAGGATAAATTAAAAAATGAAATAAAAAATTCATTGTTAAATTTTGAAATAGAAAAATTTTCAGGATTTTATATACCGAGAAAAGTTTTTTTTCTGAATAAATATATACAGCACGGCAAATGGTATCCTGACTACCAGTTCAGAATATTTAACAAACATAAAATTAAAATTGAGCACAGAGAAATCCATTCGTCTGTGCATCCTTTATTTGAATCGCTTAAATTGCAAAATGATTTAATTCATTATACTTATGAAAATATTTTTGATTATGTTGAAAGATTAAATAAATATACCTCACTTGAGGTAACTAATTTTATAGAATCAAATCGAAATTTTAAAAAAAGAAAACTATTATTAAATCCATTATCTGAATTTCTGCGAATGTTTTTTGTGAACAAAGGATATAAAGACGGGATGGCTGGCTTTACATTAGCATCGCTCTCCTCAGTATATAAATTTCTTTCATATTTGAAATATTGGGAGTATTTGATGAGTAAAAAATCGAATACAGAGCTACCTCCGATAAAGAACAAAGATTTTAAATTTAAATTTAACAAAGTTTAAGAATGAGTAATTTCAGGAAAGTGTTTAAATATGTTAAACCTTACAGAACACAGTTTATTCTTAATAATATTTTTACCATTCTTACTGTAATATTCAGTTTATTGTCTGTATTAATGTTATTCCCACTTATTGATTTATTATTTAATAATTCAAAAATTTCTCAACAGGAAGTTACTTCTATTTGGGATATAAAAACATTTATACTTTATCACCTGTCAATTTATCTGTCCGAAATGGAAAAAAGCACATTGCTGCTTTATATTTGCGGATTAATATTCATTACTTTTACATTAAAAAATTTATTTTCTTATCTACAGACAGTATATATGTCAAAGGTAGAGCTTGGTATCCTGAAAGATATCAGGTTTGATTTGTTTAAAAAATATCTTGAGCTTCCTCTCACCTTTTACTCAAATGAAAAAAAAGGAAATCTAATTGCAAGAATTATAAATGACGTTCAAATTTTAAAAGATTCTTTTATAACAGTGTTAAATAGTCTTTTCAGAGACCCACCTACTATTATTATTTTTTCAGTTGTTTTGTTTTTGTTAAATTGGAAAATGACGCTTTTAATTTTTGTACTTGCTCCCTTGAGCGGATTTATTTTAAGCAAAATCGGAAACAGCATAAAGAGAAGCAGTATCAAATCACAGGAAAAAATTTCAGATATAACTTCCAATCTCGATGAAATACTCGGGGCAATTAGGATAGTAAAAAGTTTTGCAATGGAAAAATATGAAATTAATAAATTCAAAAGAGAAAATAACAGATTTGCTGAAATAATGCTGAAAATTAACAAGAAGCGGGCTTTAGGTTCTCCGATTTCCGAAACAATCGGCGTGATAACTATAGTACTGATTTTGTATTTGTTTGCATTAGAAATTTTGAGCGGTTCAAGCGAATTAACTCCGGGTAGTTTCATTTTATATCTTGCTATATTTTTTCAAATGATTCCATCACTTAAATATTTTGGTCAGATGTTTAACAGTTACAAAGAGGGCTCTGCGGCAGCTGACAGGGTTTTTGAACTGCTTGACTATAAAACTGAAATCAAGAATCCGTCTAATCCTGTTTTTATAAATTCATTTAATGATTCAATAGAATTCGTTAACGCAACTTTCTCGTATTCTAAAGAGGAAGTTCTGAAAAATGTAAATTTGAAAATAAACAAAGGGGAAATTGTTGCGATAGTCGGGTCAAGCGGTGCAGGAAAATCAACACTTATTGATTTGATATTAAGGTTCTATGATTTAAACAGTGGATCATTATTAATTGACAAACTTGATATAAAAAATTATGATATTGATTCACTTAGGAATATTATGGGTATTGTAAATCAGGAAACTATACTATTTAATGATACATTAAAAAATAACATTGCTTATGGAAAAACTGATATTGCTTTGGAGGATGTAATCAATGCTGCCAAAAATGCAAATGCACATAATTTTATTAGTAAATTACCCGATGGATATGATACAATAATCGGAGACAGAGGACAAAAACTTTCCGGAGGTGAAAGGCAAAGAATTTCAATAGCGAGAACACTTCTAAAAAATCCTCCTATATTAATACTTGATGAAGCAACTTCATCCCTCGATTCAGAATCAGAACTACAGGTTCAAAGTGCTATAAAAAATCTTATGGAAGGCAGGACTTCAATCGTTATAGCACACAGATTATCCACAATCAAAATGGCGAATAAAATTATTGTTTTAGATAAAGGGAAAATTGTTGAAACCGGTACACATCAGTCATTAATGCAAATAAATGGAGTTTATAAAAAATTATACGATATTCAATTTAAGACTGAAGAAAAAATTTAATACTTATGTTTGTTTCAGGATTTACAATTATACGAAACGGAGTATTTTATGGGTATCCATTTAAGGAGGCAATTCTTTCAATATTACCTTTATGTGATGAGTTTATTGTAAACGTTGGAGATTCTCAGGATGAAACCTTACAGATAGTTAAATCTATAAATGATAAAAAATTAAAAATTATAGAATCTAAGTGGGATATGAATCTGAAGAATGGATTAGTTTTGTCTGTTGAAACAAACAGAGCATTATCCCAATGTAAAGGTGATTGGTGTTTTTACATTCAAAGCGATGAAGTATTACATGAAAAATATTATGACGAAGTGAAGGCATCAATGCTGAAATACAAAGATAACAGTAAAACAGACGGTTTAAGATTTTGGTATAAACATTTTTATGGAAGTTATGATTACTATCAGGATAACTATAGGAAATGGTATATAAGAGAAGTTAGGATTATTAAACGCAAAGAAAATATTGTATCTTGGGGAGATGCATTGGATTTTAAATATCTCAACGGAAAAAATATTAATTCAAAAGATATTAACGCTGAAATTTATCATTATGGTTGGGTTAGACCTCCTGAAACTCTCATTAAAAAAAGAAGAGATTTTGAATTATTATATAATACTGAAGAAGAAGTAAAAGATAAAATTAACAGGTTAACAAATTATGATGAATTAGGTCATTTAAAAAAATTCAATGAAACTCATCCTCAGGTAATGACTGAGATAATAAAGCAAAGCAATTGGAATTTCGATCCGAAACTTAGCCGGCAGAAGAATGAAATATTAAGAAAAATGGGGATATTGTTTTATCCGTTGACAAAAAGATTTAAAAAAATTTTAAACAAAATTAATTTTAATTGAGCGAGAGGTTAAACAAAATAATACTTCTGTTTCTTGTTTTACAGGTAATGACTGTTTCAGTTTCCATTGCCGTATCATCAATTTGCTTTGGAATATGGGGAGGGTTATGGATAATTTCATTATTTAGTTTTAAATCACAAAGAATTAAAATTTCTAAATTAAAAGAATTTAAATTTTTAAATTATATTCTTCTACTTTATTTTATAGCAGAACTTCTTTCGAGAATCTTTGCAATATATCCTGAAATTGCTCTGCCAGGTTTAAAACGATTATTGTTGTTTCTCATTTTTTTTGCTTCCATAATTGAATTTTACAGTTTAGATTTACTCTATAAATCATTGTTGGGAATATTAATTTTTAATTCTGCAATATCAGTTTTTGAAATTTCTTTGTTCATTCCAAAATTCCTAAATGAATACAAAGATATAGGTGTTTCTGAAGTTAGACTGGATTTATTTAATCATTATCTCACTATCGGTGAAATAAAATTACTCTTATTTTTATCAGCGTTCCCTCTATTATTTTCAAAAGAAAAATTATTGATAGATAAAAAATATTGGGTAATTATTTTAATCCCTATCCTCATCAGTCTTATTATTACTCAATCCAGAAACGTTTATCTTGCACTTTTTATTTGTTTATTAATTTTCGGTATTTTCAGAAACAGAAAATTTTTATTAATTTATCTGATATCACTTCTGATTTTATTTATAATTTTACCGGAAGATTTTCAAAGCAGAACAAAAAGTATTGTAGATTTAAAACATCCAAGTAATGAGACACGAATTAGAATGTGGGAAACAGGTTTCAGAATTTTTCTTGACTACCCAGTTTTAGGTATAGGCGATGCTAAAATGAGGGAAATTTATTCAGAATATCAAACACCTTTAACAGATGTTGAGGGTTCTCATTTCCATAGCAATTACATTATGATACTTGTAACGACAGGATTAACAGGATTTATTTTATTTTTAGGAATAATGATTTGTTTGTTTTATTATACGTTAGTGTTTTTAAAAAGAATAAAATCAGAACAGCAAAAGTTAATGATTTGGGGTACTTTATTAATACTGATTGGATTTAATATTTTCGGAATTACAGAATGGAGCTTTGGTGATCATGAAGTAATGACAGTTTTTTTATACTTAATTTCATTTCCATTTATTATTAAATTAAATTCTAAATCATAATATGAAATTTGCATTTTTAATCATTCTTTTAGTTTATTCAATATCAGTATATTCTCAATCAAAGCTGAAACCCGGTTTTGATCCGGAAGAGTATAGAACATTATTGGAAATAACAGAGAGAACTGTTGATTCATCGCAATATACTCAGGATATTCCATATCCGTTTAGCTGTCAAAGAGTTTTCAGGTCAGACAGTGTAGGACTAAATAACAGGTGGGATTTATGGATTAGAGATGACAGTGTTGCGATTATTAGTATTCGAGGAACAATTATGAGACCTGATTCATGGTCAGAAAATTTCTATGCATCAATGTCACCGGCGACAGGTATGCTAAATCTTGGTAACAATAAATTATTTTCATATAAACTAGCAAAAAGTAACCGGGCATCTGTTCATTCCGGTTGGTTAATCGGGCTTGCTTATATTGGACCGTCTATCGTTGAAAAAATTAATGAATATTATACAAAAGGATTTAAGGAATACATTATATTAGGTCACAGTCAAGGAGGGGCATTAACTTATTTTGTTACTGCATATTTAAACTATCTTGATTTTGGCACAATACCATCTGACGTAAAATTTAAAACTTACAGCAGTGCGCCACCTAAACCCGGTAATTTATTTTTTTCTTATGACTATGATTTTATGACACGCGGAGGATGGTCAATAAGAGTTTACAATTCAGAAGACTGGGTTCCGCAAACTCCTATTTCTGTTCAAACATTAAATGATTTTGCAACAATAAATCCATATTCAGACAGAGATTCAATGGTGAAGAATATGAATTTACTTGATAAAATAATTTTCGGTTATATTACCAGCAAAGTAAAAAATTCATTAGATGGCAGCAAGGACATATTAAAAACATATATGGGTAAAGATATTTTTAAAGCTTCCATCTCTAAATTTCTTCCTAAATTAACTGAACCGGTTATGGCTGATGATATGTATTACTATCCTTGCGGAGTACCTGTGGTATTACTTGCTTCAGATGATTATTTTGAATATATGAAAACACATCCCCAACCTTCATATTTATTTGAAAATCATTTAATGGAACCTTATTATTATTTATTAAATAAAATTTATTTTGAAAAATAAACTATGGAAAAAGTAAACGAATTATTTAAGTCGCTTGTATATAGTTTTCATATGCAAACGATGATGAGTTTAGGAAAACTTAAAAATCCTATCTCTGACAAAATTGAAAAAGATTTAACTGCTGCGGAAATGTCAATTGATATGCTCGAAATGTTAAAAACAAAAACTTCCGGAAATCTTGATGAATCAGAAATTAGATTTATAGATGCTGTGCTGACAGAAGTCAGAATGAATTATGCAAATGAAAAAAGTAAGCCGGATCAGCAGGAAATAAGCGAGAACAAATCTGAAGAAAAAACTTCTTAAGAATGGTAATTGGCATAACCGGAAATACAGGCAAAAAAGAAATTTTCAGCATTCTTGAAAAGATATATGAAATATTATTATCGAGTAATATTGAAACTCTTGTAGATGAAGTATTCAAGAAAAAGAAAAGTAACACAATTAAAAAATATTTTTCTTTGAATACGATTTTAAACAAATCTGATTACATCATATCATTAGGTGGAGACGGAACTTTTCTAAGCACCGCAAGAAAGATTGGAAAAAAAGAAATACCGATACTCGGGATAAACGCGGGGAATCTTGGGTTTATGTCAGAATTGCAACCGGAAGAATTAAACGGATTTATTTCTGATTTAAAGAAAAAAAATTACAGAATAAGTGAAAGAAGTATAATAAAATCTGTTTTGCCGAATAACGCAGTTTTTTACGGATTGAATGATATCGTAATTGACAGAGCAAATTCAATCAGAATGATAGAGATTGAATTAAATTATAATGGTGAAGATGTAGTAAAGTTTGTTGCCGATGGTATTATTATATCCACTCCGACAGGTTCGACAGGTTATTCACTATCGGCAGGCGGACCTATCGTAACGCTTGAAAGTAAAGTAATAATAGCAACACCAATCTGTCCTCACACTTTGACTGTTAGACCAATGATTTTTCCGGATTCAGGAGTATTGAAAATTAAAATTAATAAAAATGTTTTTGTAAGAGTAACAGCAGATGGTCAGCGATTTGAAAAATTCAAAGCACCTGTTGAATTTGAAATCAAAAAATCAGAATATAAAATTAAAATTATAAAACGAAAACATTCAAATTATTTTAAAACATTGAATAATAAACTTTTTTGGGGAAAAGATTTAAGAAAATAAATTAATAAGGAACACCGTCCGCAGCAGGTGGTTTAGTTTTACCGATAAACCCAATCAGAACTAATAAAGTAATCAGATAAGGTAACATTTGAATCAACTGATTTGGAATTCCTGTTGGGATAATCTGAAGTGATATTTCAAGTGCTTCAAAGAAAGAGAATAAAATGCATGCCCAAAATATATTCACCGGTTTCCATTTACCAATTATCATCGCAGCAATTGCGATATAACCACGACCTGCAACCATTCCATCAGAATAGCTGTTTTGATTTGAAGCAAGCCATATCCCTGCTAAACAACTCAGCAAAGCACTGATAAGTATTCCATAAAATTTATAAGAGTGTACATTTACTCCGGATGTTTCCGCCGCTTCAGGATTTTCACCGCAAGACCTCAGGCGTAAACCAAATTTCGTTTTATATAAAACAAATTGAGAAACAGAAATTAAAATCAAACTGAACAATATTATATAATCTGACAAAATATTACCAAAGTAAGGAATTGATTCAAGGAAAGGAATTCTTGGAATTTCATCAATTCTTGGAGTATTACTCGAGCTTTTGAAAATATACATCATAAAAAATTTTGCAAGACCTGCTATAAGTAAATTCAGACCAACACCAATCAATATTTGGTTTAATCTCAACTTCAAAACAAAAACAGAAAACACAACAGCAAGAAGCGAATTTATAAGCAGAGCAAAAGAGATTCCTAAAAAAGAATAACCGCTGATAACAGTTATTACAGTAAAACAAAAAGCACCGGAAATCATAAATCCTTCTATAGCAATATTTATCACACCGCCTCGTTCAGAAAAATTTGCACCGGTCGCCCCGAGGAAATAAGGAGTAAATATCCTTAACACCTGTGAAAGAAAAACAAAAGAAAATATGGTTGTTAAAATTTCCAAATCAGAATTTCATATCAATAATTTTTGAAATAGATATAATACTTAAAATTACGATTGCCTCAACAACGAGGACAATTTCTTTTGGTATAATCTGGTTAATTGCTAAACCACCAAAATCGAGAAATGCAAAAAGTATTGCTGAAAAAATTATACCAATAGGATTATTCTTTGCCAGTAATGTTACCGCTATAGATGAAAACCCAATATTATTTGAAAAACCAAATTCATAATATCCCTTATAACCTGAAACAAAATTAATACCTGCAAGCGCGATGACTCCGGCACCAATAAAGAAAGAAATTAATATTACTTTAGCAGGTTTTAAACCGATATAACCGGATGCAATCTCATTGAAACCTGTTGCTCTTATTTTAAATCCAAGTTTAGTTTTGTATATTAAAAAATAAATTATGACAGCAATTACAATAGCAATAAAAAAAGTAAAATTTAAAGATGAACCTTTGAATGCAGGAATAAAATCAGAGATTAATGATAATTTAAAATTAATCGGGATATCTTCAGTATGAACCGTAGCTTTAACAGCAAAAAAATTCAAAAGGAAATAATTGATTAAAGATAAAATTACAAAATTCATCATAATAGTAGTAATAACTTCACTCACACCTTTTTTAACCTTTATTAAACCCGGAATAAACCCCAATAAACCACCAGTCAAAAATGCAATAATCAATGCAAGTGGAAATGCTAATATAAAAGGCATAGATGAAAACTGTATAAGCAAAATGGCAAAAACAAAAGTACCGGCATTATATTGTCCTTCTCCTCCGATATTAAAAAGCGAAGCATGAAAACATATAGCCAAACCACAGGAAATAATTATCAACGGAGTTGCTTTGAAAAGAATTTGTCCAAATCCGTAATAAGTTCCGAATGATTCTGATAACATAAGTCCGAAAATTTCAAAAGGATTTTTCCCGAGTATAAAAATAAATAGGAAGACTATAAGAATAGTAACTATTACGGAAGAAATAATGCTTAGTAATATTTTTTTTGTCGGGCTAATTTTCATCAATACCTATCATCAATTTTCCAAGAATTAAAGATAAACTATCTTCGGTATAGTTTTTCAATTCATCGGGTGAAAAAGATTTTATGAAACTGCCTTTGTAAATCACTGAGATTCTATCAGCTAATTTTATAATTTCATCTAAATCAGAGGAGATTAATATTATTGCTTTTCCCTTATTTTTTTCTTCAAAGATTTTTGAATAAATTAAATCTGAAGATTTTATATCAACTCCTCTTGTGGGGTGATGCAAAATTATTACATCATTATTGACATCAATTTCTCTTGCGATTATAATTTTTTGCTGATTCCCACCTGACAAAGATTTCACTGCAATATTATTTTCAGGAAGCCGAATATCAAATTTATTTATCAAAGATTCAGCTTTATCTGTCATATATTTTGAAGAATATAATTTAAAATCTGATTTGAGAAATAAATTTTCCGGAAATGAAAATTCCGAGATAAATCCTTTTTTAATCCTGTCATCCGGAATTAATGATATTTTATCAGTTACAAATTTTTGAAATTCACATTCAAAATTTTCAATCCCCAATATAAAATTTATGAGTTCATTCTGCCCGTTACCGTCAACTCCGCAAATTGCAGTTACTTCAAATGGTCTAATTTCAAGATTCAATTCTCTCTCAGAAAATACTTTTAGTTTTTTAATTTCAATTAATGGACTGTGAGATTGATGTTGGTCACTTTTAAATTCATTTGTTTGAAGCAATTCACCTGTAATTTCAAAAGCAAGTTTATTAATATCCAAATTAGTCATTTCAGATTCAAAAACTACTTCACCTTTTCTTAAAACAGAAANNTTACCTTCATTTTTAAATACTTCTATCACTTCAAAAAGAGACTTAACTTCATCAGGTGATAAAACGGCAGTAGGTTCGTCAAGTATTAATATGTCAGGATTTTTAAAAAGTAATTTTAGTATCTCAGTTTTCTGCTGTTCACTTACGCTCAAATCAGATACCGGTGAATTTAAATTCAGATTTAATTTATATTTTATGTTTAAATCATTTAGTAAATTTTCCATTCGTTTAAAATCAAGCTTAACTCCGGATGAAATTTCATTTCCTAAAATTACATTTTCTAATACAGTAAAATCCTGAATAAGCATAAAATGCTGATAAATCATTCCAATACCAGATTTTAAAGCATCATTAGTAGAGTTAAAATTTACAGAATTTTTATTAATAAATATTTCACCCGAATCCTGCTTAATAAATCCGGAAAGTATTTTCATTAGAGTTGATTTCCCTGCACCGTTTTCACCGAGAATACAAAAAACGGAGTTTGAAGGAATTGTAAATGAAATATTATTCAGTGCGGAAAAATTACCAAATTTTTTTGATATGTTCTTGAACTCAATTGAACTCAATCTTTACTATACAATTTATGTTTCAAGTATATAATTAAATAATATAACTGCAATTGTCAAAATTACAATTAGTGTTGTTAAAAATAATATGAATTTTAAAGTTTTATCAAACATTTAAGTTAAACCATTCTACATTGAGTTAAAAAATGCATATTACTAAATTGCAAGATACCATATAAACTTAAATTAAAACATAAAAAAATATATGCAAGAATTTGATGTTATTGTAATCGGAAGCGGACCCGGTGGATATACTGCGGCAATAAGAGCTTCACAATTAGGATATAAAACAGCTATAGTAGAAAGAGACAGATTAGGAGGAGTTTGTTTAAACTGGGGGTGCATACCTACAAAAGCATTATTAAAAAACGCAGAACTTATGAATTCACTCGGACATCTTAAAGAATTTGCAATTTCTGCAGATAATGTTTCGTTTGATTTTCCAAAAATTATTGACAGGTCAAGAGGGGTAGCAGATAAATCTGAACAAGGTGTAAAATATCTGATGAAGAAAAATAAGATTACGGTTTTTGAAGGCAGTGCAAAATTTAATAAAGACAAAACAATTTCAGTTACTGATAAAAAAGGAAAAGAAATAGAAAAACTGAAAGGTAAGCATAATATAATAGCTACAGGTGCAAGAGCAAGATCTTTACCGGGAATAAAATTTGACGAGAAAAAAATACTTTCATCTACAGGTGCATTGTTACTTAAAGAAGTTCCAAAAAAAATTACAATTGTGGGCAGCGGTGCAATAGGTACTGAGTTTGCCTATTTTTATAATGCTTTTGGTTCAGAAGTAACAATTATTGAAATGATGCCAAACATTCTGCCGATAGAAGATAAAGAAATTTCTGATGTAGTTGCAAAAGAATTTAAGAAAAAAGGAATAAAAATTTTAACTGAAACTAAAACTGAATCAATTGAGTTAAAAGGAAATAAAATATTGACTAAGGTTTCAGGAAAAACTAACGAAACTTTGGAATCTGATGCAGTATTACTTGCGATTGGAATTACCGGAAATATAGAAAGTTTAGGTCTCGAAGATGCAGGTGTGGAACTGTTTAAAAATGCGGTTAAAGTTGATAAAAATTACAAAACCAATATTGAAGGAATATATTCTATTGGAGACTGTGCTTTAATAGACCCAAAAGGAAAACAATGGTTAGCACACACAGCATCAGCTGAGGCAATAAATTGTGTTGAAAAAATAAAAGGACTTGATGTGCAGGATATAGATTATACAAATATACCAGGATGTACTTATTGCCAACCACAGGTAGCATCTGTGGGATTAACTGAAGCAAAAGCAAAAGAAGCAGGTTACGAATTAAAGATTGGTAAATTTCCTTTTTCTGCAAATGGAAAGTCAAGAGCTATGGGAGAAACAGCAGGTATGGTTAAATTAATTTTTGATGCTAAATATGATGAACTGCTTGGGGCACACATAGTAGGAGCTGAGGCAACAGAACTGATAAGTGAACTTGTGATGACCAAATCAATGGAAGGCACAGGTAAAACGATTATCCAGACGATTCATGCACACCCTACACTTTCAGAAGCAATTATGGAGGCAGCTGCTGTGGCACATGGAGAAGCAATAAATATTTAATTAAATGAGATTATAAAATCAATTGATATAATCTCTTTATCTATATAAATTTAAATATCATTAATTAAATCAATTATTGTTCATATTTTTAGAAATATATGAACAAAAATTGATAACAAATAACATAAAAGGAGATAAAAAATGGAAGACAATAAATCAGCAAAAGGATTCTTACTTGGAATGCTTGCAGGTGGCGTAATTGGCAGTGTAATTGCTTTATTATATGCACCTAAAAGCGGAAAAGAACTAAGAGCGGATATAAAACATAAAAAAGATGAATTCATAGATGATACATCTGAGTTTATGGATATTGCAAAAGAAAAAGCAACAAATCTTATCAATGAAGGAAAAAAAAGATCTGAGAAATTGATAAGTGATGCAAAAGAAAAAGCAAATACGCTCATCACCGATGCAAATAAAATATTAACTGATGCAAAAGAAAAAGCTTCAGATTCTATTTCAACAGCAAAAGAAAAAGTGTCTGTTGAAGCATCAAGAATAAAAGATGCTTTTAATGCCGGTGTAGAATCTTACAAAGATGAAAAAAATAAATCTTAAATCTATCATAACCCCTGATGAAAGTCAGGGGTTTTAATCATTAAATTATGGGAAGCACAGATTTTTTAGAATATACACAAATAGGGATTAATGTTATTGTTTTACTTTTATTTGTTTGCATAATAATTATACTTGTCAGCTTGATTAAAGCCGGTAAACTAATTACAGAAAAAATAGAAGAATTAAACAAAAATCTTAAAGATTATAAAGAAAAATTAAATCCTGTAATTGATAAATATAACTCATTTGTTGAAACTGCAAACAGTATTGCAACAAAAATAGATGATAATATGGATGTTGTTAATGGTTCAATTAAAAAATTAGACGGTGCTGTTGATGATATAGTGGAGTTTGAACAAAAAATAAGAAAAAGTGTAGAACCTTCGGTAATGGATACTATTACTACATACAAAGGAATAGTCTCCGGAGTGAAGACATTTATTGATGTTTATAAAAACAAAAAAACCTCATCGCAAAAAAGTATTCAAATCTCTGAGCCTACATTAGATTATACTCAATCAGAGGAATTTGAAAAAGAATTCAAAGATATAGATAAAGAGTTAAATGAAGTAAAGAAAAAACTTGATGAAATGAGAAATAATTAATTATTTTTTAAAATTATTTTTCCGAATTGCTTGCCTTCTGCCATTTTTTTGAACGCTTCTAAATAATCCTCAAAGTTATAAACAGAATCTATAACAGGTTTTAAATTAAACTTTTCACAATACTTTATCATTTCGATAAATTCAGAATCTGAACTCATTGTAGTTCCCATAAACGTAAGTTGTTTCCAAAAAAACTTATTCATATTAAAAGAAGAGATATCTCCAAGTGTTGCTCCATAAGATATTACTTGTCCGCCGTAAGAAATTTTATTAATAATTGAGTTTAATAAATTTCCACCTGTTCCGTCTATCACTACGTCTATTTTTCCATTCGTAACTTCCGACAAATTTTCTAACCAGTTTTCTTTTTTATAATTAACTCCTGCTTTCACACCATAACTGATAGCTTTTTCAATTTTCATATCATCACCTGATGTAATGAATATATTATCAGTCAAAGTTTTTACAAACATAAGAGATAAATTTGCAACTCCACCTCCAATACCAGTAATCAAAACGTTGCTGTTAGAATTTATCTTCGGTTTTAAAACTGATGCACGGAAAGCAGTCATCCCGGCAAGAGGTAAAGCAGATGCTTCTTCGAATGTTAAATAGTCAGGTTTTCGGTAAATATTTTTTTCAGAAATAATAACATAGTCAGCAAATGTGCCATTATTAGGCATACCCAAAATTCTATAACCTTTTTCAATCTGATGAGAGTTGTTATCTCCCCAGTTTAATGACGGATTGATAATCACTTCATCACCTGTTTGAAATCGATTACAGTTTTTTCCTTTATCCGAAATAACACCTGAGCAATCAGAGCCTAATACACAGTTTAGCTTTATACCACCATATAAACCCTGTGTTATCCATATATCTCTGTGATTTAATGATGAGTTCACAACCTTTACTATAACTTCATCATCGCTTAATTCATTTGCGGAAAATTCTTCAATTGAAATATTCTCTTTCAGTTCTGAAAGTTTCCCGGTCTTCTTTAGTATAATGCCTTTCATCAGATTTCCAATTTTATGCTTACGGGACAATGATCACTGCCCATAACATCAGGATATATTTTTGAATCTTTTACTTTATCTGAAATATTATTTGAAACCATAAAATAATCTATTCTCCAACCTTCGTTTCTTTCTCTTGCTCTGCTTATCTGATCCCAATATGTATATTGTCCCTCTTTTTTATTAAAATTTCTGAATACATCAGTATATCCGAGATTAATAATTTTATCAACCCAATCCCTTTCTTCTTTAAGAAAACCCGATACTTTGCTCCACTGTTCAGGTTTAGCAAGGTCTATTTCCTTATGTGCGGTATTGAAATCACCGGTTACGATTATACCTTTGTTAGTTTTAAATTTTCTATTCAGGAAATAAAACAATTCATCGTAAAAATCCAGTTTATACTTCACTCTTTCAGGTCCTCTGCCTCCATTGGGAAAATAAACATTCACTAAAACAAATTTTTCATATTCACCAATAATTACTCTACCCTCTGAATCGAATTTAGGATTTCCAAAACCGGTGTAAACATTCAATGGTTCTGATTTAGAGAATAAAGCAACAGAAGAATATCCTTTTTTTTCTGCTGAGAACCAATAAGTCTTATAACCATTTACATTTTTTATATTATCCGGAATCTGATCCGGCTGTGCTTTTGTCTCTTGCAGGCATACTATATCCGCTTTTGATTTTTTAAACCAATCAAGAAAACCTTTTTTTTCTGCGGCTCTTATACCGTTTACATTCCAGGTATAAATCAGATATTTATTTATTTTTTCGGGCATTTAAATATTTTTCTTTAGTTTTAAAAATTAATTTTATTATTTCAACAGGTTTAGGATAACCATCTTCCAATTTCAGCATTGCAATATGAAGATGAGTTTTCCCCTCGGGTAAAATCGTTCTCCTTCCTGTTCTGCCGACTGTTCCTATTTTATCACCCGGTTTTACTATATCACCCGGGTTTACTGTAACCGAGTCCAAATGTGAATAATAAAATATTCTGTCATAAGTAACATCATAAATTTTCACTAATTTACCACCACGCAATCTTGACCCCACTCTCCAGCTGGTATCAGTTGCAAACACAACACCACCACTCATAGAAACAACGTCAACAAATTTACCTGTAGAATCATCAAGTAAATTTTTATCGGTATCTAATATCATTATATCGTGAGCCGGATGTCCCCAACTTTCACTTCCTTGAAAATAATCATATTTATCAACCTCATAGTCATCACCGTTTTGTCTGTGTGTAACCGTTGTAAAGTTTGCTAATGGGAATACGTATTCATACTCAAGATATTTTATACCTTTGAAGTTTTGCTTTATTTCTTTGCTTAGTTTATCAATGCTTATAATGAATTCTTCCTTATCAAACTTTTCCATTAAAACAATTTTTCTGTCAATTGCAGACCATTGTTCTGCAAGTTCTTTTATTCTGTCATTTGCAAAACTATCGGAAAAAACAATAATCAATATGATTAAATATATTGTTCTAATATATTTTTAATTTTAAATTTTCTTTCTTCATATGAAAAAAGATTTTTAATTCTTTCATATCCTTCGATATGCAGCTTATTATACAATTCATCATCATCAAGAAGTTTTTTTATTGCACCGGAAATTTCATCAATATTATTCGCATTCACGAGAAGTGCTTTATCCCCTACTACTTCAGGTATCGCACCTGCAGGACTTGTTATAACCGGTGCACCACAAAGCATTGCTTCGGCAATTGCCATTCCAAATCCTTCAAAGTCTGACGGTTGAATATAAATTTTGCAATTCCTGTATAAATCAATTTTTTCTTCATCAGAAACTCTTCCGAGAAAAATTACATCATCGGTTAAATCATTATCATTCACATATTTTTCAAGTTCGGAAAATCCATTGTCTGATTTTCCACCGGCTATTTTTAGTTTTAATCCGGGATAATCATTTTTAATTTTCTGATATGCCTTTATAATTTCATAAACTTTTTTCCGTTCAATATTTACTTTGGTCAGCTGTGTTAATGTAAAGAGAAAGTTTTCTCTCGGTGAATCTGAAAAAATATATTTTCTTGAGTCAAAACAGTGATAAAACCATACGGGATTTTTTGCGTTAAGTTTTTTAATATCTTCAAACTCAATTTTTGAAGTTGCAATCTGTAAATCAGAATTTCTAAGACAATATTTTATAAACCATCTTATGTAAAAAGGTCTTTGGAAAAATCCCTGTGTTGAAGGGTCACTGTAATGTAAATTCCCTATCATCAGTGCCGGTTTTTTTTTCTTTTTTGCATATCTTAATCCAATAATCCCACTTGTCCACCACCAAATAAAAAACAAATCAACATCATCAGGAATTTCATTTGTATTGCTGCAAGTTATCACTTCATAACCAAGCTCACGCATAATTTTTATATCATTGCTGTAATAGTCGAGAAGTTCAAAAACTTTTTTATCTTTAGCACTGTTTACATAAAAGCATATTTTTTTACTCAACTTTATTTTTCCTCTTATATAAAATATCAAGCTGCGTAATCTCCAGCTTATCAAACATCAAATCAAGAATTTTAAACTGACTAAATCCGCTTTTTACAAGAAATTCATCAACTTCACCATACATTATCATATTTTCGTAATATTTTTTAATTGAAACTTCTATCATTATGTAATCAATTTTTTCCAATATCTTTTCTGCTCCTTTCAAAACTTCAAGTTCAAATCCCTGAACATCTAACTTTAACAAATTACTCCCTGAAAATTTAATTTCATTTTTTGATACTAAATTATCTAAAGTTTCAACTTTAACTTTATATGTACCTGCTATTTTTGAGTCAACACTTTTATAAACTGAATTAATCAGTGAGTTTTCGTATTCAATAAAATCTATCTCCCCAACTTCTTTACCCATAGCAAAGTTAAATGATTTAAAATTTTTCACACCTTCCATTTTTTTTACTAACAATTGATAAACAGTCGGAGTCGGCTCAAAAGAATAAATTTCAGCTTCCGGATATAATATGTGTGAACAATAAGCAAATTGACCTCTGTTTGCCCCGATATCAATAATAGTATTAAACTTTAGACCGGAGTTTTTAAGTTGAAACAGATTATTATAAGAAGCTAATGAAATGTCTTTGAAGTAATATTTAAAACCACCAAATTTAAAAAACTTTACACCTTTAATGAGTAAGTTAAGCATACTTTTTGCGATTTATATCCCTTTAATTTCCTGAATTTAATAAGTAATTTNNCTTTCTACTCATCTCCGACCTGATTTTTATTAATATAGCTTGGATTATTTATTATATTATCAGAATTGAATCAGGAGTATTTAAATATGCAAATCCGGTTTCTTTCGTTATTCCCGGTTTTGCTATTTATATTTACTGGTTAATTTTATTTTCAATACTTGGGTTATATCAGCATTGGTTTGTTAGGTCAAGATTTGATGAATTTTCATCTGTTTTCAAAGCAGTATCATTAGGATGCTTTTTATTGTTCTTTTTTATTTTTTTGGATGACTTTATGAGGAATGCTCCTGCAATTTCCAGATTATTCATTCTTTTCTATTGGATTTTGATGATAGTATGTGTCGGTACCGGGAGAATCATTATTCGCGGTATTCAAAGAAATTTACTGGAAAAAGGAATAGGATTAAGAAATACACTAATAGTTGGCACAGGTAACAGGGCAAATGAACTTGACAGTATTGTAAAAACACACAAACAACTTGGATATAAAATATTAAAATTTATTTCGATTGATAGCGATAGAAAAAATCCTGACAGATTAGATGAGATTGCAAAAATTATAAAAGAAAATGAAATTACGGAAGTCTTGATAGCACTGGAACCTAATGAAAAAGAAAAAGTTATAGATGTTATTAAATACTGCACCGGCTTAAATGTTAATTTAAAAATACTTCCCGATACTTATGAGATAGTTAGTGGAATGGTAAGAACTAACCAAATATACGGGGTACCACTTATAGAAGTAATGCCGGAGATTATGTCTCCCGCATCAAAATTTGTAAAAAGATTTTTGGATATTTCTATTTCTGTTATTACTTTAATATTGCTTTCACCATTTTTTGTGATTACAGCATTACTTATCAAAATAACATCAAAAGGGAAAATTTTTTATATTCAGGAAAGAGTTGGTAAAAACGGAAAACTTTTTAATTTATATAAATTCAGGTCAATGTATCAGGATTCTGAAAATGCTCCGGAGTGGGCTGCTATTAACGACCCAAGAGTAACAGGAATAGGAAGATTAATGAGAAAAACTCATTTTGATGAATTTCCTCAGATGATAAATGTTTTGAAAAACGAAATGTCACTTGTAGGTCCCAGACCTGAAAGACCATATTTTGTGGAAATGTTAAAAAATGAAATACCCTATTATTATAAAAGAATGACAGTGAAACCCGGTATAACGGGCTATGCACAGGTGAAGCACAATTATGATAAAAACCTTGACGATGTAAAAGTTAAATTAAATTATGATTTTTATTATATTGAAAATATGAGTCTTCGGTTAGATTTTAAAATTTTAATTAACACTATCATAATAGTAATTCTCTTAAAAGGACAATAAATTTTGCGAGTTTTAGTAATAGTACCGACATATAATGAATCAGAAAATATTCTTAAGTTAATACCTGAGATACTTGCCAATACAAATGAAAAATATGATTTTAATATACTTGTAATTGATGATAACTCACCTGACGGAACAGCCAATCTGATAAAAAATTTAAATGACCCGAAAGTTCATCTCATAGAGCGTGAAAAGAAATTAGGTCTGGGAACTGCTTATGTATTAGGTTTTAAATATGCAATTGAAAATAAATTTGATGTGGTATATGAAATGGATGCTGATTTTTCTCATGACCCTAAATATTTACCTCAGTTTTTACAGAAGATTGAAGAAGGTTATGACCTTGTAGTCGGGTCAAGGTATATAAATGGTGTTTCAGTTCTGAACTGGCCCATAGGAAGACTTGTCTTAAGTTTTTACGCAAATATGTACACAAGATGGATAACAGGATTAAAAGTGAAAGATACAACAGCAGGTTTTGTTTGTTATAAAGTGGCTGCGTTAAAAAAAATAAATCTGGATAATGTAAAGTCTAACGGATATTCATTCCAGATAGAAATGAAATATAAATTTTACAAAAAGAATCTCAAAATTTGTGAGATACCTATATTATTTGTTGACAGAAGAGCAGGTTCAAGCAAGATGTCAAGAAAAGTTGTATATGAGGCTATGTTTATGGTTTGGAAACTTAAATTCAGGTCTATATTTAATAAATTATAAATCGAATCGTTATTTATCTGATGACAGACGTATCCATCGTAATAGTAAATTATAATGTAAAAAATTTAGTTGACAACTGTATTTCCTCCATATATAAATCAAACAAGAATAAACTAAATTTAGAAATTTTTCTTGTTGATAATAATTCGGTTGACAGCTCAGCAAAACACATAGAAGAAAAATACCCTGAAGTAACAGTAATTTCATTGCCTGAAAATTTAGGATTTTCCAAAGCTAATAATATCGCTTTAAAACGTGCTACAGGGAAATATATTTTAATTCTCAATCCCGATACCATACTCGAAGAAAATACATTTGAGAAAATGATTAAGTTTTGTAATGACAATCCGAAAGCAGGAGCTGTCAGTTCAAAACTAATCCTTGCAAACGGTAAGCTGGATTCTGCATGTAAGAGGAGCTTCCCCACCCCATCTGTAGCAATTCCTCGAATACTCGGTCTTTCAAAACTTTTTCCAAAAAGTAAAATTTTCGGTAAATATAACCTTACATATCTTGATGAAAATAAAACGAGCAGAGTGGATGCTATATGCGGTGCATTTATGTTTATTCCAAAAAAAATACTTGACGAAACAGGTTTTTTCGATGAAGATTATTTTATGTATGGAGAAGATTTAGATCTCTGTTACAGAATAAATAAAAAAGGATACCAGATTTATTATTATCCGGAAGTTACAACCATACATCTTAAAGGAGAAAGCACAAAAAAAACTCACCTCTCATATGTAAATAATTTTTATGGAGCGATGCTTATTTTCGTAAAGAAAAATTTCACCGGAGTTTCAACTACTTTGTCTTATTTATTGAGATTTGCAATTTTTTGGAGATCGCTCCTTTCATATACAAAAAGGATTTTAATATTTTTTATTTATCCCCNNGTTATCCCATAATAGATGCCCTTTTAATTTTTATAGCACTGATTTTATCAGTATATATCAGATTTGATATACTACCTAACAAAGAATATTTGTTTATCATATCAGTTTACGTATTAGTATGGTTGTTTTTGTTAATGATTTTTGGAGCTTATTTAAAGAAATATAAATACTCTGTATTAAAAGTTTTAAATGCAATCATCGCAGGATTTTTTGTTAATTCTTCAATTACATATTTTTTTAAACAATATGCCTTTTCAAGAGAAGTAATTCTTACTTCAACAATATTTTCGCTTATATTTCTTTCAAGCTGGAGATTGGTTTTAACAATTAGAAATTTTATTGAATCAAAAAATATACTTCTCAATAAAACCAATTTATTAATAATCGGAAAAAGAAAATTAAATGTAGATATAGAAGACAGGTTCACAAATAAATACAAAATATTTTATTACAGCGAGATATCAAATAATTACAATTCAGATGCACTCAAAGATGTTATACTAATAAACCAGATTAATAATGTAATATTTACGGATGATTCATTTTCAAATAAAGACATTCTGAATACTATGTGGATTTTAAGAAACGAGAATGTTGATTTTAAAATTTTACCTTCAGGCAATGAACTGATATTATCCAGACTGAATTCAAAACTTGATGAACCATCACTTATAGAAATTGAATATAATATTAACAATAAATTAAATATATTTTTAAAGAGAACATTTGATTTAATATTAGGTATAATATGTTTATTAACAATATATCCGTTTGTTTATATCTATTCCAAATTTTCCGGAAATAAATTATCAAGGCATACATCCAAGATACTTCAAATCCCATCTGTAGTAAGCGGGAGATATAGTTTCGTAGGGTATCCAATTTGGTTTAACAGTAAAGAGGAGACATATCCGGGTAAAAAAGGATTAACCGGATTGATACAGATTTATTATTATAAAAATATGACAGAACAGGAAATGATAAATTATAATATTTTTTATGCGAAGAATCAGAATTTAACTTTTGATTTAGAAATTTTATTAAAAACAATTTTTACATTTTTGAAAAAATAAGGAGAAGACTATGGCATTAAACATACTTGAATTTGAAAAACCCGTACTTGAGCTGGAAAAAAAGATAGAGGAGATGCGGAAGATGTCAGATCAGCTTGATATATCAAATGAAATAAATAAATTAGAAAGTAAAATTAATGATTTGAGAAAAAATATTTTTGAAAATTTGACACCTTGGCAAATAGTTCAGCTGGCAAGACATCCCGAAAGACCTTACACATTGGATTATATTTATCTAATGACAGAAAATTTTGTTGAATTACACGGAGACAGAAGATTTGGTGATGATAAGGCAATAGTCGGAGGATTTGCAAATCTTGGAGACCAAAGCGTTATGATAATCGGTCAGCAAAAAGGACGTGATACGAAATCTAATCTATACAGAAATTTCGGAATGCCAAACCCTGAAGGTTACAGAAAGGCATATAGATTGATGAAACTCGCAGAGAAATTCAACAAACCTGTTATTACTTTAATTGATACACCCGGAGCATATCCGGGAATTGAAGCAGAAGAACGCGGACAGGCAGAAGCAATTGCAAAAAATTTATTTGAAATGTCAAAATTGCAAGTTCCTATCATAGTTGTAATAATTGGAGAAGGAGCGTCCGGCGGAGCTTTGGGTTTAGGTATTGGCGATAGAGTATTAATGTTGCAATACTGTTGGTATTCAGTAATTTCTCCGGAATCATGCTCATCAATCTTATGGAGAAGTTGGGATTTTAAAGAACAAGCAGCAGAAGCATTGAAACTGACATCGCAAGATTTATTGAGATTAAAAATAATTGATAGAATTATACCCGAACCTGAAGGTGGGGCACACAGAGATCACAAGAAATCCGCCGATATATTAAAAGGTGTTTTATTGGAAGAACTTCAATCAGTTTCAAAGTTGAAAAAGGATAAACTTCTCGATAACCGAATTAAAAAATTTGGTGAAATGGGATTTTTTAAAGACTAATGAATTAAAGTATAAAGAAATTAAAATTGTTAAAGAACTCAAAATTTATAATCAAAGGTGGTAAACCTTTAAATGGTACAGTAAAAGTCAGCGGTGCAAAAAATTCCGCTACAAAATTACTCGTTGCTTCATTATTAACATCTGAAGAATGTGAACTGCATAACTCACCAAACAAAATAAGTGATATTATTGTTACATCCCGTATTTGCGAAAAAATTGGCTCAGAAGTAAATATGGCAGGAGATACATTATCAATAAAAACGGAAGAAATAAAAAAAATCCATATACCTGAGGAATTAGGAAACCTAAACCGAATAGCAATTTTGCTTGCAGGTCCATTGCTATTAAGGAAAGGAAAAGCAGAAATTCCAATTCCCGGAGGTTGCAAAATCGGGTCAAGACCTGTCAATTTTCATATTGACGCACTTGAAAAATTAGGTGCAAAAGTTGAAATTAAAGGAGATTATTTTATACTTAGCACCGACGGATTAAAAGGAACTAATATACATCTTGAATATCCGAGCGTAGGGGCAACTGAAAATATCATCATTGCCAGTACACTTGCAAAAGGTAGAACTATAATAACCAATGCTGCAGTGGAACCTGAAATTTTAGACCTGATTAAATTTCTTCAAAAAATGGGAGCGATAATAGAGCTAAGCACAGACAGAAAAATTACGATAGAAGGAGTTGACAGATTAAACGGAGCGATACATTCAGTTATCCCAGACAGAAATCAGGCAGCATCGTTTGCATGTGCTGGGATTGCATCTAAGGGGGATATTGTAATTGAAAATGCGATACAGGATGATTTAATTACATTTTTAAATTCGATTCGCAGAGTTGGGGGGAAATTTGAAGTTGGAGAAAATAAAATTCGATTTTATTATGATGGAGAATTAAAGCCGATAGCATTAGAGACAAATGTTCATCCAGGATTTATGACAGATTGGCAACAACCATTTGTTATATTGCTAACTCAGGCTGAGGGAATTTCAATAATTCACGAGACAGTTTATGAACAAAGATTTGGATATGTAGAAGCCCTCAAAAAAATGGGAGCAGAAATAGAGCTTTATGATACATGTTTAGGCGGTTTACCTTGCCGATATGCTAACACACATTACAATCACAGTGCTGTAGTAAAAGGAGTAACTCCGTTAAGAGGAGCTGAGATAGATATTCCTGATTTAAGAGCGGGTTTTTCATATCTGATAGCCGCAGCGATTGCAGAAGGAGAATCAGTTTTGAACAATACGATATATATAGATAGAGGATATGAAGATATAGATGAAAAATTCAAATCCTTAGGAGCAGATATATCGAGAGTTTGATAATAATTTAAAATTGGATTTTAATTTAAAAAGCGGTTAGGAATATTTCCCTACCGCTTTTTTTGTAACTGAATTTATTTAATCAAAAGCATTTTATTAATTTTTGTGAATTCATTTGTTGAGAGTTTGT
>DKKL01000047.1 GCA_002455255.1 Candidatus Tepidiaquacellales bacterium UBA6667 | reverse complement strand
TGAACGAAGCAACCTGTCCCGACATATCGGGAAAGAATCAACCCTTTTGTCATTCTGAACGAAGTGAAGAATCTCTTATACATATCCTAAGAGATTCTTCTGTCGCTTCGCTCCTTCAGAATGACAGATTGTGTAGTCNNCTCCATCAGAATGACAGATTGTGAAATTCTTCGCATCACTCAGAATGATAGATTGTGAAATTCTTCGCATCACTCAAAGTGATAGATTGAGTTTTATTTAAAATGAGAATAACAAGTACTTAATTTAATACCCCCCATCACCCCTCTAACCCTTTATACATTTCATCTATAATGTCTGCATATTTTTCTTCTATAACTTTTCGTTTTAGTTTCATAGTTGGTGTCATTTCTCCATCCTCAATGGTAAATGGTTTTTCCATCAGTTTAAACCGGCGTATCTTTTCATAAGTCGAAAGACTTTTTGTTACCTCTTTCAAATCCTTTTCCACCCTTTTATATAAATCTTCATTTATTTCTAAATCCTTTTCTGGAACAATCAATGCCGTTACAAACATCCTCTCATTACCAATCACAATCGCCTGATCGAGATATGGAATGTGTAATATCATCTCTTCAATTGCCGTAGGAGCGATATATTTCCCCCCTGATGTTTTAAATAAAGATTTCTTCCTGTCTGTGATTTTTATATACCCATCTTCATCTATCTCTCCCAAATCTCCCGAATGTAACCACCCATCCCTAAGTGCTTCCGAAGTTGACTTCTCATCTTTATAATACCCTTTCATTATAATATCACCCTTGATTAATATCTCACCTTCATCGCTAATTTTAACTTCAACACCTTTCATTGCCGGACCAACCGTCCCCACTTTTATCTTTGCCGGAAGATTAACGGAAATTACCGGTGATGCCTCCGTCATTCCATATCCCTCAAGAGTTGCCAAACCGATATTGTTCATAAACCTGTTAATTTTTTTATTAAGTGCTCCCCCTCCGGATGCAAAAAACCGAAGGTTCCCACCTGTTTTCAATTTTATTTTTTTATAAACTAATTTATCATATAAAAAATATTTAAAACTTCTTTTATCGCAATTTTCCCGATGGGCATAGTCTATTGCAGAATCAAAAAGTTTTTTCTTAAATCCACTGAGAGATTCTGATGACTTCATAACCTTGCTATACATCTTATCCAATAACCTCGGCACAGTAATTAGAAATGTCGGCTTCACTTCAGGCATCTGCACTCCGATAGTATCAATATTTTGTGCATAATAAATTTTTGCCCCGTTCAAAAATGGCAGCAAATAACCCGCAGTTCTTTCGTAAGCATGGCTATAAGGAAGGAATGATAAAAATTTATCATCTTTATTTATTTCAAGAATATTGTTGCAACCTTCCAGATTTGCACAAATATTTTTATTCGTCAGCATCACCCCTTTCGGATTGCCCGTAGTTCCGGAAGTGTATATAATAGAGTAAATATCTTCTTCTTCGGTATCTTCCAATTTATTATGTATAAAATTTATAAGTTCATTCCCGCCGTTTGTATTATTTGAACTTTCAAATTCTTTAATTATTTCATTGTAAAACAAAACACCTTCAGGTTTTTCATCTCCGTAAAAATCATTAAAAGAAATAATTTCAAAATTTAGAGATGACTCATCTTTTATTTTCAGCAATCTATCCATCAAAAGCGAAGTGGAAACAAACACAACTTTACTGCCCGAATCTTCAAGAATATATTGAATCTGTTCTTTACTCAGTGAATTATAAATTGGCACAGTTTCAAAACCGCTGATGGCACATGCAAGATCGGCACATACCCATTCAACTCTGTTTTCAGATAAAATTGCAACTTTATCATGTTTTTTAATTCCGAGTTGATTTAATTTTAGATTTATTATGCGAATATGTTTTAATATATTGTATAAAGTCGTCGGAATATATGTGTTCTTAACTTTTGTAAATAATTTTTCATCATTTAAATCACTTGAATTTATAAGTTTATATAATAAATTTGAAATTGTATTCTTTTTCATTGTTTAGTTATAATTTTCAAATTAAATCCTTGAATTTATATAATATTAATATTAATTTAAATAAAAAACTAACCTAAATTAGCCAATTTATGAAAAAAATAATTTTACTTTGTTCAGTAATTTTGTTTGCAGTAACATTTAATAACGGGTTTTCACAGGATGTGTTAAGACTGAATGATAATAAATCAGGTGAAGTTGCCGGTGGATTTATCGGATATCCAAGTTGGATACTTGGAATCTCACTCGGATCAAATCTTGCAGTAAATGACGCATACGGAAGAATAGGAGATATGTCAACTTACGGAATGAAAGCCGGAAGAAGCGTTGACCTAAATTTCAAATACGGACTTGGAACAAGAAAAAAATCAAGAATAACTGTAAGAGCAGGATATACAAAAATGATAAATGATGACCGTGATAGATTTTTTCTAATATCACCATTATTGACAAGTCCTGAAGCTCCACATTCTTTCTATGATATCATCACAGGAGCAATCGGTTATGAATATGTATTCGGATCACCTTGTTGTAATAAACAAACACTCGGAATAGCATTCACATTTAACAACATCAGTGCTCCGGATTATAACTCAATAAGAGGAAAAATTGATGGTGCAATGAGAATCGGATTAGAACTTAATGCAGGATATGAGTTTATGCTTGGAAAATCAGGTAAAACAGGATTGGCATTAGGATTCAGATATAACCAGTTAAATGCATTCAATTCATCAAATGCAACCGGAGTTAACAACTATAATTTAAATGACGGTGATGGTGCAGGCGGTGCAGGATTTTCAAGAAAGATTGGTATATTCTCAGTAACATTAGGATTAAACCTTTACGGAAAATAATTTTTCTTATCTAATCAGTTTTATAAAAAACCGGAGTGATTAATTTCACTCCGGTTTTTTTGTGTGTGTGAAAGTAACAAAATATTATTAAAGGTAATAATTATTCCAAAAATTATTTAATTTCAAATAATTCGTTTAGTGAATCACTTTTCACAAAATTGGAATCAATATTGTCTAAATCTTGTATTAATTCAAAAATATTTGTGTCGCTTATTGGTTCGAAAAAACCCAATGTCAAATCAATCTGATTATTGCTAAAAATTTCTGAATTATCAAAAATTGTTGTAACATATAAAAAAGCATCTAAATTAATTTTATAAATTAAATAATACTTTGAATTGGAAATATCATTTATGATTTTATAAGTTTTATGATCTCTCATGTCATCTAATTTTAATTTTTCTATACTAAATATTTTATAATTATTTCCGATTTTTTCATCAATTTTTCTAAATGTAGAATTAAAATTAGAAACATCAATCTTTTCAACTTCATTTTTGGGTTCATAAAAAATAAATGCATATAACGGTAATTTATTTGAATTATAATAATACTTAATCGAGTTTGGACTAATAATATCAGAAAGATTATAAACAAAAAAGCAAAGATTTGTAAAAAATCCATTTTTACCAATATTACTTGATTCTTTAAAGGAAAAAATATTATTATTTGTTCTGAATTCAAAAACTAAAAATCCATTTAACCTTATAGAATCATTAATTAACTTAAACTCATCCTTTAAATAAAACATCGGAGAATTTAAAACCACACTTGAATCACTTCTTTGTGCAAATGAGGGATTAGAAATTAATAAATTCACAAAAATTATTATTATAAAATTAAATATTTTGTTTATTTTCATAAATTTCATTCTATTTTTTTTGCACCTTTTACAACTTGCGT
>DKKL01000008.1 GCA_002455255.1 Candidatus Tepidiaquacellales bacterium UBA6667 | reverse complement strand
GATATTTCTATTTTTTTACCGGGTTCAATTTCTCTTAGTCGTGGTTTTGTTTGATAATATCCTTCAAAGTATTTATCGGCAATCTGTAAAAATTCATTAAATGTGTGTTCGGCTTGTTCCGGGCTTAATTTTTTGGTCGAGTGTCTCACTTCATTGCGACTACCACCTATATAATTAGGAAAATTCGCAAGTAATTCATTTTTCCAAAATCCAAAACTTCTTTCTACCGGTGCTTTATGAAGTGGAGCATAAGCAGGACCCGAATAATAAGGTATATTTAGTCTCGTAAGTAATTCTTGACATACTTTTGAATGAGCAAGACCGTTATCCATTAAAATTCCGAGAGTTGGTCTTCCCATATTCATAACCGCTTGGAGCAATAATTCTTTTACATCATTTTCAGAAAAATTATCCGCTTTGATTTTGTAAGCGACTATGTGCATAGTCTTGATTTCTATAATTGTCCACGCATAAACTTTCCTTAGCTCCCAGTCTTTTTTGACATCATTCCATTTATATACACCACTAATTTCACAAACGTGGTCATCAATAGCATAATAATCCATAAAATTCATTTCAGTGAACGCACTCTGATTATAAATCTTCCTGGCTTCAAATTTCTGATAATTATTTTTTAATAAGTGATATTTATCAAAAGCATTTTGTTCTACTAATTTTGTTATGGCTCTCACCATCGTTGAGCGTGGAATAGTAGCAAACTCATAATATTCCTCTTTCTCACGTGAAATCATTTCAATTTTTATTGCTGTTTCTCTTATAGATTTATTCCCGGGTGTCAAATAAAATCCCGCTGCGAGATTTATAAATTGGTTTAGTAATTCCGGATTACTCAAAACTTTATTCTTAAATTCAAACTTATCTTTGCGTGTTGACCGAACCACAATATTTGCACTTTTATCTACTTGACATATATCACCATTAATTTTTCTTGTAATGTTTGAAATTGAATAACCTTTTAAAATCACTCCTTTAGTTTTATATAATTCCACTATACCGGTTATTTCATCAACTACTTCCGTTCTTCTTGAATAATCTCCGGATTTATTTCTATTTTGTTCCTGAACAATCAATCTTGAAATTTCTTTTTCCGCTTCCTTTTTCATAATCTCAATCGCACCTTCAGAAACTATCGAACCGGATTCAGCAACAACATATTTAATCTTATCTTTTATAATAATTTCTAACTTTCCGGTAGCAATTAATTTATTTGCCCAGCGTCGTGAAATATTTTTTTGTTTGCAGTATTCGGAAAGTTCAATCATTCTTTTTTGATTTAGAAATTAAATTATTATAATTTTCATTTGCCTCTTCTATAATAGAATTATTGGAGTAAGAGTAAAGTTTAAACTTTCCATATATCAATATGTCTAATGGAATTCTGAAAGCCATAGATACTTTCACTATGTGTTTTAATCTCCACGGTGACTTTCCATTAATAATATCACTTACACTCGATGGTCTAATCCCAAGCAGTGTTGAAAGAAAAGTCTGATTTAATCCTTTTTGCTTTAAAACTTTTATTATTTTATCAGATATTTTTTTATCTAATATTTTATCCATTCTAATTATTCTGCTTTTAATTTTTTCCAATTTTATAAAAATCTATATTTAAAATACTTTCAATTTTCTTAATCATATCATTTGAAGCTTTTCTCCTCCCGGCAAGTATATTAGACAACTGACTTTCGGAAATTCCTAATTTATTTGCTAATCCTTTTTGAGAGTATTTTTGCATAGCAACATTTTTTTTAGCAGTAATTTGTTCTTTTATTTTATTTATTGAGTTCATTATATTATTGAAAATTAATCTTTTCAAAAATGGGTAAAATTACCCAACTTGTCAATATAAATATTATGGGTAAATTTACCCGCTCTTTATGGGTAAGATAGATTTAAATGTAGGAGAAAGAATTAGGGAGGTTCGAACTGATAATAATTTAAATTATTCGCAGTTTGCGAGAGAACTTTCATTTTCAGGTATTAATTTTGAGCATTCTAACATAAGAAAATATGAAATGGGAGAAGTCTTACCATCTTCATATTTTTATTATGCAATACAAAAAATATTTGAAATTAATTTAAATTGGCTTATCTGTGGCATTGGTGATAAGTATATGTATGAACCAAGTGATCTATATAAGTATCAAAGAAATGAAAAAATTCTAAAATAAATTCATAGCGATATTTTAATTTAAAAAATAATACTTAAGTCGAAAGGTATAAGTTCCATGAAAAAATCAATTTTTATTTTTTTTGCAATTATTTTGGTTTCCTGTTCAAGCTCAAACAATAAATATCATTTTATACAACAGGTTAGAGAAATTCAGAGACATCGTGAATTACTAAATGATAGTAAGTTTGAAGTTGAAAAACATTCATATTTAAAAAAACAATATGAAGACTTGCTTATTTCCACACGAGAATTAAATACTTTTAAGGATTACCCATTATCAGACACAATTAAAATTATTCTATTAGAAGGTATTTCACAAGACATTAATGATTTGGAAAGTATAAAAAAAATAGATTGGTCTGATGAATTAGTTTCCGGAATAGCCGAAAATGTAATCAAACTTAATTATTTCAATAATGTTGAAAAATTAACACATATTTTGAAAATAGAATCTTCACTATTACTAAAAGATGAAGTAAAAAATCAAAAGTACGATTTAAAATAAATTTTGTATTACTATATTAGCAATACACAACAAACAACAAAACAAAGGAGAAAAAATGAAAAAAATCATTCTTTCACTGATATTGTTTGTCGCCATTTCTTATCTTCCTGTAAGCGCCGATACAAATATCAACAGCAAAACTGAGACTGAAGTAACAGTCACAAAAGATGATTGTAAATATTGGATTACATCATCGTCCGGAAAACGACACAATAAAAAATGTCGTTGGTATAAAAGTTCAAAAGGTTATTGTTCCGAAGAAGCCGTCGGCACAGCGTGTAAAAAATGCGGTGGATAATATTTTTTAATGAATTCGGAATACTACAATAACCAAATTTTACCTGGGCAGATAAGATGTCCTTTTTGTTATTACATTGATTATCCTGTCGTAAAGAAAAAGATTTCATCACTTGGGATTTTATTTATCTGCCTTACCATTTTTACATGCGGTTTATCATTAATCGGATTAACATTAAATTCTTCTTGGGAAAAAACAACATCATGCAGGAATTGTCAACTGGTTATTAATCAATCGCATGTAAAATATTCCAACTGGTAATCAATTAAATTCAATTAATATGAAAATTTTATTTATAACATTATTATTTATTTCACTTTCCTGTAATACTCCTGAAGATAAAACAAACGAACCAAAGCCAAGGGTTGAATTGTCAGATGAAGAGAGAATTATGAACTTAGAGAGTGAAAATGACAGGTTACAAACTGAAAATCAGGATATGGAAGATGAAATAAATTCACTCGAACTGCGGATTTTAGAACTTGAATCAGAAGTCGAAGAACTCACTGATGAGAACAATGATTTAATAAATGAAATAAACTACTTAAACGGATATTAAAAAATAAAAACAAACAAAATGAAAAAAAATTTAAAAAGTCGAATTTTTAACACTTACAGAATTACAATTCAAAGTAATACAAACTTAGATTCGGAAAAGAAACCTGAATTATATGACATAAATATTTTTAAAAGATTTCTCGAATATTTTGAACAACTGGATAAAGTTGAAAGAAAATCTGACTCATTTTCAAGAATAACTGCTATTGACCAAATGAATTCCAATAATAAAGATTACTTTATAAGATTTATTTCAGGAGAATATGGAATTGTTCCTCCACTAACTGAAAAAGAAAATTTGACAGATAGACATAATCCTAAAGCAATGAATGAATTTGATAAATATATAATTCATTTATTAATAAGATTTAAACCCAATAATGATTATGCTCAAGCAGTTTTGGAAAATAGAAGAAACATTTTGAGTTATACAAGAGTTAGAAATTATTTTCAGGATCATCTTAAAAAATATATAATTAATTATGAGAATACAATAGATCCTAATGATATTACTTTTTGTTTTGATCCGACAGTTACCGATAATTTTTTATTTGAACTTGATAAATTGAGTAAGGCGACTAAGTTATATATGTCTGTAGATGGAAATGTAATTGAAGATTCTTTTTATAAGTTCTCAAATGAAAATCAAATAATAAACGGTGAAATCACATTAGGTCTTAAAGCAAAAAGAGGAAAGGGAAGAGACTTTAAAAAAGCAATAAAGAAAATTTATTCCGATGTAAAAACAGATCAATATTTTCACAGTTTAAAAGTCATTGGTAATGATGATGAAGGAGGAAAACAAATTATTAACACTGAGAATTTTCACAAAAAATATTATTTAGAGTATGAACCAAATGATCAGGATAATTTAATAACTGATAAAGCTTTCAAATATATGTTATATTTAATAAACGGGAGTAATAACAGGGAATGAATATCTTCTATGGTATTAAACATTATTTTAGAATTTCATTAAAAGACGGGATTTGGAAGATTTGGCTTTTCCCATTACTGTTATCTGCAATTCTATTTAGCATTTTATTTTATTACAATGTTTGCGTTGATTTAAAAGATTTTGTGTCAATAATTATTGATACATTATCTATCTTTATTGGATTTACAATTGCTATAATCGCCATCTTAGCTTCAGACAATAAGAACTTTCAGGAATTAAAAAAACACTATCAAAAAAAATCAGTTAGAGGTGTTAAAATTAATCTTCATCAAACATTATTAATAGATTTTATATTTAATCTTATTCTTGAAATTCTCTTACTTATTTTCAATTTAATAGTATATTTGTTTTTGAATGTAATCAAAGTTGAATTAATTAACACAATCTTAATTATTGCAGTATTTTATTTCTTAATTGTTATATTGTTTTATAAACTTAGAAATATAACACATTTATACTTAGTACTATACAGAGATACTGAATTAGTAAAAACCTCACCAATACCTGAAGGTTTTTTTAAAGATGTTGACAAACAACCGGAACCATCCGGTGAAAGTCCAAAAGATGAATAATATATATTTTAAACTTTACCAGCTCCGCCTTGGATCCAAGTAACTCAATTCCTGTTTATAAATTCCGCACTCATCACTTTCATCACCGTAAATTCCCAGATTCCTCACAAACCAACAAGCATAATCCACACAATCAGATAAGTGAGTTCGTTCCGCATTTTTAGTTTTATCTTTCCTAAACCCTTCAACTCCTTTTTTGGAAACTACAAATTTTAAATCTTCCCGAACATGAATACAATTCGAGAGAACCATCAAATATTTTTTTTCTAATAAATTATTCACCCAAAGTGTTCTGTCTCTCACATCCGGATTCCTTTCAGGGAGAAACATAGAATATTTTATGCCGGCTTTGTTAAATAAATTTTGAATAATCTGATAATCATTATAGATAGGATTATAATAAGCATCTGAAAGTGTATTCTGCTTTAATGAAGTTCTATCACCGGTTATAGTCAAATGAATATTATTAACATCATATTTTAATTTTAAACGGTTAATAATTACTTCCGTCAGTTCCCATGTATTAGAACTGGATAATTTATAGTCTTCAGTTATATATAATGTTTTTTCTCGAATGTTTAACTCTATCGCAGTCATCGGATTAACGTTAAAATCATAAACTACCAAGACTTGCTGAGATTGATTTTTATTAATCTCAAATTTATCTGCAGGAAACAAATTAACGGATTCATCATATTTGTAGTAAACCTTATCGCCTTTCCTAACAGTAGCAATTCCGTCTATGTAATTTCTGATTTGGTCAGAGTCAAGTTTCTTTTCCATTGTCGGAATATAAGTAGCAGGTAAAAATTTATTATCTCTTGCAGAAATTCGAGTTATAAATCTGTCAGCTGTATCTTCTTCCATTTTTTCAATAATATCAATACCCCAGTTTTGTTTATCCGGTTCAGGAGTACCACTTCCGTAAAATGAAAATAATTTTGTTCCAGGAGCTGATACTCTTGATAATAATTTATTACTAACATCTTCATCCATCAGGAAAGGTTCATCCATTCCACCAAATGCTACTGTCATTCCAATCCATGATTTAATTGCCTCAGCACTTGAACAATAAATTATTCCAATTTCATTTTTATTTGTTCCAAAAAATATTTTAAATTCAAATACACCTGCATACTTACTTGGATAATATTCATATCTCAATCCAGCTTTATCTGAAATTTCGACAAATTTTTGTATAACTACCATTTGTGCATTTGTAGCTGTCGGTGAAATTATCAAACCCGGTAATGGTGCATTTACTTTTGAAAGATATATCGACCATACTGAAAAAGTTTCAGTCTTTCCGGATCTAAATCCACCAATGAGAAATTTAACCGGAGCAAAGGAATTTAACCATCGTTCCTGTTTCCCGGGTGGAAGACTTTCAAAGAAAGGAATAATTGTTCTGATAGATTCATAATTTGTCAGTTCTCTTCCATCAGCTGCTTTTAATCTTTTTTTATACTCAAGATTTTTTCTCTTGAGCAACAGCTGCTGCTTTAATGATAATTTTGTTTTACTCTTCCGCATAAATTACATATCTAATTGTTCAGTTAATAAATCAATTGCTTCTTCTTCAGTCAAATCACCTTTAAGTTTTTTCATCGCTTTATAATAAACATGAAAATCATTTGGCAATTCAATTTTATTCTTTGATTCCAAACGAGTAAGCATCCTTGAGCATTGTTCAATTCCGTCAATGTCTCCACGTTCAGTTGCAAGGGTAAGCATTTCCTGTGCTGAATAAAATAATTTATTCCTGAATAAACTAATTCTGTCAGCTGAAAGCATATCTTCCGGATCAACTTTCCTGTTATATGCATTTGCCAATATAAGTATTACATCAGCAATTTCTTCTTTGGTAATTGCAACCGAATGTTTCTTATTGCTTAAATCTTTAAATTCAAATTTAAAGACTGACTCCGGAGCCATTAAATCAAACTCAAATATTTTTTCTAACAACTCTTTTCCTTTTGACCCGAAATTTGTTTCTTCAGGAACAATGTCATTATTATCAATTTCAGTTTTGATTTTATTTAGCTTTCTGTTGGATATTTTTTTACCGAGTTTTTTTTCAGCAATTTCTTTACCGGCTTTAAAAGTTCCTTGAGAAATTTTCACCTCAGACACCAGTTTTATTTCTTCCGGAGTCGGAATTGATTTCTGCTCCCCGGCATCTTTTCTTTTCTTCCTGGTGCCGGGAGTGATTGAATGACTTAAATCTTTCATATCACGATAAATAGTCGAATCCGAGATTTTATATTCATCCCGGATTGACTTCAATAAATTCTTATATGCAGGTCTGTCGATTGCCTTTAATTTAGCAAGCTCTTTTATCTTATCTGCATATTCAGTTCCTCTGAAACTCATAATTATTTATTTAACTTTATTGGATAATTTGCTGTCAGAACTTCAGTTTTTTTCTTTACTGCAGTCGGACTGATAGCAATTGATTTGTTAATTTTAATTTGATACCAATTATTTTTTTTACAAAATAATTGCAATAACTGTGAATCATAACTGCTGAGCAAAAACTTTCCTTTAATCTCAGATAATGTCTTTAGTAGATTTTTAAAATCTTCAATTGTATATCCGCCATAATGACCCATGTGAGCATTATAGTATGGAGGGTCACAATAAAAGAATGATTCTTCAGAGTCTCGGCTTGTAATTACTTTAATTGCATCATTACATTCAATCTGCACCCGGTCTAATCGTGTTTTATATTCTTCTGTGAACTGCAATTTTTTATTTGCAGTCTTTTTCTCGCAGGAATTCTTTTTTCTACCATAAGCAAACCCGGCACCGATACAACTTGCAAAGCTCATGTTAGTTTGCATCCAAAATGCCCATGCTCTGTAAATGGGTCCGTATTCATCCGGATTATTTAAAACCTTGTCACTTTCATTATGAGCGGCTCTGGAGTGTGGAGTTCTTTGAATGAGATAATCTAATAAGTGAAATTGCTCTTTACACATCTGATAAAAATTAACGACACGTGAATCTTTATCGTTAATCACTTCAACATTTGATTTTTGTTTTGCAAAAAAAACTGCTGCACCTCCAAGAAAAGGTTCACAGTATAAATTATGTTCGGGGATTAATGGAAGTATGATAGAAACCATTGTTTGTTTTCCACCATAGTATGAAATAGGAGTTTTCATAGCATTTATATTTTGAGTTAATAAAAAAAATATGGGTATAATTATTTTTATAATTTTAATCTCCTTTTAATTGCATTTAGAATAACCGGATAATCCGATTTCGGAATATATAAATATCTTCTTGACGGCATATTGATTGTATAATTTCCAATCATTCTAAAAGCGATGGCTCCTTTCTTTTTATTCTTTGCCCAAGACTCTTTCGCAAAAACAGTTCTACCGGATTTCATTTTTCTCACAGGTTTGACTTTACTTTTTCTATTTATAATTCCTCCTCTCTGGTGTATCTCGGCATAGGCATTAGTTCTTGGATCAGTTCCAACAACTATTCTGTTACCTTGAACAAATCCAATAACTCTTCTCAAAGCACTTGTGTTAATCAGAGTTTTTGTTTTTCCCTGCTTTTTTTGTTTTGAATTTTTTTTAGATGGTTTCCAAGTCGGTTCTCTACCTCCAACTTCAAAATTTTTGTCAATGCTTCTTAAAGCTTCAAATCTCAAAGTGTCGAGAGTAACAGATTCGATATCTTTTCTTTTTTTATATATAGAAGAAGTTATTTTTTTAATTTCATTATTAAGTTGCCCTGTGTCAATATTATACATTTATCAGAACTCCTTTTCTGTATTTATCAATATTGATGTAATCATCAACAATTGATTCTTCAAGGGAAGAATAAGACCTCTTTAAAACTTCAATACCTGTAATTTTATATTTTATAAAATAAATGATTGAATAATACTGTGTATAATCCGGGAACTTATATTGAAACAAGTCACCCCATATTTCATCGTATCCGGAGTTATCAATTTTTCCATTTTTATTTTTATCCTGTTCCGTTAATTTTATACTTAAGTTAAGACCTCCAGTATGGGAAGTAAATTGTTTACCGGCACGGTCAGGACTGGCTGACTGCATGTGGCGTGAATAAATAAGCAATTTACCATTCTTAACTTTTCCTTTCCAATTATCTTTTTTATGAGTTGATATAATCAACACATCATCACCACCTTGTGGTACCTTTAAAACACTTGCATAAATAATAGCGTCTTCATCTCTTTTTTTAAAACCTTTTAAAAACAAAGTCCCACTTTCTATATCAACGATTACATATTCAGGATTTTGTAATATGGGTTTGACTAATCCTAATATTTCAATTCTTTTTTCTCTTCGCCCAAGTTTAGTAAAAAAATCTCCTCCTAATTCTACTTCTCCAAGTGGTGTCTCTACTTTATTTTCAGGAAATTCTTTATAAAAATTTTCAATCGTATAATCTAAACTTCTGAACTCAGAAGCATTTTTATTTAAAACCTTTTCCATCTCATCAACATCAGGCATCTTATTGGCATAACCAATTAACCGGTTACTTATCTCTTCATAATTTTTTCCACTCATTTTTTCCTGAAGCCATTTCGACCAGATGGATTGAATCTGTCCGGGATTCCTTTGAAAATCTTTTTCGACTCCACCGTCTTTTACAATTTCATTTATCTTTGTTGAATCTCCACCAGTGATTTCTAAAGTTGCACCGTCAAGTTCATCATGCATTAATGACCTTGTGATGCATCTGCAATTCCAACCATTCGGTGGCATTATTTTTGACCAGATAGAATCAGAAACAAGCCAAACTCTTTTATGTAACTTTTGATGTGCCGGTCTGACCGCATTATCACCCATTGTCAAATACTGAAGATATGGATATACTTCCTGCATACCGGGTTCTTGAAGTGTTATCCATTGAGACGCACTGTAAGAAGAATTCATTGCTGTATTCAGATTAGTTGCAAGCCATGATCCCGGAGGGATTTTACTTGTCGGTAAATAATCTGACATTATACTTTGTGCTTCAGCTTCAAATAAATTTGTAATATTCTTATTTGGAAATTTTTTATTGAGTGGATGTTTTCCTTCCTGTAAATCAATTGCAAGTTGCTTTAACTTTTCTTCCAGATCGTAAGAACCTACACCTGCAACTTTAAAACATTCAACTCTGAAATTATCCAATGCAACTTTATCTGTTGCAGTAAAATCAATTTCAATATCTCCAAACTTTTTTTTATTTTTTTTACCGTCTGAAAATTTTAATTCTTTAATTTTAATATTTTTAAACCCGGCTTTTTTATATAAATCTTTTTTAGATTCTTTATAAACTTCAAGTACCGAATTAAACAAAAAGTTTGCAATATTTTTATAATGTTCAAAATTCATTAAAGCAATTTGTCCCGGTCATATTTTGGTTTATAGCCAAACTTCGTAATACTTGTTTCAATATTTTCATCCGGAATCTCATCAAGAACTGTCAGTTGAACTTTTCCAGAAGCAACATCCTTCAGGTAATTAATAGCAATATCATATCCATTCATTATGTATTCAGGAATAGACTCATACTGAATAGATTCGTGCAGTTTATATATTGCAATGTTATAGGAACAATCTTTAATGTTTGCATCAGGATTTGAAAGTGGCAACACATTAATTTTAGTTCTCAGATATGAATCAACAATAGCATCTGCAGTAGAAATAACCTGATTAAGTTTATTGTCATCACCACCTGTTAACTCATTTAATTTATCAGAAGAAATGCGTGTAAGAAAATAATTTTTATCTATATACATAATTTATTTTTTCCTATTTAATAATCTTGCTAAAGACATAAACCTGTTTACTTCGGTCTGAGATAATTTAATATCAGGATTATTAGTGCTTTCGACATTTTCAGTTTTAGCAACTTCAACTAATTTTATATCAAACAATCCTTCTAATTCTTCCACTTCAGATTTATAGCCCATATTAAAAAGTACTTGAAGTATATCAACAAGCATTTTCTTGTCTTCAAGAGATTTTACTTTAATGAATTTAAATTTTGGAATCTCCGGAGGATTAGCAAAATTCATTCTAACTGATCTCTCAATAATTTCATTTACAGTTTCTTGAATAAGTATCATATCTGCAAAAGTTATATCATCAGAAACATACTTCTTAATTTTCAATGCTCCGTAACTTCCTGAGTCTCCCATCTCAGTAGTTTCTTTTTCACCAAGCATACGAAGTGTTAATTCAGCATTAATGAAATGAACTACATTCATAAATAAATTACCTGAACTCTCTTTGCTTTCATCAGACATATAATTAATCTCACTACCTGCAGGTGCAACTATTCCGCCGTGAACTCGCACATCTTTAACGGCTTTTTCCATTTGACGTTTATTGTCAGGACTGAAAGTCTGATAGAGAGCTTTGATTGTAGGACTTGCATATCGTTCAACATAAATCATCATATCCTTAAATGTGAACGACTTAAAAAAGTATGCAAGTATAAATGATATTGTTACACCGTTCATAAAAGTATTGTCTTCATCACCATCTAATGAAAATACTTCTAAAAATTTTTCAGGTGGAAGTTCAACGAAAGGTAAGTCTGATAAATTCAAATTATTACTGAAAGCATCTGTTGACCACTTCATTAATTTACTTCCGTCAACCTGTGCAGAATCTAATATTTTATATTCATCATTTTTATCATCCCAAACATATAAATAATTTAAAACTGATTTGATGTTTTTAATGAATATCTTTCCTTCATCAGCTTTATAATTAATTTCAAAAAGTTTTACTCCGAAACAATTGGCTTCAATGATGTCAGTAAAAAAATTATTTAATTTTTTAATTTTTGATAATAAATCTTCGACGTACTCTTTACCTTCTTCCCATTTTTTAACTTCAATTTCCCACTCCTCAGATAGCACAGCAAATTTTCTTCTTTGGACTAAAGTGCCAATCCTCATATCTCTTTGACGAATCACTGAAAAAAGTTTATACATAAAAAATGGAAATCCCTGACGTGCATTTTCTAAATATATCTTTAGCCGGTCTGTTGAAAGATTTGAAAAATCCTCCAGCATAAGAGATGTTATGATGGGATCCTTCAAGCTCGTAGTCTTAACTGAATCCGCATCACCATATTTTTTATCCGGCTTTTCACTGGAGGAAACCTTTCCTGAAGCCGTAAAAAAACCTTTAATTTTATCTATTAATTTATTTCTCATTATTTAATTGATTCACATTATTTGCAAAAAAAATAATTTTTAAAAAAATTGAACAAAAACTGAAATTTTAACCCCTCATTTCTAATCTGTTTTTAAGGTTTTTAAAATACCTACAAAAACCACCTTAAAAATTTATAGGTTTAACCCTCAAAATTCCAATCTCAATTTTCGCATTAGAGCCGTTTTAAGCCCCGAACTCTCCATTTGCCGACCAAATACCCGATAAAAAAACACCAAATTTTTTAGGTTAATATTGACGACCTAAAATATAGTTAGGTTAATATTGACGACATTAATGAGTTATAATGTCGTCAATGGCGACACCAATGAATAAAAGTGTCGTCAATATTAACCTAAAATCATTTTAAGTCATCGGGTTTTTTAATGCTACCCTAAAAAACCTCTTTTTCATTAAAAATCTCCAATCATCCTCAAAAAAACCTGTTTTTTTACACTTCATTTAAAATCACAATTTCAAAAATCAGCCCTTAAAACGCATTTTTGCGAAAATTCCTATATCAAAGAACAAAAATTAATTTGCAACCGTAAAAACACAATCAATTTTGTAAACAAATATCTGATTGATCTGCCGAAACTTTATCCAGTTCATCACATTTGCGGTGATATGTTTTCCGTCAATAACTTCGTTATTTAAATTTGTTAAATTATCCATGACTGAATCAATTAAATCAAAAATCTTAGAATCATCTCTTGCGACGAAGAAACCAACATTAATATCTTTTCGCAATATCTTATTGGATGCAGATTTAACAAACTCTCCTTTTTCTAAATTTAAAAGGCAACACGGGAATGTTGGTGTCCAGTTGAAATCTTCCTTACTAAATTCATCCTGATATTCTCTTACTCTCAGGTTTTGTTGTTCAGATGTGAATAACCGGAATTCGTCTA
>DKKL01000014.1 GCA_002455255.1 Candidatus Tepidiaquacellales bacterium UBA6667 | reverse complement strand
TTGTCAACATCTTTAAAAAAACCATCCGGAATTGGTGAGGTTTTTACTAAATCAGTGTCTCTGTAAAGTACCATGTATAAATGGGTTATATTCCTAAGTTTATAGAATAATATAACAATTAAAAAATAAAAAACAGAAATTATTAAAATTGTATTATACAACTCAACATCAATAATTTTCAAAAATAAATAAACAATTAAATTGAATATAAGTAAGAGAATTTCAAGTATAAGATTAAATATAAAATCAATTAATAAAGTTTGGTGAAGATTAATTTTTACACCTCGGAAAGATTTTTCCTGATAATGTTTTTTTAATTCCTGAAAGTTNNATAGCAATTGTAAATCCAATAAAAATAGATAATGTATCAATAATAATTGATACAAAATCTTTTAAATCAACGGAAATATTAAAATAAAATAATATACTAAATAGAATTACTGATAAGAGTAATGGTAAAAGCCAAATCTTCCAAATTCCTTCCTTTAAAGAAATTCTACAATAATCCTTTATACCATAGAAAATATTCATGTTTCTCTTTTATCTAATAAATATAACATANNATATTTGAAAGCTTTATCAGTTAATAAATTATCCTGGCTATTTTGTATAAATTTTATGTTCATTGCTATTATTTTATTAATGACGTTCGAAAATGTTAAAAAACTGTATTTAGTATTATTCAGAAATACAGAATTAAAAAAAACTTCTGAATTACCATTTGGATTTTTTATTGATATAGATTAATAATCAAAGAATACTATAATATTTATGAAAGAAGAAAAAACTTTTTATTTAGATGTCCAAGAAGAGTTATGTAAAATTTATGAAAGTTTAAAAGATGAAATACTAAAAGAAGACTCTTTAATAAAAAGTAGATACTCGATAAATGTTTCGCAGACCAGAGAAACGATCGAAAATTTAAAATGGCNNAAAGAGTCAATATATTAATATCTCAAGGGGATAAAACTTATTATATAAATAAAATTGAAAAAAGACCTAATTCTATACTTTAGAAAAAAAAATTGTTTGCAATGAAATTTATTTTTGTTTAATCCAAACATCAGAAAAATAGCTCGTTAGGGAATATGCATTTTGCAAACTGACATATACAGTGAAATCATTATTTATTTTTTTACTGTAAATTTGTTTAATACCTGTACTTCCGTCCGGAGCTTTTTCAAAATCAGAACTTTCCATATAGAAACCATCTCTTTGCAATCGCTCAACAATTTCATATTGATATAAACCGCTTTTACATAATTTTATATATTTATTTTTTATTTTATTAATTTCAGCTGCTTTTTGCTTTGCTTTTTTTGTTTGTTCTTTTTCTTCTAATCTTGATTCTTTAAGAAAATTTTGAGCACTGGAATAATTTGAGTCAGATATTTCAACACTTTCTAATAATGGTATAGCACGATAGTGCTCACCTTTATAATAAGCTTCCAATCCTTTTTCAAAATTACTTCTGTTTTCTTTTATGGTATTTATTGAATCCAGAAGTTTATCAACTCTTTCACGATCACTTATGGTGTCTGAGGATTTATTTCGTGAATAGTCATAATAAACGAATATAAGGATTACTATAACACAAGCTATTATATAAGCAATATAATCTGTATTAGAGCTTTTCTTTTTTATTTCTTGCATTTGGATTGGTAATTTTATCAGTCATGTACTTTTAATTGTGCATCCATAATTAATTGATATGATTCACGTAGTTTTAGTTTCTCGTTAAATTCTGATTCAGTAATATTATTTTTTGAAAAATATTCTATTGTAATTTCATAACTATCATTTAGCATATCACTTACTTTTCGACCTTCACTAAACCCTGCCGGAACTTTAATAAGTTTAAAATTTGATTTTAGGTTTTTCACTTTATCTAATTCATTCGAATTTAAATCATTTTTATATACATAATTACTTAACGAATCATGATACCTAATTGATTGATTTAGAAACTTAATTTTTTCATCCGGAGAGCTGGAACAACTGACCACGATAAATGAGAGTAAAAAAAATAAAATTGTTTTCATAATTATGGAACTTTGCAAATTATTAAATAGTAGAATAACTTAAATTAAATATAACGCCATGGCTTAAAAACTCATTTCAATATATCTTTAATACTTTCAGCTACTAAATCATATTCAGATAAATCTTTGGTTTTAAATATAGTATTCTGTGTGTTTATATATGGATTACCAATGCCCGTCAATATCCAGTTTGCACTGTAACCGCCACGAATGAATTTAGTGAGTGCATCAGCATCAGGCTTTCTCTTATTGTTTACATATTTAGAAATTGTTTGCTTACTCATATTTACTTTGAGACCAAAATTTTCAAATGAGTCATCTCCTATAAGTAATTTAATACGTGAACCAATAGTTGCCATATGGGGACAAAAAAAGGTATTTTATTAACGTAGCCAAATGGCTACTTTTGAAAAGTTTAATTTTTCAAATATATGTTAAATAAGAATAAATTAAAAGAAGAAATAAATAGCAGAAGAAAAAAAGCAACGTATAAAAACTCTCAAAGGTTTATTGCGAAAAAGCTTGGTATCTCTGAAAGTCAACTATCCAACATATTTGCAGGGAGACGGAAAGCCTCGCCGGAAATGATGTCAAAAATTGAAAAAATTTTAAATCAAGATTTATATAAAATCGGAAAGAATTAGAATATGAATTATAAACAAGTAAATTTTATAACTCAGACATTTATAATTTTTCCAATAGTAAGAATTAGCGATGCAATATTACTTCCCGGTTCTGTGTCTGCTACTTTAATTTCAGATATACCAAAATATTTGCAACGAAAGTTTTTGAGTCAATTAACTTTCAGTGGTAATAAATATCTATATGATGATTTGGATCACATTATAACTGTTCACAATTTCCTGAATTATTTCAGTAGACTTCATAAAATTGGGAAAAATGCTTTAACGCAAAAAATATTATACATTAAAAGATGTAAAGTAATAAATGTTGAAGAACCGGAAAATGATTTATGCATTTTTAAAAAATGTTCAATGACTGCAATGGCAAAAATGTTACAAACTGATGTTGAGACTCTTAATAAAATAAAGGATATAAATTCTACGCTATGGAAACATATAATGAACATAAATAATATCTATTCTTTAACAACAGGTAGATTTTTAATCAAACATTATTCATTGAATAATAAACGAATAATTTATCCTCTAAAAGATGCTCTGCTTGTTCTGAATAATAGGATAAAGACTTTAGGAATTAAGAAATGCTGGATAGCGAAAAAACTAAATATAACAAGTGGTTATCTCAGCTCCATATTAGATGGCAAGCGTTCTCCAAAAAATATTAATTCTATTATTGACAAAATATCAAAACTTCTACAATGATTGAACTTTCTGAATACTGCAAACAAAAAAATAT
>DKKL01000022.1 GCA_002455255.1 Candidatus Tepidiaquacellales bacterium UBA6667 | reverse complement strand
GCAAACTCTCTTTCAAAACCTGCCACATCAATATTTAGAGTTCTTCCCGGGTCAAGCGAGTTATCATCTTCAGGATCTGACCAGTTAAGTCCATCCGGATAGACTACACCTTTAAAAATTAGTTTGTTGTTAAAGAATATTTCAACTAAAAATTTAATGTAAGTTCTATCTTCAAAAAACTTGAAGTATTTTATAAAATTTATGTCTGGATTTATTGTTACAATTTCACAAGAAAAATCAGATGCTTTACGTTGATATTTGTTGGGAGCAAGTTGTTCATCGATGAAATCAAAATCATAGTTAATGTTTTCCTCTGAGTCTTCGGTGATGTAATTTTTTAAATCAATTTTGTCAGTGATAGTTGTTGGAGTTATGCCACTGAAAAATGATGCATAACGAGGGTCATTTGTGAGACCTGCCCAGCTGAAACCTTGACAAAATATATTTACATTGTTTATCGCCATTTATGGTAAAAGAAATTTTTTAATTCTGTTGTTCTCATTTTTGATAGAACCTTTGATGTCTTTGTTTGAAAGTCGGAACTTGTCAAACTTAAGAGCAATTTCCATATAGTTTCCACCACCGACAGCACCGGGAATTAACATCGAGGGATTATATTTTTTTGCCATGCTGACAGCTAATCCATCACCGACTAACCATTCCTTGAAACCACTTCCGAACCATGATGTCAATTGTTTAACACGAGGTTTTGAAATGACAACTTCACCAGGTGTGAGCATGGCAGGTACCGAATCAGTATCACCTGACCCGGGAACAACTCCACCTTTGTTCATACCCATAATAATACCTTTTGCAACTTCAAGAGCAAGGAAACCGGCTGCAAGTGCCGGAAGATCTGTTATGAGAGAGAGACCAAAAGTTCCAACACCTTTAGCTGCAGCCGCACCTTTAGCACCGACCAACATTGCCTGAACTGAAGTGAGGAATGTTACAACAATGCGTTTCATAAATTCTTTGAATGCATCAGGATTACCTGAAGATAAACCTTGAAAAAATTCACCTATGAGTGAAACGGATTCTTCGAGAGTATCGTTGAATGCCTGTTGGAGTCGGAGACCGGCTTCATCTATAAATGACATTTTATAGCCAGATGTGATTTCAACAGGTTCAGGATTTCGTTCGTTAATTTCGAAGTCCTTAATTTTTGCAATATCAAATTCTTTTGAAAACATTTCTTTAAGCAGATCATTCATCATCCGGTAATACTCAAGACGTCGTTCGTCAGTATCAGCCATGCTTTCTAATAATTTTAATTTATCTTTTGCTTGTAATATTGAGATACCTTCAAGTCCGTTTGTTTCTTTATATAAATCTAACTGAACTTGTAATGCACGGATAGCTTTTGCAAATTCATCTTCAGGTTTTTCTGAAGAGGATTTAGAACCTTTTTTCTTTTTATCTTCGAGAGGTGTGTCTTTCGTAATGGATTTAACCATCTGAGATGCTTTCATGACCTGTTCAAGAGCATATTTTGCTCCAGCAATATTCCCTGCCTGAAATTGTTCAATCGCAATTGCAAGCATTCTATAAATCATCGCATATTTACCAACAGCATCAACTATTCCAAGAAATGATGCTACTCCTTGAATACCTAAACTATTAATAGCAGACTTTAAAATATTAGTATTTGTAACTGAATTTATAAATTGGGCGTTTAGTGAACTTAAAACTGGTTCGATGTTTCCTAACTTAAGACCAGTTAATATTAAATTTTGTAATTGTTGTTTTAAATTAGAAATTTCACTTTCAAGTTTCCTTGTTTCCTGTGCTTGATTTCTTATATTTTCTGTTCTTGATTTTAAATTATTGTTGAGTAATATTTCAACTTTATAAAGTTCTTGATTCTCAGATATATGATTATTTAATTCTTTATTGCTTCTCTCAAGCGATTTTTCATATTCATTAATATTTTCAATAATGTGTTTTATTTCAGCAATAAGAACTTCATTCCGAGTATTTTCTTTTATAGCGAGGAGTTCTTTTTCTTTTTCAATGGCTTTTTTAACTGCATCTTCATTTAGACGCATTGCGTTTGTATGATCGGAAACTCCTTTCACTACATTTGGATATGTCTGAATTAAATAATCAAGAGTATCATTATATGTTGACTGTTGATTTGTAGTATTATTTGTCTGAGCATTGTATGAAAGCAAAAAACTTTCAAGTTCTGAAATTTTACTTTTTGTTTTATCAATTGATTCCGAGTAAGAATTTAGTCTTTCCTCAAGAGATTGAGTTGCTGTTGTAGATTCGTAAATACCTGAAGTTAATCCTGCTAATCCGGTAACAATTAATCCGATTATAATTGGTAAACCGCCAAGTTTTAGATTTAAAATTGTGAGACCACCATTGAGAGCGATTACCGCTCCGAGAACAGCCATAATTCCACCTACTATTATTCTTAGATTAGGAGGCATAGCGATTAATAAACCAAGTATGATTCCGAAGATAGCAACGTTTGTATTCATTGATCCATTGAGTAAAAACCAAGCTGATGCAAATGCAGTTACAACCAATGCTCCGGTTTTAAAATGAGCCGGCATATTAGTCATAAATTCGACAATTGATTTTGATATAGAAACAAATGGTGCAAGACCGGTTGCTAAGAGTTGACCGAAAGAGATTTTTAAATCAAGAATTGCTTTTTGATTTTTAATGTACTCGCCTTGTGCTGAGTTCATTAACTTGTTCATATTCCCGACTTGTCCCTGAGTTTCTTTAATGATGCCGTTGAATATTGCCATTCTCACACCGGAGTTCGTTGAAGCTTTCATTAAGTCCTGAGCTTTGAAGCCAGCTTCTTCCAACATCATTGAAAGGTTTTTTGTTACACCGGCATTATCTACAAGAATTGAATTTCCATTTTTAATACCTTCAGTTGCGGAAGTAATAGCTTCACCAAATGAGAGAGAAGCTTGTCTGTTAAATGATGCTGATTCACCGAACCTTTGCATTAAATCAATTGACTGGTCGAGAGTAAAATTTGCGGATAATAAATTTTTAAGTGATGTAGAAGCATCACCAATGGAAAGTAATCCTTCTTTAACAGCATATAAATTTTTTAATTTATCTTCAACAGATTTTTCATCAAGTCCTTTAAATATTGCAATTGACTCGAGACCAAGAGTTGCAGACTGATACTTGAAGAATTCCCGGGTTAGTTCACCGACATTAGTTCTTAAGATTGTTACAATTTGCTGAATACCATTGAACCGGAGACCGAGACTAATAAGTCTGTCATCCAG
>DKKL01000034.1 GCA_002455255.1 Candidatus Tepidiaquacellales bacterium UBA6667 | reverse complement strand
CGAAGAATCCCCTAATTGTATCCTCAATATAAGTCCCCCTTTGGAGGGGGATTTAGGGGGAGGAAAAACCTTTAATATCATTCTGATTCAGACATGTCAGGAAAAGATTCTCCCCCCTGTCATTCTGCTTGTCTACTGTCATTCTGAGGAGCTTGCGACGAAGAATCCCTTTCAAAACATTTATCCGAGATCCTTCACTTCGTTCAGGATGACATTCCTTATTATTCTACTTTCCCGCAGGAGTCTCTCGTAGAGGACTCCTGCGTTCTACTATTACTTCTTTCTCCCACACCCAACCCCTACTGCAACCTACTTAACGCACTTTCAAGATTCCCAACACATTCATCAATCTCATCCCTCTTAACTGTCCCAACAGATAACCTAAACCACTGTGAAGTCTCCGGTGATCCAAATGCATAAAATGGAACAACCCCCATCTTTGCCTCGTTGATCAAATACCTTGTCGTATCCTGAGATGAACTTATCACACAACCATCCGGCTTCTTCTTCCCAATCAAATCAACTTTTATTGTAAGATATATCGCCGCCTGCGGTGGTATCACTTCAATCCCAAATCCCTTATCTTTCAATTTCGTCAAACCCTCATAAAACTTATTCAACCTGTAACTCAACTCATCTTTGAAATGCTCCAAATACTTATCCACATTCTCAGTATCTTTCAAGTAATGCGAAGCTGCTATCTGCTCTGCTTTCGGAGCCCACGCTCCCATATGTGCTATCATTGTCTTAAACCTGTCAGTAATAGATGCCGGTGCAAGTGACCATCCAAGTCTTACTCCCGTCGCAGCAAAGTATTTTGACATTCCATCTATAAATATAGTGAAATTCTTCATCTCGGGATAAATCGAAACAGGTGATATATGCTTAATATCCCCGTATGTTAATACCCAGTAAATCTGATCAAACATTAAATATACCGGCTTTTTTCCTTCGCTTATTCTTATGTGATTCTCTTCCAATATCAAATCACATATCTCTCTTAAATTCTCTTCCGTCAGAACCGTCCCTGTTGGGTTTAATGGGGAACAAAGTGAAATCAAAGCAACATCCTTTATGTATGGTTTGATATCGCTCGCATAAGGCATAAAATTATTTTCCGGTCTCGTCTCTACGCATATATGCTCTGCAAATGAAATATGAGTGTAATGATTATTGTTCCAGGATGGTACAGGATATAAAACCTTTTCTCCGGGATTTACAAGTGTATTAAATGTTGAAAAAATTAATGGTCTCGCTCCGCTTGCTACCGTTATCTCTGATGGTTTATAATCAAGTCCTTCTTTTCGTTTTATAAATTCTGAAATAGCACTCTTAAGTGTAGGCATTCCCCCGGCAACCGGATAGTTCGTATCATGATGATTATACGATTTTATTATCAAATCTTTAAACTCATCCGGTATTGGAAAAATATGTGAATTAAAATCACCAATTGTTAAATTAAAAACTCTTTCCCCGCTGTTTATCTTATCGTTTATTTCATTAGCAAGTTTTACTATTTCCGAGAAAACCAGCGTCTCAGCCATATCCGAAACTTTAAGATCTTTTTCTGATATCTTTAATTGTGCTTTTTCAAGAACTTTATCCATTTTATGATTCCTTAAGTCTTTTTATAATTAAGCTGAAACAGTTTCATTCAAAAACAATTTTTGAAATTCTCTTTTTCTTCTGTTTTTCCAGTTACCTTTGTGATATGCATATCCACTGATAAGAGGCATTGCAATAGTCGCTTCACAATAAACCATTTGTTCATAAGTCATATCCACTTTTCCCCAGCTGCTTGCTTCTTTCAATGTAGAACCGGATAATGCTCCGTCCCTGTCATCCGCAACAGTAACCTGAATTGCATATTTATGCATCGGAACTTCTTTTCCTAAAATTTCAGCAGCTACAACTGTATCCTGTGCAAAATTCTTCGGAACTCCACCTCCTATCATATATAAACCTGTTTCGTTTGCTTCTAACTTTAATTTTGTCAACTCAAGAAAATCTTTTGCAGAATCCAATGATAAATGTGAATCAGGATTGTTAAACTGATGATGAACAAATCCAAATCCTGCAGAGCAATCCGAGAATGCAGGTACAAAGATTGGAACATTATGTTCATAAGCCGCCAATACTACTGAATCTTTATTCTTACCATTCTTTGATAAATATTCTCCCATATGCCAGATAAACTCCCTTGATGAATATGGTCTTTTTTCGAGTTTATCACAAATTTCTGCAATTGTCATATCACAAACTCTTAAATCTTCTTCATCTATATAAGTATCATAAATTCTGTCTATCATCAATTCTCGTAAAACATTATCATCAGCAAATTGAGAACCTTTATAATGTTTGAAACCAAGCCCTTCAAAAAAGTCCTGATCTACTATCACAGCACCTGTAGATACAATCATATCTACCATATTATTTCTAATCATATCAACAACCACATTTTTCAATCCGGCTGAAAACAATGATCCTGCAAGACAAAGCATTACTGAACAGTTTTCATCTTTCAGCATCATATCATAATATTCTGCTGCTTGTGCAAGATCTCTTGATGAAAAAGCCATATTTTTCATATCATCAATTATAGGAACAACATTATGTTTTTTTATATCAATATGTTGAATAGTTTCTTTTAGAAATTCTTTTTTTGTTGGCATTTTTATTGAAAATTAAATTGGTTAGTTATTAAAACAAATATACCATTTTTCAAAACCTTATTAAATGCAAAACCCAATAAAAAAACATAACATTTTGTTTTTAGAATAATAGATTTATTTTAAGTTAATAACTCCAATAAAAATTGAGATTGGTTTGATTCGAAAATCTATTAGGCACTATTTATAATCAAATGCCATAGAAAATTGATTACTTTGAGGTATTTCAGTTAAATAGTTTGAGATAAATAGTTCTTTACCTGTTTTATCGGAATTTTGGACTACATTTCTCATCCCGTATGTTAAATCCCAAGGAATAATATTTGCAAATGAAAATAAAGATCTTATATATTCACAATCATCATAGGTTATTAACCATTTATGATTATTTTTTTTCATTGTTTCTGCAAATATTTGGTGGTTAAATAATTTATGTAAGTTTCCGTTTTTTCCATACAATGCTGATTTCGTTGCAGAAAAATAAGGTGGGTCTAAAAAAATAAAAACATTTTCGCCATCTTTGTTTACAACTTCTCTATAATCTAAATTAGTTATTTTTGAACCATTTAATAATTTGGCGAATTCATATAACCTTACAATACTGCTTTCTGTGAATCGCCCTTTAAACGATGCTTCACTATACCCACCGCTTAGGCTCGTCCCTGAAAATGTAATTCTGTTGAAAATAAAAAACGCAGCTGCTCTTTCAATATCGTTAAAAGTATTCAAATTTTTATTCAAATAACGGTGCAAATCTTTTCCAACAGAATATTTATTTCTCCATTCATAAATTTTATCTGTTAAACTATGTATATCTTTCTGAGAAATTTCCCAAAATTTGAAAAGTTCAAAATAAATATCATTTATCCAATAAGTTTTATCAGGGTACTTTTGTTTTGTATAAATGAATACAGAGCCACCACCAACAAATGGTTCTCTGAATTCATCAAATTCAGGAATTAATTTTGAAATTAAATCTACTGCTTTGCTTTTACCACCTGGATATCTTAAAGGACTCTTTATCATTTCGAAAATTTAACATTTAAAGTAAATTTATTTTTCTTTGCTTCTGATATTAATTTTTTCATAATCTCAATCTGAGTTTTAGAAAATTTATTTTTAATGAAGAAGTTAGTTATTTGTTTTTGAGTATTATTAGAAGTAATAAATCCGGAAAGTTTTGAGGATGTTAAGCAGAGAACGGAGTCACTTTTCCTTCTTTTTCCATTAACAGTTATGTCCTTCAAATTACTGTACAATATCATTTTTAACAATCCATCTTTTATATCACTTAAGGCAGGAAGAGTATTATTTTTACTATGCTTCCCTTCCATTAATAAAATTTTATCTTTAGTAATTTTTACTTCATCAACAGTTAAAAAATATTTTCCTCCTAAATAATTGTTTATAGTTATTTTTGCTTTTGTAAGAGAGGATAAACTCTCTTTAGGTTGTTTGGTTACAAATTCTCTTTCTTGTGCTTTTTGTGACTTTGCTCTTGAAAACTCCATAAACATTGAAACATCTTTTCCGATTTTTTCTTTGAATTGATTTATACCCTTAATACTGTGCAACGGAACATTTGTTTTCATTCCGATTCTTGAGTATGAGGATATCACTTTGTCAATAATTTTATGGAGGTTTGATTTCAGTTCATTTAAATTCCAATGTAATGCCGAACTGTGATATTGTTCGATTTCTTTTATTTTTGAGATTACATAAGAGTTATTAAATTTTTGGTTAGTAATTTTGAATTTGTTACCATTATTAACTTCAGCTCTTTCATAATATGCAAATATTATAAATACATCAAGCAAAGACATTAAAGAAACAGTGTCCCATTGTATAAAATCTCTGTCTCCGGCTAAACCTTCATCTTTGATAATCGGTATAACTGTTATTTTTTTTGAAGAACTTAGTGAGTTATAAATTCTTTCAAATGGATATGACCTGGTTCTTTTTGGTGAAACCCATTTAGATATGGCGATAACATTGTTTTCATGAATAATTAAACAAGTAGGTGGAGTTTCATTTATTTCAAACTTATTTAAACTAAATTGTTTTAACTTTTCATTTAAAAGTATTTTATATTTAATTCCTTTTATTTTTCCTGAAATATCCATTTAATATTATAAAATAAATAATCAATATTTATTCTTACTTCATCAATACCATCTTTCTCGTTTCTCGGAATTCTCCCGACTCAATCGTATAATAATATACCCCACTCGCTAAATTTCCTGCTTCAAATTCTATTTCGTATTCTCCGGAAATTAATTTCTCATTTACTAATGTCGCAACTTCTTTACCTAAAGAATTAAATACTACCAATTTCACATTCTCTGACTTTGGTAAACTGAATTTTATTGATGTAGATGGATTAAATGGATTTGGATAGTTTTGTGATAATGAATATTTCTCAGGTGATAAACTTGATGTGTTCTCAATCCCAACGGGAACCAAATCTCCTGTTAGATTTACATTTAAAACTTCTTTATTTGTTGCTCCGTCATTCTGCACAAATGCTACGGTAACTATATTTGAATCTACCCATTCTATCTCTCGCTTGTATCTGAAATAATATGTGTAAATCCCTGTATTTGTAGGAATTGAAATTCCATCCATATTTGGAACACCTTTTCTGAATACATGAGGAAAAATCATTTCTCCATTATTCCCTGGTGGTGTCGCATATTGAACAACTTTCTCCACTGCCATCACTCGTAATTTATAATTTCCCGCAGGTAATGTTTGTGTTATATTAATCTGAACTGTTGAAGTTATTGAATCACCAGGACCTTTCACATCAAATACTATAATTCTCAAAGGAGGTACAATCACTTTTCTTGTATTAAATGCCTGATCAAAATTTGCCTGTGAAAATGGCCAAATATCAGGAAATACATTCCCGTCTCCCTTTAACCATGGCACAGCATTCACATCAGTATAATATCCTCCTCTTCTTTGCTCCACTTGTGTAGGATTCAAATTATACATCGGGTCAAACCCCGGAAAATTTGTATGATATTTTATCCCAATGATTGTATCCCCCTTTGAATCCATATATGCTTTCAAAGCAGGATTGTTCGCTGCACATGGTGCACATGAGGCATTGGTAAACTCTTCCCATAAAACTTTCTTAATCTGTGCTTGATTAACATTCGTAAAAATAAATAATGCTAAAATTGTTAAAATAGTTTTCATAATTTTTTATTTTATTAAATTAATTTTTCTGATTTCCCTGTATTCACCTGATTGAAATTTGATAAAATATACTCCTGATGGAAAATCATTAAAATTCAAATTCATTTCATATCTTCCGCTGCTCAAGTTTGTGTATTGATAACCTAAAATTTCTTTACCGGTTATATTATAAATCTTTATTTTTGTTTCTCCATCTTTTTTAGCTATGTCAAATTTTATTCTCGTTTGTGAATTGAACGGATTCGGATAGTTTTGCCACAATCTGTATTGAGAAGGAATTTCGGAATTTAAACTTATTATTCCTACGTTGTTTGATGAAACTCCTGTCATATTTACTGTTATAAGTGAATCACTGTTGACAAGTCTTAACTGACCTGTATATGTTGTAATCTGTGCTATTGGTTTGAACTTAACCCTGATTCTTTTGTATTCATTTTCGGGAATTATATGTGTTACTTCATCCAATTCAAAAACATTGTTAGATGTCGATGCTATTATCGTTAAATTTCCGATTCCCGTATTGAAAACAGAAACATAAAAAAAACTGCTGTCTCCGTTTCTTGTTGTATCAAAATTAAATGAATTTGGAGACGCACTGATTTCCGGTCGTGGATTTGATGGTGTCGTCTGCCAAAATGTAAAAATCCTTTCAGCAAATTCCGGATGGTCTATAAATGGATTTCGAACATTCTGAAAACTTCTCACTCTTTCATTTCTCAATCTTTCTCTTGCATCTACTGTATCTGTTCCATTCCAAACCTTTAAAATATTCTCCTGCTTCGCATCCAAAAACCCACCGTTGTTTCCATACTTTGTCGCAAAATAAAAAATCGCTCTCGCTATATTTCCTTTCTGTATGTCTCTTGGTTCAAATACCTGCTGATTGGTTGAGTCATATCCTAATTTCGATCCGCCTACATTCCAGGTTACCCCTGATATTGCCCTGCCAAAATCAAAGTTTGACCTGACATTATTTGCAGTTTCGTCCGTCGGATATAAATGATATAAATCACTTCTCATCGGTTCAAGTTCATTAAAGAAACTTTGTGGCCAAGTATGCTCTGTATTAAAATTCTGACTCTGTGCTTCCGTTCTGTTTGTCGCTCTTATTTTCCTGCCTGTATAAACGCATTCTATTGTGTCCCCTCCGTAATCATCAACTGTTTCAAACATCCTATCTCTTGCTGCATTATATCCAAGTTGAATATAACTTAAAGTAGTGAATGGTTTCAAAACATTTTTCAATGCTTCATCTCGCAAGCCCTGAGTGAATTTGTAAATTGTATCAGGATATACACCTGTTGCTGTCAGTTTTTGAATAATAGTATAATTCAATTGCTGTGATTCAAAAGATATATAATCAGTGAAAGTCATATTCTGATGAGTTTTGAAATATACTTTTACTCCAAGACTGTCATTTGCATTTATACTAAATGAATTTAAACTGCTTTGAAAATATCTTGTTTGAGTTTTTGTGTTTGATATGCTTAATATAACATTCAAGGGATTTCTGACATATACAATCATACTGTCAAAAGTATTTGTAATTGTGCTGTCAAAATTATAAGTTTGAGGCAAATTCTGAGAATAAGCCACATTCAGAAATACGAAATAAAATAGTAATTTTTTTCTCATTATGTTATAAATTAACTCTTTTAAAAATTATAAAATACAACAATTTAAGAACAGAATTGAACTTTAATTTTTTAATATTAAATAATTACTGATATACTTTTCTGAATAGTTTCTCATATTTTTTAAAATTATTTTAATTGTCAAACTTCTAAAATCCTGTATTTTAGAGATAATTTTATGTCAAAACCTAAAAGTGAATATTTTTTTAATAGAGAATTAAGTTGGATTGAATTCAATCGTAGAGTTTTGGAAGAAGCCAAAGATGTAACTAATCCTTTACTCGAAAGAGTGAAATTTCTATCAATATTTTCCAATAATCTGGATGAATTTTTTATGATTCGGGTTTCAGGTCTAAAAAGACAAATCGTTTCTGATGTAAATGAATTATCTTCTGATGGCAAAACTGCTTCTGAACAAATGTCTGATATTTGGAATAAACTTGTGCCACTTGTCAATGATCAGTATTCAACTTTTAATGACGTTATCATTCCGGAACTTAAATTTAACGGTATAAATTTATTAGATTATTCTGAATTAGATTCATCCGACAGGAAATTAGTTGACGAATATTTTGATAAAGAACTTTTCCCGATTCTTACTCCACTTGTGATTGATAATGTACATCCTTTTCCAAATCTTGTTAATCGCTCTCTTGCAATTGCTATAATCCTTGACGATCCTGAAACTGAAGAAAATGAAGAAAAGGTCTGTGTAATGCAGATTCCGAGTAATATCCAAAGATTTTATAAACTTGGCGAAGAAAATAATTTTATTTCAATTGTACAGATAATCAAAGCCAATGTTTCCAAACTTTTTCTCGGAATGAAAACTTCCGAATGTTACACTTTCAGAATAACTAGAAATGCAGACATTGAATATGAAGAAGAAGAAGCAGATGATTTGTTAAAATTGATTGAAGAAGAAGTTAAAAAAAGAAGATTAGGCATTTTGATACGTCTTGAAGTTGATAAGAATATGCCTGAAAACCTGTTGCATTTTCTGACTAATAAATTAAATGTTAAACAACACGAAATTTATAAAATAGACGGATACCTGAATCTTGGTGATTTAATGGAGCTTTACAAAATAGATAAACGCGAACTTAAATATGAAGGTTTCACTCCGAGAATATCATCTTATTTCAGAGAAGCAGGTGACGATTATTTTAAAGCAATTTCACAAAGAGATATTTTTCTTCATCATCCATTTTATTCTTTCTCTTCTGTATCTGAATTTATCGCTCAGGCGGCTGAAGATCCTAATGTATATGCTATAAAACTTACACTATACAGGACTTCAGGTGATTCACCTATAATTAAATCTTTAATAGAAGCTGCTGAAAATGGAAAACAGGTTACCGCTGTTGTTGAACTAAAAGCGAGATTTGATGAAGAAAATAATATTGTCTGGGCTCGTGCATTGGAAAAAGCTGGTGTTCATGTTGTTTACGGATTAGTGGGATTGAAAACTCATTGCAAACTTGCCCTTGTTGTTAGAAAAGAAGAATCTGGTATGAAGAGATATTTACATATAGGTACAGGAAATTATAACCCTGCAACTTCAAAAGTATATACAGATTTCGGACTATTTACCTGTAATGATTTATTCGGCACGGATGCATCTAATTTATTTAATTATCTCACAGGATTTTCGAAACAGTTGAATTTCAAAAAATTCATTGTTGCTCCGGTTCATATGAGAAAAAGATTAATTTCATTGATTAATAATGAAATTGAATGTCATAAAACAACCGGAATGGGAAGAATAATTGTAAAAAATAATTCTTTTCTTGATGACGAACTCATTATGAAATTATATGAAGCTTCAAAAGCAGGTGTTCAGGTACAGATGATTGTCAGAGGAATTTGTTGTTTAAAGCCGGGAATAGAAAATTTAAGTGAAAACATTTCAGTGCAAAGTATTGTTGGAAGATTCTTAGAACATAGCAGAGCATATTTCTTTAACAATAATGGAAACCCCCTCGTATATCTCGGAAGTGCTGATTGGATGGAGAGGAATTTTGACAGAAGAGTTGAAGTGCTTTTTCCGGTTGAAGATGAAGGTATCAAAGATGATATAATTGAATATCTGGAATTATATTTAACTGACAATGTTAAATCAAGAGTATTACAATCTGATGGTTCTTATATGAAAAAACTTTTATTACCCGGTGAAAAGAAACTCAACATTCAGGAATTTTTCCTCAAAAAAGTGAAACGTAAACATGAAAAAGAAATTAAAGATGAGATGAGAAAAAAAATTAATGAAAATAAATTACTCAAATCTCGGGTTTATGATTAAATTAAACTGAACATTAATTTGAACTTACGGATATATAATAATTTAAATATAATTTTAACGACTATTGCCAAAAAGAACTGATTTAAAAACTATCCTGATTATTGGGTCAGGTCCTATCGTAATTGGTCAGGCTTGTGAGTTTGATTATTCCGGTACACAAGCTGTCAAAGCGCTTAAAGAAGAAGGTTACAGAGTTGTTTTGATTAATTCAAATCCTGCTACCATTATGACCGATCCTGAAATCGCTGATGCAACATATATAGAACCAATCACAGCCGAATTTATTGAAAAAATTATAGTAAAAGAAAAACCTGATGCGATTCTCCCTACTATGGGAGGTCAAACCGCACTCAATGCTGCAATTGAACTTTATGAAAAAGGTATTCTGAAAAAGTATGGAATTGAATTAATCGGTGCTAAAGTTGATTCTATTAAAAAAGCAGAATCACGTGATTTATTCAACATCGCAATGGAAAAAATTGGTCTCGAAGTTGCTAAAGGAAAATTTATTCGCTCTTTTGATGAAGCAAAAAATTTTGTAAAAGAAGTCGGATTCCCGGTTATCATCAGACCTTCATTCACACTCGGTGGAACAGGTGGCGGTACTGCTTATAATCTTGAAGAATTTGAAAATAAAGTAAACAGAGGTTTAACTTCTTCTCCGGTTGGAGAAGTTTTGATTGAAGAATCTCTGATTGGTTGGAAAGAGTTTGAACTTGAAGTAATGAGGGATGTAAATGATAATTTTGTAGTAATATGCTCAATTGAAAATTTTGATCCTATGGGGGTTCATACGGGTGATTCTATAACTGTAGCACCGGCACAGACTTTAAGTGATAAACAATATCAGGTTTTAAGGGATGCAGCTAAAAAAATTATTTCAGAAATAGGAGTTGAAACAGGTGGTTCTAATATTCAGTTTGCTATTAATCCCGTTACCGGCAGAGTAATTGTAATTGAAATGAATCCGAGAGTTTCCAGAAGTTCCGCTCTTGCTTCAAAAGCAACCGGTTTTCCAATTGCAAAAATTGCAGCTAAACTCGCTATAGGTTATACACTTGATGAAATTCCAAACGATATTACAAAAACTACACCTGCAAGTTTTGAACCTGTAATTGATTATATTGTTGTTAAAATTCCCCGTTGGGATTTTGATAAATTCAGGTCATCAAATCCTGAAAGTGATGTACTCGGAATTCAGATGAAGTCTGTTGGTGAAGTTATGTCATTCGGAAGAAACTTCAGAGAAGCATTTCAAAAAGCTATAAGGTCTCTTGAAATTGGCAGATATGGTTTTGGAGCTGATGGTAAAGATATTTACGATACTGAATATCTATTGGGCTTAAGTGCAGTTGAAAAAGCAGAGAATAAGGAAAAGATTTTAAGTAAATTAAAAGTTCCCAGAAGTGATAACATATTTTATATAAGATATGCTTTCCTTACGGGTGCTACAGTAGATGAATTATATGATGCTACAAAGATAGATAAATGGTTTTTAAATCAACTTAAAGATATTGTATTGTTTGAATTGGATTTATATACTTATTCTTTTAATTAACAAGGATTAATTTGGATAGCTCTCTCGGGCAAAACAAATCACGTAAATATGTAGCTCTTTTAACAATTACTGCAATTGGTGTTGTATATGGTGATATTGGAACAAGTCCTCTTTATGCACTGAAGGAATGTTTCCATGGACCTCACGCCCTCCCACTCACTCCTGAAAATATATTTGGTGTTCTCTCGTGTATATTCTGGGCGTTAATATTAATCATTTCAGTAAAATACTCAATAATTGTACTGCGTGCAGATAATGAAGGTGAAGGTGGAATCCTTGCGTTAATGGCTCTCGTTGTCAATAAAATTTCTCCTCGAGCTAAAGTTGTTGTTGTTGCTTTGGGTATTTTTGGAGCAGCTCTTTTATACGGTGATGGTATTATTACACCTGCTATATCTGTCTTATCTGCGGTTGAAGGTTTATCTATTGCAACTCCGTTTTTCGAACCGTTTATAATTCCAATAACTCTTATAATTATTATTATGCTGTTTGCTGTTCAAAAAAAAGGAACAGCAGGTGTAGGAAAAATTTTTGGTCCTATTACAATTATGTGGTTTCTTGCACTGGCAGTATTAGGATTTTCATGGATAGTGAAAAATCCGGAAGTTATTAGGGCTATCAATCCGTTTTATGCTGTTGATTTTTTTATAAATAATGGATTTATGGCATTTGTAATTCTTGGCTCTGTATTTCTGGTTGTTACCGGTGGAGAAGCTCTTTATGCTGATATGGGTCATTTCGGAAGATTTCCAATTCGTTTTGCATGGTTTGCGGTTGTATTACCGGCACTTACAATTAACTATTTTGGTCAAGGTGCATTACTTTTAAGCGAACCTGATAAAGTATATAATCCGTTTTATAATCTTGCTCCTGAATGGGCTTTGTATCCTATGATTATACTTGCGACAATGGCAGCCTGCATTGCTTCGCAGGCAGTAATTTCCGGTGCTTTCTCTTTAACTTTTCAGGCATTACAACTTGGATTTTTACCTCGACTAAAGATTGAACATACATCAGAAAAAGAACGAGGACAAATTTATATTCCAAGAGTAAATTATCTTATGTGTTTTGCAACAATTTTACTCGTCATTTCTTTTAAATCTTCAAGCAATCTTGCTGCTGCTTATGGAATAGCCGTTTCAACTGCTATGATAATCACAACTGTATTGCTATACTATGCAATGAGAAAACTTTGGAAATGGAATCTCGGGGTGTCAATTCTGATAATTTCTATTTTATTTGCAATTGATTTAGCTTTCTGGAGTGCAAATTTATTAAAACTTCCTCAGGGCGGTTGGTTTCCGTTGGCATTTGCTGGTTTGATTTATTTTACAATGACTACTTGGAAAAGCGGAAGAAAATTCTTAATGGAAAAAATCCAAAATGATACTCAACCAATTGAAAGTATCATTGAAGATTTAGTAAGCATCAGAATGTTTACAATTCCGGGAACTGCGATTTATATGTCTTCAAACAGAAATTCAGTTCCTCCTCCTTTAATTCAAAACATCAGACATCATAAATTACTACATAAACAAATAGTAATTTTAAATATAAGTTTTCTTAAAGTACCTCATTCAAATCTTGAAGATAACATTACAATTGAAAATCCTATTGAAGGGTTCTATAAAGTTATTGTAAATTATGGTTTTATGGATATGACAAGCATAGTGAATGTAATAAAAATCCTTAATGAAAAAGGAATTAACATTAATATGGATAAAACTACCTTTTTCTTAGGAAGAGAATCTCTTGTGGTAACGGAAAAAAATCCTATCAAAAGACTAAGAAATAAAATTTTCGTTCTTCTCTCCAATAATGCTCAAAGAGCAAATGAATTTTTCAATATTCCAAATACCCGCGTTTTTGAAGTAGGAACTCAAGTCGAACTGTAATTTTTCTTTCCTCTCATTTTTAATTTCCAAATTCAGCTCATATTAACAATTTTTCTGACATGATTGTCATATATTGACATCTATGTGCATTATGACACACTTAAAAGATGGAATTATAGCGTAAAAATGAGGTTTCCGAATGGCACAGGAATTGGAATATATATTTACAAGTTTGTTAAAATTAAAAATTTAAAAACTAAATATAAAAATCTAAAAGGAGAAGAAATGAAAAACTTAAAAAAATCTTTACTGACTTTGTTTGTTGCATTAGCATTCACTGCATCTGCAAACGCTCAATCTACAACTGAATCTAAATCAGTTTCAACCAAAAAAATTGTCTCTAAATGGGACAGGTCTTATCCATACGTTTCATTAGCACCTATGGGTGGAGCAATTTTTCCAATGGGTCAGTTAAGTTCTAATTACAAACCAAATGCAAATGTTGGTCTTGACTTCAGCGTTAGGTTAAACAAAGAAGTTGCCATTTCAGGTGATGTAAATTACAACTTTATGTCTTCACAGGTTAGCGGTGTTGAATCAGCTTCCTACTTGCAATACACAGTTGGACCAAGATATTACTTTACACATCCTTCTGTAAAATCTTCATTATTCTTTGAAGGTGGTGTTGGCGGATACTCATTCTTTAACAATAATGATGTTCAAGACAGAGCTTATGATGGTACTAATGTCGGAATGAATACAGGTCTTGGTGCGACACTTTATCTTTCAGATGATATTGATATAATCGTAAAATCTAAATATCACTTTATCTTTAACAGCACCGGTTCTTCAAGTTTCATTACTACAACTGCCGGTCTTGAATTCAGATTCTAATTAATCTGAATACTCTAAACTTTGAAACGATCAGACACTAAGAAACCCCTACAATAAGACACTATGACAACCCCCTCAGTGGTAACACTGCAGGGGGTTTGTGTTTTTAACGAGAAAAATTAAATTTTTATTTCAATCACTTCATCTTTATTGCCACAAAATATTCTTTCCTATTAAAATTTTTTGATTTCACTCAATTGTAATATTGACCTTTCGAAATGCTCACGCTTTCAACAGAGTTGTGTAATACTCTGCAGTTTGTTATTCATTCACTTGTGAATATACTTCTTGTTCTGTTATATTTTAATTGCTCATTTGAACTCTGAATTCAACCGGCAATTAGAATTTACTTCTGTCCCCAAGTTAATAGGTTAGGATAGTTTCTTTATCAACCATATTTATCAAAGACTCCAACAATTGTATAGAGTTGAAATTTTTATTTCAGGTATTAGTGTATATGTAACACAGTTAGAAATGAGTAATGAAATTTTATATTGAAAATGTTATTATGGATTAAAATCAGGCTGACTTTGGAGGTTATTTAGATTAGAGGGAATAAAAAATCGGATAATTTTATTGAAGTTAAAAGTAAATTTAGAAATTAACTTGTCACTTCAAAAAAATTACCCGGTTAATTTAAATAATATCACCTTTTTCTTTTTCTTTTTTTCGTTCTTCGTTGTATTTTTCTAAAGATCTTTCATCCTGTTTGTTCAGTATAATCTGTTTTTTATTTTCATCTAAGTCTGTGTCAGGTAATTCATTTTTACCTTTCTTATCCTTTTTCAATTTATTTATAGTTGCATCATTTTCTGAATCATTATTCATATAGCTACATCTGAATCTGAACTCTTTGGATAATTCTTCATCACCTTTTACTACCTGTTCATTTAAATCAATATCAAATATTGATTTAGATTGGTTTCTTTCAAATGGAATCCGGCTTTCATCTAAAAAAAATTTATAAATATTTTCACCGTTTAGATTTGAAGTTTTATTATTTTTATTTTCCATTTTTTCTCCTTTTTAATTTTTTTAGTTGATGAGGTAGGGGCGGAGTATATTTATAGTATCCCTTTTAATAAAATTTTTATGATATTGGGTTTTTACCCTGAATCAATCTTATAAGGATTGAAACAATTGCCAATACTAATAAAATATGAATGAATCCACCAAGTGTAGTTGATGTTACCATTCCTAAAATCCATAAGACTAATAGTATAATGAAAATTGTCCACAACATAATATTTCTCCTTTTATTTTTTTAATTATTAACTTATATATTATATATCATAAATTATACCAAACAAACATTGAAAAATGAACAATAATTACTGTTTTTAACTTGACAAATTGACAAAAATGTCTAATATTGTTATTTATCTGACATCACTGACAGTAAAAATTGGTAGAGAAAAAAACTAAACATATAAAACAATTTACATCCTTAAAGTCAATTGAGGAGAATATACCAACGGATAAATTTATTGCATCCGGTTTTTTACTTTCATTAATTGTCTTAATTATCATAAGTATAATAACATTCAATCAAATATCTATTTATGAAGAGAATTCTGAAATGTTTTCAAAGTCACAGAATGTTATAGCGAGAATGGAAAGAATAAAAGCTGAAGTCAGGGAGGCAAAACTGATTTTTTTAGATGCAATGATTAATAAAAAGAAAGATTTCAATACTCTTTTTAATAATCAATATAATCTTATAAAAATAGAAATCGATTCGTTAAAAAAAATTGTTTCATATAATCCGGAGCAAAAAAATAATGTAAGACTTCTCGACTCCATAATCTTTGCCCGTTTCAAAGAATTAAAATCAATACAGGAAGAATATGATTTAACAAAAAATCAATTATTGTTCAATAAATTACTTATCGGTTCAACAGAAACGGCTATCGCTACTGATAACTTTTTTTTAAATGCAATTTCCATTGAAAAAGAACATGCAGCCCAACGGAAGCTGATTAGTGATGCCAAATCAAACTCATCAAAAATTGCAATAATCATAACTTCAATTCTTGGATTTATAATTATTGGATTTGCAATTTATATTTCCCGCAAACTCCTTTTTGCAAAAGACCTTTCAAAAAAGGAACTGGAAAAATCATATAAAGAACTTGATCAAAAAGTAATAATCAGAACACAGGAACTTTCTGATATAAATGAATCTCTTAAAAAAGAAATAAATTACAGAAAAATTATTGAAAAGGATTTAATCAGAAGTGAAGCCCGCTTGAAATCTTTATTCGATTCCGAACTAATAGGTACAATAATATCTGATTTCAGCGGAAAAATTGAAGAAACCAACGAAGCATTTCTGAAAATGATCGGCTATACGAAATATGATTTACCAATTAAATGGTCTGACTTAATGACTAACGGTGAAAAAGATTCATATCTACTGAAGTCAAATGAATTGAAAGAAAAAGGATTTATAGAACCTTTTGAGGAAACACTGGTATGTAAAAATGGAACTATCATAACTGTCTTAATAGGTTCTACAATTCTAAAAGAAGAATCTCAAAAATTCATTTCATTCGCACTGGACATTTCAATTAAAAAAATTATTGAGCAGGAATTATTGAAAATTAACAATAAACTTGCTTTAGCTTTGATAGCCGGCAATGCAGCTGAGTGGGACTGGGATATTGTATATAATAAATTCACCTGGTCAGATGGGATGTATGAATTATTTAATCTAAAAAAAGATGAATTAATAAATCTTGACAAATGGACAAATAAAATTTTTGATAAAGATAAGGAACGAGTCAATAACGAATTTGAGTTGGCAATTGATTCTAATTCAGATATAAAAACAGAATTCAGAATACTTACCAATAACAACAAGATTAAATGGATTGAGCTTAATGGTAAGCTGAGTTTTAACGAGTTAAACATTCCTGTAAGGATGGTTGGAATCTGCATTGATATTACTGAAAGAAAAATTGCGGAGAATTATTTAAAATTGCAAAATTCAGTATCAGGTATATTAACAGAATCAGAAACAATAGAAATTGCTTTAAACAGTATTCTTGAAAATATTTGTAAAATTCTTGATTGGGATGCCGGGTTATTCTGGATTAGAGATAATACTGATAAATTACTTTTAAAAAATATTTACACAAAGAATAATTCACTAAATAAACTTAATATAACAAATGAAGTAATTGCAAATGAAAATTTTTATATTGCAGGTGAAGTCTTGAAAAGTAAAAATTTTTATTGGTCAAATAATCAAAAATATAATTCCGATTCTGAATTGCTAAACAATTATTATTTGAATTATATAACATCATTCGGGGTACCGATAATATTGAAAAATAAAATAATTGGGATAATTGAGTGTTCAAATATTAGTTTTATTCCATATGATCAAAAGAGAGAAGAATTACTAATTGCAATGGGTCGTCAGATTGGTAATTTCATTGAGAAAAAACAGAGTGAACAATTATTGGTGCAGACAAATGAATTATTAGAACAAAAAGTTGAAGAAAGGACTAAAAATTTAATTAATGAAATTCAGACAAGGATAGAAAAAGAAGAAGAAGTTAAATCTTTATACAAAGAACTTAAAGACACTCAAAACGAATTAATTCATAATGAAAAGCTTGCCGCACTTGGAAGGTTTTCATCAGGTATAGCACACGAAATTAGAAATCCACTTGCAAATATTAGCAGTCTTGCACAGCTATTGAATAAGTCTATTAAAGATGATAAATCCAAACAACACTTAGAATATATTCTTGTTAATATTGATATAGCAAATAAAATCATAAAAGATTTACTCCAGTTTGCTTCACCGGACAATGTTAACCTTAAATCCGGAAATTTAAATAACATATTGAATGATGTAAAAGAAAGTGTTATTCACAGATGTAAAGAAAAAAATATTAAACTCGAGTTTAATCTTAAACAAGATATACCTGAATTTGAAATCAATGAGCAAAAACTATATTCTGCTATTTTGAATTTTGTTTCTAACTCAATTGATGCATTTGATAATAATTCAGTAAATGCTAAAATTACAGTTTCAACATCACTCACAAATAAAAATGATATAAGGTTGACAGTTGAAGATAACGGAATTGGAATCCCAAAAGAAAATCTTGATAAAATATTTGAACCATTTTTTACAACGAAGGATGAGGGAACAGGACTTGGTATGGGATTGGCTTATAGTGCTGTAAAAGCTCATAACGGTAGAATTGAAATTTTTTCCAATGTCGGAGAGGGAACTAAGATTGAAATAATTTTTAATTTAAAAAAGTAATATAATAATATGGCAAAAATATTAATTGTTGATGATAATAAATTCATTAGATACTCTTTAACCACTTTACTTGAAGATGCAGGGTATAGCTGCACAGCAGTGGAAGACGGTTATGCAGCAATAAAAGAAGTCAATGAGACTATTTACGACTTGGCAATACTTGATATGAAAATGCCCGGAATGACCGGACGTGAAGTCTTTTCAGAATTAAAAAACATTGAACCTGACTTACCAATAATTTTTCTTACAGCATTTGGAGATATTAAAGATGCAGTTGAACTTATGAAGAAAGGTGCATATCATTATATCACAAAACCGTTTAACAATGATGAAATATTACTTTTAATCGGGAAAGCAATTGAATCAAGATTTTTAACAAAAGAGATAAATCTTCTAAGAAAAAAACTGGATGAAAATCCTAAAGAAATTAATGTTGTTGGAAATAGTCCTGAAATGAAATCCATTTTTAATCAGGTTAATATAGTAGCACCGACAGATTTAACAGTTGTGATTCAAGGTGAGAGCGGAACCGGTAAAGAAGTAATTGCAAATCTAATACATAAAGAAAGCAAAAGAAAAGATAAACCTTTTATAGCAGTTGATTGTGGAGCAATACCTGAAACATTGGTTGAAAGTGAATTATTCGGACACGAAAAAGGAGCGTTTACCGGAGCTGACTCTATGAAGGAAGGTAAATTTGAAATCGCAAATGGTGGTACATTATTTCTGGACGAAATCACTAATCTTTCCGATCCTAATCAAGTTAAACTTTTGAGGGTTTTGCAGGAAAGAAAATTATCAAGACTTGGAAGTAAAAAAGTGTTAAATGTTGATGTCAGAGTTATCACTGCATCAAACATAAAACTCGCCGATGCTGTTAATAACGGAAAATTCAGACACGATTTATATTACAGACTTAATGAATTTAGTATTGATTTACCTGCTTTAAGACAAAGAAAAACTGATATTACATTGTTTGTTTCATATTTTATAAATATTGCAAATAAAGAATTTGGAAAAGAAGTTAAAAGTGTTTCTGATGATGTTTTAAAATCAATTGAATCATATAACTGGCCAGGAAATATTAGAGAGTTAAGAAATGTTATAAGGTCAGCTGTTTTAATGTGTAATGATTCGGAAATAAAACAAATTAATATCCCCAAAGATATAAATATCAAAAAAGAAAGCTCACCATCACCAGAAGAATCTACTTTGGAAGATTCTAAAAAAAATATTGAAAAAGAGTATATAGTGAATGCTTTAAAAAAAACCGGAGGGAATAAGTCACAGGCAGCAAAACTGCTTAATATGAATGAAAGAACATTTTATCGGAAAATCAAACAATACAATTTATAACCTTAAATGGAAGGTAACCCGCACAAGGGGATGCACGGGTTATTTTTAAGAGGTGTAAAATAATGCAAACTCTAATTTTGTGTTATTCCGGAAGATTTTAAATGATCACTCATATCCTCTGTTAGATATAAAAATTCACAAAATGTTTTCACTTTTTCTTCAATAATTTCTTCTATCAATCTCACCGGTTTTTCAAATCCAAGTATTGTTGAATAAACACTAATCATTCTGTAGATTGCAAGTTTATAGTTAATAAGTTTTTCTATAAACGATATTATGCTTATATGTCTGATTACTAAATCAGATTCATTTTCAATTTTTGCGAAATCTTCATCAAACAAATTTTTAAACATATTGCCATTCCCATTTTTTAGTGAAAAGTCTCTGAGGTTCCCGATTTTATCAAGACGTCTTTTTGAAAGTTCAGTATCTTCTCTATATACTTTTATTAAAAAATTCAATGGTTCGTATTTTATGATGTCTGATATTTTGTTAAGATACTCTTGAGTTATTGTTTCATATGCATATAGCTCTCTGATATCATTAATAAATAAATTTTCAAGATTAATTGCATTTTTCATATTAATTTATTTTTAATTTTTCTTATAAACTCTTATTCTCCAGTTGTTTCCTGAAAATCTACTGTAAATTTTTTTATCAGATTCAGGTGTAAATATTAAGTCTAACTTTTTTCTGATTAAATATGATTTTATACTTACAGACATTGATATAATCATAATTCCGTCTTCTTTCAGCATATCGAGTGCTCTTTCAATAACTTCCTCTATATCTTTCAGTCTGAAATAATATAAACTTTCATTGAAGATAATAATATCAAATTTATAACCGGAAAAAGTTAAAATATCTGTTTCAATAAAATTAATATTTTCATTCGTTTCATACTTTTTATTCGCAATCTTAACAGCTTCTTTTGAAATATCAATCCCTGTAAATGTATTTATTTTTTTCGTGTCAATATAATTTGTTAAAGTTCCGTTTCCAGACCCAATATCCAATATGTCAGATTTTCCAATTCCCGATTTATTTACTATTTCTCCTATTTCAATATATCTGTCCTTTTGTTGCTCACTGTTCATTTTATCTTCATAATTTTCTTTATACATATTATTCCAAATACTGCTTTCATTTTTCAGGTATTTGCTGTAAACATTTTGAATACCCTGTTTTAAAAATTCAACAGGTGTTTTTCTTTGTTTCAATATTTTATCGATAATTTCCATTTTTTCCTCTTTTCATTTTAATATCAACTGCAATCAAACTAAACCACCTCAAAATAATTTAATATTTTAAGGTGGTTTATTATTAATTAAACAACTTCAGTTTTGAGTGCTTCAGGATTTAATTCTTCTGCAATTTCATTTAGTATATGATTTGCATTTCCTTCTTCTTCTGAAGATTCTTCCAAGTATTCGATTATATCATTCATTCCGCATAATCTCGCATAAGTTTTTGCACATCCGTAAGCAGCTATTTCATAATGTTCTACTCTTTGGGCTGAGGCAATCAAAGCAACATCTCTAACTTCATCAGTCATTTCTTCTTTAATTGCATCTTCACCTTCTTCTATTAGTCCTTCCATAGCTGAACATTTTTTTCCGCCTAATCCTCTTCCGATTATTTCTGAAATTTTTTCAAGTCTTGATACTTGTTCATTTGTTTCTTTCAGATGGTCTTCAAATGCTCTTTTAAGTTCGGGTGAAGAAGCCGCTTTCACCATTTTCGGAATTGCTTTTGTTAATTGTTTTTCAGCACTGTAAAGATCTTTTAATTCATCTATTAAAAAATCCTCTAAATTTTTTAGTTTACCCATTTTATTATTTGTTTTAAGTTTTAAAAAAAATTACTGTTGTTTAAATCTTTTATCCGGATTTTTTATTTGTTCGTCCGGATGTGTAAATTCTTCAGGTTTTTCCTTACCCGGGAATTCATCATTTTTTTGTTTTTTTATTTCTTCCCGATTCTCATCTACTATTTTTTCGATATCCGGAATTGTGAAAATATTTTCAACCGGTTTCTTTTTGAATTTATTAATTTCCGGTTCGTGATTTTCAGCATTGTTAAAAGTATCCTGAGGATTAATTACGTTTCTCATTTTATTCTCATTTTGATTTCTGTTATATTATATGCCAATTTCTATACCGTGTAAAACTGCAAAAACAACGTATTATTGAATATTTCTTTAATACAATACTGACATCAGTGTCAATTATATGACATAATAACATAGATAAATCAAACTATTTATAATACCGCTTTTGTTCTCGACTAATTACATTGATTTTCACCCATCAAAACAGTAATTTAATATGATTTTATGATTATTTCAGAGTGGGTTAAAAGCCCACTTTTTTTTTCTTTAAATTCAATTTATGTCTGAAGAAAATTTAACAGAGATTATTTCGGGTTATTTTAAGGATTCCAATTTAAAATTGGTTGATTTAGTTTTCAGAGGTGAAAAGAAGAATAAAATTCTTGAAGTCTATATAGATTCTGAAAACGGTGTATCCATTGATGACATTACAAAGGCAAATGCCGGAATCTCGGAAATTATGGATGATTTTCAGCAAAAAAATAATTTAAATGATTTTTCAAAATTAATAGTTTCGTCTCCCGGAGTTGATAATAATTTCAAATTTTCTTGGCAAATTAAGAAACATATAGGAAGAGAGCTAATCGGAATTACAAATCAAGATATAGAAATCACCGGTAAAATTCTTGAAATATCAGAAAACGGCGAAATCGTACTGGAAAAATTATTAAACAAAAATAAAAAAGAAACTGAGATAATAAAAATTAATTTCAGTGATTTAAAAGAATCTAAAATAAAATTAAAATTTTAACTTAATATATGAAATCTGACATTATTGATGCCTTTTCGCAAATGGCAAAGCAGAAAAATATTGATCGTGAAATTCTTGAAGGTGTTATAAAAGATTCGTTCAATAAAATGATGGAAAAAAAATATGGGCAGGATGCTAATTTCGAAGTAATTGTCAATATGGATAAAGGCAATATTGAAATTTATCTGAATAAAGAAATTGTGGAAGTAGTCGAAGATACAAATAAACAAATTGATCTTGATTCTGCACAAACATTATCCGGAGAAGAGTTTGAAATAGGTGATGAATATACTGAAGTTTTATCAATAGAAGATTTTGGCAGAAGGTCTGTTCTAAATTTGAAACAGAATCTTGCACAAAAACTCAGAGAAATTGAAAAAGAAGTTACCTTTAATGAATATAAGAAAATTGTCGGGGATATTATTGTTTGCGAAGTATATCAGATAAAACCCAATTCAATTTTAATGATGCACAATGGTCACGAAATAATATTTCCAAAATCAGAGCAAATACCAAAAGAAAAATATAAAAAAGAAGATACCGTTAGAGCAATTATAAAATCTGTTGAAAAACGTCAGTCAGGACCTCCACTGATTATAGTATCGAGAGCAGATGAAGAGTTTCTTGAAAAATTGTTTGAGCTTGAAATTCCGGAAATATATGATGGTATAATAAATATAGTAGCAATAGCAAGAGAGCCTGGCGAAAGAGCAAAAGTAGCAGTAGAATCTTCTGATGAAAGAATTGATGCAGTTGGTGCATGTGTCGGAATGAAAGGTATTAGAATTCACTCAATTGTGAGGGAGTTAAGCAATGAAAATATAGACGTTATTAATTATACTGATGATCCTGCATTATTTATAGCACGTTCATTATCACCTGCAAGAATAAATGATATTGATATAGATAAAGAAGAAAAGATAGCGAAAATATTTGCAGATAAAGATCAGTTCAGTTTAATCATTGGTCGTGGTGGTCAGAATATAAAACTTGCTTCCAAACTTACAGGTTATACAATAGACGTAATAAAACCAGAAGAAGAAGAGGAAGAAATTGAAGAGGATGATGATTTGGAAGGATATGGTGATGATGAGGAAGATGATGATTTAGAAGGATATGGTGAAGAAGAAGAAACAGAAGAAGGCGAATCGGAAGAAGAAGAAACAGATGGTGAAGATGAAGAGGAAGAAGATGGCGAAGATGAAGAAGAGCAGAGTGAAAATGAAGATGAAGAAGATGGCGAAGATGAAGAAGAGCAGAGTGAAAATGAGAATAATACTGAAGAAAAATCTGATAAAAATAAAAAAAGTAAAAAGAAAACTTCTTAATTATAAATTTCTTACTTCTGAAATTAAAATTAATAGAAAGGTTAAAACTATTAAATGGCTGAGCCAAAAGCGAAGAAAACAAAAGTATTAAAACTTGTCACAGAAATTAATATCTCAAGAGAGAATATTATTAAATTTCTTCAAGAAGATTTAAAAATGGAAAAGATTACTATCAATTCTTCCCTCGATTCGGATGTGGTTGATAAAGTGCTTTCCCATTTCAAAAAAGATATTGAAGATAAAAAGCAACATACAAAAGTGCTTGAAAAATTCACTGACAAGTTTGAAGGTATAAAATTTGATGAAATAGAAACCAAGAAAAGACAAGAAGAAGAAGAGAAAGAAAGAAAAGAGCAAGAAGAAAGAATTAAGAAAAACTTTGAAGAGCAAAGACGATTAGAAGATGAAATTCGTCAAAAACAATTAAAAGAAGAATATGCAAAAGCCGAGCTACAAAGAAAGCAAGAAGAGGAAAAACAAAAAGCTGAAAGACAAAAGAAAAAAATAGCAGATTCACCAAAACCGGTTAAATCTGAAACTCCAAAAGATAATTCGCAGAATAAAACTCAACCGAAACCTGTAACGACAGAAAAGAAGCCGGAATTTCAGAAAAATAAATTTGTAAAACCTGAAAACAGAAATAAAGATTTCAGAAAACCTTTTGACAGAAATAAAATAAAACCAAAGGCAGAAAAAATCACCATCAAAGACGTAAAAAATGCCAAGAAAAAACAAGCGGAAGCTGATGGTAAAACTTTTAAACCAAAAAGACCTGATACTGCCGGACATGATATAAAAAATAAAACTCCGAGATTACATTCATCACCTCAAACAAATGAAGTAAAAAAATTCGGAGATAAAAAAGATAAAGATAAGAAGAAATTTCAAAGTGATTACGATAAGAAGAAAACTCCACAAAAAGCACAAAAGGTTCACAGGTTAAAAGATGTAACTCAAAAAGAAATTGATGCTGCAATTAGAGAAACTTTTGCAAAAATAGATGATGATTCTGGTGCTTCAGCACGAGTATTAGCAAGGAAGAAGAAGAAAAAAGAAAGACTTGAGCAGGAGCAGAAGGCAGCGGAACTGGCAGAACAAAGAAAGAATGTAATAAAAGTTACAGAATTTCTTTCTACTTCTGAACTTTCAAATTTAATGAGTATCCCTGTTGCCGATATCATTAAAAAATGTTTTGATCTTGGAATGATGGTTTCAATAAATCAAAGACTTGAAAAAGATTTGATTGAATTGCTTGCGGCTGAATTTGGATATACAATAGAACTGCAAACTGAATATGAAGAAGATACACTTATAGATACTGAAGATGCAATTGAGACACAGAAGGAAAGACCACCTGTAGTAACAATTATGGGTCACGTAGATCACGGTAAAACATCTCTGCTTGATTACATTAGAAATGCAAATGTGGTAGCAGGTGAAGCAGGCGGAATAACTCAGCATATAGGAGCATATACCGTTACCTTAAAAAATCAAAAACGAATTACATTTCTTGATACTCCGGGTCACGAAGCATTTACAGCTATGAGGGCTCGTGGAGGACAAGCAGCGGATATAGTTGTACTTGTTGTTGCTGCTGATGATAGCGTAATGCCACAAACAGTAGAAGCTATTAATCACGCACTTGCTGCTAATGTGCCAATAATTGTAGCTATAAATAAAGTTGACAAACCTGAATCAAATCCTGAAAGAATTAGACAACAGCTTGCCGATAAAAATATTCTGGTTGAGGATTGGGGTGGTAAATATCAGTGTGTGGAAATATCTGCAAAACAAGGAATGAATATTGATTCTCTACTTGAAAAGATTTTGCTCGAAGCTGAAGTTCTCGATCTCAAAGCTAATCCGGACAGAGAAGCAAGAGGTGTGGTGCTTGAAGCAAAGCTTGACAAAGGAAAAGGTATAGTTGCTACGTTGCTTGTGAAAAAGGGTACATTAAATGTCGGTGATGTATTTATTTGCGGAGTTTACTCCGGTAAAATAAAAGCGATGTTTGATGAACGTGATCATAAACTTGTATCCGCCGGTCCTTCTCAGGCAGTTCAGGTATTAGGATTTGATGGAATGCCACAGGCAGGTGATATATTTATTGAAATGAGTTCTGACCGTGAATCAAAAGAAATATCTCTGAAACGTCAGCAATTGAAACGTGAGCAGGATTTCAGACAGGTGAAACTTGTAACTCTTGATGATATTTCAAAACAGATTAAAGAAGGAAAACAAGTTGAACTTAAAATAATTCTAAAAGCAGATGCAGATGGATCGGCTGAAGCATTAACTGATTCATTGCAGAAACTTACAACACCGGAAGCAAAAGTTATTGTGATTCACAAAGCAGTCGGGCAAATTACGGAATCAGATGTTACACTTGCAGAAGCATCAAAAGCAATTATTATCGGATTTAATGTTCGTCCAAATCTAAATGCGAGACAGATAGCAGAGAAAAACAATATTGATATCAGACTTTATAATATAATCTACAATGTAATCGAAGAAATCAAACAGGCACTCGAAGGAATGCTTGAACCGGATATTGAAGAAAAAGTAACTTGCACTGTTGAAGTTAGAGATACATTCAAAGTTCCAAAAATTGGTATGGTGGCTGGTTGCTTTGTTAAAGACGGAAAAATTACACGTAATACCACCGTCAGACTACTCAGAGAAGGATTTGAAATTTTCAAAGGAAAAATTTCTTCACTAAAAAGATTTAAAGATGATGTCCGTGAAGTTGAAACAGGATTTGAATGTGGTATCTCGATAGAAAATTTTAACGATATTAAAGTTGGTGATATAATAGAAGGATACGAAATGATTGAAATAAAACGAAAACTATCAGCTGTTTAATATGTCTATAAGAACTGAAAAAGTTGCAGAAGAAATAAAACATAAAATGAATTCAGCTATGTCAAAAGATTTGATGGAGCTGAATCTCGGGCTTGTAACTATTTCAAAAGTGAATGTTACTGCCGATTTGAAAATTGCAAAAATATACTTTACACTTCTTGGTAATAAAGAACCGGGATTAAAAGCGGAAGAGAAACTTAACAACAGAAAAAAACATATCCGCTATCTCCTTGCTCAGTCAATAAATTTAAGATATGTGCCTGATTTAATATTTATCTACGATGATTCCTTTGAACATGCAGAGAAAATAAATAAAATCCTAAATGATTTAAAAAAATAATTTTTGTCTTATACGGATAAAATAATACTTATTGATAAACCCCTTGATTGGACATCTGCAAAAGTCTTAAATGTTTTAAAAAAGCAACTGAATATAAAAAAAATCGGGCATGCAGGCACTCTCGATCCAAGGGCAACCGGCTTGTTAGTTGCATGCACAGGTGCTTTCACAAAAAAAATAAATGATTTTGTAAATTACGACAAAGAGTATTCCGGAATTTTCAGAATTGGTGCAACTACACCGAGCTATGACACTGAAACCGAAGAAACAGAAATTAAAAAAACCGCACACATTACCGATGAGATGCTCGAATACTCCAGGAAAAAATTTATAGGAAATTTTCTTCAATTGCCACCAATGCATTCAGCAGTTAAGCATGAAGGTAAACCTTTGTATTTGCTCGCAAGAAAAGGCAAAGAAATAGAAAGAAAACCAAGAGAAGTATTTATTGAAAATTTTGAATTAAAAAAACTAAATGATGAAGAAGTTTATTTTAGAATCACTTGCTCAAAAGGAACTTATATAAGAAGTATTGCAAATGATTTTGGAGTGGAGTTGGGAGTTGGTGCATACCTTAAAGAGCTTAGAAGAACCCGCGTTGGAAAATTTTTGTTATCAGATTTTAAAAGTGAAGTGAATGAAATTAAATTTTCGATTTATGAAAATGATTAAAATTATGTTTTTAATATCGCTTATATCTGTAAGTAATGTATTTCCAAATGAACTTGATACAACAATAACGGTATTCAACACTTCACAAATTCAATTTGGAGATTCAGTGAATAAATCTGATTATATGGTGTTTGACAAAGGAAGAATTATATCTAATCTTGTGAAAATTCCTGTTCTAAATGGGACTACCAGAATTTTAGCAAATTTAAAAATTAAATCTCTCGGTGATAAATGGGATAGATTTGGGAGTGTATATATAAATTCAGGAACTAAAAAAATTGAGTTAATTAAATTTATGACCGGCTTTGGTGTCGGTAATAAATCTGTTCCTTTAACAGGTGGAGTTGATGCTTGGGATGACGAAATGAATTTAAAAGTTGATATTTCCTATCTCTTCCCTTTATTTAAGGATTCTATAAATATTTGTGCTTTTATTGACACATGGGTAATGCCCGGTTGGGAGTTATCATTTTATTTAACTTTTAGGTCAGACATATATGCACTAAACTCAAAAAATATTTATCCCCTCGTTAATACCACAGGTGATTTTTTAAATTATAAAATTTTTAATAACGGTGGAGTATCAGACACACTTGATTTAGTAAAATCAAATTCAAAATATCTTATGTATTATTATTCATCAGGTCATGGCGGAGATTCAGCAGGGGATGAATTTAATATGAAAGAAAATATTATAACCGTAAGTAACACAAACTTTAACCTTATTCCCTGGCGTGATGATTGCCGCAGATTCAGGTCATTGAACCCGACTTCAGCAAAGTGGGAAGGGGATTTGTGGAGTTCTGATCTTAGCAGAAGCGGATGGTGCCCCGGTGATTTATCATTACCTTATGTTTTTAATATAACGCAAAATTTATCCAACGGTAAAAATATTTTTAATTTTAATATTTTAAATTCTGATACAACAACTGAAGTTCTTGATTACTGGAACATCAGTGCTTTTATAGTGGAGTATTAAATTATGGAAATTACATTAAAACAGGTTTATGAAGATGCTGATTTAATCACACTTGAGCAATTGGCAAAAAAAATCTGGAATATTCATTATCCTGCAATCATTGGACAAAAACAAGTGGATTATATGTTAGGTAAATTTTATTCATTAACTGCTCTTAAAAAACAAATAAATGAAGAGCATAATATATTTTTAAGTGCGTATGATGAAAAAGGAAATATGATGGGATTTCTTTCATACAGCACATTTGACGATGAAAATTATTTCATTCATAAATGGTATGTTGACCCATTCATTCACGGAAAGGGAATTGGAAGAAAATTATTTTCCCATATATTTGATAATGTAAATTTTAAAACCATAAGACTGACAGTAAACCGCCAGAATATTAAAACTATAAATTTTTATTTTAAACTTGGATTTGTAATTGAGAAAGTTGTTGACATAGATATCGGAGAAGGATATATAATGGACGATTTCCAAATGATATTGAAAAAAGATTAAAATATAGATTCCTTAGACACTAAAATTTCAAATTTTAAATATTATAATTGGATTGAAATCCTCTTTGAAAATAGGTATTTTTGAAAATATCTGAATTTTAATATTATTTCAGATATTTTTTCACCACAGAGAGATGGCTGAGTGGTTGAAAGCGGCGGTCTTGAAAACCGTTGTACCTCACGGTACCGGGGGTTCGAATCCCTCTCTCTCTGCAATTATAAAAGTTCAAAACTGCCTCGTTTTGGACTTTTTTGCTTTATACCACATTCTTTGAACATTATTGAAAAATGTAAACTTTATATTAGTTGCTCTTTTCATAATTTCTGCCGGAAATTTATCCTACAATTTAGTTAATATCTCAAATAAAAGTTTGCAAATGGATTTCACTGCTTATTATACTGCAGGAGAAATTTCTTCGCAACAAAAAAATATTTATAAAAATTATATTCAGGAGAATTTTAAACTTTGGGATGGCGTAGCGGTTTTTAATCACAGCAGATTTCTTTATCCTCCCGTAATTGCAAAATTATTCAGTTCTCTTTCAAATATAAATTATCAGTCTGCAAAATTTTTTTGGAATTTATTTAACCTCTTATTTGCAATAATAATACTACTTTTAACAATTCGGACTTTTAATTTTAAAAAAGATATTAACAGTTATCTTATTTATTTTATTATTTTGTTAAATTTCTTTCCGTTCTATGCGTTGCTTGAAAGGGGACAGATTGATATTTTCTCTTTACTTTTTGTTTTGCTTGCTATCCATTCATTGGTTAAAAAAAATTCAGAATTAACTTCGGGAATATTTTTTGCATTAAGTGTTTTTATTAAACTAAATATGATTTATATACTTCCGTTTTTAATTTTATTTAGAAAATGGAAGACAACTTTTTCTTTCGTCTTGTCTTTATTAATTCTCATTGTCATATCAATAGCATTTTCAGGAATTGAAACTAACAAAAATTATTTAATAAATGAACTTCCGAGAATTTCTGAATTTGCCGAAAGTGGAACAGACGATATGAAAATTGACCATTATATGCTCAAAATTTATTTCCAAATGGCACCTGAGGCACTCTCTTTTAAAGACGGTAAATTATATCTCACAGAATTTATAAGTTTTAATTCAAAAGCATCTTTGACTTACTATGGAGAAGCAGCGTTAAAATATGTTGGTATAAATTTAAACCGACAACTTATATCGCTAATATTTTTTACCATACTTTTTTTACCTATAGTTTATCTAATAAAACATCCCGACATTAATTCTGCTGCTTTATGGTTTTTGGTTTTAATTATTATTTTACTTTCCAGTCCATTTACATGGGCGATGAACCTTGTATGGCTTTTTCCTATAGGTTTTTATATTGTTAACAGAGTTTATAAAAATGGATTCGATTCTTTAACTTTAGTGTTTACTGCAGGATTTATTTTAATTGCATTACCCGATAATTTGTGGATAACGGACAGGAGTATTTTTAAATATTTTTATAAATTTAAATATATGATAGGAGAAGTGATATTAATTTTATCTTTTTTCTATTTATTAAAAAAAACTGATAAATGAATTTACTAGCTGAGATTTTTATTCTTTTCTTCTGACTCTTTTTTAATCCTATTTTTAAATTTTATATATTTTGTCATTAGTTTTTTATCAGAAATTGCAAGCATTTCTACAGCAAGTAATCCTGCATTTTTAGCATTATTAATTGCTACTGTAGCAACAGGAACCCCGTAAGGCATCTGAACAATTGATAACAGTGAGTCTAACCCTTTTAATGCTTTTGTTTCAATAGGTACACCTATCACAGGTATATTTGCAAATGCTGCTGCCATACCCGGTAAATGAGCTGAACCGCCTGCACCGGCAATTATAATTTTCAAACCTCTTTTATAAGCATCTTTCGAATAGCTTGCCATCATATCCGGTGTTCTGTGTGCACTGGTTATCATAAATTCATATTCAATTCCAAATTCTTTTAAAATTTCTCCGGACTGTTTCATCACCCCAAAGTCAGAATCAGACCCCATTATAATTCCTACAACTGATTTTTTATTTTTCATTTATTTTCTCCCAACAATTAATATTGTAATGTCATCTTTTTGTTCATAATCTTTTGAAAAGTTTTTTACTTCATTGAATAAACTATCAAGAATTTCTGATACTGTTTTATCAGAATTAGAATTTAAGATTCTCTCAATTCCTTCAAACCCAAATTCCTTTTTTTGAATATTCATCGCTTCATTCACTCCATCTGTATATAAAACTAATTTATCACCACTTTTAAATTCAAAACTTACAATTGATTCTTCAGGTTTACTAAAATTATCTGTTGCTCCTAAAGTTATACTGTGTTTTTTAAATTTAAAAATCTCACCCGAGTTTCCTGAAATTTTATATGGAGGTAAATGTCCGGCGTTGAAGATATCACATTTTCCGGAATTTAAATCTATCATAGCAAAAATTGCCGTAACAAACATTTTTTTAGACTGAGTTTTTCTGAGCATCCTATTCAATTTCTCCATTATAATTTTGGGATCCATCGTATCCTCCATTATCAAATGGATACTGCTTCGTAAGCCGGATAGTGTTAACCCACTTGCTACACCATGACCAGACACATCACATATAAATAATCCTAATTTATTTTCATCTATAATGAAGTAGTCGTAATAATCACCTCCAACTTCAGAAGCGGGTACTGATAATCCTGCAATATCAATATTTTCATTCTCAAATTTATTATCCGGTAACATTGAAAGTTGAATCTCTTTAGCAGAGTTTAATTCCCTTTGCATTCTTATCGTTTCATAATTCTTTTTTAAAACGTAATCATATTCAGCGGAAAATTTTGAATACCGTTTCCTTTCGGATATAACCGATATAAGGCAAAATAAAGCTGCAAAGAAAATATTCGGAACAGCACTTCCGGTGTTCAAATTACCGTGTAATGTTAAATCAAGAATTATCGGAATAAATAATGCTATTGAATAGAGCAATAAATATTCATTCCTTGTAAATCTAAAAATTAAAATGAGTATGGCTAAAAATAAAATTATATCAGCAAAATATTCATTATCTCCCTGAGTCCCTATTGTTACATTTACGTCATTATTGCTTTTTTTCTTTTTTGAAGTTACTGCTGAATCAGTCTGTGTAGATTTTTGTTCAGAGCTGTCCTTATCCGATATTGAAGGTTTTCCGGAATCCGAAGCCAAATTATTTGTATTACCGTTTAGTGAATCCGGCTGAGGGGTAAGTGAGCTATTATCTGTTCGATTTATTTTTTCAATCTTATATGATTTTAAAAAATAATTTGAAAAATCCCCTGTTGTGATGAATAACATTTGAATGCCAAGAAATATAAATAAAAATTTTCTTATGTTTTTAACATTCAGTTTATCATATTTAATCAAAACTGTAACAAGAAAAATTACATTTAATCCAATTGCTGTTAAAATGATACCGGCGGGTAACTCTTCAGCAAAAATGGAGACTAATGAATAGATTATAAAAAAAGCGATTAAATAATAAATCACTTTTTTAAGTAATCTTAAATTTCTCTCATCCAAAAACATATCATAAGCAATGTTTTTAGGATACTCTAAATATTTATCAATTTTAAAAAATTCCAAATTGTTTATTTATTCTCCGGTGGTGTATATTCATCCGGCAGTTTAATTCCTTCTCCAAAAAAAAATTCTCTCATTTGCTCTTCAAATATTTTATCAGTTGCCGGTGAGCTAAGGTCAAGTCTGTATTCATTAACAATCATTTTGAAATGTTCAAGAAACATATCAAATGCTTCTTTTGAAATGCTGTTGTAAATCTTTTCTCCAAGTTCTCCGGGTATTGGTATTCTGTCAAGTCCGGGTAATTCTTTATTTAGCTTTACGCAATTTACAAGTCGTTGTTCTTTCATATAATTTATTTAAGTTTTTCAGGTGTCGAATCAATTATCCTTTTTTCTAATATTGAGTTTATTGTTTTTTGCTCTTCCACAGCTTCAATGAATAAATCTCTGTCTAAAATATTTGTGTCATTCACTATGATATCAATCCCGATATCACCAAAGTATTTTTTAAATTGAGCTGCCATGTAATTGTTTGTTCCGATAGTATAAGTTTTATTGTCATCAACGTTTTCTCCATTTACTTTTATCTCTTCAATGAAATCTTCATCTCCATCTATTATCTTACCAGAATTATATTTCACTAAAATTCCGGATGCTACAAGCATATCACTTGATCCTATCTCTTTTATTTCCATTACTCTTTGCTTAATATTGTTATGAATCATTTTCTTAAGAGATGCACCCGATACTTCAAATTTCACTATCGTATTCCCAAATGGATTAACCTCCCAAATATCACCGACTGTAATATCTCCTTTGCTTAGTCCTTTCCTAATTCCTCCTGCATTGAGAAAAGCAAGATCAGTATTAAATTTCTGTCTTACTACATCCGCTTCCCATTGTCCGAGATTAAATTCTTCATCATAAGCTCTCACCCAGTCGCTTTCCAAAACCCCTATCACTCTCTTCAGTTGAGGTTCTATATCCTTTAACATATTTGAAACAATCAGTTCTGCATTCATATCGTTTATTGTTGAATCATAAATAGTTTCAATAAGTCTTCCTTTAAATTCCAAAACTGTATCTCTGTCAATATCTACTTTTAAATTAACTCTTCCAATCCATCTGCCGTAAGAACCAGCCTGTGCCACCAAAACATTATTTACATTTTCAGCTCTGAAAAGCGGAGTGTGCGAATGTCCGCCAATTATAAAATCTATATCACCGTAATATTTTGCAGCTAATATTCTGTCATTCTCTACACCTATATGTGTTAGCAACCCTATAATATCGCATCCTGATTCTTTTAACAGTTTAACTGATTGAGTTATCACAGTATCTACGTTTAGCATTTCAATCTCATCAACGTTCTTAGGTAAAACAAGTGTTTTTAAATCAAATGCAGTCAAACCTATAATACCAACCTTAACACCATTAATTTCTTTAATTACAAATCTTTCAGCGAATGTTCTGTTTTCATTTGTAAAAAATACATTTGCACTTATATAATCAAAATTTGCAATCTTTAAAACTGAATCAAGTGAATTTTCACCATAATCAAACTCATGATTTCCGAGTACAAAAGCATCAAGGTTATATAAATTTAATAATTCAATTTGTGATTTTCCTTTTGTAAGAGTGGAGATTGGTGAACCTTGAAAATCATCACCTCCATTTAGGAGTAATGTATTAGCATCACGGTATTTATTTAAATATCCCAAAACACCTGAAACCCCGCCAACTGTAACTTTATAAGGATTATCAAGACTATCCTTTTTTGTAACCTGATATGTAGTGTTTCTGGCATGGAAATCATTCCAATGCAGAATCTGTATTTCTTTTATATTGCCTTCCTGAGAAATTGCAATATTTGTAATAAAAAAAATTAAGAATAATAATTTTTTCATTGGTGATTTAAAGGAAGTTTTAAATTGGAATTATCTCATTATTTAAAAACCTTACCGGTTTTCCATATAATAAGAAAATCCCAAATCTTAATACGAATATTTAAAAATAATTGTTTTTATTCAAATTTTATTCTTATTTATTATTGCATCTATTTTAAAGTAAAATCTTGTGTAAATCAAAAAAGGGAACTCAACTGAGCTCCCTTTTTCTTTAGGAAAACAAATTAACGGAAGGATATAGTACTTAACACTTCGGAAAACTATTTTATTATTTAAGTAACAACATACTTTTCGTTACAGATATTCCGTTTAAATTCAACTTGTAAAAATAAACACCGGATGATAAACCTGAAGCATTCCATTTTAAACTATAACTGCCACTATTCAAATTGGTATTGAAAAAACTCCCGACTTCCATCCCAAGAATATTAAAAATATTCAGTGATACGTAACCTTTTTCTTTCAGTGTAAATTCTATTGTTGTTTCCGGATTAAACGGATTTGGATAATTTTGTCTTAGAGTAAAATCTTTAACAAATGTAATCCCGGGATCAGAAATCCCAACAGTATAATCCATCGGTTTTAGAGTGAAGTTCACATTGCCCACAGTTCCACCTTGAGGAACAACTATATCTAAGGTATCAGATGTATATCCGATTCTATCAACTATTATCTTATAGTTTCCGGGCGGTAATTCGGGTATTCCGTAAGTTGTGTAATTATTGCTAATACCGAAATTTACAAATCTTCCGTTTTGCAAAGCATAAACAATTGAACTTGATTTAAAATCCAATCCTAAACCCGAACCTATAAATCCAGGTGGTGTGTAATTTAGATTTACTAATCCTGTAACCATACCGTTACCTGCCGGATTTGAAATACTGTCAACATCAATATCTATATTGGAAAAACTGTTTGAAGTATAAAGTCTTACGGAATTTTGCCAGTGTATAGTTGAAGGATGATATGTCGGTATAAAATCCTGCTCAATAATATCAGCAGGGAAACCGAGAATATCTAAAGTATCATTACGTCTTACTTTAGTTAATGTATAGTTGCCACCGGGAAGTATGTTTGTAGAGTCAACAGTCAATGCTTGTCGTGTATTTAAATCAATTCTAATCGCTTTAACATACCCACCTGACACACCAATATTAGTACCTCTGAATTTAACTCTTCCTGAAACACTAACAGTCTGTACAGAATCCCATCTGGCGACTCTGTTTGCAACTCTCCCGCCTGCTGTAGTAAATTCTCCAACAGCAAATAAAGCAGAATCATTCGAAATATGAAGAGCGTTCACTTTTCCGTTCATACCTGTTGCAAATGTATTCCATCTTGTGCCGTCAAATCTTGAAATCCTGTTTACATAAACTGTATCTGTTAGGTTGTAAGAAAATTTATGCTGACCTGCAACTACAAGTTGTCTGTTCCAATATGTAATGGCATAAATCCTGTCTTCAACACCATTGCCTACTTTTATCCAGTTTCCACCATAAAAGCAAACTAAATAATTTGCCTGAACACCGCCACCTGTTTCAAATCTTCCACCCGCATATAGCAATCCTTCATAAATCCCAAGTGAATAAATTTCATCATTGAAAGTAGCATTGTTTACGCTGCTCCAGCTTGTTCCGTTATATCGTGCAATTCTTGAATATGAATTACCATTAACTTCTGTAAAGTCTCCGGCAACAATTAAATGTGTTCCATAATCAAGCAAAGCATTTACTTTATCATTCACTCCGTTTGAAAGGGAAGAAAAAATTGCACCGTCAAATTTAATTATATTTCTTACAGGTCCTGAAGTAAACTCACCTCCGATGTATAAAACATTATTAAAAACCTCAAGTGCATTTAATTCATGTCCCGCTTGGAAAAGATTCGTTACACTTTGCCATGATGTCCCGTTCCATTTAGCGAGTTTGGAAGTATTGGTAACTCCGCTTGCATCAGAGAAATTCCCGGCTACATACAATTCATTATTAAAAACTTTTAATGAATTTACATAACCGTTAAGACCGTTTCCAAGTGGCATCCACTGCGAACCGTTCCACATTGCGATATTGTTTACTGTTTGTCCGCCTGCTGTTGTAAAGTTTCCCCCAATAACGATGTTACCATAGTATTCAGTTATTGTCTTTACTTCTCCGTTTGTTCCGTTTCCAAGTGCTGACCAACCGGTCTCAGGATTGCCACCTGCCAGACTGAGATTTGAAACAATTATCAAGAATAGTGTTATTAAATATTTGTTCATATTGTTAAACTTCAGTACTTAATTTTTTAATTTTTTGTATTCATCTAAAGTCATGGATTTTGACCAGTAGTTTTCAAATATCTCTCTTGCATATTCCGCATAGTTTTTATTTCTGATTATAATATCGGTTCTGTTGTTTTTGGTAACAGTTTCATCGATTAAACTGATAAACACGGTTTGTTTGTCAAATATTGCCATTATTTGAGGTACTTTACTTGCAAGTTTGATTTGTTCACCTTGTTTTTGAAATGAATCCAACAGTTTAACTAATTCTTCTTTTGTTGCAGGAATCCATTTTCCACCGCTTTCAATTTTAAAATTCAAACTTGCTTCATATATTGACCTCACAACTCCACCTTTTTTATAAAACTTCTTGGCTTCATTGTCTAAATCTTTAGATACGTGTGCCTCCAATCTGTTCATTATTAAAATTTCTTTTTGAGAACTTTTAATTAAATCAATAAGTTTCAAAGGTCTGAATTTATTAAAACCTTTTATAAGCTCAACATCAACTTTATTTTCACTCGGAAGACTTGCTTTGTATAATGGTTTAATACTTTCAAACAAAGATTTTAAAATTTTTAACTGCGACCCAAATGTTTTGTTCAGTTCGTTTTCAATTTTCCCTTCAATAATTTCAGGATCAATTGCTTCATATCTAAGTTTGGTAGGTGTTTCAAGCTCGTTGCAATAACCTTTTTCAGCGAAAATTTTTAAAATGTCATATACAGAGGTTCTGGGTATTCCTGCTTCTTCGGCTATTTCTGCCGCAGTCATATTGTGACCTTTCATCAAAACCAAAAAGACTTTTGATTCATAAGTCGTAAAACCCAGTGACTCTAATTTATCTATTAATTCTTTCATTACTAATATGTTGTTATTAAGACTACGACAAGATAATGATTGCCGTCGTTTATTTCAATTAAGAAAAAATAATTCCTATAATAAGCAAAAACAGCATAACTGAAATAATAATAAATCCGGTTTTTTCATAACTTGTGTTTTTTTCGGTTAATTGTTGTAGTGTTTCCATTTTTCTTTTTTAAAATTTATAAAATGTTGTAGTTCTAACTACGACAAAATTAAAGAGAAATAAATTTATTGTCAAGTGAAATTTGATTCAGTGTCAAATGAAAAAAATTTAATATATCAGATATGGTTGAATTGCAACTTTGTATTTTTCAAGCGGTATTGAATAAGTCGAAACTATTGTCTCGAAGTCAGTATTGTTTTCAATCATTGTCCTCAGTTTCTTCGTTCCGGAAAGTTTATCTAAAAATTTATCATTCCGAATTTTGAACTGAGGAAAATTTTTATTCAATGTTATTAATAAAGCAATCCCAATTTTAACGGGTTCAGCTAATTTCTTATCAGTTATTTTTATGTAAATCCCTTCGCATTTCTTTCCGACAAACTTTGGTGGATTTGAAGGGCTTGTGATTGATGTAGGGGTAAACTCAATAGATTCAAATTCAACACCTTTGAAACCAAACTTATCCATTTCATTTTTTAATAAATCACCATCACAATAAGGAGCACCTACATATTCAAACGGTTTATCAGTACCTCTGCCTTCGGCGAAATTTGTACCTTCAAGCAAACATGTTCCTGAATATGTAACGGCTGTTGATGGATAAAGCATACTCGGAGAAGGATTTTTCCATTTTATACCAAGATTGTTATATTCCATATCTCTTGTATATCCGCTCATTTTTGAAATAAATAAATCACATTTTCCGTTAAATTCAGTTTGGTTAATATAGTTTGCAAGTTCGCCAATAGTTAAACCATAACTAATCGGAATATCAAGCAGCCCTACAAAAGATTTAACGTCATTATCAAGCATAAAACCGTCTATGTATTCAGGATTTGGAATTATTGGTCTGTCACAGATTACAAACTTTTTATTATTTTCAATCGCTGCCTCCATACAATAATACATTGTATTGATATAAGTATAAAATCTTGCACCCACATCCTGTATATCATAAACAATCACATCTACATCGCTCAATTCAGATTTAGTCGGCTTTTTTTTATTTCCATATAAAGTAACAACAGGTATCCCGGTTGCATCATCAAGATGGTCAGTATCATTATCATCACCTCTGAAACCATGTTCAGGGCTGAAAATTTTTATTAAAAAAACTCCTCTTGTATTTTTTAATGCATCTACTATGTGTTGCCCATCAGACATAATTCCACTGTTATTTGTTATAATAGCAGAAGTTTTATTCTGAATAACATTAAAATTATCGCTTAGTAAATTATCATTTCCTAATCTGAAATTATTTAATTCAGAACATTTGTTATAATGGTTTGACAATATCAATCCATCATTAACAGAAACCATAACTACTACAAGAAATAATATTTTAATTATTATTTGCTTCATTCATTAAAAATTTTGTGAATAATCTTACTCCAACACCGGAAGAATACTTCGGAACATATTCAGAAGCCGCAGCCGGAAGCATTCCGGTTCCTGCAATGTCAAGATGTAACCATTTGTTTTCACCGGTAAATCTTTTTATAAACATTCCTGCAACTATAGAGCCAGCCGCTCTTCCTTTTCCTAAATTGGATACATCAGCAACATCTGAATCAATTAGTTTATCATAATCATCCCAGCTTGGAAGTTCCCAAACTCTTTCATGAACTTCAATTCCGGCAGTTTTTACTTTGTTGTAAAGTTCTTCATCATTAGTTATTGCAATTGAAGCAGTATGACCTAAAGCAACCAAAGCCGCACCGGTTAAAGTTGCCATATCAATTATATATTTCGGTTTAAAATTATTTGCATAAGCCACTCCGTCAGCCAGTATCAATCTTCCTTCAGCGTCAGTATTTTGGACTTCGATGGTCATACCGTTATATGCTGTTAAAATATCACCGGGTTTAAATGAATTATGACTTGGCATATTTTCAACCGAAGGTATGAGACCGATAATATTCACTCTAAGTTTCATCGCAGCAACAGCATTGAAAATTCCAACGACAGCAGCAGCACCATTCATATCCATTTTCATATTTTCCATACCCGCACCACCTTTAAGTGATATACCACCAGTATCAAATGTTACACCTTTTCCAACAAATACAATCGGATTTTTGTTGCCTCCACCATTATATTTCATTATTATAAATCTTGGTTTATTCTCACTGCCTTTACCGACACCTATAACACCACCCATACCAAGTTTTTCAATTTCCTTTTCATTTAATACTTTAACGTTATAATTATTTTTCTTTCCTTCTCTTGATACAAATTTTGCGAATGAATCAGGAACCATAAAATTACCCGGTTCATTGCCAATATCCCTTGCAGTAACAGTCGCTTCAGCAATTAATTGTGAATTCCTGATAACTTTTTTAACATCTGTTTCATTTCCTGCTTTTCCGAAAAGTGTTACATCATTAATTTTTGAATCAGCATCATCATCATTTTTTGAATCAGCATCATCATCANNAATCAGCATCATCATCATTTTTTTTCTTTTTATATTTATTGAATGAGTAAGTCCCGAGTATTGCAGATTCTACTTCAGAAGTAATTATATCGTTATATTTAAATCCATTTCCTTGAGGATTAAAAATCGCTACGGCTAATTTTTTCAATTTTAAATTCTCGGCATATTTTACAGCTCTTGCACATGAATTTCTCAATTTTTCTAAAGTGAATTTTTCTTTTTTCCCAACTCCGGAAAGCAATACTCTTTTTCCGTTTTGATATACTAAATATGTTTGGGAATCTTTTCCTTTGAAATCTTTTATAGTTTGTGATTCAAATTTTATTTTTAATTCCTTCTCAATATTTTTTAATTCGTCAGAAATTTTCTTTTCATCTCTGTATAAAAAATATATATATACATCAGCATTAATTTTGGGAGAAATAGAATTTACATAGTTAAATTTCATTTTTTTAATTTAANNTAATTTAATTTATTATCCGGTAAATATTTTTTTGCTTTTTCTGTAACAGTTTTAATTAATCCTTCAATGTCCTGAAGTTCGACATTAGTACCGGCGGCATTTTTATGTCCGCCACCACCAAAATCTTTAGCAAATTCATTTACATAAATTTCACCTTTTGACCTGAAAGAAATTTTAATACTCTTTTTTAGTTCTATCAATACAATGCCAATCAAAATTCCTTTTATTGTCATTAATATGCTTGAAAATCCTTCTATCTCAGATTCATCAATTTTATTTTTTTTAAAATCATCCTGAGTAATAACTCCTAAACAAATTTTATCATTTTCAAAAAACCTTAAACTCGAAAGGAAACAAGACATAAGTTTAATTTTATTTACACTTTGCTCACAATATACTTTTTCATAAATATATACAGGATTTGCACCGTTCTTCATCAGTTCAGCGGCAATTAAGAATGTTTTCTCTGTAGTTCTTGGAAATCTGAAAGAACCGGTATCCGTCATAATTCCTGTATAAAGTGCTTCTGAAAGTTCAGCATTAAAAAATTCCATACCATCTTCCTTTATTATATCGTATAACATCTGACAAGTTGCAGGATATTCGGTATCTGATATGTAAAAATCGTATAATGATTCATTTAATCCTAAATGGTGATCAATACATATTTTTTTTGCTCGTGAATTTTTTATAGACTCTTCCATTGATTTTGTCCGAGATAATTCATTGGTATCAAGTATCACTATTAAATCAGCCTCAAGCAATTTATTATTAAGACCTTCAGAGTCGTGCCAAAATACTTTTATTGAATTTTTTTTATCAAGAAATCTAAGATATTCAGGAGTAGGAGAGTGATTAATTATTTCCGGTTTCTTCCCTTTCTGTTCGAGATAATTTTTAAATGCCATTACACTTCCAATGGCATCTCCATCAGGAATCAGATGTGTGGTTAAAATGATTTTTTCTGAATTGGCAATATATTCAAGTAATTCTTTTGATTTTTTTAACATTAAAAATAACTTTCTTCATTCGATGGAAACGAACCTGATTTCACATCTTTTATATATTCACTAAATGCACTTTTCATTTCAGTTGCAAGATTTCCATACCTTCTGACAAATCTCGGCTTGAAATCTTCTACCATACCTAACATATCATGTGTAACAAGTACTTGCCCGTCACAGTCAGGTCCTGCACCTATACCTATAGTAGGAATTTTAAGACTTTTAGAAATTTTTTCGCCCAAAGGTGCCGGAATCTTTTCCAGAACTATTGCAAAAGCCCCGCTCTTTTCGAGAAGTAATGAATCTTCAAAAATCTTATCAGCCTCATCTTTTTCTTTTCCACGTGTTTTATAGCTTCCGAATTTATTTATAGACTGTGGTGTCAAACCTAAATGTCCCATAACCGGAATACCAATCTCAACCACTCTTCTCACTGTCTCTGCAATATAATCACCGCCTTCCATTTTTACCGCATCACATCCGGTTTCCTTCATAACTCTTCCGCAGTTTTGAATAGCTTCCTTAGTTCCAACCTGATAGCTCATAAAAGTCATATCAGAAACAACAATAGCATTCTTAACAGCCCTTTTTACAATCTTTGTATGATAAATCATTTCTTCCAATGTAACGGGAATAGTAGTTTCATTTCCCTGTATTACATTTCCGAGTGAATCACCAACCAGAATAACTTCAATCCCCACGGCATCAAGAAATCTCGCAGTAAGAAAATCGTATGCAGTAAGCATGGTAATTTTTTCTCCGCGACCTTTCATAACGGATAAAACTTTAGTAGTGATATGTTTCTCTGTATCTTTAGTATATGTCATTTTCGGTAAGGAATAATTCCTCTGTCTGCTTTTGATATGAAATTTAATATTTCATTTACTTCATTAGTAATTGAGTTTTTCGATTTAATTTCTTTCACTGCCTGAGATACATTTAAACCTGAATTATAAATCACATCGTATGCATTTTTTATTTCGTCAATCTGTTCCTGTGTAAACCCTTTACGTTTTAAACCAACCTTGTTCAGTCCTTCATAAGAGAGCGGATATCCACCGGCAAGAATATATGGAGGCACATCTTTCACAGTTTTCACACCTGCACCAACAAAAGAATATTTTCCGATTTTTACAAACTGATGAATAGCAACAAGACCGCCTACATTCGCAAAATTATCAATTTCTACATGTCCGCCCATATTTGTAGCATTAGCAATAATAACATTATCACCGATTACACAATCGTGAGCGATGTGAACATAACTCATAATGAAACAATTTTTTCCGACAACTGTTTTTTTACTGTGATTAGTACCTCTGTTTATGGTAGCATATTCCCGAATGGTAGAGTTATCACCAATTTCCACAGTGGTTATTTCACCGCCAAATTTCAAATCTTGCGGTTCAGTAGAAATTACTGCCCCGTGAGAAATTTTCACATTATTTCCGATTCTTGAACCATTGGCAAGAATGGCATTATTTCCGATTATTACGTTATCTCCGATGATGACATCATCTTGAATTAACGTTCCATTGCCTATTTGAGGATTTGCTCCGATTTGAGCTTTTGAGGATATTAAAGGATTTATAGTCAAAAATTTTATTTATAAAGTTGCTTCAACCAGAATCTCTTCGTTTTTAGCGTTTGATTTTGTAATCATTTCAGCAATGAGCCCTAAAGAAAAAAACTGAACACCTACAATTATAAAAATCAAACCAACTAAAAATAAAGGACGGTCGCTTACGAAATGTCCTTTCCAAAATTTCATAACGGTTAAATATACAGTGATGAGAGTTCCCGCCATAAAAGAGATAATACCAAATAATCCGAAAAGATGTAAAGGTCTGTTGTTATACTTAGTTGTGAACATCACAGTTAACAAATCAAAAAATCCGTTGAAAAATCTGCTAATTCCATATTTAGTTTTTCCGAATTTTCTTGCATGATGTTTCACAGGTTTTTCAGTAACTTTAAATCCTGATAAATGAGCTAATGCAGGAATATATCGGTGCATTTCACCATAGATTTTCACTGTCTTTGTAACATCTTTTCTGTATGCTTTTAAACCGCAATTGAAATCATGCAATCTTACACCTGAAACTTTTGATGTTACATAGTTAAAAAATTTGGAAGTATGTTTTTTAATAAACGGATCATGTCTGACTTTTTTCCAACCGGAAACTAAATCAAAACCTGAATTTAATATTTTTAATAATTCCGGTATTTCATTTGGGTCATCTTGCAAATCGGCGTCCATAGTGATTATAAAATCACCTCTTGCCATATCAAACCCTGCTTGCAAAGCGGCTGATTTACCGTAATTTTTTCTGAATTTTATGCAGTGGAACCTGCTGTTTTTTGAATGAATATATTTAATTGTTTTGAATGATTCATCAGTGCTTCCGTCATCAATAAGTATAACTTCATACATACATTTAAGTTTATCAAACACATCTCTTATAGAAAGAGAAAGCTCCATCAGTGATTCCTCTTCGTTTAATAGAGGAATTACAACAGATACCATTTTTCCGGGTGGAACAATCCTTGTATAATCTTCAGATTTCTGAATTTGTTGTTTTTCAGAATAACTCTTATTCCTATTATTCTGATTTTTATCGCTATAGCCCGATATGTTTTTACTTTGGTTAGACAGTGATTCCCGGTTATTATTTATTCTGAACTTTTTCTTTTGATAACTTTTTTTTCTGGGTTTTACAGTATGAATATTATCAGTTCCCTCAGCAGCAATTTCAGATTCTAAGTTCGTTATAAAATCATCAGTTTTGTCACCGGAATCTTCGTTTTTGGTAATATTTTGCATATTTTATACACTCGAAACGGGTAAATATATGGTTTCTAAAACCTTAAATATAAGCAAATAAATCAGGAATATATATGTAAATATAAGTCAATTAACGATAGCTTTTTTATTTTTGGTTTTAAAAAAATTAAAAATTCAAATCATAAATCTGTAATTTCAATAAACAATTTTTATTAAATAAATTTAGTGAATAAATATTTCCTTAACATTTTTTTAATTAAATTAATGTATCTTTGTAAATGAAAAATTTAGAAGACTTAATTAATATAAAACTTTCAAGAAGAAAAGTATTAAAGACTGTTGCAGTTGCTATCATATCAACTTCCATACCATTTAACCTCAGGGCAGGTCATAATGCTTTAGACTCAGAACCTAAAATTATATTAAATAATAATTCAGATTTATTTTTTAAACCGATTCCTCCTTCTGATAAGGATGAATTAATTTTACCTGAAGGATTTAAATATGATATAATAAGAATGTGGGGAGATATGATAAATGATGAGGAAATTTATGGAATCAATAATGATTTCGTTGCTTATTTCCCGATTAACGGAAGTTCTGAAGATGGATTGCTTGTTGTAAATCACGAATATCCGTCTCCGTTATTATCCGGAAATTATACAGATGAAGACTGGGTGAATAAAAAAATCAAAACGAATGAACAAATTTTAAAAGAAAGAAAGAGCGTAGGAATTTCTGTGTTTAGAGTTAAAAAAAATGAAGACGGATGGAAATTTATAAACGATGGAAATTTTAATAAACGATATGACGCTAATTCAGAAATAATATTAACAGGAAAAGCTTCATCTTCATCTGAAATAAAAAATTCTTCATTAGCACGCGGAACTGTGGCTAATTGCAGTGGGGGAGTAACTCCGTGGAACACATATCTTAGTGGTGAAGAAAATTTTCAGGATTATGCCGGTGAAAATTATTACCGGTGGGATGATAACGGAGAAAAATTTATAGAAGAGCATTATGGATGGGTCGTTGAAGTTAATCCGTTTGATAAAAACTCAAAAGCAAAAAAACGAACTTCACTCGGTAGGTTCCGACACGAAAATGTTTGCATTGCTTTAACTGATGATAACAGAGTTGTAGCATATATGGGAGATGATAAAGTAAACGAATGTGTTTATAAATTTATTTCCAAAAATAAATTTGAATCAGTAATGGATGGGTTTAACAGTGATTTACTGGATGAAGGAAATTTATATGTGGCAGATTTTGAATCCGGAAAATGGCATTTGCTTGATTATGAAACGCAGTCAGTTCTGAAAAATAATTTTAACTCACAGGCGGATGTATTAGTAAATTGTGACAAAGCTTCCAAAATGGTGGGTGGAACGGAATGTAACCGACCGGAAGATATAGAAATTAATCCGATTGATAGAAATGTATATATAGCATTTACAAATAATTCATCAAAGAAAGATTATTTTGGAAGTATTGTTTGCATTAAAGAAAAAGGTAACAATTATGAAAGTCTTGAATTTGAATGGGATGTATTGATAACAGGTGGGGAAGAATCAGGTATATCAAGTCCTGACAATCTTACTTTTGATAATAAAGGAAATCTTTGGGCACTTACAGATATTTCAACCGGTTCATTAAATAAAGGAAGGCAAGAACCTTTTAAAAATAATTCAGTATTTATGATTCCGACAGAAGGTAAAAATAAAGGAAAAGCATTCAGATTTGCGACAGGTCCAATAGAGTGTGAAGTTTGCGGTGGTTCGTTCACACCAGATGGAACTACAATGTTTCTCTCAATTCAACATCCCGGAGAAAATTCACCTTCACTTGAAAACTTAACTTCGCATTGGCCCAATGGGGGGAATGATATTCCAAGATCAGCAGTAGTTGCTATTACAGGATTTAAATAAAAAGTTTTGATACTTTTAATAATCCTGCTTCATCAAATTTTTTACCCATAATTTGAATCCCAAAAGGCAAACCATTTGAATCATTTCCGGCAGGAACAGAGATAGCAGGTATAGCAGCTAAGTTTACAGATGCGGTATATATATCATTCAGATACATAGCAAGCGGGTCATCGTTTTTCTCACCGAGTTTAAACGCAGTTGTTGGAGTTGTTGGGGATATTATGTAATCAACTTCTTTAAAAGCATTTTCAAAATCTTCTGTTATCTTTCTTCTCATCTTTTGCCCTTTTTTATAATATGCATCATAATATCCTGAAGATAAAACATAAGTGCCGAGCATTATCCTTCGTTTCACTTCAGCCCCAAATCCTTCACTTCTTGTATTCACATACATTTCTTCAAGGTTAGAATGATTTTCACTTTTAAAGCCAAATCTCACACCGTCATATCTTGCAAGATTGCTAGAGGCTTCTGCGGAAGTCAAAATATAATAAGTTTGTATAACATATTTAGAATGAGGAAGCGATATTTCTTTTACCTCAAAACCTTTGTTTTTTAAAAATTCAATTTTTTTGAGAATTCCGTTTTTAATTTCTTCATTTAGTCCATCTTCAAAATATTCTTTAGCATAACCAAATATTATTTCACCCGGTTTGATGTTATTTCCTGTTTCAACTGTAAATTCCGGTACTTTTTCTTTTGCAGAAGTAGAATCATATTCATCTTCTCCGGAGATAACCTCAAGAACTGCCGCAATGTCATAATCATTTTTTCCAAAGATACCTATAGAATCAAATGATGATGCAAATGCTGTTAATCCAAATCTCGAAATTCTACCGTATGTAGCTTTCAATCCGGTAATTCCACAGAATGAAGCAGGTTGGCGAATAGAACCCCCGGTTTCAGAACCGAGTGAAACCATACACATATCCGCTGCAACTGAAACAGCACTCCCACCGGATGAACCACCCGGAACTCTTGAATTATCAACAGGATTTAAGACAGCACCAAAATATGAGTTTTCATTTGATGAACCCATAGCAAATTCATCACAATTTACTTTTCCGATTATTATTGCATCTTCAGAGATTAACCTCTCAATCACAGTAGCATTATAAACCGAAGTATAATTGGAAAGAATTTTAGAACCGCAGGTATGCAATTTATCTTTAATAGTTATAACGTCTTTAACAGATATAACAAGACCTGCAAGTTTCCCGGCTGTTCCAGAATTTATTTTTTTTTGAATTTCTTCGGCACGGGTTAACGCATCATTTTCAAATACAGAAATGAAAACATTAAGATGTTTTTGAGATGAAATTTTATCAAGATAGTATTTTACAGCATCAACTAATAATAACTTTCCGGAATTTAATTCTTTTTGAATTTCATTAAGATTTCGGTTTTGTATCATCTGTTGTTGAACTGTTTATATCCTTTTCAATATCAGTGGTAGCTTTTTTAAACTCTTTCACACCTTTTCCTAATCCCTGCATAAGTTCAGGAATTTTTTTTGCTCCAAACAAAACAAGAATAACAATTACTATCAAAATTATTTCAGGTGTTCCTAATCCAAACATTTTATTACTCCTTTATTATTTTTATACAACGCTCTCTACTACAGACTTAAACAGTTTATAACCGTCTGTCAGCCCGAGAGTAATATCTGATGCTCTTTCAGGATGGGGCATCATTCCCATCACATTCCTTTTTTCATTCTGAATTCCCGCAATGTCATCAAGTGAACCGTTCGGGTTATTGTTATATCTGAATAAAATCTGATTTTTACTTAACAAATCGGTATGCACATTTTCATCACAATAAAAATTTCCTTCACCGTGAGCAATCGGAATTTTAATGTCTTCTTTAATATCATAAAGTCCGGTAAAAATACTTTTATTATTTTCTACTTTCAATGAAACAGTATCGCAGACAAATTTTAGATTATTGTTCCTCAGTAAAGCCCCCGGTAAAAGACCTGCCTCGCATAAAATCTGAAACCCATTGCAAATTCCTATAACAATTCCACCGTTATTTGCAAACCTTATAACTTCCGGCATGATTCCTGAAAATCTCGCAATAGCCCCACACCTTAAATAATCTCCATAACTAAATCCGCCAGGTATTATAATAATATTTCTGTCTTCAATAGAAGTATCTTTATGCCAAAGAAATTTCGTATCAACATTAATTAGATTTTTGCATACATAATATGCATCATGGTCACAGTTAGATCCCGGAAAAACAACAACGCCAACTTTTGCAATCAATTATGCAATCTCCTTTGAATGTTTTTCGAGTGTGTATGTATAATTTTCCATCACAGGATTTGCGAGAAGTTTTTCACAGGCATTTTCAACAATGATTCTTGCATCTTCTTCGTTTTCAGCATCAATTTTTAATTCTATGAATTTTCCGATTCTTGTTTCCAATATCGCATGAAACCCGATTGATTTCAGTGAGTTTTCAATGGTTTTTCCTTGCGGATCTAAAATTGATTCTCGCAGTTTTATAACAACATTAGCCGTAAATAACATTATGTTAGATAGATTTGCTTAAGATTGGTTTAATTTACTTAATCGGCAGGAATAATTAAATTGAATTAATTTTACTTATTCAATTCTTCTGATATTCTCTCTAATGTAGATTTATCAATAGAATTGACAGTTTTAATATTCCTTGAAGAATTTGAAGTGGTCTTTTTGAGATCATCAAGTGATAAACCTCCTCCATCGTCATAAGGTTTTTCTTCTTTGTTTGTTTCATTAACAGAAGATTTCTTTTTTGATGGAGACATCATAGATTCTTTTTTTGAATCCGGTTTGGAATCTTTAAGATTATCAGAAATTGAAGTTTCACTAAGAATATTCGGTTTAACAGCTGATTTGAAATTTCCGGATTCATTTCCAAAGTTTTGGTCAGAAGAAACTTTTTTCTCAGAAGGTCCTTTGCTGCTGTAACTGTCAATACTGCCTTTTTTAGTTTCTATATCAAGCGAAGCAATAGTTTCAGTATCTTTTTGTGAATCAGTAGAACCGGTTGGAGTTTGATTTTTTTGGTTTGAATTATTACTACCGGTTGTCAGACTTTGATTATTCTCAGTATTTGTTTTACTTGGTGTATTGTTTTGTTGAGATAAATTTTCAGGAGCAGTAGAGTTGATTTGAGTTGTTGCAGTTTCGTTAGTAGAAGAAATATTATAGCTATACACAGCAATTAAAATTAAGAAAATCAAAACAGTAAATCCCAAAGATGGAACTAACCATGGATTACGGTTTTCTCCAAAAAATCTTGAGAAAAATCCTTTTTCAATTTTTTCTACGTTTTGATTGTGAATTGTGGTACTTACAAGCTCTGCATCAAGGGTATTAATACTGTGTTGCAGTCTTGTTACGAAATTATCACTTGCGGTTACTTTAGGTAAATTGCGTAATTTTTCCCGTATCTCTAAGTATTTTTCTTCTTCGTGATTATTCAACTTAAATCTGTATTAATTTTTCTATAAAATTTTTTTTAGTTAATCGTTAGGTTTATATATATCACTTAACAACTCTTTTAGTTTTTCTCTGCCTCTGTTAATTCTTGATTTAACAGTCCCCAAAGGCAAGTTTGTTATTTTTGCAATTTCTTCATATTCAAGATCTTCAACATCACGCATTACAATAACTTCTCTGAATTTTTCACTTAATGAATTTATTGCTTTCTGAATATGTTCGTTTTCTGTCATCGAATTTGCACTAACCTCCGGAGAGATTACACCATCATCAATTAAATCAAAATCCTTATCATTTTCAGGGTCAAAATCACTTAATGAAATCGAATTATATCTGTTCTTTTTTCTTAAACTGGTTTTTGCGATATTAATTGCTATAGTATAGAACCAGGTTGAGAACTTCGCTATTTCTTTGTAAAGGTGCTTGGATCTGTATAATTTCAAAAATGTATCCTGTGCTAAATCTTCGGATTCATCCCTGCTCCCCGTGTATCTGAATAAGAAATTAACTAATTTGTCTTTGTATCTTATTACAATTTCATTAAATGCAGAAATATCTTCTTGCTGAAACTTAAATATTAACTCTTCGTCAGTTAACTTCTTATAATCTTTTTTTATATCAGACAATCTGTCTATTTTGTTTAACTAAAAGACGTATTTTTTGTTCCGATAGTTTTTTATTGAGTTTATAAATTACACAAATTTAATATCAATTCCGAAAAAATGATACTCTTTTCGGGGGAACCGGTTTTAAATAACTTCTCTGTTTTATAAATATAGGTAAAAGCGTTGTTTAATTTAATTTCATTAATTTGGGACAGGTATTTTTTGTAATCCGGTAATAATTGTTCATTATCATACCATAATTTTAGCGCTCTTTTCTGATTAAATCCGGTCAGGTTCTTTGATGCAGGATCCTGTAATTTTGCTAAAATTATAAATGCATTAGAAATTAATACTAATAAATATATTTCCACATCTTTTCTTAATATTAATGAATTGTATATCATAAGTGCTTTTTCTGTATCTTTGTTTAAAATTGCCTTTATCAATTCAGATTCCGAAAAATCTCTTGATATACCAGCACTTTCGTTTATATCGCTTCGTTCTATTTCTTTTTTATCGATAGTATAAATCTTAAGTTTCTCCACTTCTCTTATTGCGTCATCATATGAATCATTCATAAATTTCATAAAATAATCCAAATCTTCATCACTTATTTTATAATCACCAATTTTGTGTTTTAGCCAGTTTTTATAAGCGGTTTCAGAAAACTCATTTAAATCAGCAAACAATACATCTTTATGAAAAATATCAGAGTATGAATCAGGTTTGTATTCTTCATTAAATTCATTTAAAATCAATATAGTGTCGGGATTATAATTATTAAAATAATCCAAAAGTGGCTTTATATCACTTTTCCTTATTCCGGAAATTCCGGGTTTTTTTACAAGTTTATAAATCACAATTTTCTTATCGGTGAAAAATCCTAAATTTGAACATTCATTTAATAATGAAAATATATCATTTTCATCTGAATAAAATATTTTTAAATTATCTTTTTTGGTAAAATTTTCGCCGATAAAAACAGTACCGAGTGTTTCTATCAATTCATCTAACAATACTTTCTGATTGCAAAATATCAGATAATTATTTTTTATATTTCCTTTTTTAATTTCCTGTAAAAAATTAGTATAAGATATTTTATAATTCGCAGTTTTTGCCATTTATGCAACAGAAAAATTTAATTTGTAGTTGTAACATTCTTCGAATAATTCTTTTCTTCTTGACGCTCCCCATATTTCAAGCTCAGGGAATACTCCTTCATCAACAATCAGTTTAATATCTAAATCCCCATTTTTCAGATTTATATCTATATTTTTAACGAGAGATTTATGACCTCTGTCTAATCCATCTGCAACTCTCAATATTCCTGATAATTTTTTTACTAAATCCTGTTCTTTGGTATTTAACTTGTTATAACCTTCATGTTTTGCTTTTGGATGAGATTTCCTGTGATATCTCGCTATGTTTGCAATAATTTCAATTTCGTTGTCGGTAAACCCGAGTAATTCAGTATTTCTAATTAAATAATAAGAATGTTTGTGATGTTGTGAATGTGCTATATGATAACCTATGTCATGTAATATAGATGCTGCCTCAAGATATTCTTTTGCATTTTCATCAAGTTCAAATTTTAATTTTAAGAAATCAAAAATTCTCAGAGCGAGTTTTGTTACCTGCTGAGAATGTTCTTTATCAAAATTACAAAGCTTTGCAAGATTTATCACACTTTTAAATCTTACATCACTTAAATGTCCCAGATTATCAACACCAGTCTCTTTATTAATCATATCCATCAAAATTCCTTCTCTTAAAGCATATCCTGAAACAGTTACCGCAGGAATTTCAAGTTCATTTACAATTTGTTCTAAAATCAGAGAACCTGCTACTATTATATCCGCTCTTTTTTCGTCAAGTCCCGGAATGTTTCTTCTTTCTTCAATTGTCTCTGATTTTAAAATTCTTTTCACTGCTTTGTTCAATGATGCCCTGTCAAATGTATAATTATTCAGGTTAAATTCTTCAGGAATATCTTTCTTGAATTCAGAATATACCATCATTCCAATGCTTGAAACCGTGCCGGATGTTCCGACAACCATATCAACTTTCTCGTTTTTGATAGCTCTCACAATTGGGTTAATAGCACCTTTGATATAAATTCTTGCTTCTTCTATTTGTTTTTCCTTTGCTTTTAATTCCGGAAAAAAACTTGATGTAAGTCTTACAGCACCAATCTTTATACTGTTTCCGAAAAGAATATTTCCTTTTTCTCCTATTAGAAACTCCGTGCTTCCTCCGCCAATATCAAACAAAAGAATTCTTTTATCATATACAGGTAATGCCTGTAAAACTCCAAGATATATTAATCGTGCTTCTTCATATCCTGAAACTACTTCAATTTCAATACCGGTTATTTTTTTAACTTTGTCAATAAATTCTTCTCTGTTGCTTGCTTCTCTTGTGGCACTTGTGGCAATAGCTCTTATTTTAGCATTAAAGGAATCTGCGATTTTTTTGAATCTCTTCAGCGTTTTCAATGCTCTATCTATTGCTTCCGCTGATAATTGTTTCATATCCTTTGCACCTGTTCCTAATCTTACGACTTCCTTATCTCTTGTTAATATTTTAAAATGATTATTCTCCAAGACTTTTGCAACAACAAGGTGAAATGAATTAGTCCCTATATCAATCGCTGCAAGTATACCATTTTTAATCACCATTTGTTGAATAATTAATTATAAATTATAAATTTTTTTAATAAGTTTACTGCATTCATCAAATACCAAATCAACACTAATTTCGTTTATATCTCCGGATTCTGATTTAATATATTTGTTATTTTCACCGGTTGGAGCCCATTCAAACCCATTTGTAGGACCAAAAAGTGAAACAACATTTGCACCAACACCACCGGCAACATGCATTATACCGGTATCGTTGGTAATAAATAAATTACTTTTACTAATTACCGCTCCAACCTTTCTGACCGGTGTATTAGAAAGAATAAAATGTTCAATATTTTGTAACTTAATCAAATCGGATACTTTAGATGTAACTTCCGCATCTATCGTTCCTGAAGTAATAAAAATATAACTATTGTATTTTTTATGTAAGGAAGTTATTAACTCTGCAAAATTTTCGGAACTCCATCTGTTAGGAATCTTTCCGGCTCCCGCGTGAAAACCGATAATAATTTTGTTTTTATCCGGAAAATTTTCTGAAATATAATTATCGGCAAACTTCAATTCATCTTCCGATAAATGGATTTTTATTTTTCTTTCGTTTTCATCAATATCACATCCGGCGAGTCTTCCTATATCTAAATTTCTTTCTATCTGGTGAAGTTTTTTCTCATCCCAGAAAAAATCTTTTTTTACATTTAATAAATATTCAGATTTATTTTTTTTCCCGTCAATGCTTTTAACACCGATTCTCTTTTTTGCTCCGGATAAAAAATTTATTATATGTGAAGTTCGCGATAACGAAACAGTAGAAGGGACAAACCCGAGATCATATTTTCTTCTTCTGAGTTTTTTTATAAAATCATAAATTGTTTTGCCGCTTTTTTTGTTATAAATAATAACATCATCTATGTATGGATTTATATCACTGAATAAAATTTCGTAATTAACAGGTGAGGCAACAAGAGTTATATTGGCATCAGGATATTTATTTCTAATAGCTTCAAACAGCGGAACTGAACAGAGCATATCACCGAGCTGATTATGTTGTCTGACTATCAGAATGTTTTTTACTTTCATATTATTCTCCGATTAATCATTTTATTTCTTCATAATCAACATCTATCACTCTGCTGTCATCATTTTTGATTTCCTTTTTGATTTGAGTTTTCGGTGGCGTGTTTTGGTAATTTCCGGTTTTTGGTTTGAACATCCTGTAAACTCTTATAATTATACCTGACATTAATAATGCAAATATCAGAACAATTAGCAATATGACAAATAAAATCTTGAACATTTGTTAGTTTGATTTGTTTGCAGCAGGGTCGTAATATTCCATATGGGAGTGACCTGGCTTTAGAATCTGTTCCACTAATTCATTGAAGTCTTTTTCATTATTTACAAAATCTATTTCGGTAGAATTAACCATCAGAACTTTTGTTGATTTATACCGAAAGAAAAAATAATTATATCCTTCATTTAAATCTTTTATATAATCTTCTTTTATTTCTTTTTCTATTTCTCTGTCTCTGTGTTTAATGTTGAACATAAGTCGTTCTACGCTTGATTGTAAATAAATTATCAAATCAGGGACTACAATATTTTTTTCTATTAATGAAGCAATTTTTTCATATAGTTTAAGTTCATCATCCTGCAAATTTAAATACGCAAAAATTTTATCTTTTTCAAAAATGTAATCTGATACTATATATTCATGAAATAAATCCGGCTGTAATAATTCAGATAATTGTCTGTATCTGCTTAACAGAAAATACATTTGTGTGTGAAAAGAATATCTCTGAGGGTTTTCGTAAAATCTTTCAAGAAACGGGTTATCGTCAAAATCTTCAAGAATTAACTTGGCATTCAGTTTTGCCGCAAGTTTTTTTGCGAGTGATGTTTTGCCGGCTCCTATTACACCTTCAATTGCTATATATTTTATTTTCTTATCGCTCAATAACTATTTTCTTAACCTGTAAAGAATCTTTAGTATTTATAATCAATTCCCCGATGCTTTTATTATGTTCAGGATGAATAAACTCAGCATCAAGCTCCGCCATAGGAATCAAAACAAAATTTCTGTTTTCAATTTCCCTGTGTGGTATATTAATTAAATCATTATGAATAACATTATCACCGTAAAATAATATATCTATATCTATTTCTCTCTGTTCCCATTTTCTTCTTTCTTTTCGAAAAAGTTTTTTCTCGATAGATTTAAGACCGCTAAAGAGTTCATCAGGTTTAAGTTTCGTTTCAATCTCCACAACGCAATTTACAAAATCATCCTGCTCCACCAGCCCCCATGGCTCCGTTTCGTAAAGTGAAGATTTTGCGATTAGTTTTGTATCGGTCAGTTTTTTTATTTCTTCAATTGCTTTTGTAATAAAATCAATTTTATCTCCAACATTTGAACCTAATCCTAAAAATACTTTCAATCTGATATATTAATTTCTGAAATACGTTTTTTCAATTTCAACTGAATCAATAATTCCGAGTGGTGCGTTTGGTTTCCTTATTTTCACTGTTACGGAATCAATCTTATCAAAGTTATTTAAAATCTCATTACCAATAGCCTCATTTGCTGTTTCAATAAGGTTAAACTTATGTGATGTAAATATTTTTTCAGTTAATTTATAAACTGATAAATAATCTACAGTGTTTTTTAGATTGTCAGTCATTTTCAGTTCGTCTAATTCACAATTCATTTCAATATCAATTTCAAATTCATTTCCGAATTCTTTTTCGTAATCAAGCACTCCATGATAAGCAAAAAATTTTGCGTTATAAATTCTGATTTTCGTCAAATTATCTTAATCCTGAGTTTATTTATTTTTTCTTTTTAGATTTAACAGTTTTTTTCTTAGCAACCGATTTGCTTTTTGGTTTTGCTGAAGGAGATTTTTTCAAACTTTTTTTAACAGTGCTTTTATTTGATTTTCCTTTAACTTTCTTCTGAGTTTTTTTAACAGATTTTTTAACGGTTGATTTCTTATTTAATTTTTCCAATGCTTTCTTTACAGTTATACCCATATCGGCAGGAGAATCCACTGTGATAATTCCACACTCCCTCATTGTTTTTAATTTTTCATCCGCAGTACCTTTTCCGCCGGAGATAATAGCACCGGCGTGTCCCATTCTTCTCCCCGGAGGGGCAGTTTTACCGGCAATAAATCCGACAACCGGTTTTTTAACATTTTTCTTTATGTAATAAGCAGCTTCTTCTTCGGCACTTCCGCCGATTTCACCAATCATAATAATAGCATCAGTATCTTTATCTTCATTGAATAGTTTTATCGCGTCAATAAATCTTGTTCCTATGACCGGGTCTCCGCCAATACCTATACATGTAGATTGTCCGATTCCAAGTTTAGTTAATTGGTTCACTGCTTCGTATGTCAAAGTTCCGCTTCGGGAAATTAAACCTACTCTTCCTTTTTTATGAATGAAGCCCGGCATAATGCCAATCTTACATTCACCGGGAGTAATAATTCCCGGACAGTTAGGACCTATATATCTAACTCTTCTTCCGTTTTTATTTAAGTTTTGAATATGATCATAAACAGAAATCATATCTTTAACAGGGATACCTTCTGTAATGCAAACGATAACATCAATGCCCGCATCCGCTGCTTCTATAATAGCATCAGCAGCAAAAGCAGCAGGAACGAATATGACAGAAGCATTAGCTTTTGTTTCTTTAACGGCATCTTTAACAGAATTAAAAATAGGAACGGCATTTTCAAACATCGTTCCGCCTTTTCCGGGAGTTACCCCTGCAACAACCTTTGTGCCGTATTCAATCATTTGTTTTGCATGAAAAGAACCTTCTGACCCTGTTATACCCTGAACAACAACCTTAGTGTTTTTATTTACAAGTACGCTCATTTAATATTTATATTTTTAAATTTTTAATTTTTATTTTTTAGATACAACATTATTTTTTATTTTCCATTTACCGGTATTATCTGCAACAAGATTATAAGTAACAATAATTTCAGATTCTTTATTGTTTTTATCAGTTTGTTTTATTTTCACTTTCACTTTTGCTGTATTTCCTTTCTGAGATACAACTTCAGGTTCTGAAATTATACTGAATTTTTTTGTGTCTTTGTAAGCACGTTTGAAAGTATTGGTGCCTCTGCCGTCCCAAAGCTCGCTTGCCCTTTTCATATTTTTATCAAAATTTCCGTCTTCGCTTACACCTCTTTTAATATATTCAAGATAGTCATCAATTGTCGTTTTAGGATTGGTGAGTTTTTTGTTGAGTTCTTTTTCTTTTTGAAGAGTTTTAGGGTCAACCTTTTTTTCTTTAGGTTTAACCGTATCGGTTTTTACCGAATCTTTAGGAAGTGAGATAACAGTATCCGGAGTAACAGGTCTGTTTGAATCACCTTTTTGCATCTCTTCAAGTTTTTTTAGTCGTTCAAATTCTTCTTTAGCTTTTTGTTCCTGATCCTGATCGGCACTGAACTCCTGATTAGGCGGAACGAAAACCGGTTCATCTTTTTTTTCACCGCAAGCATAAATTAAAATTCCTGATAGAGATAAAAATAATAAATTTTTTAATTTCGATTTTATTTTCATAGTCTTAAGAATGAAAATACTCTAAATATAAAATTTATTCAATTTACTAAACCGTCTTTCACTTTTATTTATTTTTATTCCTTGTCTTACCGATTTTATTTATTTTCAACAAATTAACGTTATTATTAATTAATGCAATTTGACCAATATTCTATAATAATGGCTAAATTCAAATAAATCAATTTTAACCAATTTTTTACTTTTTTGGTTAAAATAATTTATATATATTTATAGTATGGAAAAGAAAAAATTAATATTTTTAAAGTTTATTGTTTCCGAATTAATGAAAACAAATTTGTTTAGTCTTAAAGACTTAAATAATTTTTTTTTACGAAAAGGATATGATTTAAGTATAAATGAAATGCGAAATTACCTTTATAGATTGAAAAAAAGGAATGAAATATATGAATTTTTGGAAGGGTATTATACATTTGACATAAAAAATGATTTTCAACCTCAGGAGAGCATTTTTTTTAAAAAGATTTGCAATAAAATTAAAAAACAATATCCTGATTTAGAATTCATTATATGGGAAACTGATTGGCTTGCAGAATTTTTAAATATGGTTTCTTTTAAAAATATTATTATTATTGAAGTAGAAAAATATGCTATTAACACAGTGTTTGAATACCTTAAAACAATATTCCCGAATAAAGTATTTTTAAATCCTGATGAAAAAATAATTTTGAACTATGCAAATGATTTAAATGAGTATATAGTTATTAAAAGTAAGATATCAAAATCCCCGGTTCAGAAATATAAAAAATCAATGATTCCAAAATTAGAGAAAATTTTAGTGGATTTGTTTAATGAGGATGAATTATTTTTTTATTACAGAGGCAAAGAATTAGAAAATATTTTTTCCGGGTTGTTTAAAAAATACAGTGTTAATTTTTCTACTTTACTAAACTATGCAAAACGAAGAGGAAAAAAGAAAGAGTTTAATAATTATTTAGAATCCATTTTAGAAAAAATTAAATTAAGCAATGATTTCAGAAAAATCATTTTCAATAGAATGGATTGAAAAAATATCCAAGGATTTTAAAGTAAGAAATTTAAATATACCTGAAAAAGCAATCAAAGCATTATATCAAAGAGAGAAATTATGTGAATCGAAGTTAAAATTCACTTTTAAAGGAGGAACTGCGTTAACAATTTTATTCAACGAAGAAAAAAGATTTTCAACTGACATAGATATTATAACCCTTGAGGAAAAAGAAATTTTTGAAAAAACATTGGAAGAATTTGTTTTCAAAAAATATTTTAAAAAATTTGAAACTGACAAAAGAGAAATAAAGAGTAAAATTAAAAAAACACATTACAGATTTTTTTATGACTCAGTAATTTCAGGTGATGAACAAAATGTTTTGCTTGATATTGTATTCTGTGAGTTAGCAGGAGTCGAAACCAAAAATGTTGAAATAAAAAGTAAATTCATTATAGTCGAAAAGCCAACTTATGTAAATACTCTTTCTAAAGATTCATTACTTGGGGATAAATTAACTACTTTGGCTATTAGTACTATTGGTATTCCAATCGAAAATGATTTAAGTATTGCAAAGCAAATTTATGATATAGACAGATTATTTGAAGAAATTTCTAATCTTAAAAATGTCAAAAAAGCTTTTGAAAAAATTTGCAAAATTCAATGTGATTTCAGAGGGAAAAATGTATCAATTGAATCAATTCTTAATGAAATTATTGAAATTGCAATTGTTTATGGAAAAGGATTTTACCAATTAAAATTGAATACAGATGAAGAAATAATTTTCAAATGTATTAATTCCGGTTTAGAAAAATTGCAGAGTAATTTAATTCCTTCGATTGAGGGAAAGGTAAGTAAAAATAGCTTTTTAAAAGCTCTAAGTAAGATTGCTTATTTATGTTCTGTATTTAAAACCAAAGAATTAATTAATTTTTCTATGTATAACTTAAAGATTGAGTTAGAGAATTTACAATTTTATGAACACAAAAATTCGTTTAATAAACTGAAAAACTTAGACAAGGAAACACATTATTATTTCATCTCAACTATCAAATATGCAGGTTTAGATAGGGATGTATAAATTTTGCATAGAAAAAAATAATTCATTTTAATTTTATAATCGCAGGAGTCCTTTTCAAGAGACTCCTACGGAATTGTTAATATAACAAATTGATTTTCTAAGTAAGTTTAATAAAAATTTTTAAATTAATTACTTCTTGCCGGATAAATTTTCAGCAATGAGAGAAACAAAATCTAACATCATAGAGCTGATAGTAAGAGCGGTAATCTGAGATGGATTGTCAATCGGAGGGCAATAACACACTATATCCGCACCCATAAAATTTAATCCTCTGAAACCATGAATCAGATTAGTTACCTCACGCAAAGTCAAACCGTTCACTTCCGGATCAGCAACAGCCGGTGCATAAGAAGGGTCTAACGCATCCAAATCAAAACTGATATAAACAGGACCATTACCAATAATTTCTCTCACTTGTTTAATCACATCTGCCGTTCCGCGATTTGCCACATCATCCGTTGATATAACAGCAGCGAAATTGTTTTTTGCCCAGTCATCCATTTCAAGAATAGCCATATGTCCGCGAATACCAATCTGCACAGTTCTTTTTGGGTCTATCAATCCATCTTCAGTCCCGAGCAAAAAACCCGCAGCATGATTTCGTGTTCCGAAACCTTCAGGAGCGGCATCAGTATGGCTGTCAAAATGAATCATACCGATAGGTTCAGAAAATTTTGTTTTTCTCGAGGCTCGAAGTATTGGCCATGTAACGGAATGGTCGCCGCCAATCGTAACAGGAGTAATACCGGCTTCAAAAACTTTTTTATAAAAAGATTCAATATCTTCCGCAGCTTTATCAGGATTTAGAATATGAGGCAATGGAGCATCACCGAGATCAGAAACTCTCACCATATCAAACGGGTCAATACCAAACTGACGATGAGCCCTGTGGTAAGCTGAAGATCTGTTGCGGACTGCACGAGGTGCAAGATACTGCATTCTTTCGATACTGTTACCACCGCTGTAAGGCACGCCAATAAGTCCGATATCAGTATTTTTAAAATCGGGGTCATGAGGACATCTCAGAAAAGTCGGAATGCCTGACCAATGCCAGTAAGTTGTAGGAGCAGAAGCGGTTTTTTCTTCAAGAGTTTTTTTCATAATTAGTTTTTGATTTTAAGAAAAAAATTTATGCGATTAAAAATATTATTATCGAAAATAGAAAGGAATGTTATTACAATAATATACAATAATTTTAAATATACAATAATTATAGTTCACATATTATATATTTTGAAATGTATTTGTAAAGTTTTTGGCTTAGTAATACTTTTTTAAGAATTGCCAATTTTCAGGCATAATGGCTGAAATGAATTTTTTTAATATTTGCNNTCCTTTTCAAGAGACTCCTGCGGAAGAGGGGAAATTCTTTCATAAGTTTATTACTTAAATTAATTGATTAATTTTCTTAAAAACAGATTTAAAATTACATAGGATTTTTAATCATTGATAATTTTAATTCTAATCATTCGTTTTGGTACAACTAATTTGAACTTTTTGTTTTACATTTGTAAAAAATAGCCAATTTAAATTATGAAAAAAATAATTTGCTTGTTTTTTTTAATTCTATCTTATTCTGATTTTATTTATAGTCAGTTCAGCCAACAATATTTATCAACCGATACATCTCAAATTGAAATTACGAAAAATTCAAAATATTATATTTTTAAAGAGATTTTAAATGAAAAAGATTCAATTATCTATAAAGTTTATTTCATAGAGGATACTACAAAAATATTCCAAAATGGTATTTGGAAAAAAAATGGTAATTATATTGGGATATGGGAGGAATTTAATTTTGACGGAATTTTAATGTATAAAATTGATTATGATAAAGGTATTGCTGAAATTAATAAAGATTTTTTTCCATATCATGAAATACTGGAAAATATGAAATTAAAAGTAGATAGTCTTTTTATAAATACATATAGCAAAGAATTTTTTGAAAATCATGTTTTTTTTGATTTCGATTGTTCAGCTTATGGGATAGTACAAACGGTTAATAATGAAGGTAAATCAGATTTGATATCCAAATATGTTGGTTCTTGGAAAGAACCAATGATTGCAAAGCCAAATGAATTCAAGTTTAGATATATTGTAAAATTAAACAAATCTGATGAAAATGGTGTGGATATAAATATTTTATTAGATTCAACTGGAAATTATCTTAGTACCTCGGATGATAAGTGGAGAAATTATGGATTTGAAGAAGTAAAAGATGATAATAAAAATTTTAACATTAACATTAATTCTGCTTTAATTACAGCAAAAAATAATGGATTAAGTTTAACGGATACAAGTATTGTTTCTGAGTTTTTGTTCTTTGAAAATTTTAAACAAGGTAAATTTTTTAATGGAAAATTCAGGTATTATGTCACAGTATTAAAAAATTCTTCTGAATACATAAAAGACAATGGTAGAAAAGGAATTATATACAGATATGATGCCTATATATTCAATCCATGGACTGGTGAATTTATTGAGAAAAAGAAATTAAAAAATTTTAAAGAATGGGAAAAAAATAGTGGATTCAATTCCGGTTTAATTCCAGATGGGGACTAAAAATTATTGGTTGCGGGAAATTTTTTTAAGAATTGCCAATTTTTAGAGTTATTGGTTAAAATGAATTATATTATGATTTGAGTTTTAGAAACTCGCAGGAGCCCTTTTCAAGAGACTCCTGCGTGAGAGGAATGAAACACCAGCGGGAGATGTAAGACTTTTTAGTAAGAGGGGAACAGATTTATACATATGATAAGCTTTCCCATCTTAACAAAATCCATAAATCTCAAATTATTCACATTAAAACTCTATTCCCATAGATGCAATAAATGTACTTAAATTCGATTTTCCATCAAAATAAACTCGGGAATTTTTATTTATAAATTTTTTATTAAACTCCATTCTTGCATATATTTTTTCACGTATGTTATACTCCGCTGCGGCTGTAAAACCTGATAATAACAATTCTTCCTGATTGGTAACAAAAGCGTCTCTATTTAAATACATTCCTGATTCATCATTAAAATATTCTATTCTTCCTGATAAACTCAGATTTCTTAAAATTTTATACTGTGAACTTATAAATCCTCCAAAAGAAACTTTATTTAAATTAATAAGAGGAAATGTTAACTCACCTTTGTTTCTATATATAAACATAAATCCCAAATTATTTTTAGATTTCTTTCCGGGATTATATTTTATAAAGGCATTTGAAAAAATTCTTGTAAATTTAGTATGTTCAAAGACTGTACCATTAAAATATTCATAATTTTCTGCACCTATTAATGTGTTAATTCTGAAATCAAGTTTAGAATTCACTTGATGTTCAATTCCTACCCCATACAAAAAATTTTTAGATTTATTAAACATACCACTTCTATTATTATAATCAGTAAAAATTACAAATTTCGCCAAAACATTTTTATTAAATTTATAACTCGCCTTGAGTCCGGCGTTTACAAGTGGCTCTATATATGATATAGCCGGTATAGATGTAAAGAAATTTTCCTGTGGTAATGGTTTAATTGTTGACATCTCTCCAAAAAAGTAACCTCCATCAATCCATAAATTATTGTCAGGTGATAAACCAAAATTTGCTTCTCTTATAAAATCAGCACCCCTATTTAGTCCATAACCAAACTGAATATCGCCATATTGAACAGTAATATTACTTCTGATATCATCTTCTCTGAAATGAGCAGTCAGAGATGCATTATACAGTTTTATCCTTTCATTGCTTCTGGAATAAAAATTAAACGGATACGCCACATTTTTCTGTTTAATATACTCCGGATAATAAATATCCAAATGAGTATAAAGAGAAAGGTTATCTGTTTTAATTATCTGAGCAGAGACTTGAGAAACTGAACTTAAGATGAAAATTAATAGCAGGATATATTTTTTCATAAAATATTTTAGTTTATGTAAAAATCATAAATTCAAATAATATTGTCAATAGTTTTTTTTTGAACTTAGTAGAAATTTAATATTCCTATTCAAAATAATCGTTCTTGTAAATCAATTTTAGGACTAAACGAACCAATTATTATAAAAGGATTTTTTGAGGTGTGATGATGTGCTTGAGTAGTGCATAAAAGAAATGCAAGTCTTTTGATTGTGAAAAATCGTCAAAATACTTTTTTCTTACATCTGCAATGGCTTTTTGCTCGTCTCCTTTGTGTCGAGCCAGACATTTCCAATATAGCTGACCAGTTTCCCAATCTTCAATCATCATATTACTTTCCTTGCCTTCATTATCTAAAAGTTTAAACTTGAATTTGTATGGAAGTTTCTGAACTACTTTAAATTTTCCTTGTTTAACCGTCTCAAATAAATTGAGTTGGTTCAATTTATTTAATTTGTTTTGGTCCCATTCTCTTTCTACCTCCTCAGCATAGAAATCCAAAACCTCTGTCGGTTTAAATACAGCCAATGAAGTACAAATATTATTATCTTTTGCCTCAGTAATTAATTCTGTCAGGTTTTTATAAATTTTCCTTAAACAGATTTTCTTTCGTTCTTCCCAATTATTTTTGGTGTCAATATGTCCGATTACTTTTATTTCTGTGTCAAGTGATTTAAGCCGAAAACTCTCAGGTCGGAAATCACTCGTGTTTTTAACTAAATCAACTTCTATCCAATCGTATTTTTTATATTGTTCGTTGTAAGATTTTTTTCTGAAAGGGACAGGGTAAATGCGTATCCAAGATCCATCTTCAAGAAAACCTGCGGTGCAAACCAATTCATCATATTTTGCTGAAAGTGTTGGATAAGTCTTTACTGTAATGAGAACTTTAGTCAATGGCATTATTAAATATGTTTTACTTCAAATTCAAAATCGGGGTGATTTTCTATAGCTTCCGCTAAATGTTTACGATGACATTGATATATATTTGCCTCAAAGCAAGTTAAAGCAACGCGTTTATGTACTTTTAGTAAATTTAAAATTTGTATTTGTGAATCAATTGATTTGGGAAGATTATTTTTACGATAAATTGAAAATAGCATATCATAATCACTTTGAGTATTCAATTCTTGTCTTTGTTTTGATAATATGCCTACTTCAGGGATATGTATATACTGTATGCCTATGCTACCACAATATTTTATTAATTGATTTTTGCTGAAACCAAATTTCATACTTAAAGGATTATTTCTAACATCAACTAAAACTTTAACATCATTTTTAATCAAACGATTCAAATATTCTTCTAACGAAATGCTTTCATAGCCAATCGTAAAAAGCACGGTCTTGCTTAAACTTGGTTTGGACTCATTTACTTTTTCTAATTCCTCTTTTGTTAAAATTTTTTTTGCTACCTCACTTTTAATTGCATAAAAAGGGTAATTCAAATAAGTATGCTTCATCAATGCACTTGGACTCATTTTACCAAAAAGAGATTTTACATCCTGCAATAAATTCAAGTCTGCACAATTAAGTTGTTTGAGGTAATCGGTTGGATCTAATTTGGTAAAAGACTTTTCATCTTCTGTTAAAAAGCCTCTTGTTACCATTGCAGTCATATCAGCATTAGCAGAATATGAGAAACAACCAAAACGATAAGGGATAAAATCGTATACACTTTTAGTCTGTCTTTGGGTAAAAAGAAATAGAAGTTTTTGTAAACGTATTTTATCTAACTTCCCTTCAAATAATTGCAATATTGAGAGAATTATTTTTCTACGGTAAAACACGATTAATAATTAAGATTTTTATTTAAATAAATAAAGGATATAAATTCCAAAGTTTTAATGTAATATTGAGTAATCGTTTGTTAAAATTATTATTCAAAAATACATCTATTTAAACATAATTTCAATGAGAGTTAGATTGTTATTTCACTTATCTATTAGTCAATTCAAATGAAACATATATGATAATTTTCTTTTACAAATCTTGTGCGACTTTTCTCTTTTGCAACCTTACGTATGACGGTTCAATCCCATCCCTTTTTCAATTTTATTTAACTTGAATAGATATTTACTTTATACTAATTTTATTGTTAGTTCAATTTAAGAGTTTGGATAATCATAAGTTAAAACAATAAATTATATTCATATAAAATGCTTCTCTACTGAATGCAATCACAGTAAAGAAGCATTTTTTATTTATTCCAAACAAAAAAAATCATATATAATATATGGCAGAAGATACATATAAAGAACCGGCTCCTTACAGAAGAGGTGAAGCTAATCCGTTCGATTCTATGATGATTAGATTCGATAAAGCAGCTGAAATGTATAAACTTGACGAAGGTTTATATAATTATTTAAAACATCCAGTGAAAACTGTTATTGTTTCTATTCCAGTCCAAATGGATAACGGAAAACTTGAAGTGTTTGAAGGATACAGGGTTATTCATGATAACATTCTCGGTCCATCAAAAGGTGGCATCAGATATGCTCCGGATGTTGACCTTGACGAAGTTAAAGCTCTCGCTTCTTGGATGACATGGAAATGTTCAATCGCTAATTTACCTTTCGGCGGTGCTAAAGGTGGTGTCAAATGTGACCCGTCAAAACTTTCTATGACTGAGCTTGAAAAAATTACAAGAAGATACACTTCTAATATGCTCGAAATTTTCGGACCTGATACTGATATTCCTGCTCCCGATATGAATACTAACGAACAGGTGATGGCGTGGATTATGGATACATATTCTATGCACAGAAGAAAAACTATTACAGGTGTTGTAACAGGTAAACCTATTATCATTGGCGGTTCACGCGGAAGAAGAGAAGCAACAGGAAGAGGCGTTATGATTGCCACTCTTGCTGCTTTACAGAAAAAAGGTATTGACGTTACTAAAACTACAACTGTGATTCAGGGATTTGGTAATGTTGGTTCTGTGAGTGCTCAGCTTATGAGAGAAAAGGGCTCAAAAGTTATTGCTATCAGTGATGTTTCCGGTGGTTACTATGATAAAAACGGTATTGATATAGATATGGCGATAGAATACGTTAAGAAAAATAAAAATCTTGGTGGTGGTGATTTCGGAACAAAGGTTTCTAACGAGGAGTTACTTGAGTTAGAATGTGATATATTAATTCCTGCAGCTAAAGAAGATCAGATTTCAGCAGAAAATGCAGAAAGAATAAAAGCGAAAATAATTGTTGAAGGTGCGAATGGTCCTACAATGGCTGAGGCAGATGAAATTTTAAGAAGCAAAGGTATAATGGTTATTCCTGATATTCTTGCAAACTCAGGCGGTGTTATCGTTTCTTATTTTGAATGGGTTCAGAACAGATTGGGATATTTCTGGGAAGAAGATGATGTGAATCAAAGATTAAACAGAATGATGACTGAAGCTTTTGAAAATGTTTATAATACTGCTATTCAATATCAGACAACATTAAGATTAGGTGCATATATATATGCAATTGATAAAGTTTCAAAAGTATTGAAACTTAGAGGCATTTACGGTTAATCCTTATTTAATTAAATGAGATATAAACTGATTTTATTTTTAATTTTATTTACAATTTCAGATATTTATTCTCAAACAATTAATTACGATACAAAACCGGTAAATTCGGATGTAAGACAAATATCAAATGAAGAGGTTGTTTTTGAACAGCTCAAAAGCAACCTTTCTGATTTTATAATGTATTATAAAAGTGACTCTGTTTTAATAACTGATTTGGAAATTATTTCGGAAGATAACTCAGTTAAAAATTTTCTAAATGAGTTCTTTGAAAAAAATATTTTTATCTACAAAAAAGGCAAAGATTATTCTAACCGAAAACTTGTATTAAAAATTGAAAATATAAAAATGAATTATCCTGAATATGTAAACTCAGGCATTGCAGGAGATAAAAGTTTTATTAGAAATTTTAAGTCAGGTTTTATTCTTGATTATTATAACCTGAATATTAGTTCTCCGGTTTTTTCAGGTTCGTATAATATAAATTTTGCCGATACTGTGAAAATTGAAAATTCCGGAAATATAAATTCGTACAAATATTCTTTCTTAAACGGAAAACTGCCGGAAGATAGTTTCTTAAATAAATATCTTCTTCCTGTCGGTTTAATTTTAACTTCTATAACTACTATAATTTTATTTTTCGTAATTAGAAGTAACTGATAACTTCTGATAATCTCTGACAACTAAATGACTATAAAAAATTTGATGAATCTAAAAAATATTTTTATTCTTTTCCTCTTGAGTATATCTTTATATTCATGCTCATCTTCAAAAAAAGGAAATGTAAATACTGATGATCCGGATAAAGCATACGCAATAGCAATGGCCAGTTATGAAAAAGGGGACTTCCTTCAGGCAATTGAAGATTTCTCAATTGTAAAACTAAGATTTTCCGGTACAAGTGTTGCTGATAAATCACAGTATTATCTTGCAATGAGCTATTTCAAAAGAGGTGAATTTATCCTTGCTGCTTATGAGTTTGAGTTATATATGAAAAATTATCCTTCAAGTTCTATGGTTACTCAGGCAAGATATAATCTTGCGTTGTGTTATTACAGATTATCACCGGAATATTATCTTGATCAAACTTATACTCGTTTGGCAATTTCTGAATTCAGAAATTTTCTTGAACTATACCCAAATGATGCATTAGCATTTGAAGCGGATGCGAGAATTAAAGAATTAAGAAGTAAACTTGCCAGAAAATTACTTGCAAGTGCTGATTTATATATGGATATGGATGATTACCGTGCTGCTACTGTTTATTATGATTATGTATTGAACGATTATTTTGATACTGATTATGCTGATGATGCTATGTTCGGTAAAATAAATTCATTAGTAAAAAGACAAAAATATGACCTTGCAATAGAGGAAGCCGATAAATTTGAACAGAGATTTAAATCAAGTCCGTTTTTATCTCAAGTAAAATCTTTAAGGTCGCAGGCAAAAAGTAATTTAAAATAAGAATGGCAATAGAAAAGAAAACGGTTAAGAAATCTCAGGTTGAAATGCTTGAACTTGTTATGCCAAACGATACTAATATACTTGGCAATCTTGCCGGAGGACGCCTTATGCACTGGATAGATATTGCTGCTGCCCTTGCTGCCTCGAAGCATTGTAATTCAGTTGCTGTTACTCTTGCAGTTGATAATTTAATATTTCATTTACCTGTAAAACTTGGCGAAGTTGTCCGGCTGAAAGCATCTGTGAACAGAGCGTTCAATACATCAATGGAAGTTGGTGTTAGGGTTGAAATTGAAGATTATATAACCGGAAAAGTTTTCCATTCCAACAGTGCTTATCTTACTTTTGTCGCAATTGACAGATATACTCAAAGGGCAATTCCAGTTCCTGAAATAATTCCCGAAACTGAAGAAGAAAAAAGAAGATTTGATCAGGCATTGCAAAGAAGAGATCAGAGAATCCAATCTAATCACGGTATTATTCAGACCAAAACAAAAGAATGAACCTGAAATGTTCAAATCTTTCCAAAGAATATAATTCAAAATTAATTTTCAAAGGACTTTCATTTGAACTTAATTCTTCACAATCCCTTGCAATAACCGGAAGTAACGGTTCAGGCAAATCAACACTTATTAAAATTCTCGTAAATTTAATAAAACCTGCATCAGGCGAAGTTGAATATTCAGTTGATAATAAAAAACTTATGTCTGAGAATGTTTATAAATTTACAGGTTTGATTGCTCCATATTTATCATTATATGATGAGTTAACCGGTTTTGAAAATCTTTTATTGTTTTATAATCTTAAAACCGGAATCAATAAACCTAATCCACATAAAACAGAAATTATAAATTCATATTTTGAAAAACTTGAATTATCAGATGCCAAAAATGAAATTGTGAAAAATTATTCATCCGGAATGAAACAGAGATTAAAATTCGCTTTTGCCATTATGAATGATCCTAAGGTTCTTCTTCTTGATGAGCCGACTTCAAATCTGGATTCTAAAGGTATTTCAGTTTTTTTTGAAATTATAAATTCTTTGAAAAATGATAAATTAATTATCATTGCTACAAATGATGAAAATGAAAAATCAATTTGTGATTTAAACATCAATATAGAAGATTATAAGTGAAATTATATTTCCAAAATACTTTTGAAATTTTCAGAAAAGAACTTAAATCTGAATTCAGAACAAAATATGTTCTTAATTCTCTTTTAATGTTTGTTTTGATTAGTGTTTCTATAATCCGATTTGCAGCAGGTGATGAAAAAGTTGATAATGAAATCTTAACCGGGTTGCTTTGGGTCACGATTTTTTTTGCTTCTGTCAGTTCGCTTGCGAGAACTTTTATTAAAGAGCAGGATAAGGATACTTCTGTTGCTTTGAAACTTACAACTGTTATTGATTCAGTATTCACAGGTAAATTACTTTTTAATTTGATTTTAAGTTTTATCACCAGTTTTATTACGCTATTTCTCTTTGCTGTTATAATGAATTATGAAATAAAAAACCTTTCAGGATTTATTTTCTTTTTTATTCTTGGTATTACCGGTCTTGTTATAATTCTTACTATTATAGCATCAATTATTTCAAAAGCAAATAATAAAGGTACACTTTATCCCGTTCTGGCTTTTCCTGTATTAATTCCACTTCTGGTTTCCATTATTCATTCCACAAAACTAACTGCTGAAGGTGCTGAAACTTTTTCTCTCTATGAAGAGGTTATCATTATATTATGTTATATAGTAGTAGTGCTTACTGCTTCTTTAATGCTTTTCAAATTTATTTGGGAAGATTAATGAATTTATTTAATTCAAAATAATAGATAATTTTAATTATGAAAAATTTATTAATAGTTCTATCTTTTTTGGTTTTTGCGGGATGCTCCAAAATGGAAGAAAAACAGACAAAATCTCCCGCTGATATGACCGGTCAAAATAATCAGACAACTAATATTCCGCAAAGTACAGATTCAAAAACCGTTACAGGTGATGATAAACAGGCAACAGAACTTGGAAAACAGGCAAATGACGCATATACAACATATAAAAATGAAAAATCTGATGCAAATAAACTTGATGCAATAAATAAAAATCTTGCAGCCGGGATGTATTATATGTATGATGCAGATTTACCTCCGAGAGATAAATATAAACCTGCTCTTACATTTTTCAGAGTTGTTTTAGAATTAGACCCGAATAATCAGGACGCAAAAACAAATAAAGAAAAAATTGAAGAAATTTATGAAATGATGGGAAAACCAATCCCGCAATAATTTTCATTTCTATAAATATTCTCGTTTAATGGCAATCAAAATTTTCAAATATAGCTCTATTGTTTTAGTTACTGCTGTTATATTCCTCAGTTTCCTTATTCCCATTCCGCACATTCCTGCACTTGGTGATAAAGCAAGAGTTTTATATTATCATGTTCCGATGTCATGGATTTCTGTTGTAGCGTTTTTTATGTCAATGGTTTATGCAGTAAAATATCTAAGAACACGAGACCCTCAATATGATGTGAAACAATACTCAGCCGCAGAACTCGGATTTGTCTTTTGCATTCTTGCAACAGCAACAGGTTCACTCTGGGCAAAATTTAACTGGGGTGCATTTTGGAATTGGGACCCACGGCAGACATCTATTTTTATTTTATTATTAATTTATGGAGCTTACTTTGTATTGAGAGCATCCCTTGATAACTATGAACAGAAAGCACGTCTAAGTTCAGTGTATGCGATTCTTGCTTTTGTAACAGTACCATTTTTTGTTTTTATTATGCCAAGAGTTGTTGATACATTGCATCCGGACCCTATTGTGAACTCTCGCGGAAAAATAGATATGGACCCTAAAATGCTATATATTTTTCTGACTTCATTGGTCGGTTTTACTTTTTTATTTTTATATATGTTTCAGCTTAAAGTGAAAACGGAAATTTTAAATCTAAAACTAAAAAATAGTTCAAATTGAATAGTCTCTATGCATTCCTCGAAACTAATGATTTATACGTTGTCTTAATTATCACTCTAATCATTTGGATTGGAATTGTATTGTATCTTAACAGAATCGAGAAAAAACTAAACGATTTAGAAAAAAAAGGAATTAAAGAATGAATTCCAAACTAAAAATGTGGATAGGTGGTATCATTATCATCGTTTTTGGGGCGATTGCTTTCACAGTCTTCTCTGAAAGTAAAATAGAATATGTTGATTTTAAAGAAGCGGAAAAAAGATTAAGAAAAGTTGAAGTGAAAGGGTATTGGCTTAAAGATAAAGAAACTAAGTTTGACGGCAATTCAAATACATTCGTATTTCATATGAAGGATGACAGCAATACTGAAATGAAAGTAATCTATGAAGGTGCTAAACCAAATAATTTTGAAGTAGCCGAAGCAATAGTTGTTAAAGGTAAAATAAAAGACGGAAATTTTTTAGCTTCAGATATATTAACAAAATGTCCTTCAAAATATGAAGCATCTCCTGAAGATATAAAAAAGGAAATTTAATTAATGTTAGGAAAATTTTTAATATACTCGGCAACTATATTTGCCGTACTTTCTATAATATCATTTTTACTCGTCCATTTTGGAAGAGATAAAATGATAAAATTCGGAAGAATTTTTTATAATATTTCTGCAGCAAGCGTTATTGCTGCTTCTGCTTTTCTTCTATTCAATATTCTTGATCATCAGTTTCAATATACGTATGTATGGGAACAAAGCAATCGTGAATTAGGACTTGCACTTTTGATTTCTACATTCTATTCAGGTCAAGAGGGAAGTTTTATGCTTTGGACTTTTATGACTGCTGTTATCGGTATTTTTCTTATGCGATACCTTTCAAAAGGTGACAGACTTGAACCGCAGGTTATGGCAGTATTTTCTCTCGTACTCGGTTTTCTCGCTTTTATACTTATACTAAAATCTCCTTTTAATTATGTTTGGGATTCTTTTGCCGGTGAAGTGGAATATGGATTTATTCCGCAGGATGGCAGAGGATTAAATCCACTCTTACAGAATTTCTGGATGTCAATTCATCCCCCTACACTCTTTGTTGGTTTTTCTTCAATGGCTGTTCCGTTTTGCTTTGCCATTGCAACTCTTATGAAAAACAGATACAAGGATTGGATTAATTTTGCTTTGCCTTGGCTTTTGTTCAGCGGTGGAATTTTAGGATTGGGTATTATGATGGGTGGTTATTGGGCTTATGGTGTTCTCGGATGGGGTGGTTATTGGGCATGGGATCCGGTTGAAAATTCTTCTTTGATACCTTGGATTATAATAGTAGCAGCGGTGCATACTATGGTAGCACAAAAAAGGACAGGTGGTTATAAAAAAACAAATCTAATACTTTGTATATCGGCATATTTACTTGTTTTATACTCAACATTTCTCACACGAAGCGGAATACTTGGTGATTCTTCAGTACACTCTTTTGTAGATCCGGGACAGGAAGTATATCTATCATTGATTGTATTTATTTCTTCATTCATTTTAATTTCTTTACTTGCATTTATTTTCAGATTTAAAGAGTTACGAAGATTGAACGATGAGCCTAATAAATTAATGACAAGGGAGTCTGCATTGTTTGTAGGGTCGCTTACACTTTGTGCATCGGCAATAGTTATACTTGCAGGAACAAGCTGGCCTATTATAGCAAAGGGTTCTATTGATATTGAGTTTTACAATAAAATGAATTTGCCGATTGCAATACTGATTGCATTTATAAACGGAATGAGTTTATTGCTTAAATGGAAAACCTCTGATGACAAAACATTTTTCAAAGGTCTCATATTTCCGTTAATTCTTGCTTCGATAGTAACGGTAGGGCTTGTAATAGTCGGTGTTCAGGATTTTCTATTTGCAATTTTTGCACTTGCTGCTTTGTTTTCTTTCTTTGTAAATGCTGAAATAGCAGTTAGAGTATTCAAAAAACAAAAAGATAATGTAGGTGCTTATATTGCACATATAGGTTTGGCTTTGCTTTTTCTTGGAATCATTGCTTCTTCTAAATACAGCAGAGATGAAAATATAACTTTAGAGATAAATAAACCTGTGAATGCTTTCGGTTATACAATGACGTATATAGGTGCAAGCACGTTTGAAGATCCAAATAACAAAACTGATACAAAATATCACTTCAATATTTTACTTGAGAAAGACGGTAAGGAAATGGTGTTGAAACCTGTAATGTATTACAGCAGTTTCTCAGAAGGTGTTATGAAAAATCCTGATATAGCAAATTTCACTACGAAAGATTTATATATTTCTCCGATGGGGTTAGTAGAGCCGGAGGTTTTCAGCGATACTGATATGGTTGTGTTTAAAAAAGGGGAGATAAAACAAATTGGTGAAGTAAATGTTGAGTTTATTGATTTTGATATGGGAACGATGACACCTGGGGGTGAAGAAATTCAATCAGGAAACTTTGAACTCGGAGCTAAAATCAAAGTGAAAGATTCTAAATATACAGAAACATTACTTCCAAAAATAAAATATGTGCAGGGAAATCCTGAATATTTTGAAACCAGGATGACAGATAACAGCAATTACAGTTTTTATTTTGTAAAAATGAATATAGTAGGAGAAGATCAAGGTGGTGCTACGGCTACTATTGCTATTGTTGATAACAGAACAAAAGAACCAAAAGAAGGTGACGTTACAGCGGAATCATTAATCGTTAATGCGTCAGTTAAACCTTTTATAAATATACTTTGGGCGGGAACTGTTATTCTTGTTCTTGGCTTTTTCATATCTATTATTAAAAGAAAAAAAGAAATCATCAGTTAATTAATATTTAAATTGATTGGATGATAGTTCTTCATATAAAAAGGTAATTAATTATTTGTTCAGTCTTGAAAGACTGGGTATAAAGTATAATCTAAATAATATTAATTATCTTCTTGAGCATCTCGGAAATCCTCAAAAAAACTTTAAGTCTATACACATCGCAGGAACTAACGGGAAGGGAAGTGTTTCCTCTTACTTGAATTCTATATTAATAGAATCAGGATATAAAACCGCACTTTATACATCACCTCACATACTCGATTTCCGTGAAAGAATTTCTGTGAACGGAAATTTAATAACTAAAAATTTTATTATCACATTTACAGAAAATATTAAATCTGTAATTAAAAAAATTAATCCGAGTTTTTTTGAAGTTACAACTGCAATGGCGTTTGAATATTTCAGTGTTAAAAAAGCAGATGTAGCAGTAATTGAAACAGGACTTGGCGGACGGCTTGATTCTACAAATGTTTTAAACCCTTTGGTTTCGGTTATAACGGCAATCGGGATAGACCACACTTCGTTTCTCGGGAATAGTATTGAAAAAATAACATTTGAAAAAGCAGGAATAATTAAAAAAAAATCGTTTTGTGTGACTGGTAAACTTCCTAAAATTTCATACAAAATTATTGAAGAGAAATGTGAAAAACTAAAAACTCATTACATAAATTCCGATAAAGAAAAACTATTTGAAAAATTTGTTACAGATGTAAAAATTAGTCCTGACTATCAAAAGATAAATTTAAATACCGTAATGTCTGTAATAACAGTTTTAAATTTTTATTACAGGTTTAATATTAAAAAATCTGATATTAAATCAGGCATAAAAAATGTTTCCGTAAATTCACATTTTCACGGAAGATTTGAAAAAATCCACAGTAACCCTATTGTTATAACAGATGTCTCTCACAACCCGCAGGCATTATCAAACTTGAAATCAAATCTAAAAAATTATAAACATAATAAACTTATTGTAATCTTCGGATTAATGGCAGACAAAGATATAAATAAATGTGCAAAGGAAATCGAAAAACTAAATTCAGAAAAAATAATATTAACCAAAGCTGAGATTAAGCGTTCACTTGGCAGTGACGAACTAAAAGAATATTTTAAAAATAAAAAAAAATTAATTTTGTCAGAAAATTTATCAGAAGCCCTCAAAATTGCAAAATCAATTATTACCAAAAAAGATTTGTTATTGGTTACAGGTTCATTTTATGTTGTATCTGATTTTCTATTGGCAAATAAGAAACTTAAACTATTTAATTAATAATTTTTTTGAATATAATCTCCATTTAAGAAATTTTATATTATATAATGAAACTATCTGACATAAAAACTATTGGAGTTCTCGGTTCCGGAACAATGGGTTCAGGCATAGCCATTTCATGCATACTCGCAGGTTTTAAAGTTATATTATATGATGTGAGTGAAGAAATATTAGGCAAATCAGGCGAATATATACTTAAAAATTTGAACAAAGCAGTTGAAAAATCTAAAATAACTTCAGATGAAAAAAATGATGCTTTGGATAGACTTCACTTCACAAATAAATTTGAAGACTTATCAAGCGGTGATTTTTTTATAGAAGCAGTTCCTGAAAATATTGAAATTAAAAAAGAAACATTCAGAAAGCTTGATGAGCTATGTTCTGAAAATGCAGTTTTTGCAACCAATACATCATCAATTTCAGTTACATTAATTTCAACTTTTGTTAAAAAAAACAGAGGCAGAGTGATAGGGATGCATTTTTTTAATCCTGCGAATATTATGAAACTTGTTGAAATAATAAACGGAGATTTTACAGATGAAAAAACAACTTTGCTCACTTATGAACTTTGCAAAAAAATAAACAAAGTCTCGGTATTTACAAAAGATACTCCCGCTTTTATTGTGAACAGAATAGCCCGTCCTTTTTATGGAGAGGCATTAAAAATATTAAGTGAAGGGACAGCCGATTATAAGACAATTGATAATGTAATGAAAAATTGCGGAGGTTTTGCTATGGGTCCTTTTGAACTTATGGATTTGATTGGAATTGATATAAATTTTTCTGTTACTAAATCTGTATATGATGCTTACTTTAACGATCCGAAATACAGACCAAATTTTATTCAGAAAAAAATGGTAGATGCCGGATTACTTGGCAGGAAAACAGGCAAAGGATTTTACTCATATGATAAATGATGAGTATAAAAAAATATTGTCAGATAATAGTTTACGGATAACTAATCCACGACTTGAAATTATAAAAATTTTAAGGGAAAATCATAAACCGCTAACCATTGCTGAGATACATAAGAAAATAAAAAACAGAAAAACCGATCTTGCGACAGTTTACAGAACATTAAACTCATTCATTAAAGCAAAGTTTGTAAATGAAATAAACTTTAATGACGAATACAAAAGATACGAACTTATAATTGACAGACATCACCATCATCATATAGTTTGTAATGTTTGTAAAAAAATAGAGAATATAGACAGATGCATCACAAATGAAATTGAAAAAGATTTAAAGAAAAAAGGTTATGAAGATATATCCCATTCGCTTGAATTTTTTGGGACATGCTCGGAGTGTAAGGAGTTAATCAAATGATTAAAGCAGTCATATTTGATTTGGATAATACACTTGTAGATTTTATGTTCTTGAAATCATCTGCTGTTAATGCTGCTATTCATGCAATGATAGATGCGGGTCTAAATCACTCATCAGAATTTATCCAAAAAAAAGTTGATGAAATTTATAAAGACAGAGGTATAGAGTATCAGGAAGTTTTTGATAAACTTCTGATAGATTTAACCGGAAAAATTGATTATAAAATTTTGTCTGCGGGAATTGTCGCTTACAGAACTGCAAGAGAAGCTGCTTTAAAACCATATCCAAAAGTATTACCAACTTTGCTTACATTAATAAAAAACGGTCTTAAGCTTGCGGTTGTTTCAGATGCTCCCGGCAAAGAAGCATGGCTTAGATTATCATATTTAAATTTTCATCATCTTTTTGATGTTGTGGTAACTTTCAGCGACAGCAACGAAAGAAAACCATCACCCGTACCTTTTAATCTTGCATTAGAAAGATTAAATCTGAAAGCGGAAGAATGTTTAATGATTGGTGACTGGGCTGAACGCGATGTAGTTGGAGCAAAATCAGTAGGAATGAAAACAGTATTTGCAAGATACGGAGATACATTTAATACATTAAATCCCGGATCTGATTTTGATATAAAAGATATTTCAGAATTAACAGAAATTATTAATAATTTAAATAATAAAATTTAATGGTTATAGGAGTTGGAACTGATATCGTTGATATCAAAAGAATAAGAGGAGTTATAGAAAAATTTGGTGAAAAATTTTATTCCCGTATTCTTACAGAAAAAGAAATTGAGTATTGCAAATCATTTTCTAAGCCAGAGCTTCATTTTGCGGGAAGATATGCAGCCAAAGAAGCATATTCCAAAGCTATCGGAACCGGAGTAGGCAAAGAATTTTCGTGGAAAGACATTGAAATTATAAATGATAAAAAAGGGAAACCTTTTATTCACCAAATCATTGACAAAGGATTTTTCCTCTATAAATTTCAGGTGAGTATTTCTCATACTGATGATTATGCCTGTGCAGTAGTAATTTGCGAAGATTAATAATCCGTTTATAATTTAATAATAAAAATCATTTATTTTTTAAAACTGATTTTTAGAAAATTGCGTAAATGAGTTTTGTCCAAAGTTGTGCTTTGAGAAATTCATTTAAGTGATTATTTTTGCTTTTGGGAGATTTTTTACTCAGATTTGATTAGTTATTTTGGGATTTAATTTGTTATTTTATAATAGAATTATTTATTTTAAATTAATAAGTTAATAAGCGCCTCTTTAAATAAATGGCAATAGAATATCTATATAGCAGCGTTTCGAAAATCAGAAATAGGCATTTTTTTGTGCTGGACTTCTTTGCTTTTCTCATTATTCCATTCATTGCACTTTTTATAAGAACTGATTGGAATGTAAATCTGTCTGAATATACATATGGTATATATTCGACGGTTATACTTTTTATGCTTATTAAGATTAGTTTGTTCTTTCTGCTCGGATTGTATAAAAGATATTGGCAATATGCGAGTATTGATGAAGTAATAAGATTAATAATAATAAGTTGCTTCGTATTGCTAATACAGTCAGTTGTCTTTTATATTTTTCATTTTTCTAAATTGTTTGATGTATATGAAGTTCCTCTTTCACTTCCAATAATTGATGGATTACTTTCAGTAATGTTTATTGGGATTACACGTCTTTCATTAAGAATTGTTGAAAGACTGAAAGAAAGATTTTTTCTTCATAACAATTCTGAAAGAATAATAATAGTTGGTGCAGGTAAAGCAGGACTTTCAATAGTACAAGAAATGCAACGCAATCCTCAGTTAGGTTTTACACCTATCGGATTTATTGATGATGATAAATCAAAAATAGGAATGAAAATCAGAGGAATTCCTGTGATAGGCGGAAGAAGTAAAATAAGACACGCTATAAAAGATTATAATGCAGATAAAGTATTGATTGCAATGCCGACTGCATCAGGTGAAGAGATTAGGGAAATTGTAGGGATTTGCAAAAAAATAGGAATTAAAACTCAGATAATTCCCGGAATATTCGAACTCCTTGGTGAGAATGTAAGAATTGAAAATATTCGTGAAGTGCTTATTGAAGATTTATTAAGAAGGAATGTTGTCAATATAGAAAGTAATGATGTAAAACATTTAATAAAGAATAACAAAGTTTTAATTACAGGAGCAGGTGGATCAATAGGAAGCGAATTATGCCGTCAGATTTTAAAATGCAAACCAAAACAAATAATTCTATTAGGACACGGTGAGAATTCAGTTTTTGAAATTGAGCAGGAATTAAACAGAAGAATTAAATCTTCCTCAGATGATTCATTTGAAACAGAAATAAAAACAGTAATTGCAGATATAAGATTTCAAGACAGGATTGAAGTTGTTTTTGAAAGATATAAACCGGACATAGTGTATCATGCCGCAGCACATAAACATGTTCCAATAATGGAACACAACTATGTGGAAGCGATTTCTAACAATGTATTAGGTACGAAAATACTGGTGGAATCGGCTGTGAGAAATGGTACAAAGAATTTTGTTTTAATCTCGACAGATAAAGCAGTAAACCCAACAAGTATAATGGGTGCATCAAAGAGGATAGCAGAATTAATTGTATTAAATTATGCGAAAAATTTTGAAAATAATTTTGTTGCTGTAAGATTTGGAAACGTTCTTGGAAGTCGAGGAAGCGTAATTCACACATTCAGGAACCAAATAAAAGAAGGCGGTCCTGTTACGATAACTCATCCTGATATCACAAGATATTTTATGACAATCCCAGAAGCTGTACAGCTCGTTCTTCAGTCATCAGTACTTGGTGAAGGAGGTGAAATTTTCGTTCTTGATATGGGTAAACCAGTAAAAGTATATGACCTTGCTTGTGATATGATTAAACTCTCAGGATATGAAGTAGATAAAGATATAAAAGTAGAAATTACAGGTCTAAGACCGGGTGAAAAATTATTTGAGGAATTATTTATCAAAGGAGAGAAGTATGGAAAAACTACCAATGAAAAAATAATGATATTACAGAATAATAATAAAGTATCATTTGAAAATCTTGAAAAGCTGATAGAAGATTTAATAGAAAGAGCAAACAAATGTACTAAGCATGAATTAATGTATTTAATGAAAAAGATAGTTAAAGAATACGAACCGATGGAATTTAGAAGTGACATGAGTAATATTACTTATTAAAAACTTCAAAAATGATTAAAAATTGACGTTTTTTAATATTTCTATAATAAATAAAATCTTGAATTTACAATCAAATAATATTAAATTACAATAATAAATTAGGAAAACATAAATGAAAAAAATAACTTTACTATCTTTAGCTCTGACTTTTATTTTTCTGTCTTCAAATATTTCATTTTCTCAGCGTTATACTGCACCTTCCACATCAATAGGATTGGGATTAAGCGGTAATTTTGCCACAAATGATTTTTATGGCACAAGCTTAACCAACAGTGGTAATTATGGAGCAATCTGGGGAAGAGGTATAAACTTAACAGCAAAATTCGGTTTAGGTCAAAAAAAATCGAGCAGAATAGTTGTAGGTGCTGAATATAATAAAATGGTAAACAGTTACGATAAAAATAAAACACCTTTACTGATGAATCCTGTTGCACCTCATACTTTCTATGATATCATTGGTGGAGCTGTAGGTTATGAATATGTTTTCAGACCTAATTGTGATGATAGACAATATCTTGGTTTATTATTTACTACAAATATGATTTCAGCTCCTGTTTATAATTCAAACTATGGTGAAATTGAAAGTTCAACAAGATTTGGCCTTGCATTAACCGGCGGTTTCGAGTGGATTTTCGGTGCACAGAAAAAATGGGGTTTGAACCTTGGTATGAAATATAATTTTATGAATATGTTTAATGCTTCAAACAGTAACACTCCAGGAAACATTAACTTAAACGATGGCGATGGATTAGGTGGTCCGGGATTCAAAAGAGCATTAGGAATGTTCTCTATGAGTGTAGGGCTAAATTATTATCTTGGTCAGATGTTAAAATCCGGTAAATAAAAATAATTTTTATCTTAAATTATAAAAACTCGGCTCAAAAGGCCGAGTTTTTAATTTATAGAATTATTATCCAAAAAATTTCAGCAAATTACATTTTTATTTAATTTCCATAATTTTCCTTTGGTAATCTACGTCTAAAATGTCAGACATTTCTAACAACAAAATAAATCCGGTTAAAAAAGAAAGAGATATGGATAATCTCCATATATTTCTTAATATTATAAAATCAAATTGGATAATCATATTAATCGTTTTTATAATTTGTATTGCCGTTACCGGTTTTTATGTATTACGGGCAAAAGATATTTATAAATCAACAACATCTCTTTTAATTCAAAAACCTCAGGGCAGTCTGCTTACCTCCAATATGATTCCCGGATTTTCTGACTATGCAAGTGACAGATCAATATCAAATGAAATTGAAATTCTTAAAAGTCAAACAATCAGAAGTTTAACTGCAAAAGCATTAATAGACTCTTTTAAGAATTCTGATTCCAAATCTGAATTTTATTATTTATTTAACAGAAATAAGAAAATTAATTCTGAAATTGTAGTGCCGGAAGAACTTACAGAAATACTCGGTTCTATTGTTTCTATAAGTCAAAAAAGAGGTCTTGATATAATAGCGATAGATGCAGATAGTCCTTCACAATTTGAAGCAAGATTGATAGCCAATGCATATGCAGCAGCATATTTAAATTATAATCTTGAGTTCAGCAGAAAGGGAGTTAAAAATGTTGGTGATTATCTTTTTGAAATAAAAAATAAAAAATTAAATGACCTTACAAATTCTGAAGCAGCACTTCAGGATTTTCAACAAAGAGGTGGAATTGTATTCTTAGATGACCAGGCAAAATCAATAGTAGAACAAATTGCAACACTCGAGGCACAGAAAAATGCTTCTGAAGTAGAACTTATAACTTCAAGAAGAACTTATGATGCATTAAAATCAGAACTTGAAAGACTTGATCCTCAACTTATTACTTATGTAGAATCTCAAATTAGTCAAAGCTATATTCAAGAACTTCAGAAAACGATAGCCAATGTAGAAGCTGAGCGAAATATGGAATTAACAATTCCGAAAGATCCAAAGTTAATAGAAAAAGTTAAAAATGAGTATGATTCAAAAATTACAGCTTTAAAAAAATCTTTGGATGAAAAAGTTGAACTTTTGAAAACCGGTGTCTATGCAGGAACTCCGGATGAAAGGAAAGAAATTACTGCACAGTTATTAACATCAGGCGTTTCTATACAATCGTCAAATGCAAGATTTAATTCTTTAAAAAATCTTTTGGGTAAATATGAAAATGAGTTTTCAAAATTACCTTCTCAATCAATTGAACTTGCGAAATTAGAAAGAAACAGAAGAGCTGATGAAAAATTGTTTTTACTTCTCGAAGAAAAATATCAGGAATCTGTTATCAATGAAAAATCTCAACTCGGAAATGTTAGTGTTATAGACAACGCAACATTACCTTTAAAGCCATATAAACCAAACCGTATGCTCATTTTCACCGGAGGATGTGTGATTGGTTTATTATTAGGATTTGGAATTGCATTCCTCAGAAACTTCCTTGATAGAACTATTAAATCACCTGAAGATATTGAATCCAAAGGTATCAGCATGCTTGCATGGATTCCATCTGTAGTGGATTTAAAATCAAAAGGATCTTCTTTGAATGAATTTTTTGTTGCAAATAATCCTAAGTCAAAAGAATCAGAAGCATTTAAGGCATTGAGAACAAGAATTCAGTTTTCAAAACTTAACGGTGAACTTTTGAAAACTATATTAATTACAAGTTCAGTTCCATCTGAAGGTAAAACAACAGTAGCAGTAAACTTAGCAGGTTCATTTGCTTTATCTGATAAAAAAGTATTATTGATAGATTGCGATTTAAGAAAACCGAGAGTACACTCATTGTTTGAAACTAATAGATTCCCGGGGTTAAGTGATTATCTGTTTGGAAAAGTGAACTTTGAAGAAATTTTAAATAAAACAAAACTTCCTTTAATGGAGTTTATTACCAGCGGAACTATACCTCCAAACCCATCTGAATTACTTAGTTCTCAACAATTCAAAAATTTATTGGATATGTTGAGAGAAAAGTATGATTATGTAATTCTTGATTCACCTCCATTTATTTCTGTAACAGATTCTGAAATCCTCACAAGAATAGTTGATGGTGAAGTATTAGTAGCACTTGCAAATAAAACGCCAATTGATATTTTCCTTAAATCATATCAGCGTTTATATGGCATTGACCCGCATAAATTTTTGGGTGTTGTGCTGAATAATTTTAATTATAACAGTGTTTACGGATATTATTATAATTACTACTATTACTATAATCAGGAAAATAAATCAAAAACTGTATCTAAAAAAAATTGAATTTATTCAAAATAATTTATGCTTAACGATAAAACCATTTTAGTTACCGGTGGTACCGGTTCTTTTGGGAAAAAATTTATTAAGACTGTTCTAAATAATTATAAACCAAAAAAAATAATTGTATATAGCCGTGACGAACTGAAACAGTTTGAAATGCAAACTGATCCTTTTTTCTCAAAATATCCAAAACAAATAAGATTTTTTATAGGTGATGTGAGAGATCTTGAACGCTTAAAGCTCGCAATGGATAATGTTGATGTTGTTATTCATGCTGCTGCATTAAAACAAGTACCTGCGGCAGAGTATAATCCTTTTGAAGCGGTTAAAACAAATATTATTGGCGGGCAAAATGTTATAGATGCATGCATCAGAAGTAATGTGAATAAAGTAATTGCATTAAGTACGGATAAAGCAGCGGCACCGATTAACTTATACGGGGCAACAAAATTAACTTCTGATAAATTATTTATTGCGGCTAATAACTATCGAGGTAGTAAAGATATAAAATTTTCAGTTGTCAGATATGGAAATGTGATGGGTAGCAGGGGTTCTGTAATTCCATTTTTTATCAGTAAAAAAAATTCCGGTGTATTACCGGTAACTGATGACAGAATGACAAGATTTAATATCACACTTCAAGAAGGGGTAGATTTTGTTTTGAAATGTCTTGATAAAATGTGGGGTGGAGAATTATTTGTTCCTAAAATTCCATCTTACAGAATTCTTGATGTGGCAAAAGCGATTGCTCCTGAATGTAAAATTGATATTATAGGTGTCAGACCGGGAGAAAAAATTCATGAAGAAATGATAACTGAAACTGATTCGTTAAATACGATTGAGTTCAAAGATTATTTTGTGATACTTCCGGCTATTTTGAGTGAACTTTGGGAAGTAGAAGATTTCAGAAAAAACAGCAATGGCTCTGAAGGAAAATTTTGTGAATTTGGTTTTAAATATAACAGTGGCACAAATACTGAATGGCTTTCTGTAGAAGAAATAAAGGATTTAATAAATAAAAATACAGACTTCGATGTTTGACAGTAAAATCAGTTATGGAAAGCAGTGTATTGATGAAAGTGATATTAACGAAGTAGTTCGCGTTCTGAAATCGGATTGGCTTACTCAGGGACCTGAAGTTTCAAACTTTGAAAATAATCTTTGTAAATATTTTGGGTCAACTAATTCAGTTGCAGTTTCAAACGGTACTGCATCTTTACACCTTATAGCGAAAGCTTCCGGATGGAATGTTAATGATGTAATTATAACTTCTCCTATTTCTTTTCTTGCAAGCATAAACTGTGCAATTTATTGCGGTGCTGTTCCTGAATTTGCAGATATAGATTCTAAAACTTATACAATTGATCCCGTTAAACTTGAAGAGAAAATATTTTCACTGAAAAAGTCAGGTAAAAATGTGAAAGCTGTTGTTGCTGTTGATTTTGCCGGTAACGTTTGCGATTGGAAATTCCTGAAATCTCTTTCTGAAAAATATGATTTTAAATTAGTTAATGACTTTTGCCATGCGTTAGGTGCGGAATATTATAATGATAAACAATATGCAGTTAAATTTGCAGAAACAGTAAATATGAGTTTTCATCCTGTGAAACATATTACTACAGGTGAAGGTGGTGCTGTGTTAACGGATAATACCGAACTTGCAGAAAAAATTAAATTATTACGAACACACGGAATGACAAAAGACGCGAACCTGCTTGAAGAAAATCACGGTTCATGGTATTATGAAATGATTGATCTTGGATTTAATTATAGAATTACGGATTTTCAATGTGCTTTAGGATCAAACCAGTTAAAAAAACTTGACGGCTATTTAATTAACAGAAGAAAAATTGCATCTGCATATGATGAAGCATTTTCAAACATAGAAAATATTACTATCCCTTTTGTAAGACCTGAGGTAAAACATGCTTATCATTTATATCCATTGTTAATTAATTTTGAAAAATTCAATATTTCAAGAAAAGAACTTTTTGAAAAACTTTCCGGTAAAAATATTTTTTGCCAGGTTCATTATATCCCGATACATCTTCAGCCATATTATAAAAATAATTATGGTTTTAAAAAAAATGATTTTCCAATTGCGGAAGATTTTTATTCCAAAGAAATTTCACTCCCTGTGTATCCAACATTAACAGATTCTGAAGTAAATTATGTTATAGAATCTTTAAAGTCTGTATTAAAAATTTAATAATTAATTTATTGGCAAAACCTAAAGTTATATTAAGGGCTGATGGCAATTCTTCTGTAGGGCTTGGTCATATTATGAGACTTAAAACTTTTTCAGGATATATAAATGATATTGCAGAAATTACTTTTGTAACCAAATGTGATAATGAACTAATTCTCAATGAATTGAAATCTTCGGGAATAGAAGTTTTACAAATTGATTATAACATTCCATTTCAAAATGAAATTCTTTATTTGTTAAATTTAAAACCTGATTGTGTCGTATTTGATGGATATGATTTTAAAACTGAATATCAAACTGAATTAAGAAAAAATAACATTAAAATTGTTTCTCTTGATGATGATTTTAATTGCCATTACGAATCAGATATTGTGATAAACCATGCACCAAATATAAATCCGGATATGTATTCCAAAGAAACTTATACTAAACTGCTTTTAGGAATTGATTATCTGATTATAAATCCTGTTTTCTTCAAATGCACGGGGAAGAATAAAAATGAGAACAGTATCTCTGTAAATTTTGGCGGTGCTGATCCGGGAAATCTTACTTTGAAATATTTGAAATGTATTTATGAATTAAACATATTTAATGAAATAAATATTATTACAGGTGCTGCTAATACTCATATAAAGTCAATTGAAAATTTCATTGAATCAAATGATTCAGGAAATGTGATAAACTTTTATAATTCTATTTCTCAGGATGAATTATCTGATATCTTTTGTCGTTCTGAATATTCTCTTTGCCCTTCAAGCTCTGTTACATATGAATCATTGGCATCTAAATGTATAGTTTTTTCAGGTATATCAGCCGATAATCAGATAAACATTTACAAAGGACTTTCTGATTTGAACCTTATTGTAAAATGCGGAGATTTTAACTCATTGAAAGAAAATGATTTTAGTGCAATAGTCAGAAATACAATACTTAATTCTGAATTTAAAAATCAACTTATAGATAATATCTTTAGTATATTTACGAATAATCAGGCAGATAATTATAAACTAATTTTCAGAGAATTATTTGGAAGTCAATAATAAACTAATTTTCAGATTTGCAACAAAGGAAGATTGTGAATTGGTGTTTTCCTGGATTAATGATCCATTAGTCAGGCAAAACTCTTACAACTCGGATACAATTCCTTTTGAAACACATAAAAATTGGTTTTTAGGAAAGATAGAAAACCCTGATTCGTTTTATTTAATTTTTTATTTTAATAATATACCGGCAGGACAAGTTAGAATTGATAAAAATTCTGAAAATATTATTGGTATATTAATTGATAAAAATTTCAGAGGTAAATCGCTTTCATCTGAAATGCTTGTGATGGCTGTAAATCATTTTAAAACTATTTATCCTGATGAAATTGTAACTGCTCATATTAAATTTGATAATCTACCTTCATTGAAATCTTTCTTAAAAGCAGGGTTTGCAGTAAAAGAAGAAAAGGAAATAAACGGTTCTAAAAGTTATATATTGATAAAATGAAAATTAAAATAAAAGATTTTGAAATATCTGAAAACTCAAAACCATTCGTTATTGCTGAAATGTCAGGCAATCATAACCAGTCTATTGAAAGAGCTTACTCAATAATAGATGCGGCTGTGAAATCAGGTGCACATGCAGTAAAATTACAGACCTACACTGCTGATACTATTACTTTAAACCATAACAAAGGACTTTTTAATATTAATGATAAAAATTCATTGTGGGATGGTAAAAATCTGTATCAGTTATATAAGGAAGCATATACACCGTGGGAATGGCATAAAGATTTATTTGAATATGCAAAATCAAAAAATATTATAATTTTTAGTTCACCTTTTGATGAATCAGCAGTTGATTTTCTTGAAACTTTGGATTGCCCTGTATACAAAATTGCATCATTTGAAAACAATCATTATCCGCTTCTTAGAAAAGTAGCATCAACAGGTAAACCTGTAATTATGTCAACAGGTATATCAACTCTTTCAGATGTATTCAAATCAGTAAACGTCTTGAAATCAGCGGGTTGCAAGGAACTTATTCTTTTAAAATGCACAAGCACTTATCCTGCAACACCTGAAAATACTAATGTAAGGACTATACCTCTCTTAAAGGAAATATTCAATTGTATAATTGGTTTGTCAGATCATACAATGGGTATCGGTGCTTCTATTGCTGCGGTTGCTCTTGGGGCAAGAGTCATTGAAAAACATTTCACCCTGAGCAGAGCTGATGGCGGAGTTGACTCTGCTTTCTCACTTGAGCCGGATGAATTAAAATCTCTCGTCATTGAATCAGAAAGAGCATTTCAGTCATTAGGAAAACCTCAATTTGAAATTACTGAATCTGAAAAGAAGAGTATTAGTTTCAAAAGATCTGTTTACGTTTCATCGGACGTAAAAAAGGGTGATTTATTCTCTGAAGAAAATTTAAAAATTATTAGACCTGGTGACGGATTGCATCCCGAGTTTTATGATATATTAATCGGTAAAAAAGCAGCATCAGATATTTCTGCCGGAACTCCTCTTAATTGGGATTTAATTATAAATGCAAAATGAATTTTACATTAGGAACAGCACAATTAGGACTTAAGTATGGCATTGCGAATAAATCAGGGAAACCGACAAAAACGAATGCTGTTAAGATTATAAAAACTGCGGAGTCTTCAGGTGTAAGATATTATGATACCGCTTCTGCGTATGGAAATTCAGAACAGTTATTAGGCGATTATTTCCAAAATAAAAAATCTGATGCATTTATAGTTACAAAGTTACCACCTATATTGGAAACTTTAAAAAATCAAGAAGATGAAATTGAAATAATCGAAAAAGTTATTTTGGCAGTAGAATCTTCTAAGAGAAATTTAAAAAGTGAAACGATAGATTGTCTTATGTTTCACAGAACAGATGATTATTTTTTAAATGAAAAACTTATAATTAATTATCTGTATGAACACAAAAAAAAATTAAATATTAACACATTCGGAATTAGTTTATATTCTGCTGATGAAACTGAAGAATTATTAAATGATGAGAGGTTAACCTCATATCAGGTTCCGGCAAATTTGCTCGACCATAGATTTAAGAATAAAGGATTTTTAAAAACTGCTAACGATTTTCAAAATATTGTATTTATACGAAGTATTTTTCTGCAAGGATTGTTTTTTCTTGATGATTCACAAATCCCTGAAAATATAAAAGAGTTTATAAAGTATAAAAAATTATTGTCCGAAATTATTAAAAAATCAGGATTTACATTTGAACAGTTTACTGTAAATTTTTTTAAAACTTTTTATAAAGATTGTAAGTTAATTTTTGGGGTTGATAATATTCAACAGTTAAATGAGAATATTAAGTTATATAATAATTCTACTGAACTTGATGATGAATATTTAAATGAAATACTGGAAATTACAAATGATATACCGGAAACAATTATTAACCCTACATTGTGGGCTAAATAACTTATGAATAATTCAAATAATAATATAGTAATTTTAGGTCACGGAATAGGTGTCAAGTTTGTGATAGATTCACTTTTGCTTTATAAAAATTCTGAGTATAAAGTATCTGCAATAATAACACATCCATTTCATCTGCATAAAGAAGATTTAGAAATGATGAAAAACAGGAAAGATATATATGGCGATTGTGCATATAATATTTTTAATGCAACTGATGATTATGGAATTCCGGTATATGAATCAGAAGATGTAAATTCAACAGAAAGCATTGAGATTATAAGAAAAATTAATCCAAAATATATTATCAGCATTGGCTGCAGAAATATATTAAAAAAAGAATTTCTATCCATCTTTAAAAATAAAGTATTTAATGTTCATACTGCTCCATTGCCGGAATATAGAGGTGCTGCGAATGATTCGTGGATGATATTAAATGGACTTTGGGGAACGGAGCAATATGGTTGTGCTCATTATATTGATACCGGAATTGATACGGGTGATATTATAGCAAAATGTTTTTATAAAATTCCGAATTTATCTTACCCGATTGATGTGTTTAAAGCAAGAATGAATACTTATAAATATCTTTTGCCGCTTGCATTAGATAATTTAAATAATCCGGAATTTATTCCGGAAAAACAAGATTATGAAAAATCCACTTTTTTTCCAAGATTGAAAACTGTCGTTGACGGAAGGATTAATTTTGCAGAGTTCACCGGTGTCGAGTTACTAAAATTTATTTATGCATTTTCTTATCCTTATGATGGAGCACATTGCTATCTTGATGATTTAAAAATTAATATTCTTGAGTGTGAATTCATTCCCGGAGATGGTTTTCATAAATTCACAACAGGAATTATAATCGGTAAAGATAAAAATAAAAATTATAAAATTGCTTTAAGGGATGGAGTTTTATTAATAAAGAAAATTGAAGTTGATAAACAACAAATACCACAAAATAAGATTTTCAAATTGGGAAAGAGACTAACATAAACAGATGAATGTAACAGGTGCAATTATTCAGGCAAGAATGGGTTCTTCAAGATTACCAAAAAAAGTATTAATGGAAGCCGATGGTAAAAAATTACTTTCCTATACTATTAATCGGCTAAAACTATCAAAAAAAATTGACAAAATTATTGTCGCTACGACTATAAATCCTAAGGATGATGATATAGAAAAATATTGTATTGAAAATAAAATTGATTTTTATCGTGGTGATGAAAATGATGTTCTTGATAGATTTCATAAAGCGACTGATAAATATAAACTCGATAAGATAATTAGAATAACGGCTGACTGCCCATTGTTAGATTACAAAATTGTTGACGAAATTATTGATTTATTTAATTCTGACAGTTATGATTATGTAAGTAATGTAGATCCGCCAACATTTCCTGACGGACTTGATGTAGAAATGTTTTCGGTTGAAGCTTTGAATGATGCATATTTAAATGCTAAACTAAGTTCTGAAAGGGAACATGTTACTCCATATTTAAGAAATAATAAAAAATTTAAAAAAAATAATTTAAAAAATAAGCAGGATTTAAGTAACCTCAGATGGACAGTAGATGAAAAAGAAGATTTTGAATATATATCTGCAATTTTAAAACTCATAAATTCTGAAAATAAATATTGCGGATTGAATGAAATTCTGGAACTTCTGAATTCTGAAAAAAAAATGTCGGCTGACAATTCAAAATTTTTCAGGAATGAAGGCTACATCAGATCTTTAATAAATGATATGAAATCAAAATACCAAAATTCATTTGCATTATTAAATATTGCAAAAAAAATAATTCCAAGTGCTTCACAAACATACAGTAAGTCTTATAAATATTTTGTGGAAGGTGCTGCACCTGCATTCATTGACAGAGGACAAGATGCACACGTTTGGGATGTGGATGGAAACGAGTTTATAGATTTTTCGTTGGGTTTAGGAGCAATTACTCTCGGTTATAATATTCAGGGGCAAAATGATGCAATCATAAACCAATTGCAAAAGGGAATTTCATTTTCACTTTCCAATAAACTTGAAATTGACGTTGCTCAGAAGATTATTGATTTATATCCTTCTGCTGAAATGGTAAGGTTTGTAAAAAATGGGTCAGACGCAACCACTGCATGTATTCGGCTTGCTCGTGCGCATACAGGTAAAAATATTATCGCTCATTGCGGATATCATGGTTGGCAGGAATGGTATATTGGTAAAACTGATAATGACAGAGGAATACCCGATGTAGTAAAAGAAATGACTCAGTCATTTATATATAATGATATAAATTCACTTGATAAAATATTTAAGAAATATAAAAATGAAGTAGCAGCAGTAATTCTTGAACCGATAGGTCTTGATTTTCCAAAAGATGATTTTCTAAATAAAGTGAAAGAACTTACTCATAAAAATCATGCGATTTTAATTTTTGATGAAGTTGTTAGTGGTTTCAGAATTGATATAGGCGGTGCCCAAACCTATTTCGACGTCGTTCCGGATTTAACAGCAATAGGAAAGGGTATGAGCAATGGAACATCGGTTTCTGCTATTGCCGGAAGAGGCGACTTAATGAGAATTATTGACGAAGGAGCATTTATTTCAATGACATTCGGTGGCGAAACAATTGCTCTTGCAAGTGCTGCTTTCACAATTGATACACTCTCTCAAAAAAATAATTTTAATTATATTATTGAAAGAGGAAATCAATATCTAAGCGGTGCAAAAAAATTAATTGCCGATAAAAAACTTGAGGATATAGCTCTATGTCCCGGTTATTCTACACATTGCGGAATAATTTTCAAACCTCATAAGGATTTAATACCTCTTGAATTGCTTAGCGTGTTCCAGCAATCATTAATTGCTGACGGATTTTTAACAACAGGTATAAATAATTTTTGCTTAACCCATACAGAAAGCGATATAAATGAATATTTATCAGCAGTGGATAAAGCGTTAGACTCTGTGAAATATGTTTGTGAAAAAAACTCCATTAAAGAAGTACTTGCAGGAGAATTAATTAGACCGATTTTTAAAAGAAACTAAAATGAAGATTTGTATTTTAAATTATGGTTCAGGGAATGTAAAATCTGTTTATAATATGATTAGCTCAATAACAGAAAATGTTTTTATTTCCAATAATGTTAATGATATTAGAAACTCTACACATTTAATATTACCCGGTGTTGGTGCTTTTGGTGCATCTATGAAAAAAATTAATGAAAATATTCCATTGGATGAATTAACTGATGAAGTTTTAAATATAAAAAAACCGTTTCTTGGTATTTGTGTTGGTATGCAGGTTCTGGCTGAAAAGGGGCTTGAGTTTGGTGAACATAAGGGGTTTGGTTGGATTAAAGGAACTGTAAGCAAGCTTGACGTTCCGGCAGAATTAAATTTACCTCATATGGGTTGGAATGATATTAGCATAAAAATTCCTGATAATAAGATACTGAATCATTTTACTGATCATCAGGATTTTTATTTTGTTCACAGTTTTGCATTAACAGAAGCAGATAATGAAAATGTTATAGCAGAAACTGAATATGGAATAAATTTTGTGTCAGTTGTAAATAAAGAAAATATTTATGGTGTGCAGTTTCATCCTGAGAAAAGTCAGAAAGCAGGACGAGTATTAATCGAAAACTTTTTAAGTTTGAAATGAAAAAGAAAAGATTAATACCGGTTGTATTACTGAAAAACGGATTTCTTGTACAGAGTAAATCTTTTAGAAGATATCAAAATTTAGGAAACCCCATTACTTCTGTTAAACGGCTAAGCGAATGGGCTTCCGATGAATTAGTTTATCTTGATATTTCTAAAGATGAAAATTATGATATGAGACGTGATGATATAAAACATCCTAATAGAAGTGGAATACTTGATATTATTGAGGATGTATCAAAAGTTACTTTTATGCCTATAACTTTTGGCGGTAAAATAAGAACTTTGGAAGATATTGAAATGCGGCTTTCAAGAGGTGCTGACAAAATTTCTCTGAATACGGCACCATTTGAAAATTCAAAATTCATAAGTGAAGCGGCAAAAGAATTTGGCTCACAGTGTATCGTAATTTCTGTTGATGCAAAAAAAACAGAAACCGGTTATTCGGTTTTTTCAAATGGTGGAAAAGTTGATCGTAATATCTCACCATCAGAGTGGGCAAAAATTTGTGAAAGCGAAGGTGCAGGTGAAATTTTGATAAACTCAATTGACAGAGACGGTATGAAAAACGGGTATGATATTGAAATGATTGATTCAGTTGCTTCTTCCGTAAAGTTACCGGTTATAGCTCTTGGTGGTGTTGGTGAATGGAATCACTTCGCTGAAGCATTATCAAAAACGAATGTTGATGCTGTTGCTGCTGCTAATATTTTTCAGTATATGGACCAAAGCGTGTATTTAGCTAAAAAATATTTATATGAAAACAATTTTAATGTCAGAAAACCTGATTTATTATTAATATAACTCTATGAAAATAAAAAAAATGAGATATTGCACAAAGTGTGTATATCCGATGGTGTCAGTAAATCTTGATATTGATGATGACGGCGTTTGTTCAAGTTGCAGAACCTTTGAACTGTTTGAAGAACTTAATTCTGATTTTTGGGATAAGAGAAAAAAGAAATTTGATGAAATAATTGAGAAAAGAAAAAAAGAAAACAAGGATAACTATGATTGTGTAATACCCGTAAGTGGCGGAAAAGACAGTTATTACCAAACTCATGTTATGGCTTCTGAATATGGTCTTAAGCCTTTGCTTGTTACTTATCACGGAAATAATTATTTACCTGAAGGTGACTATAACAGAGATAATATGAGGCATGCTTTTGATGCCGATCATTTGGTCTTTGGTCCTTCGGTTGAAACATTGAAAAAACTTAACAGACTTTGTTTTAGAAAAATGGGTGATATGAACTGGCATGCTCATTGCGGGATTATGACATATCCCATTCAGGCAGCTGTCAGGCATAATATCCCTTTAATTATTTGGGGTGAAATTGCATGGGATATTTCGGGTATGTATGAACCTGATGACTATGTCGAATTCAGTGCACGTTCACGACACGAACATTCTCTGCGAGGATTTGAATGGTATGATATGATAAATGATGAAAAAGAAATAATTTCAGAAAAAGATGTTCTATGGGCAAAATATCCTACTGATGATGAAATTTTAAAAGTTGGAGTGCGAGGTTTATATGTTGGTAATTTTTTCAAGTGGGATCCGAATTGGCATGCTAAAATGGTTGAAGAAAAATATGGTTTTAAACCTTCAGAAAGGGAATTTGAAAGGACTTACAGAAAATCATCTAACCTTGATGACAGATATGAAAACGGTGCTCATGATTTATTGAAGTTTATAAAATTTGGATATGGCAGAGCAAGCGACCATGCTTCAAAAGATGTTAGAACAGGATATTTCAGCCGTGAAAAAGCGATTGAAATGGTTAAAAAATATGATTCAGTTGTTTCTTCAGATTTGTATTACTGGCTTAAATATGTTGATATGTCGGAAGATGAGTTTTGGTTTACTGCTGACAAATTCCGTGATTCACGTGTTTGGTGGATTCAAGACGGAAAATGGTGGAAAGATAACGTTTGGGGAGAACCTTCAGAATATGGCGAAGTTCATCTGCCAAAAGATATGCAGGAAAAATATTATCTTTAGTTTATTTTATAAATTAAATTAATTAAATGATTCCGTTTTTTGTCTTTATAATTTTATATTTAATATTTTTTGTTTTAAGTTTATACTTTTATAAAGACAAAAAGACCTTGCCTCTTTTTGCAATTGCGGTGTTTTTGTTTACCTCACCTTCTGTCAAAATATTCGGGTTGTATGATTTTTCATTGCTAAATCTGAACCTGAACAGATATGTCATCGCTTCTCTTGTACCGGTTATTCTTTATCTCGGATATAAAGATTCAAAACTAATTAAAGAAACTTTATCCATTCTCAAAATCCCACTGACAGTTATTTTTGTCGGATTGATATTTTCATTATCCTCTTTATATTTGTTTAATATAGAAAATATTTTTCTTTATAATCTTTCATTTCAATACTTTATATTTTCTGTGGTATTGGTTTTTTTGGGGTATTCCTGTTTGAAGTTTGGTTTTGAATCTATGAAAAAAGTTTTTGATGCATCTTTTAAAATATTATTTTACTATTCCGTAATTTTATCAGTATTGTTTTATGCAAATTTATCTTTATCAAATGACATTATATTCCAATTTTATAATTTTGCTTCCAGAATTGATTTTGTAACAATCTTTGAAGATGCAAAAAATTTAAACAGATTTTATTCTCTCTTTATATGGACAAACCAATTTGGTGCATTTGCATCTCTGTCTCTTATTTATTTTTATTTCAATTTTGTAAAAAGTAAATCTTCATTTCCGTTATTGTTGTTTAATTTAGTGCTTAGCATTTCAATCATCTTTCTTTCCGGTTCAAGAACAGGTTTAATTTTATTTGTAATTGCAGGTCTTTATATCTCATATAGAATTTTCTTTAAAGATTTTAAACACAAAATTTCTTCAGGAAAGGTTATATTGTTTTTGTTTTCTGTGTTGATTGTCTCGGCTGTTTTCTATTTCTCCCCAAGCAGAATCAGTGATGATTATCTAATCTCTTTTTACAATCAGCGTGTTTATTTTTGGGAAATATTTTTTGCAAACACTTCATTCCCAATGGATTATTTGTTTGGGTTTGATTTAAGTAAATTAAATAATTCACCTACAGAAAGCGGCTATCTAAGGTTTATTTCAAGTGGCGGTTTGTTCTTTTTTCTTTCTTTCCTTACACTGATGTTTTATTTATTCTATAAATCATCTGTTAGTAAAAATTATGTTTATCGCCATATTGGTTTGCTTTGGATAATTCTTATTATAATAGGTGAATCTGTACAAACTTTTTTCCTTACATTAAGGTATGAAACTCTAATGGCTTTTATTTATGTATTTGTAATGTTTGATTATTTAAATTCTAAAAAAAATATTGATGAAAGTTCTGCTTGAAAGATAAACTTAAAAAAATATTGAACTTCTCCTCCTCCGGAAAAAATTATTCTAAATATATTTTTTCAAATATCTTATTGCAAGGTTCAAGATTTATTGTCTATTATGTTTTTGCTAAATTTGCCGGTTCATTTAACTTTGGTATTTGGTCTCAGATCTTACTTTTTACAAATCTGATTTATATATTTCAGTTCGGTGCATTGAACGGTTTTAGAAGAGAAATTCCTTTTAAGTTAGGTCAGGGAAACAGTAATTTTACTGTTTCAAAAATTTCATTAATTGGCGTAAACTTCACACTGCTTACAATATTTTTAATTTCGTTAATTTCAGGATTTTATTATTTAATACCGGACTTGAGTCCTGAAGTATCTTCTTTCAACAGACCACTTTTATATCTATCGTTCGCTCTGTTTGCATTTTCTTATTATCTTCAGCTTACAATACAGTCTATCGGTTATTCTTTCGGACTCTTTAATTCTATAAACAAATATTCAAATCTTACTTCTCTGTTATTTATTGTTATTGCAGTTATTTTATTTTACTACCCTGATATTTATTTCTTTTTACTCGCTCAGGCAATTGCTATAATCTTTTCATCTGTTGTTTGGTTCAGGTTAAATCAATTTAAAATTAAACCTTTTTTTAGATTTAATAATGATACGTTAAAAAAAATATTAAAAACAGGTTTTCCAATTATGCTTGTCGGGTATCTTGCAATCTTACAGTTAAATCTTGACAGGATATTTATAAACTGGAAACTTCAGCTGACAGATCTTGGAGTTTTTTCCATTGGTGCTACCATAATACTTGGTTTTAGTGTTTTATACAATAACGTATTTGTAGTTCTTCAGCAAAGATTGATGGTGAAGCTCGGACAGGGTGAAAAATTTAAAGGTATATTTAAACTTACACTGAAACTTTCCTCATTAGTAATTATTTCGTTCTTGACTGCTTATTTTCCATTTGTGTGGCTGATAAATAAATTAATACCTGCTTATCTACCGGAATATATACCTGCATTGGAATTTTTCTATCTTCAAATGATTTCCTATTTTTGCTATCTGCTTAGTATTCCTGCAGCAACATTGCTTTATACTTTTGATGAACAGTGGCTTAATTTGATTGCTCAAATTGCAGGTGTCATTATCATGGCTTTGATTTTTATTTCATATTCATTCAGTGGTTCTATAAATTTAACAGGTGTTGCAGTTACAAATATAATTGCAAATTTTGTTTTCTCGCTAACAATATGGATTTTACTAATATTCAAATTTAAAAATAAGTTTTTTGAAAAATAATATATTAAATATTTTTGTAGTTGAAACACGTTTCCAGATAAACAGTATTAAAGATTTTTTGAATTCTTTAGATGGTTATAATTTGCTTGTTATCAGTGATTCCACATATCTTGATGAAAAAAATATTATGGATGAAGTTATAACTTTTAAACCATTTGAATATTCGTTGATGAAAGTGATTCCGCATTTCAGTTCTGTAAAAAAAACTCTCAATGCTATTTATAAAAAATGTTTATCCTATGAAACAGTAAATATTTTCTTTGCTCATGAATTATCAATTATTGCCAATAATCTCGTAAATTATTTACAAAAATACTATCCTTCAAAAAAAATTATTCTAAACTTAATTCCTGATGGCACTACGAGTTTCTCGAAAGATCCGGTAATCGGGAAACTGAAACTATCGGTTAATACTAAAAAATATCTTAGTATGTTATTCGGAATTAAATTTAAAGTCCCTAAAGATTTTATATTTAATCAGGAAAGAATTGATAAAGTTCATAATTATTATACTTATGTTCCTGAACTATCGCGAAATGTTTTTGATATTAAAGGTAAAGTTATTAAAATAAATAAATCACATAATTTAAATTTTACTCCTGATGACAGTACCTGTCTCATTCTTGGTCAACTCCTTGATGATTTAATAGGGGTGAGTGAAATGAAAAAATTTTCAGAAAAATTTTCTGAATATATCTTAAAACAAAATTATAATATTATATACTACAAAAAACACCGTGTTAAAAGTTTAATGGATGATGTTGCTAAAAATAATGGATTTGAGTTTGTAAATAATAATCTCTCTGTCGAGGAATTAATTGAATCCGGTGTAATAAAATCAAAAAATATTTATTCATTTTGTTCCTCTGCTTTGTTTAATATAAAACTCTTCTATGGGGATAAATTTAACTGTTATGCTTACGGTTTGGAAATATTAAAAAAACGAGATATGTTATCTATGTCTCAGGTAGAGAATGCTTATAAAATAGTAGGAGTGAAAATTATCTGATGGAGACCTTATATGTAATAATATGTATGGTGCTTATCAGTCTGATATTTTTTTACATCTTTAAGAAAACTTTTACTGATGATTATATTATATACTCCTTAATTTTTACAATTAATGCATTTCTGCAGGCATCATCTCTACTTTATATTGAAACAGTTAAAATTTACAATATTGAACTTGCGAAATTTACCTATCTGAATTTTTCCACTTTAACTTATTTGTTTTATATCTCAATATTCTTTTTTGCTTTCTTTTATTTTACAAAAGTATTTAAATCTAAGGTTGATACATCGGAATTAAAGATTGAAATCAGCACAAAATTTTTTGTAATATTTTGTATCGTAATTGTTACCCTGCTTTGGGTTCACTTGTTAATATCAGATGGTATTCCATTTCTTATGGATGACTATTTTTCTAAAAGAACTTTCTGGCTTTTTTATGCAAGATACCCGGAAATTAGGATTATACTGGGAAATACATCAACCTATGTTTGTCTTTTTCTTGGCCTTGTCCTGCTTAAAAAGGTTTATGAAAATGAGGAAATTAAAAGTAAAATATTTAATAAATATTCTTTGATATGTATGTTCATTCTCTCAGCATACCTTTTATATCTCGTTTTCATCGGACACAAATTTGGTGCCTTATATCAAAGTGTATTTCTATTTACTGTTCCTGTTCTTTCATATATAATTTATAAAAAAAGATTACGATTTTCAAAAAGATTAATTGTAATGTCAATAATCTCTTTTATTGTTTTGTTTTACATTATGTTAGTCCAGTATGAAAATCACCCATGGACAAAACAGCTCGGCATTGAACCTCACCAGGCAATTCTATATCGTGCTTTAGGTCTAAGCGGTCAAATGTGGTGGTCTGCAAATTCTGAAGTTTTTGAAAAAGGAACTGATGAAACTGCTATTACGGAACTGCAGTCAGGGCTAACTTTTCTTATGAAAAAATATATTGATGCAAAAATAGATGTTGAAAAAGATATCGAAGAAGGTTGGAATTCTTCAGATGGAAATCCTGCAATTCTGTTTCTTGCATTCGGTCCCTTTATTACAATCCTGATTCAAATTGTTTCAGGTATTATTTTTGCTTTTCTTAATACTAAATTAAAAGAATCCGTTGACAGGGGCAGCTTCTTTATGATATTTTTTCTTTTAATGCTCCACGCTTCTTATCAAAATGCTATTACTATGGGTAACTTCGATATATTTTTTAATATTAAAAATATTGTAATCGTAATTCTAATTATCGGATATTATATTTTCTTCCAAAAGAAAAATTCAAAAGAACCCGTCTTAACCACATAATATCCATATCCGATGAATTCAAAAATTAAAGTTTGTCATATTTCTCAGTCTGCAGGTGGTGTGGAAACATATATATTAAGCATCATAAAAAACTCTGATAAAAATAAATTTCATCATATTGTTATTTGTTATGATAATGGAACACTTGCAGAAAAAGCTCCAATCGCTGGTGCTGAAGTTATTATGATTCCTATGGTTAGAGAAATTAACCCTGTTAAGGATTTAAAAAGTTTTTTATCAGTTCATAATGAATTAAAAAAAATAAAGCCGAATATAATTCATGCTCACTCTGCAAAAGGCGGAATGTTCGGAAGAATTTCAGGGAAATTATTAAGCATACCGGTTTTATTCAGTCCTAACGCATTTTCATATATGGGGCTATCAGGTGTAAAGAAAAAAATAGCTTTCTCCATTGAAAAATTATTGAAACCAAAAAATTCTTATTTGTTAACCTGTTGTGAAAGTGAATCTGAAATTGCGATTAATGAAGTCAAATGGTCTGAAAAAAAAATTATTAAAGATTTTCCTAATTCACTTGTTCCATCGGAATTTAGCAGAACTTTTAAACAGAAAGATAAACTCGAAATTTTAACTCTATCAAGATTTAATTTTCAAAAAAATCCCATCTTGTTCGTTGAAATTGCAAATTTAATAACTAAAAAATACCCTAATGTTTTGTTTAAAATTATAGGTGCCGGATATGCTGATGAACAAAGTCAGGAGGTAACGGAAAAAATATCCCAATACAATCTTAAAGATAAAATAAAAATTGTCAATTGGTGTTCTTTAGATGAAGTTAGAGAACATTTGAGAAATGCGGATATTTATTTATCAACTTCCAGATTTGAAGGTTTACCTTTTGTTTTACTCGAAGCTATGGATTATGAACTTCCACTCGTTGTATCCAATGTTCCCGGAAATAAAGACTTAGTAACTGAGAATTTTAACGGTTATAAAGCAAATTCTATTAATGAATTTATTATCGGATTATCAGCACTTATTGAAGATTCAGAAAAAAGATTAAACTATGGAAAAAACAGTAAAATATTATTAAATACTAAGTATAATCTATCACAAAACATTGTCAAGTTAGAATCTTTGTATTCTTCTTTTAGCATTTAAAATGTAATGGTTTTTAGGTAATTTAGGGTAGCGTCATAATATTATGATCTGGAAACCTACATATCACTCAAAGATTGTTCAATTAATAGACTTCGTTGCTATTTTGTCATCTTTTTATATTGCTCTTTTGTTTTGGCATATCATAGATGCAAATTTTCAAAAGAATTTCGGCTCGGTTTATTTTACTAATGAGACTTACCTAATTACAATTTTATTATCTTTTGTCGGTATTTATATTTTTAAAGTGAGCGGGGCATATTCATTTCAAAGATTCACATCAGTCTCCACTGAATTTAAAATAATTCTTAAAGTCGTAATCATAACAGTTCTACTGCTTGCCACCTTGCTATTCATAACTAAACAAGGTAACCTTTCAAGAACATATTTGTTTATCTTTTTTATTGTCCTTTTGCTGCTATTGGTGATTATAAAAGCAACTATGTATATAGCTGCGAATGTTATTCGAGTAAAAGGTGGTGATAGGAAACAAATTTTAATTGTAGGTTCGGGAAAAAGAGCTGAAGATTTCATAAATATAGCTAATGCAAACCCAAACTGGGGACTTGATATTATTGGCATTCTTACAACTACAAAAGAGAGAATCGGAACCAAACTGCTCGGCTTCAACATAGATGATGAAACAGATAATATTGAAAGTTATCTTGAAACTCATAAAGTTGATGATGTTATCATTACAGTATCAACAGCAAGATTCGATAAAATCAGAACAGTAATAGATGCATGCGAAAGAGAAGGTGTTCAGGTTAGAATTATATCTGATTTTCTTGGTAGCGTTGCTAAAAAATTGCGTGCTGATAATGTCTTCGGTATGCCAATCATAAGCATATCAATGGTTCATGATTATGCCTTACAACAATTACTCAAAAGAGTTATTGATATTGTTTTTGGTTCTATCCTCATTGTCTTAACTTTTCCATTAATGATTATTGCTGTCATTGGAATTATGATTAGTGATGGCAGACCTGTACTTTATAACTGGAATGTAATTGGTCATAATAAAAAACCTTTCAAAAGCTGGAAATTCAGAACGATGGTAAAGAACGCTGATGAAATTAAAGAGCTACTTTCTACGAAGAATGAAATGTCGGGTCCTGTTTTTAAAATAAAAGATGACCCCCGTATTTTTAAATTTGGCAAGTGGTTAAGAAAATGGAGTATAGACGAACTTCCACAGTTATTCTCAGTTGTAAAAGGTGATATGTCACTTGTTGGTCCACGTCCGGTATTTTATCATGAACTTGTAAAATATCAAAGCTGGCAAAGAAGAAAATTAAGTGTTAAACCCGGATTAACTTGCCTTTGGCAGATTAACGGTAGAAATAAAATAAGCGATTTTAATGATTGGGTTAAACTCGATCTTGATTACATAGATAACTGGTCAATCTGGTTAGATTTCAAAATTTTATTCAAAACTATTCCCTCAGTAATTTTAGGCAAAGGAGCATCGTAATATTTGATTACAGTTAGAGCACCATTCAGACTTCCTCTTGGAGGAGGAGGTACTGATCTTCCATCTTACTATCACAAAAACGACGGATTTTTAATTACAGCAGCAATTAATAAATATATGTTTATGAATATAAACGTTCCTGCTATTGTAAATAAAATAAAAATCCAATATTCAAAAGTTGAAAGTGTAGATTTACATGAAATTGAAAAAATAGAACATGAAATTGTAAGAGAATCTTTAAAATATCTTAAAATAAAAACTCCTGTAGAAATCGGGTCTATGGCAGATTTATCAGCAGGAACAGGTATGGGTTCTTCAAGTTCATATACAGTCGCATTATTAAAAGGATTAAACGCTATGCTGAAGAGAGATATCTCCACACATGAACTTGCAGAAGAAGCGTGTAAAGTTGAAATTGATTTAATCGGTAAACCTATCGGAAAACAAGACCAATATGCATCAGCATACGGAGGACTTATACAGCTTGATATTGATCGTCTCGGTAATGTTAAAGTAACTCCGTTAAACCTTGATACTGAAGTTATATATGAATTGGAAAACAGATTGCTAATGTTTTATACCGGACTTGAGCGAGATGCTAATTCTATACTCGGTGAACAATCTGAAAAAATTAAACTTGCAAAAATTAATGTAAAGAATACAGCCCTTGACTATATGGATACAATAAAAAGTATCGGTTATAAAATTAAAGAGGCACTTAAAGATGAAGATATAGATGCTTTCGGAAAACTAATGCATGAACACTGGCTGACTAAAAAAAGTGTTTCAGATAAAATGTCAAACCCCGACATTGACAAATGGTATGAGTTAGCAATGACAAACGGTGCAATCGGTGGTAAAATTATGGGTGCAGGTGGTGGCGGATTTTTTCTTTTCTGTGTGGAAAATGGCAAAAGAAAACATCTTAGGAAAACTATGGAAAATTCAGGATTGAAATATATGGATTTTAAATTTGATTGGGAAGGTGCAAAGGTTCTGGTAAATATATGATTAATGTACTCATCACAGGTGTTGCCGGTTTTATCGGTTCCAACCTTGCCGATAAATTATTGAGTGTTGGCGGATATGAAGTTTTCGGGATTGATAATTTAGCATATGGTGTTAAAGAACAAATTCCTGAAGGAGTAAAATTTCATAAGATAGATATTCGTTCAAAAGATATTTATCCATTATTTAAAAATATAGATTATGTTTTTCATTTCGCTGCAAAAAACAGTATAGTAGATTGTCAGAATAATCCTGTCGAAACTTCAGATATAAATGTAACAGGTACTGCCAATGTTTTTGAAGCATGTAAATTAGCAGGTGTCAAAAAAGTAATCTATGCGGAAAGTTCTGCGTTATATGAGGGTTCAGATGTATTACCAACACCGGAGTCAGAAGTTAAGCCACAAAGTTTTTATTCAGTAAGTAAACTTGCAGGAATGTATTTTGCTGAGGCATATAAAAGATTTTTTGATTTAAACTCAACTGCATTAAGATATTTTTGTGTATATGGTCCAAGACAAGACTACAGAAGAACAGTCCCACCATTATTCTCAGCTTTTATAATAAAATTATTAAAAGGTGAAAAACCGATAATTTATGGAACAGGTGAAAAAAGACGCGACTTTATTTATGTTGATGATATAAATGATTTTCATATTCAATGTATGACAGATGAAAGAACAAATGGAAATGTATATAATCTCGGAAGCGGAATAAATTATTCAGTGAATGAAATTTATGAAATAATTTCAAAGTTAACAAAGGTTGATATTAAACCTGAATATAAACCGGATCTCCCCGGTGAAGCATTGGCAAATCTTGCAGATTCAACAGCCGCAAATTCATTGGGTTGGAAACCAAAAGTTTCTCTCGAAGAAGGACTTAAAAATTCTATAGATTTCATAAAGAAAGAAATCAGCAAAGGAAATATAAACTGATTTGAGAGCAGTTATCTTAGCCGCAGGGAAAGGTCAAAGACTTAAAAATATCACAGGTGAAATTCCAAAACCTATGATTATATATGAGGGAAAACCAATCCTCGAACATAATATTTTGCTTTGTAAAAAATATGGCATCAAAGAAATTTTTATAAACACTCATCATCTTTCAGAACAGATTACCGAATATTTCAAAGATGGTACAGATTTTGGTGTAAAAATTTTTTACACGTTTGAAAATGAATTACTTGGAACATCCGGTGCTGTAAAAAATATTTCAATAGTTTATAATAATTTTTCTGAAACTGATTTTTTTGTGATTTATGGCGATAATATTTCTAATTGCAATTTATCGTTATTGGAGGAAAAATTTAAATCAGTTGATAACCCTTCCGGAGTTATCGCATTTCATCACCGTGAAGACGTTGCCCAAAGCGGTGTGGCGGAATTTGATGAAAATAATAAAATTATAAATTTTATCGAAAAGCCTGGTGACAACTATAACAAAAGTCATTGGGTGAATGCAGGTGTTTATTATCTTAATAAAAATATTCTAAATGAAATTCCTGAAGGTTTCTCGGATTTTGGAAAAGATATTTTCCCTAAAATTCTATCTGATAAAAATTCACTCTACGGTGTATTCATTGAAAAGGATTTGATAGCAATTGATACTCCTGAGCTTTATAAAAAAAATATTCAAAATTAAATTTTAAAAAATAATATTTCTTTAATGAAAAAAAATATAGGCATTATAGGTGTTTGGCATCTTGGAAGTGTTCTTTCTGCATGCTGGTCATCACTCGGTCATAAAGTTATTGGTTTTGATTATGACTCTAAACGCATTGAAAATCTTAAGAAAAATATTCCTCCTATTTATGAACCGGAACTCGAAGAAAATATTAAGAAAAATTCTGAATCGGGAACTCTCACTTTTTCTGATAAGATAAATGACTTAAGCGATTGTGATTTTATTTTTTTAACATACGATACTCCTGTCAGAGATGATGATTCCAGTGATACTTCAATTCTTGAAAAATCTGTCAATGATGTAAAAAGTGTAATGAAGAATGATTCGATTCTTATTGTTAGTTCTCAATCCCCGGTAGGGTATTGCTCTTATCTGAGGTCTATATTAAAATCTCAAAATGAAACTCTTGATATAGCTTACTCACCTGAAAATTTAAGATTGGGAGAAGCCATTTATTGTTATATGAATCCCGGAAGAATTATACTTGGCACTGCTGATAAATCTGTGGAAGAAAAATGTGTTAAACTGTTTTCTGAAATTACTGATAACATACTTTCGATGAATCTTGAAAGTTCTGAAATGGTAAAACATGGTATTAATTCATTTCTTTCTATGAGTATCGTTTACGCAAATAATATTGCAGAGATATGTGAGGAAAAAGGAGCTGATATTGCAGATGTGGTAAAGGGAATAAAATCGGATGATAGAATTGGAATGAAGGCATATCTTGCACCCGGGATTGGTTTCTCAGGCGGCACACTCGGAAGAGATCTTAAAGTATTGGAATCTGCAAACAATGAAGGTTCGGGATTTGCTGATTTATTTTCTTTTATACACTCCTCAAATTCAAAAAGAAAAATATCAATTGTCAGTAAAATAAATAAACTTCTTGGCGGTTTAAAAGGTAAGACGATTTCAGTATTTGGATTAACTTATAAACCGGGAACTTCAACATTACGTAGGAGTCTTCCACTTGAGATTGTTAGTCTGATGACATCTGAAGGTGCAACAGTAAAAGCATTTGACCCAAAAGCAGATTATACAGAGTTGACTTCAAAACCCGATTTTTTAATTTGTAACTCAATTGAAGAAGCAGCGGTTGGTGCTGATATTATGATTATTTTAACTGAATGGAATGATTTTAAAGAATATGATTGGTCAAAAGTATTTAAATTGGTTAACGGAAATTATTTGTTTGATACAAAAAATATTTTAGATAAAAACAAAATCAATAAAATAGGTTTTAAACTTATCACTCTCGGAAGGAAAATATGAGCAATCTGAAAAACAAAACTATCATTATTACCGGTGGCTCGCTCGGTATAGGGTTTGCAATCGCAAAAAAATGTGTGCAGGATGGTGCAAGAGTTATTATCGCTTCAAGGAATAAAACAGATTTGGAAAATGCACTAACAGAATTAAATTCTATTGGTAAAGAAAAAAATCTTTCTTATTCATTAGATATTGGTGATTTAAATGCGGTTAGAAATTTTGCCAAGTGGTGTAACGATGAAAAACTTGAAATATCAGGTTTAGTTAATAATGCAGGAATTTATGGACCGATGGGTAAAACTACACTTGTAGATATGGATGAGTTCACAAATGCCATTCAAATAAACTTTTTAGGAACGGTTTATATGTGCAATGTATTTGCACCTTTGTTAAAATCCACAGGAAGAAAAAAAATTGTGAACTATTCCGGAGGAGGTGCTGCAACTCCCTTTGCGAACTATTCTGCCTATGCGACAAGCAAGATTGCAATAGTAAGATTTACAGAAAATTTGGCAATTGAGCTTGCTGATGAAAATTTTGATATTAACTGTGTTGCTCCTGGATTTGTAGTAACGAGATTACATAATCAAACATTAAATCAGAATCCTGACTCAGTCGGGAAGAATTTTTTTGAAAATACAAAGAAACAAGTTGATTCAGGCGGTGTACCTCCTGAAAAAGCTGCTGACTTAACTGCATTTCTTTTATCTGACGATTCAGATGGTATTACAGGTAAATTCATATCTGCTCCATGGGATGACTGGCAATCTGAAGAATTCAAAAAAACTTTATTAGAAGATAAAGATTTTGCAACGCTTAGAAGAATTGACAATAAAAATTTTTATAAAAAAATATGAAGCTTGGAATAATTGGTTGCGGATTAATCGGCAGAAAAAGAGCAAATGCTATAGAAAAAAATGATATTATAGTTGGTGCTTGTGATGTAAATATAAAAACAGGTAAAAAATTTGCTTCGGATTATAAAACAAAATATTTTCAGGATTATAAAAAATTAATTCTTGAAACAAAGCCTGATATTGTTGTAGTTGCCGTTGTAAATAAATTTATTAAAGAAGTAGTTAACTTTGCTTTGATGAATAATGTTCACGTTATCGCAGAAAAACCTTTGGGAAGAAATACAAAGGAAGCTGCAGAAATGTTTAATACTCTCAAAAAACAAAACAGTAAATCTAAAAATAAACTGATACTAAAAACAGGATTTAACCATAGATTTCATCCTGCAATGTTGAAAGCGCGCGAGTATTTAGATAAAAAACTTATAGGTGATGTGATGTTTATTCGTGCAGTATATGGCCATGGCGGAAGAAACGGAATGGAAAAAGAATGGCGAGCATCTAAAGATTTATGTGGTGGCGGGGAATTGCTTGATCAAGGTGTTCACATTATAGATTTATGCAGGTGGTTTGCCGGCGATATGAAAGAAATATTTGGGAAAGTTGATACAAAATTTTGGAATATGAAAGTGGAAGATAATGCATTCGTATATATGAAATCAAAATCCGGAGTAGATATTCAGTTCAATGTAAGCTGGACGAATTGGAAGAATAAATTTTTATTCGAGATATTCGGTAAAAAAGGTTACATCAAAATTGAAGGACTCGGTGGCAGTTATGGAAACGAAAGCATCGAGCTTGGCATAAGAAAACCTGAAGGCGGAGTTCCGATAATTAAAAAAATTACTTATCCAAAGTTTGACTATAGCTGGAAAAAAGAATGGAAAGAACTTAAGAATGCCATATCGAAAAATAAAGATGTTCTCGGAAATCATATTGACGGGTATATGGCAAATGTTATCATTGAGAATATTTACAAATCTTCTAAAGAAAATAAATCTGTGAAAATTGCGGTTTAAAAATTTGTTTTTTGACAGAGATGGTGTAATAAATGAAGTTGTCATCCGTGAAAACGGTTTGGTTTCTTCGCCTCGTTCTTTAAATGAATTTAAATTTAAACAGGATTTTCTCGAATTTCTTCCGATTTTGAAAAATTTAAATCTCAAAACTTTTGTTGTCTCAAATCAGCCTGATGTTGGCAGAAACTTAATGAACATTAACGACTTAAATGAGATTAATAAATTAATTTTAAATGAATATAAATTTACTGAAATTATATGCTGTACAGATTCTGAAAATTCTTCTCCTGATAAAAAACCAAATCCGGGTATGATTATTACATTAATTAATAAATACAATTTAATACCTGAAGAATCACTTATGATAGGAGATATGTGGAAAGATATCGAAGCAGCAAAACGTTCAGGTTTAACTTCAGTATTTTTAGAAAATTCTCACTCGGTTTTAAATAATTCTGTTCCTGACTTTAAAATCAATAACTTAAACGAACTTTTAACTATTTTAAAATAATAAATGTCATTTACTAAAAAATATTTAAACGAAAGCATTGACATCATAAATAAAATTGATGATAATGCCGTAGAAAAGGCAGTATCAATTTTAAAATCAACCAGAGATAATAAAGGAAGATTATTTATAATCGGCTCCGGTGGAGGTGCCGGTCATGCTTCACATGCCTGTTGTGATTTCAGAAAAATTTGCGGACTTGAATCCTACTCTCCTTCTGATAATGTTTCGGAACTCACAGCGAGAGTTAATGATGAGGGTTGGGATGTGTCTTATATTAACTGGATGATTGGTTCAAACTTCAATTCCAATGATGCAGTGCTTGTTTTTTCTGTCGGTGGTGGCAGTGAAGAAAAAAATGTAAGTATGAATCTTGTAAATGTCATTAAATATGCAAAGGAAATTGGAGCAAAAGTTGTAGGTGTAGTCGGGAAAGACGGAGGTTATACAGGTATAATGGCAGATGCTGCGGTAATTATTCCTGTTGTTGATGATTCAAGAATCACACCACACACAGAAGGTTTTCAGGCACTTGTTTGGCATCTTTTTGTTTCTCATCCTGATTTACAGATTAACAAAACAAAATGGGAATCCATAAAATAATTAATAATTAAATAATGAATAAAACTTACAATTTTAAAGTAAAAATATTTGCTGACGGTGCTGAAAAAGCAGGTATGATTGAAATGTATAATGATGAATTAATTTCAGGTCTCACAACAAATCCTACGCTTATGAAAAAAGCAGGTATCACAGACTATAAAGCGTTTTCAAAAGATATACTTTCTGTTATTAAAGATAAACCGTTATCGCTTGAGGTTTTCTCAGATGATTTTGATGAAATGGAAAAGCAGGCATTGGAAATTGCATCTTGGGGAAGTAATGTTTATGTAAAAATTCCCATAACAAATACTAAAGGGGAATCAAGTTTTGACTTATGTAAAAAATTATCGGATAATAATGTAAAGTTAAATGTAACAGCGTTAATGACTCTTGAACAGGTAAATCACATTATCCCTGCTCTCAAAGATGGTCCCGGATCATATATTTCAGTGTTCGCAGGTAGAATAGCCGATGCCGGAATCGACCCCGTTCCATTAATGAAAGAAGTTGTAAGTATTTTAAATCAATATAAAAACATTGAACTAATCTGGGCAAGTCCTCGTGAATTGCTTAATATTATTCAGGCAGATGAAATGGGTTGTGATATTATAACTGTTACAAATGATATTCTTAAAAAACTTCCAACTCTTGGAAAAGATTTAAATGAATTTTCTCTTGATACCGTAAAAATGTTTTATAACGATGCTAAATCAGCAGGATATAAAATTTAAAAAATGAACATAAAAAAACCTGTAATTTTATTATTAGTTTTTTTTATTTCTGCATCTGCGATTTTCTCACAGCAAGAACTTACACCTGTAGATGATGATGTATATTTCTTTCTTAAACGAATGCAGGTTGAACAGGTAATACCTGATTATAATTCTTCGTTGCTACCGCTCTCCCGAAAACAAGTAGCAGGATTTCTAAACCAAATTAATAACTCAAATTCAATTTCTTCTGAAGATAGAAGCATTCTTAATGGATATTTAGTTGATTACAGCTTTGAACTGAAAAGGAATCCGGATGCTGTAAGTTTAGCAAATAACGGATTGACCGGGCTGTTTGATAAAAATAAAAATAAATATTTATATTATTCTTATGACTCGCTTAATTCACTTTTTTTAAACGGAAATATTGGCATATCAGAAAGAATTGGAAATGGTGATTCTCTTGGTAACAGAAAAATTTCTTTATTTGATCTCGGTTTAAAAATAAGAGGAACTCTCCGAAATACACTCGGATACTATCTGAGAATTTCAAACGGAGCAAAACTTTCAGGTGATTCTAACGATGTAAATTTTGCAACTTATACTGATTATAAACTTTGGTCAAGTTTGAAATTTAGAATTGATAAATCTAATTTTGATTCATTTGAGGGATATCTTCGGTATTCTGCTCCGGATGACTGGATTTCTGTATGGATTGGCAGAGAGCAGATAAATCAAGGGTTTGGATATAATGATAAAATGTATTATTCAAGCAATACAGTTCCGTTTGATCAGATTAACCTGAGTTTGAATTACGATAAATTATCTTACTCTTTCACCTTTGGCTCACTAAAGGGTGATTCATTAGGTAGAGATATTCCTAATAAAATAATTGCCTCACACCGATTAAATCTAAATTTATTTAAAACTTTCAAACTCGGAATTTTTGAAAGTGTAGTTTCGACACAAACTGCCTTTTCAGTTACTTATCTGAATCCATTAAGTTTTTTAACATCTGCTGATTTAAATTCAGGAGATAACACAACAAGGAATAATGCAAATCTCGGATTTGATTTTGAATACTTACCTGTTAAAAATCTTGCATTACAAGGCACACTTTTAATTGATGATTTAAATCTTAAAACGATTACAAAAAATGACCGTTCTTATAATGATAATAAATTCGCATTTCAATTAGGAGTTTTTTGGAATAATGCTTTTGGACTTAATAAACTTGCCTTCATAACTGAATATACAAGGTTAGACCCTTTTGTTTATTCTCACCGTTCAAATAAAAGTACTTACACTAACTGGAGTCTTCCTCTCGGTCATAAAGTAAGTCCAAACTCAGATGAAATTTCTTTGAATTTGAAATATCAAATTGCGAAGGGGTTTGATATGATTATAGGTTATAACCACATAAGGCACGGAGCAGGAATTATTGTTGATTCGGCTACTTACAGAATAGTAATAAATTATGGTGGTGATATAAATTTCGGTGAGGGTGATTCAAAAAATCAGTTTAAAAATAATTTTCTGCAAGGGTATCGAATCAATTATAATAATTTCCGTATAGCAGTTAATTACGAACCGGTCAAACAAATTTATTTAAATCTTGAAGCAAAATATTTATTGTCTGATTATATTTACATATCAAGAAAACTTAAAGATTTCTATTTTAGAGGGTCTCTGAATATTACACTTTAAAAATTGAAAGACACAATTAAAAACATCTATGGTATTTTTTCGGAAAGTAAGTATTTACTTTTTCTGAATATAACTGACAGACTGTTTTTTTTTTAATTTTTTTAATCTTTGCCCGCAATTTAACTCCGGAATTTTACGGTGAACTCATATCTGCATTTGCACTCGCAAATATTATAATTCTATTTTTTGATTTTGGGATTCCCGTTTTACTGCAAAAAAACATATCCGAAGAAAATGAAAATATTATTAGTATTGCCAATACTTCATTCTCTTTGATTGTCTATTCCTTCCCGGTATATTTTTTATTAAGTTACATTCTTTTTTCTGTAATTTATCCGTCATTTCCCATAGAATATAATTTAATAATCATAATTCTTGTTTTTTTATTCAGTATTTTGAATTTATTTGTCAGAGTGTTTAGTGCGAAATTTAAATTCAAAGAAATATTTTTTTCTCAGCTTGTATTCAAATTCGCCATTCTCATTTTTATTACATTACTTCTTTATTTTTATCAGTTTGATTTATATACAAGTTTAATCATAATACTTATAGGTTATGTTCTTCAGTTAATTTTTTTATATCCTTATGTTAAAATTCTGATTTCGAATATCAAAAAATTCTCATTCGTAAATATTAAACTTATGTTTTCTTTACTTGCAGTTTCTCTGCCATTATCTTTGGCTATTCTTTTTAATTTCCTTTATGATAAAATTGATATCATACTTATCTCAAAGTTAACAGGTTTTTCCGAAACTGCTGACTATGGTATCGCATACGGACTTTATCGCTCATCCACACTGGTTTTCTCTTTCATCTTCGTTGCTGCGTTTAGCAAATTTTCAAAAATAAACGAATTAAATTCTGAAATAAAATTATTGTTTGCAAAGTATTTTAAATCTTTAGTTGTAATCTCAATTGTTATATCCGTTTTATTATATTTCTTTAGTGATTTCATAATTGCAATTCTATATTCCGGTAAATATTCAGCAGCGGGTTATGTAATGCAGGTTTTGTCTTTTGCTATTCTCGGACTAAGTCTCAACAATCTGACAGGGATAGTGCTTAACAGTATGGGGATGTTTAAATCCAATATGTATATTGCATTAACAGCCCTTTTAATAAATGTAATTTTAAATCTTATATTTATTCCTTATTTTGGAATTGTTGCTGCAGCAGTAATTTCTGTAATAACTGAATATTTTATCTTTATGGCAGGTGCTTTCATTTTAAGAAAAATTATATTCTAATGCCTACATCAAACTGGCAAAATATTTCATATAATATAGACCTTATAAGAAAAATTAAACCTCAATCAATTCTTGATGTTGGGGTTGGATTTGGAAGATGGGGAATTCTTCTCAGAGAATTTCTCGAACTTTGGGAAGGTGTGAGTTTGTCAGGGAATTCAAAACCGGAATGGAAAATCAATATTGACGGATTGGAAATATTCCCTGCATACATAAAAGAATATCATAATTATTTTTACAATAATATTATTATCGCGGATGCACTGGCTTATATTCCTAAGATTGATGAGAATTATGATTTAATTATTTTTGGAGATGTGATTGAGCATTTTGAAAAACGACAAGGTATAGAGCTTATAAATACCGCACTTTCTAAATCAAAATATATATTGATTAATATCCCCTTAGGTGACAACTGGGAACAGTCAGGAAATGAAAACCCCTATGAAGAGCATAAGAGTATATGGACGATTTCTGATTTTAAAACTTACCCCTATAAAATAATAAAAGTATTTGATGATAATATTTTCAGAAAATATGCGGTTGTATTAATTTCAAACTCGGAAATAAAATTGAATGAAAAACTTCCACCATTATATAATTTCAAAAATTTTCTGAAACATAAACTTGGATTGGCAAAATTAATTAATAAAAATTAATTTGAAAGTATTATTAATCGGCAGATATAATGACACCAAATCTCTTACCGGTCCTGAAAGATTTGCAAAAGGTATGTTAAATAATCTCTCTGAAAAAACTAATGTTCACTTTGCAGATTATTTCTACAACGGAAAAGAATATTCAATCTTTCAAAAACTTTTTGGTTACTCGATTATAAATAAAAACATAACCCGACTTGGTCTGTTCAGGTTGTTCTTTTTTATACTTAAATTTAAACCTGATGTAATTCATATTTTAAATTATGAACGAAATGCAGTTATTGCTTGTTTTGCATCGAAATTCTTCAAGACAAAATTAATATATACTTCTCATGGTCTTATCAGATATGAAGATAGATTATATAACAATCCTTCTTTCAGTTTAAAACTTAAAAATAAATTTTCTGAAAAATATATACTCAAAAGTTCTGATTGTATAGTTTTTGTTTCCGAATTTCTCGAACAGTTGACATTAAAAGAATATAAATTTTTAAATAAAAAATTTTACATTATTCCTCCCGGAGTTGATAAAAACTTTTATGGTAGGGAAGTATCAATATCTCATTCTGATATATTGGAAATTGTTACATTTGAGTATCACCCGTCAAGATTAAAAGGTATTTCAACTTTAATAAGCGTTCTAAATGAAAATGACTTTAATGATTTTTTATCCGTTTTATCAGACAGCAAAAATATAATAGTTTTAAATCATAAATCTATAATTCTTGGCAAAAATGATTATAGTTCTTACAGAGAATTTCTAAAAAATAAAGATGTTATAGTATGTTTGTCTGAGTATGATACATTTTCACTTTTCACTGCTGAGGCTATGTGCTCAGGTTTAATTCCGATAGTTTCCGAGCATACGGGTATTAGAGATTACATTACGAACGTAGAAAATGGATTTATTATAAATAATTTCGATAAATCGGAATTAAAATCAGTTCTTCAAAAAATATCTACTGATAAAACATTAAAAAATAAAATGTCTTCTTATGCAATGAATATTTATTCGGAATTAAACTGGGACAGCGTTATCAACAGGTATTTTAAAATATATAATTCAAAAGAATTATGAAAGTACTGAACATTACAGATGAATTCGGTATTGACGATGGTGTATCGGTTCATGTTACTGATTTATCAGAAGGTCTCAAAAAATATAACTGCGAAAATATGATACTGATGGGAAAGATTCGTAATAGTGTTAACAATGGCGAAATATTTGAATCTCACTTGTTATATCACTCAAACCGCTCCACTACTAACTTTTTAAAAGCAATTAAATTTCTTGCTGATTTTGTAACTGCAAACAAAATTGATATAATTAATTCTCATTCACACTATTCTGCTAATATTGCTAAGTATGCATCATTTTTATCAAAGGTAAAAACAATTCAGACTAATCATGGCTTACTTTCAAAGCCGGGACTTCTAAAAGAATTTAATGCTGATAAAATTATATTGACTAACGAACATTCTTATGCAAGGTATAATAAAAATAATGCCGTGCTTATAAAACACGGATTGAAATATTTACCCTTTGATGAAACTAAGTTTATACGTCCTGTCAAAATATTTTCTTCTTCAAGATTTGTAAAAGAAAAAAATATCGAGTTTTATATTCGGCTTGCAAATCAATTCCGGGATTTTAAAGATGTAGAATTTTTTCTTGCAGGGGATGGTGAACAAAAGGATTATCTTCTTGAGCTAAATAAAACTCTTGGGGGGAATGTAAAATATTTGGGAATCGTATCTGATTTTATTTCTATTTTAGATACATCTGCTATATATATTTATCCTTCAGTTTCTGCTAACGAAGGATTCCCGATTTCGCTTCTTCAGGCAGGTATGTGTTCAAATTTAATTTTAACATCAGACTTCCTCGGGCTTTCAGAAAATTTTGAAAACAAAAAAGATGGAATAATAATTAATACATATGATTTTCAAGAGAATGTCAATTTATTATCTAACATAATAAATAATATTAATTCTTATATTTCTTTAGCTGAAAATTATCACAAACGAGTTTCCCGTGATTATTCTTTTGATGAAATGATTGAAAAGCATTTTAAATTATACTCTTCGCTCTTATGAAAATCTCTGTTTTAATGCCGGTATATAATTCTGAAAAATATTTGGAAACTTCTATAAGGTCAGTATTAAATCAAACTTATCAAGATTATGAGTTTCTTATAATTGATGATGGCAGCACTGATAACTCAGAAAAAATAATAAAAAAAATTAATGACTCACGAATCAAATATTTTAAAAATACCCACTCCGGACTTGCCGCAACTTTAAACTACGGATTAAAAAATGCGACAGGTGAATATATCGCAAGAATAGATTCCGATGATTTAAATTTATCACACTGGCTTGAAAATTCTGTTAAATATTTGAAAGAGAACCCTCAGACTGATGTGCTATCATCCGCAGTTATTTATTTTAAAAATAATAAAGTTATGTTTTTTTGGAATCCACCTCTGTCTGATACGGAAATTAAAAAAAATATATATCTCCATAATCCAATAAATCATACAACAGTTTTATTTAATAAGGATAAAATACTTTCTTATGGTGGATATGATGAGTCTTATATAGTAAATGAAGATTTTGAATTATGGTTTCGGTTAAAAGATAAATGCACTTTTCATAATTTATCTGATTATCTCGGATTTAAAAGATTTCATAAATCTTCTCTTTCGCATAATCCGGATTCATCTAAAACTCTTGAGATGCTTTTATCAGATGAAAATGTAAACAATAATCCTACTTTGAAAGCTAAAGTTTATTTATTTTATGGAAATAAATCAGATGCGAGAGCTCACCTACTGAAAAAACCTGATTTTAAAAATATTTTCTTTTGGGTTTTAACTTTTCTGCCACAATCTCTTTTTGTAAAACTTCGTTCGTCAAGAATTAAATTAATACTAAAATCAAAATTGAAAGGCACGGCTAAATACAATAAATTGCTGAAAGAATTGCTTGAATATTAATTATTTCCTGAAGACTAATAATCTTAAAGCTCCGTTGAAAAACTTCTCATCTCTGTAATGCCCATATTTTCTGTCCCACTCACCATTATCAAGTTCTATTCTTAATCTTTCTACTAATTCCATTTCTTTTTCTTCTGAAAGAAATCCCCACGCTGATTGTGACATTCTTACTTCTTTATCAAGAAATTTTTCCGGCCTTCCGTAAAAAGCTTCCTGAAATCCATCTTCACAATCAAAGGGAATTGGAATCGGTTTTTCTTCACATTTTAGATTTAAAATTTCTTTAATTATTTCTATTGAGGGATATCTTGCCCTTTCCACTTCTATCAATTCTCTAAAATATTCAACATTCCAAAATAATTCCAACTTAGCAGGATCATATGTCATTATAATAATTTTATCTTTCGATACCCTTTTCATTTCTTCAAGACCTTTTCTTAAATCTATCCAGTGGTGTATTGTTAGAAAAGCTGTTGAATAATTAAATGAGTTATCATCAAAAGGTAAATTGTCAGATTTGGCATTGACCGCAGGATTTTTTCCGGATTCTAATCTCTGTTCTCTCATTTCCTTTGATGGCTCGACTGAGATAACATATCTGTCCTCAGGTTCGTAAGAGCCGGCACCTGCCCCAATATTTAAAACCGTTCCTTTATTCTCAAACACCTCAAAAATAAGTTTTGCAATTCGCTTATCTGTTCTTCTTATTTTTGAATATTTTTTTCCGCCTTCGTCATAATCAAAAGCAGGGTTAGAAATTTTTATATTATTCATTATTTAAATCGGCAGTTTATCATTATTTAGTATATCAAGACATATTTTTTCAAAATCTTCAACTTTTTGAAAACCAACATATTCAAGATAACCCACTCCATCAGCAAATTCACCTGTTAAATCAAAAAAATCAGCGGGAATCTCAGCTGTCAATGCCCAGTTGGTTTCATTAAAAGTACCGTCATCATTCCAAGGTACTCCAACACCTGTCAATGGTTTTCCGAATAAACTTTTAAGTTTATCAAATGATCTTATAATAGGTAAGGTAACTTTTTTGCTATCAGGTTTTTCTGTGAATTCCGGAAATTCTTTTTCATACATTTGCAATAAACTTCCGGTTATATAATGTGCTTTCCATTTTCCCGAATCATTTTTTATATAATAACCGTAAGGAAAAATCATCTTATCAGTCATCTCACCTGTCATAAATGAAGAACCGGTAAATGCATCACCGTTTTTTAAATTAAAATACTGCCAAGTCCATCCGTTGTATGGTTTGAAATCTTCCACAAAAGGAATAGGATTTATTTTTCTGTCGGCATTTTCCAAACTTGTCATCATAAGCTGATGGTCCATCCATGCAAGTCCGTTGTCAATTTTATATGATTCACCACCAACATTTATCTCTCCTGTAACCAATAGTTGAGGCCAACTGTAATAAATTCCCGGTGTTGGTATCGGAGTTAAACCTGTCCCTCCGCTTCCGCCAATATGCAAACTCGGAATTCCCTGAAGAAAAAAAGAATCATCAACTTTAAAATTAACCTGATGTTTCAAAGTAATATTTATTTTCATATTATCCCCATCATCAACAATTACATTCAAAGGTAAAACATTTTCACTTCCCGAAAAAATATCATCTCCACATTTATATAAAAAATTATCGCCATACTTGCTGAACTTTACATCATCATCTTTATCTTCTCCGGATAGCAACCACTTTGAATTTTTATTCCTCCTGTAATATTTTTTATTACCGACACCAAAATCAACAGTTACAGTTGCGAGATTATTTACCAAATTCACTTCTTCGTTTGTCCAGCCGGCTTCTTTCTGTATTCCTGTTCCGACACATCTGTTTCTTTTCATAACTATTAAAGCAGAAATTCTTCCTTTTTCCCCTTTTTGATTTATAATATCGCTGTGCATTCCTATCCAGTACCATTCCGGACCCATATCCAAATGCAAATGATGGTCAAAAGGAAAATTTATTTTATAATTTTTATCAATCGTATTCATACCAACGCATCCCGCCCTTCCGAGCATCGTTTGAATAACGAACATTTTATCCTTTATTATTTTACTGCCTTCAATTGATTCACTTGATTTTTTCAGCAAATCAAAATGCGGTATATCCACTTTGGTATTATCATCAGGATTAACCAACTTATTCACTTCACCTCTAACTTCATCAAGATAATTACTTACATATGTATTTAATTTTCCCATTAAATTTGATAGGTTTATTTATTCTGTAGTTTCACAAAAATTCAAGACTCCCTCAACTTCTCAAACAAAGCTATCCGGTTGCCTTCGGAGTCTTCGATTTCGGCAACGAATCCCGTATTCTCTACTTCTGTTTTGGGAAAAAGTATTACTCCTTTACGGGAAGTAATTTTTTCTAAAACATCATCAATATTATCACAACCTAAATAAACAACAACCCCATCTTTTGTTGGTTTATAAATTTCTCCTTTTGCCAATGCACCGCTTGCTCCCGGCATACCTTCACCAAAAGGGAAAAATGCCATTTGGTTTCCGTGAATTTCTGCAATTTCAAATTCATACCCAAATATTTCTTTATAAAAAATTGTTGCCCTCTCCATATCATTTATGGGTATCTCGAAATAAACAACCGGATTATTTTTTGCCATCGTTTTTGTATTTAAAGGATTTCCTTGTTTTAATTTTAATATTAATTTAATATGTAAATATCTTTTTAAAAACTCAAAACTTTGAAAATTCTCTTTATCTCTCCTTCGCTTTCTATGACTGATGGCAGGAGTTATTATACTTATCTTTTGCTGAAACATCTTCCGGCTTTCAATATTGAGTGTTTACTATTAACAGATTCCGATTCAGACACGACAATACCTGATTCTTTAAATATTAAAATTTTTAAATCTGATATTTCTTCAAAAAATCCATTCGCTATTTTCAGAAATGTTAACCTGATAAATAAAATTCAATCTGATTTTTCAATTGATATAATTCATAACTTTCACCGATTTACTGAACTGATTACTTTACTTGCACAATCCAAAAATAAAAATTTTAAATCTGCTATGACAGTTTTATCTATCGTAAATAAAAAATATTTTCTTGAATATCGTTCTGATGCTCTCATTTGTGTAAGTAAAGGATTAAGAAATATTCTCTTGAATGAATATAAACGACCTGATAAAAATGTTACCGTTATTCATCCTTTTGTTTCAACTGATGAAATAAGAATTTCCGATAAAACTCAATCTGAAAATTTCACAATCTACGCAGATGGAAGATTTCATTTTGAAAAAGATTTTATAACTCTGCTAAAAGCTATAAACCAATTAAAAGACTGTTCAATAAAATTAATTCTCGTTGGCACAGGTGAAGAAGAAGCAAACCTAAAATCGTTCGCAGAAGAAAACAATCTAAATGTTGAATTTATAAAACCAAAATATGACAGATCTGAATTTTTTAATCAGGCAGATTTGTGTGTGTTACCATCAGTCCGTGATCCTTTCCCGCTCTTTATGCTACTCGCAGGGGCTTATAAAAAACCATTCATTGGTGCAAATACAGACGGTATAGCTGAACTTATTGTTGACGGTATTAACGGTTTTCTTTTTGAAAAACAAAATTACATCGAACTTGCAGAAAAAATTAACTTCATAAAAAATAACAAGCAAGTTGCTGTTTCACTATCCGAAAATCTTAATAATGATGTATCGTCATCTTACACAGAAAAAAAATCCATTCCGGCAATAATTAATATTTACAAAAATCTGACAAATAACAAAAATTGAATATTCTCGGATTAAATATTGATAATGTTAATTATATTGATTTATTAAAATCCGTATCAGATAAATTAAATTCAAATGAAACGCTTGTTTTAACTTACGCTAATACTCATACTTTAAATTTAACTTATCAAAAACCGGATTTATTAAAATATTACACTGCATTTAACCTTGTGCACCCTGATGGAATAGGTGTTTATTTCGCATCAAAAATTCTATATGGAAAAAACGGATTTAAGGAAAGAATTACCGGTTCTGATTTTTATATTCAACTTAAAAAATTGATTTCTGAAAAAAACTTAAAATTGTTCATTTTTGGGGATACTCAAGAGACCTTAAATAAAGTATTGAGAGAATCTTCTGAAATTAATAACTTACAGGTCAAGGCAGGTTTTGACTTTGATACCGGTTCTGTAATTGAAAGCATAAATTCCTTTGCACCAGATATATTGTTGATTGGTTTAGGTGCTCCTTTACAGGAAAAATGGGTCTATGAAAATTTATCAAAACTAAATTATAAAATAATAATTTGTGTTGGTGAAGGGATAAGGATATTCTCAGGAACTAAAGTTCGTGGTCCGGAATTTTTAAGAAAATTAGGTCTTGAATGGCTCGTTAGATATTTATCCAAACCTGCAGTTTATTTCAAAAGATATATAATTGGTAACCCTTTGTTCATATTCAGAATTTTAAAACAAAAATTCAATGGTGTTTAAAAAAATAATTTTACTTTTTTTATTCATAACCCCGAGTCTTCTTAGTGCCCAAAATTTTAATTGGATAACTCCCGGAAAAACTTATATCAAGCTATACATCACTGAAGATGGAATGTATCGTATTGACAGAAATGATTTTTTAAATTCAGGTATTAATCCTTCAACCATAGACCCCAGAACTGTTAAACTGATTTTTAAAGGAAATCAAGTTCCTGTTTACTTTCAAGGTGAAGATGACGGAGTATTTAATGAGAATGATTTTTTTGATTTTTATGGTGTGAGAAACGCCGGTGGTTTAACTCCATACCGTAACGGATTTACTAATACGATTGCTTATACAGTGGATGAATATTACAATTTATATTCAGATACATCCTCTTACTTTATAGATTGGGGTGGTTCTCCGGGGATTCGATATACTATATTCTCTGGTTCTTCTTCATCTGTTTTTCCGCAAAATTTTATTTCAAAATCTATACATCGCGAACAGGATAACAAATATTATCTTGGCGAAACAACTAATCCGAATTCGGATTACAGATATTTTAATACAGAACTTGCAGTTGGGGAGGGTTGGTTCTGGAAAAATTTATCTTCACAGGCAAATCCATTAGTAGAAGATAATTTTAATATTAATAATATTAGCTTTTCGGGAAATGCTTTTTTTCATGTGAATGCATACCCAAATTCGATTATTCAAAATTTCCCGTTTGAACACAAACTTGAAATAAAAATTAATTCAACTATAATTGACACTGTAGAAGCAAATGACTATACAAGAATTGATACTGTTATTTCATTTCCATCAAATTTATTAATCAATAATGGAAATAATGTAATCAATATCAGATATATAAATGTCAGCAATGCTCAGGAAGTTTATATGAATTTTAATTATTATAAAATTACCTACAACTCCGGTTTTAGTTTATTAAATAATCATTTCTCTTTTAAACTTACAGGAACTGATTCAACTTTACGGCAATTTAAAATTTCTTCATCAAATGTTTCAAATCCTGTTTATATTTATGATGTCATAAATTTCAGAAAAATTCAGAATAATACTTTTTCATCAGATACTTTGATATTTTCCGGAAATTCAAATTCATCATTTGAGATATATAATACAAACACTTTAAAAAAACCTGCCCGAATAAAACAAAGGATTGTTCCAAATTTAGTTACGAACTCAACGGGTGTTGATTATATGATAGTTTACAATAAACTTTTTGAATCATCAGTAAACCAACTTGCATCATATCGGGAATCATTCAATAATTTCAGAGTATTCAAAGCGGAAATAGAAGATATATATGATGTGTTTAACTATGGAATTGAAAATCCGCTTGCGGTCAGATTATTTATTAAAAATGCTTATGACACTTGGGCTACTCCGAAACTGCAATATGTAAATTTGTTTGGCAGGGGTTCTCTCGACCCTAAGAAAAATGATCCCGCAAGTTTGTTTTTCCAAAATTTTGTACCGACTTATGGCAATCCGCCATCAGACGGATATTTCGCAAATTTTAATCTCGGTTCATTCACTTATTACCATCAGGTTGCAATCGGAAGACTACCGGCTTATACACCTTCCGAAGCACAGGATATGGTTAATAAAATAATTCAATACGAAGCTCAGTCTCCATCTGCATGGTGGAAATCATTTCTTTTTATCTCCGGCGGTAAAAACCGAAATGAACAGCTTTCATTTCAAAATCAATCTAATGCTTTCATAAATTCTTATGTAACATCAAATCCCATAAAAGGAAATCCTGAACGGGTTTATAGGAATGATTCTTCCGGCTTTGTAACTTTTAATTACAAAGATTCCATAAAAAAGTCTTTTGATAAAGGTGCGTTGATATTAAATTTTATAGGACACGCTGCATCTCAGGATTGGGAAATTGGACTTGAAGACCCTTCTACAATTAATAACGGTGATAAACTTCCACTCGTTTTCAGTATGACTTGTTTTACCGGAAGGATGGAACCAAACCTTAGAAGTTTTGGAGAAAAATTTGTCTATCTTCCAAATAAACTTGCCATAGGTTTTGTGGGTTCAACCGGTTGGTCATTTGCAGGGCAGGGAAATCAATTGAATGATTATATGTTAAGAGGTTTTGCACGAGATTCTATAAGATTCATTGGCAAAATTGTTTCTAATGCTTCCCGAATTATGAGTTCTGACTCAAATAATTTTTCATCGAGAAATACTATTAATAGTTATTCGCTATATGGTGATCCTGCGGTCAAGCTTGTTATGCCTTCATATCCGGAATTTGATATTTCACTTTCTGATTATACATTGTCAAATAACTACCCGACTTTAAATGAAGAAATAAATTTAAATATATTACCGAGCAACTTTGGAACAAATGCAGATTCTTTGAAGATAAGATTTAATTTGTTCAAAAACGGAATGTCGCATAAATTAAAAGATACCGTTGTTAGAAATCTCGGATACAAAGGAAATTATAATTACAAATTTTCACTCGATTCACTCGGCAATTATAATATGAGAGTAGTGCTTGATCCGGATGACTGGTATCCACGAGAATCATTCGTAAATAATGTAATTGATATAAGCATTCCGGTAAAAAATATTTCATATGTACCTTTAAAGCCGGTTAATAATCAGGCAATTAATTCTGATTCAATTACATTTTCAGGACTAAATCCTACAGTAAATTATTTAACAAATAATATAAAAGTAATTTTTCAAATTGATACAAATATTAACTTCAATTCTCCGGCAAGGCAAATATTTTTTAGAAACGATCCATCCGGAGTTGAAACAAAATTTAAAGTAAGTTTACCTTCAGTTTCCAATAATAAAATTTATTATTGGAGAATGAATGCCGTTGTAAATAATGACAGTTCCGGTTGGTCTGAAGTCAGAAAATTAATTTATACACAGGATGTTGTATTGAATCCGGCTGATTCAAATGTAAATATTTACAAAAAAGAATTAACGCAGTTTGAACCATCGGAGATTAATAACCTTGAATATATTAACGGCGGATTTAAACTTGGGAATTATAACGGTAAATTTTTTGTAAGGTCAAAAGGTAATGAAGCGGAAAATGCTTCTTACTTCATAGTTAATGATCAGCAAATTTTTATAGATGGTGGTGAGATTGGCGGTGCAAGACTTTTAAAAGTAAGAAAACTTGACGGAAGAATATTGGAATATAAACGGGTAATTATGAATACTGATAACAGCTCAGATTCAGTTCTTGCATTCTTAAATACATTCGATTCAACATCATATTTGCTCGCACTTTCTTGCGCTATTGTATGGGATCCTTCTACTTTTCAACCGCTTGGTAAACCGTTTAATGCTGCGACAAAACAAAAATTCCGACAATTTGGAAGTATCTATGCCGATTCACTTGAACATCTCGGATGGTTTGACACTTGGGCTTTTATAGGTTGGCTTAATGCAACTCCGGCTCAAACTTCTGAAAATTATAATTATTGGAATTTCGGTGAATGGCTTGAGTCAACGGCTGAGTATGATCCCGTATTTGTTGCAACAAGGGGAAGTGTTACAACAAATTTAATCCCATCAGCATCTTGGAATTCTTTTAGCTGGTCGCAAATTTTATTGCCGGGTTCACCTATAACATTTGATTTATTTGGAATAAACCAAAATAATTTACCTTCAATATTGCAACAGGGAATTAATACGAATAATTTTTATAATCTTGCCGGTGTTAACCCGATTACTTATCCGGGAATTCGGCTTGTTTCCAATGTTGTGATTGATACTCTTTCGGGTTTACAGTCTTCTACTTTAATAGGCATTAATGTATCTTATGTTCCTCCTGCGGAACTTATTCCGGATAACTATTCAATGACACTTTCGGATTCATCCGTTCAGCAAGGTGATACTGTTTCTGTTGGTATAAATTATAAAAATGTTGGTTTTTCAAATGCGTATGGAATTATTAACAGATGGTATGCACAGTATCGTGGAGGAATTTATAATCTAAGAATTGATACATTAAATACTGTTGTCAAACCTGACTCTAATTATTCTTCTTCACTTACGATAAATACTTCTCAGTTTGCAGATTCGATATTAATATATTTTGAAACGAAACTAAAACCTTCTCAAAATGAACTTTTCACTTATAATAATATTGCATTCACAACTTTATATATAACAGGTGATTCTTTAAAACCAAAACTTGAAGTAACTTATAATGGGCAAGCCGTTCAAAGCGGAGATTATATTACTTCAAACCCTGAAATTGTTGCTGATTTTTTTGATGATTCAAGATTGGTTGTTACGGATGTTGATACAAATGTGCTTCGTATTAAACTAAATGGAGTTTTCGTTCCTTATTATATTAACTCTCAGCCAAATCCCGAACTGCAATTTATTATTCCTGATGATTTCAGATTGCTTGCAAAGGTGATTTATAAACCACAGTTGCCAAACGGGACTTACAGGTTTGAATATATTGCGAGAGATAAATCGGATAATCTGGCTGATACGGTTCGTCATAACCTCATTGTTAATGATGATTTGAAAATTCTTGAACTTGCAAATTATCCAAACCCGATGACAACTCAAACTGCTTTTATGTTTAATCTGCAAGGTGGTATTAATCCAAGAAAATGTACTATTAAGATATATACAGTAGCGGGAAGATTGATTAAGGATGTTATTGCCGATGCAAAAATTGGATATAATCAAATTGAATGGGATGGAAGGGATAACGATGGTGATAATATTGCCAACGGGGTTTATTTGTATAAGATGATAATAGAAGGAGATTCTAAAATTGAAACTTCAACACAGAAGTTGGTTATATTAAAGTAAAGTGTTGTGTTTGTTTATGGGATTGGGAGAGAGTTAAGACCTATGTTATTCTGATACCGATTTATCGGGAGAAGAATCACTTGATAATAACCACCTATGTCATCCTGAACGTAGTGAAGGATCTCTTGAGTAATACTCTAATAACGGGATTCTTCAGTCGCTTCGCTCCTTCAGAATGACAAGTAGCCTATGTCATCCTGAACGTAGTGAAGGATCTCTTGAGTATTCTATTCAAGGGATTCTTCAGTCGCTTCGCTCCTTCAGAATGACAGGTAACCAACCACCAAAACAAAATCAACCTTACTTCACCAATTCCTTCTCTATCAATCCGGTAATCATTTCATCCTGTGGTGTAATCTTACTCTTAAATCTTCCGACTACATTTCCGTTTTTATCAATAACAAACTTTTCAAAATTCCAAGATACATCACCCGAAGGTTCATAACTTATCATCTTAGAATATAATTCACTCTTCCCATCACCTAATATACTCACCTTATCAAACATAGGAAAAGTTGTTTTATATTTCGTTTCACAGAATGTCCTTATCTCATCATTTGTTCCGGGTTCCTGATCACCAAAATCATTGCACGGGAATGCTAAAATTTCAAATCCCTGTGGATTATACTTTTCATAAATTTCCTGCAGCCCGGTATATTGCTTTGTGTATCCGCAATATGAAGCCACATTTACTATCAACAAAACCTTACCATTATAATCTGATAGTTTAACATCCTTTCCGTTCATATCTTTCACCGATATGTCGGATATATTAATGGGTTCGTTATTCATATTTAAAATTTTATTCTCGGAACTCTCCGAACTGTTACCTTTTGAACAACCTAAAAGTAATCCGCAAATTATTAATATTATTCTTTTCATACTTTTAATTAACATTTTTATTTTTTGAAAAATTCCGATTTTGGTCATTTTTACTTTCTTGTCATTCTTGCCTTAATAGCATCATTCTCACCTTATGTAATTGCGAGCTTGACTATCATTTAAGCCCCTCTTTGGAGAGGGGTTTGGGGAGTGGATTAAGGATAATTCGTGTAATTCGTCTCATTATTTAAATTTGTGTTTAAAAAACTCATCGTTATACTGATCCAATCCATACCGACCATTCGAACAAGACCTAAACCCAATCAGCTATGCCAAATCTGTCGTATCAATTTTTTTCAGTTCTCCTTCTGAGTTAGCAATCACAACACAAGCAAGTGAATCTGCAATAACATTAGGAACTGTTCGGCACATATCAAGCAATCGGTCAACTCCAATAATCAAAGCAATACCTTCTTCCGGTACTCCTATTGATTGTAACACAATTATAAGCATAATAAGTCCAATACCCGGAACAGGTGCTGTACCTATTGCAGCAAGACTTGCGGTTAAAACAATAGTGAGCTGTTGTGTAAAAGACAAATCAAAGCCATATACCTGAGCAATAAACATTGCCGCCACTGCCTGATATAAAGCAGTTCCATCCATATTAATAGTTGTTCCCAAAGGTAAAACAAAACTTGCAATTTTATTGGGAACTCCTAATTTTTTTTCGCATACATCCATCGTAACGGGTAATGTAGCTGCTGAAGAACTTGTTGAAAATGCTACTGCTATTACCGGTCTCTGTGTTTTAAAGAAATCTTTTATCTTTATTTTAGTAAATGCTTTTAATAATAATGGATATTCAAAAAAAGTTATCAATGCTAATCCCAAAATCACAGTTAAGGAATATAAAAGTAAAGTTTGAAGTATATTAAAACCAAATTCTGCAACCGTTGCTGCTATCAAAGTGAATACTGCATAAGGAGCTATCAGCATTATTTTTTCAACAAGTTTTATCATCGTTTCTGATACCCCGTCAAAAAAATTTATTACTGTTTTTGATTTTTCAGTCGGTATTTGTGTTAGGAAAATTCCTGTAAGTATTGCAAATAAAACAATCTGCAAAAAATTTCCTTCCGTAATTGCGGCAAAAGGATTTTTGGGTACTATATTAACAAGGAAGTCCACAATATTTAAAGAAACATTTTGGTCAATTCGTGTTTTAGCATCGTCCTGAAATGTTTCAAGCAATCTGTCTTTTGTCTCAGGTGGCATAAAACTTCCGGGTTGAATTATATTCGCAAGTAAAAGCCCCATAGATATTGCTATCAATGCTGTTATTGCATAAAATCCAATCGTCTTTCCGCCAATTTTAGCTATATGTTTAAGGTCTGAAAGGGAAGCTGCTCCAACAATTAAAGAAGCAAGTACAAGAGGAACGGCTATCATATTTAGTAATCTGATAAATATATCTCCAATCGGTTTCAAAGCCATTCCGATTGTTTTTACTTTTTCTATTGAAGTTATTGCTTCAAATTTTTCCGAATTTCCGGAAGGATACTTTACTTCAACTAATAAATCTTTTTTATCTTTTGAGTTTTTAAAATATTTTATAATTCCAATCTGTGAATTTGCATCAAATGATTTTACAACACTGTCTTTTTTAAAATAAATAATCTCCTGCCAGTCTTTAATTTCTTTCTCACCTCCGCCTGAGACAATTTCCAGTTTTGTCGTGCTTAATGAAAATATACTTCCGAAAACAATTCCAAGAATTAAACCGATGACAATTTTTGTATGTAATTCAAGTTTTTTCCTTTTTTTCATCTTAATTAATAAAATTTATCAAAATATTTTTTTCTCAGTAACTGCAAAGTAAATAAAATTGCTGCGGAAAGCACTCCAATTGATATTGTAATAAACCAATATTCTCCATTTAAATAAGTAATCTCATAAAATGTTTTTAAGAGATTTATCACTATAAAATCAATTTGAGTAGCGGCAAGAAAAAGATAAATAGAAATAATTAATAATCCGTATAAAAAGTATGTTTTGTTATTCGCATCTCCTTTATGTATAGAAACTGCATAAAAATTTGCCATTGAAGTAATTATCATCGCTGTAAGTATCACCATCTGTTTTTCTATTCCGCTTATGCCAAAAACTTTTTCAGCAGTATAGCTTGCTGCATATCCGGCAACAACTATTATAAATGCTGAAATGAAAACAAACGAGAATAGCTCCTGAAGGAATTTTTTTGGCTTTACAAGATTAGAATTTTTTAATGCAATTATAAATGAAGGTAAACCTATTATAAAAATATTTATCAGTGCAATCCTTCTCGGTGTTAATGCAAATTCTAAAGCAAATATCAATGATAATAAACTGGAATAAATTACTATAAAATTTTTAGTCAGGAATAATTTAGAAATTGATGTTACTGTATTTACTATCTTATTCCCTTCATTAAAAATTTCCGGTAATAATGAAAATTTATTTTTAAGAAGTACTATATCGGCAATCTCTTTTGTTATCTGGCTTCCTTCTTCCATTGCTATTCCCATATCTGCCTCTTTAATAGCAGGTAAATCATTAACCCCGTCTCCTATCATTGCTGTATATATCTTCTGACCTCTTAAACATTTAATAATTTCAAGTTTATGTTCCGGTTTTAGTCTGGCGAAAATGAGATTTTTATTAACCGCATTTTTAAAATCATCCCCGCTCAGTTTTTCAAGTTCACTTCCGGTTATCATCTGATCATCTCTTACTTGCCATCCGATTTTATCTGCAATCGCCTGAATTGCAAATGATGCATCTCCGCTCAAAATCTTAAAATTAATACCATTACTTTGAAATAATTTTATCGCATCCATCACATCATCCCGTGCCTGGTCTGAAATTGAAATTATACAATACGGTTCAACGCTTATGCTTTTTATATATTCTTCACTGCTTTCAAAATGTTTTTCACTTTTTACTTCACCAAACATTAATGTCCTGTATAGTCTTAAATTATTCTCTGAATAAATTTTCTCTCCTTCTCTTTTCTTTTCATCAATTGTTTTTTCATTTAAAATATCAAACCCCCCAAGTATAAAAATCCTTTCCTTACCGTTGTCATCTACTTTTAATAAACTCATCTTTGTTTCAGAGCTGAAAGGTATTTCATCAGTAACTTTAAACCGTCCGCTACTTGTTAGACTTTCCATAGCCCTTATTGTAGCATTTTTATCCGAAGTCAGCTTCACATATTCACCTATTAATTCTCTCGTTTCTTTTTCATCTATTCCTTTATAAAAATTTATATTTTCTATTGATAATTTATTTTGTGTCAGCGTTCCGGTTTTATCCATACAAACAATTTTCACATTTGAAAATGATTCTATCGCATTCAGTTTTTGTATTATTGCACCAATCCTACTGATTCTGTAAACTCCAAGTGCAAAGGTTACACTTGTCATAAGAACCAATCCCTGTGGAACAAGAGATATAAGTATTGTTGCCATTTTCCTTATAAAACTTACATTGTCTAAGCTTGCTTTGGGGTCAAAAAATATTTCAAGTACAATCAAAAACAATGCTATACAAAACAACATCTTTACTATAAAATCAATTCTTCTTTGAAGTGGCGTTACAATGAATTTATATTTTTTCGCCATTTCAGTAACGCTGTTGGCATAACTTTTATCGCCAACTTTTTCAGCTTTGATATATCCTGAACCTGATACACAAAAACTACCCGATAAAATTTCACTATCAGTTTTTTTTCTAATCGGGATAGATTCTCCCGTTAGCAATGATTCATCAATCTCAAGATGGTTTGAGTATATCACTTTTCCGTCAACAGGTGCCTGATCTCCCCTTTGCATCAGTATCACATCATCTTCTACAATTTCTTCCTGACCTATCTCAGTCTCAATTCCATTCCGGATTACTAATGCTTCTTTTTTAAGTAATAAATTTACCTTATCTAATGCTTTTTTTGCTTTTATCTCCTGAACAATTGCAAGTAATGTATTAAGTAACGCAATTGAAACTATACCCATCGAATCAAGTAATAGGTTATGATCACCGGATCGGTAATAAAAATAAATTATAGCAAGAATTATTGAGAAAATTATATAATTGAAAACTGAAAATATATTTTCAATAAAAATTTCGCGGATGGTTTTTGTTTTTGTGCGGGATGTTTTGTTTACTGCACCTTTAGATATTCTTTCATTAACTTCTTCAGTATTGAGTCCTGTTATATTCAATTATCAAAACTATTTTTTATAATTTTTAGCAGCTTTTACAAATTCTTTAAAAATTGTATGAGGATTGATAACCCTTGATTTCAATTCGGGATGGAATTGACTGGCAATAAAAAACGGATGTTCACTCTGAGGAAGTTCTATCATCTCTACAAGTGTTCCGTCCGGAGATAAACCGCTGAACTTCATTCCGCTTTCTGCTAAATCTCTTCTGAAATAATTATTTACTTCATATCGGTGTCTGTGTCTTTCGTTTACGAATTCTTTTTTATAACATTTATATGCAAGTGAATTTTTTTCAACTATACACGGGTAAAGCCCAAGTCTCATTGAACCACCTTTCACTTCTATTGTTTTCTGATATTCCATTATATCTATTACATTATATCGTGTATGCTTAAATTCGGTGCTATTAGCATTCTTTAATCCGGCTACATTCCTCGCAAACTCTATCACGGCACATTGAAGACCGAGACAAATTCCAAAAAATGGAATCTTATTTTCTCTTGCGTATTTGATTGCCGAAATCTTTCCTTCAATTCCTCTTTCACCAAAACCGGGACAAACCAAAAGACCTGAAATATCTGCAAAACTTTCTTCAGTATATTTTTTATTTTTTTCTAATTCTTCAGCATCTATCCATTTTAAATTTACTTTTACTTCATTTGCTGCTCCTGCATGAACAAATGACTCAAGAATACTTTTATAAGCATCCGGTATAATGTTATACTTACCGCAAATACCGATTGTTACTACTTTTTTTGGATTTATAATTTTTGATACTGCCTTGTTCCATTCTGTAAGTTTTATCGGTTGCATTTTCAAATTCAGTTTCTTCAATACAACTTCATCAAAATTTTCTTTTTTAAGATTCAATGGAACTTCATATATGGACCTCGCATCCAACGCCTGCAAAACATTACCTTCTTCTATGTTACAAAATAAACCAATTTTTCTTCTTAGTTCTTTTGACAGTTCCATCTCACTTCTGCATAACAATATATCAGGTTGAATACCAATCTCAAGCAAAGTCTTAACTGAGTGTTGAGTAGGTTTGGTTTTTAATTCCCCTGCTGATTTAATAAAAGGAATAAGTGTGAGATGAATACTGACTGAATTGTGCCTGCCCACTTCAAGCATTAATTGCCTCATCGCTTCTAAAAAAGGTAAAGATTCAATATCACCAACTGTCCCACCAATTTCAGAAATTATTATATCATATTTTGATTTCTCTTCTAATAATCTTATTCGTCTTTTAATTTCATCAGTAATATGAGGAATCACCTGAACTGTAGCCCCTAAATAATCTCCGCGTCTTTCTTTGGTAATTACTTCGTTATAAATCTGACCGGTTGTCATATTATTTGCTTTGCTCATATTCTCATCAAGAAATCTTTCATAGTGACCTAAATCAAGATCAGTTTCTGCACCGTCATCTGTGACGAAAACTTCTCCGTGTTGAGTTGGTGACATTGTACCGGGATCAACATTTATATAAGGATCAAGTTTTTGTATAGTTACTTTATATCCTCTGGATTTCAAAAGCAATCCTAAGGATGCAGCAGCGATACCTTTACCAAGAGAACTTACAACTCCACCTGTTAGAAAGATGTATTTTGTTTGTTTCATATTACGATTGCAAATATTTTACAGTTTATATAATTGTCACCTTTTTTTTGTAACTTTCTGAGAGTTCCCTCATATTCAAATCCACATTTCAAAAGTAACTTTTCACTTTTTATATTCTCCTCAAAAACTTCAGCCGATACTCTTTTCAGGCCAAGATCTCCAAATGCAAGTGTCAGTAATTCACTTATCGCATCTTTCATTATTCCTTTTCCCCAATGCCTTTCCCCAAGCCAAAACCCAAGTTCGCCATGATGTTCACTTAGTAGTTTCATTCCGATCCCGCCGACATGTTCCTGATTGAAATGAATCGCATAATGGTATTCTTTATTTCTACCTTCTAATTCACTGCACTTGTTAATCCACCAATATGCATCTAATAGTGAATAAGGATAGGGAACTTCTAATAACCAATCACTTACATTCCTGTTATTTAAAAGTAAAAAAAGTGAATCTCTGTGAATCTCACTGAATTTTATAAGTTTTATCATCCGTGAAGTTTTTTTAAATCTGAAGGTGTATCAATTGACTGTGACTCTCTTTTCACTATTACTGTTTTGATTTTATATCCGTTTTCCAAAATTCTAAGTTGCTCCAAACTTTCTGATTTCTCTGCATTAGTCTGTTTCATTTTTACCAGTTTCATTAAAAAGTCTTTTCTGTAAACATATAAACCTAAATGTTTATAATATTCAGTTTTTGATTTTTCTCTTTTAAATGGAATTTCACTTCTTGAAAAATAAATCGCATATCCTTTTGTGTTTCGTATTGCTTTCACTACATTAGGATTTTTTATAACCTTCAAATCTGAAATTTTTATAATCGGTGTTGAAACAACTGCTTCATCATCTGTCATTAATGCTTTCACTGTTTCATCTATCGTATTAGGATTTATATATGGTTCATCACCTTGTATATTGACAATAATTTCTCCGTCAATATTTTTTATTACCTCTGAAATTCTGTCTGTTCCTGTTTTATGTTTTTTGGAAGTCATCATAACCTCACCACCAAAGCGAATTACTTCATCAAAAATTCTTTTGTCATCAGTGGCAATTATAATTCTGTTAATCAGTTTGCTTTTTTTTGCTTGCTCATATACTCTCTGTATCATACTTTTTCCTTTAATCATAACAAGCGGCTTTCCGGGAAATCTTTTGGAACTCCATCTTGCAGGAATCACTCCGACAATATTCATTTATCTATAACTTTTGGTACTCTGAAATAATTTCCTGTCTTGTCAGGTGCATTTTGTAATGCCTCCTTCTGTGTGAGCCATTGCATCACTTCATCTTTTCTCAGTATATTTACTAACTCATTAATGTTTTCAAGCGGTTCCACATCATCAAGGTTTACCTCGTTAAGTTGGTCAATATATTCAAGAATATTATTCAAATCTGTTTGAAGTTTTTTTAATTCTTCCTCGTTAAATTTCAGTTTTGCAAGTTTTGAAATATTTTCTACTTCACCTATTGATACAGCCATATTAGTTTATATCCTTAATTTTAAATTTTTCATTTTCTGAGATTAATAAATCTCTGATTCCGTCAAACATTTTTTTATCTTTTGTATATTCAATAACCGGGAATATTTTCACAAAAGCTTTTCCGGGTTTTATGCGTAAACTGTCTATTCCTAAAATTTGATTTGTTCCTTTTATGAGAATAGGGACAATTTCTTTTTTCGCTTCATCTGAAAGTATGGAAAACCCTCTTTTAAATTCCCCAATTTTTCCGTCACCAATTCTCGTACCTTCAGGAAATATAACAATAGAAATTCCTTTGTCAGTAAGCGTTGCCGCTTTCTTTAAACTTTTCATTGCCTCTCTTCCGTTTTCTCTGTCAATCGGAATATATTTTGTAAGATACATAGCCCATCCGAAAATTGGGATTTTATTCATCCCTTTTTTATAAATAAATCTCACATTGTTTGGCAATGCTTGCATCAAAACAGGAATATCCAAATAACTTAAATGATTGGAAATAAAAATATATTCCTTATCGGGATTTAAAAATTCTATTCCCTCAACATGCAGTTTAATCCCGGAAACTGTTAATATGATTTTTGAAAAAATTTTGGACAGAAAAAAAGCAATCTTACCTTTGGAATCAAATGGACTGATAATTATAGCCACTATTGCAATTATCATAGCAAACAAAATTATAATAATCACTCTTAATATACTAATCACCTGTAAAAATATATAATTACCACCTCACTTTAAAGTAATTTAAAATTTAAAAAATTAATGATTCTTATAAACTAATTTTAATTACTATAACTAACCAATTAACATCTCTTTGGAAGATGAGTGCTTAAAGTCCTCTTTGAAGGGGCTTTAGGGAGAGTATTATAATATCAATCTTTAATTCCTTTCAAGATACTTTTGCCGTGAAAAAATCTTCAAAAGTAATTTTAATTAAAATTCAACTTGTAGCTAAAATCTACTAAATGATTTACAAAATAATTTTTAATTTATTGTTAGTAATTTATTTCAATTAACTAAACAAAAATGTTATAACTAGTGTAATTATTGTAATTTAAAGAAGAAAATTTTTAAACTTTTTGGAAGGTGGTAAAGATTTTGAATTTATTAAATATATTCAATATCAATTTCTTCGTTATATTGTTNNAATATTGTTTCACTCTATTATAAGAATTGTAAAAATTCTGGTAACTCCCTAATTTTGCGAAATTAATTTCATATTCTAATTTTTTAATTTTATAAATCACAACAGAATCTAATCCAATAGTTTCTAACTTTTTGTAAGTTAAAAGTTCATAATCTTTTAAATTCAAAACATCTCTTAAAAGCCATTTCCCTAATGCATTATTTGGATTACTCATTAATGCTTTAGAATTATCTTGACAAACTTTTGCATTTAAGCTGTCAAGATTTGGAAGCATCAATTTAAAAGAAATATCCCTATTCGGAAAAAATTTTGGAAATTTTGCATGAATCCAACTTGGAATTGGAATATATATTTCATTTAAATCCCTTTGTCTACCACTTGCATTCCATTGATTTAATCCGCTTTTCTCTGACACTTCATTGTTTCTAACTGAATAAAGAGGTAGAAATATATGAGGTACTGATTTTATTGGATCAAATATTTTTCCATAACTGAATAGAAATTCTTCAATTTTTGTATATGGATCGTCAAAAATAGATACATCAATTCGATGTATAAATTTGTTATTTCGAAATTTTTTGAATAAGGTACTTTTTGATAAATTAAAAATATAATTATTTTTTGAATCAGAAAATTTGATGCTTTTTTTATTTGCATCAGTTATCTTTACTTTCTTGATATCAATTGGCAATAAATTCTCTTCAGAAATATAAATTTTCTTCTCGGATCTGATAACACAATGATAAATTAAATCATTTAAATTATAAATTCTCTCAGTTAATTCAATTCTTTCATTTCTAAATTTCGAAATGGTTTCAACAATTTCATCTGGTTTTCTTTTTATGAATCTTTCAAATTCTTTATTAAATTCTGCAATTTTTTCAAATGAATGGCTATTACCCCTTTTTAAGAAAGTTTTTATCGCAACTCCATATTTATCAGCCCTTGCATCAGCGGTTACATCAAATCTTGATATATTATCAGCGTTAAATGCTTTGCAAAATATATTTTCAATTGCTCTATAGGAAATGTAAGGTTGAGTGGAATCTGAAAACAATTTTGATAATGAGCAAATTGCTTTTACTAAATTACTATACTTATCAACTTGCTTTTTTGATTGGTTGGTTATAAACATTATTCTCTAAATTCATTACTCTTTTGAATTCTTTTGCAATTTCAGAAATAACTGAAACAGTAACTGAATTTCCAATTTGTTTGTAAATTTTTGAATCAGGTAAATTAGGAAGTTTATAGTTTGACGGGAATCCTTGTAACTTAAGGCATTCTATCGGAGTTAATTTTCTAACACCAATTTCATCTCTAATAATCGGAACGTTGTGACCTCCTGTACCCATGTTCGCTGTTAATGTCGGACATACTCCACTTTTATTTTCACGAACATATGTTCTTCTCCATTGATAAAAATTTTCTTCTTTTACAACAGAATTTAATTTATTAAAATAAGGATGCGAATCTTTATAGTAATATTTTTCATCAACTTCATTTATTATCACATCTTTAAATTTTTGAGTTAATTTTTTCTTTAAAGGGAATTTAAAATTTTCTGATTCGAATTTATTTTGAAATCCAACTATAAAAATACGTTCTCTATTCTGCATAACATTTCCATGAATCATACTATTTAAAATTTCTGTTTTAACATGATAACCCAAATCATTTAAATTATCTTTTATCACTTTATAAGTGTTTCCATTATCATGAGTATATAAATTCTTTACATTTTCCAATAAAAATCCGGCTGGCCTTTTATTCCTTAAAATTCGAACTATTTCAAAAAATAAATTTCCTCTGTTTGTATCTAAAAATCCTTTTCTATATCCGGCTACGGAAAATGGTTGGCAAGGAAATCCTGCAAGTAATAAATCAAAATCAGGTAAGTCATTTGATTTTATTCTTGAAATATCTTTTACATCCAATTTTACATCTCGAAAGTTTAAATCATAAGTTGCTTTACAATATATATCAAAATCATTCGCATACTTTGTAATAAAACTATTCTTTTCAAAACCTAATCTAATACCACCAATTCCTGCGAACAAATCAATTGTTGTAAAAATTTTGTTTTCCATTAACTTTAATTATATAAATTTAATGAAATTATTTTTTAATAAATAGAGAAAACACCATAAATTTAAAAGGAATTTGGTAGTTTTATTTATTTCTTAAATATTTAACTTATAATTCTAAATCAATTTTCATATATCTATTGGAAATTTATGCTATTTATGAAATATTAAATAATTATATTTAAAACAATTCGATTTATTCGAATTGAAATTTTATAATCATTTCGGGATTATATTAACTTTTCCTCTTCCCTCCTATTCTCATTTATTCTTTTGTTTATTTTTACAATATTACTTAATATTCACTAAAGGAGAAAAAATGCAAAAAATTAATTTACTGTTCTTCCCCATTTTGCTCTTAGCAATCTTATTTTCGTTCAATAATTCAAAAGCGGACTATCCTAAAGGTGCCCCGTTTATCGGAAGTTTCTTCGATGCGGATAGCTCCGGCGGTCCGGATTCTCTCGGTTACACTTGGAGAGATACTATTCTTACAGCCGGTACTCTCGGTTTCCTCGATACCACTTGGGGTTCAGGAACCTGGACTCGTGTTACAGGGCTTGGAGATGATAATCTCGTTGGTCCTTATAATTTAGGATGGAATTTCAGATATTATTATTATAATGTAAATCAGGTCTGGATTGGGTCAAACGGATGGATTAGTTTCACAAATCCGGGTTCATCTCAGCTTGCTTCACCATTCCCAAATATTCCTGCTTCCACACCACCAAATAATTTGATTGTTCCTTATGGTTCTGATATTAACTTCCAGGGTACAGGAAACATCGGTAGAGTTTACTTCTATTCCAATAATGTAGATACTTTTATAGTATCTTATTACAATGTACCTTTCTGGCAGCAAGCAGCTCCAAACTGGGTAGGTTCTAATACTTTCCAGGTTATTTGTACAAGAGCTGACAGTTCTATTACATTCAAGTATGGTAATATGTCAGGTATAACTTCGAATCAAGATATCACAGTTGGTATTGAAAACAATACAGGTTTAATAGGTCTTCAAATCAGCAGAAACAGTTATGCTCAAAATTTCAAACAAGTAAAAATTAAATATCCTCCTGTTGTTACTTATCAGGTAAGAGATGTTGCAGTTCAATCTATTATTAACCCTACTTCAGCAGGTGTTTTCGGCTTGGCGGGTGATTCTCTTTCTGTGAATGCAGTTTTAGCGAATCTCGGTAATGTTAATGTCCCGGGATTTAAAGCATCCTTAACAGTTCTCACAGCATCTAATCAAACAGTTCTTACAGACTCGGTTGATGTGGCTGCTATGAATGCAGGAACAACTGCAAATATTTCATTCAACAAGAAATTTGCTTCGTTAACAACCGGCTTTTATATTGTCAGAGTCAGAACATTATTAACAGGTGACCAGGTTATTACAAATGATGTTCAAAATATGGAATTTAATAATTTACAAAAACAAGGTCGTTTAGAACTTGCTTATGAAAACGGTTCTCCAACCGGAACAGGTATCTCATGGTCAGGTGGTACTGGTTCTATCGGTACTTATTTTGTTCCTCCGGTTCATCCTGTAAGAATTGATACATTAAAATATTACATAGCCGCAAATACTAACAATGTTGGTTTCAGAGCTATGGTTTATGATGATGACGGTCCAAACGGTACACCCGGAACTATTTTGTTTAATCAATTAGTCAGTACTCCTCTCACCGGTTCTTTCACTCGTATTCCGGTTACAGGTGTTAATATTACTTCAGGTGGTTTTTATGTAATCTGGACTATGCAAGGTGAATCAATTCAAATTGCAACTAACATTAATCCTCCAATTTCAAGAAGAAGTCTAGAAGGATTTGAGAATGTATTTGCTCCATTCAGAAACGCTGATACTGATGATCCATTAATCAGAGCAGTAGTTTTTGCACAATCATTAGGATTGGAAAATACTTCATCAGTAGTTCCGGATAAATTTGAATTATCACAAAATTATCCAAATCCATTTAACCCTATAACAAAAATAAACTTTGCAATTCCTAAAACAGGTTTTGTTTCATTAAAAGTTTATGATGTTCTCGGAAAAGAAATTGCTAATTTAGTTTCTGAAGAGTTAAATGCCGGTACTTATTCTTATGATTTCAACGGGGTTAATTTCTCAAGTGGAATTTATTTCTACAGAATTGAAACTAACGGATTCGTTCAGACAAAACAAATGGTACTTGTAAAATAAATCAGGTCATAAATATATATTAAAAAAAGGGGGGCTTATTAGCCCCCTTTTTTATTTTGCTTATTCTTAAAAATTGAAATTATAACAGGTATTAGAGTCAATAAAACTAATGCGGGAAATAACCAATCAGTTTCAAATCCACTTCCTCCATAAGCAATATTAATTGTATTCAAAATGATCAGTAAAAATAATACTCCAATCATAAACCTGACATAATTCACAAGCAAAATATTATTTTTTTGTTTTTCCAAAAAACTGCCGATCCCAAAATATAAAAAAATATATAAAGCAGGTAATGTGAATATGAAAATTTTACTTCCGAAATTATCAGGCTCTCCGGATAATCCGTAATGAATCGGAATGGTATCCGGGAGTTTGGAATAATTTACGATAACAATTATTAAAATAATTCCAATAAGCAACTTTCCGGAAACTTCAAATGTTTTTACCAAATAATTNNATAATAATTCAATGGAAACTCCAAAAAGAAAAGGAAAATTAAAAAAGTTTCTGATTTATTTTATTTCTATCTTAGTTGTCATTGTTGTTGGAATTTATATTTCTTTTAAAATCAGTCCCTGGCCCGGAGCTATGCTTATCAGAATGGAGTTTACCAAAGGTGGAGAGACTACAAATGAAAATCTTGCTAAATATGCTCCTTCGGATGTAACAATTAAACAAAATATTAAATATATGGAAGGCAGCGATGACACTTATCTTGATGTTTATTTCCCAAACTCAGTCGATAATACTTCAACACTTTTACCAACGGTTGTGTGGATTCATGGTGGTGCATGGTTAGCAGGTGATAAATCTGAACTTTCAAATTACAGTAAAATTTTATCTTCTAAAGGATTTACAGTAATTCAATTAAATTACTCTCTTGCCCCCGGTTCTCATTATCCGGTTCCGGTAAAGCAAACTAACGAAGCACTGAATTTTATTTTGAAAAATGCAAAAGATTTTCATATAGATACAAATAAAATTCTGCTTGCAGGTGATTCAGGCGGAGCACAAATTGCTGCTCAACTTTCTGCGATTATTACTTCTAAAAATTATGCTGATATTGTAAATATAACCCCTTATTTAAAACCGGAATCACTTAAAGGTGTTATACTTTTTTGCGGACCTTATAATCTCAAGGATGTAAACCTTGAGGGAGCTTTCGGAGCGTTTTTAGAAACTGTACTTTGGGCTTATAGCGGTACAAAAGATTTTCAAAATAATAAATTTTTTTATACGGGTTCTGTTATTGATTATGTAACTAAAGATTTTCCGAATACTTTTATTTCTGTCGGAAATAATGACCCGTTAAATTTATACTCTTATCAGCTTTCTGATAAATTGATTTCTCTTGGTGTTAAAACCGATACTTTATATTTTCCCGAAAATTATACTCCTGCACTTCCTCATGAGTATCAGTTTAATTTAGATGTTGAAGCGGGTAATTTAGCTTTGCAAAAAACAGTTGAATTTATAAACCTCGTAACTTCAAATTCAATTGATACAAACAAAACTAATAGCGATAGTTTAATAATAAATTAAGATTTCTTTTTTGGTATAGGTGAGCCGTGAGGGTCTTTCTCGGGATGTCCAAGTTCTTTATCAAGTTCATCTGTTAAATCTTCATCTAAAAGATGTTCATATTTATGAGCATCTTCGTGTATATTATCTTCGGTAACAATATTTTTCTCGGTAATGTATGTTTCCCAAAGTCTGTGTGACCTTATAAGTTTTATTGCCATCTCTTTACCTTCGTTTGTAAGTTCTAAATGTCCATTAGTTCTCGTAATGCATCCTCTACGCATTAGCTCAGTGATTATTCCATTTACTTTTGAACTGCTAATTCCCGTTTCTGAAGTTAACATTTCTTTTAATTCTTCAGCATTTTTTGTATCTCCATATTTATAAACTAATGTAACTATATCTTCAGAAGAATTTAGTTTTTTTGTTTTTTTCCTTTTAATATATTTCATTACTATACCTTCTTTCGGTGAAAACAAAAAAGCAAGTGCGAATAAAAAAACTGCAACAAGCACAATGCTCGAGCCCGATGTCCAGTTAAAATAATATGATAAATATAATCCGGTAATTGCTGATAATACTCCGAATAATGCTGAATATAATAATAATCTTTTTAATTTATCCGTAAGTAAAAATGCAGTAGCAGGTGGAGTGATTAGCATAGCAATAATCAAAATCACTCCAACAGACTGTAAACCTGAAACTATTGACATAGAAAGCAATGTCATTAAAAAATAATGAACGGCACCGGTCGAAATCCCAATAATTTTAGCCATTACAGGATCAAATGAAGTTACAAGTAATTGTTTGTAAAACAAGATGACTGATAAAATTATTAAAATTGTAATTGACCCTGATAAAATTATATCTCCGTTTGATACACCTAATACATCTCCGAATAAATATGATGATAAATCAATATGAACCTGTTTCAGTTGTGATACTAACAAAATTCCTAAGGCAAATGCTCCTGTGAAAATTATTCCTATAGATGTATCTTCTTTTATCTTTGAATTTCTTTGTACAAAACTTATCAACACTGATGAAACTACCCCTGCTATCAACGCTCCAAAAAATAATGCAATTTCGCTCTTGCCTGATACCATAAATGCTATGACTACACCGGGTAAAACAGAGTGAGCCAATGCATCCCCAATTAAACTCATCCTCCTTAACATTATATATGTACCAATTAATCCACAGCTAACTCCAATAGCTATTGATGCTATTAAAGCTCTTTGAATAAATTCATATCTTAATGGTTCTGTAAAAATATCTATCATAATAACTGATTCACTTTCTGTAAAATTGTTAACTGTCCGCTATATGTTTTTTCTATGTTTTCTCTTGTAAATACTTTTTCTGTTTCACCATATGCTATCAATGTTTGGTTAATTAATATTATCTCATCAAAGTATTCTTTTATCCTGCTTAAATCATGATGAACTATTAAAATAGTTTTACCTTCTTTTTTAAGTTCAACTATCAATTCAAATATTGCTTTCTCTGTTTTAGCATCAACTCCTACAAAAGGTTCATCCATAAAATATATGTCACTTTGCTGTGCCAATGCTCTTGCCAGAAAAATTCTCTGTTGCTGTCCGCCTGATAAATTTCTGATCTGAGTATCTTTATATTTTATCATCTCCACTTTTTCAAGTGAATTTAATACTATTGATTTATCATTTTGTGAAGGATGCCCAAATAGACTTAAATATGGATATCTTCCCATAACTACTACATCATAAACACTAATAGGGAAGTCCCAATCGAATTGCTCTTTTTGTGGAATGTAGGAAATCTTTTTCAACACCTCACTTACGTTCTTCCCTAATATTTTCACTTCACCGGTATCTATTGGTAAAAATCCAAGAATTCCTTTTATTAAAGTTGACTTTCCTGCCCCGTTTGGACCTATTATACCAATTATTTTACCGTTATTTATTGTCAGATTTACACCTTTAATCGCAGGTTTCCTGTTATATGTAACGGTCAAATTTTTAACTTTTATTACTTCCATATTAATTCGGTATTCTGTAACTTACTCCCGCTCCAACAAAAAATTCATCCGTCTCTTTGTTTAATTTTTTTCCGCCATAAATATCAAACTGTAAATTATTTTTCGCCAAAAATGTAAATCCTCCGTCAATATAGCTTATCGGCACATTGTTTAATCTTATATTTCTTTGCCCGAAATATTCTACAAACACTCCAACTTTTTTACTGATATCTGTTCCTAAAGAAATTGAGTATAAAAAATTTGCACTGCCATCCTCTCCTTCCCCTTCAACTCCAAAATTATATGCCATAGATAATCTCTCAGAAAGTTCATTTTCAAAACAGAATACAATTGAGGGAATAATGCTTTTTGTAGTAGTGGTAACAATTAATGGAAATCCACCTTCAACTATTACTGCAGTTTCAGGAATCCATCCGTCTGCTTTTGTAATTTTAAACTTAGCACCAAGTGTCAAATTTTGTAAGTCTCCTGAAGTTGAATTGTCCACAGGGCTTCCGGAATATTCAATTTTATTTGTAATATATTCAATGCCTGCTCTTATTTCGGTTATATCATTCAGTCCATATCTAAAAAGCAAAGTTGGTGTTTTAATGTTTATTTCTTTTTTTTCCTGATTACCGAAAATCCCAAAATTACCGGTTTCTTTATTGCTTCCATATTCAAATCCGCCTTCAATTTGCAATTTACTAACCGGTATTGTGTATGGAGATTCCGTTGCATCCGGTCTGTCAGTAATTATTTCAGGATTCGTCTGCGAATTTACTGTGTTAAAGGCGAGTAAACAAATAAATAATAATTTAATTTTTTTCATGTTATTTATTTTTTTGAGATAATAAATTTTTAATATTTAACTTTTAGAAAATTGTTTTTGCTATTTTTGTAATCTGCAAGTAACACCTGCTCCTGCGTAAAATTCATCATACTCTTTGTTAAGTTTTTTACCTCCTGAAATATCAAACTGTAAATTATTTTTTATTGAATATGAAATCCCTAATTCTAATTGTAATGTATTTTTTGGAACGGTAAAAGCTGATTCTATACTTGCTGTTCTATTGACAGTAAGAATGTTGTTTTTTTGCGGGTAGCAAATGTTTGTAATCACCAAACATATTGCTATCAAAAATGTTTTTTTCATTTTTTTATTTTAAGGCGTTTATAATAGTATTTACATTATGTTTAACAGCACCAATGTATGTCCCTGTTTCAGTTCCGGGGTCTCCAAGTGAATCTGAGTATAGCGTCCCTCCAACTTTTGCACCGGTTTCTGACGATATCTGTTCCAACAATTTAGGGTTTACACTAGTTTCGATAAATACACTTTTTAATCCTTTTTCTTTTATGAAATCTATCAGCTTTCTTACATCATCAGTCTGAACTTTGGCTTCAGTTGAAATTCCTTGCAAAGCCCTAACTTCAAATCCATAAGCCAATCCAAAATATCTGAATGCATCATGTGATGTAATTAATATTCTCTGTGATTCTGGTATCTGCTTCACGTTTTCTAAAATCCAGTTATGTAATGAATCTAATTCCTTAATATAATTATTGTAATTCTCTTTATAATAATCTTTATTATTATTATCTGCTAAGATTAATCCTTCTAATATATTCTGTGCGTATGTTTTAGCATATTCAACATTAAACCATAAATGCGGATCAGGATCGCCATATCCCTGGTCATCGGTGATTGCACTCAATCCTTGAGTTACCGTTATTACTTTTTTATTTCCTCCTGCATTTCTTACCATTTCTTCTATCCAGTGTTCAAGTCCAAATCCATTTATAAACACTAAATCACTTTCACTGACTTTCTTCGGGTCTCCGGGTTTCGGTTTATATGTATGCGGATCTGTACCGGTTTCGCAAATTACAAAATTTTCTATTTTGTCCTTTCCAATTTGCTTTGCAATATCATCAATGATAGTAATAGTTGAGATAACTCTTATTCTGTTTCTTTTCTCATCATCCTTCTGCTTATCACCGTTACCACAAGAAAATATAAAAACTGAAATCATAATTACTGTAAAAAAATTTAAAATTTTTGTCTTCATAGTTTTATTACAAATATATTAGCTGATAATTTTTCACTTAGAAATATCTTCTCTTTTTTATTTTGAATCTGTATTGAATTGTCGAAATTTATTTTTTCTAAAATTTTAATTTCATCTTTCAGATTAATATTCATTTTTGTTAAATACCCTAATACCTCCGAACTTTCATCCGAAACTTTTATAATTAATGCTCTATCACCGGGTTTTAGTTCAGTAAGTCGGACACTTTTATCTTTCTCAATATGTCCGTTTCTGTCAGGAATCGGATATCCATGAGGATCAGTTTTTGGAAAATGCAAAAATTCTTCTAATCGTTCAATTAATTCATTGCTCGATGTATGCTCCAGTATCTCTGCCTCAGTATGTACTTTATCCCACGGATATTTCAGATATTCAACTAAAAAAACTTCCCATATTCTGTGCTTCCGAATTAAATTTATAGCAATCTCATCACCTTTTTTTGTCAGTTCAAAATCTTTATATGGCAAATATTTAACATAGCCGGACTTTGATAACTTTGATATCATCTCGCTAACTGAGGCTGAGGAAATACCCATCCTTTCTGCCAGTTCAGACGTTGTAACTTTTCCCTTAGAAATTTTTATACTATAAATATTCTTAAGGTAATCTTCGAAATTGGAATTGTTTTTCAATAGGTAAATATAATTATATTGATGTAATTAAACAACTTAAATATTAGGTATGCCTAAAAATATTTTATGGGAAATGTAAATTCCCTCAAATATTTCTTTGTTTTTGACTATTTTGTAACTCTATCCGTTAACAATTCGTAATTAAAATCAAACTAAATATTTTTTATGCTTATGAAATTCAAAAACTTTCATCTCATAAATTTTCTATTAATTTTAACCGTTTCTTTTCAAATGTCAAATTCAGTATCTGCTCAAATTAAAGAATTGCCTCTTAAAGATTTTTTTAAAAATCCGGAAAAGTCCGGTTATCAGATTTCTCCTGACGGAAAATATTTATCCTATTTAGCTCCTTACCAAAACAGAATGAACGTCCATATTCAAAACCTGGAAACTAATGAAATTACAAGAATTACCGAATCTCTCAACAGAGATATCAATTTTTATTTTTGGAAAGGCAACGACAGAATAATTTATATTCAGGATAAAGGAGGTGATGAAAACTTCCAATTATTTGGAGTTAATACTGACGGAAAAAATCCGGTCAGTCTCACTCCGTTTGATAGTGTTCAGGTCAGAATAACTGACGATCTTCCTGAGATTGATGATTTTATGATTATTGAAATGAACAAACGTAATAAACAAATGTTTGATGTTTACAGAATTAATGTCAATTCAGGTGATTTAACATTAATTGCAGAAAATCCCGGTAATATCAGCGGATGGATGACTGACCATAACGGTAAACTTAGAGTTGCTACAACTACTGATGGAGTGAATACAAGCTTACTATATAGAGAAACTGAAGCGGATGAATTCAAACCGGTTCTTACGACTAATTTTAAAGAAAATCTATATCCGTTATTTTTTACTTTTGATAATCAAAATGTATATGCAACCTCAAATTTAGGAAGAGATAAAAGTGCTATCGTTAAATATGATATCAAAAATGCAAAAGAACTTGAATTACTTTATGAACATCCTGAAGTAGATGTAAATTCTCTAAACTATTCAAGAAAAAGAAAAGTGCTCACTTCTGTTCCCTATGTAACTTGGAAAAGATTTGTTCATTTTCTTGACGATAGAACAAAAGGAATTTATGATGATCTCGGTAAACAACTCGGTAACAAACTCGAAATTGTAATTACTGATGTAACTAAAAATGAAGACAAATATCTGGTAAGAACATATAGCGATCGTTCATTAGGTTCATATTATATTTTTGATTATGACACAAAAAATTTAACAAAGCTTGCTGATGTTAGCCCATGGTTAAATGAAGATGATCTTGCAGAGATGAAGCCAATAAAATATACTTCTCGCGATGGACTAACTATAAACGGTTACCTTACTTTGCCCAAAGGTGTAGATCCAAAAAATTTACCGGTAGTTATCAATCCTCATGGCGGACCTTGGCACAGGGATGTCTGGACTTTCAATCCTGAAGTACAGTTTCTTGCAAATAGAGGTTATGCTGTTTTACAAATGAATTTCAGAGGTTCTGTCGGTTACGGTAGGGAATTTTGGGAAAAGTCTTTCAAACAATGGGGACTCACTATGCAAAATGATATATCCGATGGTGTGCAGTGGCTTATAGAAGAAGGAATTGCTGATCCAAAAAGAATCGCTATATATGGCGCATCTTATGGCGGATATGCTACACTTGCAGGATTGACGCTTACTCCTGAACTTTATGCAGCCGGTGTTGATTATGTCGGTGTTTCTAACTTATTTACCTTTATGGAAACTATCCCTCCATATTGGAAGCCATATCTTGAAATGATGTATGAAATGGTAGGTAACCCAAAAACTGACAGTGCACAGTTTATAGCAACTTCACCGGTTTATCAGGTTGATAAAATTATCGCTCCACTTTTCATTGCACAGGGTGCTAATGATCCGAGAGTTGTAAAAGCAGAATCAGACCAAATGGTAGAAGCGCTTAAAAAGAGAGGTATAGATGTAGATTATATGGTAAAAGATAATGAAGGACACGGATTTTATAATGAAGAAAACAGATTTGATTTCTATGGCGAAATGGAAAAATTTCTTAAAAAACATTTGAACAAAAGTAACTAAAAATTTGTTATAATATAAAGCGGGAATTTTAATCTCCCGCTTTATTATAAAATGCCTTTATCAAGACGAATAATTTTCTTTTCTGTAGTTTTTGGAATATTAATACTTTTTCAATATTTATGTTACAGCACATTCAAAAATTATTTAAAAAGAAAAAATTTATATAATAACAAAATTTGGAAATTTTTAACAATCTTTCCTTTTGTTTATTTTAACCTTCCTTTTTTATATTTAATAATTGTAAGAAAAAATTTTACAACACTTCCTGATATAGTCTTTGATTTGTTCATAGTTCCGTTTTACATCTTTCAAGGGGCTATTGTTTTCATCGGACTGTTTCTTTTAATTGGTAAATTAATCAAACTCCCGGTTTCACTTCCTGTTTTTGTTTTATCAAAATTTTCTTATTTCAAGGATAAAATTGAAAAATTAAAATCGAAAAAAGAAGTAAAACAAATTGATAATTCAAGAAGAAAATTTGTAACCGGTTTGACTATGGCTGTTTCAGGATATGCTTTCTTAGGTGCAGGTTACGGTGTATTAAAAAAGAATGATTATAAGATAACAAATTTTGATTTACCGATTAAAAATTTACCTGACGAATTTAAAGGGAAGACTATCGCTTTAATTACTGATATACACAGTGGACCTTATATGTCAAAAGAATTAATGAGTGAATATGTCGATGTTTTAAATAGTTTAAAAACAGATTATATAGTAATTGCGGGTGATATTACAAATACAGACAGAAATGAAATTATTCCTTTTGCGGATAGTTTTAAAAATTTAAAAGCTAACAAAGGTATTTATGCAACACTCGGAAATCATGATTATTTTTCCGACCCTGAATATATCGCAGATTATATAAAAGGTGATACTCCTGTTACTTTGTTAAGAAATGAATCAGTTTTACTTACTGAAAATGGAAAATCAATTTTACTTTCGGGTATGGAAGATGTAAGGGATAGTAATGTCCAGTTCACTCCAAAACTGCAAGAAAATTATCTAACTACAAAAAATTCCGAAAATGAATTATTGATTAAAAATAACTTATCAGTAGAATCAACACCTAAAATATTAATATATCACAAGCCATATTTTATAGATTTAATGTCAAAGGATAATTATGATCTTGTATTGACAGGTCATACACACGGTGGTCAGGTTGTTTTGTTAAATTTCGGTGGTGTAAATCTTTCACTTGCCGCTACGGTCAGCCCATATATAAGCGGTTTATATACAGTAAATAATTCTAAAATGTATGTATCAAGAGGTTTAGGGTCTGTGGCATTGCCGTTAAGACTTAACTGTCCTCCGGACATCGCAGTATTTAAACTTACCTGATTTTATTTTAACAATACCATTCTTTTCGTAACGGAAAACTCTTTAGTATTCAGTTTGTAAAAGTAAACTCCGCTTGAAAGTTTAGATGCATCCCATTTGTATTCATAAGAACCTGTCGCTAAGGTCATATTAACTAACTTAGCAATTTCCCGTCCCGTAATATCATATATTAATAACTCAACAAACGAAGGTTTATTGATATCAAATTTAATTTTTGTTTCGGGATTAAATGGATTTGGATAATTCTGGTATAAATTTATTCCCGTTGGAACTTGTGAAGAAATTTGCTGAATGTTTACAATACCTTGCAATCCTATCGCGACTGTTTTCCATTGTGTAGAACTTGTTGGTACGTATGATATAGTTGTAGGTGATGATGTTGCTAATGATAATCCACCTTTCCTAAAAACTGAATATGGATATGTTAATCCCCCGTCATTTGAAACTAACACTATTAAACTGTCAATTGTGTTTGCTAAATACTGGGCGTAACTGTAATCAAACCTTACAGTATCAGTCTCTCTCAAGCCATATAAAAAATCCGAAAATAAAGTATCAGTTTGACCTTCCAGACTATATGTGTAAAATGGAAATCTGACGCTTCTGTTTCCGCTGAACTGAATACCATTAGCACCGGTATATCTCTCAAAACTAACTAATGCATCCGGATTAACAACCTTCCAACCGGGAGGTGGAAATCCTGCCTCAAAAATCTGTAAATTATAATTGCTGTTATCAGTTTCCGGACCAAAAGTTATTAAAGGATTATTTTTCCTTACAAATTGTTCAAGATCTGTTTTTTTAATATCAATGTCAGCTTTTGGTTTAATTGATTTGTTAAATGTAATCGGAATATTTTTTGACCTCGCAGCATTAAAAATTTCTTTATTAGATTCATTCTGAATATATGCCATTGAATAAATCTGTGAATTATTCCAACCCGGCTGAATTTTATAACCAAATGTATAAACTTCCTGACCTTGATTTCCGGAAATTGGTATCCCGATTATCCCTCCCGGAGCAAATCTGAAAAAATCTATAAATATACTGTCATACCAGCCCGGAGCTTTTTGCTGAAATTGTTTATATCTTTCTATTACATTTAATTTTAATCTGAGACTTTCATTTTCTGAAAGCGAAAATAATTTATTAACAGTTACAGTTGAAACTACTGAGTCTGTTCCTATCAATGTATCACTAACGGAAATATTAATTGGCGTACCTTCTCTTCTTCTGTTATTATAAGGTCTGATTAAATTAGAATCATTTGAATATGGAACTGAAACTAACGTTCTCCCGTCAGTAATTGTTGAAGGAACTTGAAAAGTATTATAATATAATCTCAATGAATCTGACTGATCAACATTTGCAAGATAAATTGAATCATTCCCGGGTGGCGGAACTCCTCTGTGATACTTCACTGAAACAATACTATCTCTGTAATTTTCAAGAAATAAATTCAAAAATAAATTATTTTGAAACGATGAAAAACTTGTTGCACTTGTAAATTCCTGAAACATCACATTTCTTTTTACAGCGGGTACATATTTTGAATATTGCCAAAGAGTATCATTCAATCTGTTAGAGTCGAGTGAATAGTTTGACCAAACTTTAATCCAGAAATCGGTTCCCGGTGATATATTTAACGGACTGAAAATTAAATTTTGAGTTTGTCCCGGAGATATTGCCGGCAAATAAACTGAATCATAATATCCAAAAACCGGAACACTGAAATAAATAAAAGTATTTGAATCACCGGTCGTACCTGTTATTCCGATATTCGTTATGTTCACATCCGGTGTAATAGTATCAGTGTAGTTACCGGGTAAATAAGTAATTCCGCTTTTAATATTATTTATTGATGTAACTGCTAAATCATAGTTTGGTCTGTTTCCCGCTGTTAAATTATCAATATAAAGATTATTACCGAAATCATTATATGTAACAAATGCTAATTTAACTAAATTTGAATTTTGTTCATTTTGATTTTCACTTTTCAAATTTGAAAAATACAAAATGAAAAAAATTATTATAATTGAACCGGTATTTCTGATTATTTTTTTTATCATTTAGAAATCAAGATTTAGCGGTATTATCAAAATTTTTAAAAAAGAATCTGTAAAAGAAAATTTCTATCACCGTAAGAATAATCAGTGAAATCGTATCCTTTGGTTGCAAAACTCCCGTCCCATTATTATTTGGTATAAAAAAACCCGAAGTTTTTAATAAAAATTGCAAAAATTTATTCACAGGAATTTCAATAACATATCCATTACTTGAAATAATAAGCCCTACTACAAGGTCAGATACAACCCAACCGACAGAAAACAGTATAATTATAAATGCTATGTTTAATATCGCTTGCATCAAACTGTCACTTTGATATGTTTTGCTGAATACTATTACAGCAAAAATTATATGTATAAAAAAGATTATTACTGCTATCATTTAAAATGCATCTTTTGAAAAAAGCATTTCTTTAAAAGTTTTAAAAATTATTTTTACATCAAATGCTAATGACCAGTTCTCAATATAATAAATATCATAATCAATTCTTGTTTGTAAAGGAGTGTTTGACCCCCTCAATCCGTTCACCTGAGCCCAACCTGTAATACCGCATTTTACTCTGTGTCTTTCGAGATAATTTCTGAATGAATCTTTAAGTATATTTATAAAATATTCTCTTTCAGGTCTTGGTCCTACAATACTCATATCGCCTCTTAATACATTGATAAACTGAGGTAACTCATCCAAACTGAATTTCCTTAAGGTCTTTCCTATAGCAGTATATCTGTTATCACCTTTTAATGTCATTTTAGGTCCTTCTGCTTCTGCGTCAATTCTCATTGACCTGAATTTATACATCATAAACTTTTCACCGTTTAACCCAACTCTCTCTTGCTTGTATAACAAAGGACCTTTAGAACTTAATTTCACAATTATAGATATAACTACCATTACCGGTAAAGTAATAATCAATACACATAAAGATACTACTATATCAAATGTTCTTTTTACTATCCTGTTCCATACACTTAATGGTAATGATTTTAACTTCATAAACGGTATCCCGTCAACTTCTTCAACTTTTAATTTACTTGTAATTATATCTATATAATCCGGTGCCATCATAAATTCTATATTTATTCCTTCACATATTTTCATCAAGTCATATATATCATCGTGGTCATTTGCAGAAAGTGAAATTAAAAGTTTCTCAATTTTTAATTCTTTTATTTTCTGTGGGATAAATGAATAATCACCCAAATATTCTTTATTTTCAAATCCGGGAAGTTTTTCATAAGTATTTGCGAAATAACCGGACACTTTAAACCCTGCATGTTTATCCAACACAAATTTATCATAAATTTTAATTGCCATCTCATTTTTTCCGACCACTGCAACATTTTTTATTCCAACATCACGTTTGTATAAAAATTGTTCTAACTTAATTACGAAATAACGGAATAGGGTAATAAGAACTATCGAAAACAACCATATAAATACAAATGTAATTCTCGAAAATTCAAATGATCTGTAAAAAAATATTGCAGCCATAATTACTATAATTGCAATCGTTGCACATTTCACAATTTGAATAAACTCATCGAAAATAAAAATGTTTCTGTTCATTCGATACATCTTTCTCGATTGGAATACATAAAACCAAATAGGTAAACTTATTAACCCAAATATCATATAAGATTTAAAAACAGGAAATCCTTTTGATGCTTCTATATATGATTCAAAAAATGAATAAAACCTAAACTCAAACGCTAAATAAAATGCAAATATTATTGCTACAAAATCTAATATTACTGTTATTAGTGGTATGTAAAAATCAACTTTTTTAACTACAGACATAAAATGTATTAAATATTCTTTCTAAGTATTTAATTTATATATATTTAAAAAGTAAATAAATGAAATTGTTAAGCCACGTTTATTAAATTAATCGAATCCTGATATTTCTTTAAAAAATTTTCTTTAATTTGCTGATTTTTTTCCATCCTCAAATGACAATCTTCATTTATTATTTTTTCTGAATGAATTTTTGCTAACTCAAGTAAATCTTTGTCTTTGTATAAATCTGTACAGGAAAAATAAATTTCACCTGATTGTTTAACTCCATAAAATTCACCGGGACCTCTCAGCTCTAAATCCTTTTCTGATATCTTAAAACCGTCATTACTTTCACATAATATTTTTAATCTTTCCAATGTTTCTTCTGACTTATTGTCTGTCAATAATATACAATATGATTGTTCAGCACCTCTGCCGATTCTTCCTCTCAACTGATGCAATTGTGATAATCCATATCTTTGTGCTTCTTCTACTAACATTACTGTAGCATTTGGTATGTCAATCCCCACTTCAACAACAGTAGTCGAAACTAATATTTTAATGTCATTTTGTTTAAATCGTTCCATTATACTTTCCTTTTCCTCCTGAGTCATTTTCCCGTGTAACAAACCAACTTCATCATTCTTGAAAATAATGTTTCTCAGATAGTCATATTCTTTTATTGCAGATTTTAAATCTAATTTATCTGATTCGTCAATGATAGGATAAACAATAAATGCCTGCCGCCCTTTATTTATTTCATTTCTTATAAATTCCATCACTTTACTCTTCTCTTCATTTGTTCTTAAAAATGTTTTTATCGGTAATCTGTTTTTTGGCATCTCATCTATTGTTGAAATATCTAAATCTCCGTAATATGCAAGCGACAGTGTTCTTGGGATAGGAGTTGCTGTCATTATCAGCATATCAGGATTCAAACCTTTTTCTTTGAATTTTGCTCTCTGTATCACACCAAACTTATGTTGCTCGTCAATAACTGCAAAACCTAATTTTTTAAATTTTATCTTTTCCTGAATTAATGAATGTGTTCCTATTATTATTTGTGCTTCGCCTGATTCTATTTTTTCATATTTAATTTTTTTGTCTTTACCTTTGTAACTTCCGGTTAATAATTCAGTTGTTATATTTAATTTTTCACAAATTTTTGTTATTGAAAAATAATGTTGCTCTGCAAGTATTTCCGTAGGACACATTATAGCTGCCTGATATCCGTTCTTCACTGCTACAAGCATACTGTATAACGCAACAACCGTTTTACCGCTTCCGACATCTCCCTGTAATAATCTGTTCATAACGGAGTTACTCCTCATATCTTCGGTTATTTCATTAATAACTTTCACTTGTGAGTTAGTTAATTCAAACCCAATTGCATTTTTGAAAGTCTCATACAATTCACAGCTATCCTTTTCAAATATAATTCCTTTGTTTTCTTTTTTGTTAATCACTTTTCTTATGCTCATTAAAATTTGAAGATAAAATAGTTCTTCAAATGCTAATCGCCTTCGTGATTCTTCTATGTCTGTTTCTGTTAATGGAAAATTTATTCTTAATACTGCTGTTTTTTTATTTATTAATTTTAAATTTGTCAGTATATCCGGCGGAATTCCTTCGTTGTTTAATACATTTGATTCTTTTGAAAGTATTTTGAATGCGGAAAAAAGAATTTTTGAAAGTGATAATACCTTTATCCATGTTTTTTTTAATTCACCGGGTAATTCGTAAACCGGTAAAAATGGATACTTTAGAAATTCCCGGTCATTCGTATCAGATAAATTTACCGGTAAATGATCACGATAATTTATTCTCGGATAATCTGACAAAAATGTGAATTCAGGTTTTCCGCAAAACAAAAATTCCTGATTCATTCTGAATTGTTTAGATCTGAATTCTGCACCTCCGAATAATGGTATTTCTGCTATTCCTGTTTCATCTTCAATATGTATAATCAATGGGTGATTAGATTTTCGGGGTATTTTAATATTCGTAACTTTTCCGCATATTGCTATCAGCTTATCATTGTTACTTTTTAATTCAAATATTTTAATTTTCTTTATATAATCTCTCGGTATAAATTCAGCAAAATCATCTAAATTGTTTACACCAATTTTTTTAAAAGCCTCAGCTCTTTTTTCACCAATTCCTTTTATATATTTTAAATCCACTTATTTTATATAAACTAATTTTTTATAACTCTTGTGGGTTGAACCTGACAACTCATAAACATAAACTCCTGAACTTAAATTGTCCGGCAAAAAATTAAAATCATAACTACCGGGTGTGAGTATTCCAAAAAGTTTTGTGAAAATTAATTTTCCCGATAAATTATAAATCTTCAGTTTATAATTCTCTTCTCTGGCAATATCAAATTTAATTTTCGTCCCTGCATTAAATGGATTTGGATAGTTTTGAAATAAGTTAAATGTAAAATTTTCTATTGGAGGATTAATCGTAGTATCTATATCTTTTTGAATTGTTGATCTGACTATTAATCCATTATACCCTGTCGCAATTGATACACTGTCATTTATCATAAATACCGAATTTAATAAAATATTTTCTGTTCCTGATATATTGTGTCTTAACCAATTATTACCTCCGGTTGTTGTCCAGAGTATATTGGTTGTATATCCTACAACAAATCCATTATTCTGATTGTAAAAATGAACTCCTCTCAATGAGTTTGATATATTACTATTCTGAAATTGCCAGGAGTTTCCTCCATCAATAGTTTTGAAAATATTACCGGGAAGTCCTGCAAAATATCCTGTCTGTGAATTTAAAAAATATAAGGAATGTATGTTTTTATCGGTATTACTGTTAACTGTCTTCCAACTTTTTCCTAAGTCAATTGATTTAAACATTTTTCCGCTAAGCCCGGCAACAAAAATATTCTCATTTGTTAAATATTTAACAGAAGTGAAAAACACATTTTCATTTACTAATACTGCTTCAAAATTTTCACCTCCATTTTCACTTTTATATACATAACCATCTTCACTGCAAACAATAATTTTATTCTCATCTATACCTGAAATTGAAGTGAACATAATATCAAGTGAACTGTTTAAAGAAGTCCAGCTGTTTCCCAAATTTGTTGATTTAATTATCCTTCCGGATGTACCGCATATAAATATATTATTTTGCTTCTCTGAGATATAAATACTCCTAAACAAATCTCCATATCCCGGAAAAATATAAATCCAGTTTAATCCGGAATTTGTTGTTCGCAATATTGAACCACCTTCTCCGCAGATGAAACCCGTTTGTGAATTTAAAAACTTTACATCATAAAATAAATATGGCACATTATAGTTAGTTACTTCTACATTTAATTTGTATTGTGCCGAAAGCGAGTTAAAAAATGGGGATATAAGTATAATTATTTTTATATATTTCATATAATAAAATTAACAATTAATAGTAAATTTCGCAATATAATTTGAACTTATGTATATTCTTTTATTAGAGTTCCCCATTTCAAATTTAAAATTTCAAATTGTAATCTTCTTAAAATATAAATTATTTTCGTATCATTTGTGTAATTCGTTAAATTCGCTTGTCCCTACGGGGTGTTAATTCGTGGTGAAGTTTTCAACGATTTAGGGATTTTTTTTAGGAATTCATTTTCGGTATGGTATTTGTCTCTTATAATTTGTTGTAAACTCAAATCTGTATTGAAAATCATAGAGGTTTTGTATAGTTTTTGAATCTAAATATATGTTTTTTAAAAATTTCTATAACTTAAAAATGCACTTCAAAATTTCTAAATCAGTAATATTTTTTATGCTGGTTTTTATCGTTTCTGTGAATTTTGCTTTTTCACAGTCTAATACTGAAAAATATTCATTTGTTAAAATTTTTGTAAATTCTGAAAATGATTTATTAAAAATTAAACAAACAGGTCTCGAATTTGACCATATCCATCAGCACGAAAATGCTCTTGAGGTTTATTTGTCTTCAAAAGAAATGGAACTTCTCAAACGCTCCGGTGTCTCTTATAAAGTTGAAATTGATGATTGGGATAAATTTTATTTAGACCGTCTTGCAAATGAAAAAATTATAACTGATAATATTCAAACTAATTCTTATCCGCTCTTGAATAACTCCATTTCAGGTACAATGGGGGGATATCTCACTTTGGCTGAGGTTATTGCTAAACTTGATTCAATGAGAATTAAATATCCTAATTTGATTTCTCAAAAATTCTCTCTCGGTAATTCTGTCGAAGGAAGACCTATGTGGACAGTTAAATTATCCTCAACTCCAAATTCTGTTTCCGGAAAACCTGAAGTTTGGCTGCACGGATTAATTCACGCTCGTGAACCGTTAAGTATGATGAACCTTATGTATTATATGTATTGGTTACTTGAAAATTATAATATCGACCCTATCGCTACTTATATCTTGAACAATAGAGAATTATATATCACTCCGGTTATTAATCCTGATGGTTATGAATACAACCGTTCAACAAATCCAAACGGAGGCGGTATGTGGAGAAAAAACAGAAAAAATAATGGTGGCTCATTTGGTATTGATTTAAACAGAAACTTTGGAACATTTCAATTTTGGAATTCAACAAATAACGGTTCATCTACTGACCCAACATCCGATACATACAGAGGTGTCGCTCCTTTCTCTGAACCTGAAACTCAAAATATGATGAACTTCGTAAATTCAAGAAGTTTCAGAAATATTTTATCTTATCACACCTATGGTAACTATTATATAAGACCTTGGGGATGGCAAGATGTTGCTACTCCTGATGAAAAAATATTTCAGGAAATGTCTGAGCAAATGTCTCTCCATAACCATCACACTTCCGGAAGATCAAACCAAACGGTCAACTACGGCGTTAGAGGTGTTACAGATGACTGGTATTATCAGGATTCAGGTCATTCCAAAATTTTCGCAATGACTCCTGAACTCGGAACTGGAACTGACGGCTTCTGGCCCGCTCAGTCAAGAATTTTACCTTTGGCAAGATTAAGTGTTTGGTCAAATATTTATTTCACTATGGTTTCAGGCGGATTTATTTTCCCTGAAAGATTAGACTTGAATAAAGAATCATACTCACCCGGTGAATCAGGTTCTCTGAAAATTTCTTTAAGAAATAAAGGTTTGGGTAATGTTTCTTCTGCTAATGTTAGCATCTCTTCAAATTCTCCCGGACTTTCAATTACAAATCCTTCTCATAACTTCGTAAATTTTGGTTCTGCAACTAATGACAGCATAACTGTTAATTTTACAGTTCCTGTGAATGCTACTAATAATACTGCTTATGAAGTTGATGTAAGAATCAGACAGGATAATCAGCTTGTAATGGAAAAAAGTATTTGGGTGTGTGTAGGAAGTGGTGTTCAATCGTTTGCTGATAGTGCAGAAAATGGAATCTCCGGCAGATGGACTGCATCAGGCGGATGGGCAATCACTAATACTCAGTCTTACTCTCCGTCAAATTCTTATGCCGATAGCCCAACCGGAAATTATACCAACAGTACTAACAGAACTCTTACGCTTACAAATGCTATTAATGTTTCTTCAAGTAAAGTTACAAAAGTTTCTTACTTCAGAAGATTTGCTATTGATACTCTTGATAATGCATATCTTGATGTATCTACTGATAACGGCACTACTTGGAGCTCGGCAATGTTTTATAACAAAACAAATACAACCTGGACAAAAGATGTAGTTGATATTACTTCACTTGCAAACGGTTCATCTCAGTTGAAAATCAGATTTTCACTCGTGTCAAACGGAAGTGTTGTTAATGATGGTATATATATTGATAATATTAAAATTCTAAATTATAACGCTGTCCCCACTAATATAACAACTGTATCTTCTGAAACACCTGATAAGTATGAATTAAATCAGAATTATCCTAATCCTTTTAACCCATCAACTCAGATTTCTTTCGCTTTGCCTGAAAGAAATTTTGTAACTTTAAAAATTTATGATGTTCTGGGTAAAGAAGTGGTAACTCTTGTTAATGAAGTTAAAAACGCAGGAACCTATAAATACGATTTTAATGCATCAGGTTTATCAAGTGGAATTTATTATTATACCATTAGTTCAGGAAATTTTTTCCAAACTAAAAAAATGACATTAATTAAATAAAGCTTAAAAATTAAAATGTTAAAAATACTTTCTCTGTTTTTTACTGTATTGATTGCATATCCTGCAATTGCAAATGACTTATTCACTGTTGATAATAATATTGATGCTCAGAAAATGGAAATTTATGAAGAAGTTAATAATCCTGTATTCTTGAAACTAAATTGGAATTCACTCAATTCAGTTTACAATTCAAAATCTCGGGATTTGATTTTAAATATTCCAATCGGTAATTCAAATTCTTTAAAATCTTCAGTGCCTATTATTCTAAAAAGATTTGATGTTTATGCTTCTGATGTTAAAATTGTAGAAAGAACTTTGACAGGTGATAAACCATTAAAAATTGATAATCCCGTAATTACCTATACAGGTGTTTTGCCTGATATAAACAATTCACTCGTGGTTCTTAATTTTTTTAAAAATGAAATTGTCGGATTGGTAAAAACTGATAATGATATTTATGTAATAGGAAAAATTGGTAAAGAAACCGATATTACAGAAAATTATATTCTGTTCAGTGAGTCAAACAGAAAAAAAATTACAAACGCATTAAAGTGTGGCTCTGAAATATTTGGTGTTCCGGAAGAAATACAAAATACAATTCAGTCACTCAAAACTAATAAACCGGATAACGCTTTTCAGACAATGCTAAATGCCGCTATCGCTGTTGATATAGACCATTTTACTAATAATGTATATGGCGGTGCTACCAATGCTATCAACTGGGGAACTGCACTTATGGCTGCTACTTCTGCTATTTATATGAAGGAAGAAAATGTAAAACTTACAATAGGTTATATCAGGTCTTGGACTACACCCGACCCTTATACTTCCACATCAGGACCCGTTTTGCTTAACCAGTTTGCAAATGAATGGGCTACTACTCAGGGTGGTGTTTCCAGAGTAATTGCTCATCTGCTTACAAGAAGAAATAATCTTGATGTTGCCGGTATTGCATATTTAAATGCTTTATGTAGTAGCGGTATTGGATATGGCTTAAGTGCCACGTTAAACGGAACTATAAATAATATTCCGAATTATTCTTATGATGTCGTTGTAGTTGCTCACGAAATTGGACATAATTTTGGTTCACCTCATACTCATAATTGTTCTTGGGTAGGCGGACCTATTGATACTTGTGAACAGGTTGAAGGTGGTTGCTACAACGGTCCACTAAGACCAACAGTCGGTACTATTATGAGCTATTGCGATCTATCACCGGGTGGTTCTGTAATTTTAGATTTCGGAGATCAACCGGGTGAGCTGATTAGAATTCGTGCAGAGCTTGCAGGATGTATAACTCCACTTTCTCCAACTGCTCTTGAAATCGGTTATCCTGATGGTGGTGAAACTTATAGAACAGGGCAAACTCTTGCAATCTGGTGGGGAACTTCTCTTACAGGGAATGTTAATCTTGAATATTCAACTAATAACGGTTCAAGTTGGGCTTCTATTATAAATAATCATCCGGCTAATTCCAGAAATTATAATTGGGTAATTCCTGTAATGTCTTCAACTCAGAATGCAAAAGTTAGAATTTTTGATTCGTCAAATCCTGCTGTAGGTGATACTTCACAAGGGACTTTTAAAATTATTCTAAATTTAAATTCTATTTCTACCGTATCACCTCCAACTTTTACAAAAGTTATAACAGCAAGTAATAATCCTGAAACACAAAAATTTGTTTGGACTTCTGCAGGTAACCATCCGACTATCACTTACGCATTCAAAATCAGAAAAGGTGGTGCTTCTCAGCAAACGGACAGAATATTCACTTCTGATAATTCCGGTTCTGACACTGCAATCAGCATAAGAAAAAGTTTTCTTGATTCACTTGCTTCAAGTCTTGGAACGGTTAATGACTCTGTGCTTTGCATTTGGACAGCAACTGCTTATAACGGAATTGACTCAATAACATCAAACTCATTTGTTGTTATCCTTAAAAGAGATGGTGTAGGCATAAGTTCCATTTCATCTGTCATTCCGGATAAATTTGAACTTGCAAATAATTATCCAAACCCGTTTAATCCTGTAACCAATATTGAGTTTTCAATTCAGAAAACCTCTAATACAGTTTTGAATATATATGATATTAGCGGAAAACTCGTTTCAACACTCGTGAATCAGGTATTACAACCGGGAGTTTATAAATATGATTTTGATGCAACTAATTTATCTTCCGGAATTTATTTTTACAGATTAGAAAATGAATTTTTCACAGACACAAAAAGAATGATACTTATAAAATAAATTTTTTTTGGGAATTAATTTTTCATTATCTCAATTCTTAGGCACGAAAATTCTTTTTTTCGTGCCTTTTTTATTTCTATCTTCTCTCCCGCGTAAATCCAATTCCAAGCCCCCTTTTCACCTCTCCCGCAGGAGTCTCTCGCAGAGGACTCGCCTCTCCCGCAGGAGTCTCTCGCAGAGGACTCCAGCGTAAAATCAATCCCGTAGCCCCCTTCGGAGGGGGGTTGGGGGGAGGATAATTTTACAATCAAATATTTCAATTCGTGCAATTCGTCTAATTCGTGAAAATTCGTGGTGAATCCACCTCCAAACATTTCACCACTCCCGCAGAAAACTCCAGCGTTAACCCCAACCCCATTATAAATAAATTAGTGTAATTTAGTCGTAAATTTTTTTAAATTTATTACATTAACACATTTCAATAGTTTAAACCTAAAATGATCACCCTCTTCAAAAACGGTAAAATATTTCTTGGTAAAAATAAATTCACAGATGAATTCGCAGTTGATGATATCAGCGGTAAAATTATATATGTCAAAGGTGAAAATCAAAAACCCGATACAAAAAACGAAATTAACCTAAAACAAAAACTCGTAATCCCTTCATTCTTTGATGCACACTGTCATTTATTCAAAGCATCTCAAATAAATTCAGAGTTAAATCTAAGATATGCAAAATCAAAATCCGAATTTGAACACGAAATAAAAAAATTCATAAAGAATAATAAACTAAACTCCTCTGTCATTCTGCCAGCCCCTTCGGAGAGCGAAGCGAATACTGTCATCCTGAGCGAAGCGAAGAATCCCATACTAAAAAACCAACCCACTCCCGATTTATCAAACGGTGGTGGAGAGTATATATCCGTCAAGTCCACCTTTGGAAGCGTGTCCCGATCCATCGGGAGGGAATTTACGGGGAGGATTAACCCATACACCTGGATATCCGGTGGCTACTTCTCCGACTCAAATATAACGGACAACTTCTCACCCGATATCAACTTTCTCGATTCCGTATGCCCTGACATCCCATTAATAATTTCAAGATTCGATTTCCACTCAGCATTTATAAACTCAAAAGCATTTGAATTATCCGGACTAATCAACTGTGTGGATAAATTTGAAAAAGAAGAAATTATATTTGATAGCAATGGTAAATTCACAGGCGAACTAAAAGAAAGAGCAAGAGAATTTGTCCTCTCGGCAATTCCTTTGAAGTCAAACGAACAACTTGCTGATGACCTCAAATCAGAAATTAAAAAACTTCATACACTTGGCATTACGGCAGTTTCAGATATAACATTACCCTTTGATTTGGATATATTTGAACTGCTTCTGCAAAAAAACGAATTAGATTTATTTATTGACAGCCGATTACCATTCACCTCGTTTTATGATATCAATGAGTATAAAAATAGATTTGAAAAGTTTAGCAACAAAATAAGATTCAACGGTTTCAAAGCATTTTACGACGGCTCACTCTCAAGTGAATCCGCTCTAATGCATAATAATTATATCAACTCAAACACAAACGGATTAAGAACTGAGTTTGTGAATTCAGGAGATTTCACAAAAATCGGAAATGAAATTCACAATGCCGGTTATCAAATTTCCGTTCACGCAATAGGGGATTTGGCAGTTACTGAATTGCTTGATTTTTTTGAATCACTTCCCGCATCAAAAGTAAATTATAATACACGCAACAGAATTGAACATGTACAGCATATAATAGATAAAGACCTTGACAGATTTAAACAGTTGGGAGTAATTGCATCAGTTCAGCCCACACATTTATTTTCAGATGCAAAAACAGTTTCATTAAAGTATAAAGAAATTCATACCACACATCGTTATAAACAATTGATTGACAGAGGTGCGATGGTTTGTTTCGGAACAGATTTCCCAATCGTGGAAGAAAATCCTTTTGAGACAATTTATTATGCAATGACGAGAAAAGCCATAGGATTTGAAAACGGATTTTTGCCTGAGTATAACATCCCTCTTGATGAATGTATAACCTGTTACACAAAAAATTCCGCTTATGCTTCATTTACTGAAAACCAGCGAGGCAAAATTTCCATCGGTCAAACCGCAGACTTCCTAATCCTCGAAGACCTATTCCAATTAAACCCCGAATCCCTCCGCACCCAATCCCCCCTCTCCACCTACCTCTCCGGAAAAAAAGTTTTTTAAAAATAGATATAAAATAGATGAATAGATCTGATTTCTTAATAGTCTATTTGTTTTCAAATAAGTTATACCTTGTATGACTATCTGAACCTGTCCCGATACTTTCGTAATGAATCGGGAGGATTGATATAATTATGGTATTCTCGTAAATAGTGTTAATTCCATTAAGTCCCCCTTTGGAGGGGGATTTAGAGGGAGGATTCAACTTCCTTAAGTTAATTATCTCAAACAACTCGAAATAGTTATCCATCAATGTCTTGACTTACCAATTCTTTATCGATATATTTATCGTAAAACGAAATTTATGTCGATAGTGACTGTATCACCCAAATACCAGGTTGTAATTCCTAAAGAAATCAGAAAAAAACTAAAACTTAAACCTGGACAAAAACTCCAAATTACTGAATTTGGGGACGGTTTATTTTATTCACCTGTGAAAAATCCTGATGATATTCTCGGAATTTTTGAAGGTGTTGTTAATGATTTTAAAAGAGAAAAAAAAGACAGAATATGATAATGCTTGATAGTTCCTGTTGGATTGAGATTTTTGTGAAAGGTAAAATGGGTGTCGAATTTTTCAAAATGGTCAAACAAAACGGTATAAATAATGTTTTAGTTTCAACAATTACCATTTTTGAAATCAGTAAATTTTTTTTAAAAAAACTTGGTTTGCAAAGCTCTATAACTGCCGTAGATTTTTTGAAATCTTATAAAATTATCGAGGTGGATGATTCTATTGCGATTCTCGCAGCAAAGTTTAATATTGAATACTCATTACCAATGGCAGACAGTTTAATCTATTCTTCTTCTGTAATTAATAACTCGGAACTAATTACAATGGACTCCGATTTCCGAAACCTACCAAATGTTAAATATTTCCCCAAGAAATAATTATAATTATAATTTTTCCGGAACTCCTCTTTTTGAGGGCTATTTTGTGTTATCTTCGCCAATTTCAATTTTACCCATATCCATTTTATTTCCACTTGAAAATATAAATAAAATCAGTTAATTTTAAGCTTCTCTAAATTAGACTTGGTATGTTCGGTCCAGAACCTATGCCGGTAAATTTAATAAACTAAATATTATATTAAGAATTGCCTACAATTAATCAATTAATCCGTAAAGGACGACAAGATAAAGTCTATAAAAGCAAAGCTCCTGCAATGGACGCTTGTCCTCAGAAAAGAGGTGTGTGTACAAGGGTTTATACTACTACCCCTAAAAAACCAAACTCTGCTCTAAGAAAAGTTGCAAGGGTTAGACTTACTAACCAAATCGAAGTTACTGCGTATATTCCGGGTGAAGGTCACAATTTACAGGAACACTCTATAGTTCTTATAAGAGGCGGAAGAGTTAAAGATTTACCCGGTGTTAGATATCACATCATCAGAGGTGCTCTTGATACTGCAGGTGTCGCTAATAGAAAAAAAGGTCGTTCTAAATACGGTGCTAAACGTGTTAAAGAACAAGCTAAATAATTTTTAAAAATTTTACTTTCCGGCTTGCCGGATTTTATTAATAATTTTATACTTATAAATGAGACGTAAAAGAGCTGAAAAAAAACAAAGAAATCCTGACTTTAAATATAATGATATTTTAGTCGGTAGATTCATTAATTCATTAATGTATGACGGCAAAAAAACTAAAGCCGCTCATATTCTCTATGATGCCTTTGGTATCATTGAAGAAAAAACAAAAGGTAATCCGCTTGATATTTTCAGACAAGCTGTTAACAATACTTCTCCTTCTGTTGAAGTCAGATCAAGAAGAGTTGGTGGGTCTAACTATCAGGTCCCTGTTGAAGTAAGACCTGACAGAAGAACTTCTCTCTCTATTAAATGGTTGCTTACTTACACAAGAGCGAGAAATGAAAAATCTATGGCTGCGAGACTTGCAAATGAATTAATGGCGGCTTCCGTTGGTGAAGGCAGTTCCGTTAAAAAGAAAGAAGATGTTCACAGAATGGCCGAAGCTAACAAAGCTTTCGCTCATTTTAAATGGTAATTAATTTTATATCACTAATTCTGTTTTTTAAATGTGATATAAAATCAGTTTTAAAACTTAAAATAAGAAACAAGGAAATCATAGTTATATGCCAAGACAGTATCCTTTAGAAAGGACAAGAAATATAGGTATTTCAGCTCATATTGATGCAGGAAAAACTACTACTACTGAAAGAATTTTATACTATACAGGTAGAACTCATAAAATTGGTGAGGTTCACGAAGGCGGTGCCACGATGGACTGGATGGAGCAAGAAAAAGAAAGAGGTATCACTATCACTTCTGCTGCTACAACCTGTTTTTGGAGAGATCACAGAATTAATATTATTGATACTCCGGGACACGTTGATTTTACTGCCGAAGTTGAAAGAAGTTTAAGAGTGCTTGATGGTGCTGTTGCTCTTTTCTGTGCTGTTGGCGGTGTTGAGCCACAGTCTGAAACTGTTTGGAGACAAATGGATAAATATAAAGTCCCGAGAATTGCTTTCGTAAATAAAATGGACAGAACCGGTGCTGATTTTTTCAATGTTATCGGTATGATGAAAGATAGATTGAAAGCGAATGCTGTGCCTATTCAATTACCAATCGGACAAGGTGATATTTTTGTCGGATTGATTGACCTTATTGATATGAGAGCAAGAATGTTTAATGAAGATAATCTCGGTGCTACTTTTGACGATGTGGATATTCCTGATGCTTTAAAAGATCAGGCGAATGAATACAGACAACTTCTGCTTGAGGCTGTTGCTGATGTTGATGATTCGTTGCTCGAAAAATTCCTCGAAGGAAAAGAAATTAAACATGATGAAGTGATGAATGCCCTCAGACAGGCAACTATTGATATTAAAATCATTCCTGTACTTTGTGGATCTTCGTTTAAAAATAAAGGTGTGCAAAATTTACTTGATGATGTTATTGATTTGTTACCTTCTCCGTTGGATGTGAATAACGGAATAATTGAAGGACATCATAAACATACCGATGACCATATAGAAAGAAAAGTTGACGATTCTGATAAATTTACTGCTCTAGCTTTTAAAATTATGACGGACCCGTTTGTTGGTAAACTTACATTCTTCCGTGTTTATTCAGGAAAAGCTGAAGCCGGCTCTTATGTATATAATAGTATATCCGGTAAAAAAGAAAGATTCGGCAGAATTTTACAAATGCATGCAAATCACAGAGAAGAAATTAAAGAAGTATATGCCGGTGATATTGCTGCTGCGGTCGGTCTGAAAAATACGAAAACAGGGGATACTCTTTGTGATGAATCTGATCCTATTATTCTTGAAAAAATTACTTTCCCTGAACCGGTTATCCAAATCGCTATTGAACCAAAAACAAAGGCTGATCAGGATAAACTCGGTGAATCTCTTGCAAAACTTTCGGATGAAGATCCTACTTTCAGAGTAAGCTCTGATGAGGAAACCGGTCAGACTCTTATCGCAGGTATGGGTGAGCTTCATTTGGAAATTATTGTTGACAGATTAAAAAGAGAATTTAAAGTTGATGCTAATGTTGGTAAACCTCAGGTAGCATATAAAGAAACAATTAAGAAAAAAGTTACACAGGAAGGTAAGTTCGTAAGACAATCCGGTGGTAGAGGTCAGTTCGGACACGTCTGGATTGAACTTGAGCCAAATGAAAAAGGTAAAGGTTACGTTTTTGAAAACGGAATTGTCGGCGGTTCTATTCCTAAAGAATATATTCAACCGGTGTCAAACGGAATTCAGGAAGCTATGAAAAATGGCGTTCTTGCCGGATATCCTGTTGAAGATATTAAAGTGAAATTATTTGACGGTTCATTCCACGATGTTGACTCATCTGAAATGGCTTTCAAAATTGCCGGCTCTATGGCGTTCAAAGAAGGTGCCAGAAAAGCTAACCCGGTTCTGCTTGAACCGATTATGGATGTTGAAGTTGTTACTCCTGATGAATATATGGGTGATGTGATGGGTGATTTAAGTTCAAGAAGAGGAAGAATTGAAGGAATGAGCCAAAGAAATGATGCTCAGGTTATCAAATCTCTCGTACCTCTTTCTGAAATGTTCGGTTATGCTACTCAGTTAAGATCTATGACACAGGGAAGAGCAATTTATTCAATGCAATTCTCTCATTACGATGAAGCTCCGAAAAGTATTGCGGATCAAATCGTTGAAAAATTCAAAGGTAAAGAAGCGGTTAACGCTTAATAAAGTTTGTACTTTTGTAAAAAAAACAGCTGTGTTCTTTAAAATATTGGGTCAGACTCTTTCGGGAATGTCCCTCGTGCATCATCAGACACAAAAAAGTGCTCTATAAAACTTAAATTATTTTCTGACTTACCGGCTGTAAAGAGCCGGTACCCGGAAAGTAATCAGTTTCCTAAGTACCCGGGTCAGTAGCTCAGGTGGTTAGAGCACGTGCCTTATAAGCACGGGGTCGGAGGTTCAAGTCCTCCCTGACCCACTATAAAATTTTTTTTGAATTTTCGTTTTAATACGAATTTTTGAAAAATATATTTTAACCTCTTCTCCGTTGCAGCGGGGGAATGTTAAAAAAAAATTTAAATAAAATTAAAAAACAATATTAAGGAGAAACACCTAAATGGCTAAAGAAAAATATGACAATTCAAAGCCTCATGTTAATATTGGTACAATAGGTCACGTTGACCATGGTAAAACCACGTTGACTGCTGCTATCAATATGACATTAGCTAAAAAAGGTCTTACAAAAGACGTTAAAAAATTTGATGATATTGATAAAGCACCTGAAGAGAAAGCAAGAGGTATAACTATTGCTACTGCTCACGTTGAATATGAAACTGATAAAAGACATTATGCACACGTTGACTGTCCGGGTCACGCTGACTATGTAAAAAATATGATCACCGGTGCTGCTCAGATGGATGGAGCAATTTTGGTGGTAGCCGCTACTGACGGTCCTATGCCTCAAACTCGAGAGCATATTCTCCTTGCAAGACAGGTTGGCGTTCCAAGAATCGTTGTTTTCTTGAACAAAGTTGACGCTGCCGATCCTGAATTGCTTGAACTTGTTGAAATCGAAGTTAGAGAATTGTTGTCAAAATATGAATTCCCGGGTGATGATATTCCAATCATCAAAGGTTCCGCGTTAAAAGCGATGGAAGCCGCTCTGGATGCTGGTTCTGCAACTGATGATGAAAGATTCAAATGTATCTATGAATTAATGGATGCTGTTGACAGCTACGTTCCTGAACCAACAAGAGAACTTGATAAACCATTCCTTATGTCTGTTGAAGACGTTTTCTCTATCACTGGTAGAGGTACTGTTGCTACCGGTAGAATTGAAAAAGGTCAGGTTAAAGTTGGTGAAGAAGTTGAATTAGTTGGTCTTGGTCAGCAAAAGAAAACTGTTGTTACCGGAGCTGAAATGTTCAATAAAGAACTTGAAGTTGCTGTTGCCGGTTATAACTGCGGACTTTTATTAAGAGGTGTCGATAAAACTGAAATCGAAAGAGGTATGGTTCTCGCTAAACCGGGTTCTATAACTCCTCATACTGAATTCACAGCTCAGGTTTATGTGTTGTCAAAAGAAGAAGGTGGTCGTCACACTCCTTTCCAAAACAAATACAGACCTCAGTTCTATTTCAGAACTACTGACGTAACCGGTGAAGTTTCATTGCCTGATGGTGTTGAAATTGTTATGCCCGGTGATAACGTTGACGGTTTAAAAGTTGTTCTTCAAAAACCTATCGCGATGGAAGATGGATTGAAATTTTCTATCAGAGAAGGTGGAAGAACTGTTGGTGCCGGTATCGTTACAAAAATTATAAAGTAATATATTCATCGTCATCCCTTTCTCAAAAAAAGGGATGACTTATTTAATAAACGTTCTTTGTCCCGGTTTATCGGGAAAATTTAAACAATAATTTAAATTGGCTTCACAAAAAATTCGAATCAAATTAAGATCTTTTGATCATTTGTTATTAGATAAATGGACTGCAAAAATTATGCAGACTATTAAATCAACCGGTGCTGTTGTTAGCGGACCGATTCCATTACCAACTAAAAAACATATTTACACTGTGAACAGATCTCCACACGTTGACAAAAAATCACGTGAGCAGTTTGAAACGAGATCTCACAAGAGATTAATTGACATCTTAAATTCTTCACCTAAGACTATTGATGCTTTAACTAAGCTTGATCCTCCCGGTGGTGTTGATATTGAGATTAAAACGTAAATATGCGAAGCCTTAACTAATTACGAAAGCTCTTTTGCTTTCCTCTGATTTATTAATTAAAGAAAAAAAAATGTTAGGAATATTAGGTAAAAAACTTGGGATGACTACGTATTTCACTGATAATGGTGATGCTGTCCCTTGCACAGTGATCGAGGCGGGACCTTGCACTGTTACGCAAATAAAAACCAAAGATAAAGACGGTTACGAAGCGATTCAGTTAGGTTTCGGTGTAAAAAAAGAAAAACAGGTAAATAAATCTCAAAGAAAAATTTACGAAAAATTATCTGTTTCTCCCGCAAGATATGTTAAGGAAATCAGAAATTATCCGGTTAACGGACTAAAAGAAGGTGACCAGGTTAAAGTTGATATTTTTAAAGAAGGTGATAAAGTAAAAGTTTCAGGTATATCTAAAGGTAAAGGTTTTCAAGGTGTTGTTAAACGTCACGGCTTTGCAGGTGGTGTTAGAACTCACGGACAAAGTGATAGACTAAGAGCCCCGGGTTCTATCGGTGCTTCTTCTTATCCTTCAAGGGTTTTCAAAGGACAAAGAATGGCCGGTAGAATGGGAACTGATAAAATCACAGTCAGTAATCTTAAAGTAGTTAAAATATTTCCGGATACAAATTTAATACTTGTAAAAGGAGCCGTACCTGGTGCAAAATCAGGATTTGTTGAAATTTTTAAATAATCAAGAATATGGAATTAAAAGTATATAATATAGAAGGTAAAGAAACCGGAGAATCTGTCCAATTACCCGATGAAATTTTCAATATTTCTGAACCAAATACTCACCTTGTATATCAAGCGGTAAGAGTTTATCTGTCTAATCAAAGACAAGGTACGCATAAAACTAAAGAAAGAGCTGAAGTTCGTGGTGGCGGTAAAAAACCATTCAGACAAAAAGGAACCGGTGGTGCCAGAAGAGGTACCAACAGATCACCTTTAATGCCCGGTGGTGGTACGATTTTCGGACCTAAACCTCACACTTATAAACTGAAACTGCCTAAAAAAGCAGCAAGACTCGCGAGAAAAAATGCACTTACTCTTAAAGCTAAAGAAAATCAGATTATGGTAGTTCAGGATTTTAATTTTGAACAACCAAAAACAAAAGATTTAACTTCTATCCTCAAAAATCTGAATCTTGCTGATAAGAAAACACTTTTACTCGTTGCAGATAAAAAAGAAAATATTTATAAATCAGGAAGAAATATTCCTTATTTAAATGTTCAGATTTCAGATAAAGCAGCAACTTATGAAATTTTAAATAATAAAATGATTCTTATGCAAAAATCTGCAGTTGAAAATCTTTGTAAAAGTTTAACCTAAGGAAAAGAATTTATGAGAAAACAAATTTTAATAAGACCTTTAATCACGGAAAAAAATACATCTCTACAAGAAGCTTTAAATCAATATGTGTTTGAAGTTTCTAAAGACTCTAACAGAATCGAAATAGCAAAAGCTGTTGCAGATAAATTCAAAGTAAGAGTTGAAGGTGTAAAAACTGCTGTAATCAAAGGGAAAAGAAAATCTCAGTTCACAAAACGGGGAAAATTTGAAGGTCACAGAGCAGATCTTAAAAAAGCATTCGTTACTTTACACAAAGAAGATAAAATAGATTTCTTCGGAACTGAAGTTTAATAAATAATAATTTTTAAAAATAAAATACCCGCTTTTTATCAGGCGGGTATTTTTATTTGATGAATTTGAAAATTGTAAAAGGAATTGATGAAGTTTTTCTTGATACCGGTGTAATCTTAAACGGATTTCATAATTCACTGAAAGTCAAAGAAAAATTTACCGGTTTCCTTAATGCATCTGAAATTCTTTCCACTGCAAATGAAACCAATGAAACCATTGATACTAATGATAAAAATGATGAACGTGATTATAAATACAAAAAAGATTTATTAACAGGTATTAATATTCTCGGATTTCCATTCAGATATTCCGAAACTCTCGGAAAACTGATTAAGAACTTCGGTAAGAATNNAGGAACTTTGTTAATTGAATCTAAATTACCACTAATAACAGATAATATAGTTCTGTATAAATATTTATCTGAAAATTTTGGAATAAAAATTATAGATTCCAAAACATTTTAAAATTTTAATCCACTTATCTAAAAATGAAATTAGGTAAACAATATACAAGTCGTGAAAATCAGTCAACTGATATTTATCTTAAAGAAATCAGTAAAACATCGCCTTTAACTGTAGATGAAGAAATTGATTGTGCTAAAAAAATCAAAAAAGGTGACAAACGTGCTTTAGATAAACTTGTAAGAGCAAACCTCAGATTTGTTGTTTCTGTTGCAAAGCAATATCAGAATCAGGGCTTATCACTTAATGATTTAATAAACGAAGGAAATCTCGGACTTATAAAAGCCGCGAAAAAATTCGATGAAACAAGAGGATTTAAGTTTATATCTTATGCAGTATGGTGGATCAGACAGTCTATTTTACAGGCACTTGCAGAACAGTCAAGAGTTGTAAGATTACCATTGAATATAGTTCAGCAGAAAAGTAAAATTTCTAAAACTATATCTGAACTTGAACAGCAAAATGAAAGAGCACCAAACGTTCTTGAAATTGCAGAACAGCTCGATATGTCAGTTTATGAAGTTCAGGAAACTTTAAAAAATTCCGGTGGTCACGTATCAATGGATGCTCCGAGTATTCATGGTGAAGATACTAAGTTGATTGATATTATGCCTGATAAACAGGAAAAAATGCCCGATGCAAATTTGATGAGAGATTCATTAAGAATAGAAATTGAAAGAGCACTTGATACACTCTCCCAAAGAGAAAAAGAAGTTGTAAAATTATATTACGGACTTGAAAAAGAAAATCCTCTTACACTTGAAGAGATTGGTGATAAATATAAACTAACCCGTGAGCGTGTAAGACAGATTAAAGAAAAAGCAATCCGTAGATTAAGACAGGCCTCCCGTTCCCGAGCCCTAAAAACATATTTAGGACAGTAAAAATTTTCTTATCAATGGCTTCACTTTAGTGAGGCCATTAGATTAATCTTACCATAAAATTAATACCGACTTTTTATTTACCCTCTAAACGGCAATTTTAAATTTCAAGTAATTTTATACATCTTCAACATTTCATTTACACTTATCTCAAAAACTTCATAATCTTTTTTGATTTTCTTTATGTCATTAATTCTTTTCAAAAAATTTTTATAAAGTTTTTCAATTATTTTTCTAGCTTCTTTATCTTTTCCTTTGTGGATTATTAAATGACAAATTGGACATAAGCAAAATAAATTCTCATAAAAATCAACTGATTTTTTAAAATTTATACTTTGATTTCTGGGAATTAAATGATGAACTTCAGTATATCTTTTTTGAGTTTTTTTTGAAACAAAAGATTTGTGATTATTGTCATATTCACAACAAAAATTAGATTCTTTCATTCTCTTAATTACTAAATTCACATCAGTTTTTAACCTAATTGAATTGTTCTTTGTATATTCAGGATTTGAAGCATCTTGAGAAGCTAAAGCATCTTGTATTGCATCTTTAAAAAATTCTGTATCAGTTTCATCAATTTCTCTTATTTTTAAAAATTCTAAAAATTTTTTATTTGATTTAGGTTTTAATTTTTGAAATGTTTGATTAAAATTTTTAAAATTCTTAATTTGTTTTTTAAGTGCATTTTTTTCCACTGGATCTGACAATTGTTTAATTGAATTATTTTCAAATATTAAATACCCATAGTAATTTTCCCCATTATATTCTATTTTTTCTTTTACTTTCGATTTTAATTTTCCGAATGCAATTACATGTGAGTGATATTGAAATAAAATATATTTTTCTGAACCATTAGTTATGGTAGGTCCCTTTTTTTTATATAACCATTTTTTCCCATTATTGTACACTTTTATTTTATTGTAAAATTTAATGTCTGATAATTCATTTTCATTTAAAGGTAGTAATTGAAACTCTGTTTTTCCCATTTTCTTTTGTTTTTCTTTAATATTATTTAAATTAATTTGCATATATCATCTCCATTCACTTCATGCCCTCCCTCAAAAACAACTCTCTCAAATTTTATTTCATTTCGTTTCAACATCTCCTCTGACTTTTCAAAATTTTCTAATCGCACCGCTTTGTCTTCATTGCCGTATATATAAAAACACTTCATTCCTTCATCAATTTTCTTTTTGAATTTCTTAAAATCTGCATCTTTCGGAATGTCTGACGAACATAAAATTAAATTATCAATTTTCATATATGTGTGTATCGCAAATCTTAACGCAGTATGTACCCCTTGTGAAAAACCCAGTATATTAATGGATTCAGGTGTGAATGGCATCTTATCCAATATCAACATTGAAACAGCATCAAGAAATTTCAAATAATCTTCAATCTCATTTTCTCTGTCTTCTTTTGTCATCCAACTCGCACCAATATTCCCTTTAGAATAAAATTTTGATAAACCCTCCGGAGCTATCAATAAATTTTCTTCATTATCCCAAAATGGAAAATCCTGTATGAAGTCCGAAGCCAACTGACCATATCCATGTATTAAAAAAAATAAATTCTTAGTTTTCTCATCAGGTAACCTTGAAAGTATAAATCTTCCCGTCTTTTCAGTTTTTATTGTGTTTATTACCATAAATTTAATTCAGTTTATTCTATGAATATTTCAGATTTTAATAAAATAACATATAAAGAAATGAATTTTTATTCATATTTATATTGTTAAATTTGTATAAGTAATTTTAATTATTAAATGAAAAAAATCTTATTTCTTATCTTAATTTTTATCGCAGGAAACATCAACGCACAGGTTTCCCGAAATATAAAATATGTAAAAAATCTTAACCCAAGACCTTCCCAGCCCTTATCACAATTCGGTTCTAAATATGCTTCCGTGTGGGGATGGACTGCTCCTAACGGCAGGGAATATGCTATTCTTTGCTGCGTAACAGGTACTTCTTTTGTTGATATTACCGATACTAATAATGTAGTCGAATGTGATTTCGTTTCAGGTTCAACTACTCCTTGGCGTGAAGCTAAAACTTATCAAAACTATGCTTATATTGTTACAGATAATATGGGGAACGGAATGCAAATTATTGATATGAGTTATCTTCCTGATTCTGTCAGACTTGTTAAAACGTGGACTGCAACCGGTTTCACTCAAGCTCATACCATTACTTCAGAAGGTCGCTATATGTATCTCAGTGGTGGTAACGCTTCTTCAAACGGCGGTATCAGAATTCTTGATTTATTAGACCCTATCAATCCTGTAAGAAAAGGACAGTACACTACAAGATATGTTCACGACTGTTATGTAAAAAATGATACAATCTACGGAGCGGCTATGTTCAGCAACAGATATGTTATTCTTGATGCAAGAAATAAAGATTCCATAAAGTTAATAAAAGAATTTCAAAACTTACCTAACTACTCACTGACTCATAATCTCTGGACTACTGACGACAGAAAATATATGATAACAACTGACGAAAGTCAAAATCCTCCCGGTGCAGTGAAACTTTGGAACATTCAAAACTATGACAACATTACCTATGTAAGCACTATCAGACCATCTGTTCCGGCAAATAGTAATTCCATTGGTCACAATGTTTTCATAAAAGGAAAATTATTAATTGTTTCTCACTATGAAGCCGGAATCAGATTTTATGATATTTCTAATCTGCCGACTGTAAATGAAATTGCTTACTTTGATACATATCCATCGGCAGACAGCTCTGAATACAGAGGTAACTGGGGTGCTTATCCATTTTTTGCAAGTGGAAAAATTATTTCTTCTGATATGCAAACCGGACTTTGGATAACAATCCCCGATACTACCGTAACTAATATTATCGGTAACGAAGGTACTGTAGTAAATAATTATTCGCTTTCTCAAAATTATCCAAACCCATTCAACCCTGAAACAAAAATCAGATTTACTATTCCTGAAAGAGGTTTTGTATCTCTCAAAATTTATGATGCCCTTGGAAGAGTTGTTTCTGAACTTATCAATAAAGAGCTTGAGTATGGAAATTATGATATTAATTTTAATGCAACTCATTTAACATCCGGTATTTATTTTTATTCAATCAGTTCAGGAAATTTTAAAGAAACAAAAAGAATGGTATTGTTAAAATAATATCATTCGTTATATTTACTTCGGCTTTTTAATTTTGAATTTAATATATTGCTCTCTACGGCGGGAATTAAAAAATTCTTATACCTTACGCTTTTTTCTTTTTTGATTTTGTTTAGTAAATATTCCCAGTCTTGTTTTGTATAATTTTCTTTGTTTAATAAAATCTCTTTGTAATAATTCAAAAAATCCGTAATATTTTTTGTATATTCTTTAGGGAAAATATTTGTCGTTTTCATATATTCCTTATAACTTGTAATTAATGACAGTGCCTCCTCCGTATATCCGAGATAATAACAACAAATTAACTTAATTCTTCTCACTTCTTCATTCAAAATATTTTCGATTTTATTTTTAACAAGATTAATTGTCTGTAATGCTTTCTCATAATCTTTGTTATATAAGTAAATCTGACTATTGAAATAATTTTCTGCATCTTCAATATGAGTTTTATATATTTTATTTAAATATTTATTATGAAATTCTTTTGCCCACTCAGCTTCATCTAATCTGAATGAAATTTTTATAAACTCAAGATAATCTTTAAATACCATAACATTTTTCTCGCCTGACCAGATATTTTCAGAACTTAAATATTTTTGATAATAGGGAAGGATATATTTTTCTCTCTCATCCACACTAAATACAAATCTTGAACAATATGCAACAGAAATAAAAAATAATGCATAAAATGTAAATTTTTCAAATCTGTCTTTGTGTTTGAAAATAAACTCTATGAAATCAGTTAAAATTTTTTCGTCTCTCGTATCAAAAATTTTACAAAACTTTAAAACTAAATTCTTCGCAAATTCATTTTTGTGACTGACATTCTCAAGTTTTTGTTTAAACCCTTCCAAATCAAAACTATCATTGAACGCATTGATTACTGAGTTTTCAATTTTGTAATTATGAAGTTTTGTTACAGTTTCAAGTTCAAACTTGTGTAACACAAAGTTAAATAAAAAATATAAAATCAATTTCTCCGTAAGCAATACTGTCATCTCATCTGATGCTCTCGGATTTTTTTGTGCTATGATAATGGACTTCTGTACAAAATTTAAATCATAATCAATATGCATTAACCTGAAATCAAGCTTGTAATTTTCAAGCATGGTTTCAAGTTCTTTTTGATATTTTTTTGTAAGTGCCTGATTGCCTGAACCGTTAAGACTTTTAATTTTACATGTTATATTTGCATATTCATCTTCAATGACATAAAAATGTGTTATAAACTGAATGTAATAATTAGTGAGTAATGAAAATCCTTTCCTTATTATACCGGCATTGAATGGCTTTGATGGAAATGCATCGGAATATATTTTTTCAACTGTAAGGGAATTAGTTTTTAATTTATTGGCATTTTTAACCAATGATTCAAATATATTTACTGTAAAAGGTTGTATCTCAAAAAATGGCGAACGGAGAAATAATTCAAATTTTTTTAAATATTTTTTTGAAAGGTCGTTGAATATTGTTATAAATTCAAAATTTAATAACTCATTTTCTTTCATTACATTTTATCATAAATTAAATAAAAACATATAGATAAATCATAAATCCTATCAAATTTCATTCATTTATACAAATATTTTTTTTTGTAATATATTTATTTCAGTACTATTTTAAGTATGAAATTAAAAAGTAATTGAAAAATAAAAAAGTTAAATCAAAGAAAAAAAAGAAGTCAAAAAAATCTAAAAATTCTTTTTTAAATTCCGATAATCTTAGAGTTATAACGCTCGCTAATGATTTATCAAAAATAATAATATGAATCTAATCGGGTAGTTTATTTCTATATTAATTTGAAATGAATTAAACTGTAAATTGAATTAAAATATTTAATAAAGCATATTACATTATAACTCCTTAATTATGAAAAAATATTTTTTAATTCTTTTTATTTTTTTAATTTCTGTAAATAATTCTTATGCTCAGCTTTCTTTCGATTCTTTAAAAGTTAAAATCTCCGAAATTATAAGACCATATCTCGACTCAACCAAAACCGGTGCTGCCATTGGTGTAGTATTTAAATATCCGGGACAAAACCCTGTTTCATATAAATTTTCTTTTGGACATGTAAAAAAAGATACAAACTCTCCAAAAATTGACAGTCTCACAATGTTTCAACTTGGCTCGGTAACTAAATCTTTTACAGCAATGATTCTCGCAAGATGGATTCAGAATAACCAAATATTATTAAACAATCTTGCACAAATCTATATGCCGCAAAATGTAAGATTGCCCGTCAGAGTTTCCGGAAATGATACTTTGAAAATGACAATCCTTGATCTTGTTACTCATTACTCTGCTTTGCCGGATGACCCCATCAATCCATTCAATGACAGCACAACTTATCAAATGATGTATAATTACCTGAATAATCATATTCTTTCAAGACCACCGGGTGAGTGTTATTTATACTCTAACTTAGGAGTTTCAACTCTTGGCATTGCTTTGTCTCATACAGGAAATAAAATAATAGACAGTTTATTTATTCAGTATGTTTGTGATACACTTGATATGAATGATACCCGTGTTAAATTAAATGTAAATCAAACCTCAAGATTGGCTCAGGCATATAACTCAAATGGCGATTCAATCGGTTATCAAAAATCTTCATGGCCCGCTTTCATTGCCGCAGGTGGTTTATATTCTAATATTTCCGATATGCTTAAATATCTCAGATTCCAGATGAAGTTATCTCCTGAAATTGGTATGACTAATGTTCTCGACTCACTTCATAAAAAAAGAAGAGTTGCAAATACTCTCTGCACTTTAACAAATGCACCGGGAAGAATTGGTATGGTCTGGCAAATGAATCCGTTTCAACCTTCAGATTCTAATTTTTATTTCACTTGGAAAGACGGCGGTACTCCCGGATTTTCATCCTGGATTGGTTTTTCACAAAATCCGTCAAATGGTTTTCAAGCCGGAGTTGTAGGTTTGGGAAATCATGGCTCACCAATAGATAGTTATATAAATCAAATATTGCGACATATTAATCAAGTATCGGTTAATATAAAAAGAACAGACGAAATCATCCCTGATGAATTTAATTTATTACAAAACTATCCAAACCCGTTTAATCCCATTACAAAAATTTCATTTTCAATACCTTCAAATGAATTTGTAACTTTAAAAGTTTATGATGCTCTCGGCAGGGAAATCTCAACTCTAGTAAATGATAACTTAATCGCCGGTCAATATGAAATAAACTGGAATGCAACTTCATTCGCAAGCGGAGTATATTTTTATTCAATCAAAACAGAAAATTATTTCCAAACAAAAAAAATGCTTTTAGTGAAATAAAATATTTAACAGGTTCAGGTTATATATTTAACTGAACCTGTTATTGCTCTGATTTCTTCGCGGTTTCAATCGTGTTTAAAATCGTATTTACAATATTATTCCATTTTATTAACCATTCCTCTTTTACAAAACTTCTCCCGGCATTACTCTTTTCTACGCTTTTTCTAACTCCGTTTTTCCAAGATAGTGTAATTGTTGCGCCACCTCTGTCGTACACTTCTTCAATAGTAGTTTCTATTCCGGAAAAATTATTTTCGAGAAAGATATTATATAGTTTTTTAAGTTCTTGCTCCGATAGCTTAAATTTTGTTGTATCCACCGTCTTATCTGTTACTTCAATCAATACACAACTATCCTTTGTTATTAATAAATTTTCATATTCGGGTAGCATTCCCGTATGCCTCGTGTATTGAATTTTCAAATCATCTGGTAAAGTATTTTTTAATACTGTATTACTCTCACCTGGTATAAGGCATGCATTACAAAAAAATAAAATTAAAGTTATAATAGAATAAATCTTACTCATAATATTATATTAAAATGATTTTTAAATTTTTATATTATTGATTAATTTATTGAAATAAAAATACAAAACTTTGGATGTAATTATAATAACAATTTGTGTCATTTGTTTATTACTGCTGATATTTCTTTTGATAAAAATTTCTTCATTAAATTTTAATGATTATTCTAATGAAATATCTCAAATCCAAAAATCTCTCGATGATATAAAATCTTCTAACCGTGATGAGTTTTATAAAAACAGAAATGAAATTAATCAGTTAGTCTCTGCAAACAGGGAAGAGATAAATAAAACATTGAGAGAAACTAATCTTGATTCAAAAATGTAATTAAGGAATTAATTGAAGGACAGTCAAAACTTACTGAAACTAACCAATCAAAACTCGACGCTATTAGAATTACATTTGAAGAAAAAGTAAACCAACTTCAGCGGTCAAATGAAGAAAAACTTGAGCAGATGCGACAAACTGTAGATGAAAAACTTCAAACCACTCTTGAAAAAAGACTAAGCGAATCTTTCCGGCAAGTAAGTGACCGGCTTGAGCAGGTTCATAAAGGTCTTGGCGAAATGCAAAATCTTGCAAGCGGAGTAGGGGATTTAAAAAAAGTTTTGTCTAATGTTAAAACTCGCGGTGTACTTGGTGAAATCCAACTCGAAAATATCCTTGAACAGTTTCTCTCCCCCGATCAGTATGTGAAAAATTATAAATCCTCAAAAGGATTTGTTGAGTTTGCTATCAAAATTCCGAATAAAGACAACGATAATACTTTCGTCTTTATCCCAATTGATTCAAAATTTCCTATGGATTTATATTCAAATCTTCAGGATGCTTATGATAGTGGTGATGTCAGTAAAATTGAACTTGCAAGAAAGTATTTGACTTCAGCTACAGAAAAAAATGCTCGCGATATTTGTGATAAATATATTTCTCCGCCTGAAACAACTGATTTTGCCATTATGTTTTTACCCGTAGAAGGTCTTTTTGCCGAGATAACTCGAACCGGAGATTTCATATATCAGTTGCAATCAAAATATAAAATAACCATTGCAGGACCTACCACATTAATTTCAATTTTAAGTGCATATCAAATGGGCTTCCGTTCACTCTCTATTGAGAAACGTAGCAGTGAAGTTTGGAAAGTTCTCGGTGAAGTAAAAAATGAATTCGGAAAATTTGCAGACCTACTCGAAAAAACTAAAAAGAAAATTGACGGTGCAAGCGAGGATATTGGTGATTTACTTGGCAAACGAACAAAAGCCATTTCTCGAAAACTAAAAGATGTTGAAGAATTACCTTCCGATGAAACAAAAAAATTAAGTGAATAAAAAAAGGTTATGAGAACCATTCCTCATAACCCTTATTAATATTCCGTAAATAAATCCAAATTTATTTTAAACTAATTCAGTAACATCTGTGTAATTCGCTTTTTTCTTTTGCCCCAACAGTGTGTTAATTCGTGGTGAAATATTTTGCGTTTTAAACGATTTAGATTAATTTATTATCACCGTTAATACATATGAAGCATTGCCTCTTGTACCACCGACAATAATTTCATAGTCTCCTGTTGATGGTAACTCGCCATCCCAACTTGTAGCATCATCCCCATCTGCAGCACCGTAAAGCATTCTTCCGGTTCTTTTATCTTTAATTTGAAATACTGCATTGTCTTCCACTGAAGATATCCCAACCGTCATCACCTGATATTTCTTTGCAGTTAAAACATAAATATCCTTGTCGCCTCTCACAACTGAATTTTCATAACTGGCAGATGATTCGCCTTTTTTAAACTTTACTCTTTTATAAATTCCATCTGCATTTGAAAAATTAATTGGCAATATAAAACTAACCAATACAACAAGTAATAATATTTTTTTCATAATTATTTCTTAAAATTTTTTTACAATATTGCAAAAATAATTTTTCAATAACAATCCAACTAAACACCTATACCAAACCCCTATCAACATTAATCCAATGTCATTCTGAGGGAGCTTGCGACCGAAGAATCTCATTTCCAAAATAAGAGATTCTTCACTTCGTTCAGAATGACACCTTGTCAGTCATACTGAGGAGCGAAGCAACAGCCTGTCCCGATGCCTTTTATCGGGAAAGTATCCCCTAAGAGAAACAAGAATTTCCTCCCCCCACAGCAGTCTCCTGAAAGGGACTTCTGCGAACTCCTCCCACCCAAAAACAAAAATTCCCATCCCCCCTTTTGAATTTAATCTCTACCTATAATTGATTAAATTACAACTCGCTCCTGTAGGCTAATGGATAAACCTTCTGACTACGGATCAGACTTTGGAGGTTCGAATCCTCCCGGGAGCACAAATATTTTTATTACTTCACCTCGCTTTAAACTTCTGTAAAAACAACATCTCACCAATTTCTTACTAAATTTTCCCTATTACCTTTCAAATATTTTTCTTTTGGGATAAAACTAATTTTATTTAATTTGCCATAAATAATCAAAACTAATCAAATCTAAACAAACCAAATGAAAACTATTTCAATTTTATTTTTATTAACTTTTCTTTTCGCAGCAACAAACATTACTCTCTCACAAGAATTCTACTTCTGTGATGAAGTTGATGATAACTGGAATCCTATCGGTGCCTCCGACATAAAATCCGCCGGCGGAATAAACTTCTTAACCAAACTCGATAAACAAGTTTTTAATACTATGTATATGTGGGTTATTTATAAAACTGATGAAAACGGTAATGATACAGATTTCGTAAATGAATATGTTATGAGAATTGAAGATGACATCGAAAAAACAGGAGCAAGATTTTTCTGCACAACTCAAAAAATAAATTTTGAACCGGGTAGGTATAAAGTTTATTTTATCTATGAAGCGGATAAAGAAACTCTCATTAAAAATGGAAATTTAAAAAAATATCTTTCCAAAGGAACCGTAACTGTAAATTAACTCACCTTCAATATTTCAATTCCTATCGGGAGATTAACTAATTAATTAATTAATCTCCCATTTTTTTATATTCACTTTTCATAAAAAAAATCCCCCGTTTAATCTCATTTTCTTATTACTAATTACCACTCTAAATTCCTGTAAAAACAATAATATAAAATTAAAAACCTTACTAAAACCCTGTTATTTTTTCAAAATTTTTCTTTGGACTACTAACATAATCTCCCTAATTTGCACTCGACAGCTCATTTAATTAAAGTGGAAAAACAAATTTTAAATATTCATTTACACCATTTCATTCCTCCAAATCTTAACGTAAGGATAAATTCCACTTTATTCTTGCGCTGTCAAAAGGCGTTAGGTTTTTTCCTAACGCCTTACTTAAATTTTAAAATTAATCTTATGAAAAATTTATTTCTAATCTTAATCTTAATTTGCGGTAGCGTTTGTTTCGCTCAGCCGTATTACTACAATTCAGGTGATCCTTCTGATGTCAGCAATTGGGGTAACATTCCCGGTGGAACGGGAACTAACCCACCTAATTTTTCTCAACCAACTGAATATATTATCGAGTCCGGTAAAACGGCTACTCTGATTTCTCCTTTGAGCATTTCTAACGCAGGGGGTACCGTTCTCAGAGTTAATTCCGGTGGCTCTCTCGTTGCTAATTTTCCACTCGTCTTCTCAGGGTTTCCAACCTTTGTTCTCGATAGCGGTTCTACTTACATACATAATAATTTATCTCTACCGTTAACAACGGTTTTCTCCGGAATTGAAAACTTCAACAGATACAGCAATTTCATTATCAATGATTGGTTTGGAACCGGTGTAAGTCTCATCTCAGGTATGAATACTTCCGGAACGGGTTTTTACTTCGGAAATCTTGAAATCAACTGGACTTCAAATGTCGGTGACTGGTTTCAAAATTTTTCAGGTCAGTTTATATCTCTCAGTGGAAATGATTTAAGAATTTCAAGCACCGGCTCCGGAAGGATTATCTGGGGTACAAATGGTTCCGCCTCTTCAGCAAGTATTACTGTTTGGAATTATATTCAAACAGATGGCGAAGTTGATATGTCTCTCGGCTCAACAATTGTAAGCGGATACGCTACAGTTCTCAGTTTCGCAGGTAACTTTACAAAAACAGGAGGTATCCTCGATGCAAGTGCAGTAAGTGCTTTCGGTCTAATAAATTTCAATCGTGGACCAATGTTTAGTCCGTTTGATACTACTCATCAAACATTTTCAAACTCCGGTACTCTTAGAAAAGTAAAATTCACTGTTAAAACAAATACAAAACTCAGATTACTTTCTAATTTACCTTTGACTACTTCATCTTCTCTTTGCGGAATGGAATTTGAATTTCAATCAAAGCTTGACTGCAACTCTTTTCAGGTATCAGGTTTCGGACCATTAAATGTTGGTAATAATGTCAGAATTAGAATTGACAGCCCGAATGGTTTTAAACACGGCGCTTCCGGCGGAAACATTACAACCGTTGGCGTCAAAACTTTTTTGGGCGGTGATACTCTCGAATTTGCAGGTACAGCTTCTCAAATTACAGGCGACTCAATGCCTGCTTCTTTATCAGGTGCTTTAATCGTAATTAATAATCCAAACGATGTAACTCTAAGTAAATCTCTTAGAGTTACTTCTGTTGTCAGATTTTTAAACGGAAAACTAAATCTCGGAAATTATGATTTAACAATTTCAAATTTAGGAGTGCTGTTAAATTTTAATCAAAACAGATTTATAAATACAAACGGTACCGGTTCGCTAAGATTACTAACAGGTTTTTCAACTTATGTATTACCGATTGGCTGCGACTCTTACGCTCCTATAAGAATTATTCATAATGGATTTGATACTTTGGCTTATCGCGTAAGCAATCTTATCCCATCTGCTTTACCTCGGGATACTTCCTATGCCGTTAAAAAAGTATGGCATGTTGTCGAGCAAACTCCCGGTGGCTCTTCCGCATATCTTAATCCTATGTGGATGATGACCGATGTCGGCTCTAACTTTAACCCATTTGACAGAGGTGCAGTTGCTAAATATAACTCAAGCACTTTATCCTACGAACCAAAAACCGGTTTTTTCACTGTTCCATTTCTTCCTCCACCTTTCCCTCAAGCTCTTACTTTTGGAGTCTATGCAACTCCTGCTACTTTGTTTAATTCATTTTCTGCAACTGATTATTTTATGGCTGGTAATGAAGTGGCTTTCTACGAAAGATATTTTTATAATTCAGGTGACGCAGGTCTTCTTTCAAGCTGGAAAGAAAACGAAGATGGCTCCGGTTCTTCTCCTTCAACTTTTGATAGCTACGCTCTCTTTAATATCGGGCAAAATAAAATTGCTGAATTTAATACACCTGTAACTTTTGGTGTCAATACACAGTTCAGACCAAGAGGGAATTCACAGTTCACTTCAAATCAACCAATCACGGTAAACGGTGTAATCGAATTTCTTGACAGTTGTACTTATAATCATAATAATACTGCTATTGCCGCAAATACTATCTGGGCAGGTTATGAGACTTTCGCTGATAACAGTACTTATAATATTATGATGTGGTCAGATACTACTCATAAAATCAAAGATGGCGTTCCTGAGGCTTTCGGAAATTTAATTATTGATTTTAATAATTTACCATCTCCTATTGGTACCGGTGCTTGGGCATATCATAATTTTGCATCCAGCACTTTAACTAAAATTGATTTCTGGTTAAAAAGATGTTCCGGATATCAGTTCTCTCCTTTAGGATATTATTATCAGCAAAGAGCTTTAGTAATTTTTGGTGATTTAAAAATTGGTGACTCAACTAACTATCCGTTCACCAACCCCATACTTAATCTTTCTTTGGGAACTCTAAAATCTCCTGATTCATTAGCAGGTACTCTTTACATTGACGGTAATGTTGATATCCAGGTCGGCGGTATGGTTTCACAAGATTTTCCGGTGGTTGCAAAAGGTAGATTCGCATTTCAAAGCAATAAAAAACATACCTTCTATTCATATAAATCTTTCTTATGGGCAATGTATAATCTCGGAAATTCAAATTTCCCAAATACAATTTATGAAGGTGATACTCTCGTTCTAAAAAGTGATTTTTACAACTCATCTCAGCCACCGTTTCTGTTTAATGATATGCTTGAAGTCAAAGGTGTTCTTGATGTTGATCAATATGCTATAAGAACAACTAATCTGAGAGTTACAAATGGAGGAAAAATTATTACCCGAAATCCAAACGGATTTGATATTCAGTTAAGTAATGTGCAAACAGCGAACTTCCAAACGGGTTCATCTCTTGAATTTGCAGGCAACACTCAGCAACAGTTTATGAGTGACTGGATGTTCTCAACGGAAATAAAAGAATTTCCAAATATAATTATTAATAATCCTGCCGGCGTTGTATTGAATATTGATAGTGTTGTGGCAGTTGATACTTTGAAGTTGCTAAACGGAAAACTTATAAATCCCGGAACAAACCCGATTACTATTTTAAACAATACAGAAGTCGTTTCTCAAAACGGTGCATTCTTGGAAGGTCCTGTAAAAGCACTGGTGAATGTAAACTTCCCAAAATATTTTCCAATCGGAAAAGGAAATAAATCAAGAGTCGTATCTATTTGGCAGTTTAATATGCAAGAAGCTGAATATACTATGGAATTTTTTGACACTGTCCAGACATACGGAGACTCTCTCGGAACGGGATTGACAGGTATAAGCTCTCTTGAATATTTCACAATTGAAAAAAATTCATCATTCTCATTCCAAACAATAGTTGGTCTTGGATGGGGTCAAAATGCAGGTATTACAAGCATTCCCGAGCTTCGTGTAGCAAGGTGGAACGGCACATTCTGGGAAGATGTCGGTAATATTGCCTCTCAGGGGACACCCGATAGCGGTTTGATTTTTTCAGGTGGTATTACTTCGTTCAGTCCGTTCATAATTGCTACAACCGATTCACAACCGCTCCCAATCGAGCTTTCTTCTTTTACTTCAACCGTTGATAAAAATAATGTTCGGCTTAACTGGTCAACAGCAAATGAAGTTAATAACTCCGGCTTTGATATAGAAAGAAAACTTGCAAGCGATTCAGTTTGGACAAAGCTCACATTCGTAAGCGGGGCAGGGAATTCATCTTCGTTGAAAAACTATTCTTACGAAGACAGAAATATACTTACAGGAAAATATAACTATCGTTTAAAGCAAATTGATTTCAACGGAAACTTTGTTTATTACAATTTGAACTCTGAAATAAATGTAGGCATTCCTGAAAAATTTGATTTATCGCAGAACTATCCTAATCCGTTCAATCCTGAAACAAAAATTAATTTTGAATTGCCAAAAGATAGCAAAGTATCGTTGAAAGTATTTGATATAACAGGTCGGTTAATCGCATCAATCCTTGACGGAGAAAACTTTAATGCAGGATATCACACAGTAAGGTTTAACGGCACAAACTTCGCAAGCGGAACATATTTCTATCGTATCTCCACCGGCGATTTCGTCCTAACAAAGAAAATGCAACTCGTAAAATAAAATTTATTTCTTCCCATAACTATAAGTCCCCCTTTGGATGTTACAAGTTGAATCTGAATAAGTCCCCCTTCGGAGGGGGATTTAGGGGGAGGATAAGAAAACCACTGCCATTTCTCTCCCGCAGGAGTCTCTCGCAGAGGACTCCTGCGTTTGTCTCTGTCCTTCTGAAATTTATCTGTCATTCTGAAATTAATATATCATTCTGAAATTTATATGTCATTCTGAGGGAGCTTGCGACCGAAGAATCCCTTTAATAATCCTTCTGTCATTCTGAGCGTAGCGAAGAATCCCATAAGAGAAACAAGAGAACACCCTCTCCCGCAGGAGTCTCTCGCAGAGGACTCCTGCGTTTGTCCCTGTCATTCTATAATTGAAATGTCATTCTGAGCGCAGCGAAGAATCCCCTTAGCATTCGTCCCTGTCATTCTATAATCCTCTCCCGCAGGAGTCTCTCGCAGAGGACTCCTGCGTTCGTACCTATCATTTTGAAAATTTTCTGTCATTCTGAAATCGTTCTGTCATTCTGAGCGCAGCGAAGAATCCCCTTAATATGCGTTCTGTCATTCTGCCTACCCCTACAAGGAGCGCAGCAGCCTGTCCCGATGCCTTATATCGGGAAAGAATCCCATAAGCGAAACAAGAGATCACCCTCTCCCGCAGGAGTCTCTCGCAGAGGACTCNNTCTCGCAGAGGACTCCTGCGTCACCCCCCCCAAAAAAAATAAAAATAAAACTTTCCCCTTTTAAAAAATCAATAAATTACATATTTTATCACAAATAATGCGTTTAATCAATTTTTTACCAATTTATTTCACTTGCAATAAGTTAACCTATTGCTTAACTTTATGAAACAAAATTGCGAAAAACTCGATATAAGTAATATATACGGAAATGAATTTGACGAATCATTTTCCAAATTAGATATATATTATGATTTAAAAATTGAAAATGAACTTATCTCACTCTTTCAAAATCCAAAGTTTAAAAAAAGATTCAAATATATTCTAACAGCAATTTTAAGTAATAGATATACTAATGATATTTATGGCAAAGAAGATATCTCCGATAAATGCAAAGATATAACGGCTATGAAATTTAAAAACATTAATAATTTAAGAATTTACTGCAAAGAATTTTATACTTACCACAAAAAAATTGTATTGATACAACTTGTATATAAAAAATCACAAAAAGTTAATTCTAAAATAAAAAATATATTAGAAACTATTGCAGAATACGATTATGACTTCAAAAAAAAATAACCTCAACGAAGAACTTAAAAAAATTTTTGCCTTTGAATCTCAAGATGAAAAAGACGAATTCCAGGCAGATATCCTACATATGGATTTGATTCATCAGATTTATTTAAGAATGAAATTTCTTGGTTTATCAAAAGCAGATCTTGCTAAAGAACTAAAAACATCAAAAAGTTTTATCACTCAATTATTTTCCGGTGATAAACATTTAAATTTAAAATTAATCGCAAAACTTTCAAGAATACTTGGCTTAAAATTAAATACCGAATTCATAAATACAAATTCATATACCGATATTATCTATAATAGTGAAAATAATATTTACTCAATTGATAAGTTAGATGGAATATCAGATAATTTTGAAAAAATAGACTTACCAAAAAACTTTAAATTTGAAGATAATTTATATGGGAAGGTTGACTAATGGAAATTAAAAAATCTGATTTAATTCTTCAGGATTTTAATGTCCTGAATTTTAGCTTCAAAACTGACAATAGTTTTAAAGGTATTCCGGAATTTCAAAATTATATTGTAGATATGGATTTTAAAATTTTAACTGATAAAGTGAAAATAGGAGAATTTATAAATATTTTAGCAATGAATATAAATACTCAAAAATTAAAACTTCCGGGATATTCATTTTCTATTTTAACAATTGGAAAGTTTTATATTAATAATTTTAAATCGCATCCCGATAAAGAAAAAAATAATTTCATTTTTCGTTCTTCACTGCCTATGATGATAGCAAATTGTAGAGCTTTTTTGTCAAATGTCTCCGCTTTCGGAAAGTTCGGAAAATATTCTTTGCCATCTATTGATATAACTCATTTTCTCAATAATTATAAACCTGAAGATTCTAAAATAAAGATTGTAGAGAAATCTAAACCTGTAAAACTGAAAAAAAACAAATCCCGTAAATGAAACTTTCAAATTCTTCAATATGAGTCACCTTAGTTTCACTATTTAAAGTTTTCATTACATAAATTATTAAACTTAGCTGTTATTATATTAAAAATTCTTATTTCAACTAATATTATGGATTATTTCGAATGGAACAAGATTATAGCTTCATATTTTTTTAATTCTGATAACTCAGGTAAAGAGGTATTCTTATATATATCTAAACAAGATCTTATAAAATTTTCAAAAAATTTTTTTGAATCTAAATCAGATGACGAAATATGGATAAATTTTATAAATTCGATAATAATCGACTTAAAAAGTAACTCTATTTTTAGAGTTCAAAATTCCCCAATTGACCGTCCCCTTGAACTTTATAATCAATGGAATAAAATTGATACACCACCATTCTTATCTTACTTAATTTTATTTATAATTCCATTAACAGAATCTTATGATATCAAATTTAGTACGACTAACTATTATGGTAAAATTAATAAATTTTTTAAAGAAAATAAAATTATAGAAACTGAAAATTATAATATTAATACTAATAATTTTAAAAATTTAACCCACCTATGGAATGCATTAGAAGAATGGTCTATAATCAAAAAAGATTGTGAACTTGGATACTTTGAATTAAAAAAGTTCGGTAACCCTTTATGGATATATGTTGGTAAACCTCTATCTCAATGTATATTATCCCCAAAATCAATCAAAAGAATACCAGAATTTTTTGATAAATCAGGTTTAGTCCCAAATAATAACTATTCTAAAGATGAATTTAAACGGTGTATTATTCGACACGGTGTAGACACAATCAACTTAAGTACTCAAGTTATAAATTTAGTAAAAAACAGTGATATAAATGAATTAGGAAATTCTATTGTAGAACTAATAATTCGAGAATATAAAAAATGGACAGGTGAATCAATAGATATTGACAATAAAGATAGAAGTACACGAAAAGATTATATTATTGCTTCATTATTTTTGCAACTAAAAGTAAATGAAATAAATGAAAGTATTTCATTATCATATAGATTGTATTCTAAAAATGAATATCCCGAAGATTTAGAGTTTGGGGGGATCAAGAATCTATATGAATTAAATGGTTGGTCTAAAACATTGGCATTAAAATATGAAGATCAAATTGAACTGAAGGATGAATACAATAAGTGGATTGCTCGCTTCCCTTTTAAAGAAGTAAGATTATTTATGAATGCTACAAATCATCAATTAAGTTCTAGTTTTTTGATTGAAACAAATGAGATATCAATTCATGAACAAATGTATATATTATGTAAGAATTCACAGAAAAAAGATATTGAGAATTGGGGTTCGACTTTCGAAGATGGAGATTTTCTCGAACTAAATTATGACGGATTACCTGAAGGTTTTTCATTTTATAAATTTAAAAATCCAACAAGAAATACGACTTCTTATGAGTTATTAAATGTTCCTACTGAAAAAAAAATAGTTTTAAAAAGAGGATTGAAATTAAATTTCCGAACATATATAAAAGAATTTTTACCGGATGTAGTTGTTGAAAATTCATTTGGGGATGTTTACATTTATGGCGAATATAAGGATAAAACAGAAAAATTTTATTTAAATAAAATTGAATCAGCTAATATTTGGAAATTCCCTGAAAATGTTAATTTAGATTCAGATTTTTATCTTAAAATAGAAGGTGATAAAACTCAAGTTGGATTTTCAAATAAAATTATAAGCTCAGAGAATTATTCAACTTTAATTAACTCTAATAATATTCCCAAAAGAGATAAATTTGGAAATTTAATTAAAGAAAACATCATTTCTTACTATGTTGGAAATAACATTGCTTGTGGAAATAATATACAGCAATCAGCATACGTTCATTTGTTTAAAAATAGACAAAAAGAGAAGTGTTTTAACTTTGAAAACAATCATTACACTCCTGATATTGGAGATGAATTTTTGGAATATTTAACTGTCAAAGATGAAACTACTAACAAAGATTTTTTTGAATCATATGAACATTTTTATTTAAAATTATTTAATAATAATCATGAACCTAATGACTTCAATATTTTAAAAATCAAAAAGGCTTCCTTGAAGTTTTATGATTACTTAGGTTTTATAGATTATGACTATTTATCACATAAAATTAAAGCTCTCCCTCCTCAACTTATATTTATTCCATCTAAAAAAGGAAGGAAAGTGCTTTTGACTGGTGGGCGAGATAGATATTTTATTAATAATTTAATTTCTGTAGCTACTAAATATAATTTAAAGGTTGAATTATTGAATCAATTCAACTCTAATAAATATTTAATTTTACCTCGCACTATTTTACTAAGATCATTTGGTAGCGAGAAAAATAATTTTGGTGAGAATAAAATTAATAACTTAGCATCTGAATTAAATATTAAATTTCATCAATTTGATTTTATTCAAGTTGCATGTTCTCTTTTTTCTGCAAATATTACAGAATATGAAAAAGAATTGTTTTCAAATGAAGATTCCTCTTCGAATGATTATGATTGGGCTAGAAAGATATTTAATTATAAAAATTTAAAATATGAAAAAAATACAGATGTCAATTTTGATAAGTCTTACACATTAGTTGAATATAAATTAAATGAATATACATTTTATAATAAACTTTGGAAGAATGGTAATAGTTATGATGTTGATAAGGATTGGGGAAAATTTTTAATATTAAATCGCTATCAACAAAATATAATTATATATGATAATATTAATCAAAAAGTTGCAATTCCAATAGATACTCCACTTCCAAGATTAATTGCAAAATCAGTTATTTTATTAAGTGGCACCGCTCCAGAATTTCGTGAAATTGACGGTAGATACTATAGAGTTTATGAAAATATTCCTTCCATTTTTACAGATAACATTTTAAATAAATTAGGTCAACGACCAATAAACAAAGAATTGAAATGAAAGACCCAATAGGATCATTTGAAACCATAAAAGAAAATTTTATCCGCTATGTGGAAACTGCCTTCGGGACAAAGTTTGAAGGCATTGAGAGAGAACGCTATGCTTTGCTCAATTACGACAAAGTGCTTTACCGCAAACCATGGATTGAACCTTTGCCCGATTATGTTACAAGCAACAAACGCATTGACGATTTATCACTTGCAGATTTAGGATATGCACTCAACACGAATGAAGCCAACACTTTCAAAGAACTTGTAAAGACCGGTTTGTTTCCTGCCGGAATCAAACTGCATTCACATCAAGCGGAAATGTTGAAGCAAGCATTGGAAGGAAACAATTGTATCATCACTTCTGGAACTGGTTCAGGAAAAACAGAATCCTTTTTACTGCCTCTGTTTGCACAGCTTGCAAAAGAGTTTGCGAATTGGCAAACACCTTATGCTAAACCGGCAACTGTAAATACTTGGTGGAAAGAAAGAGCAGACGGAGGACTTACTTCAACTCAATTAGTAAACACATCAAACTTTACTTTGAGTGATGCAGCAAGACAACGGCAACACGAAAGAAGAAAAGCCGGAGTAAGAGCATTGATTCTTTATCCGATGAACGCATTGGTTGAAGACCAAATGAGCCGATTAAGAAAAGCACTTGATTCAGACGACACAAGACAATGGCTAAACACAAACGCAAACGGTAATGCAATTTATTTCGGCAGATACAACGGCAGTTCACCAATTGCGGGAACTTTCAAGAAAAACAAGGAGGATGGAACGATTGACAGAAAATACCTTGAGAAAAAGGTAATGAAACTTAAAGAACAGTTGCAGCAAATTGAAATTGATGCAAACCGTGTTGCACAATACATTCAGGCAACAGGAAAAACAGGAAGCGAAGCGAAAGATTTGAAGTCATTTTTTCAAAGGTTAGACGGTGCTGAAATGAGATGCCGTTTTGATATGCAAGTTGCACCGCCTGATATTCTCATTACAAATTATTCCATGTTAAGCATCATGCTCATGCGTGATATTGACAAAGGCATTTTTGACGAAACAAAACAGTGGTTGGCTTGCGAAGATTTACCGGAAGAACAAAGAGAAGCAGAAAAGCCAAACAGAATTTTCCATTTAATCATTGACGAGTTACACTTATACAGGGGAACGCAAGGCACAGAGGTAGCATACCTGCTCAAACTTGTGCTTAACCGATTGGGCTTGCATTCGCATCATCCACAATTACGCATACTTGCATCCAGTGCATCACTTGAAGTGGGGGACAACGACAGCAAAAATTTTGTTTGTGATTTTTTCGGAGTTAGCCAAACACACTTTGACCAAAAGTTCAAACTGATTGAAGGAAGAAATAATCCTGTTACTGCTTTTCCTGATAACGGAAGAAAACTTCCGGTTAATCCGTTCCAAGAAATTTCTGAAAAATTTTCCGATGCAAAAGGAAATATTGCTGATGCAACTTTCATTGCAACTTGCGAAGCAGTAGCAACAGAACTTGCAATAACTTTTGGTTTGCCTCAAACCGGAAACGGAATTTCAAAATTGCTTTCAGTAATTACAAATCCTTCGTTCCAACTGAAAGAAAGATTGTATTCGCCTTGTAGCGATTACAAAGCAGTTTGTTCAATCCAAGCAAACGGTGATGATGCAACAGGAAAATATTTTGCGGAAACAATTTTTGAAACCACAACCAACAAAGAAGATTTACAAAATGCTTTGCGGGGATTACTCATTGCAAGAGCAATGTTGGATGAACCGGAATTCAGAACAGTTGCAGATGCAATTCCTGATGAAAGAAAATTACCGCGGTTCAGATTTCATTACTTCTTTAGAAACATTGAAGGGGTTTGGGCATCAGTAAAAGCAGATGACATTGACAACACAACTTTTGCAGATGGAGAACGGACAGCCGGAAAACTTTATTCAACAACAAGAATAAATTCAGAGAGAGGCAACAGGGTTTTGGAATTACTCTATTGTGATAATTGCGGAACAACTTTGTTTGGTGGAAGCCGGTTGGTAACAAGAAATGAATCAGGCAATCACTCTTTTGAATTGCTACCAATAAGCCCGAACATTGAGGGCATTCCAGAAAAGACACCGGCAAAACTTGTTGAGAAAAGAAGTTATCAAGAGTTTGCAGTTTTTTGGGCTTGCGGAAATCAAGAGTTTACTAAGCATGACAGGGAACACGGAATTCCAGTTGACTATTGGAGGCAAACAACAGTGAACGGATTTAACCAAAGCGACTATGAAGCGAATTGGATTGAAGCATCACTCAACAGCATTTCAGGCGACATTGATTATTCACATGACAAAGCAAACGAAGATTCAATCAATTGGATAAAAGGTTTCTACTTCACAATCACTCTGAATAATTCTGGTCGTGATATTGCATTTCCTGATGCAAACGGAAACATTAACACAACAGAAACTCATAGGGCATTGCCAAATGTTTGCCCGTGTTGTGGTTTGAATAATCAAAGACGGAGAAACGATTCAAGAAAATCCAAAGTAACTTCCATCAGAGGTTTCAGAACCGGTTTCGCCAAGACAACACAAATGTTTGCAAAGGAGTTGATGTATCAACTTCCAAACAACGAAGCCGAAAGAAAGTTAGTTGTGTTCTCTGACAGCCGTGAGGATGCCGCACAAATTGCAAACGGCATTGAAAGAAATCACTTCACAGATTTGATGCGGGAAATTTTAGTGAATGAGTTGCACACAAATCTGATGTTGCGTTTTCAAATTGTAAATGCTTTTGATAGTGGCGACACAGCAAGGCAAGCGGAACTCCGGCAGCAATCGCAACCAATTTCTGATGAAGTAGAATACCTGATTGAAAAATCAAACTATACCGGAACAAATACAAACCGGTTAAGAGAAAAGGAAGATGCAATTGCAAAGTTGAATGAATACCGTTCATTGCTAATAAATGTGAGAGAGTTGGTTCACATTTCAAACTCATTGAATCTTGCACCACTCATAAAAAGATTTTCAGAATTAGGAATCAATCCAGGAGGCAATGACATTTCAATTCAATCTTGGTTGCATGATGGAAGATTTATTCCTTGGTATGAGTTGATAAATTTTGAGAGGGAGGAATGGAGAGCCGGAATCAGTGACGGATTCATTGATGAAATCAGAACCGGCACTTACACAAATCTTGCTTCAATGTTTTTCGGTTCTCTTTTCTATTCGTTTGAATCTTCCGCATTGGGTTATGTAAGTATCAATCCTGACTTGCAAGTAATCACAGACCAATCGGCAGCCATTGCAATAGCAAGGGATGAATTTTTACAAATTGTAAATTCCACAATCAGAATTTTAGGAGACAAGTGGAAGCACAACAAAGTTGACGACACCAATCCATTCAACTACACTGCATACAGGGAACTCCCCGGAGAAGTGAAAAAATATATCCGTCAGGTTGCAGACAGATATTCAAAACAAGAAGCAGAAATTGGTGATGCGGTTTTCACAACACTTTCAGCAAGCGGCTTGCTGACAGGCAACACAGGAATTCAAATTGAAAATCTTTTTATCAAAGTTTCACGGGCAACCGACCCTGTATGGACAAGCACAAGGGGAAGCAGACCACACTTGCACTTTAGCGGAGGCATTTGCACATATTCAGCGACACCATTACAAGCACAAGCAGACGATGTGTGCGATAACATTTGGGAAGAAAATTATCTCTCATACAATGCTATCAAGGAGAAACGGCAACCAATCCGTTTGCATTGCGAAGAACTTACCGGACAAACAGACGACCAGTTTGAAAGGCAAAGGCATTTCAGAAATATCATTTTGCCGGATGAAGGAATGAGGCAGGTAAAAACGATTGACTTATTAAGTGTAACAACAACACTTGAAGTTGGTGTTGACATCGGAGCATTGCAAGCAGTGATGTTGGGAAATATGCCACCGCAAAGATTCAACTATCAACAAAGAGTTGGACGGGCTGGACGGAGAGGGCAAGCATATTCAGTGATTCTGACTTTTTGCAGAGGTAGAAGCCATGACGAATTTTATTTTTCAAATCCTCATAAGATAACTGGTGATTCACCACCTATTCCATTCCTGACAATGAATCAGGAAAGAATTTTCAAACGACTGCTGGCAAAAGAAATTTTCAGAAAGGCATATATTGATGAAGCCATTGACATTACCGCTGATGAAAAGTCAAGTGTTCACGGTGAGTTTGGAAACATTGGAGATGTTCAGGTAAATTGGATTGACTACAAAGCACAAGTCATTCACTGGATTACTAACAACAGAAACAAAATTGAAGAAACAGTAGATGCTTTGATAACACCGCAGTTGAGTTCAAAGCGAAATGATTTTATCAATTGGATTAGCGACACAACAGCAAATGGTTTGATTGAAAAAGCACAAAGTGTAATCAACAACGAAGAAATTGCAACAACTGATGTTTCAGAAAAATTAGCCGAAGGTGGAATTCTCCCAATGTTCGGAATGCCAACAACAATCAGAAATTTATATCACGGTATCAGCAAACATCTTGAACCGCTTTCAATTGACAGAGCACAGTCAATGGCAATTTATGAGTTTGCCCCGGGAGCACAGAAAACAAAAGACAAAGCGATTCATCAGGTAATTGGTTTCACAAGTGACATCATCAACACAAGAATAAACGGAAATGAAACAGTAACGAATGCAAGGAAACAACCTTTCTCAATGAACCGTTGGTTTGTGCGATGCAGGGCTTGCGGATTTTTTGAGACTTATTCAGAGGACAGGAAAACAGAATTAGAAAATCAAAATCAGTTTGACAGTTGCCCTAATTGCGGAGAAATAAATCCTGACAAGTATCAAAGACCTGTCAAACTCAAATCACCGAGAGCATACAGAACAAATCTTTCATCCGGCAGCGATTCTAAAGACGATTCGGAATTTCTTCTTTCACGACCACCAATCTTTGCAGAGAAAGTAAACGACCCTGCAAATCCAGACCAGCATCAAGTTGTAAGCAATGCTGATTTAATCATTAGCGACAAAGATGTTACTTGGAGAGTGAACACAAACTCTGACAGATATTTCACTGGAAAACTTTACAACACGAAAAACCTGTTTCCTTTCAATTCAGTAATTGGATTTTGGTTTAACGACCAGTGGCTGTTGAATGATTTAGCAGTAAACTCAAATGGAAATGGGTATTCAATTTTTATTCAACCAAATGCAGAAGGTGTTGATGAGCAAATTGCTATAGCAAGCAGCAAGAAAACCGAAATATTTCGAATTGCCCCGGCAAGCGTTACATTGGAACTTGACTTGAATATGTTTTCAAGGGAAACTGATTTGCCTCATATCAAAGCACAATCAAATGGAGTCCGTTCAGGATATTATTCAGCAGCGTTTCTACTTCAAAGAATTTTGGCAGACAAACTTGATGTTGACCCGACTGAAATTGAAATTGCTGACATCGCAATGAAAAATCTTGATGATGGAACTGACAGAAGAATTGCAGAAATTATTTTGACAGATGAATTGCCTAACGGTTCAGGGTTCGTGAGATACTTATACAACAACTTCCAAAACATTCTCACGGAAACAATGAATCCACCTGACCCAAATAATTACTTAGGGAAGATTCATTCCCACTCACACATTGGCAGGTGCAAGGATGCATGTTACGATTGCTTAAAAGTTTACCGGAACATGAACTATCACAGTTTGCTTGATTGGAGATTAGGTGTTGCAATGATGCGTGTTTTAAGTGATTCAAATTTTGTTTGTGGCACAGACGGAAACTTCAATCAGTATGTTGAGTTGAGAGATTGGCTTGCATTTGCAATAGAATTAAGAAACAGTTTTGCTCAAAGCTTTGGTTTCACTCATTTGAGTGAGATAAATGGTTTGCCTGTAATCAAGTTCGGAAGGAATCAGAAAAATGTAATCATGCTTGTTCATCCGTTTTGGGATTTGAGAAATATCAGGGAAGCGAATTGGTTGGTAGAAGTAAAAGCAGAGATAGATGAATATGCAAGTAGCAGAAATGGAACGGTAAGTATCATTGACACATTCAACTTGCACCGGAGACCTGGATGGTGCTACGAAAAATTAGTTAGTAGGTAATGAATCAAGTTGGCAAAATAGAATTCAGGAAAATCAACAGGATTTCCCCAAGCCAATTTTATTCAATGAAAAATTGTGCTTACAAATCCTTATTGGCAGAAGCGTTTGGAAAGAAACCATTGTTACCGATTTCGCCTAATGCTTATTTCGGAACAGTGCTTCACAAAATGCTTGAATTGATTTCAAAAGGTGCAGAGAGAAACGAAGAAGACTTCAACAGAATGTTTGACGAACAAGTAAAAGCAGTGGAAGAAAATTTGCAGAAGCAAGGATATGATTTTTTTATTCCGCTTCAAAAGAATGTGAAGGATTTCGGTATGAAAAAAATCTTGCTTAAAAAACATTTAAGGGCTTTGTTAGAGCAATCGCCAAAAGCAAGTAGTGTGAAGTATCATTCTGAAAAATGGTTTGAATCAAAAGACAAATTGATTGCAGGTAAAATTGATTTGGTGATTGAAGCCGGAGAAGAAGCCGAGATAATTGATTTCAAAACAGGAGCAATTACCCAAGATGTTTTGGATGATGCCGGAGAAACATTTTCAGAGGTAAAAGAAGAATACAAAGAGCAACTTAAACTCTATGCTTACCTGTATTATGAAAACACCGGCAGATTTCCAACCGCATTGAGTTTGGTTGATTTAGCCAAGCAAAAGTTCTCTGTTTTCTTCTCACAGTCAGAATGTAATTCTACCTTTGATGAGGCGAAAAAATTACTTCACTCTACAAATGAAAGTATCGGCAAAAGAACATTTGCAGCGAATCCAACAGATGCAAATTGCAAGTATTGTTTATACAGACCGGCTTGCTCCTTTTTCCTGAAACAACTTGAAACTGACTACTCCTTTAATGATGTTTCAGGTTCAGTAATGAATGTTGTGAAGTATCAAAACGGAAATGTGAGTGTGTTTTTACAAAGTGAAGAGATACAATTGACCGTTACAAGTTTTCCCTCTGAAAAATACGATGAACTAAATGATAGCAGAAGTAAACAAATAAGCATTTACAATTTGCGGAAAGAAGCAACCGAGTTTGTTTTCTCTGCTACAAAGACAACAATGATTTATGAATAACCATCACGAACAGAAAATTCCAATTCTCTCATTCTACTCCGGTGGTGGATTCATGGACATGGGTTTTGAGAAAGCAGGTTTTGAAATTGTTTGGACAAATGAAGTTGACGAAGTATTTGTAAAACTTCACGAAGCTGGTATTACCTCATGGAGAAAAGCAAGAGGCAACGGAATCAAGGCAGAAATTTTCAATAAGAAGTCAATCACAGAAGTGAGTGCTGATACAATAGTTTCGGAAGCATTTCCAGAGGGAAAGCCCGAAGATTTTGGAATCATAGGTGGACCACCTTGTCAGGATTTTACTATCAATGGGAACATGGAAGGGTTCAATGGGGAAAGAGGCAAGCTTACGATTGTTTTTTTTGATAGAATTCTTGACTTATTGCCGACCTTTTTCGTAATGGAGAATGTGACTGGCTTGACAAAAAGTAAATCATCAAAAGAACACTTGGAAAAACTATTAAAACGAGTTGAGAAAAAATACTTTGTTGACCACAAAACATTAAACGCTTTGGACTTTGGCGTTCCACAACATAGAGAAAGAGTTTTCTTTATTGGTCTTCTTAAAGACAAACTTGACGAGGATATAATAAAAAAATCACTAGGCGATGGGTTCACTTTTCCTGTGAACAATAAATACTATGGTGCAGCGAAAAAATACAAATGGGCAACTGTGGTTGAATTTGGAAAGAAATTAAAGAAGCCAAAAGAATTGCCTCTTGAATTATGTGTTGAAAGTTGCTTAATTCCATTCCGTAAAATGAAACAGACTCCAAACTCAAATGAGTTTTTTAAATTGTATGTGAATGTAAAAGAGTTAGCTAAAATTGGTGAGGGTGAAACAAACCGACCTTCATTTAAACGATTACACCGTTTTAAATACAGCCCGACTGCTTGTTATGGTAACAATGAAGTTCATTTACATCCTTATAAGCACAGGCGTTTATCCGTTCGTGAGACTTTACGCATTCAAGGTGTTGATGATAGTTATGTTTTACCATCTGATTTACCTCTTTCAAAAAAATTCAAAATGATCGGAAATGGTGTTCCTGTCCCACTTGCAGAAGCAATTGCTAATGCCGTTAAAAATTATTTAATAAATTATAAATTAATTTCATTTTAAAGTAAATTGTATTGTATTTTTATTTGATTGAATAAATCTCTGAATTAAAGAAAATACAATACTAATCAATTTAACAATTTCACCCTTTCCCTAAACATCTTTTCTTCTCCTTACATCTTCTTCTTACCAAACTATTTTCTCAACTTTTAGTATCTTTGTATGTGCATTATCTGAGATAATTATTCTCAGATTAATAATCTTTATACTCTATTTGCCAAAAAATTCCTGTCAAACTAAACCTATAAACTTATTTAATAACTAAATACAAATCCTATGAAAAACCCAAACACAAAACTCAAATTCATTAAACTTAGAGGTGCCGGCTACTCCTTCTCAAAAATTGCAAAATACCTTAGAGTTAGTAAGTGGACGCTCATCAGATGGGCTAAGGAACATCAAAAAATTCTCTCTGACCTGCAAAAAATCCATCTCGAATCTCTTAAAGAATCCATCTTCATCTCTGAAAAAAACAAACTCGAACTTCTTGTTAAAGATTTTTATCAACTCGATAATGATGCAAATAACTATGAAAAAACTTTAGCCGAAAGAGAAATCCTTTTAAGAATGAAATATTCTATCCTCGATAAAATAAATAAATTTGAAAAGGATTTTTCACTTAAAATCTTTGATGACGATTTTAATATTGATGAACACTTTGACCTGAAATATCTTGATGTTATTGAAAATCTCGAAAAATCCGCTGACTTGGAAATTAATAGTAATAAAAATGTTTCTAACCCGGAAATTTCTTCATCTCAATCTGCCGACGACTCTGAAAATCTAACCCCTGAACAAATTTATTACCATAAATTTAAACCCCTGCTTCCTGATAATAATCTTCCTATCTCTGACGAGGATGAAAACAATAAAAAAAGTATTACTTATAATCCGTTACTGAAAAGAAGTAATGGCAGTCATAACTATGGCAGTATTCCCTTTGAAGATTATTCTGATACTCATTTAAATTTTAATAATAATGAAGAGGGTGATGAGGATGATGAAGAAGAAGATGACGATGATTTGGAATATAACACTCAAAATAAATCCAATGAAAAATCTGACTTTTCAAGTGAACCAAATTTTAATCATAAAATTATTTCAAACGAAAATCTAATATATTGAACCACGCTTTATGCAATGATAATGAAAAAGAGGCATCAAAAAAACGCTGAAATTAAAGGAGTGAACCACGCTATTTGCAATGGAACTCAAAAAATTCTAATTTTATTAGAATTTTAATTTTAAAAACCTCAAAATAATTATAATTTTAAAGGGTAGAAATGCTGGCGGGAACAAAAGTTCCCGCATTTCGGGAACTGGGAACTACGGGAACTACATAAATTAACATTATAATATACTCAATTAATATAAAAAGAGCCGTCCTGTGCGACCTGTGAGCAAAATTTATATATAAATATAAGGTTTTATTAATTCTCATAAACTTGCACCGGAAACCCTTCAACCCAAGTATTATTAGGTAACATTTTGGTTTTTCCTTTTATTATTTCTTGGGTTATCGTAGTATGTTTAATCTTACCAATAAATTTACCTGTTATATATCCATTATGGCATGCATTTTTTTTATCAAAAGAATTCATCCCAAAATTTGATATTCCTTGAATTATAATTCTTTTACCGTCACCATCTAAAATTGGTGATTCTGTGTATTTCATTTTATTTTTCCTCCTTATTGTTATTAAAAATTTCTATTTGATTTTGCTGAAGTTCTCTCATTAACTTCTTATATTTTGGATGGTCATAAGTCTCATCAACAGTCTCTTTAGTGGTAAAAACATACATACACTCATTGCATGCTCTGACTCTCGAAACAAAAGTCATATTTGTGCGTGTATCAATAACCTCAGTGTTATAACGCTTACACTTCGGACATCGCATTTTAAATTTATCACTTTTTGACCTTTGTTTTTTCATTAAGATTTAGATTTATTTTTTTATTAGGAAATAAATCTTTTTGTTTTAGTACTTTTATTTTGTATAGTTTGTAACAATTCATTTCGACCTTCAAGACATTTATGAGCAAAACATCGAAGTTCTAATTGATGTGGTGCAGTATTATTAGCTACAAATTTCATTAAATCTTCAAATTCTTGTTGAATGACCAATTTTTTTATTTTATCCATTTTTTATAACTTTAGATTTCTCAAATAGTACTTTATTAATTTTATCTTCTATATTTCCCTCAATCAAATTTTTTAAAAATTTATCTCTCATTCTTTTTAATTCAAATGCTACTTCTTTAGCTGCTAAATTTTTTCTACTTTCAAGAGTATAATTGATAAGATCTTCAGTGCCATCAAGTAACATTAATTTAACAAAATTTATAGTTACATCTAATTCTAAATATTCTTTAAACACAAAATTTGCCAATAATGATTTTTCTTTTCCGTTAATTACACTACTAAGATATTGTCTACTACAACCAATCGCTTTAGCTATATCTTTTTGATTTATATCAATTGATTTCTTTTTCAATTTATTACAGTAATTTTAATGAGTTTTTTTGAAAACAATTTAAACAAATTTCCAATCTGAAGTTCAATTACATCACCATCATTAAAACTTAAATAACCCTCATAGATGTCATCACCGGATTGAACTTTAACCAATTTTAAAGGTTTTCTTTTTACTTCCTTGAAGATTTTTTTGTATCTCATTTTATTTATTATTTTATCAGAACAACTCCAACTGCGATTTTTCAAAATTCTTTTTCAGCTTCGACACAGTCTCCAACATACTAAATGCTCTTTTTTCTAAATCGGTAATTGTAGATTCCATTTCTTTAAATGACTTTGCATAATAATATCCAGTATGACAATTAGCAACTGGAATACCATCCCTTCTAAACCCACGAATAATATTTCTTAATATAGCACCGGAAATTTTAAACTCCTTCTCCAGCTCTACCGAGTAAATAGGATTACGTTCAGTCCTTTCCATAATCCGAGCTAATATTTTGGAATCCCTGTTTTCCAATGTAATTAAATTAAGCTGCTTTTATATCAACTTTAATATCATCACTTCCAATAGATTTAATGATAGAATTAACCATCTTATTAATTATATCATCAACACTTTTTATCAACACCTGATCTTCACCTTCATTTTTGACAACCTTTATTTTTGCCAATTCTGATTCGGACAGATCCTTTAATGCAGATTTTTTAACAGATTTTTTTAAATCAATATAAAAATTCTTTTCTTCATCAAAGAATTTTTCAATCAACTTAATTGTTCGTTCTTCATCTTCAATTTCAAAACTTTCTTTTGATTTGTTCAGTCCGACTTTTATCCCATGAAATGTAAAAGTTTTTGGTTTTACGAATAAATGCTTATTCTCAGAAATTGCATTTGCAAGAATTTCTGTTTTCCTCGAAAGTTCAACACTGGATATTTTTATCATTCCAATGTATTTTCTTCTGACATCTTCAAGAGCTTCATTAAATTCATTCAGATAATTTTGAAGTTTGTCATTTGATTCTGCGTACTCTTTTGTAAGTACTTGGATATCTGTTATTTCCATAAAATTAATTTTAATGAGTTAATAAATTTTTATTTCTAAGAGATTGTTTTTCTAAAGCTTTTGTTAATAATTTGTTATGAACCTTATCCCACTCTTTATGCATCAAAGTTTGTGTTTCAGGAGTATATTCAAAAATAATTTTTATAGGAATTTCATTTAAAGTATAAGTTGTTTTTAAATAATAATTCTTTTTACCACCTCTAATCTTAATGTTATTCTTAGATTGTGACATTATTTTTAATTCCAAATCAACTATATCACTCAGTGTAAATTTTTTATCAGAAGTTAAATCAATACCGTTTATAACTTTCTTACGAGCCATTTGCAACATCCTTTTTTAAATTATTTTTTTCAATTTTTTCAAGAATTTTTATAATTTTCAGTGCTTGAGACTTTGTTATTTTGCCATAAAGTGCAACCATTTTATAATTATCAATTTCCCATTGTGTCAGTTTTTTCCGCAGATCCGGAACGAACTCAATTAATTTTGAAAACGTCACTTCAATGCCCCAGTTGAACTTATACCGACAGATCCGGATTATTTTCTTTCTCTGAGCATCGCTCATCATCTTACCGGTACCAAGAATATTCTCAACTACTTTGTTGTTGTTTTTTACTCGTTCATAATCTGACAGCAAATTTTTATAAAGAAATTCCGCCTCTTCATTAGTAAGTTCTAATACTGATCCTGTAATCTTAGTAAAACTACAGAACATACAATCATCTTTTCCACAGAAATTACAGTTTGGTACATTATCACCAAACCGTTTTTCAATTATCTTTTTAACTTTATCCTTTTTAAATTCATCAAGCATATCAGAAGGCACTATCATTGATGCAAGTGCATGAATCTTGAAATTATGAAATGCCCTCTGACTTTTGAATCCTTTATAACTCATTCTGAAATTGCAGTTAAATTTTTAATTTCTTTTTCAACATCAACTCCAAACATTTTAATCATTTTATATAAATGATTTTTCTCTACTGATAATCTTGCCATATTTTTTTTAGCATCAGTTCTTCTTTTTTTGTTTTCATCTTTTTCAATTCCTGCTTTAGTTTTTGCAATCTCACGGTCAATAATTTTTGCTTTAATTTTACATTCTTTATCAACTTCCATAGAAGATATAAATTCTTTATGATTTTCAAACAGTGCCTGCATAAGAACCTTTTTAACTTTTGACTCACTCATTTTTGATAAGTCAATATTTCTTCCGTTAACCGGGAGAACTATGCCGTTTTCACCGACAGATGTTTTACTAATTGTTGTGTTCATTTTATTATTCCTTTTTTAATTAATTTAATTGTTCTCTTTCTGTTAAAATTATTTGTGTTACAGATGTTAGTTTTAATAAATTAAAAATACTGTAAGCATTCGCAAAACTATCAGAAATTATAAATATTTCTTTTTCAGAAATCTCACCGCTATCATCCACAATTGTTACAATAATCTCATATAAAAACAAATTTACATCACTCATCTTTATCCCCATTCAATAAATTATCTATATGATTTGCGAGGGCTATAAAAACCAACCAGACAAAAAACCCTATTATAAAATATTCTGTTTCCATCTTATGCTCCGAATTTAATTGGATTTAAAAAAGAGTATTTATCAAAATTTTTAATTTTTTCCCTTATGGTAATTAAAAAATCTTGAGTTCTCTCAATACTACAGAACAATATTATTTCAGAATCTTTAAGGTTTAATAATGTTCTTAATTCCCTGTCTGAAGGTCGCTCTAATGATATAATGTCAGTTTTATAAGTTTGTTCAGACTCCTTGTCAAATACTGTAGCAGTCCAGAGATAAACACTTTGTTTGCTCATTTTTATTCCTCCTTATTTAAATAGTTTTTTTAAATTATTGTTATAAAACTCTCTTGTAAAATTCCAAGTGCAGATAAACCTTAATTTTTTATCAACCCAACTAAAAAATGAAATTGAAACAATATTATGTTTTTGTTCTTCTGCATCATTAATGATCCTATCCGATGCATCAATTAAAATTTTAATCTGATTTGTAATTTCTATATCTGTCATTTCAATTATTTTCTCTGTGATTAAAGACATTATTCAAGTTCATCATAATTAAAATTTAGATTGTTCAGTTCATCAACATCATCATTATTCAACAATTCAAATTTGACTTCTTCCGGCTCTTCAGTTTCATTATTTGTTAAAGCATCAACATCAACTCTAAAATATTTTTTTGCATCCAGTTCAATTAAATCCTTAGTTTCTTTTACTAATTGCTTTCGGGTTTCAATTAATTGTCCGGCTCGGTTAAGTTCATCGCAGAATGGATCAACCGATTTTACGATTTCCAGATCAACTGTCGCCTCAGCCATATTTCTTACTGCTTTTTTAAAACCTCTTCGGATTTTTGAAACGGCTGCTTGTCTTTCTTCTGATCCCATATAACTCTGACTTCTTAAAGTGCAAACTATCTGACCTTTATATATAGTCACGACATCACCAATTTTTATATCTTCTAAAGCATATAAATCTATATATTGTAAATCGAGAGGATTATATTGAACTAAATATTTTCTGCCATCTAATACAGGATTTATTACATCATCAGGCATATAAACGACTCCTTTAAAAGTTACATAATTGTATTGAAGTTTTAATACCGTATTGCTCAAATATGCATTTCTTAAATCAATCGGATTGATATAATTAACTTCATAATTTTTATAAAACTCATTAAAGTAATCCCGGATAGATATTTCTATTTTTTTACCGGG
>DKKL01000041.1 GCA_002455255.1 Candidatus Tepidiaquacellales bacterium UBA6667 | reverse complement strand
TTAAACGGATTTGGGAAATTCTGTGCTAACATAAAGTTATTTGGAATTTCTGTAGAAAGATTGTTTACACCAACTTTGTTTCTTGGAACTGTTACTCTAATATAGGTAGATCTTGCATCTGAAGGACCGTTACCCGCACCGTTTACAAAACTTCCAGGAATAGAGTCAACCTGTGCAGTCATATTTACATAAAAATTTGTTGCATCATCATCATTTTTAGGAGAGATTGAAGGATAAGTCCAGTCTCTGATAGGTGAAGTTGTATTCACTCTGATTGGTTTGCTCCAAGTATTTAAAGCATTACCTGTAGTTGACATAGTCATATAAATATCTCTGAATGAAGTTGTATCAACCGCACCACCTGTATTTGAAGTAGCAACCATAGTAGCAACAAACATTACACTATTATCTGCTGAAGTTCCGATTACAGGTCGGCAAACAGGTGCGAATACATCGTTAACACCAACGTTTGGTGCATAAGGAACACCGTTTGGACCAACTGTTACGTTTGTATCTGATTGGATAATTTGTAAACATCTGTTAGGATCTGCACCAGGTAGTGATGAAGACCAGAACATTATTTGGTTTGGTAAACCAGGGAAATAAGAACCTGAAGGAGTTTGAGCAACAACTTCAAATACTAATTTAGGTGAATTGTTTTGATAAGCTAAACAGATACCTCTTAAACCACCTGCTGATTGTGTATCAGCTTCGTTTCTATTGAAAACTTTGATTGGTGTAGAATAAGTAGAACCGTTATCAGTTGATTCCATAAAGAAAACATCACCTTGATCAATTGTACTACCAATGTATGCTAAACCGATTCTTCCATCAGTACCTCTTGCTAAAGAATAAGTTTCTGCCTGGTCACCATCAGGAATTTGTACATATCCTGTGAAAGTGCTTGCAGATAAAGATGTACCGTTATTTCTATAAGTGAAATCTTGACCATTTATAGAAGCAACAAATGCATATTTATTTGTTAACATTACGGTTTGAGTAGGAACCATTCTTGGCCAAATTGCACCAAGATCTCCCGGTACTAAACCCGGATCAAGTCTTGTGAATGAACCAAGACCCGGAGCAGCATCTGCAAAAGCCTGTGCTCTTACAACTGAACCACCTTCTGCAGCGTGATTCATAATTATTGCATTACCATCACTTGTTCCTGATACAACGCAGAAACCGTTTTGAGTTGGAGGAACATCAGCTATGAAACTGAAAGTGTTACCTCTGTCTGAAGAATAGAAATATTTTGACAATCTCGGTGTGAAGGTAGTTGATGCTGATGTCATCATAACAACGTGAATCGCATCAGGGTTTGAAGGATCTTGCCAGATTTGCATTGTAGATCCGTTTGATTGTAAATCGTAGTAAGAAACACCACCTGTAAGTCTATAAGCAAAAGTGATATTAGATGCGTCAGTAATATTTATTGGGTTATTGTAAACAGGTTTGTAATCGACCTTTACATTATCCAATCTTTTACCAACAACAGCATCACCGTTGAAATGTTGTTTATAGATTATCTTAGCAAAAGAATCCATTTGTTCTTTTGTGTATCTTCCGTTTGCGAGTAAAACATTCGCTCCCAAAGTAAAGATAAACGCTAAGGATAGTAGTTTTTTAAACNNGATTTCTCCTTTGTTTTTATTAGATAAATTTTAATTCACTATTAAAATTTTTAGCAATTTAACAGATATTTATTCGTATGTCAATATACAATTTCATTAATAAAAATTAATGATTTTTTAATATTAAGTACGACTAAAGAACTGCCGAATTTATATGTAGATAGTATTTCTAAATGAAAAAAACAAAGTAAAAATATTGTCGTATTTTAAAAGCACAAAATTAATTTTATTTTTAATTAATACTGTGATTTTTAATGGTTTCTTAGTTTTTGCAATTGATTAATTATCTCAAAACTCATTTTTTGGGCTGCTTCGGGGGTTTTCCCTGCGATGTGGTTGGTAAGTATTACGTTTTTTAGTTTTAAAAATTCCTGATTAATTTTAGGTTCGTTTTTAAATACGTCTAATGCGGCTGAGTGTATTTCTCCTGTTTTTAATTTTTTTATAAGTGCTGTCTCATTTATCACCTCTCCTCTTGAAGTATTGATTAATGATATACCTGATTTTAAAATTGAAATTTTTTCCTCATTTAAAAAATTTATGTTTTTTTCAAGGGGTATGTGAATTGTTACAAAGTCGGAATTTCTAAGTAAAAAATTCAAAGTTACAAATTTAAAATTTTTGTTTTTGAGTTTAACTTTACTGTCTTTGTCATAAACAATAATTTTCATTCCTAATGCTTTACAAACTTTTCCGACTCTTGAACCGATTTCTCCAAAACCTATTATCCCCAAAGTCTTATTTTTCAGTTCTGTTCTTTTAAAATTATAATCTGTAAATTTATTTTTTCTTACAAGTGAATCAGACAATAAAATATTTTTACTTAAAGATAAGATTGACCCGATAGTAAACTCAGCCACAGAATCAGCATTGCCATTTTTACAGTGAATAATTTTTATATTTTTCTTTTTTGCTGAGTTAACATTTATATGGTCGGTTCCTCTTGATACGGTTGCGATGATTTTGAAATTACATTTGTTTATAAAATTTGCATCTAAATTTCTAATGCTTCTAATAATTAAAATTTCAAAATCATTATAAGATTTGAGAATTTTTTCATTTGAGATTCCAAATTCTGTTTTGATGGTGAAATATTTTTTTTGCAGTTTGTTTACGTGAGTTAAATCAATTTTATCTGCAATTAATATTTTCTTCATACACAAAAGTTTTGAAGGGGTTTAGATAAACCGGAGGAATAGAATATATTAATCTTCGTCACTATCTTCGTCAGACGAAGAATTTGAGAATTCGTTATTCAGAGCGGAATCAATCAGATTCATAATTTCATCTTTACCTTCATTTGTAATAATAGAAAATGGAATATAATCTTTACAAAGATCATCATTGTTCACAATCTTTGAAGCTCTGTAAATCTGTTTTTCCATTTTATTTTTTGAAATTTTATCTGATTTAGTAAGTATTATGGCGTATGGAATTTCATAATATTCGAGCCAACTAACCATAAGTTCATCAAGATATGTTGGGTCATGCCTTGCATCAATCATTACAAAAACCATATTAACATTTGCCCTGTCACTGATATAATCTTCAACAAGTTTTCTCCAACCTGCACGGATTTGTTCAGGGACTTTTGCATATCCATATCCGGGCAAATCTACTATATAAAATTCTTTATTTATGAGAAAATAATTTAACTGACGGGTTTTTCCGGGGATGGAACCGACTTTTGCGAGTTTCTTCTTATTACAGATTACATTAATCAGTGAAGATTTACCAACATTTGACCTGCCAACCAAAACAAATTCTGATAAAACAGATTTTGGCAAGGTTCTAAGATCATATATACTTTCAATAAATTCGGCGGAATTTATTTTCATTATTTTTTACCCCGTTTTTATTTTAAGTTAGAAAAAAGAACAAAGTAAATAATCAATAAAAAGAAATTAAGCGGTTTTCTTTTTAGTTGATTTTTTAGTTTTAGGAGATTTCTCCTCAGGTGTTTCAGATTTAGTTTTCGATTCTTTTTTAGATTTTTTTGAATCTTTTGAATCTTCTGCTGATTTTTCTTTTTCAGCTAAAACTTTTTCTTTTTCCTGTACATAATTGAAATCAACAAATTCAATGATAGCTTTTTCACCGCCATCACCTCTTCTGAAACCTGATTTTATTACACGAGTATAACCACCCGGTCTGTCACCAACCATAGGACCGATTTCATCAAACAACATTTTCACAGCCGCATCATCTCTTAAGAAAGTTCTCGCAATACGTCTTAAATGCACATTTTTTTCAGGTGAACTGTCTTTTGATGTGAAAGCAATTTTTGCTTTTGTTACCAATGGTTCAATATGAAGTCTTAATTCTTTTGCTTTCGCCTGGGTAGTTTCTATTCTTCTGCTTTTAATCAATGAACTGCACATATTAGCCAACATTGCTTTCCTGTGAGATGCGGTTCTTTTTAGCTTTCTACCTTTTTTTCTGTGTTCCATAGTCTTATAAAATTTTCAGTTGTTTAACCGAAATAATTGTTTATATCAAAAATAAAATATTAATTATGCTTCTTCTTCTTTTACATATTTATCAACATCCATTCCGAAGGTTAAATTGAAATTTTCAATTAATTCACCTAATTCAGCAAGTGATTTTCTTCCGAAATTTCTGTAATGCAACATTTCCTGCTCATCTTTTCTTACAAGATCACCAATGGTTTTAATATTGGCAGACCTTAAACAGTTTTGTGAACGTACTGATAAATCAAGTTCATCAACCGGCATTATTAAGATTTTTCTTACTCTTTCAAATTCTTCATCATGTTCATCCATTAATTCATCTACCGGCTTTTCTACAACTTCAGGTTTAAGTCCTGTGAATAATGAAATGTGATCTCTTAAAATTCTTGATGCCTGAGTAAGTGCTTCTTCCGGATTAATTGAACCGTCAGTAGCAATTTCAATAATTAATTTTTCATAATCGGTTTTTTGACCTACACGAGTATTTTCAATTAAGAAGTTCACTCTTTTTACAGGTGAGAAAATCGAATCAGTGGTTATGAAATTAATCGGGAGTTCAACTTTTTTATTTTCTTCTGCAGGGATATAACCTATTCCTTGGGCAAGTCTTAATTCAATATGTAAATTAGCATCTTTATTCAGAGTAGCAATATATTTATCCGGATTTAGAACTTCAAATTCAGCTGTAGCATCTTGAATATCTTTTGCAGTAAATTCTCTTGGTCCTTTGATGTTTAATTCTATTTTTGTTCCTTTACCTGTTATATCTTTAAATCTTACTTCTTTTAAATTCAGAATTATTTCGGAAAGATCTTCTACAACACCTTTTAGAGTTGTGAATTCATGAGTAGCATCATTAATTTTAATTGCAATAATAGCAGTTCCGGTCAAAGAAGAAATAAGAACTCTTCTCAATGAGTTACCTAAGGTAATTCCGTAACCCCTTTCGAGAGGTTGTACTATAAATTTACCGTAAGTATCGGTAAATGTGGATTCTTCCTTAGTAACAGATTCCGGTAATTGTAAGTGATTTATCTTCATATCTTAAATGAGTTTTATTTTTAAATCTAAAAATTGCAGAAAAAAATCTGCAACAAAAATTATTTTGAATACAATTCAACAACGAGCTGTTCATTTCCAATGAACGGTACATCAGTTCTTTCAGGAATTTTCAAAAATTTCCCTTCCATATTTGCTTTGTCAAGAGACAACCAAGCCGGCAACATATTATCTTTCATTCTTTTCATAGATTCATGAAACAACTCCATTTTTTTACTGTTTTCCCTGACTTTTATGACATCGCCGGGTTTCAAAATATATGATGGAATATTTACAACTCTTCCATTTATGGTTAAATGTTTATGAGTGATTACCTGTCTTGCAGATTTTCTTGATGGAGCAAGCCCAAGTCTGTAAAGAGTATTATCAAATCTGCTTTCGAGCAATGCAACCAGATTATCACCGGTAACACCTTTTCTTCTTGCGGCTTCTGCAAAATATCCTCTAAATACTTTTTCAAGCAAACCGTAAGTTTTACGGATTTTTTGTTTTTCTCTTAACTGAACAGCATAGTCAGTAATTCTTGCTCTTTTAGATCCACCATGCTGACCGGGAGGATAATTCCTTTTCCCTGAAATCGGGCATTTATCGGTGTAACATCTTGTGCCTTTTAAAAAGAGTTTTGTTCTCTCTCTTCTGCAAAGTTTGCAATTTGCGTCTGTATATCTTGCCATTTAATTTCTTTTTTACTTACAATCAGAATCTACAAAGTAAGATTCTATTTTTTTTTAAAACACAGAATAAAAGTGTTTCAGTTTAAATACAGAATAATTCTGTATTTATATAAATATAAAATTATACTCTTCTTTTTTTCGGTGGTCTGCAACCGTTGTGTGGTAATGGAGTGATATCTTTTATAGAAACTACTTCAAGACCAACAACTGATAATGACCTTATAGCAGCATCACGACCGGAGCCAACACCTTTTATCAATACATCAATTTTTCTTAATCCGGCATCAAATGCTTCCTTACCGGCAGATTCAGCAGTTACCTGAGCTGCGAAAGGAGTATTTTTCTTGGAACCTTTAAATCCCATTTTGCCTGAAGATGCACAGGAAATAGTATTTCCCTGAACGTCTGTCAAAGTAATGATAACGTTATTGAAAGTTGCTTTAATATGAGCAACCCCTGTAGAATCAACGTGTACTTTTTTCTTTGTTTTTTTAAATGTTTTAGCCACTAATTTTTCTTTTTTTAAACTAAGGTTTAAAAAACCCTGTTACATTTTATTTACTGAAAAAATAAAAGATTACTTCTTAGCTGCTGCTTTTTTCTTACCGGCAACAGTTTTCCTTTTTCCTTTACGGGTTCTGGAATTAGTTCTTGTTCTTTGACCTCTTGCAGGAAGACCTTTTCTGTGTCTTTTTCCCCTGTAAGTTCCCGTATCCATCAATCTCTTGATATTCATCTGAACTTCTGATTTAAGAGCACCTTCCACTTTGATAGTATTTGTAATCTCAGTTCTGATATGATTTACTTCATCATCAGTGAGATTAGAAATTTTTTTATTAGGATCAATACCTAACTTTTCAATAATTTTTTCGGATGTAGATTTCCCTATTCCGAAAATGGAAGTTAACCCTATTACAGTTCTTTTATTTTTTGGTAAATCAATACCTGCAATTCTTGCCAATTTTTAAATCTCCTGATTTAATTAACCTTGTCTTTGTTTATGTTTTGGATTTGTGCAAATAACACGAACTACACCTTTTCGTTTTATAATCTTACACTTATCACACATTTTTTTTACTGAACTTCTTACTTTCATTTTATTTCACTCCGCAATTTATTTTAACACAGAGTTCACTGAGTTTTTATTTATACCTGTATGTTATTCGACCTTTGGTCAAATCATATGGTGACAGCTCAACAGAAACTTTATCACCCTGTAAAATTCTTATAAAATTCATTCTCATTTTTCCTGATATATGAGCCAGTATCTCATGCCCATTTTCAAGTTTGACTTTAAAAGAAGTGTTAGGAAGAATTTCTGTAATTATTCCGTCAACTTTTATTACGTCCTGTTTTCCCAAAGAATGATATTATTTAAAATTAAAAATTATTTTATATTGTCAAAACTTCCGGATATGACTCCGTTATCAATACTGTATGTTCAAAGTGTGCCGATGGTTCACCGTCAGCGGTTACAACCGTCCGACCGTCTGATTTAGTTTTCACACCGGGACTTCCATAATTTACCATTGGCTCAATCGCAAGAACCATCCCTTTTAACAATTTATACTTATTGTTAGGATTATAATAATTAGGAACTGGTGGTTCTTCGTGAAGTTTTTTCCCTACACCGTGACCGATTAATTCTCTTACAATTGAGAAACCTGAGCCTTCTACATAATTCTGGATTGCCGAAGATATATCATTTACTTCATTTCCATCTTTTGCCTGTTCGATACCTTTAAAGAGCGATTCATTCGTAATATTCAGTAACTTCTGTTTTTTTGCAGAAATTTCACCAACTGCAAAAGTATTGGCACTGTCGCCATGATATCCGTTTTTTAAAACGCCGATATCAATTGAGATTATATCTCCATTTGCAAGAACAGTGTTTTTACTTGGGATACCATGCACAACTTCACTATTAAGTGAAATACATGCTGATGCAGGAAATCTCTTTCCATTAACCCTGTATCCTTTAAAAGCCGGATAACCTCCGAAACTTTTAATTTTATTTTCAATGAGCAAATCAAGTTCAAAGGTTGTTACACCTTCCTTGATATAATCTTTTATGTATTCAAACGTATCTCTTACAATTTTACAAGCATCACGAATAAGTTCAATTTCTTTATCATTCTTTACTAAACTCAAACTATTATTTTCTTCCTTTAATTCTTGTACCTTTCATAAATCCATCATAGTGTCTCATTAACAAATGAGATTCAATTTGCTGCAAAGTATCAAGAGCAACACCTACTATAATTAATAAACTGGTACCACCAAAGAATTGAGAAAGTCCGCTTGTTACTCCGAAATTCATAAATATTGTAGGAATAATAGCGATAATAGCAAGGAATACAGAACCCGGCAATGTTATCTTAGTCAATATATTATCAATAAAATCAGAAGTCGGTTTTCCCGGTCTTACACCCGGAATAAATCCTCCTTGTTTTTTCATATTGTCAGCTACGTCTTTTGGATTAAAAGCAATAGCAGTATAGAAATAAGTAAAGAATATAATTAATAAAGCAAAAAATGCTGAATAAACAAAACTCGTCTGATCAAAATATTTTGCAATACTTTGCATAAACAAACTATCTGGGAAAAAGCTCAGAACAGTACTTGGAACAAACATAATAGACTGAGCAAAAATAATCGGCATAACACCTGCCTGATTAACTTTCATAGGAATATACTGAGTTACTCCGCCAAATACTTTTCTTCCAACCACCCGTTTTGCATATTGCACTGGTATTTTCCGTGTTGCAACAGTAACAGCAATAACACCGGCAATAATTACCAAGAACAATGCAATGTAAAGCAATTCGATAATAATATTTCTTGCACCGGAGGCAACAAACTGATATTCATCAAAAACCGCAAATGGGAATTCAGCAATGATACCGATGAAGATAATCAGAGAAATACCGTTACCGATACCTCTGTCAGTAATTTGTTCACCGAGCCACATCATAAATATAGTACCCGCTGTTAAGAATATAACCGTTGAAATAGTAAACAGGAACGGCGACATATCCGGAGATATGATACTTGTTCCGTTAACATTTCTGCTTGCAAGTTGAACACTAACACCCCATGCCTGAAGAGCAGCGATTGGGATAGTACCGATTCTTGTAAGCTGAGTAATTTTTTTCCTTCCTTCATCACCTTCTTTCTGAAGTTTCTGAAAATAAGGAAAAACAGCCCCGAGCAACTGAATAATAATAGATGCACTAATATAAGGCATAATCCCCAAAGCAAAAATGGCAGCATTGTTAAATGCACCACCAACAAACATATCATACAAACCAAAAAGAGTATTTGATGCAGTATTTTGATTTGCCTGAGCAAGTAATCCGGCATTGATACCGGGAAGAGTTATATGGGCACCGATTCTTACAACTATTAAAAGCCCGAGAGTAAATAAAATTCGTGTCCTAAGTTCTTCAATTTTAAAAATATTTCTAAAGCTATCTATAAATCCACTCATTGTGTGATTGCTTTTCCTCCGAGTTTTTCTATTTTTTCAACAGCAGTTTTACTAAAAGCATCTGCTGAGATCTCAAGTTTAGATGTAAGTTCACCTTCACCGAGAATTTTCAAAGGTAAATTTTTACCGGATAAAAGTCTTTCTTTAAGTAAAAATTCTTTATTAATAACTGTTTCAGTAATTTTTCCTGAATCAATAAGTTTCTGAAGTTTTCCAAGATTTAACACGTTATACTCAACCCTGTGAGGATTAGTAAATCCGAATTTTGGAACCCTTCTTTGCAGTGGCATCTGACCACCTTCAAACCAAGCCCTGTTTTTATAACCTGAACGGGACTTAGCCCCTTTATGACCTCTTGTAGAAGTTCCACCGTGACCGGAACCCTGACCACGTCCGATTCTTTTGGGCTTTTTCCTTGAACCTTCAGCGTATTTTAAATTACTTAAAAAATCCATATACTATTATATTAATAAACTTTATAAAATTATTTAATTTCTTCTATTTTTAGAAGATGTGAAACTTTGTTAATCATTCCTCTAATCTGAGGGCTGTCTTTTTTAGTGACAGGAGAATTTAATCTTCTTATTCCTAAAGCAACAATAGTTGCTTTTTGATCTTTAGGTCTGTCAATAGCACTTTTAATCTGAGTAATTTTAATATCCATAATAATTAATTTGTAAATAATTCAGTTAATGAAATTCCTCTTTTTTGAGCAACCGAAGATGCATCTTTGAGATTTTGTAAAGCATTTACTGTAGCTTTAACCACATTGTGATGATTAGCAGAACCGAGAAGTTTAGTTAAAACATCCTGAACACCTGCAGACTGAAGCACAGCTCTAACACCACCACCTGCGATAATCCCCGTTCCCGGAGCAGCAGGTTTAAGTAAAACTTTAGCAGCACCGAATTTACCGATTATCTCATGAGGAATAGTTCCTTTTCTAATTGGAACCTTCAGAAGATTTTTACGGGCATCTTCAACACTTTTTTTGATTGCATCAGTAACTTCGTTTGCTTTTCCCAAACCAACACCGACATAACCATTACCATCACCAACAACGCTGACTGCATTAAAGCTGAACCTTCTACCACCTTTTACAACCTTAGCCACACGACCGACTTTTACCAACTTTTCCTTTAACTCAAGTTCCGCCGGTTTTACAGTAAGTTTTTTAATTTTTGCCATTTAAAAATATAATTTAAAATTGTTCTCAGGGGAGGACTCGAACCTCCACGTACGGCTCCAAAGGCCGCTGTCCTGCCATTAGACGACCCGAGAAAGTATAAACCTGGAAGATACGAAAAATAACTAAAATTTTAAACCACCTTCCCTGGCACCATCTGCCAAGGCTTTAACTCTTCCGTGATACAAATATCCATTTCTGTCAAATACTACTTCAGTAACGTTCATTTCTTTTGCTTTTTCAGCTATGAGTTTTCCAATGTATTTACTAACTTCCACATTACCCTTAACTGATGCAAGTTTTTCCTGCATGGCTTTAGAATTTGAACCTGTTCCGTAAAGAGATTTTGAATTTGAATCATCTATTAACTGAGCATAAATATGTTTTGCACTTCTATAAACAACAAGTCTTGGTTTAGAATCAGTACCGGAAATTTTTTTCCTGATTTTGTATCTTATTCTTTCTCTTCTTTTTTTAACTACGTCTAATTTTTTCATCTTTTATTACCTTTGGTAATTAACTTCATTTAAATTTATTTTGAAGCAGTTTTTCCTGCTTTTCTTCTCACTGTTTCATCAGAATATTTCACACCTTTTCCTTTATACGGCTCAGGTGGTCTCAAACTTCTTATCTTGGCAGCAACTAAACCTACCAACTGTTTATCTATTCCTGAAACAATAACATTATTCGGAGCCGGAATTTCTATTTTAACATCAGGAGGTGCTGTGAATATTATAGGATGTGAATAACCAAGAGCGAAAGCAATATTATTACCTTTTAATTCTGCTTTATAACCGATACCAACCAAATCAAGTTTTTTAGAAAATCCTTCCGTTACACCTTTTATCATATTATTCACCAATGCTCTGTATAAACCATGTAATGCTCTGATGTTTTTGTTTTCACTGTTTCTGGAAAAGATAACTTCGTTGTCTTTTATTTCAACATTTACACCATCTTTTATTTCCAGATTTAATTTCCCTTTTGGTCCTGTCACTTCGATAATTTTATCTTTAATGCTGACCTGAAATTCTTTTGCTAATGGGATTGGTTTTTTACCTATTCTACTCATAACGAATTTTTTTTCTTAAAATTTTTTATTAAATAATTACCAGACTTCACAGATAACTTCACCGCCAACTCCAAGTTTTCTTGCCTGAGAATCTGTCATTAATCCTTTTGAAGTTGATATCAATGCTATACCGAGACCATTTCTAACTTTTGGTAACTTTTCATTCTCAACATATTTTCTTATACCGGGTTTACTTATTTTCTTAATACCGGTTATAACACTTTCACCGTTTGAATATTTCAATCTGATTGAAATCATTTTTTGAGGTGAATCAACATCAAGGATTTTGTAATCTTCGATATATTTTGTATTCTTTAATATCTCAGCAATTTCCTTTTTAAATTTGGAAGCCGGAATATCTACAGTCTTTTTTTCAGCTTTGATTGCATTTCTGACTCTTGTTAAAAAATCAGAAATCGGATCGGTCATTGACATAATTTAAACCCAGTATTTAATTTAATTTAAATAAATAATCACGGGATTAACCGTGAAATAAAAAATAATATATTTTTACCAGCTTGCTTTTCTTACGCCGGGAATTTTCCCTGCCAAAGCCAGCTCTCTTAAAACAAGTCTTGATACACCAAATTTTCTATAGTAAGCTCGTGACCTGCCGGTTACGCTACATCTGTTATGCAAACGTGTAGGGCTGCTGTTTCTCGGTAATTTCTGAAGTCCTTCAAAATCACCTTTTTCTTTTAACTCTTTTCTTTTCGCTGCGTATCTTTCAACAAGAACGACTCTTTTTTGCTGTCTGGCAATATGTGATTTTTTCGCCATTAAATATTTTATTTTTTATTTACAAAAGGAACACCAAATTGTTTTAATAACTCGTATGACTCTTCGTCAGTTTTTGCATTAGTAACAAAAGTTATATCCATACCTGAAATTTTTGTAACATTATCAACATTAATTTCAGGAAAAATTACCTGCTCTTTAATACCTATTGTATAATTTCCTCTTCCATCAAAACTCTTATCAGGTAAACCTCTGAAATCTCTGATTCTCGGAATTGAAATATTGATAAACCTGTCAAGAAATTCATACATTCTCGCATTTCTTAGTGTAGTTCTTACACCAATTTTCATACCTTCTCTAAGTTTGAAATTAGAAACTGATTTTTTTGCTTTTACAACTGCAGGTTTTTGACCTGTGATTGCCTCAATTTCTTTTACTGTAACATCAATAATTTTCTGATCTTCAGTTGCTTTTCCAACACCGACATTGATGCAGATTTTTTCAAGCTTAGGTGCTTGCATTTTATTTTTATATCCGAATTTTTTCATTAATTCGGGTATAACTTTAGTATTATACGTTTCGAGCAATCTTACAGGAACTTTTTCTTCCTTAAAATTTTCATCTTTAGCAACCGCATCTTTACCTTTAGCTTTTTTGTTTTCGTCCTGTTCTTTTTTTCTGTCTTCTTTAGTCTTTGCCATTATTTTATTTCAATACTTTTATAATTTCAGATTTTGTTTATTACGAAAGAATTATTTCTCCGGAACTTTTTCCGTATCTCATTCTTCTTGTTTTACCTGTGTTTTCATCAGTAATCAATTTCATTCCAACTCTTGTCGGCTCGCTGCTTTTAGGATCAATCAACATCACATTGGAAATATTTATTGCAGCTTCTCTTTTCACGATTCCGCCTTGTTGATTTTTCTGGTTAGGTTTTGTGTGTCTGTGAATTATATTAACCCCTTCCACAATAACTCTGCCCTTTACTCTATCAATAAACAATATTTTTCCGGTAGTACCTTTACTGTTTCCGGAAATCACTTTTACAGAATCATTTTTTCTTAACTTAGTTTTGATTCTTGGTTTTACTTCGTTATGTTTTGCTTTTTTCATTATTTTAAAATTTAAATTACTTCAGGAGCTAAAGAGATAATTTTCATAAATGATTTTTCTCTTAATTCCCTTGCCACAGGTCCGAAAATTCTTGTTCCTTTTGGTTCGTTTTGATTATTTATCAATACCGCCGCATTTTCATCAAATTTTATAAAACTTCCGTCTCTTCTTTTAGTTTCTTTGGCAGTTCTAACAATCACAGCTCTTGAAACTTCACCTTTTTTCACAGTTCCACCCGGAATAGCAGATTTTACTGTTACGACAACTATATCACCAACACCGGCATATCTTCTGTCAGATCCGCCTAAGACTCTAATGCATCTTACGGATTTAGCACCTGAATTATCGGCAACTACGAGATTGGTTTCTTCCTGGATCATTGTATTTTAACTTTATTCGTTGATTTTACTATTTTAGAAAAAAAAACAGGTTTTAACCTGTTAATGAGAGAACAAAAAATTCCCTCTATTTAAAAAACTAAAAATTATTTCGCTTTCTCTACTATTTCAACAAGTCTCCAACGTTTATCTTTGCTAAGTGGTCTTGTTTCCATAATTTTCACTGTATCGCCAATTTTACATTCATTTTTTTCATCATGTGCTTTAAACTTTGTCGTCTTTTTAAAGAATTTTTTATACAGTGGGTGTTTCACTTTGATTTCATAAGCAACGGTAATCGTTTTATCCATTTTATCACTTGTCACTTTGCCTACTCTGGTTTTTCTCAGATTTCTTTTAGGTTTTACTGCCTCTGTATTTGTTGTTTCGCTTGTCATTATTTAATTCTTATATAAATTTATTCTTCTGCTTTATCTGTTTTTTTCTTAACAGTTCTTTTTTTCTTAGGTTTTTCTTCAGTTGATACTGAGTCAGCGTTATCAGATTTTGATTTTACAGTTTTATCTTTAATTTCAAGATTGATTCCCATTTCTCTTTCTTTCAAAATCGTAATCATTTGAGCGATATCTCTTTTTGTGTTTTTAACAGCTTTATAATTTTCTAACTGAGAAGTCGCTTTTTGAAATCTGTAATTTTCCAATGCATCATAGTTATCTATGATAGCACTTTTTAAATCTTCAGTTGACAGCTCTCTTATTTGATAAATTTTCATTTCTTAAACTTTAGTCTATTCTTTTTACAAATTTTGTTTTTATAGCGAGTTTATGAGCCGCTAATCTCAAAGCTTCATTTGCAATTGCATCGGATACTCCGTCAATCTCAAACATTATTTTTCCGGGTAATACTACAGATACCCAATATTCAGGAGCACCTTTACCTTTACCCATCCTTGTTTCCGCTGGTTTTTTTGTTACCGGTTTATCCGGGAAAATTCTTATCCAAACTTTACCGTCTCTTTTCATATGTCTTGTCATTGCAATTCTCGCAGCTTCTATTTGCCTGTCAGTAACCCAACCGGCTTCCATTGCTTTCAGTCCATAAGTTCCGAAATCCACCATATTTCCTCGTTGTGCATTTCCTCTTCTGTTTCCTTTGTGGGATTTTCTAAACTTAACCCTTTTAGGCATTAACATATTCTATACTCTCCTGTACTTCGAAATTTTTAGTTATTTTTTGTTAATTTTTCACCGCGACAAATCCAAACTTTAACACCGATAATTCCATAAATCGTCATTGACTGAACAGATGCATAATCAATATCCGCTCTCAAAGTCTGCAAAGGAATTCTACCATCTTTATACTGCTCAGATCTTGCAATCTCAGCTCCGCCTAATCTTCCGCCACACATAACTTTAATACCCTGAGCACCCATTTTCATTGAAGAAGTAATTGCCATTTTCATAGCCCTTCTGAAAGAAACTCTGTTTGACAACTGGTTAGCAATATTTTCCGCAACGAGTTGAGCAGAGAGTTCAGGTTTTTTGATTTCAAAAACGTTAATTTTAACGTCTTTGTTGGTAATGGATTTCAATTCACTTTCAAGCTGAGTGATTTCCTTACCACTTTTTCCGATCACAAATCCGGGTCTGGAAGTATGAATTGTGAGAGTGATTTTTTTCAATGTTCTCTCAATTACAACCTTAGCAATTCCGGCTTTTTCTAATCTTTTCTTTAAATAATTTCTTATTAAAGCGTCTTCTTTTAATTTCTTAGAGAACGACTTCTCTTCATACCAGTTTGAATCCCAGGTATTAATTACGCCTAATCTAAAACCGATTGGATTTGTTTTCTGACCCAAAAATTCTCCTTACTCTTCAGTAGTTTTTTTAGTTTTACGTGGTTTTGTTGCTTTCTTTTTTACTTCTTTCACTTCTGTAGAAACTTCTTCCGCTTTTACTTCTTCAACATCAACATTTTTTCTTGGCTTTTCAGCTTTTACTTTTTCAACTTTATCTTCTTTAACATTAGGTGTCGTTTTTATAATTTCTTCTTCGTTTTCAACAATAATAGTTAAATGCGAAGTTCTTTTTCTTATTCTGAATGCCCTTCCCTGAGGAGCAGGCAACATTCTTTTTAAAACAGGTCCGCCATCTACAAATGCTTCTTTTATAAATACTTCGCTTTTGCCGACTTTGCCACTGTCTAATTTATTGACAAGGTTTGAATAAGCAGAAACAACAGTTTGTTCAATAATTTCCGCTGAATGTTTTTTAGAAAACCTTAAAATACCCTGAGCTTCTTCAACATTTTTGTTTCTGATTAAATCAACGACAAGTCTCATTTTCCTGGGTGAACCCCTTAAAAATCTTTTAATCGCACGAGCTTCCATTTTTATCTGCCTCCCTTTTCATCTTTTTTAGAACCTGAATGAGCTCTAAAAGTTCTGGTATGTGCAAACTCACCGAGTTTATGACCAACCATATTTTCACTAACGAATACAGGTATAAATTTATTTCCATTATGCACTGCAAAAGTATGTCCGATAAATTCCGGAATAATTGTGCAAGCTCTTGCCCAAGTTTTGACTACTTTTTTCTGATTTTGACTATTCAGTGTTTCTACTTTATTAAGCAGATTAAAATCAATGTGTGCACCTTTTTTTAACGATCGAGCCATTTATAATTATTTTCTCTTTTTAACTATGAATTTATTTGAAATATTTTTCTTTTTACGGGTTTTATAACCTTTTGCAGGTAATCCCCATGGTGACACGGGATGACCGCCACCGGAAGTTTTACCTTCACCACCACCCATCGGATGGTCAACCGGGTTCATCGCAACACCTCTAACGTGAGGTCTTCTACCTCTCCATCTTGTTCTTCCTGCTTTACCCCAACTTATGTTTTCGTGATCTGAATTACTTACAACACCAATCGTAGCTTTACATTCGCTTCTGATTAATCTTACTTCACCTGAAGGTAATTTTACCTGGCAGTAAGTTTCATCTTTTGCAATAATCTGAGCAGCTGCTCCGGCACTTCTCACCATCTGTGCACCTTTACCGGGTTTCATTTCTATATTATGAATAAATGTCCCAACAGGAATAGCTTTCAACTGAAGTGTATTCCCTGTTTTAATATCTGCTTCGTTTGTAGAATAAATAATGTCGTTTACTTTAGTTCCTTCAGGAGCAATTATATAAGCTTTCTCTCCGTCAGGATATTTCACTAATGCAATTCTTGCTGTTCTGTTCGGGTCGTATTCAATTGCGATAACTGTTGCATCATTCGGATTATTTCTTTTGAAGTCAATAATCCTATACATTCTTTTATGACCACCACCTCTGAATCTTGTTGTGATTCTTCCATGATTATTTCTACCGCCTGATTTTTTCAAAGGGGCAAGTAAAGATTTTTCCGGAGTAGATTTTGTAATCTCTTCGAATGAAGATATAGAATAATATCGCGTCGCCGGTGTTACAGGTTTTAACTTTCTTAAAGCCATCGTTAAGATTTAATGATTATTTTACGTATTCAAAATTGACAAAACTCAAAATTACCAAAAATAATATGCAAAGTCAAACCACGAATTTATGGTTATTCTGTCAAAATTTTTATGTAAATTCGGCTGATTTAAACGGGTTAATTGGTTAAAAAATTACCGGTTTTTTTGTGAAAAAATTATAAAACAATCTATGAAAATTTTAATATTTTTTTTATTTATCTGTATGTTAGTTTCCTGTAAATTTAATTTCAGTGCGTCAGATGAAAAATCAACAGTCGAGTCTAAAGACTCCCCTGTAAAAATTAAAATTGAGAACAGCGGTGAATCATCCGGCAATAAAACTCCGGATTTAAAATGGGAGTTTGTGAATAAAGGAACTGCGGAATTTGATACGCCTATAACGGAAGTAATCTTATATGCAAACGATAAGAAAATATTTTCTATGGAAGAAAAGTTAGGATTTAATTCTCTTGACAAAGAAGGATATTCAAATTATAAAATCCCTCAAACTGCTCTGGTAGCGGCTTATGGCTGGTGGGCAGGATGGGGAATGATTTTATATGTAATGCAAAACGCAAACACATTAGACGTTTATAAAATTCATCTTGAGGAAGGATATATGGATGATAAAGGTGAACAAGTTACACCGGAGTTTGAACCGGAAAAAATCAAATCAATAAATTTAAATTAATTTTATATGGATGTGATTAAACCAAAAATAACCATAGTTGGAAAATTGTTATTAGGGTTCATAGCGATTGCAACTTTATTTATAATTTATTTGATGATAAAAATTGTCGTTGTCGGAAATTCTTTTAGGTGAGAGTAAATCATATATTTTTTATATTTAATTTTTTGTTACAATGAAGGGATTTAAGTTACCGCAGGAGTCTCCCGAAGGGGACTCCTGCGAGACTAATAAAAATAGAACTATTTAACCAATACCATTCTCTTAGTTTGTTTAAAGTCATTAGTAATTAATGAATAAAAATAAATTCCGCTTGTGAGTCTTGAAGCATTGAAATGATAAGTATGAATTCCAGTCTGCTTCAATTCATTGTTCACAAGTTTTGAGATTTCTCTTCCGAGAATATCATATATTACAAGAGTTACTTTAATATCTTTCGGTATGGAAAAAGATATTTTTGTATTCGGATTAAATGGATTAGGATAGTTCTGACTTAAAGAATATTCAAGCGGTGTTTCTGTTCCTTTTGGGTTATCACTTTCCATTGAACCGGTAACTGAAATAATTTTCTTAATGTCGTTATTTACAAAGTTTATTTGTTCTGAAATACTTTCAGGTTTTCGAGGTTTTATAGATTCGTTTATAACTCTTTTCTGTTCAATTTTCTTTTCAATAGTTTTTTCAAGTCTTTTTTCTTTAATCATTTCATCTTTTGTTTTAGTCTTTGTTAAATCTGGTACATCAGACTTACTCTTTTTTATTTCAACTATCTTTTCTTCATACATTTTCAGTTCGTTAATTAAACTTTCTTTCGTTTCATTTAATGTTTGTGTAACAGATTTTTTGATTTTGTCATCAAAAGTTTCGGAACCGTTTTCAATTAGTGCTTTCTTAGCTTCGCTTAGTGATAATTCGTTAAATTGGTGTAATTCGTGATCCTCTTTTCCTTTTACCCCTTGTCCCGAACCGCCTCCCGCCAATAGCTGTGTAGCAGAATAATCCCAACTTGAAACTATTCC
>DKKL01000010.1 GCA_002455255.1 Candidatus Tepidiaquacellales bacterium UBA6667 | reverse complement strand
ATTCTATTTCCTGCATCGTCATACCGATATAATGTTAAATAATTCACTATTGGTTCTATGGATGTATTTCGCCTTTGAATTTCAATTATTAAATTTCTATGGTCATATTGAATTCTTGTATTACTGTTTAATGCATCTGTTGTCATATTCCCGTTTCCGTCATAAGTGAACTGGTCTGTACTTCCGCTGACTTTTTTCAGTTTATTCGTCTTAACTCCTCCCTGACCTGTATAATATGAATAACTGAAATCATCTATGAAATTGCCTGAAAATAATATCTTTTAAATTAAAATTTTTAAATTTCGGAATTTTAAAGTACCTTTGAAATCGGTAATTTTGATTATTCTTTTATGAATATACAAAATAGATAATTTAATCAGATTTAAAAAGATACCAATTGTCTTTTAAATGATAAAAAGGCTTACTTTTATCAAAATTATATTTACTAATTTTTTCGGAATAAACAATTTTATAAAAATCATCAAAATAAAATTCATATGCAAATTCGTTATTCGATTCAGGAATAAATACACCTTTAATATTATTATTTTTTAAAAATTCAAATAAATATATAAATTTACTTTTACTAAAATTTAATATTTTTATACCTGAATCATTATTTATATAATTATTATTTAATTCGAAATTATTATAATTATTGGTCAATCTCTCATATATTTTATTAAATTCACCTTTAAAGTTATCGTCAATTTCCAAATCAAAATATAAATCTAAATCTCTTGTAAAAAGTCTATAAGAACAACATTCATTGAACAATAACACGGTATTATGAAATCTAAATATTGATTTTAAATCTTTCTCAGAACTTTTAATAGTGTCAATATATCCTAATAATGCTTCATTATTTTTTAAAACATAATTATAATATTTATTACGAGGTTTTTCAATACTACAACAATTTAATGATATTGAAATTGCAAAGAGTAACAACAGGAATAATGAATTCTTAATCATAATATTATCTATATTTTAGAGTTCTTCTACTTTCGAAATAAAATGATTCTGAATTATGATTGTAGTATCCTATAGTAACAGCTTGAATTTCATTTTGTTCATCTAATCTTTGTTGTGAATAGATAGCATAACCATGAGCACCTAATATTGTAGAATTAAATTCGAGATTTAATTTATTAACTGCAGCACCAAAAACAACATTTCCGGCTTGTTGATAATTTAATGCAATTCCATTATATATATAAATAAACTCTTTATTTAATTTTTGTTTTGAATCTAACATTTTATTTTGCTGTCCTTCTTTTAATACAAACAGATAATTCTCGGGAAATGAATTAGATGCATCTTCTGTTCCTTTATTTAATAATGTGTTAAACCCGTCATTACTGTTTGAAACAGACCAATCTGCTACTATGCTATTCCAATCAAATTGTAAGACAGTTTCTTCACTTAAGGCTTCAAAATAATTTTCTCCTTCAAATTCGTGTATCCCTTTTTCGTGTTGAACAAAATATCTGTGTCCAAAGAATAAATTTTCTAGCCAATTAGATTCATTTCTCTTGATTTCAACACCATCTTTGTAAAAAATATCATCTAAACCTAATGGATCAATATATTTTATTGGATTATTACTACAATAAACAAATGGATTTTTGTCAAATTGTTTTTCAAACAAAGGATCAACACTTCCCCATCTACCTATTCTTGAATCATAATATCTCGCTCCGAAGTAATCATATCCGCTTTCTTCATCTCGTTCCTTTGAGGTGAATTTATACTCTCCTTCATTCAGCTGAAATGTCCGGCTTTCTAACTCATATCCCCATGCATCATAATCCATTGCCATTAAATACTTCTTAGTTTGGTCTATTATTACGCGGATACTTCCAAGATGATCCTTTAAATAATAATTAAAATCTCCATTTACCGGAATCTTACCCGTATTATCACTTCCTGAATATACATTATGTTGTTTTAATTCCGTTTGATTATAAATTGCAAACTCTAGTCCGTCTGCTCCTCTGACATAATATTCATCAGATACTAAAGTCCAACCTCCGGATGGAGCATCAATATTTATAATCGGTAATGCTTCAGGATCAGGATTTTCAAATACTGCTTTACGGATTCTATTTCCTGCATCGTCATAGCGATACAGTGTCAACTGATTTTGAATCGGTTCAATTGTCGTATTTAGCTTTTGAATCTGTGTTGTTAATCCAAACTCCGTTATTATAATCAGAATGAACATTGTTAAATATATTTACCGTTTTGTTTGAAAAATATTTATTATTTCATTTAAATTTATAAATATTGGTCAAAAATTTTCTCGATAATTAATTTAATATTCTTAAAAATTTGGTTTTAACAAATTCAAGCTCCGTTAGAGTATTTTCAGTACATTGTTCAAAATTATAAAATTCTGAAATTGGCAAAATATAAATCGAATCTTTTGTTTTTTCATTGATGAATATTGTATGAAAATATACGGAATAAATTATATAATAAAATTTGTTTTTAAAATATAAGTTTTTATTATTAATCCATGTTAAAAGTTGCTCGTTCGTTAAAACAGAATGAACATTATTAAAAGCATTAAAATTAACTTTTTTGAGTAAATAAAAGTTAAATATAAAACAATTTAATTTATTAATTTTATTCAAAGAATAATCTATCAATGCTAAATTTTTAAACATTTCAAAAGCATTAGGTTGAAAATACTTATTTTGATTTTCAAAGTTTTTTAAAGTTTTTACCCAAAATACAGAAAAAGGCTTATTTAAGGTTGTATCAAGTTCAATTACTAAATAACCTTTAAAAAATGTACCGTTGTCTTCAAATATTTCAGATTCATGATAATTCGGAGAATAAAGAATTGATTTGGGAAAATTTTCCTTTGATATTTCTACAGTATCACTACTATAACAGTTTTTAAATATTAAGAATATTAATATTATAATTTTTATTCTCATAAATATTTAGTGATTTATTACTTTATCAATATTTTCAGTTGTATTGATTTTATTAATTCTCAATACCTCCTGTAAAAACTTATTACCTGGCTTATCTCTAAGCATTTTGCCGTTTATAATAATAGGTGGTTCGGCAATCGATGGTATATTTGGATTATCTTTCAAGTTACTTGGATGACCCACAATACCTAATGCGTGTGCCATTTCATGACTACCTGTGTCTTTATAAGGTTTTAAGTACTCTCCACTTAACATGAAAATTGTGTTTGCTATAACTCCAACTCCTAATTCCATTTTTTCTTTATCTTGAGATAATAGATTGTCTGCATTTGCAACAAACATATAACCATCATTTTTATCTACGGATACATCCATTTGGTTGAAATTCATACCTGTCATGTGAATTACATCGAGGATAAGTTTAACATTATAACTACCTTCATCCAACGAGTAACTTTTAGAATAATCAGATGGAACTGATGTCTCCCAAGAAAGAATCTCATTCATTTGTTGTTCATTTAGTCCATAATTTTTATCATCATTATTATCTACATAATATAGTTTTACATGTATTTCTATAGAATTACCTTCAATTTTTATTCGTGGTCCTAATCCATTCGGATCATTCATCACAATCGGATTATTCAATCCATAACAATATGGTGAAAAACTCACATACTTATCCAACAGCGGTTCTACTTGTCCCCATGTGCCGAGGCGGGAATCGTAGTAGCGAGCACCGAAGTAATCATATCCACTTTCTCTGTCGCGTTCTTTTGATGTGAACTTGTAAAGCGGTGAAT
>DKKL01000040.1 GCA_002455255.1 Candidatus Tepidiaquacellales bacterium UBA6667 | reverse complement strand
AAATTTTTTCCTTTTGCTTGCCTTGGCTTTTCAAAAAAATATTCCTGACTCAACCTTCTCAGAAAGCATTAAAAAAATTATTGCTACTAACCAAAACACAACTCTTGAAAATAAAATATTTAATCTGATTGCTTCTTTTTCAAATGATTTATTTTTGTATCTGGAGAAAAAAAAGAAAAATATACACATTTTCCTTGATGATTTTCATAATATTGATGAAAGCGATGAGGTTTGTGCTGCGTTAAATTATTTTATGGATTATCTGTCTTCTAATGTTCATTTCGTATTTATAACGAGAAGAAATCCGGACAAAATAAATTATACAAAGTTTCTTGCTAAAAACTGGCTTGGCAGGATTACAAAAGATGACCTCGCTTTTTCTGAAAGTGATTATAATAAATTTTTTACACTTCTAAAGAAGAAAAATAAGAAAATTATAATTGAAAAAGATCTGCTTCAGAAATTCCTTGAATCCACTGAGGGTTGGATTACTGCCGTACAGTTAATCCTACTTGTAAATGATTTTGACAGAGTAAAACTGGAAAATATTGCAAACTCTAAGGTAGATTTGTTTAATTATTTTTCAAATGAAATAACAAACCAACTTACAAAAGAGGAAAAAAAGTTTTTATATTTGACATCATATCTGGAATATCTTGATAAAAATATAATTGAAAATGTTCTCGGTTTTAAAAACGGATATGAATTAATACTAAAATTTTTTAATAGTAATCTGTTTATAAACAAAGAAGGGGATGTATTTAAATACCACGAACTATTTAAAGAATACTTGAATAAAAATTCGTTAACTCATTTAAAAACAAATGAATTAACGAAGTTATTTAATGTATTAGGTAAGCACTATTTGAATAATGGAGACTGGAGGAGTGAATATATTGCACTTAATTATTTAATAGATGCTAAGGATTATCAAACAGTTAGAAACTGGATTAGACTTTATGCTACAGAAAAATTATTTTTAATCCATTCGAGTAATTTATATAATAAAATACTTGAAATTGAAGATCAAAACTTCAAAGACTCGTTGGAGTATATTCTTCTAAATGTAAATACTTACGTTTATATTGAAAAAAATCTTGATAAAACTCTTTCTTATCTGAGAAATTTACTCATAAAAAGATTTAAACTTAAAAATCATGATGAAATTTTAATTCCGAAAAGTAAACTTAAAAAACAGGATTTACTTTACTATACTGAGATATTAATGCTTATAAGCAATTGTAATTTTCTGAAATATGGCATTTCCCCGGTGAATATAGATATTGCAAAACATATACTGACTTTCAAACTTACACCTGACCAGGAGATTCAGTTTTTAATTACTTTAATTAAAACTTATATCACAACAGGGAAAAATTCAGAAAATACAGATTTAATCATTCGTCTTAAAAAAATATTTAAAAAATTGATGAATGAATTTGAAGAGGGCAAAAAAAGTTCAAAAGATAATAATTTTATTGAAAGCATTTTTTCACTTCTTATATTTTTTGATTACGGTGATTATAAAACAGGTAATTTAGTGATTAATTTTATAAAAAGTAATTTTGATGTAGAAAGATTTGACTTATCAAATTTTAGTCAGCTTTGTTTCGCACTTTTCACAAGTTATAATCTTAAAGATTATAACTTCTATTTTGAAAAATTAAAAGAAAAAAATAAAGAAAAAAACAAAACACTTTTCCTCGCTTATAAAAATCAATTTGAATTTCAAAAAGTTCTTCAGCGATTTTTGACACTTGAAATCAGAGAGACTATAAATCAACTTGAGAATATAAAGCGAAATACTTATTTGAAAAATTATATTTATTTTATTGATTCATTAATTCTATTCTGTTTCAATCTTATAAACCAGCCTGCAAAAGTAATTTATTATCTTGAAAACACAGAAGAATATGCAGTTTCTAAAACCCGAAAACTAATTCTTGAGTTGGAATCTTATATACTTTTAAATGAGCCGCAAAAAATTAAAAATCTTTTCAACGAAATAAATAAAATTAAAAAAGAAAATTTCACTCTTTTCAATCAGGCATTCATTTTACTTTGCGAATCTTATCTCTATGCTATTAACGACGAATTGGCAAATTTTAAAACTACTTTTTCCGGTTTTATCAATTTATCAGAAAAATATGGATATGAAAATTATATACTGTTCAGATCAAAACTGAACAAATTAAATTACGTCTTTAGTTATGCATTTAAAAATAAAATATGTATTGATTATCTAAATTCCGTATTTAATAATGCAAAAGTTTCCAAACCTGTTTCCGATAAAATTGAAATCTCAATAAAAGTGAACTTCCTTGATAACAATGAAATTTATATAAACAACAAACTCATAGAAGATGAAATTTGGGAACGTCCAAAATCTAAACTTATAATGATATTTTTACTTTTAAAAACATATAATAAAAAAGATATCACCAAAGAAATTATAATAAATGAATTGTTTTATAATACTAACAGTAATAATCTGAATGCTGTAATTGATGTTGAGCTAAATAAAGTGAGAAAATCACTTCAAATGTTCTTTATCAGGAATATATCAGGGTTTGATGTAAAAGATGTACTGGGAATTAAAGATAAAAAGTATTCGTTCCTAAATGAAAAATATAATATAAATTTTTATTTTGATATCTATGAATTTCTTAAAAATTGTGAAAGTAATGATATTGAAAATAATGAATCAGCAGTTTCACTATTTAAAAATGAATTTTTACCGAATATATATTTAAACTGGGTGGAGGATATAAGGGAAAATTTGAAATATAATTTCCAAAAAGTTACTTCAAATTTACTAAGTTATTATCAGAAAAATAAAAGATTTGATAAATATATTAATCTGCTTGAGAAGTTATATCTTTTTGACCCTTCAGATGAAAATGTGACAGGGGAGTTATTGAATATTTATAATAAAACAGAAGATTTTTCAAAAATGAAATTCATTTATGAACTTCATAAAAAAGCATTAAAAAAAGAATATGATATCAGTGAAGAAAAGTATGTGAATTATTTTAAGGATATAAAAAGCAGATTCAAAATATAGAATCTGCTTTTTTATAATTATGCGTTCTTACCGTGGCAATTTTTATATTTTTTTCCGCTTCCGCAATGACAAGGATCATTTCTTCCAATCTTTGGTCCTACTTTGATTGTTTCAACTTTACCACCGGTATTTTGATTCTGATTAGTTGGAACCGGTTCATTTCCTCCGAAAAATCCCATATTCTGTGATGAAGCATGTGATGTTCTCACTCTTGATAAGTTAGTCTGCTTTGGTGTATCTATTGCAGGAGTTTTATCTGTTGCCTGTGTTGTAAATTTAAATATGAAGTTTATAATATCAACTGAAATAGTATCCATCATTTCTTCAAACATCTTAAACCCATCCATTTTATATTCAATCAATGGATCTTTTTGACCATAAGCTCTAAAGTTTATTCCTTCTTTTAGGTCATCCATTTCTCTCAGATGTTCTTTCCATTTTTCATCTATTATACTTAATACTGCAAATCTTTCAATTTGCCCCATAAGTTCTGAGCCATATCTCTCTTCTTTTCTGTCATAAAATTCAATTACTTCTTTTTGAATCAAATCTTTAAGTCCGTGTTCACCTAATTTTTGAAATTGCTCAGGTGTAACTTCCAGTCTTACAAGGAATGTTCTTTGAATTTCATCTTTTAATCCTTCGAGATCTGTTTCTTCAAAATATTTATCTACAATTAAATCAATTTGTTTATAAGACATTTCAAGAATTTCATCTTTCAGTCTTTCACCCATTAAAGCCTGTCTTCTTTTTGCGTATATAATCTCTCGTTGCTGATTCATTACATTATCATACTCAAGTAATCTTTTTCTTATGGCAAAATTATTCTCTTCTACTTTTTTCTGTGCACGTTCCACAGAACTTGTAATCATAGAGTGTTCGATTGCCTCACCTTCCTTCATTCCAAGTCGTTGCATAACATTTGCAATTCTTTCATTTCCGAATAATCTCATCAGATCATCTTCAAGTGATAAATAAAATCTTGAAGACCCCGGATCTCCTTGTCGTCCTGATCTTCCTCTCAACTGTCTGTCTATTCTTCTTGATTCATGTCTTTCGGTACCAATAATGTGAAGTCCCCCTGCTTCAGCAACTCCGGGACCTAACTTAATATCCGTACCTCTTCCTGCCATATTAGTCGCAATCATAACCGCACCCGGAAGTCCTGCATTTGCAACTATCTGAGCTTCTCTTTGATTTTGTTTTGCATTTAACACTTCATGAGGTATATTTTTTCTTTTTAACAATCTGGATATAATTTCCGAAACCTCAACACTTGTCGTACCTACTAATACTGCTCTCTTTTCTCTTCTAATTCTTTCAATTTCGTCAATTACCGCATTATATTTCTCACGTTTGGTTTTATATATCTGATCATTTGCATCATCCCTAACAATTGGTTTGTTTGTCGGAATAACAACAACATCAAGTTTATATATATCATAAAATTCACCTGCTTCAGTTTCAGCAGTTCCTGTCATACCCGCTAACTTTTTGTATAATCTGAAATAATTTTGTAAAGTAATAGTTGCGAGAGTTTGAGTATCTTTTTCAACTTTTACTCCTTCTTTTGCTTCAATTGCCTGATGTAATCCTTCAGAATATCTTCTTCCTGATAACACTCTGCCGGTAAATTCATCCACTATCATTACTTTACTATCTTGTATAACATATTCCACATCTTTTTCATAAAGGGCATACGCCTTTAGCAACTGCTGAACTGTATGAAGTCTATCGCTTCTTTCGGAGTAAATTTTAGATAGTTCATCCTTTTTCAGTTCTTTTTCTTCAGTAGTTAATGACTCAGTATTTTCAATATTAGCAATTTCTGTTCCTACATCCGGTAAGATGAAAAATTCTCTTTCAACTGCAGAAGGTGCTAAAAATTCTCTTCCTTTTTCTGTTAAATCGGTTATATGTGATTTTTCATCTATAACGAAATATAATTCATCATCAACTTTATGCATTTCTTTGGAATTATCTCTAAGATAAAACATTTCAGTCTGCTGCATCAGTGATTTATTAGCAGGTTCAGAAAGTATTTTTTGAACTTGCTTATGTTTCGGCAGACCTCTGTTTGCTCTTAATAAAAGTAAACCTGCTTCCTCTCTCTCTTCTTTGGATATGTTTTCATTAGAAAGAAATTTTTCTGCTTTTGAAACTAATTCAGAGACTAACTTTCTTTGTGCTTCAAAAAGTTTTTTTATTTTGGGATTTAATTCATCAAATTTATGTGCACTTACTTCTACCGGTCCTGAAATTATCAATGGAGTTCTTGCTTCATCAATTAAAACGGAATCAACCTCATCCACAATTGCAAAATAATGTTCTCTCTGTACAAGATAATTTTTATCAACTACCATATTATCTCTGAGATAATCAAACCCAAACTCATTATTCGTTCCGTAAGTTATATCACGGCTATACATTTCTCTTCTCTTGTTCGAATCCATATCATTTAGAATCACACCAACAGTAATACCATGAAAATCAAAAATTGGTGACATCCATTCGCTATCCCTTTTTGCAAGATAGTCATTAACTGTTATCAGATGGACACCTTTACCTGAAAGTGAATTCAGATATAATGGCAAAGTGGCTACGAGTGTTTTACCCTCACCTGTTGCCATTTCTGCAATTTTCCCCTGATGTAATACTATACCTCCGAGCAATTGAACATCATATGGAACCATGTTCCATACAATTTTATTTCCTGCTGCTTCATATTGTTTTCCAACAAGTCTGCTGCAAGTTTCTTTTACAACAGCAAATGCTTCCGGTAAAATATCATCCAGAACTGCTTGTAAAATTTCAAAATATTCTTTGTTTAAATCATTAAGTGATGTTTGTAGAATTTCTCTTTCTTCATGCGGTACATCGGTTTTTAATTTTTCACGAATCTCGTCTATTTTAGCATCGGTTTCTTTAGTTTCTTCTTTTATTCTATTTCTGAATTCTACAGTTTTATTTTTTAGTTCTTCATCTGAAATATTTCTTATTGATTCCCAATGTTCATTTATTTCATCAATAAGCGGAAGAATTGCTTTAACATCCTTTTCATTCTTTGATGGAAACAATTTTGTTAAAAACTTAAACATTTATGCTTTACTTAATTTTATATTAATTTTAAATTTACTGATATTTATATGCAAATTAAATTGCAAAGAAAATACCTTTCAATACTATTTTATGAATTATTTTTTATTATATATTGTTATAACTTGCAAAAATTAACTTAAGGAGATTTATTAATGTCTATAATGATTACATCTGAATGTATTAATTGCGGTGCTTGTGAACCGGAGTGTCCAAATACTGCTATATATGAAGGTGGAACTCAATGGGTACTTGAAGGTAAAACTTTCGGAGACGGTGAGGCAGCACCTTCAGGTTCAGAAGGCTTTTTTTCAAACGATTTTTTCTATATAGTTCCTGACAAATGCACCGAGTGTGTAGGATTTCATGATGAACCACAGTGTGCCGCTGTTTGTCCTGTTGATTGCTGTGTGCCCGACCCAAATCATGTGGAGGACAAAGATACCTTATTGGCAAAAAAAGAAAAATTAGACCAATTAGGAAGATAAAGTTTTATTGTTCTTTTATTACTGGCGAAACATTATCCTGAATTGCCGGCTCAACCGGTAATTCAGGTTTTAATTCGTTAAGTTCATTTTCTGTTAACTCATTTTTCTTTTCATCTCCCGCAATCTTTTTATAACCCAATAATATTAATAAAAATCCGAGAGAAACGGCTATATCAGCGATATTAAATATTGGCCATGAATAAAATGTTTTTCCTAAAATAGTAAAATTTGGTGTATCAATATGAAAAAAATCCACAACATTACCATAAAAAATAGGAGCATATCCGTAGAAGTAACCATAAAAAACTCTGTCAATTAAATTACCGGTAGCTCCACCCAAAATTAATGCGAGTGAAATTTTTAAATATAAACTTTGGTGTCGGTTTTTATATAGAAAATATACAATCATTACTGTTGCAACAATTGTGAAAAGTGATAGGAAAAGTTTGCCTCCAATTTGCAATCCGAATGCCATTCCCGGATTTTCAATGAATGTTATTTTAAACCAATTACCAAATACAGGAATTGATTGCTGGTAATGCATTCCTTTAATTTCAATTCCCAAAGCGGGGATTGAAAGACCTTTAACTAAAACTTTTGTGATCTGGTCTGCCAGTACTATAAATAAAGATAAAAATAAAACTTTCAAATATTTAACCTCTCAAATTCTTACATTCAATACAGTGCTGAGTAACCGGGACAAGTTCCAATCTTTCAGGATCTATTAATGGGCATGTTTTACATAAATTCTTTGGGTTCTCAACACAGTCAATACAAATTCCATAACTTCCGTTATCAATTCGTACAAGTGCTTCCGTTAAATATCCCAAATATTTTTCATCTCTTTGTACAAACATATAATTTTTTTCTCTTTCCATCTCATCTGTTCCTTGTTCAGCCATGTGTGATGCATAAGTAGAATTATCTCCTACATATTCACCTGATTCATCATCAACTAAAGACCTCATATTTGCTTTAGCACTTTCTATGATTTTCCTTCTTTCTTCAAGAATTATATCTTTAAAAAATTTCAATTCTTTTGCAGAATATCTGGATTTAGAATTTGGTTTAAATTTTTTCATTGAAGAAATGTCAATATCTTTTTCTTCAACCTTAACTTCTTTTTTTGGTTTTGTTGCTCTTTTAATTACAGATTTAGGTTTTTTCACCTTTGTCTCAGCTTTAACAGTAGTTTTTTTCAACTTTTTATTCTCGACTTTCTTTACCGGTTTTTTTACGGATTTAGATTTACTTATAGATTTTTTTACAACTTTTTTTACAGGTTTTTTTACAGTTTTTTTGGAGGCGGATTTTGGTTTTTTTGAAGCCGGTTTTTTTGTTTTTTTGGTCTTCACAAAGCACTCCTTTATTTTATTTTTTTAACTGAAAATTTTATTTGTTCTTCATTTATTTCTGCACTTTCCGATTCATCAACATCTAAATCAAAACTTATGTTTTCACAATATAATTCCGTTTTTACATAATCCAAATTTTTGGAAATTATATTAAATAAATAATCTGAAGTTTTCAAGTTTAAAGCGATTTTATCATTTACTTCAAATTCATTATTTTTTCTGAAATTTTGAATTTTATTTATAAATTCCCTCAAATACCCTTCAACTTTCAGATTCTCATCAATTATTGTATCTAATGCTACTGTGATATTCCCTTCAGTTTCAACTACCCAACCTTCTATCTTTTCAGTAAATATTTCAATATCATTTCTTGTTATATCAATATTTTCTTTTATCAGGTTTCCTTTTAATTCAATCTCGGTTATTTCTTCATTTGAAAGTGAATTAATCAATTGTTGAACTTTTTTTACATCTTTTCCAAATTTTGGTCCTATTACTTTAAAATCCGGTTTTGCTTTTTTTATAATTATTTCAGAATTACCTTCTATAAGATTTAATTCTTTTATATTTACTTCATCAAGAATTATGTCTTTAACCTTTTCAAGTTTTAATTTCAGGTCTTTGTTTAAAACAGGGATTAGAATTTGTTTTAGTGGTTGCCTTACTTTTAAATTATTTTTAACTCTCATTGCTCTCACAAGTGAAACAACTTTCTGTGCAAGTTCCATTTCTGTCTCGAGTTCTCTATCTATAACCATTTCGTTTACAGATTTAAATTCTGATAAATGAACTGATTCACATTCAGGGTGTAAATTCTTATAAAGTTTATCGGTTATAAATGGAGAAAATGGTGCAGACATTTGAATAAGACCTGATAATATTTCATACAATGTTGAAAATACATTTTGTTTATCATTCTCATCTGAAGGATTTCTAAATCGTTTTCTGTTTCTTCTTACATACCAGTTTGATAATTCTTCAATTGTAAAATCAAATAAAATACGTGTTGCCTTAGTAATCTCATAATTATCCATAAGACTATAATACTCAGATTTAACCGAATTAAACCTTGAAAGTATCCATCTGTCAATTTCATTTCTCGAATTTATGTTATTTGTTTTTGATTCATCAAATTCAAAGTTATTCATATTTGCATATATTACAAAAAACTTATATGTATTCAGAAGCGTGTCAAAAAATTTATTTTTAACTTCAATTAAATCTTCTTCATTAAATCTTTTAGATTGACCAATAGGAGAACCAAAAATTAAATACCATCTAAGAACGTCAGCTCCGTATTTATCCATCATATCAAACGGATTAACAATATTACCAAGTGATTTACTCATTTTTTTACCTTTTTTATCAAGTATATGCCCGTTCACTATCAGATTTTTGTAAGCAGGGGATTTGAATAAAAAAGTTGAAATAACATGTAAAGTGTAAAACCATCCTCGAGTCTGGTCAATTCCTTCAGCTATAAAATCCGCAGGAAAACTTTTATCAAATAATTCACGGTTCTCAAATGGATAATGATGCTGTGCAAACGGCATTGAGCCGCTATCAAACCAACAGTCTATAACTTCAGGAACTCTTTTCATTTCATTACCATTTTCGTCTTTAATGATTACTCTGTCAATAAATGGTTTGTGTAAATCGAGTTCTCCGCTATATACTTCATCAAAATTAACTGCATATTCTTTTAATTCTTCGATACTGCCAATACATTTATATACTTCATTTCCGTTTTTATCTAAATAATACCATACTGGTAATGGTGTGCCCCAAAATCTGTTTCTTGATAATGCCCAGTCTCTATTTTCTTCAAGCCAGTTTCCAAATCTGCCTGTGCCGACTTCTTCAGGATACCAGTTAATTTTTTTATTATTTGATATTAAATCACTTTTTATTGCTGTGGTTTTTATAAACCATGAATCAGTTGCATAATACATTAGTGGAACGTGATGTCTCCAACAATGGGGATAACTGTGAGTGAACATTTCTTTTCTGTAAAGAAGTCCTCGTCTTTTTAAATTTTCAGTTATTTCCGGATCTGCTTCTTTAAAATTTTTACCCTTAAAATCAGTAACGAAATCTTTAAACTTACCATCTGTTCCAACTGCCTGGTAAACCGGTAAATTATATTTCAAACCCAACTGATAATCATCTTCGCCAAAAGCAGGGGACATATGAACAATTCCCGTACCATCTTCCATAGTTACAAAATTTCCAAGTGTTACGTAATATGCTTTTTGTTCAGGTTTAAAATAATTGAAAAGCGGTTCATATTCAATAAATTCAAGTTCTTTTCCTATGTATTCTTTTTCTATTGTATATTCTTCCTTAATTACATCAAGTCTGGCTTTTGCAAGTATTAATTTACTTTCATCTCCTAATTTTATTAAAACATAATTTGAATCCGGATTGACGGCAACTGCAGAATTTGATGGTAAAGTCCAAGGAGTTGTTGTCCATACGAGAAATGATGCATCCTTTAAATCACCTCTGGTAATCTTAAATTTTACATAAACTGATGGATCTTTTAAATCTTCATATCCCTGTGCCACTTCGTGAGAAGATAAGGAAGATTCACATAAAGGACAAAACGGAACAATCTTATATCCCTTATAAATTAACCCTGCTTCAAAAAACTTTTTCAATGCCCACCAAACTGATTCAATATATTCGTTATGAAAAGTAACGTAAGCATCATCGAGATCAACCCAATAACCCATTCTTTCAGTCAATTCTTCCCATTTATTTACATATGTAAAAATGGATTCTTTACATTTTTGGTTGAATTCTATTACACCATATTTATCAATATCAGTCTTTGAATTTATTCCTAATTTTTTTTCAACTTCTGTTTCAACAGGCAAACCGTGAGTGTCCCATCCGGCTTTTCTATTTACACGATAACCGTTCATTGTTTTATACCTGCACATAATATCTTTTACTGCTCTTGATATTACATGATGAATACCCGGCAATCCATTTGCGGTAGGGGGACCTTCATAAAAAGTAAATGTTTTATTCTCAGGTTTTGAAGATATACTTTTATTGAAAATATTATTGTTTTTCCAGAAATTGATAACATCAGTTTCAATCTCCGGAAGATTTATTTTATCTGGTAAATTTTTAAACATTTTTTGGAATAACTTTGAAAATACCAAATTATGTATGGATATTCAATGAACTAAGGGAGTTTATTTATTCAAGCAGGATTTTTGAGAAATTATTAATCTCTTCTTTTTTTCTTTTTTCTCTTATCTACTTCTGATTTAACTTTTTTAATCAAATCTCTTTGCAGAATTATAGATTGTGCAATTTGTTTTGGAGTAAATATAGCTTTTAAATTAGTATAATACTCCTTTTTAAGATTTGCAATCTGGATATCTATATCAGTTATTTCTTCAATTTTAGAAGCAATATCAGGTGCATTCAAATTATTTTCTATATCTTTATAAATTTTTCTTTGTTTAGAACTCAGGTTTTTCAATGATGACTGAAATGACTTTGTTATCTTAATATAATTATCAGCAGTATTTTCATCTACAGATAATTTCTCCATAAGTTTTACCTTTATCACTTTGGTAATTTCATCATTAAATTTATATGAATCTTTTTGAGCATAAGTATTCTGCACAAAAAATTGTGTGAGTCCCAAAAACATTATTAAGTAAAAATATTTTTTCATTAATTTATATTATAATTCCTGATTTAAAATTGATATAATTGCTTCTTCTTCTTCTCTGGATAAATTTTCTAATTGATAAGATTCAAAATCCTCATCAATTTCTGTATCATTAAAAAATAAAGATGTTTGCTCAGGTATGATATCAACAACATTAATAACTTGTACATCAGAATTGTTTGATGAATTTTGCACCGTCAGATTTTTCAAGTTATCACCTGAATCAGAGTATAATTTTTCAGATTCTGAATTTTTGTTTTCAGAAAAATTTACCGTTTCAGAATCAGACTTTAAAATTTCATTATTTGAATTTTTGTTTAAAACTGAGTCAGATATATTTACGATAGAAGGATTATTAAAATTATATATATATATGAACGTAATTATACAAATCGCCGGTAAAACATATTTTAGACTTGGGAAAAATCTTTGTAATAATGATTTTGCAATTGTCGGTTCAGGTTTTGATAACTTCTGGTGAATTTTTGGCAACAAATTATTAAAAAATGCATCAGATGGTTCATTGATACTGAATTTATTAAGTGTTGTAAAAGTTTGATTTAAATTTTCATATTCTGATTTAAATTCAGGATTAGAATTTATTTCATTTTCTATTTCGGTTATTCTGTTCTTATCATTCAGTTTACCTGAAATATAATCGGGCAGATCAAACAATAATTCTTCGTATCTTTCTTTATTATTTTTCATTTTATTTATTCACAAATTTTTCTTTTTAAAAAACTCTTGTATTTTTTTTACTGCGTGAAAATAGTTTGCTTTCATTCCACCAACTGATTTATTTGTAATCTGAGAAATTTCATCATAACTTAAATTTTCATAATATCTAAGGTTAAATACTACCCTTTGTTGTTCCGGCAAATAGCCAATTGCTTCTTCCAGCAACTCTGATTTTAATTTGAAATCAAAATTTTCATCAGCTCCTGTTTCATTAGAACTTAAATGATAACTTTCTGTTTCCAAATCGGCTGATCTCGAAGTTATTCTGTTTTTTCTGTTCAAATGATTAATACTATAGTTAACCGCAATCCTGTATATGTATGTAAAAAATTTTGATTCACCTCTGAAATCTTTTAAAGAACTGTACAATTTAATAAAAACTTCCTGTGTAATATCAGATGCATCATCATGATCAAGAACCATTTTTCTTATTAAACCGTAAATTTTTTTTTGATACTTTNNGTATTGTAAGCATTTATATTCCCATTTTTAAATTCATCAATAAGTATAATATCATCAGTATCGTTATTTATCAGATTACCGGTCAATAGATTTAGTTAAGTATTTGACAAAAATAATTGAAATTAGTTTAATAATATATAAAAAATAAAACTTTAATGATAATCAGGCGTTTAATTATTTATATATTTAATCTTTTAATTTAATTAATTTTAATCTTAAAAATAAATATTTGGCTTCTAAAAAGGTAATATTTTCATCTAAATTGCTGTCTTTACACAATTTATTTTACTTCATAATTCCGATAATTTTCTTGATAATTGTAATATATTTTTCAGTTAAACCTTCAAGTATCACAGATAAATTTGAATTACCTGATTTTAAAATTAAAAACACTGAAGATAAGTCTATAATTACACCTTCTTTTGAAAAACCTGAAGAAAAAATTTCAACAGCCGAGAATAAAAAAATAGAGATTAATAATTATTATGTTGAAAATCTTTTGAATAACTGGGATGATTTGTTTGAATTATTTGCGTTTAATCCTGCTTATGCTCAAAAAGTTAAAACAATAGATTCAGCGAAACTTGAAAATATATCCGATTTAATTAATAAAACAAATGATGAATTCAGACCGGGAAGACTTGGCAATGTGCAAAAATTAGTGGATGAATATGGTGAAATAATAAAACGTGAATGTAATTTTTACAAATTAGACTGGAGATTAATTTTAGCAATGATAAGACAAGAATCGTATTTTAATACAGAAGCGGTATCACATGCAGGTGCTTTTGGATTAATGCAGATAATGCCGAGAACAGGTGCGGGATTGCAGGCGGAATTAAAAATTGATGAAACTAAAACTCCTGAAAACAATTTAATTGCCGGTATATATTATTTTGCAAATCTTTCAGCCACTTTTGATTTTGTAGGTGAAGATAAGTTTAAGTTTGCTCTTGCATCTTATAACGCCGGACTTGGAAGAGCAATAGATGCTATGACAATAACTGCATATTTAGGAAAGGAATATACAGTTTGGGATAATGTGAAAGAAAGTTATAAACTTCTTCCATCTTCAAATGATTCCATTCATGCTCTTGTATGGCCCAACTCTAAACGTCCTCAATATGGTGCTTTGAACAATTGGAAAGAACCTTATAATTATGTTAATAGTATAATGTTTTATTATAATGAATATAAGAAACTTTACGAAAGCAATCTGACTGAGGAAAAAATAATTAAAAAGAAAAAAAAGAAAAAATAAATCATTTATGTCTATTCAGGAAAATGAAGTGAAAGAATATTTTAATAGTTTAACAGAAATTAAAGATGTTAGAAAATTGTTTCCGGTTGCTGAATCATGTGTTTATCTTGATAATGCACATTATTCACCTTATTCTTTAGAAACTAACAGAAGATTAAAAGAATATATTGATAAATTTACTTTTGAAAATTATAATCTAAGTTTATTTAATTTTAAAATGTCTGATAATCTGAAGTTACTTTGTGCAAAACTTATAAATGTTGATAAAGAAGAAATAGCCGTAACAACAAGCACGACTCATGGATTAAATATTTTTGCTAACGGAATTAAACTAAATGAAGGTGATAAAATAGCATTTGCTGATTCGGAATTTCCTGCACTTGTATATCCATGGTTGAATCAGGAAAAATTACGCGGACTTATTTCAGTTATGATTCCATCAGAAAACGGGATAATTAATTTGGAAGATATAGAAAAAATTATATCAGACCAAAAAGTAAAAGTATTAACTATATCAAGCGTAGGTTTTCTCGGATATAGATGTGAACTTGATAAGATTTCAAAAATATGCCGTGATAATGATGTATATTTGGTGGTAGATGCTATTCAGAGCACAGGCATTATACCCATTGATGTTAAACAAACGGATATAGATTTTCTTGCAATGGGCTCTCAAAAGTGGATGCAATCACCTTCAGGTATTGGATTTTGCTATGTGAATAAAAATATCCTGAATAAAATTAACCCTACTTATGTAGGAACTACAAGTATAAAATATGATTTTAAAAATTTTTTAAATTACAAATTAGATTTCGATGAAAGTGCAAAAAGATTTGAAAATTCAACTTTAAACACACTTGGAATGATAGGAATGTGTTCATCACTTGAATTATTTATGAAAATTGGCGTTGAGAATATATTTAATCATATAAAATATTTACTAGATATTTTTGAAGAATTAATTGATAAAGAAAAATATGAAATCAAATCATTGACGGACCAAATCCACCGTTCAAATATCTTGATTTTTTCTGCTAAAGATAAATCTAAAAATGAAAAAATTCAAAAATTATTGGAAGAAAAAAATATTTTTATTGCACTTAGAGAAGGATTTCTAAGAGTTTCTCCACATATTTTTAACAATAAAAATGATATTGAAAAATTAATTTTTGAACTAAATAAATTAAATTAAAGGTAGAAGTAATTTAAATTTACTTCCTGATATGGATGTTTCCTCAAGCTCTATTTTACCTCCTAAAAGTTCAACGAGCTTATGAACAATAAATAAACCTAAACCTGAAGACTGTTCGCCGGCAGTTGGCTGTGCGGTTAGTTTTGAAAATTTCTTAAACATTTTGAGTTTATCTCTTTCTGAAAAACCGGGACCGGAATCTGAAATTTCAAACAAATAAAACTCAGGATGTTTATATTTTTTCAATTTGATACTAACTTCGGAATTTTGTTTTGAATATTTTATTGCATTTGATATGAGATTATCAAAAACCTGATGAACTAATTCTTTATCCGAAAAAATGAAATTTGAATCTAACTCATTACTGAATTCAATCTTAATATTTTTCTTCTTAGCAATAAGGTCATATGAAAGAAGTAAATTTTGAAGATTTTGATAAACATCAATTTTTGTTTTCTTAACTTTAATCAACCCGTCTTCAAGAGTATTCACATTCAACAGATTTTTTATTATTTCAAACATATTTCCGGATGAATAAATTATCATATCTATATAACTCTGAAACTCATCTTTCGTGAGCTGGTCATCAAATTTCAGTAATTCTGCAACACCTTTTATTCCAAGCAATGGATTTTTAAGATCGTGAGCGGCGATATTTAAAAATTCGTTTTTTTCCTTATTAAGTTTCTGTAATGCTTCGTTCGCAGTTTTTAATTCCGTATTTAAAATATTTTTTTCACTCAGAAGAATGTCGAGTTCTGAATTTTTTCTTTTTAAATCCTGAGATTCCCGAATTATATTATCAACTTTGTGAATTACCGCTAATTTTTTAGTTTTTGCATCAGATTCTTCATTAAAAATTTCTTCTTTTATGTTATGGAAATTTTTAAATTCTTCAAGACTTAATTTGTAATCTCCTTCTATTTCGTGTAATTGAGAAAGTCTTGAATAAGATTTATAAAGTAATGATTTAACTTTTATATTTTCACCAATTTCTTTTGCCTGATTTAAATGGTAAATAGCTTTATCATATTTTTTAATTTTCACGTTTGAATATAATTCACCAAGAATATAATGACCTTCAACTATATTCTTTTTATCTGAAATATCTGTTGCAATTTTGAGTGCATCAAGAAGCAGCTCTTCAGATTCGGTAAATTTATCCTGATTTATATAAACAAGTGCCAGGTTATATGAACTTACTAATTGAGTTTGCTTCGACTGTAACATTTTAGAAATCTCAAGACATTCAAAAAAATAAGTCAGTGATTTATCGTATTCCTGCTTTTCCATCCAGTAAATCCCGATGTTATTAAGGCAGTTTGCTTCACCTTTCTTATCATTTAATTCACGATTTTTCTCTAAGGATATGTAAAAATTCTTTAAGGCATTTTCATGATCACCAAGTTTATAATAAACATTACCAATATTTAAAAATGCATTTGGTGATCCTTTATATGTTCGGTTTTCTTCTGAATAATTAACTGCCATAAGATAATATTCTAATGCGGTAGGGTATTCATCAAGGTAATAATATATATTACCTATATTCATTTTAACACTTGTAATTGAATTCTCATTATTTGCTTTTTTATACAGGTCAAGAGATTTCATAGCATTTCTTAAACCGGACTCATAATTACCGAGAGAAACTTCGATGTTAGCAATTAAATTATATATCTCAGCAACAAAATGGTCGGAATTATTTTCATTAGCTATATTTATAGCATCATTTGCTTTGTTCATAGCGAGTAATGATTCACCAATTAACCAGTGATAGTCAGCACATAAAAATTTATTCTGTATCTTAATTTTATAGTCATCAGAATTTTCTGCAATTTCATTAATTTGATCAAGAGTATTTTTATATTCTACTGTGTTACTTTTTCTCACAGTTTCAGCTTTGATTAATAAATCATTTAAAACCTGTGATTCATATTTATATTTTAACTTTGGAATTGCGGACATAATATTAACTATTTACAGAAGATAGAGTATATACAAAAATTTTATTTACTTTATTTTTAATTAACAAATCGCATATTTCGTTAATTGTTGAACCTGTTGTAACTACATCATCCAATAATAATATATTATTATTAGCAATTAAACTTAAAAATGAATCATTAATTTTGAAAGCATTTTTGACATTTTGTTTCCTTGCTGCATTAGAAAGTTTTGTCTGGGATTTAGTATTTTTTATTCTGTAAATTATTTTATTATTAACAGGAATTGAACACACATTTGAAATTTCTTTTGCAATATATGAAGATTGGTTAAAACCTCTTTCACGTTCTTTTACGGGATGTAAAGGCACTGGAACTATATAATCTATTGAAATATTATTTTGTTTAATAAAGGTTAAAACTTCATTACCAAAAAGTTTACCGCATTCAGCCCCAAGATTTTTAAATCCACTGTATTTTATTGTGTGAATTAATTTTTGAGTATAATTTTCTTTATCAAAAGTAAGGCTTGAATAAAAGTAGTCACAATTTAAACGGTTTTTTATTTTCTCATTCTGCTCATCAGTTGATTTTTCAAGCAGTGCAATATCGTTTATATTCCAATATTTGTTATCAGAATCTTCAAGTATTTTATTATCTGTTAAAACGGATTTTTTTGGATAAATAAAATCAATGATACTTTCGAAAACTAAGTTCAAATTTTATTTAATAAGTTTCTTATAACGAATTCTGTGCGGTATATCATCACCAAGTCTTTTCTTTTTGTTTTCTTCATATTCTGAATATCCACCTTCAAAAAAATATACTTGCGAATCACCTTCAAAAGCTAAGATATGTGTTGCTACTCTGTCAAGAAACCACCTGTCATGTGAAATTATAACCGCACAACCTGCAAAACTTTCCAATCCTTCTTCTAAAGCACGCAAAGTATTTACATCAATATCGTTTGTAGGTTCATCAAGAAGCAATACATTGGCGTTTGATCTTAAAGTCAATGCGAGATGAAGTCTGTTTCTTTCTCCTCCGGAAAGCATATTTACTTTTTTTCCCTGATCAGCACCACTAAAATTAAATCTTGCAACATAAGCTCGTGAATTAATATTTTTACCACCTAAATCTACAAATTCTAATCCTTCTGAAATTACTTCCCACACTGTTTTTTCAGGATCAATATTTTCATGTTGCTGATCAACATAACCAATATTCACGGTTTCTCCTAATTCAAAATGTCCTGAATCAGGTTTTTCACGATCTAAAATCATTCTGAATAGTGTTGTTTTTCCTGCTCCGTTTGGACCAATTATCCCGACAATTCCATTTGGTGGTAACGAAAAATTCAGATTTTCAAAAAGTAATTTATCATCAAAAGACTTAGAAACATTTATTGCTTCGATTACTTTATTTCCAAGTCGTTTACCGTTCGGAATAAAAATTTCCAGTTTTTCTTCTTTTTGTTTGCTGTCTTCATTTAACAATTTATCATAGGCACTTAATCTTGCTTTTGATTTTGCATGTCTTGCTTTAGGGCTCATTTTAACCCAATCTAATTCACGTTCAAGAGTCTTTTTCCGTTTGCTTTCCTGTTTTTCTTCAAGGGCTAATCTTTCTGATTTTTGTGCTAACCACGAAGAATAGTTTCCTTCCCACGGTATTCCTTCTCCTCTGTCAAGTTCAAGTATCCATCCTGCTACATTATCAAGGAAATATCGGTCGTGTGTTATTGCAATAACAGTACCTTTATATTGTTTCAGATGTTGCTCAAGCCAATCAACAGATTCAGCATCAAGATGGTTTGTTGGTTCATCTAAAAGCAAAATATCAGGTTCCTGAAGTAATAACCTACATAAAGCAACTCTTCTTCTCTCACCTCCGGATAAATTTTTTATTAATTTGTCTCCTTCAGGTGTTCGCAGTGCATCCATAGCTCTTTCAAGTTTTGAATCTATTTCCCAACCTCCGGCATGTTCAATCATTTCAGTTAATTCACCTTGTCTTTCAATTAGTTTTGTCATTTCATCATCATCCATTGGCTCAGCAAATTTATTATTTACTTCTTCATATTCTTTTAACAGAGATATAACTTCACCGGCACCTTCTTCTACAATTTCTCTAACTGTCTTACTATCATCCAATTCAGGTTCTTGCTCAAGCAAACCAATTGAATATTCTTTTGTAAAATGAACTTCACCTTGAAAATTAGTTTCCTTACCTGCTATTATTTTTAATAGAGTTGATTTTCCGGATCCGTTTAAACCAATAATTCCAATTTTTGCACCATAAAAAAAGGATAAATAAATATTTTTTAGAACTGTTTTATTGGGAGGAAAAGTTTTTGATACTCCTACCATTGAAAATATAATCTTATTATCTGACATTTAAATTTAAAAATTTTATAATTTAACTAAATTACTTAATATTTATTTTAATTTTGATTTATAAATTTATGATAAAAATTCTTGTGAATTTATTGTAAAGAGGGGATAAATTAGTAAATGGCGGCTATACTAATTTTTAAATAAATTTTAAAAAATTTTATTTGAAATAAAATATTTCCCGGATTTTTATAAATATTACATTCAAGATGCCAACTTTAAAGCATAAATAGGATTTTCCGGAATATGTGATAAATAAAATTGAGATTTATATGTATTATTTGAGATACTTTTTAGAAGTTCATTTTTTAAAAAATTAATTGGCGTATTAATCTTAAACTCGAATAATTTTCCATTACATATAATTTTAATATTATTTTTATTGAAACTGTATTTTAACTCAAATACGGTTGCATTGAATACTAATTCTGATAAGAATGATTCAATAACGCTTCGCCTTTTTATCAGGTTTACGTTTTTTAGATTGTTTTTTAAATTCATCATTTTAAATACCCTTATTAATTATTCCTTATTAAATTAAGGTATATTTTTTGAAATGTCAATGAGAAAATAAAAATACAAAAAAATTATAGATATGAGGTAAAAAATTTATTTTTAGTTTCAATCCATTCGTCACTCAGGATTGAATAATACACAGAATCCCTCCAATAATTATCATCTGTTTTTAAATGATTACGCAAAATACCTTCTTCTACAGCACCTATTGCTTTCAAGGCATTTCTTGAAGGCAAATTTCTTAAATCTGTTTTAAATTCGATTCTTTTGAATTTTAACTCTTCAAAAAAGAATTTCAATAATTCAAATTTTACAGATTTATTATAACCTTTGTTTTGATATTCTTTAATTATCCAGGTATTGCCAATTTCCATTCTTAAATTTACGAGTGAAATTGCCTGACATTTTGTAGAACCTATTAATTTACCGGAATGAGAATCAAAAATTACAAACGGAATTGATTTTTCATCTCGATATTCAAGTAAACTTTTATTTACATAATTAATAACATCCTCATCATTAATTAATTTGGTAGGAGTAAATTTCCATAAATTTTCATCAAAACAAACTTTAGATATTTCTCTTGTGAAATTAAAATCTAACAGAGAAATATGCACTAAATCATTTTTGAAATTCAGAGGTTTATAAAATAGAATTTCAGTAAGTATTTTTTTATTCATATATATTAAAGTTTTTGATCTTGAAGAATAATTTTCTCAACTATTTTTGCTGAACTTAATACACCGGGAAGTCCTGCTCCGGGATGTGTACCTGCACCGGTAAAATAAAGATTTTCAATATCTTCAGATTTATTATGAGGTCTCAAATATGCTGATTGAGTCAGAATTGGTTCAACCGAAAATGCACTACCAAGATGTGAATTTAATTCANNTTTAATTCATCCCTAAAATGCAAAGGATCAATGTAATGTTCAACTGTGATATTTTTGCTTAATTCAGGTAAATAATATTTTTCTAAATGATTTATAATTTTATTTTTATATTCAACAGAAACTTTATTCCAATCTGTACCGGATTTTAAATGAGGAACGGGAGATAATACATAAAATGAATCGCATCCTTTAGGAGCCATAGAATTATCAGTAGCTGTAGGTCTGTGAAGATATAATGAAAAATCATCAGCTAAAATATGTCTGTTGAAAATATCATCAAGAAGTTCGCGGTATCGCTCTCCTAAAATTATGCTGTGGTGTGGAATGTTGTCGTATTTTTTTGAAGTTCCAAAATAATAAACAAATAAAGACATACTGTATTTCATTTTTTCTATTTTTGCATCAGTATATTTTTTTCGATATTTTGAGTTTATCATATTTTTGTAAGTGAATGCAACATCTGAATTACTAACAATTATATCATATTCAAAAATATCTCCTGTTTTTAATCTTATTCCTTTTACTTTATTTTTTTTCTCGCTATCATTTATGAGTATCTCATCTATTTCAGTATTTAACAAAATCTTACCGCCTAACTCTTTGAATAATTCGGCTAATGCATTTACCAAAGATCCCGTGCCTCCTTCGGCATACCATACACCCCATTTTTTTTCTAAATAATGAATTAGTGTGTAAATATTAGTTGACTGAAATGGGTTTCCACCAATCAATAAAGAATGAAATGAAAAGACCTGCCTTAACTTATCATTTTTAATATACTTAGATACATATTGATATACCGATTTATCAGACCTTAATCTGACTAATTCAGGTAAGATTTTCATCATTTCAACAGGATTGTGGAAAGGTTTATCAATCAGTTTAAAGCCGGTTTCAAAAATATCTTTAGTCGTATCAATAAATTTTTTATAACCCGCGACATCCTCAGGACTGAATTTATTAATTTCATTAATTATGTTTTCTGTATTACCATTATAATTAAAAGATGAACCATCATTAAAAAAGATTTTATAAAATGGTTCAACCGGAATAAGATTGTAATAATCTTTGGGATTTTTTCCTGCTTCTTCAAATATTTCATTAAAAAGCCAAGGGGCTGTTATCACAGTTGGACCACCGTCAAATTTATATCCTTCTTTTTCATAGACATAAGCACGTCCACCAAGTTTATCCCTTTTTTCATATAAAGTAACATCAAAACCTAATTTTTGAAGTCTTACGGCTGAAGCGAGACCTCCAAATCCTGAACCAATAACTGCTATTTTCATTCGAGTTTTTATTATATGTAATCGTTTTTAGGTAAAAAAAAATCCCGTAAATTACGGGATTTTAAATTTTTATAAAAAAAATAACAGAAATCAGATATTTTTTAATAAATCTCCTAATAATGATTTTAATTCATATAAATCTTTTTTTAGTTTCTGATTTTCTTCAATGATGTTTTTCAAATCTTTATTTTCATACTGACCACCAAATAAACTTAACTCATTATCAGAATATTTAACAATTTTTAATTGAGGTTGCGGTTGTTCTCGGTGTTTAGAATCATCTCTGTATGTGTTTGTAATCTCTTCTTCTTTTGAATTATAATTCTTCAATAATTTTTTTGCACCTTCAATAGTATATTTCTCATCGCGAAGCAATTTTTTTATATACAAAATTAGTTTAATATCTTTATTTGTATATATTCTGTTGCCGGCTAAATTTTTTGCAGGTTTAAGATGATCAAATTCAGTTTCCCAATAACGCAATACATATTGTTCAAGATCTGTAATCTTGCTTACTTCACTTATCGAATAATACAATTTTTTCATTGCAAAGTTTTTCTTCATAGTCATAAATTTAATGCAAAATATATAACTACTCTAATAAATTCAATACAATTGTTATTTGATTAATATAGTTATATAATCCGTTATAAAGTAAAACATTAATGTGATTGCATATAATCTTTATTCAGATTTATGTATTTTTGTAAAAAATCAGAAAAATGACTCTCAAAAATATTATATTTATTTTATTTGCAGGATTTTTATTTCAATCTTGCAGTGAAAAACCGGATGTTATTTATAAAAACGGAAAAATACACACATTTGATTCGGATAATTCCATAGTTGAAGCAGTCGCAATTAAAGAAGGAAAAATTATTGCAACCGGAAAAAATGATGAGATTCTTTCAAAATATTCAACAGAAAATATAATTGATTTAGAAGGTAATGTTGTACTTCCTGGATTTATAGACTCAGATGGAAATTTGATTCAGTATTCAATCAATTTAAGTTTAGTAGATTTAATCTCTGCAAATTCTATTTCTGAAGTTAAAAAATTAATGAGTGACAGAATAAAATTGGTACCGAAAGGAACATGGGTAGGAGGATTAAATTTTAATTCACTGGAATTGCCATTAGATTCGCTTGATGTGGATGTATTAAATGAATTATCTACAAATCACAATCTTTATATAGTCGATATATTTCAAAATATTGCATGGTTAAACACAAATACTTATACAAAACTTCAGATAACTAAAGAAACTCCAAATCCAAATGAGGGAGAAATATTAAAGTTTGAAGATGGTGATCTTGCAGGTGTGTTAACAGGTGAAGCTGTCAGATTACTTGAAAACGGAATACTTGAAAATCTTGATAAATCAGAGATGAAAGATTTAGTTGCGAAGGGTTCACAAGAATTATTGAGATTTGGTATTACTGAAGTTCAGGACAGATACATAAATACAAATTCAATTGATATTATCAGAGAATTAATAAATGAAGATAAATTTCCTGTAAGGATGTATGCAGTATTAACCGCAGGAGAAAATACATTTAACGAATATTTACAAAAAGGAATTGAGGTAAATTATAAAGACAAATTAACCGTGAGAGCGGTTTCACTTGATTATGACGGTACATTTTCAAATCAAGATGCTTTTTTGATTGATGAATATAATCAGGAACCAAAACTCAGTATCCCTTATACCAACGAAAACGAAATTATTGATATAGTTAAAGCTGCGGTTTCTAAAAATTTTCAGGTTAGAATAAAAACGGTAGGGGATAAGGCATTACAATCAGCATTAACAGCACTTGAAAGAACTAAAGATGAAGTAAACTTAAATCAAAACCGCATAGTCTTTGAACATCTTGAATTTGCGGATAAAAATGAAATTGCAAAAATAAAAGAATTTGGTATAATTCCATCTGTGCGACCGGAAACAGCAATGTTTGATTATATGAATATAGAAACTCTAATAAATAATAAATATCAGTCTAAATGGGCTTTATGGAATACGTTACTTTCAAATTCCGGTAAAATTATAACAGGATCTGATTTTCCATTTCAACAGATAAATCCATTAATACAAATTTATTATTTAACAAACCGCCAATTGATTGATACAAATATTTCCGCAGCCGGAAGCAATGAAAAACTATCAATTGAAGATGCTATCCGTTCATATACTATATGGGCAGCATTTGCAGCTTTTCAGGAAGAATATAAAGGCAGTTTAGAAAAAAATAAATTTGCTGATATGGTTGTTTTAAATGAAGATATATTTGCTGATAATAAAAAATTATTAACTGCAAAAGTAAAATATACTATTATAAACGGAAAGATTGTTTACACGGCAAAGTGAATAAAAGATACTGATGCAGACAAAAGAAAAGATTGATAAAATATTAGATGTAATAAATTTTTCATCAGATTTATTGAATCAAAGAGGGATTAAAGATGCCCGATTGAATGTAGAATTGTTAATGTGTCATGTTTTAAATTGCAAAAGATTAGAACTTTATCTTAATTTTGATAAACCGCTCAATTTATCAGAAAGAGAAGCGTTTAAAAAATTACTTGTTAGAAGAATAGCAAACGAACCATTGCAATATATATTAGGAGAAACAAATTTTTATGGATATAAAATTAAAGTTGATAAGAGAGTACTTATACCAAGACAGGAAACTGAGATTTTAGTTGAAGAAATTTTAAAAGAATTTTCAAAAAAACAAATTCATCAAATCAATATTTTAGAAATCGGCTGTGGAAGCGGATGCATAACTATAGCGCTCGCAGGAGAATTAAAAAAATTAAACAAAAATTTCAAAATATTATCCATTGATATTTCAGAAGGTGCCATAACTTTAGCTAAAGAGAATTTAGATTTAAACGGATTAAAAGATGTAAATGTGAAATTTAGCCAAGAATCAATTTTTGATTTAAAATCCGAAATTGATGGAATTGATTTTTTAATTTCCAATCCGCCTTATATTTCTGAAAATGAATTTAATCATCTTGAAAAAGAAGTTAAAAACTTTGAGCCTAAAATTGCACTTACAGATAATGAAGATGGTTTTAAGTTTTACCGTTCTATATTTAATATGGGGAAAAATCTTAAAAAAGATTCATACATATTTTGTGAAATATCATACAATGGCAGAACCGAAATAGAAAAAATATTATCGTTAAATGGATTTTCAGATTATCAGTTTATAAAAGACTTATCAGGAATTGAGAGAGTACTAAAAGTAAAATTATGAAAGCAGTTATTCAAAGAGTTTTAAAAAGTAGTGTAGAGATTCAAGGAAAAATTTACAGTGAAATTGGAAGCGGACTTTTAGTATTTTTAGGAATCGTCAAAGGTGATACAGATAAAAATTTACGTGAACTTACCGATAAAATTATTAATTTAAGGATTTTCGAAGATGAGAATGGAAAAATGAATTTGAATATAAAGGAAATTCAAGGTGAGATTATGATTATCTCACAGTTTACATTGTGTACAGATAATAACAAAAGTGGTAACAGACCAAGTTTTACAAATGCTGAAAATCCCGAAGTGGCAGAAAAGTTATATGAAGATTTTATTGATTATGTCTCAGAGAAGTATGAAAAATTAAAAATAAAATCAGGTAAATTTGCTGCAAATATGAAAGTTAGCTTAATCAATGACGGACCTGTAACAATTATAATTGAAAGATGAGTCAAGAATTTAGGAAATTGAATATATTATTGATTGGAGCAGGGAATACAGGTGGAAATCTTTTGCCGATTTTAAAAAAGAAATTCAAAAAAATAACAATAGTAAACAGGAACAAAAAAACAAATAGAGAATTAAATAGACTATATAGTGCAGAGGTATTTGAAAATTTAAATGATGTATTAATCAGAAATTATGATTGCTATATACTGTGTGTTCAGGATAAATTTATAAAATCTGTATTTAAAAAAATATCAGGAGCAGAGAAAAATTTTAAGAATAAATATTTTATTCATTTGAGCGGTTCATTAAGTTCTGATATTTTTCACTCTGATAAAATAAACAAAACCAATATAATTTCTGCACATCCTATTCAAAGCTTTGCAGGAATACAAAAGAACGGTGATAAATTATTTAAGAATATAACGATTGGGATTGATGGAGGAGCAAATGCAACAAAATTAATATATTATATTTTTTCAGATTATAATATTAATTATGTTAAAATTAATTCTAAAGATAAAATACTTTATCATTTAGCATCAGTGATAGCATCTAATTTTTTGGTTACACAATTTCATTTAATACAAAAAATATTAAATAAAATTGGTTTAAAAGATTCAAAATCTTTTGATATATTTGAAGAAATAATAAATACAACGATAAACAATATAAAGACTAAAGGGATAAAAAATTCTCTTACAGGACCGGTGAAAAGAGGGGACATCCGTACAATTAAGTTGCATAAAGAAGAAATTAAAAAACGAATACCAGAAATAGCAAATTATTATAAAATACTTACAGATTTTACTAACGAGTTAAAATAATAAGAAATTGAAAATTATAAAATTTATATTTATTTTTTTATTCTTAACACATCAGGCATATTCTCAAAATTCTGAAGACACTTTATCTTCTAATACACCTAATGTAACGATTAATAAAACACTTCAGACTCCAAATGTAGGGGGAATATTCATTTCTCCAAATTTAGGATTTTCATTTCCATTAAAAGCATTCGGTGAAAACTCTAAATCCGGATTTAGTCTTGGAGCAAGACTTGAATTTGCATCTACTAAAATTTATCCGTTTGTAATTGCAGGTACTTTTGAACATACAACTTATCCCGGAAGTGAAGAATTTAAATCAAGAAATTTTCTAAATTCAGCAAGCACAACTGTAACTTCAATTGGTGGTGGAGTTGACATTATACTTACAAAGTTTATTAAAACTGATTTCACAATTCCTATTCTTGGGCTTGAGGCAAAAATGTTAAACATTCAAAGAAAAATTGATCCTGAAGCGAACAATCCCGGATTACCATTAAATGAGAGTATTCTTGCATATGGGGGAAGTCTTGGTTTTACTATTTTTGTATTTGATATTGTAACGGGATATACTTATGCGAAGGATTATTCAAGTATAAATGTTAAATTTAGATTTCATTTTCCGGTAGTAAAATTTTAAAATTTTCTGCCTTTCCAATCTATTTTATTTCCGAATAAAAAGGAAAATGGTAATAACAATCCATAAACTGCAAAATAAATTTCAAAAAACAGAAAATACTGAAACAGATTTTTTAATTTTAATCTGAAAATAACAGGTATCATAATTAACAATTCCGAGAAAAATTTTATCGCAATTAATGCTATATAAATCAATGGATCTAAAAAGAATAATCCGAATATTAAAGTAAGATTCATAATATATAATTCAAATCCGATAATGTAACCGAGTAAATTTATTTTCAATCCTCCTTTTAACCATCTTTTCTTTTGTTTATATAAAGTTTTTAAATCTTTACACCCTTCTGTCCAGACTACGCTTTTCTCGTTTACAGGATATTTTATTTTGTATTTTTTTAATTTGAAAATTGCTCTCATTAATGCAAAATCTTCTGTAACAGAAAATTCTATTCCTTCATATCCGCCAACCTCAAGATACACTGATTTTCTGAATGATAAATTATTTCCTATACAACTTAATGTGTTGTTAATGCCTGTGCTTCCTGATGCAAGTGATAATAAATATACCCAATCGAGTGCCTGCATTTTAAAGAACAGGGATTCAGTATATTTTATATTAGTGAATCCACAAACCATAGCAGTCTTTGAATCATAATATTTTGCTGTTTCAATTATCCAATCAGGTGAGATTTCACAATCAGCATCTGAAGTTAAAATAATATCACCTTTCGCAATTTCAATTGCTGTATCAATAGCATTAGCTTTACCTTTTAAATTTGAAGATTCAGAATTTCTTGAATCAATTATAATAATATTTTTATCATTACCGGAAGCGAGATACATTAATTCTTTTGTATTATCTGTAGATTTATCATTAACTAAAATTATTTCATATAAAGATTTGTCATATTTAATTTTTTTCAATGAATTTATACATCTTGTAATATTATCTTTCTCATTTCTGGCAGCAATTATTACAGATACAAATGGCAATTGTTTATCATCAGATTTAAGATTTATTGAATTAGACAAACCAAACAATAAATATCCGTGAAGAATAAGATATAAAAGTGATATAACAAGTAAAAATATTTCCATATAAAAAAGGTGATGGAAGTGAATCCATCACCTGTAATATAATATTATAATATTAATAAAAAACCAATTAACAGATTATTTTACAACAGCTATTTTGATTATTCTGCTTTCTTTTGTACCATCTATATCAGCTTCAATTACACCATAATATACACCGCTTTGAACATCTGTTACATCCCAGACAATTTCATTTTCTGTTTTAGAATTTGTAGTTCCTCTGAGTTCTATCACCATCTCGCCTGACAAATCGAGAATTTTTATAATCACTTCGTTTGTAGTACCATTTAAGAAATACCTTATATACGTTTTGTTATCATATACAGGGTTTGGCCAGTTATAAACTTTATCTTTAGGCAGTTTATCAGAAATTACAGGAACACTTCCTGTTGATATGAAATTATTATTTAAGTGTAAATTGTTATTTAAATAATTTTTCCAAAGTATTTTTGAACCGTTATATAAATAAGAAGTTTTAAAAGCATAAAGATATCCGTCTCCGGATAAAACACAAATTCCCAATGAATCATTAAAATTAGCAATTGACGGTGTTGCAATTGTATTAATACCAACCTGAATAGGGAATCCATTTATGACTACGCCATCATTTCCTCTCACGTATAACTTTCCATCGTCTGTAATAAAAATCAAATCAAAAATATTATCAGAATTCACATCAGCAACTGATATACCGGAAGAAATTTTTGTTGTTAATTCAACCGGATAGTTATCAATAAGCACACCGGCATAATTCATCGCAAAAATTTTACCGTCTCCGTTGAATATAATTTCCTGAAGTCCATCCTGATTTATATCAGCAAGAACAGGCGAAGTTGAAATTTTACCAACAGTGTAATTTATTCTTAACCTGTTTCCGTTTACAAAAATATTATTTAAAGTATCAATTACTAATAAATCAGTTGAATTTGGAGCGGTTAGATTTCCGGATAAAATATATTTCCCGGTTCCACCTGTAAATTTGAATGTCTGCGTTGATTCTCTCGTAAATTGTCTGACTGCGAAGCCGGTTGAATCAATTCTCGCAGAGGTTCCATCATAATTGTAAGTTGAAATTACACCAGAGTTTTTCCCCACAAGAATACCATTATTGAATCCCATAGGAGGTGATGTTGATATACCATCTGACCAGTTATTTGTAGTATTAACTAAATTATTATCTATAAATAAAATTGAATTATTATCAATTCCACCAATATATCTTAAATTATTATTACTAAAACCAAATGGAATATATTTTCCTCCTGTTATAGACATGAGACCATTCAGCGGATTTGAAATTCCAACTCCGGATGAATTAAATCCAAATAAACCGTTTCCATTGTTTACAAAAATATCTTCATTATTTAAATTAGGAGAAGTGAAATTAAAATTTACAGATTGAGCATTCGAATCAAAACCGACAGGTTTTGGAAATCCTGAAATTGGTCTAATATTTCCACCAATTCGAATTTTAAATGTCATCACGGCTCTTATACTGTCAAAATCAGTGATATAAATATTCGTGTTTGCCATTGAATTGCTCATTGAGGAAGGAATTGAAACAGGAGTGAACTGATTTTTATAAATTGTTGCCGGGACAAAATGATTTCCATTATACCAATAATCATTCAAATCACCATCACCGGTTATATCACCAAAAGGTGTACTAAAAGTTACACCTATAGTTTGTGCACCTTTAGCTTCTTCAAGGTCANNTATCATTATTAATTGTATTAGATGAAAATTTTGAATTTATTATAGTCTCATCAATATGCCAGATTAATATACCACCTTTAAAGTTTGCAGTATCATTTATTAAACCCGGTAAACTCCAGTCAAATGTTGTAACATCAGTTACGTTTCCACTGATTTTTGAAATATCAAAATAATTAAATCCTTCTTCATCTTTTAAATACTTATTCGAATCGTTAAAATTTCTGTTTCGTGTATAAACAGTCTGTCCAATGTTTAGTGCATCACGATTTCTGTTTTCAATTAAATAATATTCACTACTGTTTATCATAACTTTATACATTGTGGAATCATTGAAAGTACCGGTTGATGATGTTTTTATAACAGCATTGATTTCACCCNNCACCACTTGAAATAACAATAGGATCCACCCAACCAAGAAAATACTTTTCCCATGCAGATGGTTCAGGTGGAAAGATACCATTAAAACTAAAAATTGATTGTCCATCCATTAACCCAAATCTTCCGATAGCAGTTTTACCTGTAGAAGTATTAAATAAATCCGGTAACCCAAGATAACTGCCAACAGAAGCACACATTAATCCATTAATTCCAAGTTCGAGTAAAATATTTCCGGAAATCAAATCAAGTTCTCTAAGTTCAGTAGAGGGAAGTATCGCAGTATTTTGAATAAAAAAACCGTCTAAAGTCTGATAACCGTTATAATCCTGTCCGTAAAAATCTTTTAAATTTTTTAAACCTAAATAAACCGAAGGAATGTCAAAAGGGGTCGGATCAAAACCAAGAATTGATTTTAATTCTACATCTCTGCCAACTCCGGCATGGAAAAGGAAAAAAACGGTATTATTAGGATTATATGTAGAAAAATTTATAAAACTGTCAGCTCTTGCCCATGCATCTGTGAACATACTTCCAAGCTTATTAAATTGTTCACCATCTCTTGGTGAATAATCTTCCATTTTTTTGGGTAGAGTTATAACCTGACCATACAAATCATAAGATACATTTAGTCTTTCGTTTGAAGATTTTTCAAAATAATTTTTCAAAAATTTTAAATGATCTGAGAAATAAGCACTATCATAAGGTGGTGCATCTATCACAGTATCTCTGCCGAGTGAAGGATTAAAATATTTATTTGATAAATCAAATCTTCCGTTTCCGCTTGTAAGTCCGGAATTATCTTCCTGAAACTGTACCAATATCGCAACAACTTTCAGACTATCATTTCCGGAAAAATTTTTCTTTGTAGGAATTGTGTTTTCAGAACCGAATTTTAACGGATGAGAAAAAGTGAAATTGTTTTTAAGTATTGACTGCGAAAATGAATATAAAGGTGTTAAAAATATGGTTAATAAAATGAATAGTAGTTTTCTCATTAATAAAAATATTTTCAGGAAAATTGGAAAATTATAGGAAAGAAATGTATCATAAAAAAGACAAGTGATTCCGATTAATACGGAATCACTTGTAATCTAATTTTTAGAAATTTACTGACAATCCAAATCTCAAAGTATTTGCCAGCGGATGATTCTCTTCGAGAGCACTAATGTAACTGAAATCAAATCCGTATAAGCTATATCTTAAACCGGCACCAAGAGTGATGAATTTTCTGTTTCCATATGAAGGATCTTCATAGAAAAACCCTGCTCTTAAAGCAATAAGTCTTGGATTTCCATACCAATATTCTGCACCAATTGATGACTGAATAGATCTTAATACATCTCCACCCCATGAAGTAAATATAGCCTCATAAAAGTTATCAGCCACACCTGTTGCGGTATCTCTTTTAACAAGCAATTTAGAGAAATCTGCTGTTAAAGTTAAACTGTTACCTACATCTTCAAATATTTTATAACCAAAACCAAGTCTTAACTGTGTAGGTAATGGATCTGCCTGATCAGCATCAACGTATGAAATTTTCGGACCTAAGTTAGATAAATTCATACCAATTGATAATTTGTTTTTAATTATATTTGGTCCGGTTGATGGTCTCCATAAACCTGATAAGTCAAAACTTGTAGAGAAAGCAGTTCCTGTTCCTCTTTCACTGCCAACTGTTAAATCATTTGGTGAAAGTCTTGAGTAAATAAATCTTGTTGTAACACCTACACCCCAATCTGGACTTAGTTTGGTAGCATAAGCAACAGCAAAGGCAAGTTCATAAGCTTTATAATCTCTTTGTGGTGTTCTGTTTCCTAATTCATCAGTAGTAATAATTTCACCAATGTTTAAATAGGTTAAACTTGCACCAATAGTTCCATTTAAACTTTTTATGTATTTTTTTCCAGCAACATAATCATAGAATAAATCACCGATGTTTAAACCGGCGAGCCAAGGTGAGTGTGTGAAATTAATTTCCGTACCGGTTTGCTGATATGCAAGACCTGACGGATTCCAATGCATAGCAGTGGCATCATCAGCAATAGCTGTACCGGTTTCGCCCATTCCTGCAAATCTGGAATTAGGACCAATTAATAAGAATGGAACACCTGTAGTTACAGCATTAGTTGATTGCGAAAAAACTTTCGTGTCCGTTATTAAAGTAGCACTCAATACCAATAATGCACATAAAGTCTTCATTTTTAAGATTTTAAAAAACAAATTATTAATCCTCCGTTTATTTATAAAAAATTTTTATTTTAATACAGCTAATTTTCCAGTTGAATTCGAATTTAAACTTCCATCTTGAGATTTAACTACCAAGCGATATAAATATGTTCCATTTGCAATAGCATCACCGTCAGCATCTTTTCCATCCCAGTCAATTTTTACGAATTTATCAGTTATATTGTCATTATTCAATTCTTTAATTAATCTTCCGCTTACGGTATAAATCTTAATATTTACGCTTAAAGGAGCATCCACATTGTGCTGAAACAGAAAACTTGTTGCTTCTTTCATTGGGTTCGGGAAATTATATATATTTTCTACACTCAGCTGTTTATCAGAAATAACATTGAAATCAACTTGAGTTTCATTAACATTATTATACGTATCCCATGCTCTGATTTTTAAATTATAACTTCCGTCTGATAAATTATTTAGTGCATATTCAAGATTTCCATATTGATAACCGGAAGTTGAATTATAAAACGGAGTTAAATCAATTCTTGAATTTTCATTATTATTTATGATAGCTTCAATTTTATGACCTATAGTACCTGTCAGATTCATACCATTTTCATCAAAGAAATCAGCCAATAATTTAGTATTTTGTGAAACATAATCACCGGATCTGAAATTTCTATCACCCATAAATATTGAAATCTGAGGTCCAATTGTATCAACAGCAGCATTTGAATCAATTCCATTAAGTATAAATCTATTAGTATATCCTGAACCGTCTGTTGATGCATTGTTAAAATATGCTATCAATTTTCCGGTTCCTGTGTTATAAGAAATATCTCTCGGAACGACAAATTCCAATTTCCAATTACCATTTACAACCTGAGTTCTGCCATTGAATATGGTTCCACCGTCGAGTCTGAAATTAAACGGAATATTAAAATCAAAAACCGTAACATTTCTATCAACATCAAATATTTTCAAATATATATCACCGTTATAATTATTCCAGAATGTTGAGTCAGTATTTAAAACGCTGCCATGAATTGTAACTTTCTGCAATGCTTTAATAACCGCAGTATCAGTTCCTGAAGATGAATTGATGCTGTCAATACGTGTAAAGTATTGAGGAATTGCTATTCTTAAAGTCGGATCACCAATCATAGTAAATTTTGCAGTATTATCTCCTACTAAACTTGGAACTTGTTTGGTTATAAACAAAGCCATTCCTAATCTGATAGGATAGTGGAGAGTATCTTTTTTGAATATCATATTTCTCCAAAGCTCTTCATTAAAAGCAGCGTTTGGACCGGAGTAAACAGGTCTTGTTGCTGCTATAACTGCTATTGCTCCACCTGCAGGTTTATTTACTAACTGCTCTGCAGCAGAAATATTAAACGGGTCATCCCATCTTGCGAGGTCACAACTTGCAATAGTTACAAGAGGCAACTGATAACCGTTATTCAATTGAGGTATTGTAGATGCTCTGTCAAATACCTGTTCATGAGCCCACAAGTCTGTACTACCGTGACCAACATAATTTATTATAAGTCTTCCTTCATTCCAACCTTGAATAATCGCTTCATTCACACCGGGTTTTCTTCTGCCCTGTGGAGTTATGATGGAAGGATAATTTACTAAATATATTTTTTCTTTTTCAAAATCAGGTGATGTACACAGTTCTGCAACTGTTTCACACTGAGCAGTATGTAATGCACCTTCTTCACCTTGGGTATATGTTGTTGTCCAACCGTCATCTGCCACATACATAATTTTCTTCTTCCACAATCCATTATTCGAAGGTTTTTCATAATTTGCAATTTTTTCAAAAACATCATTAGCTTCAGATAGGGAATTGACATTTAATCTTCCTACTGCCATATCGGGAATACCGGCAACAGGTCTTGGTGAATTTTCAGTTAACTCAACAAAAAAATCATCACTCGGATATGAATAAATTTCGTTTTGATCATAAGTATCAAGTTCGATTGGGGGTAAGAAATTTTTTACATTCAGATTATAAATATTTTTATAATCATAAGAACCGTCTCCGTAGAACAATACATAAACAGGTTTTAAATCCCAATTTTGATAAGAATATCTTAAGAATTTTTTAATTGCAACCGGATCAGGAATACCTCCTGAAAATTCATTATAGATTTTATTTACATCAATTACTTCAGTTTTTAAATAGTTAGGTCCTGTTCTTTCTCTCAACGCTTTTAACTCATTAGCAGGGGAGAGAAATTCTGTGGGAGAAATAATTAAAAAAGTTGCACCACCTTGAATTGCTTTTAAATTTTGATTTGCAATTTTGCCGGAAATAGAAACAGGAGTTTTGAAAGTGTTTCCACCGATAGCAATAAATTCTTTTGGTTCGCCTGATGTAATTGAAACTTGAATATTCGCATTCCCACCGCTTGAAGAAATCGGATTAATGATTGAAACATCAGGATGTGAAGTTATATCAAAAAATTTAACATCATTGTTCCCAAATCCGGATAATCTGTATTCAAGTGTAGAATTAGAATCTACAGTTACAAATCTAAGTGTATTATCTTCAACACTTGCTAAACTTCTTCTATAGTGAATTTCAAAATTTTCCATATAACCGAAAACTGTATTACTGTTATATTGAGCAGGTAAATTAATACTAAATCTTGAAATATTTGTACCGCTTAATGAGTAATTTGCAATTAACCCATTTGGCAGATTATAATAATTTATATGTGAAAATTCATCAAAGATACCTGATATGGGGATAGTCTGCAAGAAGTTTGAACTTTGGTCTTTAACTTCAAACAGAGCAGAGCTGGAAGATCCGTTTCCGAATAATGAACGAAGTTGTAAATTTGAGCCTGATATATAACCCTTCAGTTCCTTTGAAAAATTTAATCCATCCCGATTATCAATTCTTTGACTAACCCATACAGTCCCGGTAGCACCAAGATTATTTACTTCAGGATTTTCAAATATCTTATCTTCAAAATCATTCATTACAGGTACACCGGGATTATTTATAGAATTCTGAACAGACATTCTCTTTCCGTTTGCACCACCGAAAGTTATATAATAATAATTTGAAATTGAATATGGATTTAGATAATGACTCCATCTTTTATTAATCGGGTCATATTTCCAATCGGCAGGTGATTTACCGTAGAATGCTACATAATCACCTTCATTAAACTGACCATCCCCTTCACCGGATACAAATATAGCAACCTCTTTAGGGTCAACAGGGTAATCTGATTCATTTTCGTAAGGGACAGGTTTACCGTCATTTCCATAAATTTTAATTGTTCTCGGGTCTAAATTTCCAACAGGTAATCCGGCACTTTGTAATGCAGCTCTATCCAGTTTATATATTCCGGTTTGTCTGATTTCGATTTTATAAAAATCACCGGAAGCAAATATACTATTCATTATACCATTATCTCTAAGTTTTAAATCATTTTCAGTGCTCCAATTCATAGATACATCTGAATTAATAGCCGCATAATATAATAATGCAGCTTCATCATAAGATAAATTTCTATTTGCGATTAATGGATTTCCACCAAAAGAAATCCTGATTCTTAAATAAGTATATTTTCTGGCAGTTTTACTGACAGGATTATACTGAACAGGATTAACCAAAGCGTGTCCATAATATTTATTTCTTAATTCACCTGAATAAACAAATTCTGATAGATTAGCCGGATAAAAATTATTTGAGTTATAAGTATTTTCATCTTTAATATATTCCAATTTCCAATCTTTTTTCCCATTGACTCTTTTTGGAGTTGGAACAGGTCTTATCTCAATATTTTGTTCATCAACAAATTTAACATCTAAGATATCCACTTTGTTATTTTTATCACTCGGTAAAAAAACCGGAAACGATAGATAATTTACATCCGGTTTACCAAAATTTTTGGTATAACTATGCGAATTTGGAATAATAACTCCATTTGTGAAATCGGGATAGATTTCGAACTCCACATAAGAATTATTAGAAGCAATGATTTTAAATTTATTATTTGCAGTTAAATTATCAGCAATTAATAAATTAATGGCGATTACAGTTAAAACTAAAGAAATGATTTTATTTTTTTTCATGGTTTTGATTTAATCAGTAATAATATACATTAGCTTCCTTCTTAAATGAAAAACCATTTATTAAAGTTCAATTTGTGAACCCTTATAAATGGTTTTTAATGTTAGTTGTCAATTTAAAATTTTAACGTTTTTAAAAAAGTCGCAAGTATATTATATTTTTGCCTTTCTTTAATTAATTTATGCTACAAAATTAAAATACTTCTAAATTAAAATCAAGACTTAAAATTCAATTTATATGTTTTTTAGAATGTTTTTTTAAACCCATACCTTCTATCACATCTAAATTTTGTAATGCGTTTTTTGCTGCTTCCTGTTCTGCTTGTTTCTTTGACTTTCCTTTTCCTATTCCTAAACTTCTGTTGTTTAAATATACTTCAACAGTAAATAATTTATTATGTTCCGGACCTTCCTGATCTATAACCTTATATTCGGGTATAAAATCAGTATTTGCCTGAGCATATTCAAGAAATTTACTTTTATGATTTTCATCAAACTGGTCGAGCCACTTTATATCAAGTTTTATAAAAATTTCTTCATTAATAAATTCTTTTGCTGCGGTATAACCCGAATCTAAAAAAATTGCACCTATTAAAGATTCATACGCATCTGCTAATATTGCATCATATCCTTCTTCAATTGATTTTAATGCTGTGTAAGAAGCTAATATAAACTCTTGAAGTTTTAAAACTTTTGCACGTTCTGCCAAAAATCTTTTGTTCACAAGGATAGATCTGAATTTTGTAAGGTCACCTTCTTCGTTTAATGGAAAATTTTTATATAAATATTCAGCCACAACTAAATCTAAAACGGCATCTCCTAAAAACTCAAGTCTTTCATTAGATACAAGACCGGGTTTTAAAGTTTCTTTTCTTATTTTGATATATGATCTGTGAGTTAAAGCGGTAACAAAAAATTCAGGGTTAATAATTTTATAGTGAATTGCATTTTGAAATTTTTCAAAATCAATTTTTCTGATAAGTCTGGAAGGGAGAACTTCAATTTCTTCAGGTTTAGATTTTTTCTTTCTAAAGAAAGGAAAACTTTTTTTAAGATTTTTTAGAATTTTAAACATTACGTGATATTCAGGATAATCGAATTATTCTTCAAATTTTTTGAAAACGATAGCCGTATTATGTCCACCAAATCCGGAATTATCAGAGATAACAGTTTTAACTTCCTTTTTAATACTCGTATTTGGGACATAAAATAAATCGCATTCAGGATCTTTTTCCTGATAATTAATAGTTGGAGGGATAATACCATCTCGAATAGTTAAAGTTGCAGCAATTGCTTCAATTGCACCGGCAGCACCTAAAAGATGACCTATCATAGATTTTACTGAATGTACCGGTATTTCAAAAGCTCTTTCACCAAAAACAGTTTTAATAGCTTCTGTTTCGTTTTTATCATTGTAATAAGTTGATGTTCCATGTGCATTTACGACATCAATATCATTTGCAGAAATCCCTGAATCTTTAATAGCAATTTGCATTGCTTTAGCAACACCTGAACCTCCAGGAGCAGGTTCAGTTATATGATGTGCATCTGCAGTCATTCCAATTCCCGTTATTTCTGCATAAATTTTTGCACCTCTGTTTAGTGCATGTTCCATAGTTTCTAAAACTAAAGTTGCTCCGCCTTCACCCATTACAAATCCATCTCTCGTTTTATCGAATGGTCTTGATGCTTTTTGTGGCTCATCATTTCTTGTTGATAGGGCTTTCATAGCATTGAATCCACCAACACCCATAGGACAGATGACTGCTTCTGAACCACCCGTAACCATAATATCAGCATCGCCTCTTTGAATAATCATAACTGAGTCAATAATCGAGTGAGCTGAAGTAGTGCAGGCTGAAATAGTTGCATAGTTAGGTCCTTTTAAACCATACTCCATTGAAATTCTTCCTGCTGCAATATCAGCAATTAACATTGGAATAAAAAACGGACTGATTCTATCAGGAACTCCACCTCTATTTATTAAATTATTTTGTTGTTTGTCGTAAGTCCACATACCTCCAATACCGGAACCATAAACTACTCCGGCTCTGTCCTGATCAATTTTTTCAAGATTTAAACCTGAATCAGCCATAGCCATTTTGCTTGCAGCAAGTGCATATTGCGTGAATGGATCAACCCTTTGAGAGAGTTTTTTATCCATATAGTTTACCGGATCAAAATTTTTTAATTCGGCTGCGAATTTGGTAGCAAAATTAGTAGTATCAAAATAAGTAATATTATTAACACCACTAACACCATTTATAAGATTCGCCCAGAATTCGTCAATAGTTAACCCAATAGGGCTAACAACACCAATTCCGGTGACAACAACTCTTTTCCGCATTAAATTAACTTTTTAATTTATCTTCTATATAGGTTACGGCAGCACCAACAGATTGGATTTTTTCAGCATCTTCATCTGGAATTTTTATATCAAATTCTTCTTCAAATTTCATAACCAATTCAACAGTATCCAGTGAATCAGCTCCTAAGTCATTTATAAATGAGGCTTCCGGAGTAATTTTTGATTCTTCAACGTTTAATTTATCAATGATAGCCTGTTTTACTTTTTCTTGAATTTCGGCTTGTGTCATTTTTTAAGCTCCTTTAAATATTGTTTTTGTTATATTTTCGTAAAATAGTAATAAATTCTATGATTTTAAAGTTCATAAAATTTATAAAACTAAAAATTTAAATCATTTATATTGCGGACGACGGATAATAAAATATCCTTCAAGTGGATATTTACCATAAATTACATTGTTCATAATATTTTCTCCGTTATCTTCTTGCCTTGTTCCTGCCCAAATCGCCTGTGCATAATTCTTATTTTTAATTTTTACTAACTTTTCAAATATTATTACGTGTCCATTCCATACTATCAAATCTCCAATTTCTATTTCGTTTAAATCATTTATTCTGATAACCGGCATTATATCAAGAAACCGAGTTGTATCCATTAAATCATATGTGAGAGTGTTTACATCAGGGCATTTAAATCCGGCTTTGTGTAATGTGTTTATCGCAAATATGTTGCACCTTGATTGATAACCAAGAATTAAAAGTTGATTGTTAAGCCAATATAAATAAATTGAATCTTCCGATTTTGAATACATTTTATTCTTTTGTTCATCAAAAGCAGTTTCAATAATCAGATTTCCTTTGCCGGTTGATTTTACTTCCGGCTCTTTATATTCTTCCCGTTCTTCTCTTTCTTCTTTTGTAATTTCCGGTGCGGAAGAGCAGGAATAAAAAATAATGCCTAAAAATAATGTTATGAATGTTTTAAACATAATATATATTTAATCACCATCTTTTTTCATTTTTTCATCAACTTGTCTTTCTAACTCTTCCAATCTTGTTTGCAGTTTTTTCAAAATTTCCTGTTGCTGCTTTATATATATCGCTTGTTTATCTATTTCCTCAACTCTGAAATTTAATTGTTTTTGATAAGTGGTACTATCCCAATATCCTAAATCTTCAAAATATCCTTTAAATAGAAAATTATGTTTCAACGCTTCCATATTTTGGTCAAGTTTAAAAGCGGCACTTTCAAAATTTCTAACAGTTAAATTTGTATTAACTATAATATCTTTTAGATTATTTGCAAAAACAGTATCTGTTAAAAGTGTACCAACAACTGATTCACCGGAATTTAGCTTAGCGGTTATTCCGGCTATATTTGCTGTAATTTTTGAGATTTCTTTTGTTACTACATTTACTTCGTTTGAAACCTGATCAATTATTCCGGTCATTTTATTTGCTACCAAATTCACCTGTTCTGTATATCCGGCTATTGAAGTGAATGCTGAATCTAAATTTTGATATAAACTTTTATTATTTATTAACTCACCTAAAGAACCGGCTCCGGAGTTTACTTTTGAAACTATACTTGTGATTTCTTTTGCAATTGAATCTGCTTGTTTGGTTGAATTATTCAGGTTGTCTAATATAGTGCCTACATCTATTGGTTTTATTGATTTTAAATAATCTCCGTTTTCTACAATTTTTGATGTATCACTTCCGGATGAAATGGAAACAATTTTACTGCCTACTAAACCTGTTGAAGTTATTGAGACCTGTGAATCTTTTCTTATAAATTGATTTTTATCTTTTTGAATTTTCATCACAACTCTAACTTTATTAAAACCTTGTATATCAATACTCTGAACAGACCCAATATTTATGCCGGAATATGTAACATTACTTCCGGTTGTTAATCCGCTTACATCTTCAAATTCTGAATTTAAAATAATAGTAGCAGTAAAAAGATTTTCTTTACTCCCAATGTAAAATAACGCTATCACAAACAATCCTAAACCGATTGTGATAAAAAATCCTAATTTTATTTTTTTTGATGTATCCATATTTAATTGTTAATATGAAAAAAAACTGCTGATAAACTCATCTTGTGAATTTGAAAGTTCTGTATATGTTCCCTGAGCAATAAATTTCCCATCCTTTAATATTACTATTCTGTCTGCAATCATTTTAGCACACGGCATATCATGTGTTATAACTATTGAAGAAACTCCGTATTTTTCTTTCATTTTTACTATCAATGTACTTATTTCTTTTGAAGTAAATGTATCAAGTCCTGTTGTTGGTTCATCATATAATATTATATTTGGTTTTAACATTAAAGTTCGGGCTAATCCAATTCTTTTTCTCATTCCACCGGAAAGTTCTGATGGCATTTTATCAATCGAATCTAAAAGAGAAACATTCTGTAATTGTTCTTTCACCTCAGGTGTTACGTCATGACCATCATAATTATTTTGTCGGACAACAGGGAATTCAAGATTTTCCCTTACGGAGATAGAATCATATAACGCACCACTCTGAAATAGAAATCCTACTTCTCTTCTAAAATGATTTAAATCTTCACCGCTCAATTCACTTGTATTCTTTCCGTTAACTTCTATTGAACCACTGTCAGGAGTAATCAAACCAACAATACATTTTAAAATAATTGATTTACCTGTTCCTGACCTTCCTAATATAACAACAGTTTCATTCTTATGTAAATTCAAATTAATATTCTCTAGAACAACCTTTTTTCCAAATGCCTTGTGAACGCCTGTGATTTTTAAAACAATATTATCTTTATTCTCAGTCAAATTTTATATATTAGAATATACTTGAGATTTGAACAGCTATCATATCAATTAATATAACACTTAGTGATGCCAATACAACGGCAGTATTAGCGGCAATTCCGACACTTTCTGTGCCCCTGTCAGCAGTATAACCTTCATAACATCCGATTATACCAATGAAAAATCCAAAAAAAACAGATTTGATTGTTGCAGGAACGATATCTGCAAAACCAATATTCTGAAAAGCTATCAGTAAGAATGACCTAACAGAAGCAGTTTCAAGTAAGTTATAAGAAATATAACTGCCAACCATTGCAAGTGCATCTGCGAAAAAAATTAATATCGGTAACATTAAAGTTGATGCTATAACTCTTGTTATCACAAGATACTTGAATGGGCTTGTACCGGAAACTTCCATTGCATCAATTTGCTCTGTAACTTTCATAGACCCAAGTTCAGCACCTATTCCCGAACCGATTTTTCCCGCAAAAATTAATGCGGTTATTACCGGTCCAATTTCTCGGAATACTGCAATTGCTACCATAGATGGGACTAATGATTGTGCTCCAAATATTGAAAGTGTTGGTATTGACTGTAATGTGAGAGTTAAACCAATAATAAATCCGGTAATACCTACTAATCCAAGCGATTTATATCCTATCACAAAACATTGTCTGATAGTTTCTTTTATTTCATATCTGGGAACAACAAGTTCTTTAAAAAATCTTGCGATGAAATAAAATATATCACCCATTTTCTGAAACCAGGCATTTAATCCAACAGGAACTAAAAATTTAAAGTGTCCAAAAAACGATATTACTTTTGAATTTTCCAATTATTTACCGTGATTGTTTCTGATATTTAAGTCAATGAAAGGATTTGCAATACCGAGAATGAACCCGAAAGATATATCAGCAAAATTTTTTTTATTAGTATCAGTTATGAAAGTATATCTTGCTTTAATATGAGGATAAAATAATAGTTTATCATTTCTAATAGAAAAACCATATGAAATTTCAGGGAAAAACCCATTTACATTAAAATCTGTAAAATATCCACCTCCAAAACTTAATACTTCAGATGTCTGTAACATATTAGATGGTTTAATATCAGATAATAAATTATCATATTTTCCTGAAATTCTTAATTGATTTTTATTATCACCTTTGAAAATCAAAGAATATTCCGCCCCGATTCTGTATTCACCGAAATTTCCAAATCCTATAGAAATTTCCTTAGTCAGCCCCAAATTTACTCCATCAAAATTTCCTATTACTATAGGATTTAAAATATATAATGCAGCAACTAAACCAATTGACAAAGGTAGTGTTGGATTTTGGGCTTCATTTAATGAATTTTTATTAAAGTAGTTTAATTTATTATACGAATTGTTTTCTCCAAACTCATTCAATTTAAGTAAATTCTGTGCTTGCAGGTTTACCGAAAGAATTAAAAAACAAATAAGTAGTGATAATTTTTTTAAAGTCATTAAGAATTCATTACGGTTTCAAGTGAATGATAATATTTAGTATAAATATCATTCACATCTAAATCAATGTCATTATTAATTTTAATTCTATCGCCTGTAACAATTCCAATCTGTTCTGCATTCATAGAAAATTTATCCGCTGTTTCAAATATTTTTTTAACTGAATTTTTATTGCAGGAAATTATAACTCTGCTTTGAGTCTCACCAAAATATTCAGCATCTTTTCTGAATTTCAAATTTATATTTACTTCGCATCCCAAAAGTTTTTCTCTGTTCATAACTGAACACTCTGCAAGTGCTACTGATAATCCGCCATCAGAAACGTCATGAGCGGAATTTATCAAATCAGCATTAATTAGTTCCAACAATGTATTTTGTAAATTTGTTTCAAATTCTAAATCTATATCAGGAGCATCACCCGTAACTAAATTATGTAGATGATTTATATATTCAGAACCACCAAGTTCGTTCGAATTTTGATTTCCAATTAATATAATTATATCTCCTTCATTTTTAAAATAAGAAGTTTTTATATTTTTAATATTTTCTATTAATCCGATAATCCCAATTGTGGGAGTAGGGAACACTGCATAATCTTTTGATTGATTATAAAAACTGACATTACCTCCGGTTACCGGTGTATCAAATTTCTTACAAGCATCTCCCATACCTCTTAATGCTTCCGAAAACTGATAATAAACTTCCGGATTATAAGGATTGCCAAAATTCAAACAATTTGTTATGCCAAGTGGTTTACCGCCGGAGCATACAACATTTCTCGCACATTCAGAAACAGCTATCATTCCACCTTTATACGGATTCAGATAAACATATTTTGAATTGCAATCAACTTTCATTGCTAATGCTTTATCTGTTCCTTTGATTCTGATTACAGAAGAATCACATCCCGGTAATACTATAGTATTTGTTCGGACTTGTGTATCATATTGTCTGTAAACCCAATTTTTATTTGTGATATTTGGTGATGATAATAATTTCAATAAAGTAATATTAAAACTATCAGGAAGTGAAATTTTATCAAAATCAAAATTATTCTTTTCATTTAGATATTCAGGAATTTTTTTCTCTCTGATATACACCGGAGCATCTCCGCCAAGTACGAGAGATTTTGCCGGAATGTCGGCAACAAGTTCATCATCAAAATAAATTTTTACATTCGGTTCATCTATTACCTCACCAATTTGAACACAATTTAAATCCCATTTTTTGAAAATCTGAATAGCTTTGTTTTCCTCACCTTTTTTCACAACTACTAACATTCTTTCCTGAGATTCAGACAACATAATTTCAAAAGCACTCATATTACTGTCTCTTAAAGGAACATCATTTAAGTTTATTTTCATTCCGCAATTTCCTTTTGCAGACATTTCAGAAGTTGAACACGTTATGCCCGCAGCACCCATATCCTGAATACCGACAACAATTCCTGATTTTATAATTTCGAGAGTTGCTTCTAATAATAATTTTTCTGTGAAAGGGTCACCAACCTGAACATTAGGACGTTTACTTTCAGATTCCTCTGAAATTTCTTCAGATGCAAAAGTAGCACCATGAATTCCATCTTTACCGGTGGATGAACCGACAATGAAAACCGGATTTCCTGTTCCGGATGCAGCAGCGGTTGCAGTTTCATCATGCTTAACTATACCGACAGCCATAGCATTAACAAGTGGATTATCCTGATAACATTCTTCGAAATAAACTTCTCCTGAAATAGTCGGAACACCAAAACAATTTCCGTAATGCCCAATTCCTTCTACAACTTTTTCAAACAAAAATTTTGATCTTTCAGTGATTTCTTTAGAATCGGATTCTGATTTTTTTGTTATGTTCCCAAATCGCAATGAATTCAATGCTGCTACAGGTCTTGCACCCATAGTAAAAATATCTCTTAAAATACCACCTACACCGGTTGCAGCACCTTGAAATGGTTCAACTGCTGAAGGATGATTATGTGATTCAATTTTAAAAGCAACTGCTAATCCGTCACCAATATCAATCAATCCTGCATTTTCTTCACCTGCAGAAACTAAAAGTTTTCCACCGGAACGAGGTAATTTTTTAAGTTCAGCAATGGAATTTTTATATGAACAATGTTCGCTCCACATTACCGAATAAATACTCAATTCCGTAAAAGTAGGTATTCTTCCAAGTGTTGATATAATCTTATTATATTCTTCTTCGAGCAATCCCAAAGACTTTGCAATTTCAACATTAACTTCCATGTTATTTTTAATCAATTTTACTTTTAAAGTTCAAATAATTTCTGTCAAAAAATAAACTTGTTCCTGAAACCACAATTAATGGTTTCAAAATGACATTTACAAATGGAATAAACATACAAAGAAAAGCAGTAAATCCGAAACCGAAAGTCAGCAATCCCAGTTCAAAAACAATTTTTAATTTCTTTTTAAATGGGAAGTCTCTTCTGCTCATTGGAATATCAAGATAATCTAATGCATTATAAAAAAATGAAAATAAAATCCCTAAAAATGTGAAAGCAATCCCGATTACGGGAATCAATCCCAATAACCACAAAGGAATTATAACAGCAAAGTTAAAACCGATTTTTACTACTTCAGCTTTGATACTGTCAAAAGCATCTTTCAAAAATGATTTATCATTTATAACTTTGATACCTGTTTTATATTCCTCGACAATTACTGATACTTTTTCATTAAACGGTGCGGAAATTATTCCGCCAACAGTTATAAAAAAGAAATAACTTAATATTAAAAGATTAAGAACAGCAATGAACATTATGGAATAATGAATCATAAGGTTCAGAAATCCGGCATCCGGAATATTGCTTTGAGTTATGCTTCCGGAAAAGTCATTAATCCAATTCAAAGCAAAATAAAAAATGACTCCATAAATTAAAGCGTTTAAAATTAATGGAGTCAAAGAATATAAAATTATTTTCGGAACTTTAAAAAAAAGTTTTATACATTTTAACGGGTAAAAAATTCCGAAAAATAGATCAGACATTATCTGATATTTTTTAACAAGACATCTTTAAGGTCAAGTTTTTCCCAAGTGAAACTGTCTTCTGTTCTACCAAAATGACCATAAGCAGCAGTTTTTCTGTAAATTGGTCTTTTTAGTTTAAGTCTTTTAATAATTCCTTTTGGAGTAAGGTCAACATGTTTTTTAACAACTCTTTCAAGTTCCTTATCTGACACTTTACCTGTACCGTGTGTATCAATCAAAATTGAAATCGGTTCTGCAACTCCAATCGCATAGGAAAGCTGAATGGTACATTCATCTGCCAATCCGGCACCAACAATATTTTTCGCTATGTGTCTTGCGGCATAAGTTGCACTGCGGTCAACTTTTGAAGGATCTTTACCTGAAAATGCACCTCCTCCGTGTGGAGCTCTTCCACCGTAAGTATCTACAATTATTTTTCTTCCTGTCAAACCTGAATCACCATGTGGTCCGCCAATTTCAAAATTCCCAGTAGGATTTACATAAATTTTTGTATTTTTATCCATCAGTTTTGCAGGAATAACTTTTTTAATAACATTATCAATAACATCTTTTCTGATTCTTGCCTGAGATACTCCCGGGTCATGCTGAGTTGATAATACCACAGCATCAATTCTTACAGGTTTTTTAGCATCGTTATATTCAACAGTAACTTGTGATTTTGCATCCGGTCTGAGATATGGCATTAATTTAGAATTTTTCTTTCTAATTTCTGCAAGTCTTTTTACAAGTTTATGTGAATAAGAAATTGCCATAGGCATTAGTTCTTTTGTTTCGTTATTAGCATAACCAAACATAATTCCCTGATCACCCGCACCTCCTGTATCAACACCCATAGCAATATCCGGAGATTGTTTGTTTATTGCCGACATCACATTTATTGAATGTGAATCGAATCTGTAATCTCCTTTTGTATAACCGATATCTTTAACAACTTTTCTTACTAAATCAGGAATGTCAACATAATGAGTTGTAGTAATCTCACCACCAACAAGAACTAACCCTGTTGCACAGAAAGTTTCACACGCCACGCGTGCATCAGGATCATTTGCAAGAATATCATCAAGAACCGCATCTGAAATCTGATCACAAATTTTATCCGGATGCCCTTCACTTACCGACTCCGATGTAAAAAAATAAGACATTTAATTATTCTCCTTAAGTTAATTTATAATCTGTTTTTTAAAATAAAAATTTTGAACGAATTTCCGGTTCAGGAATATAAATCTCTTCCATTTTACCATACTTTTCATATCTTGTATCTGCGACTTCTTTATACTCGGCATCCTGAATATCTCTCGGTTTTTGTGAATTCATTTTCCCAAGTTCTTTAAGTTCTCCATGCATTCTGGTAAGCACAAAGTTACTCGCAGGTGCTGCATTTAATAAAAATTCATCCGATGTATTATAATTGCTTATAACATACATAGATAATAAATCATTACTGTTAATTCCGTATCTTTTTAAAGACTCCTGTGCAAAATTACTCTGCAATGGTGAGTATAAAAATAAATTATCTTTGTCTCCTTCTATGCAAGCATGAACAACACCTTTACAATAAACACAAACCCCATCATAAAAAAATATATTTTTCCCGGTTAAATCAATCTTTGGATTGTTATTAATTTCTGTTTTTAGTTTTTCTTTCATATTTGTAATATATTTTTAATTCATTAAGCTCTCAACGGAAATATCTTCATCTATATCCTCCCAATGTATTCCAATTCCATTTCCAATAAATCTCCAATTATTTCTTTGCTTTTTGTTTGCATTTAATAATCTTGGAAACCATTCCAATGGAACTGAGACTATTCTTCCGTCATTTATTTCTACTATCAAATTATATTCGTCAAAAGAAATATCTGTTGCTAAAGGTTCAGATTTTTTAATTATTAAAGTGTTCATTCCATTTTCTTATAATTAATTCTAAATTTTTTTCTATTAATTTTCTAATTTAGGTTAATTGATAACTTTTAAATTCATAATTTTTTGCTAAATGAATTGGGTAAATCCAATATTTAGCATAGTTTTTCCCTGACTCTATATGAATATGAATTGGTTCGCAATTTTCTCGGCTGAAAAAGAAAAATCTATACCCTCTGTATCTGAAAACCTCAGGCATTTATACTCTCCAATACTATTTCTGCAATATCTTTTACTTTTACTTCTTCAGCTTTTTCTTTTGCTTTCACACCATCGGTTAACATCGTCATACAAAACGGACATGCAGAAGCTATAGTTGTTGCTCCTGTTGCCAATGCTTCTTCTGTTCTTTCTATGTTCACTCTCTTACCTTCCGTCTCTTCAAGGAACATCCTTCCGCCACCTGCTCCGCAACATAATCCTCTGTCTTTTGTTCTTGTCATCTCTACCAAGTCAATTCCCTTTACAGCATCTATTGTTTCTCTCGGTTGAGAATAAATATCATTATATCTGCCGAGATAACAGGAATCGTGATAGGTTACTTTCTCTTTAATTTCTTTCTTTGGTTCAAGTTTTTTTTCTGCAATTAATTTATCAATATATTCTGAATGATGTGTTACATCCAGTTCAATTCCGAATTGTGAATACTCATTCTTTAATGAGTGCATACAATGGGGACAAGCAGTTACAACTTTTTTCACATTATATTTCTTCAATGTTTCAACATTCTGCTGAATAAACTGTTGTGACAAAAATTCATTTCCAAGTCTTCTGGCAGGATCACCGGTACATTTTTCTTCATTTCCAAGCACGGCATATTTAACACCTGCTTCGTTTAATAACTTAGCAAAACTTTTTGTTACATTTCTATATCGTTTATCAAATGCACCTGCACATCCCGACCAAAATACTACATCCGCTTCTTCTGCGTTTCCAACATTACTTAATTTTTTTAAATTATTTACTTTATTCTCTTTTTCAAGTTCTTCGCTCAGTTCTTCTATCCATTCGTTTCTTGCCTCTGCCCCAAATGCCCAAGGTGATTCATTATTCTCAAGATTTCTGAACACAGTATTCATCTCCTCAGGAAATTCAGATTCCATCATTACAAGATTTCTTCTCATATCAACAATTGATGTTACATGGTCTATCATAACTGGACATTCCTGTACACAGGCACGACAAGTTGTACATGCCCATAACTCTTGTGGTGATATGTAATCAGGCACTAAGTTTATATCAAGCATCGGATCCTGTTCTTTTTTCTCAGCAAGAACCGGTCCTTTATCAGAAGCTCTTCTTCTGATTTTTGTTACAATCAGTTTAGGATTAAGTAATTTACCTGTCGTATTCGCAGGGCATACTTCTGTACATCTTCCACACTCAGTGCATGTATATCCGTCAAGTACCTGTTTCCATGTTAAATCGTTGTAATCTTTAACACCGTATTGAGTTATGCTTTCATCTTCAAAATTAATAGGTTTTAAAATTCCTTTTGGTTCTATATCATAGTTTGAAAAAAATGTATTCGGAATTGAAGATAATACATGGAAATGTTTTGAATAGGGGAGGTAATTTAAAAATGATAAGACTACTATATTATGAGCCCACCAAAAAAACATATACATCGTTTGAGAACCTGAATTTGTTCCACCAAAAATATTTGCAAGAAAATCCGAAACCGGTCTCAACCCTTGTGAGTGTCCGAGCCAAATTCTCTCTACATTTGTTCCAAACATTGTTACCATTACAAGCATTATCATAACAAGAATAAATGTCGCATCCATTCTTGATGATTTTTCAACTTTTAATCTGTCCGGTGTGCCAATATATCTTCTTAACAAAGAAAAGATTACAGTTACAAAAACAATAGCACCGAATAAATCTGCACATAAAGTTAGAAATGAATAAACAGGACCGAGAAATGCAAAAGTGAATTCAGGAAAGAAACCTTCAATGAATCCCTCGAGAACAACAAAACCTAAAACCAAAAACCCCCAATAAATAAGAAAGTGCAAAAACCCGGCAAGTTTATGTCTGAATAATTTTGTTTGAAGGAATGCAAAAACAAAAGTGTTTTTCAAACGCTGTGAAATATCTTTGAAGCGGTTTTCCGGCTTTGTAAAACTGAGTGTAATAAAAAATTTCCTCGCGGAGTAGATAAAAAATCCTAACATTCCGAAAAAGAATATCGCGAAGATTATAGTATTAAGCATTCATTTTATGTTTATGAAAATTACTTAAATTGAATGTTAATTTAAAGATAATATTAATATCTATAATTCAAATCTATTTTAAATAACGGGTTACGGAAACCTTATCTGGTATAACATAAAATTCTTTGTTAACATCAATTTTGTATCCCAATGAATCTGTAAAAAGTGAAAAATCATCATATCCTTTTTTTTCCATTGAAGAATAATCAAATATCATCCAAAACGAATTTAAATTTTGTTGTGATTTAATTTTCAATGAATCTTTAATTAAGTCTATATTCCATCCTAAATCAACAGGATAGGGAATATCCACATTTCCTTGTTTAATCTCATATTCAACCATCCAACTCATATAATGCGGATCAACTAAAATTAAATCATTCTCAGATATTTTATCTTCTATGAACTGAGTTATTCTCCTGTAATCATTATTTTTAAAATCATTTCTGTTATGAATAATAACTCCGTAGATACTTGAAAATATCAGTATTATCAAAATAAAATAAATTTGATATTTAAGTTTCATTTTGAAATACAATGCAACTTTTGCGATTAACAAATAAGGTACCAATATGCTTAAATATCTTGATAATAAAATTGATTGTTTAAGAGAGATTAATAAACCAATTAATAAAGGTATCAGAAATAAAAGCGAAATATAAAAAAGTTCTCTGTCATTTCCTGAATTTGATTTGTAAAATTTTATAACCCGGAAAATGAAAAAAAAGATTATAATAACAGTTACAACAGTGGATAACCAATAAACAAATTTGTCTTCAAAATGCACATAGGGAGAAAAAAATATTTCTTTAAAATATTTATATACAGATTCAATAATTTCAAAAAACGACATACTTGTANNCACTTGTACGCCATGGCTGACCTTTAGTAATCTGAGAAATAAAATATGGAATCCAAGGTATATACAATAAGACGGGAATAATCAAAATTTTAACATATTTTTTAAAATCTGATTTAATTAATTCATTTGATTTGTATTCAAAAATTAAAATTATAATTTGTGTTATGAAAATTAAAATTGCAAAATAATGAGTGTAAAACGATAAGAAAGTAAAGATTATATAAAGCAATACTTCTTTATTATTTATAAGTTTCAGTATCCGAATAAAATAAAAAACAGAGCCAAGACAAAGAAATAAATTCATATTAAGCATTCGGACTTCCTGAGAATAATATATATTCAACGGAGAAATTGCATATAAAAGCAATACAAGCAATACGGGCATATTATCCCTAAATATTATTTTGCAAATTCTAAAAATAAAAATCATAGAAAGAATTCCAAACAGAACACTCAACATACGAATTGAAAAAATTGAATCTCCAAAAAGACTCATCCAAATTTTAAGAGTGAAATAATAAAGAGGAGGGTGAATATCTTGACCGGTTTTAAAAATAATTTCCGTGAATGACATATTAGATATTTTCCACGAATATATTTCATCAAACCAGGGATTTTTCTGTTCAAGATTGTAAATACGTAAAAAGATACTTAATGCAATGGCGAATATTATTCCGACAAAAATAATTTTTCTTAATTTATCATTGTCAAATTTTGATTCAAGATTTTCATTGATTGATTTAATTCCTGTCATTAAAAACTATTCTCCGATGAATTGAGCAATTATTCTTCTCGTGCGAGGACGGTTATCAAAATCAATGAATACAACCTGTTGCCAAGTGCCGAGGAAAAAAAGTTTTTTTGCAAAAGGAATTGTAAGTGAAGTTTTAAATATCGCAGATCTTATGTGCGAGTGACCGTTTCCATCGCCCCAAGTATCATTATGAAAATATTTTTCATATTTTGGAATTATCTTATCAAGAAAAGAAGGAATATCTTTTAATAATCCGGGTTCATATTCAAGAGTTGTAATTCCACCGGTAGAACCTATTGAAAATACTGTGCAATTACCTTCAGATAGTTTAGTTTCTATTAATAATTTATTTAAATCAAGAGTTAAATCAATTATTTCAGAATCACCTTTAGTTTTATATATAAGTTCTTTAGTTATGATTTTCATTTTTCATAAGGTATAATAATTTTAATCCTTGCATAACAAGGTCTTCTCTAATTTCAAATTTATATTTTTTATTTATAAAAGGAGAGATTAATTTTGCATTTCCCCCTGTGATAAAAATTTTAATTTTCCTATATTTAGTTTTTAACTCGTCAATAGTTTTGTAAAACGTAAATAATTGTTGATTATAAATCCCATTCAAAATATTTGTTTTTGTATCATTCGCCAGGAAACCATTGTTAAATTTTTTATTTTTTAAATTTAAAGATGTTCCACTAATCAGAGAGTTCAGTGACAACATCAATCCTGTGGAAATCATTCCACCAATGAATTTTTTATTTGAAATAAAATTATATGTTGTAGCCGAACCGAAATCAACAAGCAATATATTTTTTTCATTTGAAAAATTCATTGCACCGGAAAGGGAACATTTTCTGTCACTGCCAAACGTTCCTTCATATTTAAGCAAAAATGGGAGTTCACATTTTTCATCAACTAAAAAATCATATCTAATCTTGTTTAAATTTAAATCTTTAATAACATTTGATATAAGTATTTTGTAATTATAGTGTTTTGAAATTAATTGATTTAACTTTTTAATCGTATCAGTTCTCGAATCGTTTATTGCAAAAATTATAAATTTATCAATTGAGCCAGCATCAGAATTGCAAACTGAATATTTAATTCTTGAATTTCCGATATCAATTAAAAGAAGTTTTTCTTTCATATTAAAATAAAAAAAAAGCGTAAATGAAAAAATCATTTACGCTTTAAAATAATCATATTAAAAAAATTATTGAAGAGGGAATTTTATTCCTGCCGTTACAACAAAACCATCAATATTGTTTTTATCCTGAATAATAATTTTATATTTACCATCAAAGATTAAAGTGTAACCTTTGGCAATATTCAAAAGCTCAATACCACCACCAACATCAATGCCAAGTTTTGTAACGCTGTTATTATCTTCCTGTGTAAGGAAATTAATACCAATACCTCCATCTACATAAGGTTCAATAGATGTTGAAGCAAATCTTGCTCTTATAAGACCTGCAAGTTCAAAATTGTTAAGTTTGTTAACTTTCCAATAATTTGCCTGAGGAACAAATGAAAACTGTTCAGTTTTAATTTCAGCAAACAATCCGATTGCAAACCCGGTTCCGTTTTCAATATTCGCAAACCCGGCGTTTACACCCATTCCAACTCGTCCGGTTGGTGTGATTACAGGATTTACGAAAGAGTTTAAATCTTGTTTTTTATTATAACTGTCTGATTTATTAAAATCTGATAGATTTAACTTATCATTTTGTGAATAAGAAGCAGATGTTACACATAGCAGTAAAACTAAAGAAAGGAGCAGTTTTATTTTTTTCACTCTGGTATTTTTATTTTATAATTTAATTAAAATTTGTTGGATCTAATTTTTTAATTTCATCTCTTAATGTTGCTGCTTTTTCATAATCTTCCTTTGCTATTGCTTCATCAAGTTCACCTTTTAATTTTTTTATTTTTTTATCTTCATTATTATCTTTACCTTCCTCATACTCTTCATTTATTTCTTCACCGATTAAAAATGGATTTTTTTCAGTTGGTTTTGCTATTTCTTTGTCATCACCTTCAAGAATAAATCCTATCTCATCCATAATAGAGGTGGAGATATAAATTGGTGCAGAAAATTTCAATGCAAGTGCAATTGCATCTGAAGGTCTCGCATCCATTTCATCAAGTGAAGGAACGTCAAATTTTATTTTCGCATAAAACGTGGAATCTTTGAGTTCACTTATAATAATATTTGTTACTGTAAATCCAAGTGCTTCTATTATGTTCTTTGTTAAATCATGAGTTAAAGGTCTTGGGGGTTTTATACCTTCAAGTTCAAAAGCTATTGCCTGAGCTTCTGAATGACCTATGATTATAGGTATTCTTCTTTCACCGTTTACTTCTTTTAAGATTATAGCATATCCACCACCTTGTAAAGAAGATGAAAGTGATAAACCGAAAATGTCAACCTGAATTATATCGTTATTGTCCATATTGTCTTTCTTTTAGTAATTTTACAAATATACTCATTAATTTGTTTCAAATCATTAAAAATAAATTTATCAATTCGATTTCACTTTTTTAATTTCTTCTGTTAATGCAGGCAATATTTCAAAAACATCTCCTACAATTCCATAATCGGCAATTTGAAAAATCGGAGCATCTTTATCCTTATTTATTGCTACAATAACTTTTGATGAAGACATCCCTGCTAAATGCTGAATAGCTCCGCTAATTCCACATGCAACATAAAGTGAAGGTGAAACAGTTTTACCTGTTTGACCAACCTGTTCACCGTGTGGTCTCCAACCTGCATCTACAACCGCTCTTGAAGCACCGGTTGCTGCACCGAGTGAATTTGCAAGATTTTCAATTAAATTAAAATTTTCAGGACTTCTTAAACCTCTTCCACCGGAAACTATTATATCAGCTTCAGCTACATCAAGTTTTTCTGATGAAACCTTAATTTCCTTTACGATTACGGAAAAATCTTTTTCTGAAATGTCGAGTGAATTTAAATCAACATTCACAACTTCGGCAGAGTTATCACCTGAATTTACGGGTTTAAATACATTTGGTCGCAAACCAATCACAACATTTTCAGAATTGAAACTTACATTAATGTAACTTTTACCTGCATAAACAGGTCTTTTTGCTATAATTTTTCCATTATCAATTTTTATATCAACTGCATCAGGACAGTAAGCAGCATCTAAAGATACTGAAATTCTCGGTGCAATCTCTTTGCCAAGTGAAGTTCCTGAAAGTAAGACTAAATTAAAACCGTTTTTAGAGGCAAAATTACTTATAACTTTTGCAAAAGATGTTTGAGAATAAACGAAACCACTCTTTCCTGATTTAGAGTTTAAATCTTCAATATTTACAAAGTTAACTTTCGTTGCTCCATAATTTCCGAGAATTGCTGAATCAGTTTTTGCTTCATTGGTTCCAATGGTTAATACTTCAAAAGAAATATTTAATTCCTGAGCAAGTTTGTTTGCTTCAGTTACAATTTCGAATGCCGGACTTTTAAATTTATTATCTTTTGATTCTACAAATGCGAGTATTTTATATGACATTTATTTAAAATTTTTTAGTTTGAATAAAATTATAAAAAAAATAATTAGATAACTTTTGCTTCTTCTCTTAACATCCTGACAAGTTCAGCAACTTTATCGGCACCACCTTCTAATATTTTACCTTTTCCTTTAGCAACAGGTAACATCATTTCAGTAATTTCAGTTTTATTACCTGTATAAGTTGGTTTTAATTCTTCAATAGGTTTAGATTTTGAAGCCATGATACTTTTCAGATTCGGATATCTTGGGTTGTTAATACCTTTTTGAGTTCCAATGACAACCGGCAATGAAGTTTCAAGTATTTCCAATCCACCTTCAATTTCACGTTCTGCAATTACATTTGAACCTTCAATNNAATTGTTAATTTAGTAACCACATTTATCGATGGAATTCCAAGCAATTCTGAAACCATATTTGGAATAGATAAACTGTCAAAATCAATAGATTGTTTTCCGAAAAGAATAATATCCGGATTTTTTGATTTAATGTATTCAGCTAAATTTTTAGCAACTGTAAAAGAATCAAAGTTATCATTTTCGGGTTTTATTAACACACCCTTATTAGCCCCCATTTGAAATGCCTTTTTCACTGCTTCTTTAGATTTATCAAGGCCAAATGAAACAGCAGTTAATTCACCACCGTTTTTTTCTTTTAACTGTACAGCTTCTTCTACTGCAAATTCATCATAAGGATTTAAAATATAAGATACACCGTTTTGATCTAAGGATTTATTATCCGGAGNNCATTTTTACTTTAGTTGTACTATCGGGAACTAAAGATACGCATACAATAATGTTCATTTATTTATAGTAATTAATTTTAGGATATTTTCAAAAATACCTTTATAAAGAAAGAAATTCAATTTATAAATAAGTATTGATAACATAAACAACAACCTTGAAGAAGTTTAACAAATTGACTATATTTGTAAATATCGCGGGATGGAGCAGTTGGTANNTCGGGCTCATAACCCGAAGGTCGAAGGTTCGAGTCCTTCTCCCGCTACCAAATATTAAAACCGGAAACCAAAATTTCCGGTTTTTTTATTTTATGGTTAAACCTTTTTCAATCTCGCTTGTCTTACCTATAAGTTTTTTAAAAATAAATAAAATTAAATAATATTTTAAGAAAGGAAATTTTATGAAATTCATAAAATCAATATTAATAGTTGTGGCGGTTATGTTTGCTTTTACTGCGGTAACTTATGCTCAGAGTGATTCTAAAAAAGGTAAATCTCCTGAAGAGTTCGCTACTAAAAAAGCAACTAAAATGAAGGAAAAACTTTCATTGACCGATGAACAGTATAAACAGGTGTATGATATTTTTTATGCAAATTCCACCAAAATGCTTGAACTCAGAAATTCTACTGATAAAGAAGGAAGAAAAGAAGCAATGAGACAAAACAGAGAATCTGTCAAAAATCAACTTGCCGGGGTATTGACAAGCTCTCAACTTGAACAGTGGAATAAGATGAAATCTGAAAAAAAAGGGAAATATAAAGACGGAAAGAAGAACAAAAAAAATAAAAACAAATTACAGAAATAACTTAAAAAACATTTTTAATTATTGGTAAAGTGAAAAAATAACATTAGTAATAATTTAAGCTCTAACCTCCAAATAAAGAACCCGGTTATGCCGGGTTTTTTATTTTATAATTAATTTTATTATAACTATTTTAAAGTTATAAATTAAATTTATTTATGAAAAAATCTTTATTTCCATTTTTTATTTCCCTTTTTATTTTTCAATTTTCAAATATTTTTGCTGCCGATACTACAACTATCTCAACATTACAAATCGGTAAATTTGGCGGTGACATAAGAAGCATTCAGTTTGTAAATGCTTCGACAGGATATATCGTCGGTGATGACCTTACTACAAGCAGTTATAATTTCATCGGTAAAACTACTGATGGTGGTGTCAGCTGGTTCAGACTTAATGTGCCACAGTTAAACAGAAGACCTAATGCTGTTGAATTTATAAATGCTAACACAGGTTTTGTTGCCGGTTCAAACGGTATGATGTTAAGAACTACAAACGCAGGTACTTCTTGGGATTCTATTAGCGTTGCTCCGTATAATGCTGAATTGAACGATGTAGAATTTATCGGCTCTGATACGGGCTATACATGCGGTATAAATACTGCTTCTGCTCCTGGAACAATACTTAAAACTGTTAACGGTGGGTTAACCTGGACTATCAATACAATTATAAGAAGTACTCGCGAAGCTATTTATGCTTACAATAATCAGCTTGTTATTACTGTTGGAGCAAGTGGAGTAGTTACAAGAACTACTAATGGCGGGGCTACTTGGGACTCACTTCGGTTTGGTACTCTTGCATTATACAGCATAGATGCAGTTGGTTTTAATAAAATGTTTATGACAGGTTCGTCTCAGGTTGTTTATACTTCAACTGACAGAGGTGCTACTTTTAATCTCGCATTTGATAATGGTATCGCCCCACTTTATGAAGTTGATTTTGTTGACTCTTTGCGTGGTGTTATAGTCGGTTCAAATGGAGTTAATTACAGAACTACTAACGGTGGAACTACTTGGGATTCTACTGATGTCTCACAGTTCACTGCTCAGGTATTGTTCACCTGTGTATATAAATCTCCAACTGAAATTTTTGCTGCCGGTGGACAAGGAAATGTTTTAAGATCAACTAACTCCGGTGTAAGTTATGATTATGTTGAGTCTTCAACAAGAATTCATTCTATTGATTTTGCTGATGCCTATAACGGAGTCGCTGTCGGATGGAGAGGAACAGTTTTGAAAACAACTAATGGAGGTGTAAACTGGTCTTATATAAAAGCTATTCAAGGTTTTGAATTATATGATGTAAAAACTTTTTCTTCAAATGTTTTTTATGCTTGCGGTGGAAGTGGTCAGTTTTATAAAACTACCGATGGCGGAAATACTTTTACAAATATCGCAATAGGAACTACTGCAAATACTTTAAAAACTATGTGGTGGTTCAATCAAAACGAAGGTTATGTTTGCGGCTTTGACGGTAATGTTGCTTACACTACGAACGCCGGTGCTTCTTTTACTACTCAATATAGTTTTGGTACTGCAAATAATGATATAGAAGATATATTTTTTATTGACGGAAACACGGGATATGTTACCGGTCAATTGGGGAAACTTGCGAAAACTACAAATAGAACCAATTGGGATAGCACAGGAATTGACGGACCTGTTACTGCAACTGTGTGGGAAATGTCTTGGCTTAACGCTTCAACAGGTTATGCGGGTTCATTGCACGGTTGTATTTATAAAACAACCAATGGAGCAGTTTCTTGGAATTTACAAAACGATACCGTAGGTTTAAGAAATCTGGATGTAATTGATATTGAAGTATTAAATGATACAAGCAGAGGATATGCTGTAAGTGAAGGTGGAAAATTATATTCATTAGTTAATGCTAATACCTGGAATACTTATACAACTTACATTAATCCATTTAACGGTTCTGAAGTTGATCTTTGGGGTATTGATTTTGTTTCTAATACACCTGCTACTGCTTCAGGTTTCCTATGCGGATATGAAGGTGCATTACTGAAGATTAATGTAACTCCGATGACGGGAATCACAGGTAACTTGAATATCGCAAATGATTATGTCTTAAATCAAAATTATCCAAATCCGTTTNNCCACTTTAATTAATTTCAATATTCCTAAAGATGATTTTGTATCGCTAAAAGTTTATGATATCACAGGTAAATTGATTCAGACATTAGTAAATACTTCATTGAAAAAAGGTAATTATACTATTGATTTCAAAGCGGGTAATTTATCTTCCGGAGTTTATTTCTATCGACTTGAAACTTCAGGATTTAATGTTACAAAACAAATGCTTTTATTAAAATAATTTTATTTAAATACTAATGGAGAGAATTCTCCATTAGTATTAATAATTTAATTATTAAATAAATAAATTATTATTTTTCAGTAAATTAGTTTTTATTCCGACTTTACAATTTCTTAACATTAACTATTCCAATAATTTCATATTTTTGTATATATGAGATTTCTCAATTTGTTTTTTGCTTTGCTGTTAACTCTCACTTTGATTTCGTGCAGCAAAAAAACTCAAAATCTTGGTGGTTCCAAAAATCCTCTCATAAACGGAGCCGGTGCAACTTTTCCGTTCCCAATTTATTCTAAATGGTTCTATGAATATCATAAAATTAATCCGGATGCTAAAATTAATTATCAATCAATCGGCAGCGGTGGGGGAGTCAGGCAAATTACAGAAGGTACTGTAGATTTTGGTGCATCTGATATGCCACTTTCAGATAAAGAAATTGAGAAAGCGAATAAGAATAATAATAATTCAATTATGAATATTCCAACGGTTATTGGATCTGTAGTGATAACATATAACCTTCCGGGAATAGATAAAAATATTAATCTCTCTCAAAAAGCAATAGTAGATATTTATCTTGGAAAAATAAAAAAATGGAACGATGAAGAAATTAAAAAAAATAATCCTGGAATTGATTTTCCGGATAAAGATATATTAGTTTGTTACAGAACAGATGGCAGCGGAACGACTTTTGTATTCACAGATTTTCTCGGTAAAGCAAGCAGGGAGTGGAAAGACGGTCCAGGCGTTGCTAAAGATGTTCGCTTTCCTGTCGGGCAAGGTGCGAAAGGGAATGAAGGTGTAACGGGTATTGTAAAACAAATTGAGTATTCAGTTGGTTATGTGGAATATGTTTACGCTGTTCAAAATAAATTGAACTATGCAAATGTTCAAAATCCGAATAATGAGTTTATAACACCTTCGCTTGAATCACTTACATTAGCCGCAGATTTTTCCGTTGCAGAAATGCCTGAGGATTTACGCCAATCAATCACAAATGCTAATGGTCAAGGTGCTTATCCTATTTCCTCATATACATATTTATTAATATATATAGAGCAAAGGAATGCCAGAAAAGGAAAAATATTAAAAGAATTTTTGAAATGGTCAATGAAAGAAGGTCAGGTTTATGCTAAAAATCTTGGTTATGCACCGTTACCAGAAAGTGTTATACAAAAAAATTTAGTCAAAATAGATTTAATAAATTATTCAACTAATTAAATAAATCAAACTGAATAACCAACAAAAAATAATAAAAAGCAAAAAAAATTTTTCTGATATTGTATTTGAAAACATTACTTTAATTTTTGCTTTTCTAATAATACTTTTATTGCTTGATATTATTTATGAAATGTTCATAAATTCATATCCTTCAAGGTCTCAGTTTGGATTATCATTTATTTTTTCTCAGGACTGGGATCCTGTAAAAGATAAATTTGGTGCTTTGGCTTTTATTTATGGTACAATCGTCTCTTCCATAATTGCCTTAATAATTTCTCTTCCTGTTAGTCTCGGTGTAGCAATTTTTCTTTCTGAGATGGCAGGAAAATTTTTGAAAACAACAATTGGTTTTCTTGTTGAAATACTTGCTGCAATACCAAGTATTATTTTTGGTTTTTGGGGACTGTTTGTACTCGTTCCTTTTATGAGAAATACTGTGCAACCTTTTTTGCAATCTACTCTCGGTTTTATACCAATTTTTTCAGGAACTAATATTGGAACAGGAATGCTCACAGCAGGAATTATTCTTGCGATTATGATTACTCCAATTATTTCAGCTATTTCAAGAGATGTAATTAAAGCTATTCCAAATTCACAAAGGGAAGCAGCTTATGCCTTAGGAGCTACGAGATGGGAAGCAATTCGCATGGCTTTATTAAATGCAAAAAGCGGAATTCTTGGTGCGACTGTTCTTGGTTTTGGAAGAGCTGTAGGTGAAACTATGGCAGTTACTATGGTTATTGGTAACAGAGCACAGATTTCTGCAGGTTTATTTGATCCGGCATATTCAATGGCTTCTGTTATTGCAAATGAATTTGCAGAAGCATCAAAAACTATTCACGTAAGTGCATTAATAGAAGTTGGATTATTATTATTTGTAGTTACGTTTATAATAAATTCATTGGCAAGATTATTAATTTATACTGCAACTAAAAAATACGACACAAGATAAGCAAAATGACGACAAAAGATATTTTCATAACAGACAAAAATTTAAAATACAGAAAACTGAAAAGTAATATGGTTTTAATTTTTTGTGTTTTTGCAAGTATATTAACTGTTCTGCCTTTGCTTTATATTTTCTTTTATACTACAGCATCCGGATTTACTCATTTAAGTCTTGATTTTTTAATTCAAATGCCGAAACCTGTTGGTGAAACCGGTGGTGGAATGGCTAATGCTATTGTTGGGACTTTAATATTAATAGGTTTAGCTTCCGTGATAGGAATTCCCGTCGGAATTTTATCCGGAATATATGTAGCAGAATATTCCGGTGGAATTTTTTCAAATATTGTGAAATTTGTTACAGATGTATTAAGCGGAACTCCTTCTATTATAATAGGTATTTTTGCATATACAGTAATCGTATTGACTACCGGATCGTTCTCGGCTTTGTCAGGTGGTTTTGCTCTTGGTATAATAATGATACCTACAGTAACCCGAATAACTGAGGAAATGCTTAAACTTGTACCTCAGTCTATAAGAGAAGCATCGCTCGCACTTGGAATTTCAAGATGGAGAACTACATTAAACATAGTATTAAAAACAGCACTTCCCGGAATTACGACTGGCATATTACTTGCGATTGCCAGAATTGCAGGTGAAACTGCACCATTATTATTTACTTCATTTGGAAATCAGTTTTTTTCTTTATCTCTTGATGAACCTATAGCATCTCTTCCAATTCAAATCTACAACTATGCAAAGTCTCCATATACCGATTGGCATCAGCAGGCATGGGCTGGAGCTATGGTTTTAGTTTTACTTGTTTTTATTATAAATCTGATTGTAAGATTTTTCACTAAAAATAAATTCAGCTCTGACGTATGATGGAAGAAGATTTTAAGGACGATTTAGAAGAAAAATCGGAAGATAAGTTTTCAATTACGACTGAAAATTTATCTGTATATTTTAATGAAAAACCTGCAATAAAAGATATTAACCTGAAAGTTAGGAATAAATCTGTAACTGCAATAATCGGTCCTTCAGGATGTGGTAAATCAACTTATCTCAGGTCACTGAATATGATGCATGAGTTAACTCCTTCAGCAACGGTGTATGGTTCAATCAAAATAAATAATATAGATATTGAAGAATTTGGAGTTATTAACCTGCGTAAAAAAGTCGGTATGGTATTTCAAAAACCTAATCCGTTTCCAACTCTTTCAATTTATGAAAATGTAACATCCGGATTAATATATACAGGAAATTATAAAAAATCTCGACTTGACGATATAGTTGAAAAATGTTTAACTGCTTCAGGTCTTTGGAAAGAAGTTAAAGACAGACTAAAGGTTTCCGCTATGACGCTTTCCGGTGGACAACAACAAAGACTATGCATAGCAAGAACAATTGCCGTAAATCCGGATATTATACTAATGGATGAACCGACAAGTGCACTTGACCCGATATCAACCACTAATATAGAAGAGCTCGTATATAATCTTAAGAAAGAATATACCATTATAATCGTAACTCACAATATGCAACAGGCTGCAAGAGTTAGTGATCATACGGCATTTTTTTATCTCGGAAGACTTGTAGAATATTCCAAAACGAGAACTATATTTACCAATCCGAAAGAAAAATTAACTGAAGAATATGTTACCGGGAAGTTTGGATAACAATATTGATTTGCATAGAGAATTTATTTTAATTTTGGTATTTTATTTGTTAAGAATATAATGGAATTAACAGAACAACATATCGAAAATAAACATATAGAAGAAGAAAATTTTTCTGAAAAAAATGAAAATCATAATAAATTATTTTCATTCATCACTCCTATATTACTCGTTTTGTTTTTTTCAGCAGGAATATTTTCATCAAGTGAAGAAAAGATAAATACAGACAGTGACGGTTTTTATGAAATTGGTTCATTTAAACAATCAGAAAAGAAAATTAATCTTCTTTCAGAATCTGATTTAACCGCAAAAATTAAAGATACAGTTTATACAAATAAAGACAATTGGCTTGAACTTAGAATTCACGAACAAATGTTACATCTTCATTGGAGAGACGGAAGGATTGAAAAATTCCCTATTTCATCCGGAAATAAATATTTGAGTGAAAGCGTTGAGTCAAGACCGGGATTGTTTGCAATTTTTTACAGAAATCCACATCATAAATCAACACAGTATAGCAATGCATCACTGTATCATTTCCAAACCTTCAATCAAGGTATTGGTTTCCATTCACTTGACGGAACCGGATATTATGGGAATCTTGGTGTAAGACCATCTTCGCACGGGTGCATAAGAATGAAGCATGATCATGCACGAAAATTGTTTAACGATTGTGAATTAGGGACTCTTGTAATAGCACATAATGGAAATTCATTAAGAACAGTCGGCTTTGCTCCAAAAGATTTCCCCGTATCAGATTTACCGAAAGAAGAGCAAAGGGAATTACTTGCAAAAAATCTTTATAACGTTGTTAATGGAAATTATTTTATTGAGAACAGAAAATTTTTTGTAGTTGATCCAAAAATAATAACAGCACAAGGTGTCCATAACGGATATGATATGAAACTTCCTGAAAAACAAAATGCTCCATCTCATGTTTTTGCATTTAAACAGATTAGCGACAGAACAGCAGAACCAATTGTGGATTTTAACATAGTAGATTTTCAAACAGCAGAATCAGAATTTAACCTTGCGGAGTTATTGAAAAACGAAGAAGTCTCAAACAAAACAAACAAAAATGAAAAAGTAATTACATCAACCGATGCATTGATAAAAAAATATTATCATAATGCCATTGGTTTTTTACCTTACTTTGGACCGAAAAAATAAAAATGACTAAATTAATAGCTTTATACAAAAAACCTGAAAACATTGAAGATTTTGAAAACAAATATTTCAATGAACATATGCCATTGGTTAACAAAATGCCGGGTCTAATAAAATCAGAAGTTGTAAGACTTAAAGGTATTGGCGGAGAAGGAAAATTTTATTTACAGGCAACAATGTATTTTGATAATGAAGATAAACTCAATGAAGCAATGGCTTCACCCGAAGGAAGAGCATCTGCAAAAAATCTTATGAGTTTTGCAAAAGATTATGTGACGATGTATATCGGTGAAGATAATTAAGTATTTAAAATTTGAATTTTTATATATATTAGGAACAATTTTTAAAAAGAAAAGTTTACAAAGGAAACCTTAAACATAAAGGGAAAAGGGAGGCAAGATGAGCCAGAATCCTACAAATAAAGTAACAAAAAAAGCACCAATTGACGGCATTGAGCTGTTAAATATGCCTTACGGTGCACCGGATTTAAAAGCAGTGTTGCAAAAATACACATTACGCGGTTTAATAACTGCAATATTGATTTTTGCTTTAGGTACCGGCGGAATGGCAACTTATTTTTATCTTGATGCAAAAGCTAAAGAAAACGTTGAGGATGAAGTTGTAGCTCCAAGAATCATAATGCTCGAGGATCTTGAAACTCCTCCTCCTGCAAGTGATGATGCAGAGCCACCTCCTCCTGATTTAGAGGTTCCTCAAACAATTGTAGCATTAAAAGATCTGGAAGCAATGACTCCGGAACCTGTTAAAAAAGAATTGTCTGAGATTTCTACAATTAAAACTCAGCAAAAACTTGATGAGATAACTCAACCTGTTTCAAAAGAAGGTGATGAGAATGCTCCTAAAGTGAACTATACAGGACCTATCGGTTTAAAAGAGAAAAAAGTTGAAGAAAAAATTGAAAAGAAAGAAGAAAAAGTAGTTCAGAAAAAAGATATCTATCAGCAATTTGAAGTTGAAAAAGCTCCAAGTCCTGTAAATTTAAGTTCAGTTAGAAGTTCAATGAGATATCCTGAAATTGCAAGAAGTCAGGGAATTGAAGGAAGAATTACTGTGAAAGTTTTAGTTGGAACTAACGGATCAGTACAGAGAGTTGGCGGTATAAGCGGACCTGAAGTATTCCACAGTGAAGTAAGAGATAAAGTTGAAAATTTACAGTTTACTCCTGCTTTACAAAATGGTCAACCTGTTAAATGTTGGGTTTCAGTTCCATTTAGTTTTACATTAAGCAAAGGATTTAAAAAGAAAGACGAAGAGAAATCTGAAGACGAATAAATAATTTACGTTTTTTAATATTGCCACTTTTGATATATATATCGGGAGTGGCATATTTTTTATAAAGGGGTAATTTATGAATGCAACAATCATAATAAATGTTATTACAAGTGCCGTAGTATTTGTTATCGGTCTCTTGATTGCAGTTGGAATTGTTACTCCCACATTTGATGCATCATTAAGAATTACATTTGGTGTATTGTTTATGGCTTACGGTGTTTATAGATTTGTTACTGCTCAGACGAAAATGAAGCAAATGAAAATAAATGAACAGAGGGAAAGACTCAGAGTAGAAAAAGAAAAATTATTGAAAGATGCGAATAACTTATAATATATTTTTATTCATATTCTTAAGTTTAATTTCATTTTCATTACAATCATGTAACTTTGATGAAATTAAATCAGTTTCCACAATGGGCACTGCTACTGTGACTGTTGATGATAATGTTGAACCGCTTATGTTGGCTGAACAAAAAGATTTTGAAAGAATAAATCCGGAATCTAAACTGGAATTAACTTTTGTCCCGTCCAAAAATACAGTTGCTGAACTTGTGAATAATCAAACACGTACAATAGTTCTTATGAGAAATTTCAATCAGGAAGAAAGAACTATAATAAATGATAACAAAATTGAAATAGATTCAAGTTTAATTGCTTATGATGCACTTGCTATAATAGTAAATCCGTCAAATCCTATTTTAAGATTAACATCAGATGAAGTATCAAAAATATTTTCCGGGCAGATTGAAAAATGGAATGAGATAAATTCACCAATCAAAGAACAAAATGAAGAAGTAAAATCAAAAATGAAAGATGCTAAGATAAAATTGTATATACCGAGAAAGAATAATTATCTTTATGAATATACAAAAGACAGTGTGATGAAAGGAACAGAGTATTCACAGTTTGCGACAATGTGCTCAACAAATGTTCAGATGATAAATGAAATCAGGAATAATCAGAATGCTATCGGAATTTCAAACTTATGCTGGCTCTCAATTGGTAATCAGGATGAACTTGATTCAACCATTAAAGCGGTGAAGTTGTCTAAGTTATATGAAAACGGATTGCAGGGAGATTATATGGAACTTCATCAGGGATTAATATTTAAAGGATCTTATCCATACAGGTTGCCGGTTTTTATAATGACAACTATAAAAGACATTAGTCTGATAACAGGTTTAAGAACATTTTTAACAACTGCCCCGGGTCAGCAGGTAGTTTTAAGACATGGGTTAGTACCGGTAACACAACCGGTTAGAACAATACAACTAAATTAATAAACATTAAAATGAAAAGAAGACTATTAATTGCTTTAAGCCTTGTATTTATTGTAAGTGCTTCAGCATTTGCTCAAAGCAATAAGGAAAAAGGAATTAATGCTGTTAAAAGCGGTGATTATGTTAGCGGTGTTAATTTATTAAAAGGAGTAGTAACCGGTGATAAAGGTTACGAAGCGAATTATTATTATGCGAAAGCATTAATGGAAACCGGATCACTAAAAGAAGCTGAAGAATATTTCAATATTGCTTTAAAAGATGAAAGTGATGGAGTTGGAGCTATGATAGGGCTTGGTGAAATCGCTGCAAGAAAAAAAGATTATGCAAAGGCGTATAGCTTTTTCAGACGCGGTGCAAAAGAAGAGCCGGAGAATATACCGGTATTACTCGCATGGGGAAGAACTTATTCAAAAGCGGGGAATATTGATTCAGCGATATTTATCTTAACAAGAGCAAAATCAATAAACAGTAAAAATGCAGATGTTTATGTCGCTCTCGGTGATGCTTATTACTACAGAAGAGCATATACCGCATCACTTGATAACTACAAAGAAGCATTAAAAATTAACAGCAGAAGTGCTGCTGCTGAGTATGGAATCGGTAATGTTTATTACAGACAAATGCTCGTTGAGAATGATAAAACAGGAAAAATCAGCGGTCAACTTTTTTCTCAGGCTGCTGCACAGTTTGACAAGGCGATACAACTTGACAGAAATTTTTCACCTGCATATTTTGAATACGGGAGATTATATTATTTCAACGGGGATTATGATAAAGCAATAGAAAATTTCAAAATGTATTCCACTTTGACTCCGGGTACTTCAGAAGGTAATGGTTATTATGCAAAAACTTTATATTCGCAAAAAAAATATGCTGAAGCAATGGCTTTAGTTAATGATATGCTTTCAAAAAACCCAAATGATGAGATTGCCAATAAATATAAATCATTTATTCTGATTGATGAAGAAGTAAACAAAGAAACACCGGATGTAACAAAAATCAAAGAAGGAATTGCTTTGTTTAACAAAGTTCCGGTTGAATATCTTGATAAGGAAGATTACGTAAAAATTGCTGAAGCGTATATTGCAATTGATGATACTCAAAACGGATATAAATATTATTTCAGTGCGATTACTATGGATACTACTGACAGTGATAAAAATGAGTTTCTTAATATGGCAATTACACAGATTACAAATAAGGATTTTGATAATGCTATGACAAATCTCGCAAAAGCAGAATCTTTCGGTGAAGACGACTACAGAATTTCATATTACAAAGGATATGCATATTTTGATCAGAAAAAATTTGATGAATCAATAGCAGAATTTCAAAAATCAATTGCCTTAAACCCAAATGCAATATCTCCTCAGTTGCTTCTGGCTTATGCTTATGCTCAGCTTGATAAAAAAGAAGATGCAATCAGAGAGTTTAAAAAAGTATTAGTGNNCTGATGCATTAGAAGCACTGAAAATTCTGGAAACATAAATTATAAAAATTAATCAAAAGGGGTGAAAGCCCCTTTTTTATTTATATATGGATAAAACAATAAAATATATTAACGAAAATAAAAAAAGATATCTTTCAGAGCTTGAAGAGTTTTTGAAGATACCTTCTATCAGTACAAATCCTGAAAATGCTGATGATGTAAAACGGTGTGCAAGTTTTGTAAGTGATAAGATGAATGAAGCAGGTTTGGAAAATGTAAAAATTTATGAAACCAAAGGTCATCCTGTTGTATATGGAGATTGGTTGAAAGCAGGAGATGATAAAATAACAATTCTGATTTATGGTCATTATGATGTTCAGCCGGTTGACCCTATAAATCTGTGGACAAATCCTCCTTTTGAACCGATTATTAAAAATAATAAAATTTATGCAAGAGGAGCAACAGATGATAAAGGACAAGTATATATACATCTTAAAAGTATCGAAGCAATATTAAAAAATGAATCAAAACTTCCGGTTAACGTAAAATTTGTGATTGAAGGCGAAGAAGAAATTGGCAGTGAACATCTGACTCCTTTTTTAGAAAAATATAAAGATATGCTGAAATGTGATTATGTTGTAGTTTCTGATACCGCAATGTATGGTGAAGGTCAGCCGGCTATTACATATGGTTTACGAGGATTATCTTATAATGAAATATTATTAACAGGTCCAAACAGAGATTTACATTCCGGCTCTTTTGGTGGTACTGTTGAGAATCCATTAAATGCATTATGTAATATAATTTCAAAACTTAAAGATGAAAAAGGTAAAATATTAATACCGGGATTTTATGATGACGTTAAGCCTTTATCAGATAAGGAAAGAGAAGAGTTTAAAAAATTACCTTATGATGAAACAGTGTATAAATCTGATTTGGAAGTTGATGAGTTGTTTGGTGAGGAAGGATATATAAATGAGGAAAGAAGAACAGCCAGACCTACGCTTGATGTAAATGGGATTTGGGGTGGATTTCAGGGGGAAGGTGCTAAAACAGTATTACCTTCAAAGGCAGGTGCAAAAGTTTCAATGCGACTTGTACCAAACCAAGATCCTGATAAAATAGATAAACTTTTTACGGATTTTGTAACCAAGTTAGCTCCGAAATCTGTTAAAGTTGAAATAAAAAATCTTCATAATGCTAAACCTGCAATTACACCAATTGATTCACCGGCTATGAACTGTGCGGTTGAAGCATTAAAAAAAGCATACGGGAAAGATGTTTTATTCACGAGGGAAGGAGGGTCAATACCTATTGTAAATACATTTCAGGAAATACTTAATGCTCCGACTGTATTGATAGGATTTGGTTTACATACAGAAAATGCTCACTCTCCAGATGAACATTTTGACTTAACTAACTATTATACAGGAATTGAAAGTATTACGTATTTTCTTGAAGAACTTGGTAAAATTAAGTAAATTTATAAAATTTTAAGAATGGCAAAAACAAAGACATCAAAAGTTCAGAATTTAAAGTCTAAAAAAACTAAAAAATCAGCTGAACATTTACACATTTCACTCGGTACTAAAAATTATATGATTATCGGACTGGGTATTTTATTGATTATAATAGGATATTTTTTAATGTCGGAAAATTCTGTGGATGGGTTTATGCCAACTACAGTTGCACCAATATTACTTTTTATAGGATATTGTTTTATGATACCATTTGGGATATTGTATAAAGAGAAAAAAACATCTGTAGATGAAATCGTTATTGAAGATACTTCAACAGAAGAAGTGAAACAAAATTCATCAGTTTCAGGTAATATAAGAACAGTTTAATACTATTTATTGAATTGGGAATGTCACGGCTTCGACGGGATGAAAAGAAGATTAAAACGGCATATAGTGTCTTCTGTGCTCACTTAAAACGGACAGAACAACTTAAATGCAGACAATACTGCTAATTCGTACGCTTTAGCTGCTTAATTAAATAATCGGCTACGCTCTTAAAGTCTTTTCTCATTGGATTTTCTGAGCGTCACTTAATGAGATAGGGTATAAATATGATAAGGGTTTTTACCTGAAATTTACTTATCTGGCGGTTGTAAAGTTTGTTTATTATATAGCAATCGTGAAATTATAAAATAAACTAAATATGTAGAAGTTTTAGTTATCTTCATTCCGGACCCGGGTTCGACTCCCGGCATTTCCACAAATTAAAATATACCTTCTTTTCTAAACCTATCTATTGAATCTGTTACTTCTTTAAAAGTAATAGAATTTACAGATTCTTCTGAATCAGAAATTAGTATTATTGATTTTTCAGATTTTGGGTAAAACCTATCGAGATTCCACTTTACATTTGTATATAAAGCAATAACAGGTTTGTTAAAAGCTGCCGCTATATGAATAATTGAAGTATCCGTTGATATTATTAGTTTAGATTCTGCTATCGAACTAATTTTTGAATCTAAATCAGTCTTAGTGTAATGGATTTTATTATTAAAGCTATGCTTTAGATGATTTATCTTATCTATATGATTTTTATCATAGATAACATTAATTTTATAATTAAATTTTAAGCAGTATTTTATAACTTCAATCCAAAATTCCGTTTTCCAATTTCTAATTTCATATCCACTTGAAATATTTAATGATATATCATATTCGGTTTTTTCACCTCTTTTAAAATTTAGAATCGGTTTAGTAAATTCAGGAATGAAATCGCTTTTTAAGTAATACATCGGAGTTAAACTATATTCTATGAAATGATTTCCTTTTTTAATACCGTTTAAATCCAAATTAAAAACTTTTTTCGTTGAATTAAAACCTATGGAGTTCTTAGGTTTCAGAAAATTAACTAACAATTCCCCTGTTTTTGAATATTCAGTTTTAGTGTCTATAATTAAATCAAATTTCAGATTTCTTAATTGTATTAGTAAAGTGATTAAGGAAAATATATTTTTTTTAAAAACAAAAGTTTTTTTAATGAATTTAATTTTTTCAGGTATTTCATAGTTAATGTTTGATGCGAGAGCGTAAAGTTCATCTTCGGGGAAATGTTTATTTAGTTCATAAAAAAGGGGAGTGGTAAGAACCATATCCCCTAATTTTCCAATCTGAACAACTAATATTTTTCTTTTTGAAATCATTTTAAGATTTCATATAGTTTTATTTTTTCTTTTTCTGAAATTTATTTTTCACTTCCTGGAAAGAAACATTTTTTACTTCACCGGTATTTGTACCTTTCGTAAAATCTTTCGGTTTTTTATATTTTTTATCATAATACTGTTGAATTATAGATAAAAGATTAAATGTAAAATAATATAAATTTAAACCTGATGGAAAACTAAAAAATAACAGAGTTAACATTATCGGCATAATGAATACAAGTGCCTTTTGTTTTGGATCAGTAACTGTCATTTTTTGTTGTATAAACATTGTGATACCCATAAGCGTAGCTAAACCGGAGACCTGATCAATTCCAAAAAGAGGAATCTTAAAAGATAAATTAAAAATAACATCCGGTGCCGCTAAATCTGTTATCCATAAGATAAACGGTTGTTGCCTAAGTTCAATTGTAGAACTGAAAACCGCAAATAAAGCATAAAGAATAGGCAACTGCAATAACATAGGAATACATCCACCCATTGGGTTAATCTTTTCTTCCTTATACATTTTCATAATCTGCTCATTCATCTTCACCGGGTCATCTTTAAACTTTTCTCTAATCGCAGTCATTTTTGGACTTAATTCACCCAATCTTTTCATAGAATCCATTTGTTTTTTTGTCAATGGATTCAACAAAATTTTTAATACAAGTGCAAAAATTATAATAACAACACCATAATTCGGAATAAAATTATGTAAAAATGTGAAGAATGGAATAATAAACCATTGAGCGATTGGTCTAACGATAAAATCAAGAGGGAATCGGTTAACTAATTGCAGCTCTCTATCGTAACTTTTTAAAATATTATAATCAATCGGTGTCAAAAGTATTATAAACTTGTCGGAATTTACTTTATCATTTTTGATATCCATTTTCAAAGCAATGGAATATTCTTTTCTTAAACCTTCATCTTTGAGGGGGATTTTATATCCTGTAAGATACGCTCCATCACCTTTTCTGCTTTCCGGAATAAGGAATATACCGAAATATTTATTTCTTGTAGCAACATAGTCAGTATTCCCGTTATAATCAGCTTTATATTCTTGATTAAAATCTTCAGCATCAAGATCGGCAAGTTCTGCACCCATATAAGCATACGCCTGTTCAAAACTTGCTTCTTCAGTACTGCGGAACTCAGTTAAATTCAATGAACTGCCCCAAACTAACTGATATTTAGCATCGGCAATAAATAAATTTGAATTTACAAATTCATATTGTGCGTCAAATTCATAGGAATTTTTAAAAAATGTATAAGTAACTTTAATCTGTTGTGAACCGGCAGAATCAATATTCAAAACATATGTCAGTTTAAAACTGGAATCTTTTGTTAAATCTACTTTTTGCCATTCGGAATAAGTTGAAGAAAAGACCAAATCTCTTGTGTTTACAAGTTTTCCGTCTTTTGAAGTAAATATCAAGTGAAGCTCTTTTCCGCGTTTCCAATCCACCAACTGTACCGGAACTCCGTCCCATGTGTTAAATTTTTTAGTTGTGTATTTTTCAAGAGTTCCTCCAAAATCAGTAAATTCCATTATTGCAACTTCATTTTCTATAATTATATTTTTTCTTTGCAAGGCATTGATATCAGTCTGAAATTTAATTGATTTATTGTAAAACTGACTTCCGAATTCATTTGAATAAGTACTAAAATCCTTTTTTAAAGAATCATTTTTTATTGTATCTTGTCTGATAGTTATCGTATCAGTATTACTTTTTAAATTTTGAGTAGTTGTTGCAGAAGTATCAGTTTGAGTTACTACTTGAGAAGTTGTATCATTTTGTTTCTGCGGTTGAAGTTTTTGTTGTTGAGAAGAAGTCCAATAAAGCCAGCCTATTAATACTAACCCAATTAAAACAAAAGCTGATATAGTTTTTTTATCCATTTATAATTATAAATTCTTATTTTTATGTTTTAGAGGAACAGGATCAAAACCACCTGATGAAAAAGGATTACATTTTAAAATTCTTTTAACGCTAAGAAACATACCGGTTATCAGACCTCGTTTTTGTAGTGATTCAATTGCATATTGAGAGCAAGAAGGATAATATTTACAGCTTGCCGGGAAGAGAGGGGAGATGGCAAACTTATAAAACTTAATCAATAGAATAAACGGTGTTGTTAATTTCATTTCTTAAGAAATTTATTTATTTCACGCATCAAATCAGTAAACTCAATAATAGAATCAGTATAGTTCAGATTAGAATATCTTTTTTCATTTTCAAGTGCAAGGTCAGAAAAAGTAAAAACAAGATTAACCTGATATCCGGTAGGAATTTCCAATAAGGATTTATTTTTTCTATATAATTCTTTCAGAATCCTTTTGAGGTAATTTCTTTTAACAGCTAATTTAAAGTGTTTCTTAGAAATTAAAAAGCCCACCTTTACCGGAAAATCTGGTGGGCAATCTTTTAAAAGTTCTAAATTTAAATAAACTTTAAAATTCTCTGTGGAAATTTTACGAGATTTAAAAATAACATTTTTAAATTTTTCAAACCCTTTGATAATTTCAATTTTTGGTAATGTTTTTTTATAAACATTCCCATTTGATATCACGGGTTTCATAAAATTTACCTGTTATCTCTTGTATATTCGTCGCTTACTGTAAGTTTATGTCTTCCTTTGGCACGTCTTCTTGATAATACTTTACGGCCATTTTTGGTTGACATTCTCTCTCTGAAACCGTGTTTATTTTTTCTTTTTCTGTTGCTTGGTTGAAATGTTCTTTTCATATTTTTTCTATAACTCCAAAAATACCAATAATTTAAATCTTTTTCAAGGAATTAAATTATAAGTATGTTCTAAACTTTTTTCTCTCTGTTTGATTTTAATATAAATATCAAAATGCCTATTATTATCATTCCAATTGATATCAATTGTGCTTGTGATAAGCCGAATATTACAAGTGGGTTTAATCTTATAAATTCTACAAGTAATCTTGATAGTCCGGTTAATATTAAATAAAAAGCAAATATCTCTCCTGTAAATTTCTTTTTTGTCCTCATATTCCATAAAAATAAAAATATAATAACGGCAACGGTGAGTTCATATAAAGGAGTAGGATGAACTAAAACGCCGGGAGCGGTAGGTATCGTTCCATTTGCATAAGAATATCCAATAAATTCCCACATTGTCCCATTCACTGCTATTCCATAATCTCCATCTCCTGACAAATGACATCCAATTCTTGCAATTCCATATGCCAAGGCAACTCCGGGTGCAAGCATATCAAATAAATTAAACACCTGAATTTTTTTTATTCTGCAAAATATAAATAATGAAATTGTCGCACATATCAATCCTCCGTAGAAAGTCAGCCCGGATGGTGAAAATAATATATCCGGTTTAAGCATGGCTGAGAATGATATTCCGCTTCCGAAATTCCATTCTTCTAGTATGTAAAACAATTTAGATCCTAAAAGACCTGCTATGAGAGCTATAAATGTTACGGATGGACCAATACCTTCATCCATATTATTCCTTTTTAACTCTTTTGATAAAAGTGAATTGGCTATTAAAAATGCTATTCCAAGCATTAATCCATAGCTATATACAGGAACAGGTCCTATTTCAAAAAGTTTTGGATACATTAATTTATTGTTATATTAATAAATTTTCCGGATGGAGATTTTTTAATTCTCAAATCATCCTTATCAAGTCTTATAGTGAAAATATTTTTTACTCTTTTATTATTTACAAATGTAATTTCATAATCTGATTTTGGGTTTTCAAATAATTTGTATTGAAATCCGGCATTTCCTGAATTTGAAAATGATACTATAGGAGCAGAAAGTCCTTCTATTTTGAAAATCAGGTTTTTCTTTTCCGGTGAATGTTTTACTATGACGCTTATTATATATTCATATGTTACAAATTCTTTTGTTGTCTGAAAATCAAATAAAATATAATCAAGACCTTTCAAATTATCAAATTGATTTGATATATTCAAAAGATATTCAAATTTGGTTTTTTCTGGTCTAACTGATTTTGTTCTCATTTATTTATTCAGTTTTTTCATGTTAAATCATTATTAATATCATTATCAATTTGTAATTAGTTCTTTTATTTTTTCAATTTTATTAAGTTCAACATCTGTCTCATTTCCTGTATCCATTTTTTTCAATTTTACAATTCCTGAAGATAATTCATTATCACCTAAAATTAAAACAAATTTTGATTTTAATCTGTCAGCTTCTTTCATTTGAGATTTAATACTTCGGTTTAGCAAATCAGTTTCTGTAATAATTCCGTTCGATCTTAAATCGTTTGTTATATTTAATGAATATAATTTTGCCGCTTCACCTGATGTGATTATGTAAATATCGGGATTTTTTTGTTTTGGAAATGTAAAATTATTTTCTTCTAAAATTATAAGAAGTCGTTCAATGCCCATTGCAAAACCTATTGCCGGTGTCGGCTTTCCGCCGAGCAGTTCAATAAGTTTATCATATCTTCCACCACCTAAAATAGCATTTTGAGAGCCGAGCTTTGTTGACTGAAACTCAAAAGTTGTCTGCGAATAATAATCTAACCCTCTTACAAGTTTATCATCTTGTTCAAAGTTTACATTTAGTTTTTGTAAAATATTTAAAAGCTTTTCAAATTTTTCTTTGGTCTCAGCTTTAAGATAATTTTTTATTAAAGGTGCATTTACTAAAATATCTTTTTCTTTTTCAATTTTCGTATCTAATATTCTCAAAGGATTTTTATAAAGTCTGATTTTACTTGTTTCCGATAGTTCATTTTCAAATTTCAAAAGGTATGTTTTCAAGTCTGATACATACTCTGTTCTTTCTTCGGTGTTCCCGATATTATTAATCTTAACTACAAAGTCATTAATCCCAAGTTTTTTCAAAATCAAATCAGGAATTAAAATAATTTCTGCATCAGATAAAATATCATCGCTTCCGATTATCTCCGCACCAAATTGCCAAAACTCTCTATATCTTCCTTTTTGTGGTCGCTCTGCTCTGAACAGATTACTAATGTAAAATAATTTTTTAACTGGGGATTCATTATATAAACTGTTTTCTAAATATGCTCTTATAACAGGTGCTGTAAGTTCCGGTCTCAAAGTAAATTTATCTTCATTAAAAGAATACATTTCTTTTGATACGATATCTGTTTCTTCGCCTATACCTCTTTTGAAAAGTTCGGTTGATTCGAAAACCGGTGTCAGAATTTCTTTAAAATTAAATGAACTTAATGTTTCTCTGATTAGATTATAAATAAAATTTCTTTTATATAATTCATCAGGTAATATATCAAAAGTTCCTTTAGGTTTTTGTAACATTTTCAAAATTATTTTTAAATTTACAAAACTAAAAGTCAGATAAAAGAGTTAACAAAATTATGAAACAAATTAAATAAGATTTATTATTAAATCAAACTTAGAAGGGAAAATTTGTATTTTTAATTATAATGAGACAATTTAGTTTTTTAATATTAATAATATATATTTTTAGTTTTCAGGAAAAATCACATTCTCAAAATAGCGATCCAAATCTTGAAAAAGGTATAAATTATATTTACGATATAAAGTTTGATTCAGCAACGATGATTTTTGATGAGATAATTTTAAAAAACCCTGAAAACCCACAGGGATATTTTTTTAAAATGATAATAGAATGGTGGAAAATAAATTTAGATAAGGAAAATGAATCAAACGATGCAAATTTTATAAAATCAGTCGATAAAGTGATAGAAGTAACAGATAAAATTTTAGATAAAAACGATAATGATTTCACAGCATTGTTTTATAAAGGCGGTGCTATTGGCTATCGTGGATTAGTGAGAAGTATGAGAGATAGTTGGTTAAAAGCAGCAGAAGACGGTCGGGAAGCATTAAATTTATTTGGAACTGCAAGTGAACTTAACCCAAATGATAAAGACATTTCCTTTGGAATTGGTTTATATAATTATTTTGCGGAATACGTACCGGATAAATATCCGTTTGTGAAACCATTAATGATATTGTTTCCATCAGGAAATAAATCAAAAGGATTGTTTCAGATACAAGATGCAGCAGATAATTCACGATTTGCAAAAAATGAAGCGAGGAGTATATTAGTATATTTATATTTAAATTATGAAAAAAATTTTGAAGAGGCAGAAAAACATTCGCGAATATTGTTAAACAAATTTCCAAATAATTCGTTATTCGAAAGATATTTAGCCAGGTCATATACAAGAAGGGGATTATGGGATTCAGTTTATAAGACTTGGAATGGGATAATTCTTAAATCGGATAGTAATTTAGCTGGTTATAATATTATTAATCTAAAGCGTGAAGGAAACTACTATATCGCTTTATCTTTAAGTGAGTTAGGAAGAATAGCTGAAGCTTATCCTTATATACAAAAATTGAATGAAATCTCAGATGCTAACGGTATAAAACCTGATGCATACACAGCATATAACTATCTACTTTTGGGGATGTATTATGATAAACTCGGTGAAAGGGATAATGCCATTAACGCATACAAAAAAGTCTTATCATTGGAAAATTTTGACAACTCCCACACCTCCGCAAACCGCTTCCTCCAAACCCCTTATAAATAATTTCCAAATTCAGAACCAATCAAATCTAAGAAATTTTATACAAAACTGTCCAAAATAATATAAAATTCTTCACCACGAATTACCACGAATTAATCGAATTACACAAATAATACAGAAAAAATAAAAAATCTTAGCACTATTTAAATAAATAATAAACTTTGATTTGTTTAAAAGATTGATTTAATAGAAAAATAAAATTAGGGATTGATAAATAGAATTAAATAAATTCTTTTAAAGTCGATAAATTTTAGTTTGTTTTAACATCAAAAAAATTGTTTTGGATAATTGTGTTATAAATCCATATTCTCACAATTATTTCCATTGAAAAAATACAATATTTTCAATATTTTATAGGAAAATATAAAGAAAGTAGGTAATTCAATTGTTCAAAGTTATCGTTCAAGAAGGCGAATCTGTTGATAAAGCACTGAAAAGATTCAAAAAGAAATACGAAAAATCAGGTGTTTTAAAAGAATTCAGAAGAAGAATGTTTTTTGTGAAACCTTCAGTCGAAAAGAAGATGGAAAAAGAAAGAGCCGTCAGAAAAAACAAAAGGATGATTGACGAAGAGAATAATTAATTTATTCTCTCTTAAATTGTAACCCACTTGTAGTCTCTATGGCTCAGTGGGTTTTTTAATATATTAATGATTTTTTCCTGTCAAAATGAAATTAACCAGATTTATCAGTGCTTCAGCAGTTCAGAAACGAGTTGCAGAGTTAGGCTTAAAAATAAATAGGGATTTTAAAAATAAAAATTTAGTTGTTATTTGTGTATTAAACGGTGCATTTATGTTTTGCTCCGATTTAATTAAACATCTAAAAGTTGATGTTGAAATTGATTTTATAAAACTATCAAGTTATAGAAACGCTAAAACATCTTCCGGAAAAATTAATGTTTTAAAGAAACTAAACTGTGAAATTTATCGTAAAAATGTATTAATTGTTGAAGATATCGTAGATACTGGATTGACTATTAAATATTTAATCAATCTTGTAAAAAAACACAGTCCAAGTTCTGTTAAAGTAGCAACTTTATTACACAAATCAGATGTTTCAAATATAGACTTTAAACTTGACTACGTTGGATTTGATATTGAAAACAAATTTGTCGTGGGTTATGGTTTAGACTACGCACAAAAATTCAGAAATTTAAAAGGTATTTACCTTATGAACTAAAATTATGTCAAACGATAATAAAAATATTAAACCCGGTAAACCCGGTGATGAATTTAACTGGAACAGAGTATTCAAAATTGTATTAGGCTGGAGTGCCATTCTTATCGGCTTCTTTCTGATTATGATTTATACAAAGGGTTCAGACACTAAATTTTCCGAAATTTCTTTTAACCAGTATCAGACTTTTTTAGCTGATAAAAAAATTGAATCAGCCGTTATCAAAAAAGCTGAAAACAATTATGAATTTTTTGGAAAATTAAAAACTCCTGAAGCAATTGATGTAGGCGGAAGGATTTTCACAATTGATAAATTTAATCTTTTTCTTCCATATTCAAATATTGATGATGCAGTTTTGAAATCTTGGAATGAAGCAGGCGTAAATATTTCAATAGAAAAAGATGATGGTGGTTGGATTGGTCCTATACTCGGAGCATTACCGTGGATTTTGATAATTCTTTTCTGGATTATTATAATGAGAAGAATGCAAGGCGGTGCAAATGGTTCAAGAAATATTTTTTCATTCGGAAAATCAAAAGCAAAACTATTAAACGAAGGTGCTCCAAAAATAACTTTTCAGGATGTAGCAGGTGCTGATGAAGCTAAGCAGGAACTTCAGGAAATTATTGAGTTTCTTAAATCACCCGGGAAATTTCAAAAACTTGGCGGTAAAATACCGAGAGGTGTTTTATTACTCGGTCCTCCGGGAACAGGAAAAACCTTACTTGCAAGAGCTGTTGCAGGTGAAGCCGGTGTTCCTTTCTTTTCAATCAGCGGTGCTGATTTCGTTGAAATGTTCGTTGGTGTCGGGGCTTCCAGAGTGAGAGATTTATTTGAACAAGGAAAGAAAAATTCTCCTTGTATTATATTCATTGATGAAATTGATGCAGTCGGTCGTCATCGTGGTGCCGGTTTAGGCGGTGGACATGACGAAAGAGAACAAACGCTGAATCAATTATTGATTGAAATGGATGGATTTGAACAGAACAATGGGGTTATTGTTATTGCATCTACAAACAGACCTGATATTTTAGATCCTGCATTATTAAGACCGGGAAGATTTGACAGACAAGTAGTTGTTGACAGACCTGACGTAAAGGGTAGGGAAGGTATTTTAAAAGTACACACAAGAAAAATTCCATTGGGTAAAGATGTTAAACTTGATGTTATAGCGAAAGGAACCCCGGGATTTTCAGGGGCTGATTTGGCAAATCTTGTGAATGAAGCAGCTCTTCTTGCAGCGAGAAAAAACTCTGATATGGTAACGATGAGAGAAATGGAAAATGCAAAAGATAAAGTACTTATGGGAACTGAAAGAAAAAGCATGATAATTTCTGAACATGAAAAGAAAACAACTGCATATCACGAAGCAGGACATGTGCTTGTAGCAAAAATGATAGCCGAAGCTGATCCTGTACATAAGGTAACGATTATTCCTCGTGGAAGAGCATTAGGCGTGACTACATATTTACCAATAGACGAGAAACATTCGTATTCAAAAGAATATTTGGAAGCAATGATTGCTTACGCAATGGGTGGAAGAGCGGCTGAAAAAATTGTATTTAATGAACTTACAACCGGTGCTTCAAATGATATTGAAAGAGCTACTGACCTTGCAAGAAAAATGGTATGTGATTTTGGTATGTCTGAAAAACTTGGTCCTCTAAAATATGGAAGCAAACAGGAAGAAGTTTTTCTCGGAAAAGATATTTCTCATTCAAAAAATTATTCTGAATCCACACAAATCCTTATTGATGAAGAAATTAAAAAAATTGTTGGTGGGGGAATGGATAATGCTGAAAGAATTTTAAATACAAATATCGAGAAACTTCACAGACTATCATTAATACTTCTTGAAAGAGAAACTTTAGACTCAGAAGAAATTGATATGGTACTTCGCGGTGAAACTTTACCACCTGTAGTAAATGATGATGATATTCAAAAAGTAGTTAATTTAAAAGACAACGGTAAAGAAAAGAAATCTAAAGAAGATAAATCTTTTAATCCCGGTGAAATTGCTTTAGCTAACTGAATTAAAATTTAAATATTTACAAAAACAATTTTTACTGTAACAGGTAAAAATTGTTTTTTTTATGGAGCCTGTCGATAAAAAAATATCAATTGAAAATGAACTGAAAAGGAAACTGATTCATCTGTCCTCTTCAGGTATTGCTATTTTTTATTGGTTCAGTTCAAAGGATGTAACACTTCCAATAATAGGATTGATGTTTTTGATATCTATCTCACTTGATTTATTAAGATACTTCAGCCCTAAATTCAATGAAATTTTTTTAAAACTCTTTGGAAAAATTCTCAGACATCACGAAATTGAAAAAAATGGATTAGTATTCTCAGGTTCCACCTGTCTTCTTTGTTCTTGTCTTATACTCATTATATTTTTTCCAAAAATTATTGCAGTGATGGCAATTTTAATTATGACTGTGTCTGATACTGCTGCTGCTCTTTATGGAAAAAATTTCGGGAAAATACATATTAAAAATAAAACACTCGAAGGAAGTCTTGCTTTTTTTATTTCCGGTTTATTCGTAATTTTTTTAACTCCGAAATTTGATTATTCATTCACTGAATATTCAATTGCAATTTTTACATTAATTGTAACCTGTCTTTCTGAGTATATCCCTTTTGATATAGACGATAACTTAACCATTCCGATAATTTTTGCAACTCTATATTTTTTATTATTCAAATTATTCTTAAATAACAGTATATGTCTCTTAAGTGTGGTATAGTTGGTCTGCCAAATGTCGGTAAGTCAACTCTTTTTAATGCTTTAACTTCTTCTCAAAATGCAGAAGCTGCAAATTATCCTTTCTGTACTATTGATCCTAATATCGGCTCTGTAATAGTTCCTGATTCCCGAATGGATAAACTTGTGGAAATGTTTAACCCTAAAAAAACTATTCCTTCAACATTTGAATTTGTTGATATCGCAGGACTTGTAAAAGGTGCTTCGAAAGGTGAAGGTCTTGGCAATCAATTCCTTTCTCATATAAGAGAAGTAAATGCTATTGTTCACATTGTCAGATGTTTTGATGATGATAATATAATTCACGTTGATGGGAAAGTTGATCCGGCAAATGATATAGAAATAATCGAAACGGAATTAATAATCAAAGACCTCGAATCTTTGGAAAAAAGAATTGAGAGAAATCAGAAATCTCTTAAAACCGGCGATAAAAAAATAATTTCGGAAAATGAGCTTCTTGAAAAACTTAAATCACATTTAGAAAACTCGAGACTTGCAAAATATTTTACTGAAACGCTCAGCGAAGATGATAAAAAAATAATTAAAGGTTTACAATTATTAACAGACAAACCCGTTCTGTATGTAGCCAATGTGGATGATAAATCTTCAAAAGGTAATAAATATTCTGAGATAGTTAAAAATATTGCTGCTAAAGAAAAAGCAGAATTTTTAATATTATCAGTTCAAATTGAATCTGAAATTGCTCAATTTGAAAGCACTGAAGAAAAGGCAGAATTTCTTAAAGAATTGGGTTTAGAAGAATCAGGTCTTGACAGATTAATAAAAGAAGGATACAAACTTTTAGATTTAATTACTTTTTTCACAGCCGGTGAAAAAGAAGTTCATTCATGGACAATACCCGATGGATATACAGCACCTCAGGCAGCAGGAGTTATTCATACAGATTTTGAAAAAGGTTTTATTCGTGCCGAGATTATGAAATATGATGATTTAATTTCTCTCGGTTCAGAAGCGGCTGTAAAAGAAAAAGGATTATTAAAAATTGAAGGCAAAGAATATTTAATGAAAGACGGTGATATAGTATTTTTCAGATTTAATGTTTAAAACTTTATGATATGCCTATCAGCTTCAGTCCGTGAACAGTTATAAAAGCCATAACATAAGCCAATCCTGTAAATACTACAACTTGTAAAATCGGAATTTTCCAACCGCCGGTTTCTTTTTTGGAAATTGCTACAGTTGAGAGACATTGCATTGCAAACACAAAAAATACTATTAACCCTGCAATCGTAGCAGTTGTAAATAACTGTTGGCCGGTTGCTTCATTTTTTGCTTCTCTCATTGAATTTAAAATTCCTTCCTGAAATTTTCCTTCGTCTTCATCTTCTGTAACTTTAAAAATTAATGCCATTGAGCTGACAAAAACTTCACGTGCTGAAAATGTTACGATTAATGAAACTCCAACTCTCCAGTCTAAGCCAAGCGGAATCATAACCGGTTCAATAATTTTCCCGATCATTCCTGCATAAGATTTTGAAAGGTCATATTCTGTTTCAGATTCTGAATCAGAATTTTCTTCTCCTGAATTTTGATTTTTTATTGTATCAGAATTTATTAATGCAAATGGAGACGTCGCATTCAAAACAAGTTCAGTACTTGAAATTTTATTAACAGATAAATCTTCTTGATTTTGCTGAGGGAAAGTAGTTAAGAACCAAAGTATAAGAGATAAAACTAAAATTACAGGTCCCGCTTTTTTTACATACTGATTGGCATTCTTAAAAGTATTTTTAAGAACTGTATCAATCTTAGGTTTTTTATAAGTTGGCAGTTCAATTATAAAAGAACTGTTGTCATTAATTGATTTAATTCGCTTAGTAAATTTGTTAACAACACCTGCAATAATGAGTGAACTTAAAATACTGAAAATATAAATTGCGGTTAAAGCCAGACCTGCAATAAATGGTTTATCCTGTGGTATTAAAAATGCAAGGAGTAAAGCATATACCGGTAGTCTTGCACTGCAGCTCATAAGTGGAATTATGAAAATCGTTAAAAATCTTTCACGTCTGTTTTGAATAGTTCTCGTAGCCATTATTGCAGGGATTGCACAAGCAAAACCTGATAGCATAGGGACAAAAGACCTTCCGTTAAGACCAATTTTTGCCAGTGGTTTATCAAGTAACATAGCACCACGTGCGAGATATCCGGAATCTTCAAGCAAACCAAGAATAAGGAATAAAATAACTATCTGAGGAACAAATACTAATACTGAGCCAAGCCCTGCAATCAAACCGTTAGACACCAAATCACTTAAGAGATTATTTCCAAGAACATTGGAAGCTATTTCTGATAAATTACCGAAAAAAGTATCCACCAAATCCATTAAAGGTGCAGCAAGCCAGAAAATTGAAGTAAACGTTAAACTCATTACAGCAATAAAAATTATTAATCCCCAAAATTTATGCAGAACAAATCTATCAATTGATATAGTGTTTTTATCAATTTTCCTATGACCGTTATTTTTATAATTATTTAAAACTGTAAGTTTTTTATTTACATTTTCAATATGGATTAATTCATTTTCACCGGTTAACGGTTCGATGGAGAATAAAACTTCTTTTTCAATTTTTTCAATATCTGAATACAGTTGAATAATCTTAGCCGAATCATAATTTTTAAGTGAATGTTTTACATTGTTTTCATTAATTTTATTAATGTTCTCTTTGATTATTTTCAAGAGTTCATCAATACCATCACCATCACGACCATCAATCTTTACAACATCACAGCCGGTTAGTTCAGAGAGCTTTTCTGCTGAGATATCTAAACCTTTTTTATTTAATATATCAAGCATAGTTAAAGCAATGATAACTTTGAAATTACATTCAATTAATTGCTTCACTAATAATAACTGTCTTGATAACTGACTCGCATCAAGCGTTACGACAGCTAAATCAGTTTTCCCATGCTTTGGGTGATTATAAACATAATTAACTGACAACTTCTCATCAGGAGAACAGGGAATCAAACTGATAATACCCGGTGAGTCGAGAATATTTGCATTAAACTCAAATCTGCTTAACACTCTTGAAATAGAATATTCTACTGTAGAACCGGGATAGTTTACTGTTTTATATTTTTTACCGCTTAGATAATTGAATAGGGTAGTCTTACCGGAATTTGGATGTCCTAATAAAGTAATTAAAGGTATTTTGTTATCAGTTTCGGTAAGCATTTAAAGAAAAAAGTTAAATTAAAATACATTTGGCTTCTGATGACCTGACGGCTATCAGTGTTCCGCGAATTGAAAATCCTAATGGATCTCCGAATACCGGTTTGAAAAGAAGTTCAATTTCTTCACCTGGAGTGAAACCAACTTCAAGTATCCTTCTTGCGGATGGATTTGAATTATCTATATCACTTATAATGGCTTTTTCACCAATTTTTAATTCGGATGCACTTCTCATTTTGTCTGAATATTATAAACTTTTTTCTCGTTTTCTGAAAAATGGTCACAATGATTTTTATCTTTACAAGTGGCAAATACCTGTAATGTATGTTCTACAGGGTTCAGATTATTCTCACGACAAATTTTNNTTTTTGCATGATACACAAATAATATGATAATGATTATTCCTGCCATATTTAGTTTCATATCTTGTTCTGTCACCTTTGAAATTATGCTTATACAGAATTCCACATTCGCTCATTAGTTCAAGGGTTTTATAAACAGTAGCTCTTGAAACGTCTATGTATTCATTTTTAAGCTTAAAATATAATTCATCAGCATCAAAATGACCTTCAATATTTAATGCACCATCTAAAATTAAAAAACGCTCATTAGTTATCCTATGAGCGTTTTCTTTTAAATACTTTATGAATATTTTTTTTACGTCTTCTGGTATCAATTTTAAAAATTTTAGTTATCTTTATTTAAACTTAGTTTAAACAAAAATACTAAATTTTTGATAAAACATCATCTAAAATATTTATACCCTCATCTATTTGAGATTCTGTCACGTTAATTGGAGGTCTGAATCTTATAGATTGAGAACCGCAACCTAATATCATAAGTCCATTTTCGAGGGCTTTTGAAGTTACTTTATTTCTCATTTCACCATCTTTACAATCAAAAGCACAAAAAAGTCCTAAACCTCTTGCATTTGAAGTAATTCCTTCGTATTTCCCGGTTAAATCAACCAATTTCTTTTGTAAATAATTTCCCATATTTGCACAATTTTCTACCAAATTCTCATCGTTAATGATTTTCAAAATTTCACTGAATCTTACCATATCCACTATATTTCCACCCCAAGTAGAATTAATTCTGCTTGGTTTTCTGAAAACATTTTCTTCAACATCATCTACTCTTCCTGTTGATAACACTCCACAAACCTGTGTTTTTTTACCGAATGAAATTAAATCCGGCTGGACATAATGCTGATGTGCCCACCATTTACCGGTTAAAGCGATTCCCGTCTGAACTTCATCTAAAATTAGCAATATTTCATTTTCATCACATATTTCTCTGAGCTTTACAAAAAATTCTTTTCTGAACTGATTATCTCCACCTTCACCTTGTATCGGTTCTAAAATCATACAAGCAATATCATCTTTGTTATCAGCAATTGCCTGTTTAATTTCGCTGATTGCCATTTCCTCAAGTTTTATGACATCATCAAGATGATTTTCGATGGGGAATTTCATCTTAGGGTTTGTAATTCTTGGCCAATCGAATTTTGGATAATAATTCGTTTTCGTCGGGTCTGTATTTGTAAGTGAAAGCGTATATCCGCTTCTGCCGTGAAATGCTTCTTTAAAATGAATTACTTTATGACCTTTTTCAGTTTTATAACCTTTTTTAAAGTTTTTCAGAACTTTCCAATCGAATGCTGCTTTCAATGCATTCTCAACTGCTAATGCTCCGCCTTCTATAAAAAAAGCATACTTGAAATAATCAGGAACGGCAATATTAAAAAATGTATATACAAACTGTGCCTGTTCATGTGCATATATATCTGACAAAGAAGGTTTGTTTAAAGCAACTTTACCTATTCTTTCGATAAACTCTTCATTGTTGAGTCTTGGGTGATTCATACCTATAGGATTAGAAGCCACAAACGTAAAAAAATCTAAAAGTTTACGGTTATGTTTCGAATCATACAAATAAGAACCCTGTGATTTTTCAAGATCAACAGTAACATCAAATCCATCAACAAGCATTCTTTCTCTGAGTACATCCTGAACGTGTTGAGGTTTTATTTTTACATCTTTAAAACCATTTTCACTAATTTTTCCTGTATCAAGATCTATTTTATCTTTTTCAAATACTTCCATTTTTAATTCTCCTGTTATATTTAATTATTTAATTTCTCCGATTATGTATGGTGATTCATTTTTCTTTATCAGATATTCAAAAATTTTATTTGCTGAATTTTTATTTACTATAAATATCAATCCTATTCCAAGATTAAAAGTCTTTCTCATATCTTTTTCATCAACATTACCTTTATTCTGAATTAATTTGAAAATTTCAGGTCTGTTCCAACTTTTCCAGTTTATATTGAGCGTTTGATTTTTTCCAATTACTCTTTTTGTATTTCCTTCTATTCCGCCTCCGGTAATATGAGAAATGGAATTTATTTTAAATTTGCTTGATACATCCTGAATAATATTCAGATATGATCTGTGAATTTGTAATAATTCATACCCAAGAATATTATCAAATTCATCATAATATTTATTATAATCTTTTTTTGAATTAAAAATTTTTCTTACAAGTGAATATCCGTTAGTATGTAGTCCGGTTGATTCTAAACCTATTAATACATCACCTTTTTTTACATTCTTCTTGTCTAAAATCTTTTTCTTTTCAACTATTCCTGTTATACTGCCTGCTAAATCAAAATCTTCTCCTGAATATAAACCAGGCATTTCTGCTGTTTCACCGCCAATTAAAGAACAATTATTTTCTTTGCATGCCTTTGCCAAACCATTTATAACTTCAGTAGCATTTTTAACATTAAGTTTTCCTGTCGCATAATAATCCATAAAATACATTGGAACTGCACCGCAAACTGCTATATCATTTACACAATGATTAACTAAATCTTCTCCGATTGTGTTAAAAATACCCATTTCGGAGGCAATTTTAAGTTTTGTTCCAACCCCATCAACTGAGGATACAAAAACAGGATTTCGGAATTTTTTTAGTGGAATTTGATAAAAAGCACCAAAATTTCCGATTCCACTGATTACATTTGAAGTGAAAGTTTTTCTAACGACGGGTTTAATGATATCTACTAATTTATCACCTTTTGCAATATCTACACCACTTTTTTTATAACTGACTTTCACCAACAAATATACCTAATTTTATGGCGACACTCAATTCAAATCAAACCGACAAATGGGATATATATGCTGAAAAAAGTATTAATTTTATCTAAAATTCACGTTTTAAATCAATCCATTGCTTTCTTTTAAACCACAATAGCATTATCATAATCACGATAAACATTAACATTAAAACAAAATAAAAACCTAAATGAGAATCTGCAAAAGGCAAATCTATAAGATTCATTCCATAAACACCTGTAATTAGGTTTAAGGGGAGGACTATAGTTGCTATAATTGTAAGGACTTTAGTGATTTCACTTAATCTATTATTTACTATTGATAAATAAGAATCCATTAATCCGGTAATTAAATCTCTATAACTTTCAACTGAATCAGAAACCCTCACCAAATGGTCATAAACATTCCTGTAATAAATTGATTCACTTTCCGTGATCAGGTCAATATCCCCTCGAGTAACCTTGAATAATACCTCTTTTTGATAAAATGCAATTCGTCTTAATTCGACAAGTTGTTTTTTCAAATTCATTATCTCGATAAGTGTTCTATTACTTGGGTTTCTTTTAAAAATAACATCCTGAACGTAATCAATTTTTGCCTCAAATCCATCTAAAATGGGGTAATATTTATCAACAATTTCATCCAGAATAATATGAAGAAAATAATCAACGCCTTTTTTCATAGCGTTTTTAAAATATCCTTCCTTCAGTTTTAATAATATATGCTCTGTTAACTTTTCCGTATGAATAGTGATTAGAAAATTATGACCGAGAAAGCAACTTAAAGGTATCACTTTAAATTTTGCATCTCCGGTTTTTTCAATAGAATTAAAAACTATAAAAACATATTCCTCAAAATCTTCAACTTTTGGTAAATGATATTTTTTATTTACATCTGAATATTTTGATGCATCTTCAACAACAAGAGGGTGGAAATTGAAATTATTTTTTAGAAAAGCCGCAATCGTTTCGCTTGATTCATCCTGTATATCAATCCACACTATATCGTTACCATTTCTGTCCCAAGCTTTAAGACTGTTATCTTCAACCTGAATACATCCATTTATATTGTTATACTCAAATATTGTTATCATTTTTTTTAGAATTAATTTTATCTAAAATTAAAACAAATTCTGCTTTGTAATTTTCTTCCAATAAATTCAATATATTCTCGGCAGTTCCTCTGAATTGTTTCTCATCATTAGAAGTCAGATTACAACCGAGAAAAATATTTCTTTCCGGCATTATATTTTTTAAATCTGTTATCATTTGTATAAGTCTGTAAGGTGCATCCAGTATTATTAATACTCTGTCTTCAAATTTTAGTTTATCAAGTTCTTTTTTTCTTATATCATTTTTTGGGGATAAAAATCCGACGAATCTGAATCTTGAAATATTAAACCCACACAAAACTACAGCAGTTAATACAGAATTTGCACCACCAATAAAATCAACTTTTATATTTAATTCAATGCATCTATGTAAGAGGTAATTTCCCGGATCTGCAAACAGGGGAGTACCCCCATCGCTTATTAGTGAGATTTTTTTACCTGTCAAAAGATTATTAATAATTTCTTCATCAATATTTTCTTCATTATGCTCATTAATTCTGAAAAGTTCTTTATCCAGTTCAAAAAATTTTAATAGTTTATTTGCCTCTTTATATTCTTCACAAATTATATAATCAGATTCTTTTAGAATTCTCAATGCACGTAAAGTCATATCAGCATAATTTCCGATAGGAGTAGTAACTATATTTAAAATTCCTTCTGACATTTTTTATTTTAAACCCGTACTTCCATAACCGCCGGAACCTCTCACGGTTTCTGTTAGTTCAGTAACTTCAATAATCTTTGCTTTGGAATATTTTGAAATTATAATTTGTGCAATCCTGTCTCCGATATTAATTTCAAAATCTGCTTCTCCAAAATTTATAAGTAATACTTTAACTTCACCTCTGTAATCCGCATCAATTGTTCCTGGTGAATTTAAAACGGTTATTTTGTTTTTTAAAGCAAGCCCACTTCTCGGTCTTACCTGAGCTTCATACCCGTCTTCAAGTTCTATTATGAAATTTGTGCCTATTAATTTACTTTCACCTTTTTTTAATACTGTTTTTTCTGCAGAGGTTAAATCCATTCCTGCCGAATGTTCTGTTTTATATTCAGGAAACGGATTCTTTATTTACTGATTTATTCTTTTAATTTTTAGGTTCATATAAAAAAAGGGCATTCCGCCCTTTTTAGTTTATTAAATTTTTATTTAAGTTAGTTCATACCTGAAAAACTTGCTATTCCTATAATTAATACAAAAATTATATAGAAAAGTACACCTATAACCGATAAGATAACGTTAGCAATACCAAGCCACATACCTATTGTTGCAAGCGTTTTACCTTCCGCAGAAGATTCACGTCTTTCAATTTTTCCTAATTCTGATTTACCCATAACCCAAGCAACAATACCAAGAATGAATGGACATGCAATCCAGGAGAGAATTCCTGCAACTAATGAAATTATCGCATTTGTGCTCGCACTTCCGGAACCGCCTGTATTCCCCTGATATCCGCCTTGTGATGGGGGAGGAGGTGGTGGTGGTGGATTAAAGTTTGGTGGAGGAGGAGGTGGTGGTGGTGGTGGAAAATTACCATAACCGCCATCCTGATTAAAGAGTATGTTATCGTTCATAATTTTTTGATTTAGTTAAACAAATTAAAATTTCTATTTATTAAAATATAGTATTTTTTTACGTTATATTAAATTTTAAAGTTTTATTTATTAAAAAATAATTTCTCAGAGTTTTTGTATAAATTATTCGTTAATTCTGTTACATCTATTTCTTTTAACTCAGCAATTTTTTTAATAGTGTATATTATGTTTGCCGGTTCATTAGTTTTTCCTCTGTTAGGCACTGGTGTTAAAAAAGGTGAATCAGTTTCAGACAGTAACCTGTCAGATGGAATAAATTTTACAACTTCAGAATCTTTATTATTCTTATACGTAATATTTCCGCAAAAGGATATATAAAATCCGTTTAATTGCAAAATTATTTTTGCTTCTTCTATTGTTCCACTGAAACAATGAAACTGTCCTTTGAGATTTTCATTATAATTAGTCTTAATTATATCAATTGCGTCACTTGTAGAATCACGAGTATGAATTACTATTGGTTTACCAATTTCTTTTGCTTTATTTATATGTGCTATAAAAAATTCTTTTTGTTTATCTATTCCGGATTTGTCCCAGTAATAATCCAATCCGCTTTCTCCAATTCCTACAACTTTTTCATATTTCAATAAATCAAAAACTTTATCTAAATCACTCTCATTAGTTTTAGCAACTTCAGTAGGATGAATTCCTACCAATGCATAAATCATTTCATATTTTTCGCTTAATTCCAAAATCTCAATTGAAGTTTTAAAATCAACAGCAGGAACAATAATTTTTTTTATTCCTGTTTCTTCAGCTCTTTTCAAAACATTTTCAATATCACTTTTTATTTCATCATAATAAATATGGCAATGAGTATCAGTTATCATTATAATTCCTTTACTAAAAGTTTTATTAGTTTTAAAAATTTATTGTATGCCTTATATCCCGTTTCTTCAACTTCAGAATGATTCAAAATACCGGTGGGATTTTCTTTTACTAAATTTGTAATGCAAGAGATTCCTATAAAATTTATATTATTTAATTTTGAAAAAAGAACTTCAGGAACAGTGGACATACCAACCGCATCAACTCTTAATTTTTTCAAAATTCTAATATCCGATTTAGTTTCATAAACGGGTCCGAGCAAAGAAAAATAAACACCACATCTGAGAAGGATTTTATTTTTGATTGCAAGTTCGATAATTCTTTTATTCAAATCCGGATTATAAATATTATTAACGGGTTTTAAACCTGAAAATTTTACGAGACTATTATTAATATGAGAATTTATAAGCATTAAATCAGTAGTTTTGTAATAGTTGTTTACTCCGCCTGCAGCATTGGTTATAATTAAATTTTTAACATTATAGTTTTTACTTAACAAAATATTAGAAATTATATCCTTTTCTTTAGCACCTTCATAAATATGGCTTCTTCCTTTGAAAACAAGTATTTCTTTTCCTTCAAAATTGGCTTTAATAACCATTTTTTTATGAAATGTTTCATTGTTTTCATATAAGACCTCCGGATTTTGTAATTCTTCAACCATTTTATGTAATCCGGAACCTAAAATTATACCTGTCATAAATTTAAAATAACAATATATTAATTACTCTTAAAGTCTGTAAATTTATAACTTTAAATCAAATTTTTCTACTTTAATTTGTGTTTGATTAATAGTGTATTATACATTATATTTGTTAAAACATTTAAACTATTTTTTATAAAAAATGAAAATTTTATTCACATTATTAATTTCTCTGTTCGTTATTTCAAATTCTTATTCTCAGCTCGTTTTTCAAAAAATGGGCGAGGATACTCTCGTTGTTGATCCAAGTGCTACTGCACAATATAACTCTTATGCCTGGTTTAAAAATACAGGTACTTCAACTATTACTGTTAGACTTGAAAGAACATTAGACCAGCTTCCAAATGCTCAATGGTCTTCTTCCATTTGCTATGGATTCTGTTATGCAAGTTTTATCAGTCTCGTTCCACCGCAAGGTGACCCGGGTATTACTTTAGCTCCCGGTCAGCAAGATACTATGGATGTTACTATGAACTGTCCGACTAACGGTTTTGCTCATATTAAAATCAGAGTTTATAATGAAGCTAATATTTCACAATATTCTGATCTCTCTTTTTATATTGCGGCAGGAACTACAAATATAAACAATATTTCTTCTGTTGCTGAATCTTATTCTCTCGGTCAGAATTATCCAAATCCATTTAATCCGAGTACAAAAATTAACTTCAGCATAAAAGAAAATCAATTTACAACATTGAAAGTGTATGATATTCTTGGTAATGAAGTTGCAAATTTATTAAGTGATAATTTAACACGCGGACAATATTCGGTTGATTTCAATTCAACTGCTTACAATTTATCTTCCGGTGTTTTCTATTATAAATTAACTTCAGGGAATTTCACAGAAGTAAAAAAAATGATGCTTTTAAAATAAAATTCGAATTCATATAACAATATTTCAGTTATATTTAACTTATGTCAATAATAAAAGAAAAAGATTTAACATTATTAGAAAAGACTTATATACCTCAAATCATAAAAGGTTTGGCATTAACGTGGAAACAAATGTTCAGACCAAAATTTACCAGACAATATCCTGAGGAAAAATGGGCACCACCTGCTTCTTTCCGAGGCAGACCGGTTCTTGTTCAGGAAGATAATGGTCAGGAAAGATGTGTTGCTTGCAGTTTATGTTCAAGGGTTTGCCCTGCATTGGCTATTGAAGTTCAGGCAGGAGAAACTGAAAGAGATAAAGAAAGATATCCTGTTAAATTTGAGATAAATATGGTAAGATGTATATTTTGCGGATTTTGTGAAGAAGTATGCCCTGAAGAAGCAATTGTAATGAGTGATGAATATGAACTCGTCTTCAGCTCTCAGGAAGAAGCGATTTTTGGAAAAGACAAATTACTCGTACCAAAAGAAAAATTGCAAAAAAGAATTGAATATTTAGAAGAATACAGATAACTTATATTTTTATAAACTGTGAAACGAATTTACTATTTTTTAATTTTATTTATATTAATACCAATCACTCTGAATGCTCAAAGCAGGGAATCTGATAAGATTACTGCTTTTGATGTTAAATTCAAAAAAAGTGATGTAATATTATATTGGAGAATTTATAATCCGACAATTACTTCTTATATAACTATTGAAGTTAAAAAACCCGGTACTAATTCATTTGAACGTCTTGATAAAATTGCTCTTGAAAGTTTTGATAAAAAATCAACAAAAGATTCAGTAAAAATATTTGATTATTCTTACAGAAAAGCAGTTGACGAAAATGGTGTATATTATTTTAAAATCGGACTTTTTGATAATTCTAACAATGAAATTTCTACTGAAGAATTAAAAACAGGTATTACGAGCATTAGTGAATTTAAATTATTTCAGAATAATCCAAATCCTTTCAATCCGGCTACATTTATTTCATACAAAATTTTTAAATCTACTCAAGTGGCATTAAAAATTTATAGTATGACAGGAAAAGAAGTAGCAACATTAGTAGATGCTGTTCAGCCGGCAGGAAGCTATACAGTTGAGTTTAATTCAGCGAATTACCCCGAACTTTCAAGCGGAATTTATTTTTATAAACTGCAAACTGAGTCTTCCTCCGACATAAAAAAAATGATTCTAACTAAATAAATCATTTATCGATACATTCCGGAAAATATTACCGATTTTTATTTTAATTGAACAAACCTTTGATATTATTTAATTTTACCAGTATATATGGAAAGTGCTTCGTCGTTTTTATTTGAATTATTAATAATTTTATTCTTAATTTTTTTTAATGCTTTGTTTGTAGCTACTGAATATGCCATTGTGCGTGTCAGAAGTTCCGAAATTGAAGCATTGATGAAACAAGGCAAAGCCGGTGTAAAAGATGTTAAAGATATAATCAATAACCTTGATAAATATATATCCTCAACTCAGTTAGGCATTACTATTGTAAATCTTTTGCTCGGTTGGATTGGAGAAGATATTTTTGTTAAAGCATTAGCCCCACTTTTTGCTAAAACCAATTTAAGCGAACCAATTGTTAATACTTTGTCTGTGATATTAGGTCTCGGTATTATAACCTATTTTACTATTACAATAGGTGAACTCGCACCTAAAGCAATCGCAATTAAAAATTATAAAACTATAACAATTTGGTTTGCAAAACCATTAAAGATATTTTATCTGATTTTTAAACCATTTATTTGGTTATTGAACAAAAGTGCTAATTTAATTCTTAAAATGCTTGGAATTAATCCTCTGTCAAAAGATGAAAATATCCACTCTGAAGAAGAAATTAAATTTCTGATTTCAGAAGGCAGAAAAACAGGAGTTATTGACTCAACAGAACACCAGCTTATTGAAAAAATATTCGACTTTAACGATAAGACCGCATCTGAAATTATGGTGCCGAGAAATCTTATGATGGCTATAGATATTGATGAATCACGTGATACTATTATTCAGAGAGTAATTGAAGATGGGTATTCCAGAATACCTGTTTATAAAGATAATATTGATAACATAATCGGAATAATTTATTCTAAAGATTTAATCAGTGCTGCAGAACATAAAGATATAATTTTACTTCAGGATATATTAAGACCTGTTCATTTTGTTCCTGAAAATATTCAGATTGGTGAATTACTAAAAGAAATGCAAAGGAAACGTGTGCATCTTGCAATAGTTGTAAATGAACACGGAGGAATAGAAGGATTGATTACTATTGAAGATATTATAGAAGAAATAGTTGGGGAGATTGAAGATGAATATGATGTTGAGTCTGATAAAGTTCAGCGGGATAAACGCGGAGCTTTTTATGTAAATCCGAATATGGTTATAAAAGAATTTAATACTCGATTCAGAGCAGATATACCTGAAGATAATGAAGAATATCATACTCTCAGTGGATTTTTACAAACGGTTACAGGTCATATTCCCGATATATACGAAAGAATTAATTATAACGGACTATCTTTTACCGTAATGAAAAAATCCGGTAATAGATTATTGCAGCTCAAAATTCAAAAAATCTGATTTAATGCACTTCTTACAAAAACGTATAAAATTATTTTTAACAGATTTAGGACAGATAGGAATTCTGTTTATCGGTTTATTTAAAAATTCACCGCGAATTTTCAGAGACAGAAAACTCATACTTGAACAAATGGTTCACGTCGGTGTTAATTCTGCTTTACTTATATTTATTATTGGAATATTTACGGGAGCTGTTTCGAGCTGGCAAGCTGCATATCAGGTAAAAGGTCTTTTACCTCTTTCTTATCTTGGCTCAGCAACTCCTAAAGCAATAATTATTGAGCTTGGACCTGTCTTAGCCGGTTTAGTACTTGCTGGACGTATAGGTGCATCTATGGCTGCGGAACTCGGAACTATGAAAGTAACTGAACAAATTGATGCTCTTGAATCAATGGCTATTGATCCAATCAGATATTTAGCTTTGCCAAGGATTATTGCAACAACATTTATGCTCCCTATACTTGTAATTTATGCATCTGCAATTGCGATTTTTGGTTCTTATCTTGTAGCAGTTTATTTTTTGGATGTTTCTTCTGATGCATATCTGACCAATTTCAGAAAATCGTTTGAACTTAAAGATGTATTTGCTGCAATAACTAAAGCAGTATTTTTTGGGGTTGCAATTTCTTCTATAGGATGTCTCGTAGGATTTCAGACACGCGGCGGTGCTGAAGGTGTTGGTCTTTCTACTATTAAATCTTTTGTAATATGTGCTGCATCAATTTTAATTCTTGATTATATTCTTTGGAATTTCTTAATCGGAATGTAAATATTATTTATTTTGAAAAAATTTCCTTCACATATAACCGGTCTTAAAAATCTTGATAAAGAAACTTTAAACTTTATTTTAAAGAAAACTTCTGAATTTAAAAAACAAATCATATCAGGGAAAAATAATTTTCCTGACCTGTCAAAATTATCTGTATTAAATTTATTTCTTGAAGATTCAACAAGAACACGAATTTCTTTTGAATTAGCAGAAAAACATCTCGGGATGAAAGTTGTAAATTTTAATGCCGGTATGTCTTCACTTTCAAAAGGTGAAAGTGTTATTGATACTATAAGAAATCTTGATTCAATGTATTTTGATTTTATCGTATCTCGAAGTTCTTCTTCAGGGTTTCCCGAATTGATAAAAAAATATTCAAGAGCTAAAACTATTAATGGTGGAGATGGAATTAATGAACATCCCACTCAGGGGCTGCTTGATATTTTTACTATTAAAGAAAATTTTAATAAACTTGAGAACTTAAAGGTATGTATAATAGGCGATATTTCTCACAGTAGAGTTGCATTTTCAAATATATACGGGCTTAAAACTCTTGGTGTCAATATCTCTGTTTGTGCTCCGGATTCTTTTCTCCCTTCAGATATTGAATCATTAGGTGTAAAAAAAATCGGAAATATTGAAACAGCAATAAAACAAAGTAATGTGATTATACTATTAAGAGTTCAAATGGAAAGAAATGCAGGATATCTGCTGCCTTCTCTTTCTGAATTTAATAAATATTACGGATTAAATTTATCACGTCTTTCATTAAATCCTGATTTAATAGTATTGCATCCCGGTCCTTGGAATACAGGTGTTGAGCTTGATGAAGAAATATTAGAATCACCACAAATAAGATTCTTTGAACAGGTAACAAATGGATTGGCAGTTAAAATGGCTTTGTTCTCATTAATGGCAGAAAAAAAATAAATTGAATATACTATTTAAANNAAAAGATGATATCCGAAGAGCTGATATATTAATTATAAACGGTATTATAGAAAAAATCGGAAACATTTCAAAAATACCAAAAGATACTGAGGTAATTGATTCAAAGTCTCTGACTTGTACAACAGGTTTTTATGATATGCATGTTCATTTTCGAGAACCCGGTCAAACCCATAAAGAAAATTTGTTGACCGGTTCGCTTTCTGCTATGAACGGTGGTTTTACCGGTGTGATGTGTATGCCAAATACAACACCACCGCTTGATAATGTTCAGCTTATTTCTTCACTCAAAGAAAAAACAAAAAATTATTTATTAGATGTTGATTTTACCGCTTGTGTTACAAAAAACAGAGAAGGTAAAGAACTTGCAAACATTATTTCTTTATCAGATTCCGGAGTTTTAGCATTTACTGATGATGGAAGCCCGGTAGCTAATACTGAAATATTAAGACGTGCCTTTGAATATACTGCACAGTGTAATTCCCTTATAGTTCAACATGCCGAAGATATGACTCTTTCAAATTATGGAGTTATGAATGAAGGTTATTATTCTACAACTCAAGGTTTAAGAGGAATACCGGTTTCATCGGAAACCTCAATAATAGCAAGGGATATTGAAATTTGCAGAAATATAAAAAATGCACGATATCATCTTCAGCATCTTTCCTGCGGTGATAGTGTGGATATTTTCAGGAATGCAAAAAAATCTAATACAGAAAAATTTTTAAAATATACAACGGAAGTTTGTCCGCATCATTTTACTCTTACTGATTCAGCAACAGATGGATTTAACACTAATGCAAAAATGAATCCACCACTGAGAACTAAAAAAGATATAGATAAAATACTGGAAGGATTAAAAGACGGAACAATAGATGTTATATGTACTGATCACGCCCCTCATACTGAAATGGAAAAAAGTCTGACTTTTGAAAAAGCTCCCTTCGGTATAGTCGGTTTGGAAACATGTGTCGGATTGACATATACCTATCTTGTCAAAACAGGAATAATAAGTATTTACGATATGATTGCAAAGTTGTCAGATAATCCAAGAAAAATTTTAAACCTGAAACCTATAAATATAAAAGAAGGTGAAAAAGCAAATCTTACTATTTTAGATATTACAAAAAAATGGACAGTTGATAAAAATTCATTTTTATCCAAATCTAAAAATACTCCATTTGACGAATACAAACTCACCTGTAAACCCTTTGCCGTTGTGAACAACGACAAAATATTTTATTCAGAATTATAATGGAAAAATTTATAAAAATAAAAGACACTGATGAAAAATTCAGAGTTAACAATATTTATTGTATCGGGAAGAATTATCTTGAGCATATAAAAGAATTTAAAAATCAGGAAATTCCTACCGAACCGGTTGTTTTTTGTAAACCAAATTCTTCAGTTATCACTCCGGATATTGGCATAAAAATTCCTGACTTCAATGGAAATAAAATTTCAGGTAATTTGCAAAACGAAACAGAGATTGTGATTGCTATAGGCAAAGATGGTCATAAAATATCGAGAGAAAATTCATTTGATTATATAAAAGGCATTGCGATTGGTTTGGATATGACGTTAAGAGATATTCAGAGCAAAGCCAAAGAAAAAGGACTTCCATGGGTGATATCAAAAGGTTTTTATACTTCATCACCGATATCAGAAATTATTCCTTTCAACAAAATTTCAAATCCTGATAATCTAAGTTTTAATTTAAAAGTAAATGGGGAAGTCAGGCAAAAAGGAAATACTTCTGATATGATGTTTAAAATTGATTTTATAATTTCATATCTTTCTGAAATATTTTATTTATCAGAAGGGGATTTGATATTTACCGGAACTCCTGAAGGGATTTCCAAAATGAACGAAGGCGATAAACTTGAGGTAACACTTTTAGATGAAAATTCAAGTGAACTAATTTCTTTTAAAACTTTTATTGTTTAGAATAATATATTGAGTAAAATAATTTCTGTATGTATTCCTAAAGGAGGAGTTGGAAAAACAACCACTGCGGTAAATCTTGCTGCCTCTTTGGCAGTTGCTGAGAAAAAAACGCTTTTGATTGATGTTGATCCTTACGGTTCCTCAGCTCTTGCATTAGGGTTTACTCCTGATAAGATTAAAGCCGGTATTTCAGATATTTTTAATTTATCTAAAAATATTTCATTTGCAATTCATAAGACTGAACTTGAATTTTTAGACTATGTTCCGTCTAATGTAAACTCTATGATTACAGATGAAAAAATTTCTAAATTTTCTGATAACCGCGTCATTCTCAAGAATGCTCTGAAAGACATAAAAGAATCTTACGATTTTATTATTATAGATTGCCCTCCGATTCTTCGCGGATTTACTACAAATGCTATCACTACATCCGATTCTATTTTAATCCCGATACAATCGGGACATTTATCGCTTGATGCATTAGACAAACTCTTTGAGTATCTTGAATGGGTAAGGGATGTGTGTAACCCTACAATTCAGATTGAAGGAATTTTACTTACAATGTATGAGGAAGATAAAGTTATGCAAATATCTGCAAGAGAACTTCAGCAGAGATACAGTCAGTATTTATTGAATACAAAAATACCATTTACTAATCTTCTTAATGAGGCAATGTTTTACGGAAAACCATTATGCCTTTATAACATTTCATCCGGAGGTTCAGAAGCATATCTGAAATTGGCCGGTGAAATAATTTCTAAAAATTAAACTTAAAATGCTCGATTTACCAAAAATATATAACTACAGAAATTCTGAAAAACACTGGATAAACTTTTGGGAAGAAAAAAAATTTTACTATTCCAAACCAAATTCATCCAAAGAAAAATATGTAATTGTTATTCCTCCTCCTAATGTAACAGGTGTGTTACACATCGGTCATATACTTAATAATACAATTCAGGATATATATACAAGATGGAAAAGAATGTCAGGATTTGAAGCATGCTGGGTTCCCGGGATTGATCATGCAGGAATTGCTACTCAGATAGTTGTAGAAAAAGATTTGCTGAAACAGGGAATTACAAAAGAATCTTTAGGCAGGGAAGAATTTATTAAAAAAGTCTGGGAGTGGAAAGAATTAAAAGGCGGTCATATTCTTAAACAGTTGAGGAATCTTGGTGCATCTGTTGATTGGTCAAAAGAGAGATTTACTCTTGATGAAAATTTATCAAAAGCAGTAAAATTTGTTTTTGTTGATTTATTTAAAAAAGGATTAATATACAGAGGAAACAGAATAGTAAATTGGGATCCTAAAACGCAAACCGCAGTTTCAGATGATGAAATTATTTTCCGTGAAAAGAAAGATAAACTATATTATATAAAATATTATTTAGCAGGTTCTGAAAATGAATTTATCCCGATTGCAACGGCAAGACCTGAAACAATGTTCGGGGATGTTGCTGTTGCAGTAAATCCAAATGATGACAGATATAAAAAATTTATTGGTAAAAAAGTTTTACTGCCGGTAGTCAACAAAGAGATTCCGGTTATCGCCGATGAATATGTAGATATTGAGTTCGGAACAGGTGCGTTAAAAATTACTCCCGCTCATGACATAAATGATTTCGAAATAGGGAAAAGACATAATCTTGAAATTATAAATGTGTTAACTAAAGATTCAAAGCTGAATGAACACGGTCTTGAATATGAAGGTCAGGATATTTTTGTTGTCAGAAAAAATGTTACAGTGAGATTGCGTGAGCTCGGAAATCTTATCAAAGAAGAAGAATATATTCATAACGTAGCAATATCAGAAAAGTCTGATGCGATTATAGAACCTTTTATGTCAGAGCAGTGGTATGTATCAATGTCAAAACTTGCAGAACCTGCAATTCACGCAGTGGAATCAGGTGCAATAAAGTTTCATCCTGAAAAATGGGTGAAAACATATATGCACTGGATGAATAATCTGCAAGACTGGTGTATATCCAGACAGCTTTGGTGGGGACATCAGATTCCTGTATGGTATCACAAAACAACCGGTGAAATTTATTGCGAAACAGAACCACCGGTTGATTCAGAAAATTGGGAAAGAGACCCTGATGTTCTGGATACATGGTTTTCATCTTGGCTTTGGCCCTTCAGTGTTTTCGGATGGACTGGTGAAGAAAATAAAAACAATAAAGATTTAAAATTTTATTACCCGACTGATTTGTTGGTTACAGCAAATGAAATTATTTATCTTTGGGTTGCAAGGATGATAATCGCAGGTTTAGAGTATATGCATGATATTCCTTTCAGAGATGTGTATTTTAATTCTATTATAAGAGATGATCAGGGAAGAAAGATGTCAAAATCACTCGGAAATTCTCCGGAGCCACTTGACGTAATGGATAAATTTGGAACGGACGCATTGAGATTTACACTGGTATATCTCGCACCTTTAGGAAATGATGTATTATACAATGAACAATCTACAGAAATCGGAAGAAACTTTGTTACAAAAATATGGAATGCAGGAAGATTTTTAATATTTAATTATAATAAAGTTAATTCATCTGATGATTATAGTTATGATAATTATAAATCTGATTTGTCTGATAAATGGATTCTGAGCAGATTTAATTCTACACTTCAATCAATTGATAAAAATCTGAATTACTATCGTCTAAATGATTATACAAAAGAATTATATAATTTTATCTGGTCTGATTTTTGCGATTGGTATATTGAATTTTTAAAAATAAAAATTGAAAGTAACCGCGATTCCGCAGGTAAAATAATTGAAGATGCCATATCGTTATTTATTAATATTTTAAAAACTCTTCATCCGGTAATGCCATTTGTCACAGAGGAACTGTGGCATGCATTTAATCCTGATAAAAAAGATTCAAGTATTTCTATTCAGGAATTTCCTGAATTTGACAATGGTGAAATTAACGAAAATATTGAAAAAGAATTTGAATTTTTAAAAGAGATAGTTACTTCCATCAGAAATCTTAAAGCAGAAAACGGAATTTCTCTCGGAACATCTTGTGAAATTGTTTTTTTAACACAAAATGAAGATGTACAGGATTTAATAAAAGAATTTGATGATTATATAAAAAAGTTATGCAATGTAAGTGATATCAAATTTCTTGATGATCCTGATGATGTACCTAAAAATTCTGCAGCATCTGTTCATAAAGATCTTGAAGTATATTTGGTATTGGAAGGATTAATTGATTTTGCTAAGCAAAATGAAAAAATTCAAAAAGAAATTGAAAATCTTGAAAAGTATCTTGATAACATAAACAAGAAGCTTACTAATGAACGATTTTTAGAAAAAGCATCTGAAGAAGTTGTAGAAAAAGAAAGAGAAAAGCGGGAAGATACTATTGATAAACTCGAAAAATTAAAACAAAAATTAGAATATTAGATTAATAAATTAATTGAATGATAGTTTGATAGAAAGTTATTTGTTTATTATTCAACTTTCGAAAAGAGTATTTTTTCCTAAACCTGAAGCAATTAATTCAGTTGCCAATTCTGCTGTTCTGTTTTTAACATCCAATATCGGATTCACTTCAAGCATTTCAAGTGAACTCATCATACCGCTTTCGGATATCATTTCCATTATCAACTGTGATTCTCTGTAAGTTAATCCACCCGGTACAGGAGTTCCAACACCTTGCACGTAATCAGGGTCTATTCCGTCCATATCAAAACTTATGTGAAGATAATCAACTCTTTCTTTGAAATCATTTAATACCTTTGATACTATATGAGGCATTCCGAATTTATCCACATCTGTCATGGTATAAACCTGCGGTTTTAGTTTTTTTATTGTCTTCGCTTCCAAATAATCTACATCCCGAACGCCAATCAAAGCAACATTTTCAATCTTAACTTTTGGTGAAAATCCTCCAAGTCTGACTAACTTCTGCTCACCGTGTCCTAATGAAACCGCCAGTGGCATACCATGTATATTTCCGCTTGGTGTCGTCTCAGGTGTATTCATATCTGCATGAGCGTCAATCCAGATAACCCCTAAAGTTTTTTTGTTCTTTTTACAGTATGCTGAAATCCCCGAAATACTTCCAATCGCTGTCGCGTGATCTCCTCCTATAATTAATGGAAAATATTTTCTATTTAATATTGATTCTACTTTTTTTGCAAGAACTTTGCTCGTCCTCACTATTTCCGGCAGGTATTTTAGTTTTGTGTTTCTGAGTCTTTGAGTTTCCATAATCTCAACATCTATATCCCCGAAATCAGTAACCTTATAACCTAAATTTTCTAACTTCTTTTCCAAGTTTGCATATCTTATTGCAGACGGTCCCATATCAACCCCTCGTCTGTCCGCACCTAAATCCATCGGAAACCCGATAATCCCAATTTTATTATATTTTTTTCTCATATAATCAAAATTAATCAACCAAATTCATAAATTAAATGTAATTAGGAATTTTTAAATTTTGTTTAAGTATATAGAAATGAATTCAAAATTTTAATATGAATATAACTCAGATTGTTAAATTAATTTCGAATCATTTGTGTAATTCGCTTAATTCGTGATAATTCGTGGTGAAGTTATTTATCGTTTTGGACGGTTATCCGTAGAAGAATACTTTTTAGAAATATAATCTTTATATTCTTTTTTATGATTAATATCTTTTGTTACTTTTTTCCCTACTAATATATTTTTTATTTTTGGAGAAATTTTAATATCTTTTTTCATTTTACTTTTTATTTAAATAATTCTAAAACACCTTTTTTACTCTTTTTGCGAACTTCGTCTCGTTAACCTTTCCTTTTACAAGCCATGCATTGCCAAATAATATCAACATTATTGATTCTAATACAAAAATCGTATCATCCTGAACTACACTGCTCTTGTTCAGATTATCAACTTTATAAACTATCATCAATACCAGCATTGATAACATCCCAATCCCGCAAAATAAATAAACTTTATCGCTTCTGGTTTTTCCAAATTCTTTGCTGTTTCCCGTTCTTCTGAAATTTACAATACAAAGAATTGAAACTGAAATAAAAAATATACTCGCAAAAACTAAATGTATCGTTCCGATTATTTCAGAAGAAGTAAAATTATAAATATTATCCGAAATTTTATTCTTTGGAGAAGTAGGGAATAATGCAACAAATAAAAGCGAAACCGCCGCAATATTTGTAATCAAATTGTCCGTCAGAAATGGATACTTATCATTTTTTCTTTTGTCTTTTTTCTCGTGAAAGCAAAAAAGAAAAATTGAAATCGTTATTAATGTTCCGGTGAATAATACACTTGCCGGAGTATAATAATAATCACTTATTGACGGTTTAAAATACATTGATGGTTCATATTCATCTGACCATTGAGTGTGTACAAAATATGAATTCTTTAAAACCTCTCCGATTACAAATGTATAATTTATTATAAAACAAAGAATAGGTAATGAAATTCCCATTATACCTATCAGCCGTCTTATATTGAGAAAAGAAACTACAAATTCCTTATTTTCTTCTCTTTGTTTTAATTCCTCTGGAGATAAATTATCGTCTGACATTAAATATTTTTAAAAAAATAAATTATTATAACTTCAAATATAATTTATTTCTCAATCCCTCTTTCTTATCCCATATACAACATGTCCCTCTTCTTCATAATCTTCATCCAACAATTTACCTCCAATTTTCTCAACCGCCTTCCTCGACCTAATATTATTCTCTCCAATATGAAAAATTATCTCTTCAAAATCCTCAAATGCATTATCCATCATTAATTTTTTTAATGAACGATTATATTTTCCACCCCAACATCGTTTAACCAAAAAAGTCCAACCGATTGCAACTCTCTTTCTCTCTTTATCATAATCATAATACCTCGAACAACCTATTACATCACCTGTGAGTTTATCTATTACTACCAATGCTCCTTTGGATTCAATCGCTCCGACAAAATATTTCTCAAATTCTTCCCGTTTATATCTGTCTTTATTAGGATGTTGCTCCCAAATCTCCGGATCACTCGCCGCCTCAAACAAATCATCAAAATCCTCTTGCTTTATCGGTCTTAAAATTATTAACTCATCTTCTAATATCGGTTGTAAGTTCATTTCATAATTAAATTTTCAAAATATTGTATTACAAATATAATTATTTTTATATCAATTATTCCTCTAAATAAAAATCAGTTTAATTTTTAAATTAATTTTATATTTTATATAAAATCTTACTATAAATGTAATGAATAATAATCCGGAATTTCAGAAACGCAAATCAATTCGATTGAAAGATTTTGACTATTCAAAGGAAGGATTATATTTCATAACTATTTGTGTTCATAATCATGAATGTCTATTTGGAAAAATTGAAAATGATAATTTGCTATTGAATGAATTGGGTAAAGTTGCTAATAATTTTTGGATAGAAATACCTAATCATTTCCCATCTGTTGAATTACATGAATTTATTATAATGCCAAACCATATACATGGAATTATTGAAATAGTAGGGACACAAAACAATGAATTCAATCCCATTGTAGGGACACGCCACGGCGTGTCCAAAACTGCGAATAAAGATGAATATAAACACCAATTCTCGAAACCAATTCCCGGCTCCATTTCTACAATAATTAATCAATATAAATCATCTGTAAAAAGATGGTGTAACAAAAACGGACATAAATATTTTCAATGGCAATCACGCTTTTATGACCATATAATTCGATCGGATTTTGATTATCAAAATATTTCAAATTATATAATTCATAATCCTGCAAAATGGGATGAGGATAAATACTATGGGAAGTGATTGTATGATAGGGACATGCCATGGCATGTCCCTACATTATATCCTATTAAATTTCAATTATTATCCTTATATTATTATGGGTATTGTTAGCCCAAGCCTTTCTTTATTCATTCGGTATTTGATTTATTTTCATATAAAACTTGACCGTTTCTTGACCGTTTATATACCAAATCTTACCGAAAAAAAAATTTACTCAATCAGATTTTTATTCGCAATTTGTAAGGTTTGAAATCGCTTGTCCCTGCATCCCTTTTTCCTTTTTTCTGTGATTTTTTAATCTTAAACTTGTATTATTTTATTGGAAAAAACAGACTTTAAACATTCCACGCAAATTCGGGTTCGCTCGTTTGATGTTGATTCACAAGGCATTGTGCATAATGCCGTATATCTGCAATATTTTGAAATTGGCAGAATCGAATACAGAAGACATTTTGGCATCTCGCTAAATTCTAACGGCGTTTTTTCCGATGGTATGAAGGTCGTTGTCGCTCGTAATGAAATTGATTACTTTAAACCGGCTTTCCTCGATGATGTTCTTTCTATTCACACTAAAATTTCATGGATTAAAAATTCCTCTTTCTGTTTTGAACAACTGATTACCAACGATTCCTCCGGTGATAAAATATGTGAATGTAAAGGTATCCTCGTAAATCTTAATTCGGATACTAATATTCCTGAACTTCTTAACGCAGAATTTGTTAAACAAATTGAAGTGTTTGAACCGAATCTAAAACTTATTAAAAACTCTATTTCTTAAACTTTTTATCTCACTTTATGTCTTTCATTCAAAAACTCTCTTCTTACATTATCGTTGTTTCTATCGTTTCTGTTTTTGCTTTTTTCCCTATATACTTCTCCTCTTGTGAGCAGTCTTTCGTTAATCCGGAAACATCTACTTTCCCTCCGGAAATTGAATCTCTTTTTAATACTCCTTATAACGCTTCTAATAATACCTGTGCTTCCGTAGCGTGCCATAATTCCGAATCCCGTGCAGGTGGTTTAGACCTGGTGAACTGGTCGAATGCTATGAATGGCTCATCTCAAGGTACGATGATTGTTCCTTATAATGGCTTCTGGTCTCATTTGATTTTTGTTGTTAACTCCGATACTAACTTTGCTCCCGTTGTTGATTTATTGCCGTCTATTCATAAAATGCCGGCTGATAAAGTTTCTCAACTAAAAACATGGATTGATAATGGTGCTGCTAATAAAAATGGGGAAGTCGCTTTCAACTCGATTTCTAATCCTTGCTTCATTACTAATCAGGCATCTGATATTATGGCTGTCGTTGACCCTTCCCGAAAACTTGTTACCCGACTATTTTCTGTCGGTGGCAGAACTCAAACTCTTGACGCTCCGCATTATGTTACTTCAGATAATGCAGGACAAAGTATTTTCGTTTCTCTTATTCAGGAAGGATATATCGAAAAATATAATGCTTATTCATACCAGCAAACAGGCCGTCAATCCGTCGGTCTCAATCCTGCTCATATTGTTATTGATAATGCTAATCAATTCGGGTATGTATCTAATTTCGACGCTTCCGGTACAGAAAGGCGTGTTAAAAAATTTGACGCTAATAATTTGGCTGTAGTTGATACTGTTACTGATCAAAGAATGAATGCACCTCACGGTATGGCAATTTCTTCAAACGGGCAATTCCTTTATGTCGCTTCTCAAATAGGGGAGTATCTCTTTAAAATTAATCTGGCAACTTTTGAAATTGATAATATGGTTCCTGTTGATCCGAGCGTTCCTCCAAACGGAAACGGCACAGGTCAATTCAGACCATATCAAATTGCTATTTCTCCAGACAATTCTAAATTGTTCATCGCTTGTGTCGGTCCTTCCGGAAACACTTCTCCCGATGTCGTCAAAGTTTTTGATGCGAACTCTCTTTCATTTATTCAAAATATAACTGTAGGTGATAATCCTCTCCTACTTAAATTTTCCCGAAATGGCGATTATGTTTTTGTTTGCAATCGAAATTCAAATACAGTTTCGGTTATCAATCCAAACTCAAACACTGTCATAAAAACTATTGATTCTGTTGGTGTTCAGCCGCACGGTGTTGATTTTACTTCTGATGGTCAGTTTGCTGTTATTGCTTGCGAAACTCTTAGCGGTTTTGATGGTCATCATCCAACTATCGGCTCTTTCAGACCGGGTGTTTCAAGATTAATCAGAATGTCTGACCTGTCTTTAATGCCCAATAAACTTGAAATGGCTTCTTTTCCTGCTGGCATTGTAATTTTACCTTATTATTAATATTTTTATTATATGATAAATTTTATTTTTTTCTTAAATAATTTAATAAAATCATCAAAATGAAAAAACTATTCATTTTTGTATTCTTGGTTTTATTCTGTGGGGACGCTTTCTCTGATGCTATCGTCTCTAACAGACTTCAACAAAGAATGTCTTCAATGAATCCTTTTGAATATACAAGAACTCTTGTGTTAATGAAGGATGTCGTTGATATTCAAACTCTTGATAAGCAGTTATACGCTTCAAATGTTAATCTGCTTGAAAGACAAAAAATAGTTATTACTACTCTTCAAAATAAAGCAAATGCTACTCAAGCACCAATTATTGCTTATCTTGAAGAGCAGAAAAAACTTGGTAAAGTCAGAGAGTATATTGCTTTCTGGATTACAAATATGTTTTACATAGATGCTACCAATGAAGTGTTAACAGCACTTTCACGTCGTCCTGAATTTTCTTTCATGGATTATGATGAACTTAGCTTCAATGATAAACCAATGTCAGATACTTATGAAATATCAAATTCACCAACTGAATCTATTGAGAATGGTTTAAAGGCAATAAAAGCTGATTCTCTCTGGAGAATGGGTTATACCGGTGCCGGAAGAACTGTTATGAATATTGACGGTGGTGTTGATGGAAATCACGTTGCTTTAAGCTCAAGATGGTGGGGAAATAACGGTCGTCCTTGGTATCATGCATGGTTCGATCCTATCGCTCCTGTCTCTCAGTTTCCTTTCGATTGCGGCTCTCACGGTACTCACACTATAGGTATTATGACAGGTCGTGGTGCTAATGATACTGTTGGTGTTGCTATTGACGCAAGATGGATGGCTGCGGGTGTTACTGATTGTCCCGGTGCTTCTTATCCTTCTATGAATATAGCTTCTTTCCAGTGGGCTATGAATCCTGACAGTAATATTGCAACAATGGATTATCCCGACGCTATCAGTTGTTCATGGCAAGATCCTAATGCAGGAAATCAATGCGATGTTAATAATATTTACAACTTAACTCTTTCTGCTGTTGAAGCGGTTGGTATCGGTGTTTGTTTTTCTGCCGGTAACAGTGGTCCGGGTGCTTCTACCGTTACTCCACCTAAAAATATGAATATTGATTCAGTTCATATTTTTGCTGTTGGTGCTGTTGATGGTAATATTGCTGGTTGGCCAATTGCAAGTTTCTCAAGCCGTGGTCCTTCCACTTGTGGCGGAACTGGTACTCTCGCTATCAAACCTGAAGTTGTTGCTCCGGGAAATAATGTACGTTCTACCATTCCAAATAATAATTACGGAAATAACAGTGGTACATCAATGGCATCTCCTCACGTTGGCGGTTCTATAGCATTATTAAAACAAGTTGCTCCTAATCTTACCGGTAAACAAATTAAAGCTATTTTGTTTACTACAGCAACTGATTTAGGTACTGCGGGTGAAGATAATACTTATGGAAAAGGTATGATTGACCTTATGGCTGCTTTCAGAAGAATTGCTAACTATCCGTTAAATTCATTTAATGTTCAAACTCCTGCTCCGGGAACTTTGTTAACATCAGTACCGGGTGGTAGCACAGTATTCAATATCGGATGGGATACATCTGCTACAGGTGCATATTACAAATTTATTTTCGGTTCACCAAATGCAACTAACAGACAAATCGTAATTCAAACTACTTCAAATTCTTTAAATATAACATCAGGTCAGCTTGATGCTTTACTTGCCGGTCTTGGTGTTGCTCAAGGTAACCAATTAGTAGGGCAGTGGGATGTTTGGGCTTTCAGAAATGCTTCAACTGATTCTATGAAAGCAACCAATGGACCAAGAGCAATTACGCTTAGAAGAGGAACAGTTAATAATACTCCGGTAAACTTATTAAATCCACCAACTAATGTAACTGTTACTACTTCAGTATTTAATAATTCTTCGGTAAACATTAACTGGTCAAAATCCGGTGATGGTGCTTTTTATAAATGGATGTTTGATTCTCCAAATTTTGCAGGTGCACCGATTTTAAGTGTGCTTTCTAATAATAACGGTTTTGATACTTCTTTAAGTTTTATAAATTCCAATCTTGATGGTATTCTAAGTTCTGTTGGTTTAAACCCCGGTGACTCAATTGTTGGTCAATGGAGAGTTTATTCATTCAGAAATGCAACTGACTCTGCTTCTTCTAATCAGACCTTTAACATAACTTTCAAAAGACAAGCTAAAGGTGATGTTATAGTTGTTTATGATTCAACTGTTGCCAATTGCAGAATCTCAAGAGATTCCGTTCTTGCAGGATTAAATTCAAGAAATATTACTTTTGATTTGTTCAACAGAGGTTCAAACACGAGTACAAATTCAATTTCTTTCAGAGGATATAAAAAGGTTATTCTACTTGGAGAGGGGACTTCAGTTGCTTCTAACAGAACTAAAGACTCACTAAAAGCTTATCTTGCATCAGGCGGAACATCTATTTCTACTAAATCAAAGTTAATCATTTTTGGTGAAGATGTCGGCTACCATTGGGGAAGATCTGCTTCTACTTATTATGACTTGGATTATGTTTCCAATACTCTCGGTTGGACTTGGATTTCTGACAGACCTACCGGCTCTACAGGTCCTGAAGGTCTTAGAGGTGTTGTAGTTAATTCGGGATTGAAAGATTCTACTTCCGGTCCTTGGCCTGATGTATTAGCTAAATCAACTGTACCGAGTTTATCTTATCTTTATGAGTTCACAAGAGTACCCGGAAATTATAATGCTGTAGGTCGTATGGCGAATAATTTCAATGTTGCAACTTTTGGAGTTGATTTTGAATCTCTTAAAAATGCTAACGGTGGTGCTTCTGGTTCTCCTCAAAGAAGATACTTAAACGCTGCTTTGGACTATGTAGATCAAATTACTCCTACAAATATTGCAGATCCTTTATCAGTTCCTACTGTATATGATTTATCACAGAATTTCCCGAATCCGTTTAATCCTGTAACAAGAATTAATTACAGCATTCCTAAAGCAGGATTTGTTAAATTAAATGTGTATGATATAACCGGAAAACTCGTTGCACAGTTAGTTAATGAGATGAAGTCTCCTGGATATTATTCACTGGAATTTAATGGAAATAATCTTGCCTCAGGTGCTTACTTCTATAGAATTGAAGCGAGTGATTTTGTGAATGTAAAAAGAATGATACTCATTAAATAATAAAAGAAATTATTGAACATAAAAAAACCCTGTCCGGAAAATTCCGGACAGGGTTTTTAATCAATAACACACACTTTTTTTATTTCGCCATCATCATTTTAAATACTTCAGTTCTTTCAAATGATTTTATTCTGTAAAAATAAATTCCACTTGGTAATCCGCTTCCATTAAAATCTACTGTATGTTCACCTGCACTTAAACTTTGATCTAAAACAACCTGAACTTCTCTTCCTATTCTGTCGTAAACAGTCAGAGTAACATTGCTTGATTCAGGCAAAAAGAAAGTTATCTTTGTAGTTGGATTAAACGGATTAGGAAAATTTTTTGCTTTGAAGAATGTATCTTCAATATTTTTTTTAGTAGTATTCTCAGAATTGCTTGTAAGGTTTTCAGTGTTTACAATTTCAGAAACTAAAGCAATACCGGAATTGAATACAGATTCTTTATAATTTGAACCTGATTCAAACTCAACTCGCAAAGCGAAAGCAGGTTCTTCAGTTACACTGAAATCATCATTATGTGCTGAAATTAATTTAAAAGTTTCTTCATCTAATTTGAATTTAACCTCTTTCCACCCTTTAAAATCAATTGAAATTGGTTTAGCTTCAAGTAAAATATCCTGATCATCGTTATAAGTATTATTATTGTCAACATCATAAATTAAAGTAACTTTTACTTTACAGTCATTTTCAGCACCTTTTAACATTAAGTTAACAAAATTTCCTGCAGTATAAAGTTGGTCTTCAATTTTTTCAATTTTACCTATATAAGTATTTGGCTTTACAGTTGAAAGTGAAAAGATTTCAGCAAATCCATTTTCTTTGTTATCTTCATCATGTGAATATTTCATTTCCATACCACCCCAAACCCAATTTGGCAATGCTTTTTTAGAAAAGTCATCATAAATATTGGATTGTTGGGAGTATAAATTTGCTGAAAGAAATGAAATAAATATAACTATATAAATAAATAGATTAATTTTTTTTGTCATAAAACTTCTTAAAATTAAATAAATTGGGAAATAATTATTTTAGCAATGTCATTCTTCTTACAGATGTAGAATTATTCATCTGTAATTTATAAATGTAAATACCTGAAGTAAATTCTGTTGCTTCAANNTTACTTTATAAACACCAGCTTTCTGGTAATTATCAACTAAGGTTTTTACTTCCTGTCCGATTAAATTATAGACTTTTAAAGACACAAATCCGTCTGAATTAAGTTTATAACTTATAGTCGTTGAAGGATTGAATGGATTGGGATAGTTTTGATAAAGTCTGAAATCGTCCCCGAAAGCTGTCTTTCCGGAACCAATTCCATCTTTTTTGCTTGAGAAATGATTGTTATCAGCAACTGCTAAGTTTGAGCCGCTGATAATGACCATTAATACAATCAAGATGTATTTTAGTGATTTCATTATAGTTTACAGTTTACAATTAATCAAATATAATAACTAAATATTTTAAAAACAATTAAAAAAAACATATAAAATCCCCTGAAATTTGTTCAATTTCAGGGGATTATCAATTAAAATTCTATAGCAATAATTCTTACTTCTTTCTCAGGAGTCATAACTTTAAAAATAATTACATCTCCTTTATTTTTTCCGTCTAAAATTGAATTCAATTGTTCAACATTATTAACATCTTTTTTATCTGCTTGTAAGATTACAAATCCTTTTCTAAGACCTCTTTTGAATGATTCTGAATTCATTTTAACATCAGCAACAATAACACCTTGTTTTAAATCATAATTACTTAACATTGAACCTGTCATATCAGATACTGATAAACCTAAAGATTCAAAACTTTTTTTGTTAAGTTCGTTGTTCATTTCACCTTTATTAGGATTGCTTCCTGCAAGGTTTTCATTTTGTTCAGATCTTGGTTTTAGAGTTACAACTTTTTCTATGATTTTTCCATCTCTGAAAACTTCAAGATTTGCCTGTTCACCCGGTCTTTTTTCTCCGATAATCGCCTGTAATTGATTTGATGCGTTAACTTCCATACCATCAACTTTTAAAATTACATCACCGATTTGTAAACCGGCTTCTTCACCTGCACCACCTGGTACTAAACCTTGAATTAAAACACCTTTAGCTTTATCGAGACCTAAACCTTTAGCTTCTTTAGAATCAACATCTTTTATCTGTACTCCGATGTATCCTCTTGTTATTTTACCGTTCTTTATTAACTCCTGTGCTACATTTCTTGCCATATTAATAGGAATAGCAAACCCATATCCCTGAAAATATCCCGTATTAGATTTAATAGCAGAATTGATTCCGATTACAGAACCTGACACATCAACAAGTGCACCACCGGAATTTCCCGGATTAATAGCAGCATCGGTCTGTATAAAATTATTTATTGAATAAGCATCTCCGGTTACTTGAACATTTCTGCCTAAAGCAGAAACAATTCCTGAAGTTACTGTATTGTTTAATCCTAATGGATTTCCAACCGCAAGAACCCATTGTCCTACTTGCACATTGTCTGAATTTCCTACAGTTGCGAAAGGTAAATCATTAGATTCAATTTTAATTACAGCAATATCAGTATTAGGATCAGTCCCAATTAATTTAGCAGAAAATTCTCTTTTATCTGTTAAAATAACTTTGATACCATCTTCCGAAGCATTACCTACAACGTGATTATTAGTTATAATATAACCGTCTTTAGAAATGATTACACCTGAACCTGAACCTTGAGAAGGCATTTGATCTCCGAAATCAAAATCAGGACCGAAGAAAAATTCAAAATTTTTATTTTGGTCTTTCTGGTCTTTATTATTATTCTTGTTTTGATTAGTAACCTCAATATATACTACAGTTGGGGTAACGGCTTTTGAAATTTCTACAAAAGCTTCGTTTAATCCTGTGATACTTGGGTTTAAATTAGTAATAGGTGCTGTAGTTTTAAACTCTATATCAGTTCTTGCTTTTAGATTTCCTTTGTTAAAAGCTGCAATAAGTATAGCTCCAAACGATATTGCAAAAACTAATAAAATTGCACCTGCAAATATTGATTTATTTTTCATATTGTTAGATTTCTCCTTATAGAAATATTGATTGTTCAATCAGTAATTATTTATCTATAATTTTAAATACATTTTTTGATTTTGAAAATTTATTGTTTGTTAATTCATCTTTAATAAAAAAATCCAGAGTATCAATTATTTTTTCACATTTATATATACCCATATTTGATTCAAAATCCATACCATTCATAAAAATTTGCTTAATATTGTCAAAATCTTCATTATTCATATTTAATGCTTCACTTACTGAATAAGTTTCGTTAATATTTCTGACAGTATTGACACTGAATAAGTTTAATCCCGATAACTTTAAGAATCCTAATTGAAAACAAATAATTCTATTAAATCGTTTAAATTCTAAATTATTTAATTTATCCAGTTCAGATATAACAAATTCAAAAATTAAAGAATTCACATAATAATCGGACAGGGAATTATTAATCAATTCCATATATTTGAAACCACAATTCAATCTATCCAAATCTGATTTTATATTATCAAAACCATTTATTAGTTCAGCTTTTGAAATTATCTGTAAATCACGGTTTTCTTTAAGATTAAGAACAATACTAATCAGATTAAAATAATCATAAATACCGGATTGTTTTGAATTGATATTGCGGACACCCTTGACAATTGCAGTGAATTTTCCGGTTTCTCTTCCAAAAACAGTAACCAATTTACTTGAATCACTGTATTTCCTTGTTCTCAAGACAATACATTCGGTATTAGTTATACTCATACGTTATACTTCTTAATTCTGTTACAGTATCATTTATGTTATACAAATATATGAAAAATTATTCATTTTTGTAAACTTGATATATATACTTTAAAGCTTCATATCCATTAATAACTCTAACAGGATTTCCAATTAAAATATTTTCAGAATAATAAATTGCGGTAGCGGTATTTTTAGATTCATCACCACGCAGATCACCACTTAGAGGCAGGAGAATTTTATTAATTTTCGTGTTGTTTAAAACCGGAGAATTTATTTCAATTTCTTCATTAAATTCTATTTCGAGCAAATCATTATTATTTTTATAATCATTAACATATTCATCGTTAATGGCGAGTCTGAGAATTTCATTACTATTTTCAAATATAGTTTTTAATCCGGAATTAATTTTTGAACTTTGAATTGTTNNATTTTTATTTCCATTATTAATATAAGAGATATTCAAGTTTTCGTTTTTACAATTATTTACAGTTGAAAAAAGTAAACAAAAAAGTGTAATTAAAATTTTCATAAAAAAAAAACGGCAGGGGACTGAACCCCTGCCGGAATTAAATTTAATTTTTTAAATTATTGAATCGAGACTTCGTCTAAAAGAATAGCAGTATCATAAATACTATCACCGACATCANNCAATAATTACAGTTATTACTTGTCCCCTATATGGCGTAATATCTAAACTTAAATTTTGCCAATTTGTCATATAAACATCTCCCTGATCAAAGACAATGCCCGGAGACATTCTTACAAGAGAACCCTGGTTTGTTGTAGTTGCTCCAAACTGAGCGGCAATTTGGTCAATTGTCCGTCTAAACACAGTGGTTTCAGTACCATTTTGAGTTACAATTCTAACCTGAAAAAAATCCTGGAATTGAGAACCTATAAATTCCAAAAACTCTTCAGATAAGAAATTCCATTTCAATGTTAAAGTTGATTGTGTATTTGTGATAGTAGCACACTGTTTGATTAAACCACTTGAAGTTGTAAACCCAAGTCCGGTTGATATTATCCCCATATAACTTCCTTGTGTAGGATTAATAGTTCCGAGACGAGTTATAACTCTACCGTCACCGTCTTTAGTCCAAGATTCAAGATTACCGACTTCAAAATTTCCGTTAGATAAAGTTAAAGAGAAAACCATATCGTTGGCACCTTTAATTTGAAACACTGCGTTTGGTGCTATCGGGTCAGTTGCTGCCATAAACGATTGTCCGGAATTTAAACCTCTTGCAAGTCTTTTTGTAACCGTATCAGCAATCATAACGCAAAAGTTTGAGTTAACAACTTTTGTATATCCGTAATAAGTTTTAGCACCTTTTCCTGTGAATGCATTTTGCAAATCTGCATTCATCGTTCCTTCGCATGAGTTATTGAGAATTATAGAATTTGGGAATGATCCGGAGAGATTAGAAACAAAAGATGATCTCATCCCATATACATTTCTTCTTGTTGAAACTCCACCTGTAGTTGAAATTACAATATTGTTAAAAATTCCAAGTCTTCCGGAAGTTATCATTGCTCTGTAAATATTTTTGTAATCAGCTGATGCAGTATCAATTGCTTCACCGGATAAGAACCAACGACCTTGTACACCGTGTGTTGCAAGAACAACAAGACCATATCTTGTCATATCAAAAATTGATTTTACTGTAGCATCTTGATTTACCAATTCAGTGAAAGTAAAAGCTTTACAATTGCTTGCATTTAAATTAGTTTTAATAATGCTTCTTTCATTCCAAGGAGCAAATGCTGCTTCATATGGCGCATAAATTAAAACATTTCTGTTACCGACAATATTAGGATCTAAATTGGGATTATCCATAGTTTGTCTGTTACTATGATTTACTCCAAGAGTATTTTCCCCGACAGTTTGCCGCTCTACAGGTATAACCGCTTTAGTATTTCTTTTCGGCTTATCATCGAGGAGGGAATTTGTGTTTGAATTATTTTCAAGAAATCCTCCACGAGTAGAAACATTTCCCATTGCATCACCTTGAGAAAGAACTAATCCACCGGTTAATCCGCTGGTAAAACTAATTTCGATTGAAGTGCTTCCGGATGGACCATTAACACTGCTTACACCCGGTTGAGTTTGTAAAAATGATACAGTCTGATTATATGCATTGAGATAATTTCCGGTATTACCACCTAAAGATGTGATAAATTGTGTTTCACCGGCTGACAATGTATTTAATACTTGATCAAGACTTGACTGAGAAAGAAGATTGATAACAGTGATTGTATCAATTCTTGAGTTGCCGGAAACGTTAGAACCTGAAATAACAGCATTTGCTGAAGCAATGTAACGAGAAACACCGGTATTCATTTCTACGATTGTAAATATTCCACTAAAAACACCATCTCCGGCAATCTCATCCCCATTTCCAAGATTTCCATTATCTTGTAATATTCCGAGTTGAGTTGAAGGATTTCCGGTGTTATCGGCTTTACTTAATCTTACTAATGAATCAGATAGAGAAATTCCTGATCCTAAAGTGAATCTAAAAGTTACATCTAATGATGTGTTTTGTTCAATAATGTCAGGTGAAGATTCGAGACGTCCAATTTCTGGAGTTATAGGGTCAGGAGGTGTAATTGGGTTTTCTTTTTCGCAACTTCCATTAAAAGTAGCTAAGCATAAAATTGCTAAAAGAAGAATAAAATTGTATTTATTTTTCATTTTCCTCCTTTTTAGGTGAAGTAAATTACATAAATAAAAAATCAAATACAAACTTAAATTTTGAATTGAATATTTAACTACACCTCATAAATATTTAAAATTATAGCAATAGATATTGTTAAGATTGAAAAGTTAGTAAAATTAAAATGATACTAATCCTTTGAATTTATCAAATCTTTCTGAAATAATATTTTCAGTAAGATTTCTTAATTTATTTATAGAAAAATCTTCGACAACAAGAGAAGCCATAGCACTTCCATAAATCATAGCAAGTTTAACATTTTCTGTAGAAAAATCATTAGTTTTAGCAATCCAACCCATGAAGCCACCTGCGAAAGTGTCACCTGCACCTGTAGGATCAAACACTTTTTCAAGAGGGTATGCCGGTGCGAAGAAAATGGAATCTCCGTGAAAAAGCAAAGCTCCGTTTTCTCCTTTTTTTATCACAACAATTTTTGGACCCATAGTGAATATTTTTCTCGCTGCAGTAACTAAATTATATTCATTAGTTAATTCCCGAGCTTCACTGTCGTTAATCAATAAAATATCCACTTTTTTCAGTGTTTCAATTAATTCTTTATTTTTTGTTTCAATCCAAAAATTCATTGTATCACACATAATTAAGTTTGGTTTATCAACCTGATTGATAATTGACATCTGAATAGTCGGGTCAATATTTCCTAAACATAAATAATCCGCATTTTTAAAATTTTGAGGAATGTTTGGATTAAAAACTGCTAAAACATTTAAATCAGTAACCAAAGAGTCACGAGTATTCATATCAAAGTGATATTTTCCATGCCAGTAAAAAGATTTCATATCCTTTATTTGTTCAATACCTGAAGTATTAATCCCTTTTGATTGCATTAAATTAAGTTCTTCCTGAGGAAAATCATTCCCTATAATACTAACCAGATTAATTTTATCAGTGAAATAACTTGCTGATAGAGAAATATAAGTTCCTGATCCACCAATAGCCATATCTGCTTTACCAAACGGTGTTTCAATTGTATCAAATGCTACAGTACCCACAACTAATAAACTCATTAAATTTTTCCTTTCAATAAAATAATTTTTATTGTTAAATTTTATTTACCTTTTATATAAAATACCTAATATATATTTTAATATAAATTTATTAAACAATGAACCCAAAAGATAATAATCAACTTCCTCCTCAACAAATAAATATAGAACTCGGTGAAAAAGAAAGTGAAGGGATTTACTCTAATTTAGCAATAATATCTCACTCACCGGCGGAATTTATATTTGATTTTACAAGAGTTTTTCCAGGAACTCCAAAAGCAAAAGTACATGCAAGAATAATAATGACACCACTTCATGCTAAAGGACTTTTGAATGCTTTGAAAGAGAATATATCAAATTATGAAAAACAGTTTGGTGAAATTCCTATGACAGCACCGATAAATGAGCAGCCATTTGGTTTTCAGTTACCTGTAAAACCAAAAGACGAAAAGATAAATTAATTATCTTATTCTCATAAAATTTATTATTGCAATCGCAAGAAAAATTAAATTTGCAAGCCACGCAGTGAAGAGGGGATTTAGTTCACCATTATAACCAAAGACCTGAGATATTTTCACAAATCCAAGGTATATAAAACTTATAAAAATACTAAACCCAAATTGTAAAGCAGCACCGCTTTTTCGGTTATTAACAGCGATCGATGCACCGAATAAAATTGTTATAATTGCAGCAAAAGGAAACGAAAACTTTGAATAATAATCTACTTCGGCACGAGAACTAAGAAGTCCGCTTGATTTTAAATTTGCTATAAACTCCCGATATTCTGATATACTCATTTCATCAGGTTTAAGTTGATTTTTAAGAATAATTCCGGGAGTAAGATTTATCTTACCAATTTCACCTAATTTTGAAGTCAATACTGTATCTAAATATTCTAAACTCATAACAGAATCACCTTTAAAAGTTCTATAGACAGAATTTATAGCAGTCCAGTTTTGACTTATTGTATCCCAATTAAGCTCAGCAATATCTATTCTTTCCTTTAGATAAATCTTATTATCGTCATTAAATAATGATATGTTAGCATTGGATGCTTTATTTAAAACTTCATCATAAACTGCAATAGAAATAATGCGATTAAATTGATCTTGAAGGAAAAGATTTTGAACCGAAGTATTTATTTGATTTTTACCTAAATATGTTCTCTCGATTTTCAATTTTTCTTTGTTGGATAAAGGAACAATCCAACCATTGAAATAAATGGAGAAACCTGTTAATAGAAATCCAACACAAATTATAGGAGTTAAAACTTTAGAATAACTAATCCCTCCGGAAAACATAGCAGTTAATTCAGAATTATTGTTGAGTTTAGAAATTGTAAAAAGGGAAGCGAGGAGAGTGGCGACAGGAATCAATAATTTAACTATTTCCGGAATAAAAAATATATAATATTCCAATATAATCCCTTTAGAGACACCTCTATCTACAAATTTATCCAAATTCTCAAACAAATCAATTAGAATAAATATTACAATAAAGCTTAGGAGACCAAATAAGAAATTTTGAATAAAACTTCTTAATATATATCTATATAATAACTTCAAACTTGATTATTTTTAATATAAAATTAACAATAACATACTTAAATATATGTATATTAATAAAGATATAAAATATTTAGTTAAAATAAGTTCAGCAATTGCATCAAAAAAGTTTAATAAACTGGATGATATAATAAAAGAATGTAAAGAGAAAAAAATAAAATATAAAAAATTGTATGAATGTATTCTGCAAGTTTATTTATTCTGCGGATTTCCATCATCAATAGAAGGATTTAAAATGTTAAAAAAACATTACAAAGGTAATCATATAAATAATTCTGTAAAGAATTTAAATAAATCAGGAATGATAACTTTTAAAAAAATTTACACAGATAACTATAAAAAAGTTATAAGAAACGTAGAAGAAATGAGTAAGGATTTGAGCGATTGGATGATATTGGAAGGTTATGGAAAAGTTTTATCAAGGAGAGGTTTAACACTTAAAGAACGTGAATTAATAAATGTAAGTATTCTGAGTACTAATTATTTTCCGGTTCAATTATATTCACACATTAAAGGAAGTTTGAATTGTGGTTTAAGCAAAGCAAATATAGAAAGAGTAATAATAGAAACAAAGGAATACAATACTAAAAGAAACATTAAAGAATCTTTAAAATTATTAAAACTGATATAATTGTTAATAACTTTAGTAATAAAGTGTTATATAATATGTATTATGTAAAGTTGAATGTATTTAAAGTGTTGATAACTTGTTTAAACAAATAAATAATAGTTCCCTTTTTATAATTATATTTAATTTAAATCATTAATTAGTTATTTTAGCAGAAATTTATAATTTTAATGATAGAACTTAACCACTATTTAGTTTTAAGCGCAATTTTATTTTCTATAGGAGTAATTGGTGTTCTAATCCGCAGAAATGCTATAATTATATTTATGAGCATAGAGTTAATGTTAAATGCAATAAATATAACATTTATTGCATTTTCATCATTTATGGGTGATATTCATGGACAGATATTTGTATTTATGGTATTAACCGTTGCAGCAGCAGAAGCAGCGATAGGATTAGCGATAGTTATTGCCTTATTCAGGAATAAAGAAACAATAAATATTGATGAAATAAATATTCTTAAGTGGTTAATCCTTTCAAATAACAAATTTAAAAAATGTCGAATTTCTTTTATCTTGTAGTATTAATGCCATTAATCGGTTTTTTTATTAATGGATTATTTGGCAAAAAAATTAATAACGAAAAAATTTCCGGATGGTTGAGTTCAATTTGTATTCTGATTCCATTCATCATTTCAGCCGGGACATTCTTTGAATTACTTTCGATGTCACCTGAATCAAGAACCATCCACCAAGTATATTTCAGCTGGATAGCAACCGGAGATTTAGGAATAAACTATGCTTATTTAATAGATCCATTATCTATTTCATTAGTACTTGTTATAACCGGAATTGGATTTTTAATCCATTTATATTCAATTGGTTATATGCATGGAGATAAAGGATTTGCGAAATATTTTGCATTTTTAAATCTGTTTGTTTTTGCAATGCTTAATCTTGTATTAGGAGATAACTTATTATTAATATTTTTAGGATGGGAAGGAGTAGGACTTTGTTCATATTTATTGATAGGATTTTGGTATGAAAAGAAATTTACCGGTGATGCTGCAAAAAAAGCATTTATAGTTAATAGAATCGGAGATTTTGGATTTATGATAGCGATGTTTCTTATATTTGCAAATTTTGGAACATTGGAAATATCTGCTTTTCTATCACAAATCTCAGGGATTCAAATAAACGATGGTTTATTAATTGCGATTTCCCTATTATTATTTTTGGGGGCCTGTGGTAAATCAGCTCAGATTCCTTTATATGTTTGGTTACCAGATGCTATGGCAGGTCCAACACCTGTTTCAGCACTCATTCACGCTGCAACGATGGTTACAGCCGGAATTTATTTGCTTGCGAGAACTTCAATTCTTTATGCCTTAGCACCATTTACGACACATATAGTATTAATTGTAGGACTATTGACTGCATTAATGGCAGCTACAATAGCATTAAAACAAAACGATATAAAAAAGATACTTGCCTATTCAACAGTTTCGCAATTAGGTTTTATGTTTGTGGCAATTGGAAATTTCGCATTTACCATTGCTGTATTTCATTTAATCACACACGCATTTTTTAAAGCATTATTATTTTTAGGCTCAGGTTCAGTTATTCATGGAATGCATGAAGAGCAAGATATAACAAAAATGGGCGGATTGAAAAATAAAATGAAGATAACATTCGTTACATTTTTCATAGGCTCTTTGGCACTTGCGGGTATTCCTCCATTATCCGGATTCTTTTCAAAAGATGAAATAATGTATTTAACATTTATCACATCAGGTCCGGCTTATTACATTATAACATTAATTGCAGCGGCATGTACAGCATTTTATATATTTAGATTAATTGGTTTGACCTTCTACGGAAAACCGAGATATGATGAGGCACATTTACATCCTCATGAATCCCCTTCTCTAATGACAATTCCTTTAATTATTTTGGCGGTATTATCAGCTATAGGAGGTTTTATAGGATTACCACATTGGTTAGGACACAGTATGTTAGGAGATTGGTTAGCCCCGGTATTTAGCGGAGCTATGTCAATATTATCAACTTATCAACCAGAACATCAAACCTCAGTTGCATTAGAACTTGGATTAGTCGCAGTTTCTGTAATTGTGGCAACTACAATGATAGTTATTTCATTTAAGAAATTTTCTAAACAAACAACATTTGAAGAGCCAACAGGATTTGGAAAAGTATTGGAAAATAAATATTATGTTGATGAGATATATGACAAAACAATAGTAGAACCGATACAAAAAACTTCAGATAAAATACTTTGGAAGATCTTTGATATAAAAATTATTGATGGATTTATAAATGGAGTTGCAAATTATATATCCAGATTAAGTTTCGATTGGAGAAAAATTCAAACAGGCGTAATTCAAGATTATACAACATTATCAGTTGCAGGAATTGTGATATTATTAATTTATTTAATTTTTAGATAAAATTATTTTTTTGTTAACAAATATGCGGTTATATCTGCGATATCTTGACCTGATAATTTATCTAAATGATAAAACGGCATAGGTCCATCTCCAAGATAAACATTATACGTAACACTTTTCACATTTCCTTCAAATTCATCTAATACATCAGGTACTTTTTTAATTTTTGAATCCTGGTTATGACAGAACACACACGCTTTATCAAACACAATTTTACCATTATTTTCATCACCTTTTAAAGAAGCAATTTCAGTCTGGATTGGTTTCAATTTTTCTTTATCTCTTTTAGGTAAAGCAATTGTTTCATAATTAGAAACAACCGGAGTACCAGACCCCAATAACGATTCGAAATAGACATTCAAATCTGAAATTTGATCCGGAGTCATATCGGTTTTATATTTCATATAAGTTTTCCAACAAACAGTAGCACCGCCGGCATTTGCAGACACTTCAGACCCTTTAAATTTACCTAAATAAGTAGATTCCCTCTTGTTAGCACCGATAACATCAGAAAAATAAGCAGTTAAAGAATTAGAAGTATTAGTTCCATCTGAATGGCAATCTGCACACGCGATGTTATTAACTTCAGATTTCATATAAAAAATTTCTTTTCCTTTTGAATCTGGTTTAGAAGTTTGATTATTTTGAGTTGTTCCGGTATCTTTAATATTTTGCTGATTTTCAGATTCTTTATCATTCACTTTGCTACAACCGATAAAGAATAAAAGTCCTAAAGATAAAATTAGTATTGAATTTTTCATTTTCAAATATATATAAAAAAAAATGCTTGCACAAGCAAGCATTTTTTACATTAAAGATATAAGTTTAGCAATTTATTTTCTTGGAATCAAAGCACTCGGATAAAAATTAACTCCGATAAAGAAGGATAACCAGTTCATTTTCTTTTCTTTGGTTACGAATGGACCACCCATACCTTCATCAACAGCATAATAAATATTAGAATAATATCCACCGTTACCATCATTAATGGATGCATTTGTTGAACCAAACCTAACGGCATCATTTAAGCTTTGATTAGTATTTTTACCGATAAGATTTCCTAAGTCATATTTAGCTCCTAAAACGAAACCTAACTGTGGATTTATTTTAAATTCGATACCACCGGTAAAATTTACACCAAGTCTTGTATCACTCATACTAACTCGTGAGGTATCAGTTCTTCCTCCGAAAGTTCTATCAAGAGATGCGTTTAAGAAGTTGACTGAAAAATTAGCACCGAAAAAAGGAGAAACAATATTTGTAAATGAAGTAGGAGCAATTTCCAAACCGGCACCTAAAGAAAAAACACTCATACTGTAATTATATTTTACAGAAATTGGCTGATAAGTATTATTAATAAATCTTTGAAGAGTATTTCCTGACTGTGCTGCCTGGAAAGTGTTAAAACTATTAAATGAAACAAAACCAACACCTCTTACGATTGAGAATTTATCAAAATTAATTTTTGCTGAACCGTTAATATTAATCCCGGTTTTACCTTTGTAATCATCTTTCATAAAACTTGAATCTATAAAAATCAATTGTTGATTATAATTAGTTCCAAGATAGTTTGTAGTATAAGTAACATAATCACCACCTTTTAACTGATCTAAAGGTTCTGAAATACCAACAGAAAGTTGGAAAACAGGTTTATCAAATTGTGAAAAGGATTTATTCTGAAATGAAATTAAAATAAATAAAAGTAAAAATAGTTTGAGTATTCTCATATTAATTTTTGAGTTTAAGATTATTAAGAATTTGAAAAACTGAAACAACGGAAGCAGTTTCTGCCCTTAATTTGCGTTCTCCAAGTGATTTAACAGACCAGTTATTTTTTTTCAACTCATCAATTTCTTCAGTTGAAAATCCCCCTTCCGGTCCTATTAACAGACAAATATAATCATTTTTAAAATCACCTTCTATTCTACTATCCGTATCAGAAAATTCATACATTACTATTTTTTTTGAAAAATTTTCTGTTACTTTCAATAATTCTTTAAAGGTTAAGGAATTATTAAGTATTGGAAGATAACATCTTTGAGATTGAGAAACTGCAGACCTGATAATTTTACTAAACCTTTTTAATTTAGTTTCATTTAATTTATCTTTTAATTCAGTATATTTTGTTATTACAGGTGTAATATCAAATACACCAAGTTCGGTACATTTTTCAATTGCAAATTCAAATCTATCAGAATTTTTCAGTCGTGATATAAAAAGTTTAATTTTTATTTCCGGTTCAAAAAGATTGGAGTCAATTTTTATGATGTCACATATAATTTCTGAATCAGAAATCCCGGTAATTTTACATTTATAAATATTATATAAACCATCTGTAACGGTAATTTCATCACCGGTTTTTTTTCTCAACACTTTTGATAAGTGTTTAAATTCATCACCGATAATTTTCAATTTTAAATTGGTTAGATCAATGTTGATTTTTTCAGTAATATAATATTCCATAGTCAGATAAGATTTTAAAAGGAGGCATCTAAACCAAAGATTACCTGTGAATAATATAATCCATTTTGTTTTCTAAATCCGACATCAGCTCTACCGATTAAATTAAAAGGAAGTATCAGATTTAGCCCTGCACCATATCCGTTTCTAAATTGAGTTTTAAAGAAATTATTGTTTTTATCCCAAACCCCACCAACATCGAAAAAAGCCGTAAGATAAAGCCCGAACTGATAACTAAAACGATTTATAAGTCCAATTTTTTTTACAACCGGAATAGATTTTCCTTCAATAAAAAAGGGTTTAATGATTGGAAATCTAAATTCAGTAAATATTGCTGCGGCATTTTCACCTTCCATAATTCGATTATCCCAACCTCTAATAATTTCACGATATCCGAAATATTCATTAAGATAATTAGGAATTAAACCTCCAAAAGATATTGCAGTATATACTCTATTAGCAAAAGTAATGGAATAATTATCAGATATTTTTATTGGAATAAACTTTCTGGAATCCATTTTAATTCTATTAAAATCTATATCTTTATTAAAAATTCCATATTTATAATAATCCAAAGAAAGTAAATACCCCGCTGATGTATATGAGAATAAATTACGTGTATCATAAGTAAAATTCTGAATAAATCCGGTATATTTGTCGGTACCTGAAGTAGAAATTGTTCGACCTTCTTTGAACTCGGAATGTTTTATCATATTATAAGTAAAAGAACTTGAAACTGAAATATCAAGATTTAGTCTTTTACCAATTCTTAAATTTGCATCAAAATTATCAATTGCATACCTGTCAATATCTTTGACGTTTATAACCTGATTAGGATCAAATGTCTGAGGACTTTTATTATAATTCCTTGAATATCTCACTCCCCCACCGATTGAATATCGGTCATCAGTAATCCATGGCACAGAATAAGATAAACCGATGAATGGTTCATAACCCAAACCAAAACTAAAATTTAAAGATTCATTTCTTCCTCTAAAATTTCTCCAGTTTAATCTCAAGCCAGCCCAGAATTTTTTAATACTTCCCTCTTTAAAACCGGCTTGAGGAATTGGCATAATATAAAACATTTCCTGAACATCAAAGATTAATTTCATACTATCATAAGATTCAGGAACGGGAAATACTTCAACTTTACTGAACAATTTTAAATTATACAATCTGTTAACATCATCCTGAAGAGTTTGCAAATCCAGTGGAGTACCTTTTTTACTGTGTATTTCTCGTAAAATGATATCAGGTTTAGTAACATCATTTCCGGTAATAATTACATCACTAATAATTATATTTTTAATTGTAGAGTCTGAAAATTGATGAGAGTATAAATTCTTATTAAGCGATAAAATTAATAATATAAATAAGAATTTATTCATTGAGAGAATAATTTATTTCGGAAGTTGGAGCTCTTTGCTCTTTTTTAATAATTTAACAGCATCAGGTAAATTAGGGTTTATCTCAAGAGCTTTATTAATCAGATTTTCTGCTTGTTGAAATTTACTGAAATTAATCAAATAATTAGCCCGAGATAAATAAGCAGAAATATAAGAATTCATAATAAAATTATAATGATACCCTGTTTTATTTGTAATCTGAAAAGTAAAGTTAGGTTCCGTATAATTGTCAAAAGCGGAATTTTTTGAGTATCTGAATAACATTCCCTGAGGAATCCGATTAAAATTTTCACCAAATTTTTCCTGTGGTGCTCCCTGTTCAATTTCATAAGTTGTGTAAAAAGGTCTATCCTGATTTTTCTCAGGAATAGCATTTAATAAATCTGAAAATGCTTTTTGTATTTTCATCAAATCCTGTCTGTCAGCTTCTGTAGATGGATTAGTATATCTGTTTGTAAACTTTTCAAACTTATCCAATTCATATGCATAAGTATCAAACTCAAATTTGCAATTATTATAAACATCAGGAAAGTGTTTTTTGATATGAATCAGATACCAGCTTCTCCTCAATAGTTCTTTGTCAATTACGATGATATCAGGTCGAATATTTTTTATATACTGATAATAAAAGGAAGCAGAGACCCAAAAATCCCATTGAGTTGACATAATTATTGCATTTTGTTCAGCGGATGCAAACACATTCATAGTCATATCTTGAACATAAAAATTATCATTTTCATTTGCATTAGAATAATTCTGATAACAGATTATAAGCGGAATGATTAAAAACAAAAAGGCATATTGTTTTAATAAATCTATTTTTTCATATAAAAATAAAATACCGAAAGCTATCCAGACAGCAGCAACTATATATGCTAATAAAAAATATGAATCTATATCATAAATATCATAATTAATGGCATACAAGACAGTAAAAACAAATAATAATGCGAAATAAAAAAATATTTTTTTATTTAGACTATATAATTTTATTAAACCAAATATCGCAATAATAAGAGGAAAAAAGAAAAACTCTTTTGGGAATGAACTCATAAAATAAGAAAATTGCTTTGATGCGTTTTCTGATGATGAAAACATCCAAACGCTGAACTGTTTACCTGATACATGTCTGTATAAAGATTCCCAATTGGAAGGATATCCCCAACTTAAGACATTATTATCAGCTCGAACGGGAAAATAGATATAAACAGTTAAAGCTAAAATAAATGCAATGGCAATAGCAATTACTTTTTTAAAAGTTAATTCATTAAATCCATTATTAGCGAAAAATAGATAAAGAGTACCGACACTTAAAAAAACAGTAGTGAGATGGTTCGTAAAACTTAATCCTAAAACAAAACCAAAGATAATCCAATAATTCAGATTTGATTTTTCAAAATTAGCTTTTATAAACAAATAAATAATAGTAATTAGAAAAAAGATATGTAAAGCGTAAACTTCAATCGCATTAGAGGAATTCCAATAAGTTAAAGAAAATGCCAAAGTTAAGCTTGAAGTTAATGCTATAATATATTTATTTAAAACAGACTTAATATCAACAGCTAATGTTTTAAATAGCAATAATATTAATTTAAAAAACATTAATGAAGCAGCAGATGAAATAACTGCACACAATAAATTTAACCGAAAAATAGGTTCACCGAGAGGAAATTTGGAGAAAATATTTCCGATTATTGTGAATAAAGGATATCCGGTTGGATGAGCAATTCCAAGTTTAATACAAACCGCAGCAAGTTCACCGGAATCAATAAAGGAAACGGTAGGAGCTAAAGTTATAACATATAAAGTAAATGGAATTAGAAATGAAAGAAAATAAAAAATTAATTTGGTAGGATTAAAAGATTTTTCCAAAGTTTAACTATTTCTATGTTCAATAAAAATACATTTGTTTTCAATGTAAATAAAACCGTTTTCTTCGGCTTTTCGTTTTGCCACAGGGTTAATTACTTCCAGCTGAGTCCATATAACTTCCGGTTTATAGTCTAAAGTTAAAATTTCGTCTATTAATTCAGGTAAATAATCAGGATTTCTGAAAACATCAACAATTTGAATTTTATCAGGGATATCAGCTAATTTATCATAACACTCAATTCCTTCAATATTTAAACCGGCCAATCTTGGATTAACTCCATAGACTTTAAAGCCTTTAGATAAAAGATATCTTGCAATATTAAAACTATCTCTAAATGGTTTATCAGAGAAACCAATAACAGCGATTGTTTTAAAATTTTCAAAAATAGATTTAATATTCATAGTTGAATAAATAAAAAAAGGGGTTTAAAATATAATTTAAACCCCTTAAAAGTAATTTTTAAAAATTAATTAACACAATAATTTTTATAAATGCCATCTAAAAATCCCCATTGTAAAGATGCAGCTTCATCCACAGTATTTATAACTTTTTTTCTTTCGTCATCGGTTTTGCATTTTTTAATAATAGAATCTAATTCTTCCTGAGAATGATAAACATCAAACTCTTCATGAACTTTAAAATATGCTATTGCATCATCTGAGCTAATACCGTAGAATTTTTTTAATCCTTCGATTTTAGTTTTTGAAATTTCAGGCACCTGAGATTCATAAGCATAAAGAGATGCAATACCTAACTCACTATCGGTTGATTTTGCAAGTTCATACATTCCATCAACAAGATATTCAGTTTCTCTAAGAGGAGTAGAATTTTTAACATCATTTTCAGTTAACCCTAAACTTTTGGCAAAGTCCATCCAAAGTTCAGGATGATTTTTAAATTCCGATTTATATCCCTCTTCATCAGCAAGATTTTGCATCAGCATCTGTCTTGTTTCAAAATCATCACAATTTGAATGAACACAACTTACAAATCTCGGAAAATGTTTTACAAAATGATAATATTGTTTAGCATATTCCTGTAATTGTTCTTTTGTCAAAGTACCTTCATTCCATTTCTGGTAAAAAGGATGATTTAATAAACTTTTAGAAGAAATTTTTTGGTTAACTTCTTTTACGAATTGATCTGTTGTTAACATATTAGTTTAAATTTATTTTTTATATAAAATATAAAATTTGATTTAATAATTCAATTTTATATTTTCAGTTATTTTAATTTTCAGAAGTTACATAATCTGAAATCGGATTACAGGAACATATCAAATTTCTGTCGCCATGAGCATCATTTATTCGTGATACAGAGGGCCAAAATTTATTTTGTTTTGAAAATTCATTAGGAAAAGCTGCTAATTGCCTGCTATAAGGATGATTCCAAGAATCCTGAACAATTTCAAATGCGGTATGTGGAGAATTTTTTAATAAATTATCATTTATATCAGCATTACCGGTTTCAATATCTTTAATTTCATTTCTTATAGAAATCATAGCAGAAATAAATTTATCAAGTTCAGCTTTAGATTCAGATTCAGTCGGTTCAACCATTAGAGTACCCGGAACAGGAAAACTAACAGTAGGTGCATGAAATCCATAATCAATTAATCTTTTAGCAATATCTATTACTTCAATTTTTGCAGAAGTTTTAAATTCTCTCATATCAAAAATCAATTCATGAGCAACACTTCCATTAGTACCTGAATATAATATTTTATAATAAGGTTCTAATTTTGTTTTTATATAATTTGCATTAAGTATAGCAATCTTAGTTGCATTTGTTAAACCTTCAGCCCCCATCATTTTTATATAAGCATAAGAAATCAATAAAATACTTGAACTTCCAAAAGGAGCTGCTGAAACAGCGGTAATAGCTTTTTTACCACCTGTTTTTATAATAGGATGAGAAGGTAAAAATTCTTTTAAATGTTCGGCAACACAAATTGGTCCGACACCGGGGCCACCACCACCGTGAGGTATGCAAAAAGTTTTATGTAGATTAAGATGACAAACATCAGCACCAATCATAAAAGGACTTGTCAAACCAACCTGAGCATTCATATTTGCCCCATCCATATAAACCTGGCCACCATAATCGTGAATTATCTGACAAATTTCTTTTATATCTTCTTCAAAAACTCCGTGCGTAGAAGGATAAGTTACCATTAGAGCAGCAAGAGAATCTTTGTATTGTTCCGCTTTAGCTTTTAGATCATCTAATTTAATATTTCCTTTTTCATCGCAATTTACAACAACAACTTTCATACCGGCCATTACAGCACTCGCAGGGTTTGTTCCGTGAGCTGAAGAAGGAATTAAACAAATATTTCTGTTAGAATTTCCATTTTTCAAATGAAACTGCCTAATCACAAGCAAACCAGCATATTCACCTTGAGCACCTGAATTTGGCTGAACGGAAGTTCCGGAAAATCCTGTAATTTCAGATAAATCTTTTTCAAGTTCTGAAATCATTAACTCATATCCTTTAGCCTGCTCTACAGGAACGAATGGATGAATTTCACTAAACAAAGGCATTGTCACCGGAATCATTTCAGTAGTTGCATTTAATTTCATTGTACAGGAACCTAAAGGAATCATAGAATGAGTTAAAGATAAATCTTTATTTTCCAATGATTTTATATATCTAAGCATTTCAGTTTCAGACCTATGAGAACTGAAAACAGGATGAAACATAAAATCAGAAGATCTGATTAAACTAGTAGGAATGGTTGAAAATTCAGTTTTTAAATCATCTTCAAAAGAAGGTTCCCTACTAACCGCATCAGCAAAAATATTTACAATATCTTTTACATCATCAATTCTTGTAGTTTCATTTAAAGAAATTCCGATATAATCTTTAACATATCTGAAATTTATATTTTTTTCTTCAGCAAGTTTTTTAATTTTTGATTTTAAAACCGTGTCTTTAATAATTATTTTTAAAGTATCAAAATAATATTCATTCGCTTGTTCATAACCTAATCTCTTTAAATTCAAATCGAGAATAAAAGTAAGTTTATTAATTTTTTCTGCAATATTTTTTAATCCGTTTGGACCATGATAAACTGCATACATACCAGCCATAACTGCGAGCAAGACCTGTGCAGTACAAATATTACTTGTTGCTTTATCCCTTTTTATATGTTGTTCACGAGTTTGTAAAGCCATTCTTAAAGCACGATTTCCATTAGAATCAATTGAAACACCAATAATCCTTCCCGGAATATGTCTTTTAAATTTTTCAACTGTTGCAAAAAATCCAGCGTGCGGTCCACCGTAACCCATAGGGACTCCAAATCTTTGAGTAGAGCCGATTACAACATCAGCACCTATTTCACCGGGAGGAGTAAGTAAAGTTAAACTTAACAAATCAGAAGCAACAGCAATAAGAATATTTTTATCTTTTAATTCTTTAAATTTTTCTTTGTAATCATATATTGCTCCGTCAGATGTAGGATACTGAACCAAGACACCAAGATATTTTTCATCAGTATTAATTTTCTTAATATCGTCAACAACAATTTCGATGTTTAAAGGAAGAGCTCTTGTTTTTAAAACTTCGATTGTCTGAGGAAAACATTCATCTGAGACGAAAAATTTTAAATTTCCTGATTTAGAATTATCTAAATGATAAAACATAAGCATAGCTTCCGCAGCGGCAGTTCCTTCATCAAGTAATGAAGCGTTAGCAACCTGCAACCCGGTTAAATCTAAAACTNNCGACTTCAAGTCTTCCCTGAGCAATTTCGGCTTGATATGGAGTATATTGAGTGTACCAGCCGGGATTAGAAAGGATATTTCTTAAAATTACAGTAGGAGTTATTGTAGGATGGTAACCTAAACCAATATATGATTTAAAGATTTTATTTTTTCCTGCAATATCTCTGATAGATTTTAGAAATTCATCTTCACTTAAAGGTTTAGATAAATTCAAAGGTTTTTGATTTCTTATCCCGGCAGGAATAGTTTCGTTAATTAGCTGATCAACTGATTCACAGTTAATCTCTTCAAGCATTTCATTGATTTCATTATTATCAGGACCAATATGTCTGTTTTGGAAATCATATTCATTATTAAAGAAGTTCATTTAAATGTTTTATAAATCGATTAATACGCAATATACAACTAAAAAATTGCCGATTAAATTCCAAAAAAAAGCAATAGTAAAAGAATTTAGTAAATTTTATTCAAGTTTAATTTATACAATTTTAAAATTACTAAAATTTTTTAATATTTAACTAAAAAATTAATTAATGTATTTTGTAATATTACAATAATATTAATTTTCACTTCTAAATTGCTCGTACCAAAATTTTTCACGACATTAAAAACATACAATAAAGACCAGTTATATAAAGATACTATTTCGGGAGTAATAGTTGGAATTGTTGCATTACCTTTAGCTATAGCATTTGGAATTGCATCAGGAGTTTCTCCTGAAAAAGGAATAATAACGGCAATATTAGCCGGATTTATTATTTCAACTTTAGGAGGAAGCAGAGTTCAGATAGGAGGTCCGACTGGTGCTTTTATAGTAATAGTATTTGGTATTGTTCAAAATTACGGATTAGATGGATTAATGATTGCAACCATAATGTCAGGGATAATTTTGATAATTATGGGTTTTTTAAAATTAGGAACATTAATAAAATTTATACCACTTCCTATAATAACCGGTTTTACATCGGGAATTGCAGTTATAATTTTTTTTACACAGCTAAAAGATTTATTAGGATTAAAAATATCTGAGTTACCTTCAGAATTTTTAGAAAAAGTTCCTGTATATTTTGAAAACATTTTAACATTTGATCCTGCTACAGTATTATTGTCTTCAGTGAGTATATTAATTATCTCAATTTTTCCAAAAATAACTAAAAAAATTCCATCAACAATTATTGCACTTATAATAGGAACGATGATAGCAAATTTATTTCAATTAAATGTTGAAACTATCAGTTCAAAATTTGGAGAAATTTCTAATACTTTCCCTACCCCATCATTTCCGGAAATAACTTATGCAAAAATTTATGGTTTAATTGGTCCATCATTCACAATAGCAATATTAGCCGGAATAGAGACATTATTATCAGCTGTTGTTGCAGACGGTATGATAGGAGGAAAACATCGTTCAAATATGGAATTAATTGCCAACGGTGCAGCTAATATCGTTACTCCAATATTTGGTGGAATTCCGGCAACAGGTGCAATTGCACGAACTGTTACAAATATAAAAAATGGAGGCAGAACACCGGTCGCAGGAATTGTTCAATCTTTTACACTTTTACTTATAATGCTATTTTTCGGTCAATATGCCGGAATGATTCCTTTATGTGTGCTTGCTTCAATACTTGTAATAGTCGCTTATAATATGTCAGAATGGAGAGAATTTAAAGCACAGCTAAAAATGCCGAAAAGTGATGTAACAGTGTTAATTACAACTTTTAGTTTAACGGTAATTTTTGATTTGACAATAGCAATAGAAGTAGGAATGGTACTCTCAGCTTTTTTATTTATGAACAGAATGGCAAAGGTTACAAATGTAGGAATTATCAAGAGAGAATTTGAAGAGGGAGAAACGGAAAGTTTTGAAAATATTAATTTTGATAAAAATATACCAAAAGGAATTATAATATATGAAGTAAACGGACCATTCTTTTTTGGGGCTGCTAGTAAGTTTAAAGAAGCTTCAAGGATAGTAAATGAAGATATAAAAGTTATGATTATGAGATTAAGAAATGTACCGGCTATAGATGCTACAGGAATAAATACAATTGAAGATTTTTATGAGGATTGTAAGAAAAATGGTTCAGTATTGATACTATCAGGAATACATACACAACCATTAATAGCCGCTGAAAAATCAGGTTTAATAGATAAAATCGGGAGAAATAATATTTGTGGAGATATTAATGAAGCAATTTCAAGAGCTAAAGAAATATTGAATTATTAATAATGATAAATAAAAAATTTTTTCAAGGATAAAATCAACTTTTGGGAGGAAAGGAGCAGATAGAATCTGCTCCTTATTATTAAAAAATTATTTTACTAACATCATTTTTTTAGTAATGACAGAACTGTTAGTGCTTAATTTATAAAAATATATTCCTGAAGCCATATTGGAAGCATTAAAATCAATTTCATAACTTCCTGCTTGTTTCATTCCATTTATCAATTGAGTGACTTCTCTTCCTAAATAATCATAAACAGATAAATTTACATCAGAAGAGAATGGTAAATCAAATCTTATTTTTGTTGATGGATTAAAAGGATTTGGGAAATTCTGGTGAAGATTTAGACTACTTGGAATATTAGTAGAATAAAACGTTTCAGAAATATTAGTCAATACAGAATAAGTAATATTTAATTTATACATACCTGAAGTTTGCATATTTAATGCAAGACCTCTGTCAACAACGAGCATACCTGCACCAACACCACTTAAACCTGTAGAAATCTGAGTCCAGTTTGTTCCACCGTTAGAAGTGAAAGTAGCATTAGCTCCGTAAGATCCCGTAATTACATAATCAGGGTCTTCACGACATAGATCAGAACCCCAACCTGAAAAACCTGTATTGTTAATAATATTCCAATTATCACCTTTGTTAACCGTTTTATATACATCCTGCCCACTCCATGTAGTAGCGTAACAAATATCAGTATTAAAAACTGAATTACACATAGAAGGTATTTCCGATGAAGAATTCGGTTTTACAGTAAACCATGTTACTCCACCATTAGTAGTTTTATGAATATCGGCACCATCATCACCTATAAACATAATATTAGAATTATCCCATTCAACTATAATGTCACAAGGTGAAGTAAACGGATTTGTTCCCATACTAATATTATTAAAAGTGGCACCGTTATCAGTTGATTTAAAGAAACCGGTAGAGCTTCCATCAGGAGCAAAATAGAAAACAGAAGGATTGTTTTGATCCATTTCAAGAGGTTGACCATAAGTACTGAAATTTCTTGCAATAACAGTTGTCCAAGTCTGACCGTAATTAGTACTTCTCATAACAGCATCAGTAGGAGAGCCGGCAACAGCAGCAACCCATATATTAGTATCAACAGGGCTTACATAAAAGGAATGAGCCCTTGAACCGCTTGTAATAGTAGCAACCTGAGTCCAGTTATCACCTCTGTTCCAACTTCTGTAAACATTTAGACCATAAACAACAAATACAGCATTTCTATTAGTTGGATGCGGACATAAATTATTTCCTATACCATTAGAAGCTGCAAGTTTTAATTGCCAATTCATAGATACAGAAGTTCCTGAAGGTAAACTCCAAGTTTGACCACCATTAGTTGTTCTGATAATTGCTTTATTTAAACTACTAACAGCAAAACCTATATTTTCATTATAATAAACAATGTCAACTAAATTGGCAAACATTGGATTTTTTTCAAAGTTGAAAAAATTAGTACTGCCATTCAGATTATTTCTAATAAAACCACCACCACCACAGATTCTCAAATTGTTTAAACTTGTTCCCGTTATACCTGTAATATCAGTTATATTTCTAACAGGAATTGAATTCCAGTTTACACCAACTCTAGTAAGCAAAGTTCCCCATTCACCGGAAATAACAATACCATCAATTAAATACTTAGCTTTTAAAAAATTTCTCGTAGTACCGGAATTAAGACTTGTCCAAGTTACACCTGAATTTGAAGTTATATAAACAGAACCAGCTTCACCGACAGCAACACCATTGTCAGCATCTTTAAAATGCACAGATTTTAAATCAGTTGTAAGAGAAATACCAGAATTAAAAGCTGCCCAGAAATTTCCACCATCAGTTGTTCTAAATAATAAACCGTCATCTCCACAAACAAATCCCAATTGATCATTTACAAAATAAATGGAATTCATAGTTTTAGTGGTAGTTAATTGAAACTCATTTATAGGTGAAACTGATTTAAAAGTTTTAAACAATTTTCCATTAGTAGCGGAAATCCAAACATAATCATTAACTGAGGTTACAGACTTAAAACTTTCTGAACCATAAGTATTTTGAGACCAGCTATTACCTCCATTTGATGATCTGAAAACTAAACCATTATCGCCAACAGCAATAACATTTATACCATCAACAGTAGATATGGAATTAAATCCTTGAGAGAATAAATTGGATGAGATTATAAAGAGGAAAATTGCAGTTAAAAATTGTTTCATAATTAAAAATTAAAGTTTATAATGGTAAAAAAAAACCCGGTTGAAAATTTTCAACCGGGTTGATAAATTAAATATTATTTAATGAGTAACATTTTTCGAGTTAGATTAAAACTACCGGTTTCTAATCTATAGAAATAAACACCGGAAGAAAGATTAGAAGCATTGAAAGAAACCTCATAATAACCTGCAGGTTTTACTTCATTAATTAAAGTAGAAACTTCTTTACCTGAAATATCAAATACTTTAAGAGAAACATTACCTGAAGCAGGAATATCAAATTTAATATTAGTTACAGGGTTAAATGGATTTGGATAATTCTGAGCAAGTTCAAATTTTTCAGGAACACCCGGTAAGACTTCTACAATATTAAGTAATACGGTAGGAGTCGTATAAGTTATATTCATTTTGAATAAGTTAGAAGTCTGCTGAGAGATAATCCAGTTTTTTTCAGCAACCATAACACCGGCACCGGAATTTGACATACCGGATACACCGGTAATCCAAGTAGCAGCATTATCTAAAGAGAAAGCAGAAGCAGGTCCATAGTTTCCAATATAAATCATATTTGGATCATCATGAGCAATATCTGAAGCCCATCCACTAAAACCTGTTGAATGATTATTTTCAAATGAATATCCGAAGTTAGTTGATCTATAAACAGTTGATCCGGACCATTCAGTTACAAAAATTTTACTTAAATCAAAAACAGTATTACACATAGAAGGAGTTTCACTCGCTGAAACTGTTCTTATATCAGTCCAGTTAACACCACCATTAGAAGACCTGAAAATTTTTGCTTGTCCTGACCCCGTAACACCGTCACCAACAAAAATTACATTGGAACTGTCCCACATAACAAGAACATCGCAAGGACTTCTGAAAGGATAGTTACCACTTATTTCAGTGAAGTTAGCTCCTGCATTTGAAGATTTCCAAAATCCACCGTTATCAGGTGCGAAATAATAATTATTAGGATTATTCTGATCTTGTTCCAAAGGTTGTCCATAGTTACTGAAATTCTGAGATAAAATTGTTGTCCAAGTAAGCCCGTGATTTGTTGATCTTATAATTTTGTCAGGTGAAGATACAACGGCAGCCATCATAATATTAGTATCTAAAGGATTAACATAAAAAGAATGAGCTCTTGAGCCGGCAGAACCCCAAGTAGCAATTTGTGACCAATTATCACCTCTGTTCCAAGAAACATAAATATTACTTCCGTAAGTTACATACATAGCATCTCTGTTTCTGCTATGTTTTACTAAAGTGTTTCCGATACCATTATTAGCAGTTAATTTATTTTGCCAATTACGTGATACCGTTGTACCTCCTGTTAAAGTCCAAGAAGTTCCACCATTTGTAGTTCTAATAACAGCTTTATTTTGATTATTTACTGCAAATCCGATTGAAGCATTATAATATTGAATATCGGAAAGATTTGCCTGCATCGGATTTATTTCGAAAGTATAAAATCTTGCATCGTTATTTGAATTATTTCTAATAAAACCACCACCACCACAGATATGAATATCAGTTAAAGAAGAACCGGTGATACCTCTAATATCAGAAACAGTTCTTGTATTTACTGAAGTCCAAGAAGAGCCATTATAAACAGCTAAAGAACCCCATTCACCGGAGACAGCATAACCGTTTGAGAATGCTTTTGCTTTTAATAAATTTCTTGAAATACCTGTAGTTTGAGAAGTCCAAGAAGTTCCCCCATTAGTTGTTATATAAACATTTCCATTATCACCAGCTACAATACCATTATTTGCATCTCTAAATGAAATTGATTTCCAATTTACAGTAGGAAGACCTGTATTAGCCAAAGTCCAATTAGCTCCACCATTAACAGTTTTATAAACAGCTCCACTATTACCGCAAACAAACCCTACAGAATTACTGATAAAATTAACAGAGTTTAGATTATTAGCAGTAGGAACCTGAAAAAAACTAAAAGGAGAAGAATTTTTTAAAGTTTTAGTAACTTTACCGTTAGTTCCGGCAAACCAAACATCATCACCAAAAGTAGAAACTGATTTATAATTATCAGCACCTAAATTATATTCCATCCAGTTATCACCGGCATTAGTAGATTTTAAAATTAAACCATTGTCACCGGCAGCAAAAATGATAATACCGTCAGGTGTAGATACGCTGTTTAATCCCTGAGAATAAGCAGCAGTAGTGAGGAGAACAAATGAAAAAATGAAGTAGTAGAATTTCTTGAGAGATCCCATTTATATTTAAGTTAGATTTATACAAATTAATTTAAGAAGTAAAGGAACTTAATTAATTAATTGAAAATTATCAATGAAAAATATCTATACATTCTGTCGTATTTTCTATGACAACAAAATAATAAATATTATACTGAAAAATTCAAAAATATTAAATAATTTCCGAAATGCAAAGATTTGTTATAGTTATACTGATAATTTTTTCATTTAATTCACCTATTCTCGGGCAATTAAATGAAAAATTAATATTTGTATCAAGAAACATAACTCAAGGTGGGAGTATTCATTTTGCAAATTCAAGTTTACTTCCCGGAATGGGACCATATTCAAGATTTAAAATCGTTGGTGGGTCGTTAAACTTAAGAAATACAGATGGGTCAATGNNCAAAAGTTATTTCAGGAATCAGATTGATAGATATACAACAGCCGAATGTACATTGGTCAGGTGAGAAAATAATTTTTGCAGGAGTGGAACACAGAGACAGCAATTGGAGAATATATGAACTTGATTTAGAGAGTAACAATTTAAAAAAATTAACAAAAACAGACAGAAATATAAATTTATCACAGTTTGGAATTGCTGCTAATAAATTTTTAAGATATGATGATATAGATCCTGTATATTATTCAAATGATAAAATATATTTTGCTTCAACAAGATTTCCTACACTATCACAAATAGACGGCTTCCCTACTACCAATATATATTTGATGGATTCAGACGGAACGAATATGCACAGGGTATCAACCGAAAGGAACGGTGCTGATAAGCCAACAATTGATTTATCAAATGGAAGAATAATTTATTCACGATGGTTACTGAATATTGACAGACCAAGTAATTTAACATTAAGCAACTTAACAAGAATAGATTCACTTGCACTTACGGATGATATTGCAAATATCTGGCAAAATATTTCAATCAGACCTGATGGTGATGATATGAAATCAGTCGGAACCGATCCGAGAAACCGAAAAACATTTTTCAGCTACAGGCCAAGGACAACAACAGATGGTAAAATGTTTTCAATATTTTTTCCGGATGCAGGATTAACATATTCAAGCAATAGTCCGGGTATCAGATTTTATGACAAGAGTATGAGTGAATATAAATACATCGCGGGGACTGATACCTCAACCTTATTATATATTCAAAATCCACCATCAACAGGCACTTTACAACCACCTTACGCAACAGATCCGATACCAATAAATTCAAATAAAATTATTTTTTCATTAACTAATTCTGTTGAATATCAGGATTATGGAATTTATATGTCAAATTTTGATGGCACCGGAATTCAGCCGATAGCCGATATACCCGGTAAAATGGATTTGAATGCTGAGATACTTGCACCAAGAACGAGACCTGCAAGTTTACCTTATCTATCAACATTTGATGAAAATTTACTTCCCCCAACATCAAACCCGAGTACTTTTTATCAAGGGGGATTATTCAGATTTGATTGTTTGAATATATTTTCAAACGGACCGGTTGATTTTCCGATGGATAATGCACCTGATATATCAGCAAATGTGAAGATTCAATTCTTTTTAAATTTTCAAAGACAAGATCCAACAGGAAAAGATTTACCAATATTATTCAGAGAAGAGCCAATTGATATAACAGGATTATTAGCATTCGGAGAAGCACCTGCCAACGTATCAATGTTTGAACAATTGATTGATGAAAAAGGAAAGGTATTAACAAACAGTGAAGGGAAATTAGCCCATGTATTCGGAATGAATTATGGAATAACAGGTTCAGGTGGAAAGTGTGTCGGTTGTCATGCAGGGCATACATCATTACCAATACCAAACTCAATAAATGAGGCATCCTTTACCAATGTTTCAACATCAGCAGAAGTGACACAGAGCAGTTATTATCAAAATTTTAGAGGTGAAAACGTTACCGACAGGAAAGCACGAAACACTGATTTAAATGTTAATTGGATTTCAGATGGAGGAGTTAATGAGTTTGTTGAGCTAACATGGGATTTATATTTGGAAACACGAGAAATAAAAATTTATAATATATCGGAAAATATATCAGCCGGAACGAATATAAAAGTTAATGACTGTGAAATTGTATTTTATAAAGATACAACTGAAGTTAGAAGAATAATTTCAACAGGGTCAATTCCTGATGAAGGTAAATCTATTCCGATATCACCGGTATTAATGAACAGATTAAGAGTATATATAAAAAATTACACAGGATTTATAAATAATATAAATAAATCAGGATTGGCAGAGATAGAAACTATAGCAAAAATCAGTTATGCAAATTTAGTAAATATTTCTGAAGATGACATTACAGTCAAAGATTATGAATTAAATCAGAATTATCCAAATCCATTTAACCCGACAACGAAGATACAATATTATTTGCCAAAATCCGGTTTTGCATCATTAATAGTTTATGATATAACAGGAAAAGAAATTGCAACATTAATCGCAGGTAAAATGGAGAAGGGATATAATACTGTAGAATTTAAAGCGAATAATATTTCCTCCGGAGTATATATATATAAACTTACAACTCCCGATTGGTCACAAACGAAAAAAATGGTACTTATCAAATAATGAAACCGGATAAAGGAAAAATATTAATATCAGCACCATTTTTGAATGATACATTTAAGCGGTCAGTAATATATCTTACAGAACATAATGAAAACGGAACAGTTGGGTTTATAATCAATAAGAAATTGAATATAAATTTATCTGAAATTGTAGATGACTTTCCGGATATTGATACCAATTTATATATGGGCGGACCAGTTCAGCAAGAAATATTAAACGTTATACATAGACTTGGGGACATAATAGAAGATTCATTCAAAGTACAGGATGGTATTTATTGGGGCGGAAATTATGAACAGATAAAATCATTAATTAATACAGGTGTTATAAAAAAAGATGATATGATATTTTTTCTGGGTTATTCAGGTTGGAGTGCAGAACAGCTTGAAGGAGAAATAAAACAGAAGTCGTGGATAGTAACTGATATAGATGAAGAAAAATTATTCAGTGAAAACGATAAATCGCTTTGGTCAGGATTATTAAGAGAAATGGGAGGAGAATATAAGATTCTTTCGACTTACCCTGAAGACCCGATAGTTAATTAACACTTATAATTTCGTAGTCAGTATATTTGCCATGCAAATCATCTTCCATTTTACTCATATAAATAATTTTATAATCTTCATTTAGTTTAGGGATAAGCACCCATTTATTAAACCGTCTGCCACCTGCTCTGCAGCCACCATAAATTACAGTCTTTTTAATAAATGCAGATTTTAATTCATCATTTACTTCATATTCAAATTTAAATTTAGAATGACAATCAACACCATTGATTGGGCAAAGCAGTAAAGTATATTTTGAAAAATCTATTTCACCGGGTTCATCGGGATTGAGAATATCTGGATTTGCGAGATAATTTTTCAAATCAATTTCATTATCAAATCTTTGGAATTTTACGGAATAAATATTTTTATGTTTAACATTTCCAATTAAATTGAAAACTGAATTATTAATATGTTCCTCAAAATAATCCTGATTTTGAGAAAATACATTAGAATTGCAATATGATACAAAAACAAAAATCAGAAAAATAATTTTAATCATAAAATATTTGATTTTGAATTCTTATATCTTAAAATGCATTCAATAACAGATTGTTCCAGTGTATCACACAAAAATCCCTGATTTCTTAATTTTGTACAATTCATAGAAACATCTTTAACTTTATTAACACCCGGAACGGCATTCATTGAAATTTTATTTATCAATTTATGATTGAAAGATTCAACATTACAAAGAATATTACCAAGATCATATCTTGAAATTTTTTCATCACCTCCATGATTATAAATTCCGAATTCAAATTCTTTATTTATCATTTCAGTAATAATTTTTGCTGATTGAAGTGAAGACATTGGAGTTCTGAACTGATCATCGAACAGATTTACACATTTACCATCAGAAAGAGATTGATACATAAGTTGAAAATTATTTACAGCATTACTATGACTGAACCCAAACATTAGAGATTGCCTTAAGATAATATGTTTATCAGAAGTTTCTTTAACAGCATCTTCACCTTCAAGCTTTGATTTAGCATATACAGAAGCAGGGTTTAACATTGAATTTTCAGTTAACATACCGGAACCATTGCCATCATAAACGAGATCTGTTGAAGTATAAATAATTTTTTCACCGTAGTTATGTATATATTCAGTCAAATATTCACACGGTGTTACATTTATTTTTTTTACATCAGTAAAATCCATAGATTCACAAACATCAGGTCTAGAGATAGCTGCGGTGTGAATAATTATATCAGGTTTATAATCAATTAAAAAGTTTTTAACATTTTTATATTCAGCTAAATTTAATTTAACAGAATCATTTTGACTGATTGCTTTATCATTAGAGAAATACTGAGATATAAAATTGTATTTATCTTTCAAAAGAGAAGATAAAATTTCACCGAGCATACCACTGCCACCGGTTAAAAATATTTTTTTATTTTTCAATTTTTTAAAAAATATTAATGATATAATGAATCAGAGTTGATCCGGAGAGCTTATATATCTTGATAGTTTTTGAAGTAAATCATCCTGTTTAAAGGGCTTTGTTAAGTAATCATTCATACCGGTACTTAGAACTTTAGTTTTAGTTTCGGGAGAAATATCAGCAGTGAATGCAATAATAGGAACGTCTTTATTAAATCCACTTATATTATCAGTTCTAATAAATTTTGCAACTTCAAAGCCATCAAGTTCCGGCATTTGTAAATCAACCAGAACAATATCATAATCACGTTTCACAATGAAATCAACGGCTTCCCTTCCGTTACAAACAACATCATATTCAATTTTCCATTTAGCAAATAATTTTTTAATAAAAAACTGATTCATAACATTATCTTCAGCATATAATACTTTCAACCCTTCAAAATTATAATCAGATGGAGAATAATTTTCTACTTCTTTAGAATCTTTAGAATTTGAAATACCGAAAGACATTTGAAAAATAAAATTAGAACCTGAATTTTGAGAAGATTCAACTCTAATGGAACCACCTTGAAGTTCAATAAGTTTTTTTACGATAGCCAAGCCGAGCCCGGTGCCACCGAATTTTCTTGAAGTTTCAGAATAAGCCTGTGTAAAACTTTCAAAAATTTTACTTTGTAGTTCGATAGGAATACCGATACCTGTATCTTTAACTGAAAATTCAAGCAATACAATTTCTTCAGTTTTATTTTTCATAGAAACAGAAATATCAACCCCACCTGTTTGAGTAAATTTAATGGCATTACCAACAAGGTTGATTAAAATTTGATTCAACTTAAAGGGGTCACCAATTAAAATATCAGAAACAGCATCATCAATAAAATATCCGAGAGAAATATTTTTTTCAGAAGCTTTAATAGAATAAATCTTTACAAGTTCAGATAGTTTTTCTTTCAGATTAAACTCAATAGATTCAAAAGCAATTTTACCCGATTCAATTTTTGAGAAATCCAATACATCATTTACAATAACAAGCAGATTATCTGCTGAAAATTTTATTGCTTTAAGATATTCACTGTTAGATTCAGATTGATTTTCCTGTAGAAGTAAATCTGTAATTCCGATAATCGCATTAAGCGGAGTTCTAATCTCGTGAGACATATTGGATAAAAATTCAGATTTAATTCGTGCAGCATTTTCGGCATTAGCTTTTGCCTGTTTGAGCTGTTCTTCGGCAACTTTATGAAAGGTTATATCATTAATTACAGTTAAAACTTCTTTAATTTTATTTTTACTATCCTTAGCAAATACTAAATCACGGAAAAAGAGCCATCTATATTGACCGTCGTTATGTTTTAATCTCAGAATAGATTCGATATAATCATTTGAAGAATGATTCGTTATTTTAAAATACCTGATATTTTCTTTTTCAAAATCTTCAGGGTGTATGAGAATTTTAATTATATTATTTCCGAGAGATTCAGTTTCTTTTGCAGAATAGCCAAGAAACTCTCCCAAAGACTGGTTAGAAAAAATTAATTTATTATCATCAATATCAGTTACAGAAATAATTTCAGGAATTGAAGTTGTAATTCTTTGTAACAATAACTGATTTTCAAGATTTTCGAGTTCGGCTTGAGTTTTAGCAGAAATTGCTTTTTGATAAACAGTACCGGAATGGATAATTTTTTCAAGTAAATCAACGCTTAATTCAGATTTTGCATAATAATCATAAGCACCGGCTTTCATCATTTCAACGGCTAATTTTTCATCACCTTGTGAAGTGAGAACAGTAATAATGATGTCAGGATATTTACTTTTAATTTCTTTTAAAAGACTTAACCCATCAGAACCGGGAAGCTGATAATCGAGAAATATAAAATCAACATTTTCCTTTTCGAGCAATTCAGTAGAAGAAGCGGCATCACCGGTATTAAGAAACTGATATTCAAGCGAAGATTTTTTTAGCAATCTTTGGAAAGCCATAGTATCAATATCATCATCTTCAATTAAAAGTATTTTTATTTGATCCATAACAGGATTTATTCATTAATTTTAGGGAATTCGCAAAGCATCCAATAGTTTTTTAGAATTCCGACTGCAGAAATAAATTTTTCGATTGATAATGGTTTTAAAATATATCCTGCAACATTGAGATTATAAGCATCAACTTTATCATTATCTTCATTAGAAGTAGTCATGACAAATACAGAAAGATTTTTAAGTTTTTCATCTTTTCTGATTTCTTTAAGAAATTCAATACCTCCCATTTTAGGCATATTTAAATCGAGCAAAATAATTCTCGGGAGCGGAACAATTTTATCATCAGATTCATCTCTAAGCATTGCCAATGCTTCAAGCCCATTTTCTGCAACGAACAATTGATTTTTGATATTGTTTTTTTTGAATGCACGTTTAACATTCATAACATCAACTTCATCATCTTCAACCAGCATTACATTTATTAAAGATTCGTTCATAATTTTGTATAATTATTTATTTATTTATTTATTTTTTGGTAATTCGAAATAAAATTTGGCACCATTTCCCGGTTCAGATTCTATCCAGATTTTACCGCCTTTTTCTTCAATTATTTTTTTTACTATTGCAAGACCAACTCCAGTACTTTCAAATTTATCTCTTGCCTGTAAAGTTTGGAATATAATAAAAATTTTATCGTGAAACTGCTTATCAATTCCGTTACCATTATCACTAACGCAAAATATAAAACTTTTATCACAATCTTCAACAGACACCGTAATTGTAGGGTTTTCGTTTTTATTATATTTAATAGCATTACTAATTAAATTTTGAAAAATCTGTTCCATAGCAAGTTTATCAAATTTACCAATTGGTAAATCGTCAGAAATTTGAATTTCAAAATTTTCCGGAGGAGCTAAATTATCAACGATATCTTTAACAAAATCGTGTAGATTTAAATCACTTAAATTTGTTTTAGTTCTACCGGCACGAGAATATTCCAAAATACCGTTAATCAAATCTTCCATTCTCTGGACACGTCCACGCAGTAACTCCAGATTTTTTTTTGTTTCTTCACTGATTTTATCTTCAATATCTTCTTCAATCCACATTGAAAGATTTGAAATAGCTCTTAAAGGAGCTTTTAAATCATGAGAAACAATATATGCAAACTGATCCAACTCTTTGTTTATTCTTTCAAGTTCATATGAATAAGAAGTGAGAGTTTCATTTTTAATTTTTAACTCTTCTTCCATTTCTTTTCTATCAGTTAAATCAGTGATAGTACCAACTAAACAATCTTTTCCGGAAACATCAGTAAATATGGTTTTTTTTGTTAGAATAGTTCTTACAATCCCCTCACTATCTGTAAGAAGTTCTTCATTAATATTTTCAATTTTACTTTTAAAAACTTCTTCATCCTTAGCCCAAAAAACGTCTGCTTGTTCTTTTGGGAAAAAATCATAATCAGATTTACCGAGTAATATATCTCTTGATTTACCAATGATTTCACACATAGCATCATTCAACATAACGAAACGGTGTTCAGAGTCTTTAACAAATATAGGGTTGGCAACAGCATTGAGAATATTATCAAGATATGCTCTTGAATTTTCGAGTTCTTTAGTTCTTGCGATTACTTTTTCTTCAAGTTCTTCATTATACTGGTTTAACTTTTCATTAGCTTTGAAAAGTTCATTTGAAGAAAGATCGAGAGTTCTTTCAAGCTGAATATGATCATTATTAAAACTTTGATACGCTTCACTTACTGCTATTAACAGATTATTAATTTCAGGATTTTCAAGATCAACAGATTTAAGATGTTTTTGTATCTGTCTTTTTAGAAGTCGGTGATAATTTTGTTCAACCATAAAAATTAGTTTTCGGAAAAAGTTGTAATTGTCATTGTTTGGTTGTGAAGTTCACATTTAGCTTCTTTCATAAACGGAGCGATTTCACCATAAGAATAAAAACCGGTAATAATTGAATTTTCACCTATTACGGATTGAACTGCTTCAACTTCTTCTTCAACCATTTGTTTTAAAACGAGTTTTCTACCTACACAGCTAATAAGAATTGCAAGTTCAGGATTATTACCATCACTACCCTTTACACTAACTTTTGCGGCTTCTTCAGCACCATCAATTAATCTGTCAAAATTAGCTTTCATCAAACGGACATATGCACCTTCAGGAATATCACCTGCGAAAGTCAGACTTTGAGCATTTTCGTCTATAGCAAGAATCGTTCTTACGACAGGAGTAGTATCAGAATCAGTTCTCATACTCAATGGGAACAATAAACCGGAAGAAGGAAGATTTTTTGCCTGATCACCAAGGAAAGATTTGTATAAAGTAAGAGCAGGAGTATTATCAAGTTCAAACAATACATTTCCTTTTGATTTAGTAACAACTCTGTCAATTCCAAAACTATCCCAACCTCCAAGAGAGCCGTAACCAATTTTTATATCTTTACCATAAAATCCAACAGCAGTAACTTTTTTAGAAACAGAATTTCTTTCATCATCAATAATAAAAGTTTCAGAGAAGCGAGAACCATCACCGGCGAGTCCCCCTGTTATGCTAACATCCTGTGGAACAACAGACCTCATCCCTTCAACAAGTTTACTGCCATTAATATTTAATCCATCAGATAATACAAAAATATGTTTAAGTTCATTTGAGTCAAACATATTAATTAATTCCGCACCTTTAGAAAAGCTATCTTCCGGTGAATTAATTTCAATACTGTGAGAAATAATTTTAGTTTTTTCAAATTCAATAGCAGTAGCAATTATAGTATTGTCAAAAACCTGGACACCGGAAATTTCACCTGAAGTAGAACATCCTGCAAAAATTGCGTTAGGATATTTTTCTTTTAAATAATTAACATTTACGTTATTTTTCAATAAATCGGTACTACCAAAAATAATTACTAAATTTGGATTTGTGGAATCAGCATTACTGCCTACTAATTCCCAATCAGTACCGTTACCGGATTTTAATTGTTGAATTTTCATTTTAATATTTTTTAATTAATCATAAAAGTTTAAGTGTTGAAACTAATATTTTTAAATTCATTAATAAATTAACTTCAAAAAAATGCAAAATAAATTTAAAACAAAGATTTAAGGCAAAAAAATATAAAAATAATATAAATAACAAGAATAAACAGCGAGTAAAAATTAGTATTATAACTTACTATTTTAATAAATGAAATTAAATAAACTTTGAATAAAAAAGAAATAAAATTTATTGATTTAATTACGGATTTAATAACACATGAATTTAAGACTCCAATAAATACAATTTCCGGATTTTCGGAAATCTTATCTTCAAATATGTCGCTTGAAGAGAGCAAACGGAAAGAATATTTAAAATTGATAAACGAGCAATCACATTATTTAGCATTAATAACAGATTGCATAATAGATTTAGGTAAAATGGAATTAGAAAATTTCAGGATTATGAAAAATCCTGTTATAATTTCAGATTTGTTAAAGAAAAAAATTCAAAAACTGAACAGGTTAAATTCTACTGATTTCATTATAGATAAACTAAATTTGTCAAAACAAATAAATGTGGATGAAAGAAAGATATTAGGCCTTGTAGAACTATTATTAATTCATTTAAAAAAAATAATATCTACAGATGAAAAAATAGAAATAACTGATATTGAAACAGAAAAACATCTGATATTTAAAATTACACTAAATACCAAATCCGAAGAGAAAGAATTATTAGTCTCGAAACTAAATAAAGAAGGAGAAATTAATGAGATATCACATGAGAATCCGACGAGTATATATTGGATAAAGAGAATAATGAAATATCACAATGGAATATTAAACAATAAAAATACAGAAACCGGAATAGAAATAGAAATAAAATTATTAATTTAAAAATTTTTCTACTTCTTCAGTCAATTCAAACGGGCTAAAAGGTTTAGTTAAATAACCTAAACAACCTGCCAACTTCCCTTTTTCAAAATCTTCAGGTTGATTTTTAGAACTGAGCATAACCACTTTAATATTTTTTGTAATCGGGTCTGATTTTATAAGTTTACAAACTTCAAATCCATCTAATGTACCATTAGGCATATTAATATCCAACAACATTAAATCCGGCAGAAACTCTTTTGCTATAGTGAGAGCATCATCACCATTAGTCGCCTGTTTCACATCATAATCTCCAAGTTGCAGACTTACAGAGACTAATTCACGAACTTCAGGTTGATCATCAACAACTAAAACTTTTTTATTCATAGGTTTATTTTAATTATAATTATAGTAAATAGACTTTTTTTAAAAATATGTATGAAATATATTAAAAATTAAATTTAAAATAATTGTAATAATGGATTTTATAAAAATTTTAGAAGAGGCAGAAAGATTTCAATCAGTAATTGAACCGATAATGAAATCAAATGCTGAAATACGGAATGTTTTTATAAATGATTTACATTATATAGCAAAGAAATTTTCATTATATAATGATAATTTAGCAAAAGAAAATTTAATCACCGGGATATATGTTTACTCAACAAATCCCGAAATGATAAAAAATGAGAACAGATTAACCAAACCTGAAAATTGGAAAAAATTACCTGAAGAAAATCAAGTGAAAGCAAGAGAGATATTAACACAGCTTGGCAGAGGGTTTTTGCAGGAAGAATACAGCAATCAGGATTCCATTTATTTATCAAAACATTTTCTGGATGCAGAATTTTTTAATAAATTAGCGGCAACTTATTACAGGTTCGCATTAATCCTCACGAGAGCGGATGGTTTAGAAACGAGTATAATGAAATCGGACACTGAAAAGCTTAAACAAATATATGAAGAAATATATGGTAAAAAGATAATAACAGATGCAAAATCAAATAATGAGGAAGAGAATGAAACATTAGAAATGGTATTATTCAAACTGAACGAATTAATAGGAATGGAAAATGTTAAAAATGATGTGAAGACACTAATAAATTTTATTCGTGTTCAGAAAGAGAGAATGGACAGAGGATTAATGAAATCAACAATATCACTTCATACTGTTTTTTACGGACCCCCCGGAACAGGAAAGACAACTGTAGCAAGACTAATGGGCAAGATTTTCAAAGCAATGGGACTACTACAAAAAGGAGGATTAATAGAAACGGACAGGTCAGGCATGGTTGCAGGATATGTAGGTCAGACAGCTGAAAAAGTAGATAAAATAGTAACGGAGGCAATGGATGGGATATTGTTTGTGGATGAGGCATACACATTAAAACCAGAAGGAGGAGGTTCAGATTATGGACAAGAAGCGATAGATACTTTATTAAAACGTATGGAAGACAACAGAGAAAGATTGATAGTGATAGTTGCAGGTTATAAAGATGAAATGGACAGATTTTTAGAATCTAATCCCGGAATGAAATCAAGGTTTAACAGATATTTTTATTTTGATGATTATAAACCGGAAGAGTTATTGCAAATTTACTGTAAAATGTCAAAAGATGGTCATTTTGAAGTTGAGGAAGCCGGAAAAGAGAAATTATTAAAATTATTTAACGAGTTATACAATAACAGAAATAAAACATTTGGAAATGGAAGATTAGTAAGAAACATATTTGAGAAATCAATCGAAAGACAGGCAAACAGATTAGCAAATCTTGAGAAATTTACAAATGATGACTTAACAATATTAAAATCTGATGATATCCCTGAAAAGATATAATATCATAACAGTAAATATAGCAATAATTATTCTTTATATCGTATCAGGATATTTAGGTGCTATAATTTCAAATTTACCAGGGAATATAACCCCAGTTTGGCCACCTGCCGGACTTTCATTAGCAGCCATTATATTATTTAACCGTAAAATTATTCCTGCAATTTATCTTGGTTCATTAGGATTATCTGCAGCATTAGGTCAATTTGAATTAACACTTTTCAGCTTTGGTATAAATTTATTGGCATCTACATTTGATGTGATGCAGCCACTTGTCGGAAAATTTATACTTAAAAAACTTAAAATAATTGAAAACTTATTTACAAAATTAACTTCAGTTTTAAAATTCATTGGTTTATCGTTTATAATAAGTATAATTAACTGCACCTTAGGCAGTACTTTGTTTTATCTTGTAGAATTTATACCTGCTGAAGAATTTCTTTCAACTTTAGGAATATGGTATGCCGGCGATGTGATTGGAATGTTGATATATACACCATTTATAATAACATTATTTTCCACAGCATCAAAGAAGTTAACAAGTAAAGAACAAATATTAACAGCGATAGTATTTACATTCACAATTGTATATTCAATAATTATTTTTATATTTACCGATGGTGAAAATATTTTTAATTCATTTTCAGAATATTTATTTATTCCATTAATACTTTCAGTTGCATATCTATCAGGAAGAAAAACAGCATTTTCATTAATAGTAATAACACAATGTCTGGCAACTTATGGAACAACACTTGGGTATGGACCTTTTATTTCGAGATATGGATATTTAGAAGCCCTTGTAGAACTACAGGTATTTTTAGTAATAGAAGCGATTACAATTTTAATAATCAGTGTATTCAGAGCGGAACGAAATCAGATACTCAGGAATGTTTTTGAAGAAAAAAATAAATCACAAAACTTAATTGATACGGCGGGAAGTCTTTTGATTGAGCTGGACTTGAATGGAAATATAATCCTCTTTAATAAAAAGGCGGAGGAATTAATCGGTTACACATCAGATGAAGTGATAGGTAAAAACTGGTTTGAATTTGGATTACCTGAGGAGGACAAAGAAAAACATCTTGGAATATTCAAAGAAAATATAAATGGACATCTAGCGGGGCTTGAAACATATGATAAAAGAATATTAACGAAAAGCGGAGAGATAAAATTTTTTAACTGGCACAACTCATTAGTTAGAGATAATGAAGGAAAAATTACAGGACGATTAAGTTCAGGAATTGATATAACAGATAAGAAAAAATTAGATGATGAATTGGAAGAATATCGTGAGCATCTTGAATCGTTAGTGGATGTAAGGACAAAAGAATTAGAAAAAGCAAAAGAAATAGCCGAAGCGGCAACAAAAGCTAAGAGTGAATTTCTTGCGAATATGAGTCATGAAATCAGGACACCAATGAATGAAATTATAGGTTATTCACATATTCTAAAAAAATCAGAATTGAATAAAAAGCAATTTGATTACGCGACGAAAATACAAAGCGGTGCAGTATCATTACTTGAGATAATAAATGAGATACTTGATTTTTCTAAAATAGAAGCGGGAAAATTAAGGTTTGAAAATATTGAATTCAAATTGGACTCAGTATTAAACAGTCTCTCAACCGGTATATCACTTTCAGCACAAAACAAAGGATTAGAATTGATATTTGATGTTGATAAAAAAATTCCGGATATACTTATAGGAGATCCGTTAAGACTTAAACAAGTATTGTTAAACCTCTGCAGTAACTCCGTGAAGTTTACAGAGAGAGGAGAGGTCGTAATAAAAATATCGCTGAAAGAAATTTCAGAGAATAAGTGCAAAATAGTATTTTCCGTAAAAGATACCGGAATAGGTATGACAAAAGAGCAAATGGGAAATTTGTTCAATGCATTTTCTCAAGCGGATATGTCAACAACGAGAAAGTATGGGGGAACCGGGTTAGGTTTAACAATTAGTCAAAGACTTGTAAATATGATGGGAGGGAAAATTGAATTAGAAAGTGAATTTGGAAAAGGAAGTAATTTTTATTTTACATCAGAATTTGGAATTGCAAAAGAAAAGGAAGATAAAAATCTAAAAAAAGATTTAAAAGAAATCACGGGATTAAAAATATTAGTTTGTGATGATAATTCAACTTCAAGAGAAGTGATAGATGAATCATTAAAAGCATTTGGAATAAATTGTGAATTAGCAACAAATGGACTTGAGGCATTAGGAAAGTTAGAATCTCAGACAGACCAGCCATTTGATTTATTAATAATAGATTATATGATGCCTGAAATTAACGGATTTGAGACAATAGAGCTGATAAAGCATAACATGAATATTAAAAAACAGCCAAAGTTACTTGTGATAACAGCATATAATAATGAAGAATTCCAGGATATATTAGAAAATTCAGGTGTAAAAAATTATTTAATAAAACCATTTAGCTATTCAAGTTTACTTGACGAAATTTTGAATATTTTCGGGAAACAAATCAAATCTAAAGTTACCGGAGAAGATTCAAAAAATATAGATTTATTCAATAAGTTCAGAGGAGCACATATATTAATAGTAGATGATAACAATATAAACCGAGAAGTGGCACGAGATCTCCTTGAAGAAGCAGAGCTAGAGATAGATGAAGCAACAAACGGAAAAGAAGCACTTGAAAAGATAATTCATTCATCAGATGAAAATCCTTATGATATAGTATTAATAGATTTACAAATGCCAATAATGGATGGATATGAGGCAACTAAAAAATTGAGAGAGATAGAGAAATTTAAAGAATTACCGGTGATAGCATTGACAGCAGACGCCGTAACCGGAACTATAGAAAAATGTAAGGATGTAGGAATGACAGATTTTATTTCAAAACCAATAGATCCCAAAGAATTATATATAAAACTTGCGAAGTGGACAAAGATATTGAACCCGAACAAAAAATCAGAGAAAATAATTAAAGAAAAAAGTCCTGTAATAAAAATTGTTCAAACTGAAAAAATAAATTATAAAGAAGCATTATCAAGATTTAATGAAAATAAAAAGATATTACATAAAATTCTCATTAAGTTTTCAGATAATTATAAAAACTTTGAATATGATTTAAAAAATTCATTTAAATCAAATGATAAAGATTCAACTAAAAGACTGGTTCATACACTTAAAGGACTTGCCGGAACAATCTGTGCATCAGAATTATATTCAATAGCTGTAGAAACAGATGAAAAAATACTAAAAAATTTGATAACTAATGATATAAATGATTTCAAAAAATTAATTAATGAATTAAATTTAGTTATCAAAGAAATTAACGGTTTAAATTTATTAACTGAAGAAAAATCATCAGCAGTTGATATAAATTTATTAACAGAATTATCAGAGTTAAAACAAAAAATAACAGATTCAGATTATGTAGCAATTAACATTTTAGAAAGACTTCAAACGAACATTGATGATAAATATAAACATTATATAACTGAAATAATGAAAAGGGTAAAATTATTTGATTTTGAGAAAGCAAAAGAATTATTTGATAATTTTATAAACAAAGAGGATATAAAACTAAGCTAAAGAAAATGGATACTTCAGATTATAAAATATTAATAGTAGATGATACACCGGAGAATATAGAGATACTTGCTGAAACACTTTCAGATTATAAGAGATTGATAGCAAATAACGGAGAAAGGGCTTTAAAGCTTGCATCAGGAGAGAATAAACCGGATATAATTTTATTAGATATAATGATGCCAGAGATGGATGGCTTTGAAGTATGTCGCCGTCTAAAAAAAAATCAAGAAACGGAAGATATTCCGGTAATATTTATAACAGCTAAAAATTCAATAGAAGATGAACTTCTTGGATTAGAATTAGGAGCGGTTGATTTTATAAGTAAGCCAATCAGTCCTCCATCAGTCAGGGCGAGAGTTAAAAATCATCTTGAGCTTAAAAAAATAAGACAGGAACTATTGGAACAGAACAATGAATTACTTGAAGCAGCAAAACTTAGAGATGATGTAGATGGAATAATGAGACATGATTTAAAGGGACCACTTGTAGGAATAATGGGATTTCCACAATTATTAATTCGCAGTGAAAATATAACAGAGCAACAAAAAAAAATGCTGACAATGATAGAAAACTCGGCAAAAAATATGCTCAATATGATAAACAGGTCACTTGATATATTTAAAATGGAAAGAGGAAAATATGAATTTAATCCCGAAGAATTCAATATTAACAGATTGATACATAAAATTAAAGATGAACATAAATCTGACATAGAAAATAAAAATATAGACATTAACATAAGAATTAACGGAAATATCTCTGAACAAAACGATGAATATATAATTTCGGGAGAAGAAATACTTATATATTCAATGCTTCAAAATTTATTTAAAAATGCAATAGAAGCGATAAATAAAAATGGAATTATAGATATTAGTTTGAGAGAGACAGACGGACATTTGGAGATAGCAATAAAAAATTCCGGTGAAGTTCCTGAAAAAATCAGAGAAACTTTTTGGGATAAATTTTCTACATCGGGAAAACGAACAGGAACAGGACTTGGAACATATTCTGTGAAATTAATTGCAGAAACTCATAATGGAAAAGTTCATCTTGATTCGACAGAAAAAAATTTTACTACAATAAAAATTTATATACCAAAAGAATGAAAATAACTGTTGTATTGGCAATTCTACTTTCCCCCCTAATCATTTTTCAATCAGAAATATTTTCCCAACAGTTCATAAAAATTACATCCGGTGATATTGTAAACGATGGAGCATATTCCGAAGGAGCATACTGGATTGATTTTAACACAGACGGTTATCCTGATTTATTTGTAACTAATATAGTTAATCAGAATAATCTGCTTTATCAGAATAATAAAGACGGTACATTCACAAAAATCAATACCGGAAACATTGTAAATGACGGAGGTTTTTCTTATGGCGGTTGTTTTGGGGATTTTAATGGTGATGGATATGATGATGTATATGTTATAAACGGAGGTTCAAATTCCCCTTCAGTAAAATTTTATTATCAGAATAACGGTAACTCAACATTTACAAAAATATCAACCGGTTCATTTGTAACAGACATAAGTGGTGCATGGGGTTCATCGTCAGTGGATTATGATAAAGATGGAAATCTTGATATATTTGTTGCAAATTTCAACACAACAAATTATTTATACAAAGGAATAGGAAATTCAACATTTTTGAAGATTACAACCGGTAACTTAGTAACTGATATAGGTCCATCAATAACACCTGTGTGGTGTGATTATGATAATGATGGAAACTCAGATTTATTCGTAGCAAATTCCAATTTTTCATCAGGTCAGGCAAACTTTTTATATAAAAATCTCGGTGATGGAAATTTTTTAAAAATTACATCAGGATAAGTAGTCACAGACATTGCAAATTCCACAGGTGCATCATGGGCAGACATAGATAATGACGGAGATTTTGATTTGTTTGTAACAAATTATTTTAATGTAAATAATTATTTATATATAAATAACGGTAACGGAACATTTACAAAAGATACTTCATCTGTTGTCTCTAATGATGGAGGTTCATCAACAGGTTCAACATTTGGAGATATAGATAACGACGGAGATCTTGACTTATTTGTAGCAAATGATAATAATGAAAATAATTGTCTTTACTTAAATAACGGTTTTGGAGTATTCACTAAAGTAATGACAGGTATAGTAGTTTCAGATGCTGGCAGGTCAAATGGCAGTGCCTTTGCTGACTATGATCTTGATGGTGATTTAGATTTATTAGTTACAAATGGAAATCAGCCAATAGTTCAGAATAATTATCTTTATAAAAATAATAATAGTCAGAATAATTTTACAAGTGTGCGTTGCAGATCACTTTCAAATAACAAATCATCAATAGGAACAAGAGTGACATTAGTTACAACAATAAACGGAAATCGTATTTCACAAACCCGAGAAATTTTCGGACAAACAGGATATAATGCACAAAATCAGTTGCCAGTTCATTTCGGTACAGGGAATTCAAGCTCAATTGATAGTTTGATTATAGAATGGCATAGTTCCCTACCTGCTAAACAAATATTTACAAATCTTGATGTAAATAAATTTTATACAATTCAACAAGGTCAAAACATAACATCAGTATCAAACGAAAATGAGTATATTCACAAAGAATTTATATTAAACCAGAACTATCCAAATCCGTTTAATCCAGAAACAAAAATATCATTCAATTTATCTAAGGGTGGAAAAATAAATTTACAAGTATTTGATATATCAGGAAGAGAAATTATGAAAGTAGCAGAGGATTTTATAACAGCAGGATATTACACATATATCATAAATTTAGATAAATATCCGAGCGGAATATATTTTTACAGATT
>DKKL01000049.1:90581-92106 GCA_002455255.1 Candidatus Tepidiaquacellales bacterium UBA6667 | reverse complement strand
GGGATTCTTCGCTGCGCTCAGAATGACAGGGGCTTTATAGGGCAGGAAGAATGTCAGTATGGGATGGAACATTTTGGGTTTAATAACGAATAATGATAGAAAAAGCAGGATGATGATATAATTTTCTTTTACCATTTATTTAATTAATATTATAAAATGGAAAGTGAAATTTTAAAAAATCTGGATAATCCAAATTTTTTGGAGCGGTTATACAGAGAAAACAAGAGTAGTTTTAAAAAAGATTTTAATGAGATTTATGAAAGTATTAAGGGGAATAATGTTGCGGATGTATGGAATGAAAGATTAAATTATGACAATGATAAAATTGCCTGGGGTTCACAAAAGGAAATTATATTTGTAGTTATCTCCTCAATTTTCGCCGGTATTATAACTAAGATACCTGATATATTTCCTTTCATTTCTAAAGAAACTTTTTTTTACAAAAATATTTCTTTTGCCATTTTTCCTTTTTTAATTTTCTATTTTACTTCGCTCAAACAACGGGGATTTAAAAAATATTTTGTGCCTTTAGTTTTATTAATTGTGCCGATATTATATATTAATATATTGCCGGAGAATAATATTTATACCGGGACTTTATCATTGGTTTGCATCTTTATGCCGATATTGATGTATTTTATTTTAGATTTAACTTTTTCTGATTTTGATTTTTTTGATTATAAAAAGCGGATTGAGTTTTTAAAATTTTCGGGTGACTTGGTGGTTATATCCGCAATTATTTTTATTGCGGGTGCTATATTAACTTTTATCTCTTTTGCATTATTCAAATTTATTTACCCGGAGTTTATAGAATTTTATTTAAAGAATATTGTCGTTTGGGGATTGGTGTCGATTCCTATAGTTGGGACATATATTGTAAGAACGAATCCTCAGATTGTGAATAAGGTATCGCCGTTAATTGCGAAGTTGTTCACTCCGCTTGTTTTGATTACTTTGTTTTTTTATTTGATTTCAATTGTTGTGATTGGGAAGAGTCCTTATCAAGACAGAGAGTTTCTGTTGGTGTTTAATTTTTTGTTAATCGGTGTTATGGCTTTGATTTTATTTTCTACTTTGGAAAACTCTAAACAGCGTGGAAGTAAATCAGGAGTTGTATTGTTGATTTTGTTGTCGCTGTTGACTATTGTGTGTAACGGTGTTGCACTCTCTGCGATTGTTTTCAGAATTTCTGAGTGGGGGATTTCTCCAAATCGGTTGACGGTTTTTGTAAGTAATATTTTGATGTTGGTTAATTTGGTTTTTATTTTTGTATCGTTGATTAGGGCTTATAGAAATTTTGATTTTATGATTAATGTGGAGAAGTCTATTGCTTATTTTTTCCCGGTTTATTTGTTGTGGGTTTTGGTTGTGATTTTTGTTTTTCCGTTAGTGTTTGGGGTTGTGTGAGGGGGGATACGGATTTGTATGGATGTGAGAGTTGGATGAAGGGGGGTGTTGTGTTGATAAAAAAGGGACGGATTGGATTGTTTTCACCACGAATTTTCACGAATTGGACGAATTGCAC
>DKKL01000049.1:89927-90482 GCA_002455255.1 Candidatus Tepidiaquacellales bacterium UBA6667 | reverse complement strand
CGCTTCGCTCAGAATGACATAGTGTCGCTTCGCTCCTCCACGTAGGGGTAAACGGAATGACAGATGGGTTTTAGAAAAATTAGAAAAAATTTTTTTTATAAATTAAAAAATAAATACTATGAGTAACAGGGTAGTGCATTTTGAGATTCCGAGTGAAGATCCTAAAAAAGCAATGGATTTTTTCGGAAAGGTTTTTGGTTGGAAGTTTAAACAGTTTGGAGATATGGAATACTGGACTGTCTTTACAGGGGATGGTAAATCTGAGGGTATTGACGGAGGATTGATGAAAAGAAACGATCCGAGACAACCGATTACAAATTCGATTGAAGTGGATGATATTGATAAGATGGCTGAAGCTGTGAAGAATGCGGGAGGTGAGATTGTTGTTCCAAAGATGGCGATTCCTACTGTTGGGTGGTTGGTTTATTTTAAGGATTTGGATGGGAATATTCATGGATTGTATCAGCACGCTCCGGATGCGAATTAAGAGATAGGGGTTTTAACACAAATTTACACACCGTAGAGGTAGGTGGAATGACATATATCTTAAGGGAT
>DKKL01000049.1:0-89769 GCA_002455255.1 Candidatus Tepidiaquacellales bacterium UBA6667 | reverse complement strand
CCTCCCCCTAAATCCCCCTCCAAAGGGGGACTTTGAGGGATTTTCCCTAATTCCTCCCGATACATCGGGACAAGCTCCTCCAAAGGGGGACTTAAAAGGATGACTTTATTTTAGAAGACGCGGAAGATGAAGCCGAGGCCGAAGACGAATGCCGGTTTTAATTCTTTCTCTGCATACCATGAACCTTTTGCATACGCAATTAATTTACTGAAAATATTGTAATCAAATCTTGCGGATGCTCCGATGTGAAATCTGGAATCTTCATATTTAAACATTCTGTTGGATACCATTAAGTATCCCTGAATTCCTGTTACTGAACTCAATGTATGAAATACATCTCCTCTTACACCTGCAAGTGATTGTAAACCGGGAACAAAATTTGCATTATAAACTCCTGTTCCGTAATACTCCTGATAAAAATCTAAATTATTTCTGTCAGGTAAAAATGGCAGATAACTCTGGAATACATTTTCCGGATTGCTGCCTGACTTCATACCTAAACCTATTGCCATTGAATCAAGCGGCATTGAATAAAATCCTGAAAGCACAACGTTTGTTTTTCGTGTCGGGTTGAATGTGTAAATTCCCGAAAATGATAAATAATGTTCGTGTGTTTTATCTTTTGTAATATTGGAAAGTTGATACTGAACCTGTGTCTGCACCTGAAAGCCGGTGTATTTCGGATAGAAAATATATTTCTTTGATGTATTTCTTAAAATTTCATATAACTTAACTGTCATTGCTGAACCTAAATTCCCTGATATGTATCCGTTTGTGATAAGTATTTTTTCAACTTCAGAGAATAACTCAACATATTCGTCATCTTCATATTTTGATAAATATGAGCCGTCTCTTAATTTATAAATTAATATTGAAATATTTTTTAATGTGTTTTCGTCAAGAGGTCTGTTTATAATTCCGCGTTTCATAAGTGCTTCATCAAAATCATAAGCATATTCCACAGCTTCACGATTTGAAATTCTTCCATAACCTACCGCTCCCCATAGTGCTGAAGAAGTAACGAGTGTATCAAAATGTTCAATCTCCTGAAAATCTCTGTCAAGTTTGAATTTATCAATCGCTCCACCAAGTGCACCGGTTACATAAAATTTATTCGGTGTGAAATAATGACTGACTGCACCGTAAAGAGTACCTGTTATTCTTGTATAGCCAAGATTCCCTGTGTCAGGACCTTGAGGTGTTTTTGACCATATACGAAGGAAGTTACCTTTTGCATATCCACCAACAAGCCACTTCTCAGTAAATTTCCATTGTCTGTAATCTGCATATAAACTCATTTTAAATTCAGTGATACCTGCGGAGTCATTTACTTTATAACTCAGGAAATCGAGCGGCTCAACATCCATAGACGCAAGAGTGAGACGTTTTCCTTCGGTATCGGAGAGAGGCGTTGGGTCATTGAACAAAGACTGAGAAAAACCGTTACTACCAAAATAAGAAAATACCAACACGAATAAACAGAAGATTTTTGTTTTCATTTGGATAAGTTTTTTGTGATTTGTTTTTTTGAATTTGAATAAAAGAGAAAGTTGAATATAAAAGTTTGAATGAAATTTAGTGATGATTATTTTTTCAATAAATTTTTGTTGAATTTATTAAGTTCATCAGAGAGTTTGTGATATTCAACAGATTTGTCTAACTTGTTTATCTTTTCGTAAAGGAAAGCAATTTGTTTGTAAATAATAGAAAGTTTAGCGGTATATCCTGAATTTTTCAGAAGGTTAGCCGAGTGAATAAGTTTATCAATTGATTTCAGAATTTCATCATTTGACTTTGAAATTTTTGATAGCCGTCTGTAACCTTCGGTGAGTTCGTTCACAAGGTGAAACTCCTCTGCAATTTTAATACCTGTTTTGTAATACTCTTCAGCTTTTGACAACTGACCAATAGCGAAATAACCCATACCGAGATTAAGGTTTGCATGACAGATAAGGATTTTATCTTTAGATTTTTCTACAAGTTTATAACCGAGCATTGCGTATTCGAAGGCTTTTTCATTCAGATTCAGGTTTGAAGATTGAGCGACGAGATTAGAATAAGCATGGAAAAGATTTTTTTCATCGTTAATACTTTTGCAAACGGGAATCAAATTTTCTGAAATCTCATATGCTTTTTGGTATTCGCCGATTTGGTTATAAACGCAGGTGATATTTAGGCAGAGAATAATTTTCCCATTAATATTGCCAAATTCTTCGGTAACTTTTAAGCCGAGATTATAATATTTCAGAGATTCTTTTATTTTCCCGGAGTTTGAATAGAACGCACCGAGATTGCTATATACTTTATAAATCTGAGATTTTTTATTGTTTGAAAGTTTTTTAGAAATTTTTAAACATTCGTGATAAGTTTTTTCAGCGAGCTGAGAGTCACCATTTGCAAGAAGAATATTAGNNACATTGAACAAACCGAAATTGTAAGAAATTTTGAGAGCGAGAGAATACGCTTCGTCAAAAAGAATAAAAGCCTCATCAGATTTTGCTTTTGAATTTAATATTTTACCGGAGATAATTTTGCAATCGGTAATGCCGATGAAATCAGGAATGGATTCAAAAATGCCGAGAGCTTTTTTTAACAGACGAGCAGATTCGTTAAGGTTAGAATTTTTCTGTTGAATTTCCGCAAGTATGAGCAGAGCGTTTGCTTTACCAAGAGGGTAATAAAAATCGCCTAACACTTTCCTTGAAGAGAGTTCCAGAGCTTCAGAAGCGAGCTTAGCAGCGGCAGGAATATCAGAATTAANNGAATTAGTTCTTTTGCTTTTTCAAGATTAATATCAATTAAAGATTTTCCTTCAGCTGAGAATGCTTTTTTTTGCGATGTAGTGTTAATTCCGGAAGATTTAGAAACGGACATTTACAAAGATAAGTATAAAGAGATTAAATTAATATAAAAAACCAAAGAGAAAGAGAGGGATTTTTTTACATCCTTTCAAAACATTTGCGAACTTCACCACGAATTACCACGAATTAAACGAATTACACAAATAATACAAAATTGTTTTAACAAACGGAGCGATAAACCAACAAATGAATTAATTTTGTTTTGGACAGTTATGGGATTTTTTAGGAAGTTGGAGAAGAAATGAGTTGACTTAAAGTTAGGTCAAAAATAGGTATAAATTGACTTAAAGTTAAGTCAATTTATGGGAATGAAAATAAATATAAACTTAAATGAGTTTTTGATTATCAGTTTTTTTATTTTTTATTTAAAGTATTTTAGGAAATCAAAAAAGTTTATTATATATTTTTAATACTGAGTATAATCTGGTGTGGATTGATTTTGCTGGCACCTGTAATGATGCATTATTCCGAGCCGGGAACGGTGATGAGCGGAATTTCAGAAGGGATATATACATTTTTCTCTACGACATGCCATCAGGAAGAGAGCAGGAGTTTTCATATTTTTGGAGAGATGTTTGCGGTTTGTTCGCGTTGTACTATAATATACTTCGGATTTCTTGCGGGGGTTGTAGTTTATCCATTATTCAGAAAACTTGATAATACAATACTGCCGAGTGTTTGGATTTTATTAATTGCTGCAGGACTTATGCTTTTAGATGTTGTGTTTGATGTAACAGGAGTTCTAAAAAATACATTTATCACAAGAAGCATTACGGGATTTTTGCTTGGTGTGGTATTGCCGTTTTATCTTATTCCCGGTTTCACAATGGTATATTTTGAATTGAAAAGTTTTAAAAATTATAAAAAGAAATATAAATGAAAAGTCCGAACAGACTGACACCGGTGGTATTCGGTACTATGACAATTGTCATATTATCGGTATTTCCCGTGATAAATCTTTTGCAACTGATATGCTGTATGAATGCAGTACTTGGAGGAGTGGTAGCGGCAAAAGTATTTGAAAAAGAACTGAAAAAAGTAAATCAAAAATTTGAATACAAAGACGGGATAATAATGGGAATATTGACCGGAGTGCTTTCGGCAGTGATAGTAACGGCTGCATCTCAATCAATATTTTTATTTTCAAGTGAAAATCCTATAATAGAAATGACAGCAATGTTTGAACAAATGAATATGCAGATAACACCGGAGATGAATGAGATAATAAACAGATTATCAAATGAATATTCAGATCACGGATTCTCGCCAACGCTTGCGATTGCAGAGTTAGTTTCACGTTTGATTTCGCACAGTTTATTTGCGGTTATAGGTGCGGTAATTTATATTTCGATTATAAACAAGAAAAAAGGAAACGAATTGCCAACAACCACACCACAGGTTTAGAATGTTTGACATTGTTAAAATTTCATCATCAGAAGCATGGAAAATAAGACTTATAATATTAGGGATTTTAGTTTATGGATTGCTGAATATTATTATTCCATTTCCGGATATACTAAGAATTTTATTCGGGTGGACAGGTATTTACGGAGATTATGAATCTTCATGCTTAATGCTGAATATATTTGGAATACCCTGTGCATTTTGCGGAATGTCGAGAAGTTTACTCGGGTTTTTAATTCCGGATATAGACAGGATTTTTTATTTCAACCCGACTGCAATAATATTTTATCCGGTACTTGCAATAATTACGGTGATAATCATAATACTTTCATTTCAAAACAAAAAACTTAAACCAAAAAACCAAAAATATTTCAATTGGGTAATGATTAGTTTGTTTATAATTATATGGATAATGAATATTTTATATGGACATCAGGAATAAATAAAAAATGTTCGAATACTCCGGAGCAATACATATACATTCAATATTTTCAGATGGGTCCGGGACAGTAGAAGAGATAACGAGATTTGCAAGAGAAGTAAAGCTCGATTATATGATACTGACCGATCACAACACAATGAAAGCAAAAGATCTTGGCTATGAAAAATGGTATGGAGAAACTATGTTAATAGTAGGATATGAGCAGAATGATATGAAGAACAGAAATCATTATCTTGTATTGGGATTGGATAAACCACTTGGGACTTTTGAAATACTGGAAGATGGTGATTTAGGCAATGTGAAAAGTGCTAAGGAATATATAACAGAGATAAATGAAAACGGTGGTTTTGGTTTCATAGCACATCCCGATGAAAAAAGAAATCATTTACCAAATCATCCACCTTATCCATTTACAGATTGGGACAGCAAAGACTTTAACGGAATAGAAATATGGAATCATATGAGTGAATGGATGGAAGGATTAACGGATAAGAATAAACTATACAGATTGATTCATCCTTTGAGAACGATAGTGTCGCCTCCACAGGAGACTTTAAAAAAGTGGGATGAATTAAATATGATAAGGAAAGTGACAGGGATTGGAGGAGTGGATGCACATGCTTTTAAGCAGAATATTTTAGGGATGTATGAAGTAGAAATTTTCCCATATAAAGTATTATTTAAATCAATCAGAACACATATATTCACCGATAAAAAACTATCACCTGAGAATCCTGAAAAATTTGCCGAAGATAAAATGGAAATTTTGAAGGCAATAAAAGACGGAAGAAGTTTTATTGTAAATTCATATCACGGTGACGGTAGGGGATTCAGATTTTTTGCGGAATATGACAGCGAAATATTTCAGATGGGTGATGAGATAAAAATTGATTTGACTAAGAATAAAAAAATTACATTCACGGCATATATACCAAAAGAATCAAAGATAAGATTTATACAAAATGGGAAAGCGATAGATGAAGTGAAAGGATTTAATTGTCTTTGGCAAAGCAATGAGAAAGGTTGTTACAGAATAGAAGCGTGGATAGGGGATAAAGGCTGGATATTTTCAAATCATATAAGGGTAGTATAAAAAAATAAATGGAATATATAAAAAAAGAAAATCCGTCGTTAAAATCAAACTGCGGAGTGTTCGGAATTTTTAATCATCCGGAAGCATCCATAATGACGTATTACGGACTTCATGCATTGCAACACAGAGGGCAGGAAGCAGCCGGTATAGTTTCGAGTGAATACATTACGGAAAAAGAAAAAAATGTTTTTAATGTGCATAAGGGGATTGGGCTTGTAACGCAGGTTTTTGCAGATCATAAAATACTTACAGATGTTTTGAAAGGGACATNNAAAGGGACATCCGCAATAGGTCATAACAGATATTCGACAACAGGTGCCGCTGATAACAGAGCAAACGTTCAGCCATTTAAGGTGAACTATAAAGACGGACATCTCGCATTATCACACAATGGAAATCTGACAAATACAAAAGGTTTACGGAAAAAACTTGAAAGTGAAGGAACAATATTTCAAACGACAACCGACAGCGAGATTATACTTCACCTGATAGCAAAAAGCAAAGCCGAGAAAATCGAAGAGAAAATATTAGATGCGTTCAGTTATGTGAAAGGAGCATATTCAATTGTAATTTTAACAGATGATAAACTGATTGCCGTGAGAGATCCGCACGGAGTGAGACCGTTTTGTATGGGTAAACTTGGAGAGAGTATAATATTTACATCAGAGACAACGGCACTTGATATAATTGGCGGGGAGTATGTGAGAGAAATTGAACCGGGAGAAGTTGTTGTGATTGACAGAGAAACAATAGAAACAGGTGAAGTGAAATCATATTTTTTAAAACAGGAAGAAAAATTTCATCACTGTATATTTGAGTATATATATTTCTCAAGACCGGACAGTATGGTATTCGGAGAAAAAGTAGATAAAGTGAGAAGACAACTTGGCAAAGCCCTTGCAGTACAGGCACCGCCACCTGATAAGGATAATGTGAATGACAGCAATGAAAAAAAAGTAGTGGTTATAAATGTACCCGATTCATCAAATACGGCAACACTCGGATATTTCACAAAAAGTGTAAAGAAAAATAAAAATATAAAACACGAGATAGGACTGATAAGAAGCCACTATGTAGGGAGAACATTTATTCAGCCCGGACAAGATAAACGTGAATTTAAAGTAAAAACAAAATTTAATATCGTAAGAGGAGTTTTAAAAGACAGGAAAGTTGTAGTTGTGGATGATTCGATTGTAAGAGGGACAACATCAAAACTTTTGATAGATTTAATAAAAAAAGCAAGCCCGATAGAGACACATCTGAAGATAACATCACCTCCGATTATTTCACCGTGTTATTACGGTATGGATTTCCCATCAAAGAATGAACTGATAGCAAATAAACACAGTGATATAAGCGGAATAAAAAAGGAGCTTGGAGTAACGCGGTTAGATTATCTATCAGAAGAAAACTTACTTGCGGCTGTACCGTATAAATGTGAAAAGACAGGATATTGTACGGCATGTTTTACCGGAATTTATCCTATAGAATTGGAAGAATCAAACCCTGATAATAAGGGAACATTTGACGATTAAAAAAAAATAAAAATAATTAATTGGAAAAAAAACAAAAAGAATTTCACAAATCGCGACGAGAAAAGTTTATGCAGATAATCGGCAAGGAAACTATGGCGATTATATTTTCAAATTCAATTAGAAATGCATCATTCGATCAGGATTATCATTTCAAACAGAATAAAAATTTTTATTATCTGACAGGGTTTAACGAACCAAACTCAGTTTTAATATTAATACCAAGTGGTATAAAGATAAAGTTGGATGCGAGCGGGAAAAAATTTAAAACTGTCAGGGAGATTTTATTCGTTCAGGAAAAAGATAAAAAAATGGAAACCTGGAACGGTAAAAGACTTGGTGAAAAGAACGTAACAAGCGGACTTGGAATAGAGATGGGTGCTTTAAATTCAAGTTTACCGGAATTTTTTCATAATCATTTAACAAGGAGAATAAAAAATTTATATATTGATTTCGTTGAGATGTATGATGTCGGAGGAGAGTTGAAAGAATATATGACATCATTTATGAATATGCTTAGGGTTGATGCATTGCATTTTCAGTTAATAGATTCCGCACACATACTTGGCAAGATGCGAAAAGTAAAAACGGAATTTGAAATTGAACAGATTCAGAAAGCAGTTGATATAACAGCAGAATCATTTGAAGAATTGCGGAAAAATTTATCGGCAGGGATGTATGAGTATCAGGCACAGGCGTTGCTTGAGTTTAATTATAAAAACAGAGGTGCAACTGATAATGCATACGGAACAATTATGGCATCTGGGAATAATGCCAATACGCTTCACTATGAAACAAACAGAGATAAAATTAAAGATGGTGATTTAGTATTGATAGACAGTGCAGCAGAATATAACTATTACTGTGCTGATATAACAAGGACATATCCGGCTTCGGGAAAATTTACAGATGCACAAAGAGAAATTTATGAAAAGGTATTGGTAATAAATAAACTTTGCATAAAAAAAGTGAAACCCGGTGTCAGATTTTCGGAAGTGAGAAAGTTTTGTGATGATTTGACAGCTGCAGCTCTGATAGATTTGAAAATTATAAAGAAAAAAGAAGAAGCAAAAAGATTTATTCTTCATGGTGTTGGTCATCATATAGGGTTGGATACACATGATGCAGTTCCTTACGGATTTGGAGAGACTTTTGATAATGATACACTCAGACCGGGAAACGTGCTAACCATTGAACCCGGAATTTATTTTGAAAAAGGGATGAAAGGTGTTCCGGCAAAGTATCAGGGAATAGGCGTGAGGATTGAAGATGATATACTTGTAACAAAAACAGGAAATATAAATTTATCAGAAGCGATTAAAAAAGAAGTGAAAGAAGTTGAACGAAATTAATACAAAAACCCCCGCCAGATAAAATTTATATCATTTATATCAAAAGAAAATCTATTTTTTTATTGTCAAGATTTGCACGAATAACTTTCACTTGAACTACATCACCTGATTTAAATATTTTCCTTCTTCTCCTGCCAATAGCAATCTGTTTTTTGGAATCGAACTCATAATAATCATCCGGAATATCTTTGTAACGAACCATACCCTCAACTAAAATATCACTTAACTCAATAAATATCCCACGTTCCATAATGCCTGTTATTAGACCGCTAAATTCTTCACCAATGTGTTTTGAAATGTACTCGATTTGTTTCAGTTTTATAACTTCTCTTTCAGCATTAACAGCATTGATTTCAGAAAGTGTATTCTGTTTGCAGATATCCGGAAGTATTTTTTTGTAATGTGAAATCTGCTGTTTAATTGTTTTTGTATTTTTAAGATAATCAAATAAAATTCTATGCACCATTAAATCAGGATACCTTCTTATGGGAGAAGTAAAATGAGTATAATCATCAAATCCCAAACCATAATGACCAATATTTTTATCTGTATAAACAGCTTTTGCCATTGAGCGAATTAATAAATCATTAATTACATATTCTTCCGGGCGACCTTTTATAATTTCAAGAAGTTTTTTCAGTTCGTTTTTATCAGGTTTTGGAAAAGAAATTTTGATTTCATAACCAAACTGTTTCACATATTCAGAAAGAGTATATAGCTTTTCAGGATCAGGATTATCGTGAACCCTATAAATAAACGGATAAGTTGTTTTATGCTCTTTTGATAAATTGGTTACATATTTAGTTACGCATTTATTAGCGAGAAGCATAAATTCTTCAATCATTCTCATCGTATCAATTCTTTCTTTTACTTTGATGGCTATAACTTTCCCTTTTTTATCGGTTACAAATTTTACTTCTTTAGATTCAAAATCAAGACTGCCATCTTTTATTCTAAGTTCGGTCAGTTTTTTAGAAACTGCCATCATCTTTTTCAGTTCTTTTGCAAAATCACCTTTACCGGAATTTATAATATCCTGAGCTTCTTCATACGAAAATCTTCTTTTACTGTTAATAATCGTTTTAGAGATTTCAAAATTCTTAACGCCATATTTTTTATTAAGAGTTATGAATACGGAAAATGTTAATCTGTCAACGTTCGGTTTTAGTGAACAGATGTCATTAGATAATTTTTCAGGCAACATAGGGACTACAGAATTAACGAGATAGACCGAAGTTCCTCTTTTTAACGCTTCTGCATCGAGAGGTGAATTTTCTTTTACATAATGAGAAACATCAGCAATATGAACCCCGAGAACAATATCTCCATCATCATTTTTCGTCAAAGAAATTGCATCGTCAAAATCTTTAGCATCGGCAGGGTCAATTGTGAAAATAATTTCTTCCCTTAGGTCAAGTCTTCCGCGAGTATCAGATCTAAATTTTATTTTATTTGCTTCGTCATTTACAGTCAGAGGAAATTCTTTATTTAAATTAAATTTCCTCATCACAGCGAGTATCTCAGTATCCATTTCACCGGAGGCACCGAGAATTTCAATCACTCTACCATAAATTTCTGAATATTCATTTTTTAAATCATTTGGATTTATAATTTCAACGAGAATTTTATCACCATGTTCTGCACCGATATTATCAGAATGTCGAATAATAATTTCCTTTCTCAATCTCCAATCTGCAATTAAAATTCCTTTATCACGTGAGAATTCATATTTACCGGTTACGGAGACAATTTCACCCTGAGAAACTTTTAAATCAAGATTTGTAAATTCAATTTGTTTTTTCCCGGAAACTTTTTTCGGAATAATTTCTTTATGCGGTTTTTTATTTCTGTTTTTAGATTTAATTTTTAATTTATCTTTATGTGAGGCACTTTGATTTAATGAATAGAGATTATCCTTTTTAGATATAAGACCGGTTCCGGATAAATTATTCAAAGCACCGCGAACTTCACCTTTTGTAGCATTTTGAAGTCTGAGTTTTTTAATAATGGTATTTAGACGGAAACTGTCTTTAGGATAAGTTCTGAATAAATTCAGAATTTTTTGAGAAATTGGATTATTCAATCAAATTAAAATTTAATTTTATATTGCAATAGGGCGCCGATTCTTTCGTTTTGCAAATTTATTGAGCTTGAAGTTCCAACGTTATTATTAATTCTTTCAACCTGTAAAACAAGATTACTTGAAAGCCCAATTAATTTACCAACGGGATAAGTTATAATAATATTTGTATTATTAAAACTATCAAATACCTGACCACCAAAACGAACAACTGCATCACCAAACTCAGCAGTTACATTCAGACCTGTTTTTTGGAAAACGGAACCGCCGGTAGTGTTATCATAAGAAAGTTGAGTGCTTACAATAAAAGGTAAAACTTTCTGAATAACATCAGAGACATAACTTGAGGCAAGTAAACTGCCGATATTGGAACCAAGCGAACCAACTATACCTCCGGTGGAAGCATTTGGAGAGCCAAACAAAATAATTGAGATAGCATCTTGTGTAGGATCGTTCCCACCAATAGGGCTGCCATTTTTTGAAACAGTAAATCTTATCGGGTCAAGATTTTGTGCACGCCCTGTAACTTTCATATCAACCTGATATACATTAACATCACCAGTTGGCTCAGTAGCTTCAGCACTTGTAGTAGTGAGTGAGGCATCAATATTAATTCTTGGATTGCTTATATCTCCTGTAAAATCGAGAGTTCCCGTTGCTTCAAAATTTCTATAAAATCTGTAATATGAGTTTTCTTTAATCTCAACTGTCCCAAAGCCCATCATATCATTTTCATTCGCACGATTATTTACATATAAATCTACATCTACATTTCCTGCAAATTCATTTTTTGCTTTTTCATTTACGATAAAAGTAAGAAAGAGAGGTTTATCTTGAGTAGTCACGTGAACATCATAAGTTAAAATAATTCCTTTTGTTTTTTCACCATATCTGACAGAATCATAAGGAACAAAATATCTCTGGAACGGATTCAGAGAATTATAATCCTGAGTTTTCCAGTTTGCAATGGCACTGTCAAGCATTTTATAAAGTGTATCATTAAAAGTAGTCGAATCAATACTTACGACATATTTAAACTCATCATTATATAAATCATATTCTTTGCCGGAAACCGGATTCATAAGAACATTACCATTGACAAGTATAAGATTCCCTGTAACTACAACTTCTTCAGAATTTCCGGTAAGTTTTAATTTAGGTGTACCGCTTCCACCGATTAGGTCACCGGCAATTCCGAACTTAGTCATTCCATTGCTCTTATCCAAAATTTTTAATGTACCATTTAAATCAAGATTAATATCGTTTAAATTCAAATTTGTAAAATCAAGATAACCGTTAATATTCATAAACTGAGTCGGTTCATCAGGTACGTATAGTTTAGAATAATCAACAAGAAGTTTTTGTCCGCTGGTTTTAAATTTAGATTCAAAAGCATATCCCATTCTTGTTAAATCAAATACAAAGTATGTTGAGTCTAAAGCCATTTCACCCAGCAACTGAGGATTGTTACCTGTTCCTTTTACATCCACTTGTCCGTCAAGGGCTCCTCTCAAATTTGAAATCGTGGGAACGAATTGGTTGAGAACATCAATTTGAAAATTATCAGCGTTTATAACCAAATCAACCTGTTGATTTAAAAAACTTGAATCCTGAGCTTTTGCAGTATCACCATCAAGAATGATTATCATTGGAGCACTCCCTTTCACAAGGAGCTTACCGATATTTTGATTGTTATAATAAGATAAATCTATATCAAGTTTTGTTCCTTTATAATCAAAAATAGCATCCATTCTGCCCAGAACTTTTCTTTTCAAAATGAGAGGGTCAGTGTTGAGCTCTGAATAGAACTGAGGGTTTGAAAAAGTTCCTGTATAATCGATTACAAGTCTTCTAATGTTACCGGTAATTAAATTTTCTCTTTTGGTATATGGATTAGAAAACAATTGCAAACCTGCTATACTGATATTATTACCTGTTAAAGAAAGATTACTGTTTTTTTCCAAAGAATAAAATCCGTCAACTGTTAATCTCTGATTATCAAGGGAGAGTTCCATATCTTTAAATGAAACTACCTTGTCAGTATCGTTTTGGGAATAAGCAACTTCAAACGGATTTCTGTTTTTCAAAACATAGTTTGAATATTTAATTAGCATAGAATCGGTTTTGGAAGAAATTCCTCCCGTAATATAATCGAGATGTCCTTGAGTTTTAAACAAAACCAAAGTATCCATCTTTCCGAAGATGTTATAGGTATTATTGAAATTCACAAAATCAAAATCAGTGACGATAGAATCAAATCTGTTTTCGCCAACTTTCAAACTATCGGTAAATAAATCAAAATAAGATTTTAAAGATTGCAAACCCGGAGAATTAGGATTGTTGCTGAAATTAAAATTCAATTGCGGATTATAGGCAATCATCGAAGAATCTTTCATAATAAATCTGTTGATATTACCTTTAGCATCAATATTTAAAGTGTTATTAGTATTTACAAGCGTACCTGAAATATTACCGGTTAAAGAAAAAGATGAATCATACAGGTAAGCAATAGGGGTTAAATCTTTTATATTTATATTATAAGTAATATTAACATCCTTTGATGAAGGATAGACCTTTGAAGTATTTCTTGAAGTGAAACCGACAATAGAATCATTAGCACGGTTAGTATCTTTATTAATAACATATTCATCAATTTCATCCATTAGTTTATCAAGATTATTTGAAATTATAGTCCCGATATCAGTGAAACCAAATTTACCATTCGCATTTAAATCTAAAACTTCAGATTCAAATTTCAAATTTTTCTCTCCGCCGGAATTTGAGATATCAGCCATCACATTAATACCCGGAATAAACAAAGTGTTATAAGAAGATGGAGAAAAATTAATTTTAAAATTTCCGGTGATTTCATTTGGAGAAATTCCGGAACCTTTCACATCAAACTTAAAAGTAAGATTACTTTTCTGGGATGATTCACCGGTGAAATCGGTAATATCAAGATTACTGACATCTCCGGTAAGGTCATAATTTGGGTTTTCAATATTTCTAATGTTTGCAGTGCCTTTAACTTTTCCTTTAAGAGTTGGGGATAATACAAAAACGTCGAGAGTCAGATTTCCGGAGTTTAAATTAATTTGTCCCCCGGAGGAATTAATTGAGCGATTTAGAATGTTAGAATTTTTTAAATCGTAATTTATATTTGACCTCATAGTTCTGTAATCAAAGCCAAACCCCGAAGCAGTAACAACTACATTTACATTCGATTCAAGTGATTTATCTTTTAGAAATTTACCAATGTTTAAGTTTGTAGCATCAACATCAAACTTATATGCAATCTGTGGATTTTCTACATCCAAAAACATATCACCTTTAACATTTCCCACTGAACTTCTGATATCAAATTCACTGTTAAATCTTGTTGGTTCGCCTTTGTAAGTGATGTAGCTTGCGGTAACAATTCCGAGATAGGAATAATCCGGTATTGGTAAACCGGGAGTAATAATTTTTGAATCTCTTGGGTCAATAACAAGATTTTGACCGATAATATCAAAAGCGAGTTTATCGGGATTGTGAAGATTCATAACTTTTCCTTTGAAGTCATAAGTCGAATTATCAGTTTTTAAAACGAGTTTATCAATTAAAATACCGTCATATTCACCGCTTGCTTTTAGTTCAAGATAAACTCTTCCTCCAAGGAAATTCAAATCAGGTAAGAAAAAAATTAAATCTTTTGTATCAAATTTATCAGTCTTTAGGTCAAGAGTTATTTTGTTATCTTCAAAACTTTCATATACAACACCTTCGAAAGGATTGAAATCTTCCATTCTGATATTTGGGATAATGATATTTGACCTGTCAGTAACGAGTTTTAAATTTTTCACTTCAACTACACTATCCTTGCCTGCTTTTACAAAAATCTGAAATGAATCTAAATTAAATTCTGAATTGGTTTTAAAACTAAGATTACGAATATCGAATATTTTTTCGTCAGTTTTATATTCAGCTTTAAGGTTTAGATTGAGATTAGTAAGATTTAAGTAAGATGAGTTGAAGGTATCAAGATTTTGAAACTGAAAAAGTGAAAAGGGAATATTCGCAGGTTTATTTTCCAGATTTCTAAAAACACCATTTTTTAAATCTAAATTTTCGACATAAATATTATAGTCAAATTTTGAAGAGTCAGGTGGAAGAGTATCGGGTTCGGATTTAAAAATCTGAGTGAAATTCCATTCAAGTGAATCATTGTCAGCTTTAATTTTTGTAAAATTTATTACCGGATTAATTAACCGTAAATTTTTTACAATAATATCTTTGTTTAGCAAAGGCAAAAGAGAAAATCTCAACTCCAACGAATCAAATTTTACTACAGTATCATTTTGAGTTATAATTCCACCGTCGAGTAGTCTTATACTTTTGATTAACGAACCTTCAAGTTTTCCGGCATAAATGCGAGAACCCGGTTTAACGAGGTCTTCGTTTACAGTGTTCAGAGCATAATCAAGCACGAGAGATTTAAACGTTGCAGTTTGAATGAAAAAAAAACCGGCAACACCAAACGCAATGAGAATAGTAATTGAAATTAGAAAAAATTTTCCGAGACAACATCCCTTTTTCTTTTTAACCGGTTTATCGGTATCAGGAGGAATAATTTCGTCAGAATTATTTTTAATCTCTATTTTTTCTATATCAGACAAAAAGGAAGTTTAAATTGTAATTTATAGTTTTTTAATTTTCTCTAAGATATTTGTTGTTGAGTAACCGTTTACAAATTTCAAACTTTTGACTTCGCCGCCATTTTCTAAAACAACATCAGAACCTACAATTTTGTCAGGAGCCCAGTCACCACCTTTTACAAGTATATCAGGAATAATTTTTTTAATTAGTTCATAGGGAGTATCTTCGGAAAATAAAATTACATAATTTACCGGTTTGAGATTATCAAGAGCATACATACGGTCATTTTCATTAGTTACCGGTCTGTCTTCACCTTTAAGTTTTTTAACAGAGTTGTCAGAGTTGACTCCGACAATTAAAACATCGCCGAGCGAACGTGATTCATTTAAGTATGTGATATGACCTTTATGTAAAATATCAAAACAACCGTTAGTGAAAACAATTTTTTTGTTTTGCTGTTTTAATTTTGAAATTTCTTCATTAAGATTTTCAGAGTTTAAAATCATTTTAATCCGGCTTCAAGTTTTTCTTTAGTAATAGGTACAATACCTACTTCTTCAACTACAATTCCGGCAGCAAAGTTCGCTATTTTTACTGCTTCAGAGACTGAAGCTCCGCCAGCAAGACATACGGCAATGGTGGAAATCACAGTATCACCGGCACCTGAAACATCGGCAACTTTTCTTGCAAAGGTAGGGATTTTTTCAGTTTTAATTTCACCGTTAGTTTTTTCAAACAACATCACACCTTTATCACCGAGAGTTAATACGAGATATTTGCAATTTATTTTGTCAAAAAGTTCTTCAGCAAATTCGAGCAGTTCATTTTCATTTTTTGCTTTTTTGCCAAGTGCTTCTTCAAGTTCTTTTCTGTTTGGTTTAAAAAGAAAAATATTTTTAAATTCAAAAAAATTATAAAACTTTGGGTCAACAAGAACTTTAATGTTATTATCATTTGCAAATTTGATAACATTATTTATTAATGATTTTGTTAACACACCTTTATTGTAATCTTGAAGAATAATTGCTTCTATTTCATAATAATCATTTTTAAGGATATTAAGAATTTGACTTTCTGTTTCCTCAGAAATATTTTGTTTTGATTCGCTGTCAATCCTAAGCAGATGATGAGAATCGGCGATTACTCTGGTCTTGGTAGTAGTTGGTCTGTTATCTTCTTCGATAATCCCGATAGTTGTTTTACCGGAATTTTTCATCTGTTCGATAATGATTTTTCCTTCGTTATCATTGCCGATAACACCGATAAGAACGGGTTCAGAGCCGAGTTCTTTAATATTGAGACTAACATTTGCGGCACCACCGAATTTATGTTCGCTGTTTTTTATATCAAAAACCTGAACAGGAGCTTCGGGAGAGATGCGTGTAACATCCCCGAGCAGATAACGGTCAAGCATTACATCGCCAATTACACAGATTTTTTTTCCTTTCGATTGAGTGAGGATTTCATTTAATCTATTGGTATTAATCAAATTTAGTTCTAATTAGGTTAAATAAGTAATTTACAAATATTTATAATTACAAAAATAAGTCTAAAAAGAGGGTTATTCAATGAAGTAATACTTTTTAATCAATAATTTGAATCAGCAAATTTGGAATAGAGAGCAGGATAGTTTAAATAATCCAATGTAAAATTCACCATTGAGTGGTGGATATTCCACCATTCCGTGGTGGATTTTACATATAGATTTTGGAGGTTTGGGTTGGATTACGCAGGAGTCCTCTTTAATAGTTTTTTTGAGAGAGACTCCTGCGGGAGAAGGATGTTATAAGGGGATACTTCGTCGCTTCGCTCCTTAGTATGACATTGACTTTTGTCATTCTGAACAAAGTAGCTTGTCCCGACTTGTCGGGAAAGAATCTCTTAAGTACTGGAATAGGATATAAGGGGATACTTCGTCGCTTCGCTCCTTAGTATGACATTGACTTTTGTCATTCTGAACGAAGTAGCTTGTCCCGACTTGTCGGGAAAGAATCTCTTAAGTACTGAAATAGGATATAAAGAGATACTTCGTCGCTTCGCTCCTCAGTATGACAAAAAGAATTTTTGGGTTGGATTACGCAGGAGTCCTCTTTAATAGTTTTTTTGAGAGAGACTCCTGGGGGAGTGGGAGTATTGGAATAGGAGATAAGGGGATACTTCGTCGCTTCGCTCCTCAGTATGACATTAATTGTTTTTGGATTCTTGCTTCCCGATGAATCGGGAAAAGCTCGTTCAGAATGACATTGGGAATAAACATTAAAAATCTGGTGTGTAAAATTCACCATTGAGTGGTGGATATTCCACCATTTCGTGGTGGATTTTACATGTGCAATTTTAGATAAATGGTTGATCCCAGAGAGTATTTACTGGTAATGAGTAAATATCTTTATCATATGGATAAATATTATCACCCATATAAATCACAAAACCTTTAAGAAATTTATTTCCTGTTTGTGCTTTTAGCATTTTTAATCCTTTAAAATCATTAGGCTTAACAGAAGTAGATGCTTTGATTTCAATAGCAATAAAGTCACCGCCTCTTAATTCAAGAATCAAATCAACTTCATTACCATCAAAATCTCGGTAGAAATATATTTTAGGTTTGACCTTACTCCAGCTTATCTGTTTTATGATTTCCATAATAACAAAATTTTCAAATATCTGTCCTCTGAATGGATTATCAAATGAACTTGAAAGGTTTAGCAAAAAGGAAATTACTCCCGTATCAGTAAAATATAACTTATGAGCTTTTGAAATTCGTTTTGTTATGTTCCTGCTGTAAGGTCTCATAAAATCAACCAAATAAACCATTCTCAATAATTTTATATACCTGGTCATAGTGGTCTGTGGAAGTTTTAAAGATGATGATATGGCAGCATTATTATAAAGTTGCATTGTTCTCGAAGCCAGCACTTCTAAAATACCAGGTATATCAGAATGCTTTTCTATTTTTGAAATATCCCTGATATCTCTTTGGATTATTGTGTTTATATAACTTCCAAACCAGTCATTCAATCTGTTCAAAGGTTTATTTTGAACTGACGGAAAACCCCCTCTGAAAATAGACGAAAAGATTTTTTTCCGTGATACTTTTGGGAGAGAATCCCAACGGTTTTTTTTGCTAAAAATATAATCTACAAAACTACCCTTTTTGTTATTGATTTCAAGTTGTGACAGAGGATATAATGTGTGAATTTCAATTCTACCCGCAAGTGAATCTGTTAATTTAGGTAACTGAAAAATATCCGCAGATCCTGATAGAATAAATTTGCCAGGTGTTCTTTTCCTATCAACATTTGCTTTTATAGAAACAAATATTTCCGGAATTCTTTGGATTTCATCAAGTATTACCGAACCTTTAAATCTATTAAGAAAATCTTCCGGTTCTCTTGTGGCAACCGTAAAAGGTTCAATATTATCAAAGGTAATATAATCAGAAATAATTTTTTTTCTGACCATTTCTTTTAATAAAAAAGTTTTTCCTGATTGCCTTGCACCATTAAGAAGTATCACCGGAGTATCCTTTAATGCAGTAATTAAGTTTGCTTCTATGTTTCTTTTAAAGATTTTCATCTGTGAAACTAAGGAATACTGCTTTAAGAATCAATGTAAAATCCACCATCAGGTGGTGGATATTCCACTATTGTGTGGTGGATTTTACATCACTTAATGGTGAGATAAACGTAACAAATCACGGTTCAGAAAAATTAAAAATGCATTTATAGAACCATTTTTTTGATTTAATTGTAATAATCATAAAAGTTAAAGGTAAAAGTTTAATAATTAAATTTGTGTGAAATTAATCAAGAAGTTTGAGAAAAAATTCTTTAATCTTAGAATCTGAGCATCCGGCTATATACAGAGTTTTCTAAATGATGTAATGTAAAATCCACCATTGAGTGGTGGAATATCCACCATTGCGTGGTGGATTTTACATAAAGGTTTTGGGGGTTTGGGATTGGAGGTCGCAGGAGTCCTCTTCGAGAGACTCCTGCGGGAGATTAAGGAGACTTGGAAGGGGATACTTCGTCGCTTCGCTCCTCAGTATGACATCGGGATTGGATTACGCAGGAGTCCTCTTCGAGAGACTCCTGCGGGAGTGGAGTACTGGAATAGGATATAAGGGGATACTTCGTCGCTTCGCTCCTCAGTATGACATTATTTGTTTTTGGATACTTCGTCGCTTCGCTCCTCAGTATGACATTATTTGTTTTTGGATTGGAGGTCGCAGGAGTCCTCTTTAATAGTTTTTTTGAGAGAGACTCCTGCGGGAGTTTAAAGTATGACAAAAAGAATTTTTGTTTAAGAATAAAAAATAATTTATCTTATTTAACCAAAATCATTTTCTTTACATCGGTGAAGTTTGGAGTTGAGATTTTATAAAAATAAATTCCGCTGCCGAGGTCTGATCCGTTAAAGTCATAAGTATAACTGCCGGCGAATTTGAAATCATTTACTAAATTTGCAACTTCCTTGCCAGTAATATCAAAAACTTTTAAAGTAACATATCCATTTTCAGGAATTGCGAAATTAATTTTAGTCGCAGGATTAAATGGATTTGGATAGTTTTGTGAAAGTGTGTAATTTAAAGGAGTTGTATTAGTGTGAGTGATATTAGTTAAGTTATCAACTCTGAATTTAGTATATCCTGTCGGTGCTGTCAGTGGTTTGTTTGTAACCCTTCCATCATTAGCAGTTGCTGATATATAATAATACACATCAGTACCCAATGGTCTTGCAGGGATATTAGCGGTAAAAGTATCGCCAACTGCAGACATTGTTAATTCATTATAAGCAGAAAGGGTATCAGTTCTCCAATATAGCTTGGCATTAGCAATACCGCGTTTAGATTTTATATATGATTTAATCTGGTAAGGTTGATTTGTAACATCAGTATTCCTTTGATATTTATGAGAAATAAAAATTGGATTATAGACTCCGATTTCTTTTGTAATGCAGTGGATAGCTCCACCGGCTGAAATCATTCCTGAACAGTTAATCCCAACGACTCTGTAACCGGGTAAATTTTCTCTGTAAATTCTTAAAGCAGTTGTATCTTGCGGAAGTCCATAAATCGGAACAATAACAGTTTTATTAATAAATACAGAATTAGTATAAGTATAATAAGAAGAACTCGGAGGGTATTGACCACCGGGACTTGGAGGCATTGGTATTCTCACAACTTTATAAGGACGACCGTAACAGGTTAAAAAATTACTTAAAACATATTGTAGATTTGCTTCGATAAATGGACCATCAGCAACTCCGTTTGGATATTGACCAACGAGCAACGTTTCTTCATCAAGTAATTTCATATGCATATCTATGTGGTGAATTCCATCGTAAGGAAGTGTATTCATTTTTATATATCTCGTTAATCCCATATATGAATTCATAATTCCGTCTATCTGTGCCTCAGTTTTTGAAGGATTTTCTTCAATGACTAATTTAGAAGCAAAGCCAGTTCCGTTACCATCAACCATAAAATTTCCGCCAGTGTTTACAAGTCTGTTAGGTTCATTTGTTGTTGTAAAAATATTAATGCCTAATACATTCGCAAGATAATTTGGTGTAGCATCATCACCAGGTCTTGGTCTGTTATATACCCAGTCAACAAAACTTGTTGTATCGGCAGTATTTTTATAAACTGACCAAGCTCCGTAATCTCTGCACCAGACACTATTAAATGGTGCAATAATAAATTTTAAATTTACAAGCGGCACACCTCCACTTGTCAGAAAAGTTTTAACAGCATTTGAATCGCTGCAAACAATATATACAATCACTTCATCCTGTGCATAGTCAACAATTTGTCTGAGAATTGTAGTATAAGAAGTCCAGGTTATAGTTAATCCCTGTAACTGTTCCCATTCTGCCATAGTTCTTACCGGATATCCCGGAGGGTTAGGGTCATCAGTCAGGTTCTTTCCGGTAAACTGACCATAAATCAGTTTTTGATATGCGTCCAGCTCAGAGGGAAGTAGTCCTTTTGGTAAATCCTGAGCCATAAGATTTGAACAAAACAGAACAGCGAAGAGGATAAAGATTTTTTTCATATTATAAAATATTAATAAATTTAAATTTAATTTAATGCAAATAAGGGAAATCAGTATTTAGATAATTAGTTACATAGTCATAAACTGCATCTTCTAAATTAGTAATTTCTTTTTTATAACCTGCTTTTCTGATTTTAGAAATATCTGCTTCGGTGAAATATTGATATTTATCTTTCAAATTATCAGGCATTTCAAAATATTGAATATTAACATCAATTCCAAGAGCTTTAAAAACAGGAGTTACAAAATCATTCCATGAAGATGCTTTCCCTGAGCCGATATTATAAATACCGTGAACAGGTTTATTTTCCCAAAAAAACAAAGTCATATCAATCGCATCTTTAACATAGATAAAATCACGTTTTTGTTCGCCATCGGCATATTCCGGTTTATCAGATTTGAAAAGCTTTATGCCACCACCTGATTTTATTTGGTCGAAACCTTTGCAGATAATACTTCGCATATCTTCTTTATGGTATTCGTTAGGACCAAATACGTTGAAATATTTAAGTCCTACAACTTTGTCATTGAGGGAATTTTTGTAAATCCATTTATCAAACATTTGTTTAGAAAACCCATATCCGTTTAATGGTCGCAATGAATTTATATTTTCTTCATTGTCTGAATAGCCATTTTCACCAAGTCCATAAGTGGCAGCTGAAGAAGCATAAATAAATTTTATATTTCCTGTCAGACATTTTTCGCAAAGATATTTTGTATATTCATAATTATTAGTCAGCAAGAGTTTGAAATCTTTTTCAGTAGTTGAGCTTATAGCACCCAGATGAAATACTGTATCAACCTGAGCTTTTTTCAGAAAATCATGTGAGACCATATCACCAAATTCATTAGCATCAAATGCATCTTCGTAGCTCAGCGAAATTAAATTTTTCCATTTATCATCAGAACCAAATTTATCAACGATAATAATATCATCAATGCCCAATTGATTTAATCGCCAAACCAATCCGCTTCCTATAAATCCGGCACCACCGGTAACTACAATCATTTACAATTCTCCTTTTTTAAGATTAATGTGCATCAAACCAGTCTTTTCCAACTCCAACTTCCACTTCAATGGGAACATCCATCGGAATTGCATTTTTCATATTTTTGATAACAATGTCCTGAACTTTTTTCAGTTCATCATCATAGACTTCAAATACAAGTTCATCATGAACCTGAAGAAGCATACTTGATTTAATTTTATTTTTTTTAAATGCTTCGTCAATATTAATCATAGCAATTTTAATCATATCAGCAGCAGTTCCCTGAATAGGCATATTAATAGCGGCTCTTTCATCTTCCGCTCTTGCGGAAGCATTTTGATTATTAATCTGTGCGAGATATCTTCTTCTTCCTTTAAGAGTTTCCACGTATCCATTTTCCCTTGCAAATTTTCTTGTTCGTTCCATATAGTCTAATACTTTCGGATATTCTTTGAAGTATCTTTCTATAATATCTTTTGCTTCAGTATTTTTTATTTCAAGACGATTTGCAAGTCCGAAAGCACCAATGCCATATATAATTCCAAAATTAACTTCTTTGGCTTTCCTTCTCATATTAGGTGTAACGTCTTTTTTATCTTTTAAGCCGAATACTCTCATTGCGGTTTCCGTGTGAATATCATGTTTTCTTTTAAAAGCATTAATCATATTTTCATCATTAGCATAGTGAGCCATAATTCTCAATTCAATCTGCGAATAATCCGCAGATAATATTTTTTGATTTTTAAATTCAGGTACAAATGCTTTTCTGAGACTTCTTCCAAGTTCAGTTCTTATTGGTATATTCTGAAGATTTGGATTTGTAGATGACAGTCTTCCTGTTGCAGCACCTATCTGGCTGTAAGAAGTGTGAACTCTTCCGTCTTTCGGATTTATTGCTTTGGCTAAACCTTCAATGTAAGTTGATTTAAGTTTTGTTAACATTCTGTAGTCAACAATTGCCCCTGCTATCGGATGCTGATATCTCAATTCTTCCAAAACTTTTACATCAGTTGAATAACCGGTTTTAGTTTTCCTTGTTGGTTTCAGGTTTAATCTTGTATATAACAACTCCTGAAGTTGTTTGGTAGAATTGATATTAAATTTTTCACCGGCAAGTTCATAGATATTTTTTTCGGATTCATCTATAGATTTGACAATCTGTTTATCAATAGCATTAAGAATTTTTTTATCAACTTTAATTCCTTTGAATTCCATTTCAGCAAGAACTTTGATAAGCGGGAACTCAATATCCGTGCAAAGTTTATACAGATTTATTTTTTCAAGTTCATATTTTATTCTATGACAAAGTTGAAGAGTGATATCGGCATCTTCGGAAGCATATTCACTGACCTTATCAATTTCAATTTTATCCATCGTGGTTTGGTTTTTGCCGGAGCCGATGAGAGTTGTAATTGAAATTGGTGAATAACCAAGATAAATTTCAGATAGAGAATCCATATCGTGAGCACCTTCAGGTTTCAGAATGAAAGCCCCAATCAATGAATCAAAGTCAATATTAGAAATTTCTATCCCATAATTTTTCATTACGAGATAATCATATTTTATATTTTGTCCGACGATTTTAATTTTTTTATTTTCAAGCAATGGTTTAATCTTTTCCAGAGCTTCATTTATCTCAACCCCAACAAAGTTTTCAGATTTTGGTTTATCGAAAAGTGAATCGTTACTTTTGGAGTTTTTAATATTTCCATATACTGGAACATAGTATGCCTCTTCTTCTTTATATGCAAATGACATTCCTACCAGATTGCATAACATAGGATCTTTGGAATCTGTTTCCGTATCAAAACAAATAATCTCTTCAGACGAAAGTTTTTTTATCATTCTGATATATTCATCAGAATTTTTAATGGTATAATAGTGATGTTTTACATCTTTAATATTTTTATATTTTTTCGGCGGTTCTTTTATATCTACTTTAACAGTTTCTATTTTCTGTCCGCGAATTTTAATTTCGGGATTATCAGTTTCAGAATTATCTTTCTTAGATTTCTTTGATTCGGATGAGTTATCAGAATCACCGGAAAATTTTCTTAAAAGCGTTTTAAAGTTTAATTCAGAAAATAATTCAGTCAGTTTATTCCTGTCAGGTGGAATCCGTTTTAAATTGTGATAATCTATTTTAACAGGTGAATCAGTATCAATAGTAACGAGGCGTTTTGAAAGAAACGCCATATCTTTATGTTCGATTAACTTTTCTTTTAATTTTGGTTTAGACACTTTATCAATGGCTTCATAAAGATTTTCCATTGAACCGAATTCCTGAATCAAAGCGATGGCAGTTTTTTCACCAACACCTTTAACACCGGGAATATTATCAGAACTATCACCCATTAACCCGAGAACATCAACAACTTTATCGGGAGTAACACCAAATTTTTTAAACACACCTTCTTTGTTTACGATTTCAACATCGGCAATCTTATTACCAAAAACATTTCTGACAGGTTTATAAAGAAAAGTTTCATCAGTTACTAATTGCATATAATCTTTATCCGGAGTTACCATAAAAGTATGAGTCTTCTCTTTTTCAGCCCTTTTAGCAATTGTTCCGATAATATCATCAGCCTCAAAACCATCAAGTTCCAGCAAAGGAATATTCATAGCTCTGATAACATCTTTAACTTTATTAATTTGCCAAGGCATATCAGTCGGTATTTCCATTCTCTGAGCTTTGTATTCAGGGAATTCTTTATGCCGAAATGTAGGTTTTTCGGTATCAAAACAAACAGCTATATATTCCGGTTTTTCATCTTCAAGAATTTTTACGAGTGAATTAACGAATCCAAAAACCGCCGAAGTATTTTTTCCATCGGAATTTATAAGCGGACTTGATATCATAGCAAAATAAGCTCTGTATATCATAGCCATAGCATCTACTAAAAAAAGTTTTTCGACCATTAATTAATTTTTACTCCGGTAATTTTATTTTCTGATGTGAAGTGCATATATAGGTATATCAGTATGGTGAACCATTGTCTCTGTTTTACTGCTTTTAAAAATCTTTTCAAAGAAATTTCTTTTGTGCTGAGCCATTACAAGAATATCTACGGGATTTTCTTTCACATACTCCTCAAGACCTTTTACAATATCATTATTTTCTAATAAAATAAATCCGAGTTTTGGATAATTAATTTCCTCTTTAAGTGTTTCAAAAATAGATTCTTTTTGAGAGAGCATATTCAAATCTTCATCTTCGCAAATATGCAGATAGATAATTTCTGCACCGAACAAGTCTGCAATTCCAATAAGATAAGGTACTTCGCTTCTGTCATCATCAGTTAGACTTGCAGCGTAAACAATTTTATTTATATTTTTATACTTTGCCTGAGAAGGGACAGCGAGAACAGGGCATTTTACTTTTTCAATAACTGAAGAAGTATTGCTTCCTATAATTTTGTCCAAAAATCCGCTTTCACCAGTCGTTCCCATTACTATCAAATCAATTTCGTTCTCAGATACAAAAATCTCAATTTCATCACTGACTAATCCCTGTTTATTTATTAATTCAACATTGAAATTTTCGCCGCTGTTATATTTTTGAGATTTAAAATCTGAGGCAACTTTATCAAGTCCATTCTTTGAAAATTTCATAGCCTCATTCATAGACTCCATCATAAGTTCAGCCGGCATATTTGGATCATAAATAGTAACATTGTAAACATTCATCAGGTAGATTTTTGCACCTGATCTCTTAGCAATTTCAATGCAATATTGCTTTGAATTCAGAGAAGTCTCTGAAAAATCTGTCGGAAATAATATTTTTTTCATAATTTTACAATTAAATTAAAATAAATATATATATTTAAACTTAAAATCTAATTATATTTTACACTCTCACAAGATGAAAAAAGAAATTTCAGAATTTTCAGAAAAATTAAGCTGGTATAAGAATAGTTCCGGCAAAAGAATTTATGAATTAAAAGACGATAAAAAAGTTTTTGCTACTATAATATGGCTAAAAGATACCGGCACTTTAGCAGAGGCAAGTTCGCAATTCGGGAAATGGACTTTTAAAAGAGCAGGTTTTTTCAAACCATATATTACAATAAGGAAGAGTAATGAACCGTTTGATTTTGGAGTTTTAAAATTCAGTTGGACAAATGATTCTGAACTTCAGCTTAAAAACGGAAAAAAATTTTACTTTTCAAATACTAATTTATGGCGGCAGGAATATGGCTTTAAAGACATTAACAGGAATTTAATTTTAAGAACTGTCCCCAATTACAACAAAAGAGGTTCAGACGGGTTTACTTATTATAATGAGAATTCACTTCCATCGGATGAATTATTTCTTTTAATAACTTTAAGTTGGTATATAATTTCATCACACGCAGATGATGAAAACATTTTATTACTGACATAATTTTCAATGAAAATTTCCGCACCATTCAGAATTTCAATAATCTACGCAATTTTCGGAGTACTCTGGATTTTTTTTTCGGATACAATACTTCATTCCTTAATAGAAGATAAATCCAGAATATTAGAATATGAAATATTCAAAGGTTGGTTTTTTATTTTTATCACCGCCGTTCTATTATATTATTTAGTAAAAGATTACTCAAAAAAACGAGATAAACTTGAGACTGATTTCAGATATGCAGAGTCAATTTGGAAATCAATTTTTTACAGTTCGCAGGATTGTATTTTTATAGGTGATGATAAAATAAACATAACAGACTGCAACGAAAAGGCACTGGAAGTATATGGATATACTAAAAGTGAAATAATAAACAGACCATTATTAGATTTGAGAGCTGTTATAGATGAACATTTGAAAAACAACTATGAACACATAAAAAAAATTGATTTTAAGACATATGAAACTATTCACAAACGAAAAGACGGTTCATTTTTCCCGGTAGAAGTGAATGCGAGGATGTTTGAATTTAACGGAAAGGAGTATGCAGTATTTTCAATTAAAGATATAAGTGAAAGAGAAAATCAGAAAAAAGTTTTTAATCAGTTACTTGAGAGGTTCAGATCTGTAGTAGATTCATCCCCAATAGGTAAATATATAGTGATGAATGGAAAAATTGAATATATGAATAAATCAGGATTGGAAATACTAAAGATAGGAAATATAAACGATATAAAGGGAAAAGAAATTTGGGAACTGTTCCATCCGGATTTTCATGAGATAATAAGAGAGAGAATAAAAATCTTAAACGAAAATTCTCCTGTTCCGATAATATTGGAAAAGATGATAAGGAAAGACGGAATAGAAATTCTTGCGGAAGTAATGGCAATCCCTTTTATACAAGAAGATATGAAAGGTGCATTAGTTTATTTTAATGATGTAACAAAACAGAAAGAAGCGGAAGAGGAAATAAGAAAAGCAAACTCAAAACTAACCTCACTTACACAGAATCTTATGCAGATTAGAGAAGAGGAGAGACTGAATATATCACGGGAAATTCACGATGAGTTAGGACAGCAACTGACAGCCTTGAAAATGGATATATCATTTTTTGAAAAAATGATTGAAAGCCAAAAAAATGAAATAGGAGAAAAGTTATATGCTGAATATAAAAGTGAAATAAAAGATATGCTGAGAATCAGTGAAGAAACAATAAAGACGATAAGGAGAATAGCGACAGAATTAAGACCCGGAATATTGGAGAAACTTGGACTGACAGATTCTATAAAATGGTATGCAGATGATTTTGAAAAAATATTTAAGATAAAAGTTAATCAAAAATATGAATCAGAAGATTTAACAAAGCGTTATAATGAAAAAATTGAAATTGCGATTTTCAGAATTTTACAGGAATCACTAACAAATGTAGCAAGACATTCAAACGCAACAGAAGTGAACATAAAATTAATTGAAGATGAAAAAAATTTAACACTTGAAGTAAAAGATAACGGAACCGGTATGGAAAAAAACGAAATATTGAGAGATAAAGGAATCGGATTGACCGGGATTAATGAAAGAGCAAAATTAGTTAACGGGACATTGGAAATTAAATCAGAAAAAAACAAAGGAACAATAATTAAAGTTATAATTCCAAAAGTAAACGGAAATAATCAGTAAATACCCCCAATACAGACTTTAAACCGCTAATAAAATCAAATCACAAAAATATATGTAATATAGAATATTACACAATTATCACACATAGTATTATATATAATAAATATTAAAACTGTTAATTTATTTAAAGCAAAATTAAAATAAAGTGAGGACTTTAAACTTGACAGAAAGATTTGACAATTTAGATTTAAGATTTGATGAACTTAAAAGAACAAATACACTTCCCAAAAAACTTTTAGACTCAGCTGATTCATTAATTTATATAAATGATTTTGTAAATCAAAAAAATGTATTTGTAAATAGCAGGATTGAATTTTTAACAGGTTATACACCGGAAGAAATTAATAATTTAGGATCAAAATTTTTTACTGAGTTGATACATCCCGATGATTTCCAAAATTTGGCTGAAGGAATTGAAAAAATTTATAAAGCAGAAGATGGAGAGACAGTAAAAACGATTTACCGAATGAAAAAGAAAAACGGTGAATATATATGGCTAAAAAGCAGAGATGTAGTTTTTGAAAGAGATGAATTTGGAGATCCAACTTATATATTAGGTATTGCAGTAGAAATAACCGCGTTAAAAGAAGCAGTTGACAGACTTTACATATTGGAACAGGCAGTTAGCAACATAGAAGAATCTATAATAATAACAGATGCGGAGATAAACGGTAAATTTCCTATTGTCTTGTATGCAAATAAAAGTTTCGAAGTATTAACAGGGATTAGTGAAGAAGAAATAATTAATGAACATCTGGATGATTTGTGTATTAAGTTTGGGTATAGAGATACTTCGAAATGTTTGTTCAATATAATTGCCGAAAATATAAAGAAGAACAATACAAATAAAATTGAAGCAGTTGTAAGAAATATCAACAGCAAAGAATATTATTCTGAGATAACAATCAGCCCTGTAACAAGGAATGATTCGGACGGAAAAGTTGTGAATTATATTATGGTAGTCAGAGATATCACTCACAGGAAACAGGCAGAAAATGAAATGTTAATTGCTAAACGGAAAGCAGAAGAATTAAATAAATTGAAATCAAATTTTATTTCAATGATGAGTCATGAGATAAGAACCCCATTAACCGGGATACTTGGATTTGCAGAATTATTAAATAACGATTTAAAGAAAACAGAATATAAAGAAATGACAGAAAATATTTTAAACAGCAGTAACAGATTAATGGAGACGCTTAATCTGATGTTTTATATGAACAATCTTGATTCGGGAAATATTGATCTGAATTATGAGTCTGTAAATATTCCGAATTTCATAAATAAAATTTTTGAAGATTTATATTTCACTCACAGAAATTCACATTTGAATTTTGATTTGAAAGTATTAAATGAAAATTTAATTTGCAAAATTGATAAAAAAATACTTGAAGTTATAATTACAAATCTTGTATCAAATGCATTCAAATTTACAAATGAAGGTTCTGTTAATATAAAAGTATCGTCTGAAGAAATATTGAATAAAAATTATTGTGTAATAAAAGTTATTGATACCGGTATAGGTATGGATGATTTTCAGCAGAAATTAATATTTGATGAATTCAGACAAATAAGCGAAGGTTACAACAGATTTTTTGAAGGAACAGGATTAGGACTTACGATTGCCAAAAGACTTATAGAATTATTAAACGGTGAAATAAAAGTTGAAAGTAAAATTGGCGTAGGCTCAATATTTACAGTTTCAATACCTGTAATAGAAAATAAATCATTTTTATATGCAACGACAGAACTGATGCATTGTGATTATTAAAACAAAAAAGATTTTAGTTTTCTCACTCCCTCCTTTATTGGCTAACGGTTGATGTAAAAAATCAACTGACACATTTGTTAGACGGCGGAAAGTATCAGCCGCCGTCACAAAGTGTATTCACAAAAGCTTTAAAAGTCTCAAAAATATTCACAGAAGGAACCCCATCAATTATATTGTGATCAAAAGTTAAAGACAAATTAATTTTTTTAATAAATTCATCTCCAGTTACTGAACCAACGGTAAGCGTGCATGTATATGGACTTGCCGGAATAGCAAATATATCTGAAGTCCCTGAATTATGCAATGTTGTCATTGCAGTTGTTCCGAGATATTGTTTAAATTTTTCAGGGTTTCTAAGAATATTATTCCAACCGATTTTTCTAATCCAGTCAGGTTTTGAATAAAAAGACATAGATTCTTTGTTTATCAATTCGTTTACACCGGCATTTTTTGCTTTTTTCAATTCTGAATTAATATCGTCCAAACTTTTATCACCGGCATTTCTGATTATATAAATCAGAGGTAATTTTTCTTTTTCAAATTCCTTTTCCACTGAAATTGCAAGATCAATTTCATCAAAAATAATTTTATTATCTTTTTTTGTTATGTATGAGTTTATAAATGGTTTATATTGTTCAGCGGTTTTTATGTAACAAAAAAGCAAGTAGGCATATAAAGAAGATTTTTCTTTTATTTTATTGAAATTCAGAATATCAAAACTGCCCCATATAAATACATTATCTTTTTTTCTGCTGATATACATTATATCTTTTACAGCGCGTCTTAGAATATTAATTTTCTGAATTCTCATTTGTTTGAAATCTCTATTATAATATCTTTTTTTGGTTTAAGTGTTATAGCAGATGATAAACCCGGATCGGATTTTGTAATAAGATTTAGATTAAATTTTTTTAGGATAAAAGCCATAGCAGTAAAAAGCTCCATCCAGGCAAAGTTATCACCAAGGCAAACACGAGGACCTGCTCCGAAAGGAATATATGCATACTTTGGAAATTTTGCCGAATCCTTACTCATCCATCTTTCAGGAATACACTCATTTGCAGATTTAAAATATTTTTCCATCCTGTGAATATAATAAGGAAAGATAAGGATTGTAGAATCTTTTTTAAATTCAAGACCGTTAAGAATTACATTCTCAACCGGGCAACGGGAGATAGCCCAGACAGGAGGATAAAGTCGCAATGATTCCGCTATAAGACATTTTGTATAAATCAGATTATTAAACTCATCATAGTTTATTTTTTCTGAAATATTTTTATTAAATTCATCATTTACTTTGGAAAATATTTCTGGATTTTTTGTGATTAGGTAAAGAACCCAACTTAAAGTTTTAGAAGTAGTATCAGCCGCCGCAAGAAAAAAAGTTATAACTTCATTAAAGACGGCATCTTCACTCATAGAATAACCGGTTTTAGACTTAGAATAGATGAGAGTATCGAGCAGATCGTTTTTTCTTATACCGGAATTAAATCTGTTCTTAATCTTTGATTTTAATAATTTATCAAAAGCAGATTTAGTTTTTTTAAATCGGATAGCTTCAGGAACGGGAAGTTTCAAAGACAGTTTTGGAGCGACCAACAAAAGTGGGGAAGCATTGTAAAACAAACGGTTTAGTTTTTGACCGGTTGAAATAATTTCATCAGATACATCATCAGAAAAAATTGACCGCATAATTACATCAACATAAAGGTCACCCGCTTCAGAATGAATTTCTATTTTATTGTCATTTTGTTTGCTTATTTTTTCCCATTTAGAAATCATTGCCGAAACACTTTCCTTAACGAAATCAAAATACTTTACAACATTATTTTTTTTGAAATCATTTGCGAGCATTAATCTGTGAGTATCGTGGATTTCACCTTCGCTTGAGATTAGCCCTGTACCGATTATAATTTTTAGTCGCTGAACGGAAGTTCCTTTAAGAAATTTATCAGGATGTTTAACAAGGATTTTTTCCACGAGGTCAATATCGCTGATGAGATACATATTGTGTTTCATAGCGTTGAAGTGAACAGCTTCACCATATTTACTCTGAAGTTGAAAAAGATATTCCAGAATATTAAAATAAAAATCCTTGTCGGCATTAGCACCGAAAAAAGTTTTTTCAGGACCCGGAAATTTTTTTATATTCATAATTTCAGATTTCTCAGTTTTTTAGCGAAAGAATAAATAACAGTAACTACACCTAAAGTCATACACGAATTGAAAATAACACTTGTAACAGTTCCCATAAGTTTAGCCATAGTACCGGATTCAAAAGCACCAATTTCATTAGAAGAACCGATAAAAATATGATCAACAGAAGAAACACGACCTTTCATATTATCAGGAGTGAACAGTTGAATTACCGAGCCACGAATAACAACGCTGATTTGGTCAAATACACCGCTGAACATTAATGCAATCGCACTAAGGTAAAAACTTTTAGATAATCCAAAAATAAGCATACAAATGCCGAACATAAACACAGTAAAAAAAAGATTTCTTCCTGCATTGTGAACGAGCGAAACTCTTGTCATTATCAAACCCATAGTAACGGCACCTACCGCAGGGGCTGCTCTGAGAATTCCGAGACCTTGAGCACCGACATTGAGAATCTCACCTGCGAAAATCGGGAGAATAGCAGTTGCACCACCGAACAATACAGCAAACATATCAAGAGATATAGCAGGAAGTATTAATTTATTTTTAAAGACAAATTTTAATCCTTCTTTTATGCTTGAAGCGATACCTTCTTCCGCTTTAAACTCGGGTATAGGTTTTTTTGGAATTAATGCAAAGAAAATCAAACCGAGAATCATCAATATAACATCAACAGTATATGCAGCAATAACTCCAAAGAACCCATAAATTAAACCGCCGATAGCAGGACCTGCCACAGCACCAAACTGCCAGTTAGAAGAAGACCATGAAACAGCATTTGGCAAAGATTCTTTTGGGACGAGCTGTGAGAGGAATGCAAAATTTGCCGGGCTGATAAAACCTCGAGCAATACCGCTTAAAAATATTACTGCATATATTAAGAATAATTTGTTTGATAATATATATGTATTTAAATCAGAAGCAATATACAAAAGTAATATAGAGCAAATTAACAAAGCGGTAACAGAAGTGATGATAATTTTTTTTCTTGAATTTCTGTCAACAATAAAACCGGCATAAAGAGAGACGCTTATGGAAGGGATAGCTTCTGCAAGACCGATTAAACCGAGAGAGAAAGGGTCTTTGGTGATTTCATAAATCTGCCAACCGACAATAACTGCCTGCATCTGAGTACCGAGTACAAGACATAATCTTGCAATCAGGAATTGTTTGAAATCTTTAAACTTTAATGCAGAAATTTTATTTTCCAAGTGCGAGAAAAGAAGTACAATATTAATTCAATAATTTGTTAAATTTTAGTTAAAATTTGATAACATTTAAAATTTCTATCCGTAAAAGTGTAAATAAAATTATATATATTGCATAATGAGATTATTTACTTTTTTATGTTTGTTTATTTTTGCTTATGTTGAATATTCTGTTTCATCAGAAAATTTTCCATATAACTATGAATTGACGGAATCTGACAAACTAAATTCAGATTCAACAAATTTTTCTGATACTTCAAAGTTAACTGAGAAAAAATTTAAACCGAATATCAGACCTGAACTTAACATTCCAAGAATTCCAAACGGAAGTATAATAATAGATGGAAACCTTACCGATGAAAAATGGAAAGATGCTGCGGTTGCTGATAATTTCACAGAGATAAGTCCTAAAGATAATGAACAGCCGGAAGTCGAAACAAAAGTATATGTTGCGTATGATGATGATGCCATATACTTCGGTTATATTTGTTATGAAGATATGTCAACACTTCGTGCATCAATGACCACAAGAGACAGGATGTATCAGGATGATTGGGTAGGACCGTTTATTGACACATACAACGATCAAAAACAGGGATATGAGTTTTATGTTAATCCATACGGTATTCAGGGAGATTTATTCTGGACGGCGAATAATGAAGATTCAAGCCCTGATTACATTTGGCAGGCGGAGACAAAAATATATGATGACAGATGGACTGCCGAGATAAGAATACCATTTAAGTCATTAAAGTTTAAGGAAATTGATGAACAAATTTGGAGAGTACATTTATTAAGAAACAGATATCGAGGTGCAAGGCAGGAAATTTACTGGGCATCTGTCTCGAGGGATAACCCTAACTTCCTTGAACAAGCCGGGATATTAAAGGGTATTAAAAAAATAAATTCAGGTAATCATATTGAAATACTTCCATACATCTCAGGAAAAAAACAATACAATATAAATGATTATTCAAATCCGGTGCTTGGAAGTAATACTGAAAAATTTGACTTTGGCGGTTCACTTAAATATAGTTTGTCTTCAGCTTTGACAATGGATTTAACATATAATCCGGATTTTAGTCAGATAGAAGCAGATGCACAGATAATAGATGTGAATAATCCATTTGCATTATTCTTAACAGAGAAGCGACCATTTTTTTTGGAAGGGTTTAATTCATTCAGAAGTCCGGGTAATCTTGTATATACAAGAGCAATTAACAATCCATTGTTTGCAGGGAAAGTTACAGGTAAAACTGAAAAAATTGATTATGGATTTATGACTGCGTATGATCAGAACACAACATATATAATACCTTTGAGCGACAGGTCATTTATAATTCCGAGTAAGCTGAAATCGCTTTCAAACATTTTCAGAATAAAATATGATTTAGGAAGTGAAAATTTTATTGCATTAACAGCGAGTGACAGAGAATTTACAAAAGACAGCACGAAGACATTTGATTTTTCAGGTTATAACAGGGTTGCAGGGATTGACTGGAGATATAGATTTGAAAAAAATTATTTATTTATTGGGCAGGTTCTCGGTTATTCAACGAAAGAAATAAATGATACAAATTTATTTAACAGCGATGTAAGATTTGGGAAAAATGGTGAATATACCGCGAGGTTTGATGGAGAGGAATATTCCGGTATAGGCGGTTTTGCAGCGATAAGCAGGAGTTCGCGTAACTGGTTTTTTTATAAAGAATTTTCATATCAACCTGCAACAGCAAGGAAAGATAATGGGTTTATGTCAAGGAATGATTATTATGAATTGTTTTTTGAAAACGGATATTCATTTTATCCCGAAGGCAAGACAATAAGGAAATATACACCGAGTATAATAGGAGGTGTGATGCATGATACAGAAGGAAGGATGAAAGAGCTTTGGATGGAGTGGGTAAATACTATAGAATTTGCAAACGGAATTTATTTGTATCCGAATTTTTTATTTGTAAATAATGAATTTTACAGAAATGAAAATTTAAGAGAAGTCCGAAGATTTAGCATTGGTACAGATATAAACTCATTAAAAATAATCAGAGGTGGCGGGAGTTTTTCAATCGGAAAATATATTGTAAGAAATAGTTCACCTTATATCGGAACCGGTCAAAACTTTAATATATATTTTACATTTTTACCGATAGACAGAATAAGAAATGATTTTTCGTATTCTTATTCAGATGTTTCAAATCAAAATGGAGGAGGAAAACTTTTTGCCGGATATGTAATAAATAATACATTTTCATATCAGTTCAACAGAGAATTTTCCTGTCGTATGTTATTTCAGTATAACAGTTTTGATAATTCATTTAATATAGATCCGCTTGTAAGTTACAAATGGAATCCATTTACAGTCCTTTATGCAGGTTCAACACATTATTTTGAAGAGTTTAGCGGGACAGGAAACAGAAATTATCACAAAAAATCATACAGACAGATTTTTATGAAGTTTCAGTATTTATTCAGTATGTAAGTAAAAAAATAACCCGCCGGAGCAAAAAATTTAATTCTTAATATTTCTATTGAAATAAATAATAATTTCATACATTTTAACGAATATTTAGGATTTTTAAATTTCTAACTTTTTTAATCACTTATTTCACTTCTTATCGCTTCAAATTGTATTCAAAAATTTCTATGTATTTTGGAATTTTAGTTTCTCAAAAAAAATGATTTGTAAAATTAAAAACTCAAATATGAAAAATTTAATCTACCTTTTTCTTGCAGTGATTATAATTTCTTGCGGAGGTTCTGACTTAGCAACAGACGGGCATCCGGAAGATGATTATAAAAATACAAAAAATCCGAGAGGATATAACCGTCCTCAACCAAATGACGGGTCTCAGACAAATAATCAGGGAGATAATACCGAAGATAATACGGGAGATAATATGTTGAGCGGGGTGAATTGCCAACCCCCTAATTTAAAAAAGAATGTTGCGCTTAACAGAAAAATTTGCAAAACTGATGATTGTTTAATACAGTTTGCCGGTTACTGGTGGTGGACAAATTATCAATATTCAGATACGGTACATTGGTTTTGGAACAACGGTTCATCTTGGAATCCGAGAGGAGCGTGGGTTGACGGAGAGGGACTTCACTTGACAGTAAAGAAAGATGATTTAGGAGGTGGGACAGCTTGGTTTAGCTCAGAGGTAGTGGCAGTTTTTGAAAATGATAAAAAAACACTTGCAAAAACAGGATACGGTACATATTTAGTTTCAGCAAGAATAAAGAGTGATGCATCATTTGATAAACTTGATAAAAATGTAGCTTTTGGATTATTCACATTTGATAAATCAGGAACATATAACAGCAATAATCAATATCGGGAAATAGACCTCGCAGAAATTTCAAGATGGGGTGTACCTCCGGCATCGAATGTATTAGATCCAAGACTTGCAGTTGGAAACGCTCAGTTTGCGATACAACTTTGGAACAGCAATCAAAATAATGTAAAGAGATACTCAATAAATCCTGTAAAAGAAATAACACTTGTAATGAAATGGACAGGGGAAGGAAAACCTGTTTCATTTTATCAATATGATGGAATATTTACTTTAGATAATCTTCCTGGTTCAGCAGCAAATTCATGGACAACAAGTTCAGATCAGAATAAATTTATCCCGAATGACGGTTGTCAGTTGTTTCATATGAATTTATGGATGGGAAATTACGGTGAAGGGGAGGCACATCCCGGACCAAGCAATGGACAGACATCAGAAGTAGTAGTAACAAATTTCCAATACAGAAAATAATTTTTTCTATACAAATAACCGGTATCAGGAATTAAACTGATACCGGTTTTCTTCCTGCCAAACAAATCAAAAGTTAAGGTTTAAACATTGATTTAATAGTGAGATTCTTTCCCTATAAAAGGCATCGGGACAGGCAGTATTACATTTAGTTTTGTGGGAAAACGCAGGAGTCCTCTGCGAGAGACTCTTGCGGGAGAGTAAGTCGCAAGCTCCCTCCCCGTAGGGGCAGGCAGAATGACATACACATATCATTAGTGAGATTCTTCGGTCGCAAGCTCCCTCAGAATGACATTGAGTTTTGCTGGAGAGTAGCTCCTCCCCGTAGAGGCAAGCAGAATGACATACACTTATCATTAGTGAGATTCTTCGGTCGCAAGCTCCCTCAGAATGACATTGAGTTTTAAGGGAAAACGCAGGAGTCCTCTGCGAGAGACTCCTGCGGGAGAGTAAAATGACATTGAGTTTTGTGGGAGAGTAGCTCCCTTCCCCGTAGGGGTAAGCAGTATGAAAGAAAGTTTATCAGGATATGAAATTTGTATTGGTTAATTAATTGACTGAAAACAAAATGATTGATTGATTATTTTTGATGATACGATATGAATCTAAACATTTTAAGAAAAATAACTCACTTTTCGGAATTAAATGATGAACAGTTAAAGAAAATTTATTCATTTTGTTCGATTAAGAGATTTGATAAAAATGATATAATATTTTTTGAAACGGAACCGTATAAAGGATTTTATGCTGTTATGACAGGACATATAAAAGTTTTTAAAGTTTCGCCGGACGGAAAGGAACAAATCATAAATATATTTGAACCTTTTATGACATTTGCCGAAGTGCCAATGTTTAACGGAATAAAATCAGGTTCAAAAAATCAGGAATATCCTGCAAATGCATCATCCATGGAAAATGATACAGAGGTTTTATTTATTCCTGCAAATGAATATATTGAATTTTTAAAATCTGATATTGACCTTTGTATGAAAATGATTTCAGTACTTGCACTAAAGAATTCCCATTTGAATATGATGCTGGGGAATATTACACTTAAAGATGTAACTACGAGACTTGCATCATTTATTTTGAAAGAAATTGAAAAGCAGGATTCAAAAGACGGGAAAATTATAATTGATATTTCAAGATATGACCTTGCGGCATATTTAGGCACAATTCAGGAAACGCTCTCCAGATCGCTCAAGAGACTTCAAGACAGAAAAATCCTTGAAGTGGACGGTAAACTAATAACCGTAACCAATCTTAGCGAACTAAAAAAAATCTCCGTTTAAAAAAAGAGTTATTAATTTTGACTTAAGTCAAAGATAAAGTGATAACATAATGTTTATTTTTACATAAAAACAAAAATTATGGAAATCACTACCAAAACAACAATTTCAGAAATAGTAAGATTCAATTTTAAAAGTGTTGAAGTATTTGAAAAATACGGAATTGACTTTTGCTGTGGAGGGAAAAAAACGCTTGCATCAGTTTGCGAAACTAAAAATTTAAATTTTGAAGATATACAAAATGACCTAAAAAATTTTTTATTTGTAAATGATATATTCAGCGAGTGGGATGAGAGATTTTTAATAGATTACATTGTGAATGTTCATCATTCATTTCTCAAAAAAGAATTACCCGTTATACAGGAGCGTATAGATAAAGTTTATATGAAGCATTCAGAGAAATATCCGGAGATAATAAAAATTAAAGAAGTATTCACCGGATTGAAAAAAGAATTAGAAGATCATACAAATAAAGAAGAGACAATATTATTCCCATACATAAAAAAACTTAGAGATTGTGCAGATACAAACTCAGATTTTCAATTGCCACCTTTTGGAACGATTGATAATCCGATAAAAGTAATGGAAAGGGAACACACAGATGCAGGAAATGCATTGGAAGAACTGAAAGCATTAACTAAAAATTTCAAAATTGAAGACAGCTATTGCAATACACATGGAGTAACTTACAAAGAACTTGAAAATTTATATAAGGATTTACACATACATATACATTTAGAGAATAATATTTTATTTCCAAAAGCGATTGCACTGGAAAATGAACTTACAAACAAAAATAAACCACAACAGGAAGTTTGCAGTTGCTCATTATAAAAAATAATTTTATGGAAACGAAGATTCGAAGTTTAATAGTTATTGTTTTTATTGCAACCGGAGTGATTATTTACGGATGTACTGAGACAGATTCGACAAAGGGAGTAGGACCAATTAAAAATATTTCAATTGACAGTAATATCAATACAAGTTTATCGGCTCAAGGTAAACAAATTTTTGATTTGAAATGTGCGATTTGCCATACATTTGATAAGCGGAGTGTCGGACCATTACTGAAAGGAGTTACTCAGAAAAGAAAACCGGAATGGATAATGAATATGATATTAAATCCTGCGGAGATGACGAGTAAAGACGTTGTTGCAAAAGAATTATTAAAAGAATATAAGACCCCGATGGTTTTTCAGGATATAAAAGAAGATGAGGCAAGGAGTATTTTGGAATATTTGAGGGAGAAGGATAAGGAGTGAGTGAGGAAAATACCTTGAAAATTGATTCTTCATTACGCAAATTGCGTAACGCAGTTTGCGTAATAGAAAATTAAATAGTTATGAATCCATTTGTTTTAAGCGGTTTTTGGGGAGAAAGATACTTTTGCAACCGACAAAAAGAATTAAAAAGGTTATCAGAATCATTTAAGAACAAAAGAAATGTAACATTAATTTCTTTAAGAAGAATGGGTAAGTCAGCACTTATTCATTATCATTTTAATAAAATAAACAGTAAATCAGATTGTATTTACATTGATTTATTCCCAGCACAAAACTTTAGTGAGTTTATAAATATATTTGCAAATGCAATATATGAATATTTCGGAAAACCTATTAAACAACATTTAGAAGATTTAACAAAACTTATAAGGTCTTTAGGTGCGACTTTATCTTTTAATGAAATTACAGGAAGTCCTGAAATTAGTTTCGGAATAAGTAAACCTATTAAAAGTGAGAGAAACTTAAAACAATTAGTTGATTTTTTGGAAACAAGGAATAAGAGAGTATTAATAGCATTTGATGAATTTCAACAAATTTTAACATTTGATGAGAAGAACATTGAAGCGATTTTAAGAACAAGTTTCCAGAATGTAAAAAACATCAATTTCATATATTCCGGAAGTAATAAAGGAATGATGGAATCTATGTTTTCAAACCAAGCGAGACCATTTTATCAAAGCACAGAATTTTTATATTTATATGAAATTGAAAAATCAGAGTATAAAAATTTTATTGCATCACATTTTCTTGCGGGTGGAAAGAAAATATCAGACTTTCAAATTGATTTCATTCTTGAAAAATGCAGAGATCACACATATTATGTTCAATATTTTTGCAACAGATTATATTCATCAAATTTTAATGGTGAAGAAGAGAAATTTATCAACATATTTCAAGGAATATTAATTGAGAATGAACCAATTTATATGAATTACAAAAACTTATTAACCAGGACACAGTGGAATTTGCTAAAAGCAATCGCATCTGAAGAAAGTGTCAAAGAACCATTAGCGAGCNNGCGAGCAAGTTTTTAACAAAATATAAATTAGGAAGTCCGAGTAGCATACAAAGAGGTTTAGAATCACTGATTAAAAATGATTTCTTAATTTGGTATAAAGATGAGTTAATATTGACAGATGTATTTTTTAATAACTGGCTTAAATTAAAAAATATTTAAAATTTTTAACAAATAAAGAGTATAGTTAAATAAATCTGAATCTTAAAACAAAAAACCCGATAGAGTATGTTCTTATCGGGTTTTTTGATTGTGTTTAAAATTTTAAGAAGACATTTAAAAAAAAGACACTGACTTTATTTTATTAACATCATCCGTTTAGTGTCTTTAAATTCACCTGCGTTTATCGTCAGGAAGTAAACCCCTGATGATAAGTTTGTTCCGTTAAAATCTTCTGTATATAATCCTGAAAGCCGTGTTTCATTCACAAGAGTAGTTACCAATTTTCCTGTTATATCATATACCCTCAGAGTTACTTTGCTTTCCACCGGAAGTGTAAAAGTTATCTGAGTTACAGGGTTAAACGGGTTTGGATAATTCTGGAATAATTGAAACATCGTTTCTTCACCCGGATTATTTTGCGGAGGTTCTTCTCTTCTGAAAATCCCTCTGCCGTATGTTGAAGTATAAATAAAAAATTCATTCATAGGAGTCATTACAGATTTCATTTCCGTTACAATCGCAGCTTCAGGCATTCCTTCATTCCACCTAAACCAGTTATATCCTTGATTTGTAGTTTTATAACATCCCATTTCAGTTCCAAGATATAAAATATTGGAATTCTTAGGATGAACGACAAGATGAGACATTACAACATTCGGTAAGTTGCTCGAAATATTCGTCCAAGTCATACCGAAATCTTTAGTTCTATAAACTTTCTTTCCTCCCTCCGTACCAGTCAAAAGAGCAAAAGCATATTTTTGGTTTGTTGGATGAGGAATTACTGATTTTACCCAAAGTCCCTTTTCAAGTCCGTTAGAACGCTCGACAAAAGGTCCGTTATTAGTACTGATATAAAGACGCTTTCCGGTTTCTGCGGATTCAAGCCACACATAAACAATTGTTTTTGCATTTTGTGGATAATGACCAACTGAAAAGTCATAAATTTTCTTCGGTAGAGCTGCGTCATAAAGTGTCCAGTTCATACCGAAATTTTCCGTCTTATACATACCTGTCCAGGAATTTGTAAAAAGAGTTGTCGGAGAAGTAGGTATTGCACGAATTTTAGGATACTCTTCTTTTGACGCACCAATTCCGCTGCTTACATTAATCCAATTTTTCCCAAAATCCATTGTTCTTATTCGTCGAAAAGCTAAGTCGCCCGGATAGTTTCCTAATGTAACATATAGTATTATATGGTTGAATGGGTCAAATGCAACCCCTCCACCATCTGCGGCTGAAGGATATGCATATATCCACGAATTGCCACCGTCTGTTGTACCTGTAATCGCATTATCCCGCGAGCCCCCGAACATAAAATTAGTATTACTTGGTGCAATATCGAAATTAACATACTGTGTAATAGGATAAAAATTGTCTTGCGTTGTAAAAGATTCTCCACCATCATTTGAATATGAAACACCTCCGTCATTCGCAACCCAAACATCCTGACCATTTGCACCCCATAAAACTTCGTGCTGATCTGCGTGAAGATTTTTTGCTGTTGTTATGTCAGTGTGTTGAAGCCAGTTATTTCCACCATTTGAAGTATGATATAACCATATTCCACCCACTAAAGCAACTTGTGGGTTAGTAGCAGAAACGCCTATTGCGTGAACATACCATCCAAACCCGCCTCCTAAAATATCACCACCTTGTGTTGGTGATACGGAAGTCCATAATACTCCGTCAGACGCGGTTTTGTAAACACCAAGAAGAAAATTATTATCATTTTTTCCGATTAGTGCCCATATATTGTTTGGAGCATTTCTGCAAAGTGCCAATGAAACTCTACCAACATTTGAAGTAGGAAGACCTTGAGTTGTAAGCTTCGTCCAATTTGTACCGGCATTGGTTGATTTATAAATACCGCCTTTCCCTGTACCTCTATCCCAAACACCAATATGAGCGATATTAGGGTCTATTGGATTTACAATAACATCTGAAACTTCACCTTCAAAATGTCGAGTCCAGTTTAATCCGTTATTATCTGATCTGTAATATCCATTTTTTGTTGCAGCGTGAATTACACTCTGACTGTTTGGGGCATACATAATTCTAAAAAAACCTTGAGGAGTATTTCCCATACTGATACGCGTCCAGTTTAATCCTCCGTTTGATGTTCTAAATAAACCTGTTCCTGCTAATACATTAGGTTCACCTGTTCCTACTATAATGGTATTACTGTCACCGGGTTGAATTGCGAAACTGCCGATAGCGAGACTTGAAAGATTATCAGACATAGGAATCGGGTCTGCCCCGTTTGATGCCCAAAGCCCTCCGGAAGCAGATGCAACTTTTAAATTTCCGTTTGTAATTTTTAAATCTAAAACTCTACCTGTATATTTACGCACACCGGTTGAATCAATCGCAGAACCGTACGGGCCTAATTGTTTCCAAGGGACAATCGTTGTGCCGAAATCTTTTTCATCAGGCATATTTTCAATTTCATCCCACATTTTTAAAATCTGTTCCTGTCCTAATTCTGCAGATTCGGGATAATGTGTTTTTCCGAAATATTCTTTTTGAAAACCCGGAGAGCCACGAAGCTCCTGAGGTTTTTTAATTTTTGTTGTTTTTAATACATCGAAAGAATCATCGTTATTTGAAGATTCAGTTGAATTAATAGAAAAATAAAAAACAAAAACTGAGATTGCTAATACAGGAAGTAAAATGGATATTGAAATTTTTAGCTTATTCATTTGTAAGAGTTAGGTTTTTATAGAGGACCGATATGTGTATAATATGGTTAAGTAAAAATAATTAAATAAAATTACAATTTTAAAATCTGTAAAAAAAGGGAATTTGAACTAAATCAGTGTGCATCCTGCTTAAGCAAAAAAACCTTTACCACGAATTACCACGAATTAAGCGAATTGCACAAATGATTCTAAATTGTTTTGAAAAAAACTCACAATCTAAATATTAATATTAAATTTGTTTTGGATAGTTTTAGAAACTTTCAACTCTCGACCAAAACAAAAAAACCTTTACCACGAATTACCACTAATTGAGCGAATTACACAAATGATTCTAAATTGTTTTGAAAATATTAGCACTATGCAAACAAAAGATTTGAATTTGTTTAAACAGAAGCAGATTCTTTTACTGATATGAGAATTCAAGATGTTGATATTTACCCAAACTCTTAAAACAAAAAAACCCGGTAGGAATAGGTTCCTATCGGGTTTTAGTTTTGGAGCTGGTGAAGGGACTTGAACCCCCAACCTGCTGATTACAAGTCAGCTGCTCTACCAGTTGAGCTACACCAGCCACTTAGAAAACAAAAATAATTAAATTTTTACACTTATGAAATACATTTATTAATTACATTTATAATCCTATTTTTGTTTATGGATACTAAAACAGAATTAAAAAGATTAGAAGAACTAAAGCGATATAACATATTGCATACTCCACCTGAACCTGAGTATGACGATATTGTTAAATTAGCATCCAAAATTTGTGATGCTCCTATTTCGTTAATTTCATTAATTGATAAAGACACTCAATCTTTTAAAGCTAATCTTGGTCTATATCCTGTAATTACAAGGAGAGAAGATGCGTTTTGCTCTCATACAATTCTTCAAGATGATATAATGATTGTGGAAGATGCGAAAAATGATCACAGATTTAAAAATAATCCTTTTGTAGTTGATGATCCTAATATCAGGTTTTATGCCGGAGTTCCACTTACGACTCCTAAAGGTTATAATCTCGGGTCACTTTGTGTTATAGATAAAAAACCCCGTGATTTGAATGAACTTCAAATTGAAAGTCTTAAAGTACTTGGAAGACAGGTTATAAATTTAATGACTTTAAAAGTTTTTAATGATAATCTGAAAGATGCCAATAATGATATTATGACTATCACAGAAGAATTATTAAAAATAAATGATACTAATAATAAATTACTTTCGATTATTGCTCATGATATAAAATCACCTCTTGCTTCAGTATCAACTACACTTGAAATGCTTCTCAATGGTGATTTATCACAAGAAGAGTTGATGGAAATGAGTTCCGGATTAAAAGAAAGAGTTAACTCAACTTCAATCTTCCTTGATAATCTTTTGAACTGGGCAACAAGCCAGTTTAACTCAGATGAAAATAAATATACAAAATTTAATTTGTTTGATTCAGTGCAGAGAGTTGCTACAAACTGGGGATATATGTTCAAAAGTAAAAATAATACAGTAATAAATTCAGTTGACAAAAATACCGAATTAAATTTTGATAACAATGTAATTAAATTTGTTGTGAGAAATGTTTTGCTTAATGCCAATAAATTTACAGAAAACGGAAAGATTGAAGTTTCTTATAATTCCGAAAATCGTGAATTGAAAATAAAAGATTCCGGCTGTGGTATGGATAAAAAAACTGCTGAAAATTTATTTAACTGGGATTTCAGAGAAAGCAAAACAGGGACTAAAGGTGAAACCGGTTCAGGACTTGGATTAAAAGTTTGTTATGATATGTTAAAAAAGAATGATGCCGATATAAAAGTGGTGAGTGAAGCAGGAGTTGGTTCGGAATTTATAATAACATTACCTAAAAAAGTTCAATCCTAAACCGAAGTTTAGGATTGAATAAAAATTTATATAAATAATTGTAATTTAGTTTTTCCCTTTTTTCTTTCTAACTTTTTCTTTCGTAGTAGTTTGTTTCTTTGTGTTTTTCTTTTCAGGTTCTGTAATTTTTAAAACCTGCCCGACTAATATGTGATCTCCATCTTCAATATCATTCCAAAGTTTTAACTGACTTATTTTGATTTTATATTTATCTGCAATTTTCTGAAGATTATCTCCTTCTTTAACAGTGTATGTTTTCGGAGCTTTTTCTTCTTTTTCGTTTTTACTTGAGCTTTCTGGTTTTTTATCTGAATATAATTTTAATTTTTGCCCGATGTATATTACATCACCATCAAGATTATTCCATTCTTGAATTTCGGAAATTTTTACTGAATATGCTGTTGCGATAGTTGAGAGTATATCACCTTCTTTTACTGTATATACCTGCTCTTTGCCTGATGGTTTTTTAACAGTTTCTTTCTTAGTTTCCTTCTTTGATTCTTTTTTGGTTTCAGTATTTGTTGATACAGTTTTAACATCAGACTCATTCTTCGTGTTTACTGTTTCTTTTTTAGGAGTTTCTTTCTTTGTGGTTTCTTTTTTAGGAGTTTCTTTCTTCTTTGTTTCTGTATTTGTAGTATTTGATTCTTTTCCTTTTACAATTTTATCAAAATAAGAAATACCTTCATCACTATTTTGCTGATTTTCATTTCCTGATGGAGTATTATTTTCAGTGACATCTTTGTTTACTTCTTTAACATTTGTACCGTCATAATTATATTCTTTTATGCTGCCATCGTTACTTTCAGGATATAGATTCAGTATCATTCCTTTTATTAAAAGTCTTCCGTATGTCAAATTATTCCAGATTCTTATATCTGTAGGTCTAACGCCATTACTTATTGCAATCAAACTTAATTTATCATTTTCTTTGATGGTATATTGAACAGAATTAGAATTCACCATTCCAATATTTCTAATATCACGAGGCATATAACCGCGAACTTTGAATTTTGTAGCGGCAACTTGTCCAAAATCAAACTGCTCAGAACCGGCATACTCCGGAGTGCTCAATCCGTTTTTCTCAAATGAAGCATTTTTATAATTTTCTGCAAATGTTTTATATGTCCCGTGAGGAATTCTAATCTGATAAATACTTCCATAATCCGGTGTTACATCATTTGTAAGTTCAGTGTTCAACTCTCTGATAGATTCCAAATCAGTACCTGCTAAATCTGCAATTTGCTGAAAGGTTAATGATGATTTTATGTTAGCTCTGTCAAAAGAAATCGGTTTTGCAAGTTCAAGATCAGTAAATCCATACATTTCAGGATTTCTGAAAATGAAAGATAACGCCAGTATAGAAGGTACATAATTTTTTGTTTCACCGGGAAGATGAGCCCTTAATATCCAGAAATCTTTAGAACCGGATTTTCTTATTGCACTGTTGACTCTTCCGGGACCAGCGTTATATGCTGCGAATGCGAGATACCAGTCATCATAAGTTTTATAGAGATCAATTAAGTGTCTTGCTCCTGCATCAGTTGCTTTTTCAAAATCTCTTCTGTCATCACGCCATTGATCCTGATATAATCCATAAGCATAACCTGTTGCGGGCATAAACTGCCACATACCAACAGCACCTGCTTTAGATACTATAGTTGGGTTCAAGCCTGATTCCTGAATGGATAAATAAATTAACTCTTCGGGTGCGCCATAGTGACGAAGGATTTTTCTCATCAGTGGAAAAAATTTTCCTGAACGATACATTGTTTTATCAATGAATGATTTTCCTCTGTCAGTTTTACTGAAAAAGTCTATATACTCTTCAACAACAGAATTTTTGATTAATGGAAGGTCTTTGCCGTCAGGTAATGGTTCATATCCGCTTTGCTCGCTTTGTGTATATTCATTGAGTCTTTCATATTCAATACCAAGCTTATCAGCGAATTTAAAAACTATATTATTATCCGGAATATTTTGCTGAGTAATAAGAAAATCCTGCGTTACACTTTTCGCCAGTTCTTCATAATCATTTTTCCATGAAGAATTTCCGGGTTCATTTAAAATTTTTGAATTTATTTCTGAAAGTGTTTTTAGGGATTTTTCAAAAGCATTTTTTGCATCGGCATCCTGAAATTTATTGTTATACGATAATGCTTTTTGATAAAGGTCAAATGATCTGTCAAGGTGTGTATAAACATTAACTGAATCTTTAATTCTTTCTTCATTAACATCTACAACTTCGGAACTTGTACAGCCATTAAGGAAATTTACGAAAGTTATTAATACAATTACTAAACTTAAATTGTAAAAAAAACTTTTATTACTGATAAAAATTTTTTTCATAATTTACATTTTTGATTTCAAAAAAGTTAAAAAAGTTAAGGGAAAGATAAAATTTAACTGAATAAATTACAACATATTTATTTGTAACATATTGTGAAATATACTATATAGATACTTTTATTTAAGTTTTGCTTTAAAAGTTCCTTTTTGGGTAGTGTAAAAAAAAATCCGCAAGGTGAAAGTCCCTGCGGATTTAATTGGAGGTTGAGGATTTAGAATAATCTATTGGTTTTTATATTTGATTGTATAATCAAATGTAACACCTTTGCTGTCTTTATTAGTCCAGAGATTTAATTCGTTCAGTTGACTTTGTACGTTAGAAATCAAGTTTTTGTTCAATCCTCTTACGTTTGTGAAAATTAATTTACCGTTATCAGCAACAGAAACGGTAACTTTCACATCATCTTTAAAACTTGAATTTCTGAATTTTAGAAGTGGAGTCGCAAGTTTAATTTTAATTTCATTAACTAATTGACTGTTCAAATCTTTCACGGATTCAGTTAAGACAGTTGCTGAATTTGATTCAGCTTTTGATATATTGGCAAATCCCATAACCAAGGGTAAAGCCAAAACCAAAGTAANNTAAAAATTTTTAAAGTTTTCATTATATTGTTTCTTTTAATTAGTTATTATTCGTATTTTAAATAAAAAAGTTACGCATTTTACAATTTCTTAACATACTTAAATATTGTAATTTCAAAGTTTATTTAAATTTGGAAAAACAAATTCTGTAAAAGAATTATAATGGAAAAGTATTATAAATTCACGGTTCCGGATGTAAAAGCGAGATTACGATTAGATAAATATATCACGAATTTTATTGAAAATGCATCAAGGACAAAAGTCCAAAAGATGATAAATCTCGGAAATGTTACTGTTAACGGTGAGCCGGTGAAGTCTAACTATATAGTAAAACCGGAAGATGAAATAGATATTGAAATGCCTGTTCCTGATAAACAGGAAGTATTGCCGGAAGATATACCGCTTGATATAGTTTTTGAAGATGAATATTTATTAATCGTAAATAAACCTGCGGGAATGGTTACTCATCCGGCGTATAAAAATTACAGCGGTACACTTGTGAATGCGGTGATGTATTATGCAGGTAAAAAAAATGATTCGCTTTCGAGTTTGAACGGATTTGAAAGGGCGGGTATAGTCCATCGGCTTGATAAAGATACATCAGGGATACTTGTAATTGCAAAAGATGAAGTTACACACAGAAAACTTGCGGAACAATTTTTTCATCATACAATAGAGAGGGAGTATAGCGCAATTGTATGGGGGCAAATGAAAAATAAATCAGGAGTGATAGAAAAAAAACTTGGAAGAGATAAGCGGGACAGAAAAAAAGTTGCAGTTTATAAAGATGACGAGGAAGGCGGAAAAAAAGCAATTACAAATTATGAAGTGATTGAAGAATTTGAAATGTACAGTTTAGTGAAACTGAATCTTAAAACCGGTAGGACACATCAGATAAGAGTACATTTAAGTTCACACGGACATCCGGTATTTGGAGATGAGACATACGGAGGGCGAGAACCGAAGTCAATACAGCTAACATCAAAGAAACGGGCGACAATAAATAATTTACTTGAGAAAATGCCGAGACAGGCACTTCATGCGAAAGTATTGGGATTTCAACATCCGCATACAAAGGAGAATTTAAGATTTGAAACAGATTTACCGGAGGATATGAAAGAGATATTGAAAATATTGAGAAAATAAAAATTACAAAAGGAAGGGAATAATTCTTTTTGTATGTTGTTTATAAACAGAGTAAGATTTAAATTTTTCTGAAAGATGATTTTCTTCAAATTGAGATTTGAGGATAAGAATTAATAAGAGAAATACCCATAGAATCATTTTTAAAATCGAAAAATCGTTTAGAATAAAACTGAGAGTAATGAGCATAACAGCGAGATACATAGGGTGGCGGATTTTGCTGTATATACCTGTGGTTACAAGTTTGTAATCTTTAGGAAGATCGGGAAAAATTGAAAATTTAAAATTCATTTCATACATTGCGAAGATACCTACAGTAACCCCTGCAATAATCAGAATACCGCTATAAGTATTATTTGGCAATACATTACCAAGAAAAATAAAAATGCCAATAATTGTGAACTGAAGTAAGACTAAGACATATTTCATTTTTTCAGTTTAAGATTTTTCTTCCCAGATTTTGATAAGGTTCACAATTACTTCAACTGCTTTTTTCATATCCTGAACAGAAACCCACTCCTGAGTGGAGTGGAAGGCATGACCACCGTCAAAAATATTTGGACAAGGCAAACCCATATAAGATAATCGGGAACCATCAGTACCACCGCGAATTGCATTCATAACAGGAGTCAATCCGGCACGAGTGACTGCATCTTTTGCATATTCAATAAGTTTAGGATTTTTGTCAAGAATATTTTTAAAATTGCGATACTGCTCTTTTACAATAAATTCAAAAGTTGAACGATTATATTTTTTCAAGACATTCTCTGAAATATTTCTGAGGAAGTTTTCTTTTTCGGTTAAACCGTTATCATCAAAATCCCGAATAATAAATTTCAAAGTCAGCTCATCATTGCCGCCATTTATTGAAATCGGGTGAATGAATCCTTCTTTGCCTGAAGTTGTTTCGGGAGAGAGAGAATCTTTAGGAAGAGCGGAGATTATGTCCGCGGCAATTTTTATAGCCGGTTCCATAATATCTTTTGCAAAACCTGGATGAGTATTGAAACCTTTGATTTTAATTGTAACTTCATCAGCAGAAAAAGTTTCATCTTCAATCATACCTGCGGTTTCACCATCAATTGTATAAGCAAAGTCAGCACCAAGTTTTTTCAGGTCAACTTTATCAACACCTCTTCCGATTTCTTCATCAGGAGTGAAAAGAATTTTGACTGTACCGTGTTTTATATCAGGATTATTTAATAAAAAATTAACTGCATCCATAATTTCCGCAACACCTGCTTTGTCATCAGCACCGAGAAGAGTAGTTCCGTCAGCAGTGATGATGTCATTTCCGATTTGGTCTTTTAAATCAGGATGCTCAGATGGAGAGATTACAACATTATTATTGGGAAGTATTATATCACCGCCCTGATAATTTTTGTGAATAGTAGGATTAACATTTTTACCTGACATTTCAGGAGAAGTGTCAACATGAGAGCAGAAGCAGATAACGGGAACATTTTTATCAGAGTTGGATTCGAGAGTCCCGTAAACATAACCAAGTTCATCGAGGTGAGCATCTTTGATTCCCATAAGCAAAAGTTCATCAACGAGTATTCGGCTTAAGTCTTTTTGTTTTTCGGTTGAAGGTTGCGAAGGTGATTCCGGGTCGGACTGCGTGTCAATTTTTACATATTTTAAAAATCTTTCAACAACTGTATAGTTATAATTATTCATTTAGTATAGAGATTTAAATAATTTATTTATTTTGCATAAAAATAAGTGTAATATTCATAAGATATTATTCAAAAGTAAATGTGAAATATTGAACAACTTTTGAACTGTATTAAATCCGAACGGAAAATCCATTGGAATTGTTAATTTAAATTTAAATGAGGAAAGCATATAATATACCCGACTTACCGGTTTATAGTCTTGCGACATATCACAAAGAAAAAGTTAATATGAATATTTGCACTTATGTATCTGCGGTAAGTATGAAACCAAAATTATATATGATAAGCGTTTATGAAAATACACGAACACTTATGAATTTAGAAAAATCAAATGAATGTGTATTGCAATTGTTAAATGAAAATCAATTTGGATTAGTGAGGAAACTTGGGCAGACATCGGGATTAAAAAATGACAAGGATGAATATTTAAGAAAGAAAAATTTAATTGAGGAATGGAATGGACTAAAAGTTTTGAAAGGTGTTTGTGCAAAATTTCTTTTGAAGAAAATTTGGAAGAGAAAAACGGGAGATCATTATTTATATGTATTTGAAGTTTTAATAAGCAGTTCAACAGGGTATAACCATTTAAAATTAAACTTATTGCGAGAAAAAAAAATAGTTTGGGGGTGAGGATATTTTTAAGTGGAAAAAAATATATTGAAAAAAGTTATCTTAAAAGTTAACTTGTGTAAATGGGATTTGACAGAAAAATATCATTCCACAAAAATTATTTTCAGGAATTTTATATTAAACAAACCCCAAAAGTCAGAGAAAAAATCGGATATGTTTTAAAGTTAATTTCTTCAGTAGAAAGAATACCTGAAAAATTTTTAAAACATATAGAAAGCAGTGAAGGATTGTATGAAATTCGTGTTCAGTCAGGAAATAATATATTTAGAATATTTTGTTTTTTTGACACTAAAAATATTGTAGTTTTATTTAATGGATTTCAGAAGAAATCACAAAAAACACCAAAGCAAGAGATAGAGCTTGCAATGAAATTGAAAAAAGAATATTTAATCTTAAAAAATGAAAAACAAAATGATTAAGAAAAAATTAATACTGAATTCAAAAAATTTTGATGAATTATTGGATATTGAATATGGTAAGACTGGAACAAAAAAAAGAGAATCATTTGAAAAGAAAGCTCAATACTTTATCATTAGTGAGATTTTAAGAGAGACGAGGAAAAATGCAAATTTAACACAAGAAGAACTTGCAAATAAAATTGGTTCTAAAAAGAGTTATATTTCAAGAATAGAAAATGGAAATTGTGATATTCAGATTTCCACTTTATATCGAATTTTTGAAGAAGGTTTAGGAAAAAAAGTGAAGCTTACAATTTCATAAATTATAATTCATTTTGAAACTTAGAAATAAAAATTGAGTTTAGAGAATAAAAGAATTTTAATTTATGAATAAATATTTTTTAAGTTTTTTTATTTTGTGTTTAATAATTGCCGAGCCGATATATTCAAATATGGCGTCTCCTATTGTAGAGGGTACTTATTCCGCATCGCCATATTCAAGCAGAGATATTGATATATTAAAAGAAAAAATCTTTATAAAACTGAGCAGTGATTTTAAAACAGCAAAGTTTAATATTGAATATAATATCAAAACTGATATTGACGGAAAACAGATTCCATTACTTTTTTATGCGAAAGATTATAAAGACGGATTTAAGGTAACCATTGACGGAAAACCGATTGAGTTAATTGAAATTCCGGAAGATTACACGAAAACGGAAGGAACACCATTTGAAAAATTTTCAGATTCATTTATTAAACCCGATGAAGAAGGCGGTGTTGAGTATGTCAAAATTTACTGGTATAAAAATTCCGGTTACAGATATTACTTGCGGGATTTAAAATATTTTGAAGTTGATTTGTCGGCAGGGGAGCATAAAATATTGGTTGAATATACAGCGGATGCATGGGTTGACAGATATAACTGGGTTAAAGAATACAGCATAAGATATTCGCTATATCCGGCAAGATATTGGAAATCATTTGGAGAGTTAGAGATAACGATTGATGCGACAGAATTAAAATCAGAATATAAAACGAATCTTGGTTTTCCCGGAACCGGGGATATAAACAAAGTTGGAGTATGGAAGTTCAACGCTATTCCTGAAGATTATATTGTGTTAGAATATTATCCGCCGATTAGTGGTTATGCAAATTTTTTACTGACTTTGCAACCTTCGGGAATGACAGCTATTGTTTCTGTTATATTAATTCTGTTACATTTAATTTTTATATATCTTTACAGAAAGAAAAATCCCGCGAAAAAATTTTCGTTAGCAGTGATTTTAGGAAGTTTAGTTATACCATTAATAATTTTATGGTTTTATGTTTATTCATTTGATATAATTGACAGTGCAATAGGAAACGAAGCAGGAAGTTATCACGGCTATACTTTTCTTTCAATTGCATTATATCCTTTTTTGATGCCGGTTTATTTAGTTGTAATGTGGTTGATTGATTGGATGGTAAAGAAAAAGGTTTAAGGAAAAATGAATTAATAAATTTTCAATAAAAAAATAATAAAGAATAAATAAATGAACGAAACAGATATTCATAACGAACGAATTGCAAAGATGACATTTGCATCGGTTTATCCGCATTATGTAACGAAAGTTGAAAAGAAAGGTCGCACTAAGGATGAACTTCATACAATTATAAAATGGCTGACGGGATATGATGAAAAGAAACTTGCAAAATTGATAGATGAAAAAGTTACGTTTGATGAATTTTTTAACAAAGCAAAGCTGAATAAAAATGCTCACTTAATTACAGGAGTGATTTGCGGATACAGAATAGAAGAGATTAAAAATCCACTTACACAAAAAGTCAGATATTTGGATAAGTTAGTAGATGAACTTGCTAAGGGCAGGAAAATGGATAAAATATTAAGAGTAGAATAAATGAATTTAAAAATATTTTCAAACTTCACCACGAATTTCCACCCTCCATTAAATTTCTTAATTTAAATTAGCAAAAATTAACCGTATTTTAGTAAAAATATACAAAACTATATGAAATTTATACAAATTCTTTCCTTTTTTATTCTTTTTGCAGTAAGTAATGTTTTTTCACAATCTCTCAACGAACAACAAGTTTTTAAACTTGATTTCGAGGGAAATGCTGATGCTTATAATTTAATTTTAGATTCTGCTACGGGTAAATATGTTTACCTCTACTATATGCAGGATAATGCAAAAAACTTTTTGATTTCTTCCTACGGTTCATCAGAGCAATTTGATTTCATAAACATTATGGATACAAAATTTGACAGCAAGGGTAATTTCTTTACCAGTGCAGGAAATTATAATTCTGAATATGGAATTGATAATTATTTTATTCTGATTAACGGAAGAAATACTGCAAATTTTGAATTCTTGGATTCTTATTCAGGATATATGGAAAATGATAGTTACACTTTCATCTTCAAAGAATTTGGTTTTTATAAAATAGGAAAAATTGATGCATCCGGAAATATTATTAAATCAGAAAGTTATGATTTCATAAAAGCAATTTACGCTCCTTACAAATATTATCCTCCCGGTGATTTGAATTTTAGTTCCGATTCATTCTTCAGAGATAGTCAGGGTAGAAGAGGATACATTGCTATCAAAGACGGTAAAGCAAGATTCTTATTCGGTGATACTGAAATATCAACAGATTTCTCAGATATTAACGAAGGCAGTGTAGATATGACAAGCGATGGACAATTTATTTATATAGCAAAAAAATCCGGCAGATTTTATGATTACTCTACTCCGAACCAAGGTGAATATGTTGTTGTAGGGAATACAGAATATAATAATTTCAGACAAATTAATACTCCCGTACTTGTTGATTATAGAAATATACCTTATTACACAGTTACAGATTCTATTTCAGCAAATGTATATGAGTCATATTTAATAATTGGAAATGAAAAGCAGGAGCTTTCAGTTAACGGCAGTGAAAAAAAATATATCGGTCTGAACGGATATTTTTATGACCAAAGATTTGACGCTGATGGAAATTACAGATATTCAGTTTCAGATTATATTTATAAACCAAGTTCTGAATTAACTGAAAATACTTACGGATATGATTACTATACTTACGAAGGTAACAGAAATAATTTAACGCTGTTAGGAATAAACACAGGTCAGCTGAAGCCATCACCATCCGGCGGATATATATATTCAGCGGTAACTGAGAGTTCAATACCTCAACTGAACAGGAAATATTTTGTATTAAATGTAAATAACGGAGTTATAAATCCTGTAACCGGTGGAGAAAGAAATTTTATTCTTGATTATGGATATAGCCCAACCGGAAATTTTTATTTTGTAGAAGATTTATACAATCCTGAGGATTCAAGAAATTATTATGGTACGAGTACCGGAATGAATATTTTTTATCTCGATAAAATATACAAAGGTACTAATATACAATATAATTCAGACGGTGGAAGTCAGGGATATGTAATCTTTAACAATATGAATGATTTTGCTTTTGTAGATAATATTTTAGTAGATACAATTGATTATAAAATCACAGCAAAACTTTTTGTAAATGGAGATCAGCAACCATTCCCAACTATGATGGCAACAACAAAAAAGGGATATGACTACATTAACAATTTATTTTATACAAATTCCGGAAAATTATTTTATACCGGTACGTTGAATTCAGATGAAATGTATGATTACACTGCAAATATGGAACCAGTATTAAACAATGAATCTTTGGGGAAAATTTATAACAATATTGCTTTTATGAATTATGATAAAAATAAAAATGAAATTTCTTTTTGGGGTTCAAGAGGAAAAGAAATTTATAAAGTAACAATAACTCCATAATATAATTTTGTTAAAATCTTAAACCTGAATGGAGAAATTCATTCAGGTTTTTTTATCTCCAGTCAGAAAGTATTAATCCTTCATTAGAATTATGTGAGGTTTTAAAAATCAAAGCACCTGTTTTTTGCGGGTCAAAACTTTTATTGTTTATTTTCATACCTTCATTTGAATATTCAAATATATCAGTTGAAGTTTTATAAATAAAATTCAGTTTACTGATTTCGTTTGAATATGGTCTTGTAAAATAAATATAAGAATTATTATCAATCTTTAGTTCAAATCCCGAACCTATTTGATTGTATTTGAAATTATTGTGATGCGGAGCGTAAATTTCGCCAATCGGTATTCCATTTTTAAATTCATAAATTACACCTTCATTTATATCAACATCAGTTAAAATTAGAGCATCAATTTTTTTTATTCCTATACTATGCAAATAGGGAATCAGTCTGTTTTTAACATTCCTAAAATCATGACCTTTGAACGCAAGAATATTTATGCCGTTGTCACCTTGTATTAGTATTACATCTGAGTTATGATAACTCAGTATTGTTAACTGATGATTTTGTGAATTAATTGAATTTACAATCACTGCAAATAGAATTATCAAACAAGAGAATATAATTCGTTTAAGAAAATTTAGCTTAGATGAAGTAACAAGGATAATTAATACAGAATAATAAATTATTATATTAAATAAATTAAATTTATAAAAACTGATATAAGCATATTTCAGATTTGCTATGAAGCCGATAAACAGAAATAATCCATTTAAAACAAAATTATTCAGATAGGAAACAGCGGAAGATAAAAACTGAGAAATAGGTTCAAAAATAATTTGAAGAAAACTTGTTATTAAAATTAAGTTAGCCGCCGGAACCGCTATAATATTAGCAATTACGGAGACAATTGGAATCTTATGAAAATAAAAAGCTGAAACAGGTATGGTACCGATAATTGCTGAAATACTTATCAAAACAAATCCCATACATATCCTGAAAAATTTATTATTCGTAAAATCATTTTTAGATAATTTTTTCTCTAAACTTAGAAATACATTTTCATAAACAAATACCATAGAAATCACCGCTATATAAGATAAGATAAATCCCGCATCATAAATTTGTTTAGCATCAATGGCAAGAATTAAAATTGCAGACACAGCAACAATGTTATAAAACTCTAATTTTCTTTCAATCAGAATACCTATGATAACAAGAATTCCCATTATTGTTGCTCTTATAATAGATGGAGCCATAGTTGTAAAGAAACAATAAAAAATCAAAAACGGAATCGCAACTAATATAGCATGTTGTCGTTTTAACCTGAAAAGTGATAGAGCAATGATTATGAATGTTGAAACAACAGCAACATTGAAACCTGATACTGCAAGTATATGCATTATCCCAGTATTGATAAAATTTATTTTAGTTTCTTCTGAGATGTCATCTCTCTGTCCCGTTACCAAACCTTCAACAAATCCTTTGTTGTCTCCGGTATAATATTTTTCTATAACTTTATCGGAATAATTCCTCGCAGTGAAAACTAAATTTGAGAAATAATTATCACTGTAAGATGTTGACAAGATTTCGCACTGTTCAGGATTGAAAGATGTTAGCGTTTTATTTATCCCGTTTAGTTTAAGGTATCTTGCATAGTTAAAATCACCCGGATTTTTTGGAGGGTATGGAGAGTTTAATCTTCCGGTAATTTTGACATAATAGTTCTGTTTAATATCCGAGAAAGAAATATTTTCAGGAACATAATCACCTTTGAAAAATTTTACTAAAACTTTCCCGTTTATATTTAAACTGTCAGATTGGTTATAAATATATTTGCTGTCAATTATAAACTTAACCTCATCTTCATTTTGAGAAATCACAGAAGAAACGACACCGGAAATTGTAACTTCAAATTTTTCTAAATCAGGAAATTTTGAAACATTATCATTGCCGGAAACGAAAAAATCCAGATTTGATTTCAACACGCCGATAGAAAATATTGCGAGAAATAGAATTACCGAATTTCTGAATTTGAGAAAAGAGATGAAAAGAAAAACAGGAACAGATACGGTGATAAATAGCGGGATGAAAAAAATACTACCAATCAAAATTCCGGAAATAAAAATAACACAAAACTTAAAAGCCGGATTTTTCTCAAGCCAACTCAGAAAGGGATTCATTTGGATAGTTTACCAAAATTAACAAAAATTTCAGTTGTAGAGAGTGTACTCAATAAATTCCTTGTAATTGGTTATGGAAATCTGTTATTTGTACGTATGGTACTTAAAAAAAAATTGTCAGAACTGTTTTCGATAATGACCGGACTAAATTTACGACCTGAAAAAAATGGTGACATAATTTATTTGCAATCTCAAAATTTTGATGAAAATGGAATTTTAAAATCTAAGCTAATGCCAGAAGTAAGTAGAATGAATGTTAATGAACAATACATATTGCGACCGGATGATATTATTTTTGCTGCAAAAGGTAGCAAAAATTTTGCTGCTTTGTTTGAAAAAAGAAACGATCCGGCTGTTCCATCCACAACTTTTTTCATTTTAAGAAAAAAAAGTCATAATGTAAATCTAAAATCTGAATTTGTTGTATGGTATCTAAATCAGACTCAAACTCAAATCAAATTAAAAAAATATATAACCGGTTCATCAATACAATCTTTGACTAAAAAAGAATTGGGAAATATATATATATCAATTCCTGAATTTAAAATTCAGGAATTGATTTTAAAAATCGAAACTAAAATTAAAGAACTTAATCAGTTAAATTCAAAGTTAACTAATCTTCGGAATAAATTTAATCAACAAAAGTTTAACCTTCAAAAATTAAGTATAAAAGTAATAGATTAAAATGTCAAAAATCATAACTCAAAATAAAATTAATGATGCAGTTTGGAAAGCTTGTGATACTTTCAGAGGAAGTATAGACCCAAGTATTTATAAAGATTATATTTTAACTATGCTTTTTATTAAATGTCTTAGTGATACATATGATGATAAATATGAAAACTATTTGAAAAAATATAATGGTGATAAGGTAAGAACAGAAAGAGCAATGAATCATGAGAAAATTAAGTTACCAACTAATAGCCATTTTAAATATTTTTTTGACAACCGTAATGAAAATAATATAGGTGAAATTATTGATATTGGTCTTGAAGATCTTCAGGAAAGTAATAGGGATAAATTTTACTCAGATGATGGTGTTGGTGTATTTAGAAATATTAGTTTTAACAGTTCAAATCTCGGAGATACTAAAGATAAAAACCGCAGATTGAAAAGTCTTTTAATTGATTTCAATAGTCCTACATTAGACTTAAGACCTTCAAATCTCGGCGGACTTGATATTATAGGCGGTGCATATATGTATCTTATAGAAAATTTCGCCAGCAATGCGGGAAAAAAAGCAGGAGAATTTTTTACTCCACGTGAAGTATCTACTTTGATTGCAAAGTTAACAAAATCACCTCCGGGATCCAAAATTTGTGACCCGACTTGTGGTTCAGCATCTTTATTAATCAAAGCAGGTGAAGAAGTCGGAAGTGATAACTTTGCATTATATGGGCAAGAAGCAAACGGAAGCACATGGGCTCTTGCAATGATGAATATGTTTTTGCACGGTTTTGATAATGCTAAAATCCGTTGGGGAGATACTATCAGAAATCCAAAACTGCTTGAAGGTGATAAATTAATGAAGTTTGATACAGTCGTAGCTAATCCTCCATTCAGTCTTGATAAATGGGGAAAAATTGACGATAAAGATATAAAACCAGAAGAACTCATAACTTCAAATTTTGACCCGGCTCAGGATAAATATAATCGTTTCTGGAGAGGAATACCTCCAAAAAGCAAAGGTGACTGGGCATTTATAAGTCATATGATAGAAACTACTTATGAAGGCAAAGGGAAAGTAGGTGTTGTTGTTCCTCATGGAGTTCTATTCAGGAGTTCAAGCGAAGGAAAAATTCGACAACATACTATTGAGGAAAATATTCTTGAAGCAGTAATCGGATTACCTTCGAATTTATTTTATGGAACAAGTATTCCTGCCGCAATTTTAATTTTTAATAAAGGAAAAGGGGACAATAAAAACATATTGTTTATTGATGCGAGTAAAAATTTTGAACAGTTAAAAAATCAAAACCGCCTTAGGGATTCAGATATTTCAAAAATAGTCGATACTTATAATAAATTTAAAAATGGGAAATTAAATTCGGGAGTTATTGAGGATAAATTTAGCTATGTAGCCACTTTTGAAGAAATCAAAGAAAATGAATTTAATCTAAATATTCCGAGATATGTTGATACTTTTGAAGAAGAACCTGAAATTGACATAAAAGCAGTACAGAAAGAGATTGAAGAACTTGAAAAACAAATAAAAGAAGTTCAGTCTGAGCTGGATAAATATTTAAAGGAATTGATTTAGTGGGAAATAATAAAATCAAAAATATAAAAAAGTTCTATAATTCCGAAATCCCAGTTGATTGGGAGATTTCATCATTTGGAGAAAATTTTGAATTTTTAAAAACATTTGCTTTTTCACGTAAAAATTTAACGAGTGAGAAAACTGAATTAGAATTACAGAATATTCATTATGGAGATATCCATTCAAAATTTGAAAATGAAATATTAGATGTTGAAAAATTTCAATTACCTTATGTTAAAAAAGGACTTATTAAAAAAGAAAAAATTGAAGAAGAAAATTTTCCAAAATTGAAAGATGGCGATTTAATTATTACAGATGTCTCTGAAGATTATGTTGGTTTATGTGAATCTATTGAAATTGAAAATGTTGGAGATAAATTAATCGTAGGCGGTTTGCATACTTACATTTGCAGAGTAAAGACAGAAAAAATTGCAAAAAGAATAAAACCTTATTTATTAAAACACCCACAGATTGTTAGGCAAATCAGAAGATTAGCAAATGGAATTTCAGTATATGGATTATCGAAAAAGGAACTATCAAAAATTTTATTAGCACTTCCTCCACTTAAGGAACAAAATGCGATTGCTAATATTCTCGAATTATTTGATAAATTAATTGAACTATATTCAAAACTATTAGAACAAAAGCAATTCCGCAAAAAATGGTTGATGCAAAACCTCCTCTCCGGTAAAATTCGTCTAAAAGGGTTTAAAGATAAGTGGAGAAGTTATAATTTAAATAGTTTAGGAGATACATATTCCGGTTTAAATGGTAAAAATAAAGAAGATTTCGGAACTGGATTCCCATATATCCCTTATTTAAATATTTATAATAATTTTGTAGTAGATGTTAAAAATCTTAGTTATGTTAATGTAAAGGAAAATGAACTCCAAAATTGCGTTCAATTTGGTGATATATTTTTTACAATAAGTTCAGAAACACCTGATGAAGTTGGTATAAGCTCGGTTTTATTGGAAAATAATTTAAGTACACTCTACCTGAACAGTTTTTGTTTTGGTTATAGATTAAAAAACTTTGATATTTTGAATCCTCATTTCGCAAGTTATATATTCAGAGCAAATGGATTTAGGTTTAAATTAAGAAAACTTTCGCAAGGTGCAACTAGATATAATCTTTCAAAGAAAAGTTTTTTGAAATTGGATATAGTCTTACCAAGCAAAATGGAGCAAGAAAAAATTTTGCAATTTTTACATCTACAAGAAAATCAATTGTACTTTTACAATTCAAAATTGAATATTTTGAAGAATTTTAAAAAAGGCTATATGCAAAAATTATTATCCGGAAAAAAAAGATTTAAAAATTTTTTATAAACTAAAAACAATAATATCATGCCAAGAAAAGAAAGACATGTGGTTCCTAATCCGACGGGTGGATGGGACTCGTAAAGAGAAAATGCTTAAAAAGCATCAAAACATTTCAATACTAAAGAAGAAGCTATGAATTGGAGTAGAGAAATGGCGAAAAAAGAAAATCTGAATTAATCCCTCACGGGAAAGATGGAAAAATCCAAAATCCAAACAGCTATGGAAAAGATCCTATTCCCCCAAAGGATAAAAAAAAATAAATTTTAAAATTTTATGAAAACCAAGAGAGAATTAACAGATCAGGAATTAATTACTGAATTACAAAATAGTAATTTGTTAACTGTTTCAATAGATGGTTATCGGCATATTAGGGATACTTTTAACACTTATTATGAATATCCCGAATTATCTTCTTTAAAAAGATTGGTTGAACGAAGCATTATAAAGGGTGAATTTTTAGGTGCGATGCTTTTAACTAATTTTTTGATGGAATATTTTTGTAAAATTGTATTAATCTATCATTATACTTTTTCCAATAAAGATGAAGTTGATATGAAAAATAGACCTTTTCAAATTACAGAGGAACTTCAAGAACCAACTGATATTTATGATGAAAAAAATCTTCACAATAATATTGAAAAACTCAAAAAATTAAATTTAATAGATGAAATTAATTTTGAGAAATTAATGATTCTTAAAGAAAAATTCAGAAATTCTTTGAACCATGCTAATAGAAAAAAATTATATGAAGAATCTGTATCGCATATTGAAGCAATATCCGTTGAAAATAAGAATTTAGTTTCTTTAGGTCAAAAATTTGAAAAAAATTATTTACTACCTTTGGCTGATTTTAAATTGTTAGAAAATTTTTCAATTGCAAACTGCGTTGACTATTTTCTTGAACTTGATTTAATCATTAAATCTGTTCTAAAAAAACTAAGTGAAAAACACAAAAAATAAACTTTTTTCTCATTTCGTTGTACTCAACGAATTCGTTTTTATAAAGCTATTTATGAATGTTAACTAAAATAATTTTATGAATTATAACATACCACTTTTACCTTTATCCGTTGATTTGGAAACTAAAGAAATACTTAAAAAAACCAATGATGCTAATAAAGCTTTGGCTGAGCTGAAAGGAACTGCTCCCGTTATTCCTAATGAATCCATTTTAATCAGCACTCTCTCGCTCAAAGAAGCCAAAGATAGTTCTGCTATTGAAAATATTATTACTACTGATGATGAACTTTATCAATCTGATTTTAATTTAAAAATTTTCAAAAATAATGCGACTAAAGAAGTTTATAATTATTCAAATGCATTATTAAACGGATTTAAAAAAGTTAAAAAAAATAATTTTATTTCTATAAATGATATTCTTGAAATTCAATCTATTATAGTTGAAAACAATGCAGGGTTCAGAAAACTTCCCGGTACTGTTTTGAAAAATGAACAATCCGGTGAAATAATATATACTCCTCCCCAAAATCCCGGTGAAATTTTAAAGTTAATGAATAATCTTGAACAATTTATTAATGATGATTCTTTATCTGATATTGATCCTCTAATTAAAATGTCAATTATTCATCATCAGTTCGAAAGCATACACCCATTTTATGACGGCAATGGCAGAACAGGGAGAATTTTAAATATTTTATATCTTGTTAAATGTGGTCTTCTCGATTTACCTGTCTTATATCTTAGTCATTTCATAAACAAGAATAAAAATGAATATTATAATTTACTACAGAAAACAAGATTTATTTCCGATTTTAATCAATGGATTTTGTATATGTTAAAAGGAATTGAAGAAACCTCAGCAAATACAATTAAACAAATCCATAACATTAAAAACCTAATGCAAAAACAAAAAAATGCTATTAGAGAAAAATTACCAAAGATTTATAGTCAGGATTTAATAAATAATATTTTCAGACATCCTTACACGAAAATATCCTTTGTCGTACGGGATTTAAATATTAGCAGAATAACAGCTTCAAGATATTTAAACGAGTTAACAAAGATTAATATACTATCGATTTTAAAAATTGGTAAAGAAAAATATTATATTAATAATGATTTCATTAATTTATTGCGTAAAGATTAAAAAAATCTTTAAATATAGATTAAATTTTGTGTTTTGAACATTATATGTATAGAAAATGCGTTTTTCTATACATATAATGTTTCTCATGTATAGAAAATGCGATTTTCTATACATATCAATGCCCATATGTATAGAAACTATACAAATGGAAAAGATTAAAAAATGATTCAATTATAGTCAAAATGTATGAAAAATGAAATTTTTTAAAATATTATGGAAAATTAATTGATTTATGAACCAAAATAGTTTTTTAGAACAAAATATTAGTCATCTTCCTGCATTGTTTACTCTGATTAAACTGGGCTATAAATATTTATCACCAATTGAGACAGATATTTTACGGATAGAAAAAACAAGTAATATCTTGTTAGATGATATATTAAGAAGACAATTAAAAATAATTAACTCTGATTATAGAATAAGTTCATCAAGAACAACTTATATAAGCGATGCCAATATTGAAAATGCGATTAAAGAGTTAAAAAATATTCCTTTTAATGAAGGATATATAACTTCAAGTGAATATGTTTATAATACAATAATGCTGGGAAAAACATTTGATCAAATGGTTGATGGTGAAAAGAAAAGTATAACAGTTCAATATATTGACTGGAAGAATATTGAAAATAATGTTTTTCATATAACTGAGGAATTTAATGTATTAAGAAATAATTCAAATGATCATTACCGACCTGATTTAGTTTTATTTATAAATGGAATACCAATTTGTATAATTGAATGTAAAAGACCTGACAAAGAAAATTCAATTATAACAGCAATAAATCAACATATAAGAAATCAAAAAGAAGACGGGATACGTTCATTATATGTTTATTCTCAGATTTTAATTAGTCTTTCGGGAAACGAAGCAAAATTTGCAACTAACGGTACAACTGAAAACTTTTGGGCAATCTGGAAAGAAGATTTAAAAAATGAAGATATAAGTAATGAGTTTAAAAAAAACCTTAAAGAATTTAAAAACAAAAAAATAAATGAAGAAATTATAAATAATATTTTTTCTTTCAGAAAAAAATATCAAAAAGAAAATTTTATAAAACTATTGGAGGAAGATGTAGAACCGCAAGCTCAGGATGAATTTTTATTTAATCTCTGCTGTCCTGAAAGAATAATGGATTTGATATTTAATTTCGTTTTGTTTGATAATGGTGAGAAAAAAATTGCAAGATATCAACAATATTTTGCAGTAAAAAAAACTATAAAAAATTTATTGCAATTTGAGAATGGCAAGAGAAAAGGTGGTGTGATTTGGCATACACAAGGTAGCGGTAAATCACTAACGATGACAATGCTTGCTCAAGCGATAGCTCAGGAAAAATCAATTAAAAATGCTAAAATTATTCTTGTAACTGACAGATCTGATTTAGATTCTCAAATTACAGGTACTTTTAGAAAGTGCGGAATAATTGTTGAAAATGCTACTACCGGAAAAAGATTAGTGGAGTTATTAGAAAATAATAATGATTCTGTAATAACAACTGTAATAAATAAATTTCTTTCGGCTGTAAAAAATATTTTAAAACCTTTGGATAGTAGTAATATTTTTGTTCTTGTGGATGAAGGTCATAGGTCTCAATATAAAACTATGAATATTGAAATGCAGAAAACTCTGCCAAATGCTTGTTATATTGCAATGACAGGAACCCCTTTATTCAAATCTGAAAAGAATACGATTCATAAATTTGGTGGTTTAATTGATTCCTATACGGTAAAAGAAGCGGTTGAAGATAAGGCAGTAGTCCCGCTATTATACGAAGGAAGACTTTCAATTTTGAAATTAAATGAAACTGAGATTGATAAGTATTTTGAAATGATCTCTGAAAATTTAAATGAATATGAGACAACAGATTTAAAAAGAAAGTTCAGCAATTCAGAAATGATTAATGAATCAGAAGATGTATTATTGAAAATTGCTTTTGATATAAGTTCTCATTTCAAAAAGAACTGGCAAGGGACACCTTTTAAAGGTCAGTTAGTTTGTTCTAAAAAAATAACTGCAATAAAATTCAAAAGAATTTTAGATCAAATTGGAATTGTATCGAGTGAAGTTTTGATTTCCCCTATTGACATTCCTGAAGGTGAGGATGATCCTTATGATAACCAAGCTTCTCCTGTAACAGTCCAATTTTGGAAATCAATGATGGATAAATATGGTAATGCTGAAAAATATGAAAAAAGTATTATAAATAATTTCAAAAACAATAAAGACCCTGAGATAATTATAGTTGTTGATAAATTACTTACCGGTTTTGATGAACCTAAAAATACTGTATTATTTTTATATAAGAAATTAAAAGAACATAATTTATTACAAGCAATTGCAAGAGTTAACCGTTTATATGAAGGTAAAGAGTATGGCTATATAATAGATTATTATGGTGTATTAGAGAATTTAGATAAAGCATTAAGTATGTATTCAGATTTTCAATTTATTGATTCAGAGGATCTTGAAGGTACTTTAACAAGTATCAATAAAGAAATAGAAAAATTACCTCAAAAACATTCTGATTTATTGGATAATTTCAAATCAATATCTAATAAAAATGATCCTGAAAGTTATCAAAGATTCCTTGAAAACGAAGAAATAAGAATTAAATTTTACTCAAATTTAACTGAATTTGCTTCTGTTATGAAGGTTGCATATTCGAGTTTGGATTTTCATTTAAATACGGATAATAATTTATTGGAAAAATATAAACAGGATTTGAAATTTTTTATGAGCTTAAGAAAAGCCGTATCATTAAGATATTCTGATAAAATTGATTTTAGAAAATTTGAAAGCCAAATTCAAAAGTTATTAGATACTTACATTACATCTGATAAAATTGAAGTAATTACTGAACTTGTAAATATTTTTGACAAAGAAAAATTCCAGGAGGAATTAGATAAGACATCAAGTAATTCAGCGAAAGCTGATACAATTGCAAGCAGAACAGCAAAACACATTTCTGAAAAACTAAATGAAGATCCTGTTTTTTATAAAAAATTTTCTCAGTTGTTAAAAGATATAATTGAAGAATATAGAAATGGTAGGATTGATGAAATTCAGTATTTAAATAAAGTCGAAGAGATTATGAATATTGTTTTATCAAAAACAGATATTAGCATACCTGAAATCCTATGGGATAAGGATATCGCAAAGGCATATTATGGTTTAGTTTCGGAATTTTTAATAGATAAGAATATTGATGAGGAAAAATTAAAATATATTTCCATAGATATTGCTCTAAAAATTGATGATATAATTAAACTCTCAATTTTTGAAAATGAAAAATTGATAATTAATTGGCAATTAAGAAGTTCTATAACAGGAAAATTATTTTTAGAAATAAGCGACTTTTTGTTTGATACACTAAATGATGATTATAATTTTGAAATTTCATTTGATGAAGCGGATAATATAACAACTTCAATTTTAGAAGTCGCTAAGAGAAGATTCAAATGAAAAAATTTAGTATAAGAGTTGGAGAAATTAAATTGTATTATTACCTCGAAATTAGAGAAAGAAAGACATTAGGAATTTCAGTTTATCCAAACTTACGGGTTGTTATTAGAGCTCCTATGAATACTGATTTAGATTTAATAAGGAAAAAAGTTAAATCAAAACTTCTTTGGATTTTAAAGCAACAAAATTTTTTTCTCTCATTTGAACCAAAATCACCACCTAAAAAATTTATTAACGGAGAATCTCATTTGTTTTTAGGTAAAGAATATAAATTAAAAATAATAAAATCTAAGAAAGATTTAATTAAGAAAATAGATAATCAAATAATTGTGTATCAATCTGGAAAAAATGAAGTACAGAAAATTATGAAACAATGGTATTATACTAATGCGAGGATTAAATTTTATAATTTGGCAATGCCTTATGTGAGAAAATTTCGGAAATATAAAGTTGAACCTGAATCTATTGAAGTTAGATGGATGAAGAGCAGATGGGGAAGCTGCACACTAAATAATAGAATAATCTTAAATCCAGAATTGATGAAAGCACCTGTTGGATGTATTGAATATGTAATTGTACATGAACTTTGTCATTTAGTATTTAAAAATCACAATAGTGATTTTTTTAAACTTCAAAATAAAGAAATGCCTGATTGGGAAAAATGGAAACATCGTTTAGAAAAATTACTCGCTTAATTATTGTCTAAACTTTACTTCTGAAAAAAGTTATTTTTGTAAATGTTATCTCCTGTACAAATCATAAAAGCCAAACGGCATCATAAAGAACTTTCCGAAAAAGATATTCAGAATTTTATTAACGGGTTTTTGAATGGGGATGTTACTGATTATCAAATGTCAGCTTTTTTAATGGCTGTGCATTTCAATGGTATGACAGATAATGAGACATTTTATTTAACTGAAGCATTTATCAATTCCGGAAAAACAATTGACCTTTCTAATTTTAATAAATTTAAAGTTGATAAACATTCAATCGGAGGAGTCGGGGATAAAACTTCACTTATCATTGCTCCTTTAATTGCAACTTTTAATTTGATTGTTCCTATGATTGCGGGTAGGGGACTTGGTCATACAGGTGGGACGCTTGATAAACTCGAATCAATTCAGGGTTACTCGGCAAGAATTTCTGTGAATGAATTTATTCAAAATCTTGAAAAATCAAATGTGAGTTTGATTGGTCAGACTGATGAGATTGTCCCTGCGGATAGAAAAATTTATGCCATCAGAGATGTAACAGGAACTGTTGATTGTATTCCGCTTTTTGTCTCAAGCATCGTGAGTAAAAAAATAGCCGAAGATGCGGATGGATTAGTTTATGATGTGAAGATTGGGAAAGGTTCTAATTTGCCTGATGATGATGAGGCGGTGAAACTTGCGAAGAAACTTGTGGAAGTTACAAAGAAGTTTGGAAAGAAATCAATTGCAGTCTTGACTGATATGAATGAACCGCTCGGAAATAAAATCGGTAATTGGAATGAAGTGGAAGAGTGTATCGCAGTTATGAAAGGTGAAAAGGTTGATGATTTAGTGAAGGTAACTTCGGTTTTGTGTGGAGCAATGTTGTTTATGTCAGGAGTTGCGAACTCGATAGAAGAAGGAGAAAAAATCAGTTCAGAGAAAATAGCGAATGAAAATACATACAAAAAATTTGAAGAGATGATTGCTAATCAATATGGAGATATTGAATATTTAAAAAATTATGACAAAAAATTAAGATCGAAAATCAGTTATGATATAGTCGCCGAGGAGGATGGAATTATTGCGGAGCTGAATGCTTATAATATAGGATATGCATCAATAGAATTAGGTGCCGGCAGAAAAAAATCAAGTGATAAAATTGATTTTCTTTCGGGGATTGATTTACATAAAAAATGTGGTGCAGAGATAAAGAGAGGTGAAGTGATTTGCAGTTTATATGCCGAAACACAGGAAAGAATTGACAAAGCATTATTCCAAATGCAAGGCTCAATAAAAATTTCAAAATCAAAACCACAGGAAAGAATATTAATAAAGGATATTATATATTAAGATATTTTATAATATTAGTTGCTATTATATCACTATCTTGTGAAAATTATGTCGGCAATGAAAAGAAATTATTTACAGTTCAAAAAGTCATTGACGGGGATACATACATTTTGGATAATGGGGATAAGATTAGATTGATTGGAATTGATACACCTGAGGTGAGGGACTCGGAAAAATTGAACAGTGATGCGGATAAATCAGGTCAATCAAAGGAAGTGATTAAAAATTTAGGTAAAAGAGCTACGGAATTTGCAAAGCTGAATTTTGAAGGGAAAAAAGTCTATATGGAAAAAGAGCCAGGTGAAGACAAAGACAGATATGGAAGATTATTGAGATATTTATATCTTGAAGATGGTAGATGTATCAATGCTATTTTACTTGAAGAAGGTTATGCTTATGTTTATGACAGATTTCCATTTACTAAACAAACAGAATTTCGTAATTTATTCAAAGAAGCAAGAGAAAATAAAAAAGGTTTATGGGCAGATTAAAAAGTTTTTATAAATTTGTTTTGATTTTGATTTTTGCCGGTTTGTTTCAATCATGTGATTTTTTTAAAAAGATTCCTGACATTTTTTCCGGAGGAGATGACATTTCATTTTGCATAAAATATACACCTGCAACTGATAACTGCGAAGGCAGAGGAAATATTTTCAAAACCGGAAAAGTGACTGCTCTGATTGAACTTAGCGATGGAATTGGTGTAGATGAAGCACTTGTAAATATAACAAACGAACAAAACGGAAGTATAGTGAACACTATGCAATATACAGTCGGGAAAACTTTGAAAAAAATATATTTCCCAAATATTGATTTTCCAACTCCTGGAAAATTTAAAGTTTCCGTACTTAAATCAGACGGAACTGTTGTAGTTTCTGATGTTATAGAAATTACCATTTAATTTTTTTCTAAACCTGTTAATTTAATAAATTGAAAAATATTTTATTCATATTGGTATTGTTGATTTCCGGTAACTCATTGGCTTATGGTAATCAGGATACGAGCAAATCTAAATACATTCCGAAAAAATATATTTTCCCTTCACTTGGAATAATAGCAGAAGACATTAACGCATTACCGGAAGATAAAATTTTTAACCGAAACCCTGCGGATGAATGGTTGCCACTTATGAGAAAAATCAGAAATTTTGAAATTCCGAAAGATGATGCTATTATTAGAATGAACGAATTGATAATATCATTGAAAGAGTATCTTGATAGTAAAGGAGTGGAAAATGTAAATGATGAAGCATGGGTATTTCCGGTGAGGGGTTACACACCTTCGGCAATTGGCGGAAGAAACGGGAGCGGATATGTAGTTTCAAATTTTGATTTTTTTGACAAAAACACCGGTGGACATCCTGCTCATGATATTTTTATTGCTGACAGGGATTTTGATAATATAGATGACATTACCGGAAAACCTGTTGAGATATTGTCAATGACACCGGGAATTGTTGTTGAGACGAGAAAAGACTGGGTTCCATCTATGGATACGATTAAAGGCGGAAATATTGTTTATGTGTTTAACAAAGAAACGGAATCATTTTTTTATTATGCACATATGGATTTAGTAAGTGTAAATATTGGAGATATAGTAATGCCGGGGAGTATTCTCGGGACGCTTGGAAGAACGGGGCGGAATGCATATCCGAAGAGATCACCAACTCATTTACATATAATGTGTGTAAAATCGAACAGTGGGGATTTGCTTCCATTTGACATTTATCCTTACCTTTTAAATGCAAGATTAATTGAATAAATTTGTAAATGCCAGAGATTTCAAGATTTTATGGTATTATAATTAAAATGTATTTTTCCGATCACAATCCTCCACATTTTCATGTAGAATATAATGATTATAAAGCTGAAGTAGAAATTGAGTCTTTAGATATAAAAAACGGAAATATACCAAAAAGAGTTTATATGTTAGTAGAGGAATGGGCTTTAAAACATAAAGATGAATTAAAAAGAAATTGGGAATTAACTAAATCAAATCAACTTCCAATAAAAATTGAGCCATTAGATTAATTTAATGTATAATAAAATAATAAATATAATTGAAGTTAAACCTTTAGATAATTTTTCTGTTTACATTAAATTTGAAGACGGAATAAATGGTGAGATAGATCTTAAAAAAAATTTCATTAAAGGTGGAATATCTCAGGAATTATTAAAAGATAAAATTTTTAAATCTGTCAAACTTGAAAGTGGTGGAGGAATTGTATTTGAGAATGGATTTGATTTATGCCCTGTAACTTTAAGATATTTATTAGAAAATAAAAATTCCAGAAATTAATGAAACAAGAAAAAGTCACAGAACTTGCTATAACATTTGATGATGTCTTATTGATACCTTCAAAATCAAATGTATTACCTCGTGAAGTCGAACTAAAGACACGGCTTACAAAAAATATTGAGCTTAATATTCCGATACTTTCGGCAGCTATGGATACGGTTACGGAAAATGAAATGGCAATTGCTATAGCCCGTGAAGGCGGAATTGGGATTATTCATAAAAATATGCCGATTGATAGACAAGCGGCAGAAGTTGATAAAGTGAAACGAAGTGAAAGCGGTATGATATTAAATCCCGTTACTCTTACACCAGATAAGACAATTGGCGAAGCTCTGAAAGTTATGGAAGAGTTTAAAATTTCAGGTTTTCCAGTGGTTGATAAAGATAATAAATTAATTGGAATCCTTACAAACAGAGATTTAAGATTTGAACCTGATGAGGATATGCTAATAAAAGATATTATGACAAAAGAAAATCTTATCACAGCAGAAGTCGGGACAACTCTTGAGAAAGCAGAAAAAATATTACAAAAATACAGAGTAGAAAAGTTACCGGTTGTTGATAAAAATATGAAGATAAAAGGTTTGATTACATTTAAGGATATTATCAAACGAAGAAAATTTCCGAATGCATGTAAAGATAAGTTTGGCAGATTGAGAGTCGGTGCTGCGGTAGGGATTGCATCTGATACACTCGAAAGAGTTGCAGAACTTGTGAAAGCAGGAGTTGATGTAATTGCGATTGATACCGCTCATGGTCACTCGCAAGGTGTATTGGATATGGTAAAGCGGATTAAATCAAAATTTAATGTTGATTTAATTGCCGGAAATGTTGCGACGGCAGAGGCGACTTATGATTTGATTCAGGCAGGTGCTGATTGTGTAAAAGTTGGAATTGGTGCCGGATCGATTTGTACAACAAGAGTTATTGCAGGGGTTGGAGTTCCTCAGATGTCGGCGATAATTGAATGTGCAAAGATGGCTGCTAATTATAAAATCCCCGTGATTGCCGATGGAGGTTTGAAACAAACAGGTGATATTCCCAAAGCAATAGCAGGTGGTGCAGACTCTGTAATGATAGGTGGAATTTTTGCAGGAACTGACGAATCACCGGGAGAAAAAGTTTTATATGAAGGTAGGTCGTTTAAAGTTTACAGAGGTATGGGTTCGCTTGAGGCAATGAAAGAAGGAAGCAAGGACAGGTATTTTCAGGATGCGGAAGATGATATTAAAAAATTAGTACCTGAAGGAATTGAAGGTATTGTCCCTGCGAAAGGTCCTTTGTCAGATACGATATATCAGTTAATAGGTGGATTGCGAGCAGGAATGGGGTATTGCGGTGCTAAGAATATCAAGGAAATGAAATCGAAAACTAAATTTGTAAGAATAACGAATGCAGGTTTGAAAGAATCTCATCCACACGATGTAAGGATTACAAAAGAAGCACCAAACTATTCAGTTAAATAAATTATTTAATTTCTATTCCGTCGTAAATTTCTTTAAGCCTTAACTCGAGTCCCAGAGATTTGATTTTTAAATCAGCCCCAAGCCCTTCGTAACCTGTTTTTTGCCAGTTTTCGGATTTGAAGAAACTTTCCGTTTTAAATTCATTTTGATAGATAAGAATATATTCTTCAAGAGAATTTAGACCTTTATATAATTCAAACTTTTGATTTTTATCGTAATCTTCTGTGGAAGGGGATAAGATTTCAAAAATAACTTTTGGGTTGGTGATGGTGTCTTTTTTGTTGTCAAGGAATTCAGTTTTATCACATATAATAGATATATCGGGATATGTAAATAATGTGTTTGATTTAATGAATACTTTTAAATCTGATGAAATTGCTTTACAATTTTTACTTAACTTCTTATGTAAAATACCTGTTATATTAAAATTAATTATTCCATGATTATAACTTGCACCTGCTAAATCAAAAATTTCCCCTTTATAAAATTCATGTTTTGTATCTGAATTTCTTTCAAACTCGAGATACTCCTTTTCAGTAAAAAATTTTTTTGGAATTCTTTGCATAATGAAAATTAAATTAATCCTAATTTAAAAAAAATTCCATTAAATATTCTTTTTTATGAGTTTTAAAAAATTGTATATTTATATAATTTAAAGTTAAAATATATAAAATGTATAGAAAATTAGAAGATTTTTACAGAGACTGGGCTTATGAGTCAGAAGGAACTTTGAAATTGATAAATATGTGCACTGACGAATCACTTAACCAAAAAATTACTCCTGATGGCAGGTCGTTGGCATTTCTCGCAGATCACTTGAGCAAAACAATTGTAGAAATGATGGACTTGACAGGATTGAAAGTGGATGGAAAAGATTATAAAGAACCTGTCCCAAATACAGTTAAAGAAATTGCCGAAGATTATAAAAAAGCATCAGACAGCTTGATAGAAAATTTGAAACAAAACTGGACTGATGAGATGTTAAATAATAGTGAAGATAATATGTATGGTGAAGTTTGGAAAAAAGGACAAACATTAATTTATTTGTTACTTCACCAGACTCATCACAGAGGACAAATGACGGTATTAATGAGGCAGGCAGGATTAAAAGTTTCGGGAATTTACGGTCCTGCAAAAGAAGAATGGGAAGCAATGGGAATGCCTGCATTGGAATAAAAAATTTAAAATTAAAAACTTAATAAAATAATATGAATCAAAACGACTTTAATATGCAGCGCTATCAAGTCGCACCAGGTGCTGTATCCGGAAGTGAATCGGCAGTTTCAAAGTCATTCCTGTTTAATGTTTATAACTGGATGGCAATGGGCTTGGCTATCACGGGAGCTGTTGCATACGGATTAGTTGCATACTTTGGTGAGTCTGAATTGTTTGTATTTTTTCAGACGAACACATTTGCATTAATCTTTCTGATAATTTTACAGTTGGGTTTAGTATTGCTGTTATCATTTGCATTAAAGAAAATACCTTCCATAGTTGCCTTTGGAGCATTTCTATTATACTCGGCAATAACCGGTGTAACTTTATCAACTGTATTTATTCTTTATACAGGGACATCTATTGCAGCGACATTTTTCGTTTGTGCAGGAATGTTTCTGAGCGTCAGCGTTTTTGGTTACATAACCAAAATGGATTTGTCTAAGTTTGGGACTTTTTTATTTATGGGATTGATAGGGCTTATACTTGCATCAGTTGTAAATATATTTCTCAACAGTTCTACGCTTGATTGGATTATTTCTTATGCTGGTGTTTTAATATTCGTTGGATTGACTGCGTATGACACTCAAAAGATAAAACAAATGGCAATGTCGGTTGATGCAAATTCCGAAGATGGAAAGAAAGCTTCTATATTCGGTGCATTAATGCTGTATCTTGATTTTATAAATCTGTTTTTATTCCTGTTAAGAATAATGGGAGATAGAAAATAATTTCCAATAAAAAACCTGTTAAGGAAAACTTAACAGGTTTTTTTATGCTTAAAATAATTTAAATATTATTCAACCCATCTTCTTATAACAAATCTTTTTCCGGAAGTGGAATTCCAATCGTCAACTGCTTTTCTTTCAATCAAAATAGATTTCAATCTCGCGACTAAATCAGTTTTGTTAACACCTTCGGCAGGTGTGCTTTCGATAGCAGTATTTTCATCAAGGACAATAACTACATGCCCTGACCAAACTATTAAATCCAATGGCTGAAGTTTTTCTGCAATCTCTTTTGCACTTAAACCATTTATTTCAACAGGATTTCCATAGTTTACAAGTGATGAAGTATTTCTCGGTGTATTTCCGTTTGTTGCCTGATAAATTAATCCTGAACAGTCCACACCTTTCAGTTTCCAAAGTTCTTCAGTTCTGTTTGTCAATTCTTTTGCTGGTTTGTAATACTCCATCATTTCACTAATTCCATCTGCAACATTTCCACCCCACATATAAGGATATCCTTCCATAAGTTTCAGATTTTCAAGAATAATTTCTTTCTGCGGAAGTAATCTTTCTCTGTCTTGAATTTTGGTATCTGTCAAATTTACAAATCTGCTGTCAATATAAAGTTTTGTGCTTGTGTAAGGATAATCTTCTGTTGTAACTTCATAAATATCGTAACCATTTTTTGGAATAGTGTTCACTATATTAAAGACCGTATTTGGGAACGCAATAAATTCCATTTCCCTTATTAAACCTTTTCCGTCAAGTTTAACTTTTGTTCCTGATTTACCACCAAATACACTTTCAAAATCATCTGTATTCAAAACAGGTGTCCAAATTCGTGCGATAGCAAATTTATCCTGAGAAAAAGAAGAACCGGCAAAAGCAAAAATTATTAAAAACAGAATTAAAAATTTCTTCATAAATAAATGTTATTTTTTAATTTTATATGTTAAATTGCAAATTATCCTCAAAGACATCAATATAAAAACAATTGATTAAAAGGTTTCTTTCCATATTTTTATTACTCTTTTGCTTTTCTGTATCTATTAATTCACAAGTTGTAATAAATGAAATTATGTATGCACCTCAGGATGCTACTAATGAATGGTTTGAAATATATAATAACTCTGACAATTCTGTTTCTTTAAGAAACTGGAAATGGAAAGATGCCACTGCCACTATCAGAACAATAACCACACAAAACCTAACTATTCCGGCAAGAGGTTTTTTAATTCTCTGTCAGGATTCCGTTAAACTTAAAACACTTTATAATACTCTTAACTTGTCAGGAAAGTTCATTCAAACACCGTGGAGTGCATTGAATAATACGGGTGGTGATAATGTTATACTGTTTGATTCGTCAAACGTAAGAATTGATTCGGTTAATTATTCAACTTCATGGGGTGGTTCAAACAATTTTTCCCTTGAGAGAATAAATCCTTCAGGTTTATCAAATCAGCAATCTAACTGGGGTTCTTCTGTTAATATATTAAAAGCGACACCGGCATTTCAAAATTCACTTACTCCTCTTGCTTATGACATTGCTTTAACTAAATTCGAAATCACACCTTCAAATCCTCAAGTAGGGGATTCGTTAAAGTTTAATTTTACAATTAAAAACAGAGGGTTGAATACGGCAAATAATGTTTTGCTGGAGATATACAACGATTTAAATTTTGACAGTGTTGGTTATGTTGATGAATTAATAGGTTCTTTTTTAATAAATTCATTCAACAGTGGCGATTCGGTTAATTACACATTTACTCGCTACGCATCGGACAGCGGAACAAAACAATTTATTGGTAAAATTTTGTTTCCTCAAGATGAAGATACTTTGAATAATAAACTTGTCAGAAGGATAAGTATAGGTGGGATTATCATATCAACAGGATTAAAAATAAATGAGATTATGTATGCTCCGGTATCACCGGAAAGAGAATGGTTTGAATTGATAAATACAACTGATAAGCCGGTAAGTCTTGCAAACTGGAAATGGAAAGATGCAACTTCAACATTGAGAACGATAACAACTCAAAACATATTTGTTCAGCCGGACTCTTATGTAGTAATATGTGAAGATTCAGCATCCGTAAGGCAAGTTCATCCACAGTTATCCGGTAATTTGATTCAAACTTCCTGGAGTACTTTAAACAACAGTGCGGATGACCTGATATTGATAAATCCAAACAGCGTTACAGAAGATTCTGTAAGTTACCGTTCGTCTTGGGGCGGTAGTAGTCGTTATTCGCTTGAAAGAATTAATCCTGACGGATTATCAAATGATTCAGCAAACTGGGGAACTTCAGTTTCGTGTTATTTCTCAACACCAAATGCTGAAAATTCTATAAGAAGTATAATTTCTTATAATCCCGGAGATGTTGTAATAAATGAAATTATGTATGATCCATTAACGGGGAATGCCGAGTGGATTGAATTATATAATGTTAGAAACTTTGATATTAAATTAACCGGTTGGAAATTCAATGAATCAAGCACTTTTATAAACGTAACTGATACGTGCGAATTTTTGTTTAAGCCAAATTCTTATTTAGTAATTTCATCAGACTCAACAATTTTAAACCGTTTCCCTTATCTCAGAAATCTGAATGTTAATCAATCTCTTGTGATTTCAGAGACTTCTTTTAGTTTAAGTAACGAAGGTGAACCATTGAAAATTTATGATGCGAAAAATAATTTAATTGACAGTGTATATTATAAAAGCAGTTGGCATAACTCAAATTTATCAAGTACCAAAGGATATTCTCTTGAGAGAATTAATCCGCTTTTCCCCTCAAATGATGCGAGTAACTGGAGCTCATCAACAGATATTTTAGGCGGAACCCCCTGTAATCGAAACAGTATTTATCTTGATATCCCAAATGAAAATACAACGATAACAATTTCTCCAAATCCGTTTTCGCCTGATGGTGATGGTTTTGAAGAAAATACGATTATATCATATAAACTTAAATCAAGGTTTGCACAGGTTAGAGCAAAAATTTATGATACAAAAGGAAGACTTGTGAGAACTTTGCTAAATAATCAATCATCAGGTGCTGATGGAAACATAATTTTTAACGGACTTGGTGATGACGGTCAAAGATTAAGAATCGGGATTTATGTTGTTTTTTTGGAAGCTATAAATGATTCAGGTGGTGTTATTGAAACTGCTAAATCTACAGTTGTGGTTGCGGTTAAACTTTAAACTAAAATTTTTTGAAAAATAATATATTAAATTACTTAATAATTGCGTTAGTTACATTTGCAGTTTATTTTAATTCACTTGAAAATCAATTTGTCTTTGATGATGAATCTGTAGTTCAGACAAATTTATCTTTAACTTCACTTTCAAATATTCCAAAATATTTTACAGGTGAAGATGGTTTTCATAAAGTAATAGGTAAGTATTACCGACCAATAGTTTCCACTTCTTATAATATTGATTATGCGATATGGGGATTAAATCCGTTTGGTTTTCATTTAACGAATATCCTCATTCATTTAATTTCAACATTAATCCTATTCAGATTACTTCAGTTATTATTTTCAAACTATAAGAATGTAAATCTTGTCGTTTTGCTCGGGACTCTGCTGTTTGCAGTGCATCCAATACATACAGAGGCGGTTAGCTGGATTAGCGGAAGAACTGATTCGTTTGTTACGATATTTTTCTTTGCGTCTTTTTTATATTATATAAAGTTTACTGGGTATCCAAATTCAGAACCCGATAAAAAATCAAATTTATATTTTTCGCTTCTATTTTTTGCTTTTGGTTTGATAACAAAAGAAATGATAATTACGCTTCCTGTAATCTTAATTTTATTTGATTATACATTCAGGCAAAAAACATTCGGTGAGCTGAAATCTGATTTCAAGATTTATCTTTATTATTTTATTATTATAGGGTTGTATCTTCTTGTCCGATATTTTGCTTTAAAAGATATACCCGACAGGGAAAGTTATATGTATTTTATAGGTGATAATTTTGTAACTATTTTCTCTACAATGGTTAAGACAATCCCTGTATATTTCAAACTATTGTTTTACCCTCATCCATTGCTATATCATTACAATGGTTATTTGCCTGATTCTTATTCATTTTTTGAATTCAATGTAATATTCTCAGTCATTTTTATTGCAGGGCTGATTTATTTCGCATTCCGTTTCAGAAAAGAATTCCCTGCGGTTAGCTTTTGTATTCTATTCTTTTTCATTTCGCTTTTACCGGTGATGAATATTATTCCGACAATGAATTTCATGGCGGAAAGATTTTTATATCTGACATCAATTGTAATTTCTATACTTGTTTGTTTTTTCATTGTAAAATTCATAAATGAAAAAAATCAAAAAATAATTATTAGCGTTATATTGATTATAACTCTGATTTTTGGATTTATGACTTTTCAGAGAAATAAAGAATGGAAAGACAATGATACTTTGTATATGACCGCTGACGGAAAAGATGGAAGTGTTTTGCTTGTGAATACGGGCAATATTTTTGCAAACAATCAAGAATATGATGAAGCAGAAAAAAGATACAGACGTGCAATTCAGATAAGGGAGCAATCAGTGCTTGCACATCACAATCTCGGTTTAATTTTTTTAATAAAAGAAAATTATGATTCTGCTGAAATTATGATTAAAAAAGGTATCTTAATAGATTCTTTAGCTCCGAACGGATATTTTCAACTTGCGAATATTTACAGAATGCAAAACAGAATTCCTGAAGCAATTGAACAACTTGAAAAATTACAGCAAGTTTCACCAAATTATAAACAGTCGCTGAATATCCTTAATGTAATGAAAAATACTCCTGAAAATCTTGATGATTTGAATATGGAATTAAATCCGAATCAAGAGTTGGCAAATATATCAAAGCAGGAAAGGGAATCATTTAAATTGTATAATGAAAAGAAATTTAACGAATCAATAAAGATACTTGAAAAACTTATTGAACTTGATCCTGCAAAAAAATCCGGTTATCTGAATAACATCGGAATTTGTTATAAAGAATTAAAAGAATTTGATAAAGCACTTGCTGCTTTTGAGGAAGCATATAAACTGGATGGAAAAAATATTAATGCACTTAATGGAAAAGCAGAAGTATTATTATTAATGGGAAATAAAAATGGGTCAATCGAAATTTATGAAAAAATATTTTCTACTGACCCATCAAATGAGTTTGTAAAATCCAGATTGGATTCATTAAAAAAATTAAAGAATTAGAATTCTAAATCCATATCAGGTCTTGATTCTTCCTGACTTCTTTGTCTTCTTCTTCTGTTTTGATCTTTATTTTCAGTTCCGAATTTATAAGTTAAACTAAGCATTACCACTCTTGATTCTCTTTGTCGGTTAAATACCTGTGAATAGGTTGAGGTTGACATAGAGCCTCCGAATTTAGAAGTATTCAGTAAATCAGAGACTTTCAGATTAAGGGATAATTTTTTATCAAAGAAATCTTTTCTTAATGCTATATCAAATGAATTAAATCCGTTCATTTCTCCCTGCGGAGTAATTTGTTTCCCTGAATAAAAATATGTCAGCTGAATAGCAGCATCAAAGGGTAAAGTATAATTTGCAAATAATCTGCCGGAAAATGTATAGTTTGAATTTGTGCCGAGTGTATCAGACTCAATTTCCTGTTTGTAATAACTGATTGCTCCATTGACGATAAAATCTTTCCCAAACATTCCGTTCACAAGTAATTCTCCACCGTATGATTTTTCCTGATTCGCATTAATTGCAAAACTTTGCGTAATATTGCTGTCAATTAATTCACTTACTCTGGTAATTTTATCTGTCGTTAATGTATAAAAAACACTTGGGACTACACTGATTGAACTGAAATATTTTATAAAGTTTAGTTCAAGGGAATTTGTATATTCAGGACCTAAATCAGGATTACCTTTAAAATAAAATATAGGATTCATCATTCTTATTGTAGGTGATAATTCTCTGTAACCCGGTCTTCTCACTTTTCTTGAATAGCTTAGAGAGATGTCTTCTGTTACACCTAACTTTTGAGAAATTGTTGCACTTGGAAATATATCATATCTGTTTCTTGAAGTGAGAGTATTTGTATTGAATTGGTCTATTTCATATTTCCAATATTCACCTCTAACTCCTACATTAAAAGAAAAATCTCCTAATTTATTATTATAAATTCCATAAACAGCCGCTATATTTTCAGTGAAATTAAAATTATCTGATAAAAGAGAATCAATCTCATAACTTGCCGAATTGTAATCATATTCCAAATATCTGTTATCTGCTTTGTTTTCTCTCCAGTTATATTTCACACCGGTTTCGAGTTTTGCATTCTCACCTAATGGATGCGAATAGTCAGACTGTACGTTTAGCTGTCTTCTGTTATCCTGTTCATAAGATAAATTCAATAAATCTAATGTGTTCACAGGAATTAAATAATTAGTTATTTTATTTTCATCTTCATTTTCCCTGCTTGTGGAAAAATTTATTTCACCGGAAAGACTTTGTTTTTTATCTTTAAAAATTTTCATATAGTTTAGTCCGACATTCCAATCCTGACTTTTTTCGGTTTCGTTTGAGCTTAATCGTGAATCTTCGGTTAGACTATTTCCTGAATCAAAAATTTTCAATAAATCAGTTTCACCTCTTTTCCTCGTACCTTTTTCAAATCTTCCGCCCAGACTAAGTATATCAGTTTTTGAAATCATATATTCTATTTCACCTCTGAAATTATTTCCTTCCATCCTCATCTTACCATCGGAATTCTGAAAACTTTGAGCATTTGAAGGAACCACAAAATTATTCCTCTCAACTGACCCTGTAAAAGTATTGTTTCTTTGTCTGAAATCATAAGAACCGGTAAAGTTATAATCACCAGTTTTGTAGTTTAAACTTAGACCTGTTCCATATTTATCTTTTGTGCCTGCATTCAAACTAAGCTGACCGTTGACTCCGGAATCATCATATTTTTTCATTACAATATTTATCACACCGGTAGAACCTTCTGCGTCAAATTTTGCTGATGGATTTGTAATTAACTCAACTGATGAAACCTGATCAGCCGGCATAAATTCCAATATTCTTGATACATCTCCTGTAACAGGTCTTCCATTCACCATAAATTTAATTCTTTGACCACCTCTTAAACTTACGTTATTATCAATATCAACCGTTACACCGGGTAAATTTTTCAAAACATCCAATGCATTCCCACCTTTGACACTCATATTTTGCTCAACATTAAAAACCCTTTTGTCAGCCTGAAGTTCTATGAAAGACTTTTCACCTTCTACAACTATTTCTTCAGTCTCTGTTCCGCTTGAAAGATATATAGTATCAAGGTTTAATATTTTGGCATCAGGATTTGTGAAATTAATATTTCTAAATCTTCTGTTATATCCTACAAGTGAAACAATAATTCTGTATCTGCCTTGTTCTAATTGGTCAAGTTTGAAAAATCCCGTCTCATCTGTTCCTGTTCCTTTGTATAAAGATGAATCAATAGCGTTTATCAATTGCACAACAACACCTTCAAGAGGTGTTTTTGAAGAGTTATCAAAAACAAAACCTGTTATTATTCCATCACTAAACAATATACTTGATTGATCGCTGTTTTCTGAACTCAGTCCTGCTGTTTCAGACTGAGAATACAGCTTTGAGGTTAAAAATAAAATCAAAACAATTATTAAATAATTTCTCATTTGATATTTTAAGTTTTCATATAATGAAATTAGACAAATNNAGTATATTGCTGTTAATTTAAATTTAGTAATCAAATATTATAATTTTCAATTGACCTAATTTTTTCTGAAATTTATTTTAATTTAAAAAATGATTAGAAAACTTATATATTACTTCGACCTTTCAAAAGAACTCGAATCTCCTGATGAAATTCACAATTCAATTGAAAAAGGTGTAATTTTTAAGGGAACGAATCTTTGGATATTGGTATTTGCAATTTTTACTGCTTCAGTAGGTTTAAATATGAATTCAACCGCTGTAATAATTGGTCCTATGCTTATTTCACCATTGATGGGACCTATAAACGGAATGGGTTACAGCATTGCCACATATGATTTTCTTCTATTTAAAAAATCTGTTAAAAATTTTACATTTGCAGTAATAACATCTTTAATAGCGTCCACAATATATTTTTCTATCAGTCCTGTTTCAACAGCCCACTCAGAGTTACTTGCGAGAACTTCTCCAACTATTTATGATGTTTTGATTGCTTTGTTTGGTGGGTTAGCCGGAATATTTGCGATTAGCAGTAAATTAAAAGGAAACGTAATCCCGGGGGTAGCAATTGCTACGGCACTTATGCCGCCATTATGTACAGCCGGTTATGGATTGGCAACTTTTCAGTTAAACTATTTTTTCGGTGCTTTTTATTTATTTACCATCAATACAGTTTTTATAGCAATCTCATCAGTGGCAGCTTCTCAAATATTAAAATTCCCAATCCGATCAAATATTGTTGAATCTAAAAAGAAAAAAGTAAATCAACTTATAACATTAATAATATTGATAACAATTGTCCCGAGTATTTATTTCGGATACGGATTAATCAGGCAAGAAAAATTCACTGAGAGTGTAACAAAATTTACCAAGAATGTCAGTCTTTTTGAAGGTAACTATCTTCTAAATTATGAAATTAATCCAAACTCAAGAAGAATAAAACTTATATACGGTGGAAGTGATTTTTCAGATGAACAAAAAAACAGTATAAAAGAGAGGGCAAAATTATTTGAATTAAGTGATGCGGAAATTAGTTTTCAGCAAGGGTTATCATACACATCATTAACGAATAATATTAGTGAAATGGATATGTTGAAAAATGAAATTGCCAGATTAAAATTAATGCTTCAGGAAAAGTCAGATCAGTTTGACAGTTTAAAAGGAGAAAGTACTGTTGGACAAAACTTATTAAAAGAAATTAAATCTATATATCCTGATATTTCAGAACTCTCATTTTCAAACACCGGTATATATGTTGACACTCTAAAAACTTCTCAACCTGCAATTGTAATTTATATAAAAGCAAAACCTAATAGTCTAAATCCCAAAGATAAAACGAAAATTAATGATTGGTTAAAAGTAAAATTCCCTCAGACAAATTTAAAATTATTTTATGAGGATTAATATTTTTAACTATTAGATTTTTCTTCAAGATATGTTATAATATTTTATCCACTGAAATAATTTTTAAAAATGTATATCTTGAGTTGAATATTAAATCGGGATGTAGATCAGTTGGTTAGATCGCACGTCTGGGGGGCGTGAGGCCGGTGGTTCGAGTCCACTCATCCCGACAAAAAAAATAAATTTTATGCCAAGATCTTCAATGGGTGGAGATGATCCATTACATGATTTAAGCGGTGATGAGAAAGACAAGATAGAAGAGCAACTCCGGGCTGAAGCAAGGGAACTTAGGAAAAGAGAAAAATTTAAAGATGCAAAGAAAAAAGAAACTCGTGCAATTGAGATTTCAAGAAGAAAATCAAATAAAGCACAACATCATTAAAAAAGAAAATAAATTTGAATAAATTCATCGAAAAATATAAAATTCTTTTAAAACGTGAAATTTCAAAACAGAATTTGATTGATTCAATTAAATTATTAGATAATTTTTTGACTCAATCTAATGTCAAAAAAATAGAAATTAACAATTTAATTTTAAGTAATCGAAAAATTATTTTAGGAAATATTATAGAGTTAATTAAAAAAATTTTTAATGAAGATTTTAACGAAACTAAAAATGATAATACATTTATTAGAGATATTAAAATTCTAATTTTAAATAATCTATTAATAGTATATCCAAAGGTATCTCAAGATAAAAATAGTTTTAAAATATTGAAAAATTTTATTAATAATAAAATTGAAGAATTATCTGTTAAAAATTTTTATTTAGGTGTTCTATTTGAACAATCCGGAGATTTTGAATCCGCATTAAAATATTTTGAAAATTCACTTTTTAGTTCACATTCTGATGATCATGAGTTTATGACATTATTGCAAATTTATTGGGGAAGATTAATCGAAAAGAAAGAATATAAAAAAAGTTTAGAACTATTACTTAAATTTTCGAAACGGATATCTGTTAAAAATATAGATGAGCTCAATAGCATTATCAGAGATACTTTTGATATTATGTCCAGTGATATTAATCTGAGAAAGGCAGTTTAAGAAATAAATAATTTGCAAAATAATGAAAATATAAATATTGATTCAATTTCTGAATTAAACTTCTCCGATTTGATTTTGGGACCGGTTTATTTATTGGCAAAAAATCCGGAAAACACCTTAAATGCATATCAAAACCTTCTCGGGTTTGAAGTTTTAAAAAAAGAAAATGATTACATCTCTTTTGGTGTGGGTAAAACACCTCTACTAAATTTTCAATTTTCCGATGACACAATCCCAAAAACACCATCCGATCCGGGTTTATATCACGTTGCTATTTTATTGCCTAATCGTGCCGATCTTGCAAGACTTGTAAATATGCTCACTGAATCAAATATTAGATTTGCTTCGGCTGATCATCTTGTGAGCGAAGCTATTTATTTATACGATTCTGACGGTATAGGAATTGAAATTTATACTGACAGAGAACGTGATGAATGGATTTGGAAAAACGGAATAGTATCTATGGATACTTTACCTCTTGATATTGATGATTTGTTGGATGAAATAAGTGATATTGATGAAGTTTGGTCAGGTTTTCCCGATGGTACAAAAATTGGACACATCCATTTGCAGGTTCCTGATTTAAAATCATCTTTAGATTTTTATTCGGGAAAGTTCGGCTTAAATGTTGTTAGTCATTTCCCGGGAGCAAAATTTCTTTCAGCAGGCGGATATCATCACCATATAGGTTTGAATGAATGGCATACTAAAAACGCTGACTTACCTGATGAAAAAACTGCAGGTATAAAAGGATTTGAAGTTACCATTCCGGACTCTACAATCTTTGAATCTTTTAAGAAAAGAGTTGCATTGAAAATTCAAGGAATTAAAATGAATGATAATGAAATCAGTATGCGTGATAGTCTAAATAATTTTATAAAAATAAATACTATCAGTTAATACAATATATTTATTGTGTCGAATAAAAAAACCGAATATAAATTATTAACAACTGAAAAAAATATAAAAGTAAAAGATATTGCAGTTCAGGAAAGACCCCGTGAAAAAATTATTTCAAAAGGAGTTCAATATCTTTCAAATGCTGAACTAATCGCTGTTATTATCGGTTCCGGAACTGTTGGTTCAAATGTTATTGACACTGCAAACAGTCTCATTAATAATTCTGGTTCGCTTATCAAACTTCTCAAGTCCACTCTTCAGGAATTAACAAAACACAAAGGAATTGGAAAAGCAAAAGCATGCCAGTTGCTTGCATTATTTGAAATCACGCGGAGATTCAATTTTGAATTTGCCAACGAGGAATTTAATAAACTAAAAGAAAAAGAAATCAGTTCTCCGGATTTGCTTGTTGAGTTGATAAGGTCAAAAATAATTTTTGATAACAGAGAACATTTTTATCTTATTTCATTTGATGCAAGAAACCGATTGATAAACATTGATGAAATATCACAGGGAAGTATGACCGCAAGCGTAGTTCATCCCCGTGAAACTTTTGAAATGGCAATCAAAAGACAAGCAGTGCAAATAGTTATATCGCATAATCATCCATCCGGTGATGTTAAGCCGTCCCCTGAAGATAATAATATAACTCTCAGAATAAAAGAGGCAGGAATAATTCTTGGAATAAAACTAATTGACCATATTATAATTTCTAAAACAGGATACTTTAGTTTTAAAGAAAATAAAATGCNNAATCAAAATCTTCAAAGTCATATTGCATCATTGTCTGAAAAAATTTTTCACCGTCTTTTGATATTATCATTCCGCCTTCCGGCTCCCATGAATCTTCAATTAATTCATTAACAGTTAACTCAAGTTGTTCTATTGTTTCCGCCGCTACTATTTTATATCTCATTTTTAATTTAAATATTATTAATTATTTTATAATTTACTTTATAGGAATTATATATTCAATTATAAAATACTTAAATTTTCAATAACTCAAATTAATAACCACTGATATTTAATGGAATATAAAGATTATTATACTATCCTTGGTGTAGATAAAAATGCTACACAAGACCAAATTAAATCAGCATATAGAAAACTTGCGATGAAATATCACCCTGATAAAACCAAAGGTGATAAATCAGCTGAAGAAAAGTTTAAAGAAATAAATGAAGCAAATGAAGTGATTTCAGACCCTGAAAAACGCAAGAAATATGATCAGTTAGGAGAAAATTGGAAATATTATCAACAATCCGGCGGAAATTCAAATGATTTTGATTGGTCACAATATGCTTCGGCAGGTCAGGGTAATCCTTTTGGAGGTCAGGGAAGGTCAAGCTATACATACTCCGGTGATCCTAATGATATGTTTGGCGGGGGTGGAGGATTTTCAGATTTTTTCGAGTCAATTTTTGGCGGAGCCGGCAGATCTTCCGGTGGAAGTTACAGAAGTGGAAATCGTCAGTCATCGTTTAAAGGACAAGATATGGAAGCAGTTATGGATATAACTCTTGAAGATGCTTACAAAGGCGGGGAGAAGATGTTTACGATAGACGGAGAAACAATCAAACTTAAAATAAAACCCGGAATTAAAGATGGTCATATCTTAAAACTTCCTAACAAAGGTGGCAAAGGAGCAGGTGGAGGAAAAGCAGGGGATTTACTTTTAAAAATAAGTATTGCAAAAAATCCGATTTATGAAAGAAGGGGAAACGATTTGTATTCTGATTTAAACACGGATTTATATACAGCAGTTTTGGGAGGAAAGCAGGAATTTAAATCAATGAAAGGGACGGTAAAAGTTGATATCAGCAAAGGTTCACAAAACGGAAAATTATTAAAACTACCCGGTTTAGGAATGCCTGTGTATGAAAATCCCTCAACATTTGGAAATTTGTATTTAAAATTAAACGTAAAACTTCCGGAAAATCTATCCGAAGCTGAAACTCGTTTATTCACTGAACTAAAAGAACTAAGAGAACTAAAAAAATAATTTGAAAATTTGAATGATTATATAATTTTATATAAATCAAAAAAATCAACACCTGTATATTTTTACGTCGGATTAATTTTTTTGATTACTCTTGCTATGACATTTTATATTTCCACAAATCCTGACTCGGCTAAAAATTTTGATAGTTTTTATTCTTATGCATTTTATGTTTTATTCGGAGTGATAGGATTCGTAATTTTTATAATTATGTTGAGACCTGAAAAATATATTCTGACGCAAAATAAAATTTACAAACATCCGAAGATGAACGATAAAACAGCAAATTATGTAAATGTGTTTTCTTCAACTCCTGTAATTACACTTTCAAATCATCAGATTTTATTTCCCGGAGTTTATTCAATACATGGCAAAAAAACATTTGGTACTTATTTCAAATTAAATTCTGATTTGAATAAACCTGTTGTTATAACAGTTATGAGCTGGAAACCGGAAAATGAAAATTCATATATAGGTGAAAAATCAAAAAAGACAGACTTTTTTATGGATGACGATGGATTTCAAAAATTCATAAATTTTTATAATCTCAAAGATAATTATATAAAAATAAAATATTAAAAAATGAACATTCAGGAATATATAAACGCATTACCCGGTTGGATGAATTATTTTGGATTTGAAGAAATAAAACTTCATCCTGATGCTAAGTCGCTTAAAGCTTTCAAAAGGAAAAAACTCGAAGCAACGAAATTTGGAAATGAACTTATATATATTTTTGTGAATGAGATTAATTCAAGTTTTAATTATAATATGCTTGCAGAAATCAGTGCAGAAAATTTCAGATATACAAATGAACTTATGAATTATTATTCAGATGGTATCAAAGGGTTAGGAACGATGCTTGTAAATTTTAATTTAATGTTGACTGAAAACTTCACCAATGAAATATATAAATTTTCAGTAGATTATAAACCGAAACACTTTGCTGCTGCTGAGTTTCCGTCAATACTTGATTTATCAACTAATAATTTATATTTCCTTCGCGATACTCCGGTTTGGGGATTCGCATATTATGATGGTTACAGAAAACGAACATATGAATTTTTCAGCCCAAATTCATGGAACACAATTTCCTCAGTTTAATAATATTTACAATATGTTCTAATCAGTGAAATTGGTTTTTTCTATTTTTTATGAAATAAAATATGAAATACAAATCCAAATATTCTGTCTTTAAAATGCAACGCTAAATAATTATATTTATATATCAGCGGAAATGGCGAAATTGGTAGACGCACC
>DKKL01000001.1 GCA_002455255.1 Candidatus Tepidiaquacellales bacterium UBA6667 | reverse complement strand
TTTATGATATATCAGGTAAATTAATTGAAAAACTGGTTGAAAAAAATCTGCCTGCCGGCACATACAATATAGAATGGAATGCATCGGGATATTCATCCGGTGTTTATTTTTATAAATTAAATATAGATAATTTTACAGACATTAAAAAAATGATTTTAATAAAATAGTCCTCCATGAAAAAAATTATTTTCATATTATTAATTTTTACCAATCAATTGTTTTCCGAAAGCACAAACATTAGATTGTATTCATCTGATTCTATGAATATTAATTTTGTGTATAAGACAAATAAAAATTCATTAGGTTATAATAATTTTTATTTTCAGATATTCGGATATAATCAAATACCTCTAATAGATTATAGGAATGGAATGATTTATAAAATATCTGGAAACTCAATAATTCCAAACTCTCATAATAATATTCTTCGTAATAATTATGATTTAATTATGGGGATCCATTTTGGATATGCAACAGGATTAAAACAATCTTCGCAGGATACTAATATAATATTATATACAAGGCAACTCGCTTGGTGGGAACCATCGCAAATTATATATTTAACTACAAATAATGGTTTAAATTATAACTCCTTAGCAGGAAGTTCTATGACAGATCCTGTGCAAGGAATTGACATATATAAGAATAATGATTCACTTATGATGTATGTATTTAACAAAAATATTTATAAATCTACAAACAGAGGAAACAATTGGATAAAAATAGACTCTTCCGGTCTGTTTTCATGGATTTCACAAAATAAATTTTTATCAATAAATAATTTTAATCCGCAATTTGTATATGGGAATGGGAATAATAACTTATTAATCAGTTCTAACTCAGGAACTAATTTTTCAATATCATTAAATAATATAGGACAAATTAAATCATTTGAATATGATGAATCATCCCAATCAATTTATCTTCTTGCAAACAAATTATATAAAACAACAAATAACGGATTAAACTGGAATATTATAAATGAATCTCCGCTAAATACAATTGAACTTGACCCGACTAATCCACAAACTATCTGGGCAGGGAACTCTACAGGATTATTACGCTCTACAAACGGTGGTATAAATTTCGCTTTATATAATAATGGATTCTTGCCTTCTCAAAATGTTGTCGGAATTATGAAAAATTCCAATATGGGAGATACACTAATTGTCGCAACCTCAAAAGGAGTTTATAAAGTCTCTCGCTCAGAAGTATTTACTATTAATCCTGAAACTTCAAAATTTTTCCCATTACATCTCGGTAATAGATGGGTTTATAAATTAAGAGTATTGCCCGCTCCGGATGATTCTTTGGAAGTAAAAATTACTGATACAGCAACAATAGGCGGTAGGAAATTTTTCAAATTTACTCCTAACTATTTCTTCTGGGGATTTGACTGGTTAACTTATGACACTTTAACTTCTAATATTTTAGGAATCAGAAGCCAGTTGAACTGTTTAAATAATAATTTATACAAAATTGACAGTTTATCATCGAGTTTATTTGATACTTTAAAATTTTGTAGTGAAAAAAGTATTTTAAATGAAATTGATACAATTAATACATCTTATTTAGGTCAAAATATCGAAACCAAGAGTTATAATTATCTTCAAAATTTTATAACAATTGATTTTAGAAGAACATTCTATAAAAATTTAGGTATTGGGGCTTTTCTTGCTGTAGAAGTTGACCTAATGAGTTATTCATTAAAAGGTGCAGTCATTAACGGTACTTTATACGGAGATACTTCTTTATATAAACAGATGTTTTCAGTTTCAGGTATTGTCAGGTATTCAGACAATCAATCTACCGTGTCGGGTGGATTGGTTAAACTTTTGAAATACAATAGAATAAATGGTCAAGTTGAAATCAAAGATTCATCGCAAATAATTGGTGGAGTTTATAATTTTAATTTTGTTGAACCTGACTCATTGTTGATTGTAGCATATCCAAATTCTCAAATTACACCTGATTTTATACCAACTTTTCATATGTCAGCTGTTGATTGGCATAAAGCAAATAAAATTTACCCATCATCAAATTTATCCAATGTTGATATTCATGTTCATAGAATTATTAATTCAAACAATAATGTAAATATATCAGGAAAAACTTACAGAATATCACCAACTAATAATCAAAGTCCTTTGAAAGATGTTTTAATTGCTATAAAGAATAATGGTAATTTTACGGGATTTAAATATTCAGATATGAATGGAATTTTTAATCTAAATGGAATGCAAATGGGTAATAATATTTTATACGCTTATAAAATTGGCTATTCATCAGATTCAATAACAATCCCCACTACTAGCGGAAATAGTTATGAAAATATTGTTTTAAAACTACGACCTGAATATACTATGAATATTGCAAAAGAAGAAAATACTATTCCAACTGTTTTTGAATTAAATCAAAACTATCCAAATCCGTTTAATCCGACAACAAAGATTAATTTTGATATTCCATATTCTTCCTCCGTTTCATTAAATATATATGACGTAAACGGAAGATTAGTAAAAAGTTTAGTTAACCAAGTGTTAACCCCCGGCAAATATTCCGTTGAATGGGATGCATCTGCTTATTCAAGCGGGATTTATTTTTACAAGATTGTATTCGATAATTCTTCATCTGTTAAAAAAATGGTATTAATAAAATAGACTAATCGATCTGCGGTTAAACTATTTTTTAGCAGGGAACTCCGCCATGTCTTTTTTTAGTTCCGGTTCAAAACATATCTAATATTTTAATTAGAATCTATCTTAGATTATTAACAAAGTTTTAAGTCATTTGTGTAATTCAATTAATTCGTGTTAATTCAAAGTGAAGTTTTGATTCGGTTTGGAAGGAAGTGAATCTATAAATTTTTAAACCCATTTTTGGAATTTAACCACTCTTAAAAAATGAGTATCTTTATACTTATGAATTTTAATATTCTATTTTAAACCTATACATTTCTAATGTCAAAAGAAGCAAAAACGAAAGCTAAGAAAGATTTATTTACAGAAAATTATAACAAAACCGAAATACTTGAAGATTTTAAACTTGCAAATGAAAGCAGACAAGCATCACTACTCGGAAGAAAAGAAGTATTAACCGGTAAAGCTAAATTTGGAATATTCGGAGACGGAAAAGAAATTCCACAAATTGCAATGGCTAAAGCATTTAAAAAAGGTGACTTCAGAAGCGGTTATTATCGCGACCAAACTTTTATGATGGCAATCGGTCAATTGACTGTTAAAGAATTTTTTGCTCAGCTTTATGCAACTCCTGATGTTCATCTCGAACCGGCTTCCGCAGGAAGATCTATGAACGGACACTTTGCAACACGTTCACTTGACGAAAATGGTAATTGGAAAAACCTAATGGAGATGAAAAATTCAAGTGCTGATATTTCTCCCACCGGTAGCCAAATGCAAAGATTGGTCGGATTGGCTTATGCTTCAAAACTTTACAGAAATAATAAAGACCTTCATAAATATAAAGAGTTTACAGATAAGGGAAATGAAGTTGCATTTGGAACTATAGGGAATGCTTCCTGTGCCGAAGGAATGTTTTTTGAATCAATTAATGCCGCAGGGGTTTTAATGGTTCCAATGGCTATTTCAGTTTGGGATGATGGCTATGGAATTTCAGTTCCAAATTCTTATCAGGTTACAAAACAGAATATTTCCGAAATCCTAAAAGGGTTTGAATATGATGATAAAACAAAACAGGGTTTTTATATTTTCAAATGTAAAGGTTGGGATTATGAAAATCTTGTAAAAATTTATAAAGAAGGAATTGAACTCGTCAGAAAAAATCACATCCCTGCATTATTTCATATTACTGAGGTTACTCAACCACAGGGACACTCAACCTCCGGCTCTCATGAAAGATATAAAGATAAAAATCGGCTTCAGTGGGAAAATGATTTTTGCTGCATCAAGCAAATGAGATGTTGGATATTGGAAAAAGGAATTGCAACAGAATCTGAACTTGATAAAATAGAAGAAGAAGCTAAAAAGTTTACAAAAAAATCTCAGGAAGAGGCATGGAAAGAATATTTAAATCCTATAAATTATGAGAAAAAGCAAGTTTGCGATTTGTTTGAAAAAATTTCTGCCAATTCTTCAAATAAAAATGAAATTTTAAATATAAAATCTTCTCTGGAAAAGACTCTCGATTATGTTCGTAAACCTATAGTTCAGGCAATATATGATGTTTTGATTTTAACTAAAGATGAAGAATCTAAAGACAGAGATGAGTTAATAAATTGGAATAAAAAATATGCATCAGAGAACTGGGATAAATACAGTTCTCACTTATATTCAAATTCTGATGAAAATGCTTTGAACATTGAAGAAATAAAACCTGTGTATAAAGAAGATTCACAGGTATTAAATGGATTTGAAATTTTAAATAATGCTTTTGACAATATATTAAACAGAGATCCGCGTGTATTTGTAATCGGTGAAGATGTTGGCAATATAGGTGATGTGAATCAGGGATTGGCAGGAATGCAAAAGAAATATGGTGAGATAAGAGTTACAGATACCGGTATTAGAGAAGCAACAATTATTGGTCAGGGAATAGGTGCTGCAATACGCGGTTTAAAACCAATTGTTGAAATTCAATATCTTGATTATTTATTTTATGCATTGCAGATTTTAACGGATGATGTGGCGTGTCTGCAATATAGAACAAAAGGTGGCCAAAAAGCCCCATTAATTGTGAGAACAAGAGGTCACAGATTAGAAGGAATATGGCATTCGGGTTCACCAATGGGTGCTGTTATAAATTCATTAAGAGGTATGTATGTTTGCGTTCCAAGAAATATGACGCAAGCTGCCGGTTTTTATAATACTTTATTGAAATCTGATGAACCTGGATTGATTGTTGAAAGATTGAACGCTTACAGATTAAAAGAAAAACTTCCGGAAAATATCGGAGAATTTTGTGTTCCTCTCGGAAAGCCCGAAATAATTGAAGAAGGAACTGATTTAACTTTAGTTACTTATGGAGCGTGTGTTGATATTGCAAAAGTAGCTATACAAAAATTAAAATCTGTCGGAATTTCAGTAGAACTAATTGATGTTCAAACATTAATTCCATTTGACAGATTCGGAATAATAATAGAATCTTTAAAAAAGACAAACAGGGTTTTATTCCTGGATGAAGACGTTCCGGGTGGTGCTTCTGCATTTATGATGCAACAGGTGATAGATGAACAGGGAGGTTATAAGTTTCTTGATTCAATTCCTAAATGTCTGGCTGCTCAGCCACACAGACCTGCTTATGGTTCAGATGGTGATTATTTCTCAAAACCTAATTCGGAAGATGTTTTTAAAACTGTTTATGAAATAATGAATGAAGCGGAACCTGAAAAGTTTAAACTGTTTTACTAACCGAGAAAATCTGACAATAACATTTGAAAATGGTGTACTCCTTTTTCACGGGTAGGGGAGAATCTTCCTTTGTTATAAAATCTGGATTTGACTCCTTTTTGTACTGCTTCAACTATTGACTCATCTTCTCTTTCTACTCTGTCAAGTCCGGCACCTGCACCTTTCTCAAGTTTTGATGAATCTGAAATGTATGTTAGAAAAGAAACTTTTGTTAAATTAACTTCAATTGGTTTCACAATATTTACTGATAAACCCCACGGGTAAAAATTCAACATTAAATTAGGAAAAACCCAAAAATAATAGGCACATACATTTTTGTTTTCATCAATATGACCTGAAGGTAATTTAAAATTTTCCTCTCCTTTTTTTCCTATTCCTAATTGCAAATTTGAATTTGCATAAATCTCCTGACTATAATCTCCATAATCGAGAACTGAATTTAAACTGCTGTGAACATAAGGTATGTGAAATCCTTCGAGATAATTTTCAACATATAATGCCCAGTTAGCTTTAACAAGGTAATCTCTCGATCTTGCAGAGTCAAATTGCAGTTTATCAAATTCAAACCAATACATTCTATCTTGTACTTCCTTAATAAATGATTTTAATGGAGCAATTGGATTTATACTCGCAAAAATAAACTCTTGCCATAAATCAAAGGATACTTTTGTTAGATTATCTGACTCAGTTGGAAAATTTTCTGCTTTTTCAAATTCAGGCATTCCTCTGAACTTGCCTGCTAAATCAAACCTTCTTCCGTGATATCTGCATTTCAAATTTTTCACATTGCACGGGTTTTCAACTAATAAATTACCTCTATGGGTGCAAACGTTTGAAAAACAATGAAGTTGGTCGCTCTCATCTCGTGTCAAAAGTAATGGCTCATCTATGTAATTATCTATAAAATTGAACGGATAACATTGCCCGGGGGTTTTAACCAAATCTGTTTGACCTATAAATTGCCAACTTTTCGCAAATATTTTCTCTTTAGATTGTTCGAAAATATCAGTTGAATTGTAAATTGAAGTGTCAATCGTAAATGCTTTATTTATATTGCTGTTAACTTTATCCATTAAAGTAAATTTATGTTCTGCTAAAACGTTTATCTAATTCATCTGTAGTAATTCTTATAACGGTTGGTCTTCCGTGTGGGCAAACGTAAGGCATTTTACATGCAAATAAATTATCAATCAAATTTGTCATTTCGGGGACTGTTAGTCTGTCACCTGTCTTTATTGCCGATCTGCATGCGTAAGATTTTGCTAAATTATCTCTTTTTTCCAGGTTTAGTTTTAGTTCATAATCTTTATATTGGTCAATTAGCTCCTGAAAAATTTTACTTTCATTCCCGATTCTTACGTCAGAGGGTATGCCGGTTAGTTCTAATAAGTTATTATCTAATAATCTGAAATTAAATCCAAGATTTTGAAATTCATTTTTTAACTCTTCGGTTATTTTGTAATCAATATTTGTTAATTCTATATTTATCGGAATTAATAGTTGCTGAGAAAATGATGATTGAGATTCAAGTGTTAAAATTGCTTTTTCATATAAAATTCTTTCATGAGCAGCATGCTGATCAATTATCATCAGTCCCGTTTCTGTCTGACAGAGAACATATTTTAATCCGTATTGCCAAATATTAAATTTTTCCTCATCAGATTTTGTTTTGTGAATGATTACATTTTTCTCCGTATCACTTTCAGTGGATAACTTTTCATTTTTTTCTGTGAATAATTTTGATGCTTCTAAAATCGAATGAATATTCGCACCCGATGAATAATTCTTCGAATATTCTCTTTCTCGAGTTGGCTCATTATTTTTAAAAGAAAATTTTTGCTCTTTATTTGAAGGTGGAGATACAGACATTATTAATTTTTCTTCCTGATTTTCATAATTCAATACATCTTCAAACTTAACGTCAAATATTAAATCAGCTTTTCTCAATGCTTCTTTTACGCCTTTTCTAATAAAACCAAAAACGGCACTTTCATCTTCAAATTTTACTTCATGTTTTGATGGATGCACATTCACATCTACTTTGGAAGGTAAAATATCTATAAATAAAAAAAATGAAGGATAATCTCCCTTATCAATTAAATCATCATATCCTGAATAAACTGCAAAATTTAGATTCCGGCTATATATCATCCTGTTATTCAAATATAAATACTGATCCTGTTTTGCTTTTTTAGTAAAATTTGGTTTTGAAATATATCCGTTTAACTTAATTATATTATGTTCATAGCTAACCGGTAATAATGAATCCGTAAATTTTTCTGTAAATATATCAGTAAGTCGGTTTAATAAATTATTTTTTTTAAGGTCAAAAATTATTTCATCATTATTTTGAAATCTAAAAGATACTTCAGGTTTTGAAACGGCTATTTTTATAAATGTTTCGTAAATATGTTTAAACTCTGTATGATTAGATTTAAGAAAGTTCCTTCTGGCAGGTGTATTAAAAAAAAGATTTTTAACGGAAATAGAAGTTCCTTTGTTACAGGAAGTTTTTGATACTTCGGTTACTTCATTGCCATCTATTCTTATTAGTGTTCCTAATTCTTCTGATTCAGTTTTAGTTTTCATTTCTATCTGTGCCACAGAGCAAATGGATGCAAGGGCTTCACCTCTGAACCCGAGAGTTATTAATCTTTCAAGATCTTCAAATTCATTAATTTTAGATGTGGAATGTCTCTGAAAGCACATTAGTGCATCTTCTTCGTTCATTCCCGTTCCGTTATCAATAATCTGGATTAATGCTTTACCGGCATCTTTAATTATAAGATTTATTTCTGTTGCTCCGGCATCAAGCGAATTTTCAATTAATTCTTTTACAACTGATTCAGGTCTGTTGACAACTTCACCTGCAGCAATTTTATTTGATAATGCCTGGGATAATATTTTTATTTTATTTTTCAAATAATGCTTTCACAAAATTATCATTATCAAATATTTGTAAATCATCAATTTGTTCACCAACACCTATAAATCTGACAGGTATTTTCATTTCATTGTTTATTTTGATAACTATCCCGCCTTTTGCAGTTCCATCAAGTTTTGTTAAAATTATTCCGGTTAATCCTTCAAGAGCAGACGAGAATTCTTTTGCCTGATTCAATCCGTTTTGTCCGGTAGTCGCATCTATTACAAGAAAAATTTCATTAGGAACATCCTGAACAATTTTTTGCATAACTCTCTTAACTTTTTTTAATTCATCCATTAAATGAGTTTTATTATGCAGTCTTCCGGCAGTATCAATTATCACAACATCTGTATTTTTTTCTTTAGCAACTTTTACGGTTTCAAATGCAACGCTTGCCGGGTCTTTTGTATTCGGCTTTTGTATAATATCAACTCCGGCTCTTTTTGCCCATATTTCCAATTGATCATTAGCCGCTGCTCTGAATGTATCTGCTGAACCAATTAATACAGATTTTCCTGCATTTTTAAAATTATATGCAAGCTTACCAATTGAAGTAGTTTTACCAACACCATTAACACCTACTATCATTATTACAAATGGCTTTTTATCCGTTTTAAAATCATATGTTTTAAATTCTGATAAATTTTCCGCGAAAATACTTTTTATTTCAGAGTAAATTAATTCATTCAATTCTTCTTCGGAATCATACATATCACTTTTAGCCCGTGCCTTAATGTTTTCAATAATTACTTCTGTTGTATCATATCCTATATCTGCCGAAAGAAAAATCGCCTCAAGTTCTTCAAGGAATTCATCATCAATTTTTCTTTTAGCATTTACAAGTCTGTTAACTTTTCCAAAAAGATCATCTTTAGTCTTTACGAGTGAATCTTTTAATCTTTTAAATTTATCTAAGAATGACATATTAGTTTAAATAAAAATGCCCGCATTCAACGGGCAAAATTTAATATTTATTTTAAAATTAATTAAACATTTTTAAAATGTTTTTTGCAATAATCATTTTTTGAACTTCAGATGTTCCTTCTCCAATTGTCATCAACTTTACATCTCTATATAATTTTTCTACAGGAAATTCTTTTATGAATCCATATCCACCATGAATTTGTATTGCTTCATTTGTTGCTTTAGTAGCAATTTCACTTGCATAATATTTTGCCATTGCAGCAGGAAGATTTATATCCCTGCCCTCCATCTTAGTCCATGCCGCTCTGTATGTAAGTAATCTTGCAGCGTCAAGTTCTGTTGCCATATCTGAAAGTTTAAACTGTGTACCCTGAAATTCGGATAATGTCTTTCCGAACTGTTTCCTTTCTTTTGAATATTTTATTGAAGCATCCAATGCTCCTTGAGCAATTCCAACCGAAAGTGCTGCAATTGCTATTCTTCCGCCGTCCAGAATCTGTAATGCTTGTTTGTAACCTTGACCTAATTCTCCGATTAAATTTTCTTCAGGTACTTCAACATTTTCAAAAATTAATTCAGCGGTATCAGATGATCTCATTCCAAGTTTGTTTTCTTTCTTACCGGTTGAAAATCCTTTCCAGCCTTTTTCCAGAATAAATGCAGATATACCGTTATTTCCTTTTGATTTATCAGTTACCGCAGTTACAACAGCAGTTTCGCCAACACTACCATGTGTTATAAATAATTTTGATCCGTTAATTATATATTTTCCGTTTTTCTTTTCTGCTGTGGTTGCCATAGCTCCGGCGTCACTTCCGGATACATTTTCTGTCAATCCCCAAGCACCAAGTTTTTTCCCTGAAGTTAAATCAGGTAAATACTTTTTCTTTAATTCTTCGTTAGCAAATGAATAAATATGATTTGTGCATAATCCGTTATGAGCAGCAATTGTTAAACCCATTGAAGGATCAATTCTTGAAATCTCTTCTATAATAATGCAATATTCTAAAGGTGAAAATCCTGAACCTCCGTATTCTTCAGGAAAAATTATTCCTAAGAAACCTATCTCTCCCATTTGTTTTGCTATATCCATAGGAAATTCCTGTGATTCATCATATTCCATAATCACCGGTTTAATTACATTTTCTGCAAAATCACGTGCAAGTTTTTTTACTTCAAGTTCTCTTTCTGATAAATTAAAATCCATTAGTATTAATATTTTGAATTATATAGGATGGTAAAAATTATTACAAAAATACTCATTAAATTCCTTATTATAAATGTGTGAATTATTTCCTTATTTTTTTAATCCTCTTGACCCAGGTTTTGAAACAGGTATATTTTTAAGCCAATCCGGAATTTCACTTTCTGAATACTTTATAACTTCTATTTGTGCAAGACTAAATTGTTTTACTCCGAAATTAATTTTTCCATTACTTCTGTCAATTATAAATCCAACTCCTGCTACTATGCCGCCTGCATTTTTTACAACTTCAATCACTTCAAAGACACTTCCGCCTGTAGTTACAACATCTTCACAAACTAATACTTTTTCACCTTTTTCAATTTCAAATCCTCTCCTCAGTGTCATCATTTCATTTTGTCTTTCTGCAAAAATTGTCTTTCGGTTCAATTGTCTTCCAATCTCAGTCCCGAGGACTATCCCGCCTACAGCAGGAGTAATAACAGTATCAATTTCATCTCCGCTGAAATGTTTTACTATCTCAGAAGCAAAGAGTGTATTATATTCAGGATGTTGTAAAACTTTTGCACACTGAAAATAATTTGGACTGTGAAATCCTGAAGTTAAGATGAAATGACCTTCAAGTAAAGCTCCGGTTTTTTTAAATATCTCTAATACTTTTTCCTGCTCCATCTTTAGTTTAGTTTTATTTTTTTAACATCTAAAATTTTCTGACCTAAAAATCTTTCAGATACTTCTTGAAATTTATTCGGATAATCAGTCACAAAAAACCGGTGATTTCCTTTCTTATTTTTTGTGTTCGAAAGTTTTTTCTTTAGAAGTATATTCTTCACTTCCTTTGCCGTTTCAAATCCGGAATCAATTAATTTTATATTTTTACCTAAAGTTTTTTGTATAGGTTTTTTTAAAACAGGATAGTGTGTACATCCAAGTATAACCGTATCAATATTTTTATTTTTAAGCGGACTGAGATATTCTTTGCAAATTAATCCGGTAATTTTATTATCAGTCCATCCTTCTTCTGCAAGCTGAACAAATAAGCTGCAGACCTGAGAATAAACTTTTATTTTTTTATTAATTTTTTGAATATTTAAATCATAAGCTTTGCTGTTTATTGTTCCATTGGTTCCTATAACTCCTATTCTGTCTTTAATGGTATTTTTCGCAGCTGCTGTTGCTCCCGGTTCTATTACTCCAATAACCGGAATTTTTGTGATTTTTTTTAGAAATGGTATCGCCACTGAAGATGCAGTATTACAGGCGATGATAATCATTTTAACTTTTCTCTTCAAAAGAAATTTTACGCATTCTATTGAATATAATATTACTGTTTCTCTTGATTTAGTGCCATAAGGAAGTCTTGCTGTATCTCCAAGATATATAATGTCTTCGGAAGGTAACTGTTCAAAAATTGATTTCGCAACGGTTAATCCGCCTATTCCTGAATCGAATATACCAATTGGATTTTTCGGAGAGGGATTTGAGAGCAATTAATAATTTTTTAATAAATTAAACAAATTGCTCTCAAAAAAATATATATTAAAATCTGCACATTCAGAAAAATATAAATTATGCAGTCAATCTTCTATTTTGAAGTAATTCTTTTGCTTTGTTTACAAACCAGTCTCTGAATAAGAGATTTGATTCATTTTTAACGTCAGATATAAAATTATTTATGTAAATATGATTTCTATATCCATAAAGTTTTACGATTCTGCTAAAGTATGTATTGAAAGTGATATAGGTTTTTTTCCTGTCTTTAGAAAGTACTTTATTCTGTTTGAAATATTTTCTGTGAGCATGAACAGTGCTTTCAAGCAATTGGAAATTTCCAAGCTCATAATGAATAATCAAACTCATATTTCTTTCGTCAATTNNGGTTTAGATTGTTGCTTTTTATTAAGTTAAAATTACTTAATGAAAGTAAATAGTTTCCTTCAGCAAAATTTATTCTCGCATTTGCATAATTTACAATATCATCTTTTAATTCAGGATTTAATCTGTTAGCATAAATTTTAACAAATTTTTTCGCCCATTTTAATTTATCAGCATTTAAAGCAAATATTAAAATATTCCTNNTTTTCAAAAATTATAAATTTATCCATATGTTTCTTCATCTCATTTTTCATCGCATCAAAATGTTTTGTATTTTTAGGGTCAGAATACATTTTAAACAAATTAACATAAATTTTGAATATAAATGAATAATCATTATCTCTTAGTTTGAAAAGCTCAAGAATTTTGGAATCTGAAAAAGATTTTAAGATACTTTCAATAGTATTTTTAATATTTGCCGGATCATTTGTGCTATACATAGATTGATAAGAAATTACGTTTATGTATAGTTTAATGTTTTTAATTAAAAAGTAAATAAAGAGTAAATTTGATGAATTTTTAAGGTTCTCAGTTTCAGAAGTTATATTTCCTGTTCTTATCAGTTTTTTATTGATGTAAGAAAATACAAATTTATCCGCTTCAAAATTTGACCTGTATAAAAAGTATAAATCTTCAAGTAAACCGTCTTTATTAAACATATTTTCAACTTCTTCAGTATTTTTCTCATAAAGTTCGGTTAATGCTCTTGCACCCAGTTCATCCCTGTAAATTTCATTAATTCTGAACTCATTTTTATCAAAATTGACATATTTCAGATATTCTTTGAGCAATCTGTCGCAATCTGTATATAACCGTCGCATAGTCGAATCATTATACTTTAAGTGAGGGAACACTTTTTTATGTATTGATTCTGATGTAATAAAATTATAATTAGGATGATATTTGACAAGTTCCTTTAGCAACTTGATCAATCTTTCGCTGGTATTGAAATAGGGAGATTCAGCGAACAAAATGAGGTCTTTAATCTCTTTATTGTCAAGTGATTGTAAAATGTGTAGGAATTGATTTTTCATAACTTTAATATTTGGAACATTTTAATTAAAAATCTTAATGAAAATTATCATAAATTCTTTAAAAGTCAATAGTATTATCAATATCTTATATGCTATAAAAAATCTGATTGAAGCGCATTTTAAAAAAAATATCCTTTGTTTTTTCAATTCATCTTCGTTAATTTTGTATATCAATTTAAATAAAAAAAAAATCTTTTAGAAAGGGATTAAAAATGAAAAAATTAATTTTAACTTTAGCCTTAGTAGTAACATCAGTTTTTGGTTTAACATCTTCAAATTCATACGCTAATCCAAACAATCCAAACAATTGCATTACAATCACAACTGATCAGAATATTATTGTTTACAGAAATTGTGGTAATGTAACTTTAAAATTTACTTATGAATTGGATTTAAGATTAGTTAAAGTAGAAATAGTAGAAGATTAATAATTAAATATATAACAAGAGTGTAATTTTTTAAAAACCCATAAATAAACTAAATCATGAAAAAATTAATCTTTGCATTACTCTTAGGTGTTTTTACATCTATCGGAATCAGCTCAGCTTTAAACACAGTTGATGCTACTCAATACATCTATATCTATAGAGACGAAGCAGGTACATTATATAAATTTACCTACAAAGTTGAAGATATGGAACTTGTTGATGTAGAAGTTGTTGAATAATCTTTAAAAATTAGTAAACATTTTTAACCCTTATTTAAATTGATTATATCGTGGTAGGGTTTTTGGCTGAATTCAACTACAGATATTAAAAAAAACCCCTTCATTTACGAACACCCTTTCCGGAATCGGAAAGGGTTTTTTTTTGATTCAAATAATTTACTTTCTAATTAATATGAATTTAAAATATTACTCTATATTTATATTATAGTAATGACTTATCAGAATAATTTAATTTTGAAATAAAATTGTCGAAATGAATTTTGTTTATAAACTAAGTCCATGATTAAAGCATAATACAATTGAAAGCGTGTAATAATAATATTTCAGATAAATTTTATATAACTTAAAAAAAATGCCTAAGAAATCAATTATTAGCTTCAATTTAAAATTTCTTATCTTAATAATAATTATTTTTTTAATCAAAATATTTTTTGTCTCAAATTTGATTGTTGGTTTTCTTGCATGGAGGCAGGCAGATACTGCCTCCATTGCTAAAAATTTCTATGAATCCGGAAACTCAATATTATATCCTCAAATTGATTGGAGAGGAAATACTGAAGGTTTTGTAGAGTCTGAATTTCATATCTATCCGTATTTAGTATCAGTTTTTTATAATATCTTCGGATTAAATGAAGCAATTGGTCGTATTGTCTCTATTATTTTTTCTGTTATTGCCACTTTCTATTTATTCTTACTCGTAAAATTAATAATAAACGAGAAATCCGCACTTTGGTCTGCTGTAATATTTTCAATTCTTCCAATGAATTTTTTCTTTTCAAGAGCTTTTATGCCTGAATCTGCAATGATTATGTTTTCGATAGCCGGAATCTATTTTTATTTATCGTGGATAAATTCTGATAAATTAAAATTTTATATATTTAGTCTCATTTGCATTTCTCTCGCGGTTTTGATTAAATTGCCCGTACTATATTTAGGAATTCCACTAATTTTCTTATCATATTACAAATATAAGTTTAAATTTCTCCTAAATTATAAAATTTGGTTTTTTGCTTTTGTAGTAATCTTATTTGTATTTTTGTGGTATAATCATGCTCATAATTTATATAAATCAACAGGATTGACATTTAATATTTGGAACTATGGCTCAGATAAATGGGGAACTTATCATTTACTTATAAATCCTGATTTTTATTCAAGTGTATTTATCAAAAGCATTGTTGAAAGACAATTAACTTTTGCCGGAACATTACTTTTTATATTTGGTCTATTTATAAATAGAAATTCAAAACTTGAATTTTTATTTGATTGGTGGTTGATTGCTATTATCTTTTTTATATTATTTGTTTCTCAAGGAAANNCACAAGAATACTATCAATTGCCAATAGTTGTCCCTGCTTCAGTATTTATCGGTAAATTAATTTCAAAGTATTTAGATTTAGAATATTTTAAATCAGGAAACTTTAAAGATAAATTTAAATTTTCGATTGTAAGTTTTTTATTCATTTTCTTAGTATTGTTATCCATATTCAGAATTGAAAATTTAATCAGTAAAGAGAAAGTTGAAACTGAGTTTGTAGAACTTATTAACCATATGAAAATAAACTCAGATAAAAATGATAAGGTTATTTCATTTACTGATGGAAATCCTGTCTTATTTTATAATATAGATAGAAAGGGATGGCATTTAAATCTAACCGAGCTTAATAAAATTGATTCTCTGAATANNCTGAATAATATAGGTGCTAAGTTTTTAATTGGAAATAAAAAGAGTATCAATGATAACATTGATACTCTTTTGAATATTAATCGGAATATAATTTTAGATAATTCAGAATATTTTATTGTTAAACTAAACTGAAGTTAATTTTTTTATTTTGTGTTCAAATTCTACAGGGATATCATGGATTTCATTATTGGAAGTTGTTATTATTCCTACTCTCAATGCCTTCAATCCACTGACTCCTTGAAGCTCTTCCAACTCAATTTCTTCAACATTTTTATCCAAATATCCTATACTGCTGAGATATTCAAAATATTCTAAATATTCCGCTTTATCTTTAGGAGATGAATAAACTAAAGAAAGTTTTCCGGGTTGAGTTAATCTTTCATTTGTTCCGTTTATATGTACTTTATCTATTCTCTTCTTCACAATCTCATATCTTATGTTATATGAACCTTCAACATCAAATATTTTTTCATCCATACGGTATTTAATAGTAAGCGGATGATTATGCACTAAAATTAAATTTGTCGTTTCAAGTGGTATCTCTAATGTTGGTTTTATCTTCTCATTCAGACGAGCTAACTCTACCATCACCATCACTTGCCATAATCTCAAATTTTTCACAAAAAGCGAATCAAATTTTTTCTTTTCTGATATTGATTCACCTATATAAAGACTAATTTCAATTCCATCAGTTTTATGCAATTCAAAATAATGAGGAAAATATTCCTGTGCCTTTTCATTTGCTTTTATAATCAATTTAGAAAATGCACTGTTCAGTTTTGAAACTGACTGATCAAAAGCGTTTCTGTGTTTGAAAAATTCTCCATTTTCATTTGATAATGCTAATTTATAATTCCTGATTCCTCCATCTAATTCAGGACATAAATCACAGCAATAATCAATGAGAGCATAAACTTCTTTTTTGAAAAATTCATTTATAGAAGTTTCATCATTTGTTGTGAAGCCTTCATTCAGTTTTTTTGATTTTAAATCAACCTGATGCAACAAATTATCAAGATAGGGAAGGTCATTTTTCTTTTTGAACGCGAGTATCATTTCTCTGATAAATTCAATATGATATTCCATATCTTTTTTTATCGCATCGTTTCTTAAATCGGTCGAATTCTTAATATCTGCCTGTGAGTATAACGGATAAACTTCTTTAAATTCTATTTCTTCAATATCATTCGTATTATTACTTTCATTTTCAACAGGTTTTTTTAAATATTCCATTGCAGCATTTCTGAATTTCCATTCTACAGATGGATGAATGGAAGTATATTTATTTTTTATAACAGCTTGAATTTTTACATCTATTTCATCGAGCTTTCGTTTGACTGCCAATGCAAACAATGGAATCACTTCTGTCAATTTTAAAAAAGTATAATCATTTAAAATTCCCGGTTGCTTAGAGCCCAAATCCATACCTCCGGTTAAATTTCCCATAAATGTGAGAGGGATTAACATTACACTTCTCAATCCTATATCCAATATTTGTTTTTCTATAGGATGTGGATTTGTATGTTTTTCCAAGTCATCTATGATTTCATATTTCATATTGTTTCTTACTCGTTCAAATATTGATCCTTTCAAATCTTCAAGTTTTATTGATTTATAATTTAACTGTACATTTTTTAACTCCTCATCATCTAAACTGTGATTTATTTTCAGGATGCCTTCAGGGAATAAACCTGCAACACTTAACTCTAAATCCGGTATTCTTAAAAATACTCTCAACTTATCTCTTAGTGCAGTAAATTTTTCAATATTATCAAGAGAATCACTTTCTATCAAATCTCTTTTAATTTTTGATAGTATTTCTTGATCGGTAACTTCTATAGCTGTTAAAAAGCTAACACCATGAAATTCGAAATTTTCAGGTTTAATAATGGATTTCCATATTTCTACATCGGTTAAGTTCAGCCTTAATGTTTCAATCTGTCCCTGTGTTAATGGTTGTAACTCATTTTTTACTACAATTTCAGTAAACCTTCCGTCTATATTCATTTTGAATATCCTGTCTAATCCTGAATCAGGATCTTTTACAGTTGCTGTAATAGGATAAATATAATCTTCAAATTTTACACCGTAAACTTTTTGCAATATCGCACTGAATGAAATAATTGTAACAATTTTTGACATTGTTTCATAATCAACATCAACATTTCCCTTAAAAGACATATCTTCGTTCAGGAAAAATTTTTGAAATTTTGGTGTGCAATAAAATCCTTTAAAAGTAAACGGTGTCATTGCAGCCATGGAATCCCTTTCCCAGTTTACAGGTGGAAAAACCATTCCCATTAATTCAAGAAAAATATCCATATACTTTGATTCATAAAGCATCGATGGCTCGATGGGTGAATTCAATTCAGGATACTGAGAGATTTTTTCCAAAATACTTTTTATATATTTATCTCTTGAATTATTTTCTTTTGTAATAAATTTTTCTATATTTTCTATTAGACTTTTCAGACTTAGTTTAGTCTGAAAGGGAAAATTGTCTATTGTCTCTTTCATTTTACTTCTGATTTTGTTTAAAATGTAACTTTATTTAGTTATAATTTCTATGATTAAATACGGAATCCAATATACCGGGTTACATAAAACTTTTTTAAATTTTAAATGGTTTTTAAAAGATGTAATTTGAATAAATAATTTTTTACAGTATAAATAGAAATGATTGAGATTAAAAATCTGAAAATAGCGTTTGGCTCAAAACAAGTTTTAAATGGTGTAAATCTAAAAATTGAAACCGGTGAAACTCTCGTAATTATTGGCAGAAGCGGCTGCGGAAAATCGGTATTACTGAAAAATATAATTGGACTTTTAACTCCTGATGAAGGTGAAATAATTTTTGAAGGAAAAAATCTTGCAAATATGACTAAGAAGGAGTTATATCAGGTCAGAACTAAATTTGGGTTCTTATTCCAAGGTGCTGCTCTTTTTGATTCTATGACTGTTGGAGAAAATGTTGGTTTATTTCTAAAAGAAAACACCAATAAATCAAAAATCGAAATAAAGGAAGTTGTAGCTGAAAAACTGGAACTGGTTGGTCTGCCTAATACTGAACATATGAATCCGGCTGATTTATCCGGAGGTATGAAAAAAAGGGTTTCTCTCGCCAGATCACTTGCTTCAAATCCTGAATATATTTTGTATGATGAACCTACTACAGGGCTTGACCCGGTTATGAGTGATCAGATAGATGATTTGATTAAAGAGCTTGCCGAAAAACTAAAAGTTACTTCTATTGTTGTTACTCATGATATTTTCAGTGTTTATGATGTGGCTGATAAAGTTGCTATGATGCACGAAGGTCAGATTTATTTTCACGGAACACCGAAAGAATTAGTTGAAACTAAAGATAGGTTAATTAGAGATTTTCTTCATCGGTCTGAAAAAACAATTAATAATTAAAATTTATTAATTACGTAACTCATATTTATAATATCTTCTGTCTTACATCCTCTTGATAAATCCATTACCGGTTTTGCTAAACCTTGAAGTATCGGTCCTGTTGCCATAGCTCCTCCGATTCTTTCAGTTATCTTATACGCAATATTCGCCGAATTTAAATCCGGGAATATAAATACATTTGCATCACCTTTTATTTTACCTTTTGGATTTTTTCTTTCTGCTACTTCAGGTACGAAAGCTGCATCAAACTGAAGTTCTCCATCCAATATTAGTTTAGGATTTTTCTTTTTAGTAATCTCAATTGCTGACAAGGTCTTATCAATGCTTGAATCTTTTGCACTTCCTTTTGTTGAAAAAGATAGAAATGCAACTTTTGGTTTTATACCTGTTAATTTTTTAAAGTTATCAGATGTTTGAAGTGTTATATCAGCTGTTTGCTCCGCTGTAGGATTTGGAATTACACCACAATCTGCAAAAGCAAAAATTTTAGATTCAAACCTGTGTTTTTTGGGGAAATAAAATAAAAAAAATGATGAAACAGTTTTGTTGTTTTTTTGTAATCCTGTTATCTGAATAGCATTTTTGATCACTTCTGAAGTTGAAAAAACACTCCCTGCTATCACTCCATCAGCAACGCCATTACTAAGCAATAAGCAAGAAAATGTTAATGGATTTGAAAGTCTCAATGTTAATTCTTTATTACTGATATCAGGATTCTTTCTTAATAATATTTTTTTGTATTGTTCTGAATATTCTTTTGAATATTTTATATCAATATATTTTAAATATTTATTTTCTCTTAATTTGTAATTAGTTTTACTTAATCCGGAAATTAACAGTACCTTTGAGGTTTTTTCTTTTGAAATATATTCTGCAGCATTTATAACTCTCTCATCATCACTCTCCGGTAATATAATAGTTTTTGGTTTTCCTAAACTAAGAATTTTTTTTAATTCCAATTTTATTCAATTATTTTGTTTATAATCCCGCCTCCGGCAATATCTAATCCATCATAGAATACGGCTGATTGACCCGGAGTTATTGATTTTTTTGGTTCTTTAAACTCAATTGTGATTTCATCTTCACCCGTCTTTTCTATAAAAGCCCTAAATGGTTTATCTTTATATCTTATTTTCACATCAACTTCAGTTCTCTGTTTCAAATTTTCATATTTCATAAAATTTAATTCTTTAACGGTGAATTTTTTGTTATACAAATTTTCTTCATCTTCTAAAACCACTATATTATTTTCAGGGTCAAGCTTTGAAACATATACAGGTTTTCCGAGTGATAAATTTAATCCTCTTCTTTGTCCAATGGTATAATATGCAAAACCTTTATGAGTCCCGACTTTCTTTTCTTTATAAATTAAATCGCCTCCTGAATATTTTTGTTCAAAATCCGGAATTCTAATTTGTATTAAATCTCTATAATTGTCATTAGGAACAAAACATATTTCCTGTGAATCAGGTGTATCGGCAGGTTTTAAACCTAATTTAGCGGCAATTTTTCTGATTTCAGGTTTAGTAAAACTTCCAAGTGGAAATAAAGTTTTACTAAGAGCATATTGCGAAACTCTCCATAACGCGTAAGACTGATCTTTCGCAGTATCAATTGATTTTGAAACAAAATATCTTCCTGTTTTATCATCTTTATTTAATCTCGCATAATGTCCTGTGGCTATATATGATGCACCTAAACTCTCAGCTTTTTCAAGTAACGCTCCCCATTTTATAGCTTTATTACATAATACGCATGGATTTGGGGTGAAACCTTTCATATATTCCGAAATAAAATTTTCTATTACTACCTCGTTAAATTTATCAGTAAAATCCAGAGTATAGTGTTTAAAACCAAGTTGTGTGGCAACATTTCTCGCTGAATAAATTGTTTCAAGTGAACAGCATCCTGAATCCTTTTCGGGAATATCATCAAAACCCCAAGTTTTCATAGTTATTCCTATCAGATTATATCCTTCTTCTTTTAATAATGCGGCAGCAACTGATGAATCCACTCCTCCACTCATCGCTACGACAACAGTAATATCACTTTTATTCATATTCAAATATAACAATTTTTTAATTCTCAGCCAAATTTACAAATAATAATTGTTAATCGGAATTTTATGATTTATATACTGTTTCTTAATATTAAGTCATCACAGCTGTCCAAAATAAATT
>DKKL01000003.1 GCA_002455255.1 Candidatus Tepidiaquacellales bacterium UBA6667 | reverse complement strand
TGATATTACAGGAAGGGAGATACGCAAGCTAATTACCGGTAATTTACCCGCCGGAGTAAGCAGGATATCACTTGATTTAACTTCATTCAGTTCGGGAGTATATTTTTGCGTAGTAAAATCAGGAGGTATATCGCTTGCTTCAAAAAAGATTGTTAAGTTAAACTGACAAATAATTTATTTTTAGCAGCTGCAAATAAATTATTTTTAATTTTTGATGAATGAAAATTTAATTAATCACTTCCGTTCAAAATATTTAAATTACTTCATCACGAATTTCACGAACGATAATATATTTTCATAATAATCTAAGCAAAATAAAATTAATGGAATAGATTTTTTTTGCAATGCACAGAGTTATAATCGTGTTTATTTTTTAATTTAAATATATTACATTCTTCCAAATCCAAATCATAATCAGGAGGATTTATGAAAAAATTCATTTCCTCTTTAATTCCTGTAATACTAATCGCGTCAGTATTGCTGGACTATAAAGAAATTCCTGTATATACACTCATAACAAAATTTATATCCGGAAATAACTCAAATGGAAATTCACACCAAACGGAATTTTTAAAATCCGATGAAAACCCATTAAGGCAAAAACTTCGCAAGGAGAAAAAATCACTTGCCGGAAAAGAAGATGATCCTTTTAACTCAATAAAATTCAGATATGATATGCTTGCGACGAACAATGAAAGCAAAAACAAAACTCCGGATATACAAAAGTTGAGAACGGATGCGATTAAATATGCACAGGATAATATAGAGCCGGCAAGCGATAACCCTTTTGTAACAAGCTGGACGGAGCTTGGACCGGGAAATATCGGCGGTAGAATCAGATCAATTATTATTCATCCGGCTACGACATCACATATATTGATAGGAGCAGTGGCAGGCGGTGTGTGGAAAACGACAAACGGCGGCAGCAACTGGACAGAAACAGAAACAGATTTAAACCCGATATCAATCAGCTCGATGGCTTATGACCCTTCATTACCCACAACGGTATATGCGGGAACGGGAGAAGGATGGGGAAATTCTGATGCGGTATATGGAGGAGGAATTTATAAATCTACTGATTTTGGAGACAGCTGGAGTCTGCTGGCATCTACATCAGGTGCTTTTGCTGCATCTTTCAGAAATGTAATGAAAATTCAAGTGGATGCATCCGGAAATATATATGCGGCAACGAGAGATATAAGAACAAAAATGGGAGGTCCTTCATCAACAACGAGCGGAGGATTATTTTTATCAACGAACGGAGGAACAAACTGGACAAAAATAAGCTCATCAACATTTACTGATAATTATTTTACTCCGACGGATGTATTACCATATTCAACTTCAGAAATTTTATATGCCGTTAACAATAACGGAATGACACTCGGCGGAATATACAGGACAACAAACGGTGGAACGAACTGGGTATTGATAACATCAGGGCTACCGACTGCTGATTACAGAAGAATTTCATTTGCACAAGACCCGACAACAGAAGATATAATATATGCGGTGTTTCAATCAACGGATGTAACTTCGATGGGAGACGGCGGGTTGAAAGGAATTTATAAATCTACAAACAGAGGAATAGACTGGGCAATACTTGGAACACCTCCAAAAATTGCATCAACTTCTTCTCTTTCATATTTAGGTACTCAAGGTTGGTATGACAATGTAATTGCGGTTGATCCTTTTAGTCCTACAAATTTATATGTTGGAGGAGTAGATATGATGAAATCAACAAACAGCGGAACTAACTGGTTTCAACTGACATATTGGCATTCATTTTACGGTTCGCCTGTTGTGCATGCGGATCACCATTCGATTGTATTTGACCCGATAACTTCCGGTGTTATCTATTCAGGAAATGACGGAGGGATTTATAAATCAACAAATTCCGGAACGACCTGGACTTCATTGAACAACGGATTACCAATAACTCAATTTTACAGTGGAGCAATTTCAAGAACAGGAACGGCAGTTTACGGGGGAACTCAGGATAATGGACATCTTAAAAGAAGTTCACCGGGTTCATCAGACTGGGCAATGGTAGTAGGCGGAGACGGAGGATATTCCGCAGTTGACCAGACGGATTCATCAATTGCATACGAGGAATATGTATTTCTTGCGATGGAGAAAACGACAAACTCAGGAGTGGATTGGTTTGGATGCACTTCAGGGCTGACGGATGCGGGCTCGAGCACGGCAAGTTTATTTATAGCACCTTTTGCAATCAACCCCGACAGTTCGAGAGTATTGATAGCAGGTTCTAACAGAGTATGGATTTCGGATGACAGAGCAGGAAGCTGGAGTGCGGTTAGCGAGGCACTTATAGGAGGAGTGAAAATTTCTGCTGTTACGATTTCTTCTGTACCACACGGATTGAGAGCATTCTACGGAACAACTGACGGAAAAGTTTTTGTATGTGATTCATTAGACCCGACAGCGGGAATATCAAATACATGGCTTGAGATAACTCCCGGAACATCAAGCGGGGCTTGGGTGAGGAGGATAGTGCCAAGACCTGCGGACAAGAATCATATTTTGCTATGCTATGCGGGATATAACATCACTCCCCCATTGGATGCGGAGCATATATATTACTCTACAAATAGCGGAGGAACATGGACGGATATTTCATTTACTTTCCCTAATGTTCCGGTTCACTCTGCGGTGTTTGACGGAGGAAGTATGTCAACTTTTTATGTTGGGTCAGAAATCGGAGTATATAGAACAACGAATACCGGAACGACTTGGTCATTATTTTCAGGTGCGGGAATGCCTGCTTATGTACCGGTTGATGAACTTGTAATGCAAAAAGGTACAGGATTTATGCTTGCGTTCACACACGGGCGGGGATCATTTTTATACACGAAACCATTGCCCGTGCAACTTACGAATTTTTATGCAAACTCAGACGGAAATAAAGTGAGTCTGAACTGGACAACTTCGACAGAGATAAACAACAGTGGATTTGACATTGAAAGAATGAAAACGAATGAAATCAATTCTGAGTGGAACAAGATTGGGTATGTGAACGGAAGCGGAAACACAACCGAAATAAAAAATTATTCGTTTGAAGATAAAAATCTTATGCCCGGAAACTATACATACAGACTGAAACAGATTGACTATAACGGAAACTTTGAGTATCACGGATTGAATACATCAGTAACGATAGGAATTCCGAGTAAATTTGTTTTGTATCAAAACTTCCCAAATCCTTTCAACCCAGTAACAAATATTTCATTTGAATTACCTATTGAAGGAAAAATTTCTATTAATGTTTTTGATATTACGGGTAGATTGATTTCAAATCTCGTAAATAATATAAATTATCCCACAGGTTCTCACAGCGTGATATTCAAAGCGGATAATATTCCGAGTGGAGTTTATTTTTATAGATTAAGAATGGGAGATTTTACTGATTTAAAGAAAATGATAATACTAATATATTGAACCACGCTTTATGCAATGATAATGAAAAAGAGCCATCAAAAAAACGCTGAAATTAAAGGTGTGAACCACGCTATTTGCAATGGAACTCGAAAAATTCTAATTTTATTAGAATTTTATTTTTAAAAACCTCAAAATAATAATAAATTTAAAGGGTAGAATTGCTGACGGGAACTAAAGTTCCCGCATTTCGGGAACTGGGAACTACGGGAACTACATAAATTAACATTATAATATACTCAATTAATAAAAAATGAGCCGTCCTGTGCGACCTGTGANNGCACCGGAAACCCTTCAACCCAACTATTCGTAGGTAATTTTTTGGATTTTCCTTTCAGTATCTCATGAGTTATCGTTAAATGTTTAATTCTGCCAATATATTTACCGGTTATATATCCATTATGACAAGCATTTATTTTATCAAATGAATTCCTGCCAAAATTTGAAATACCCGGGATAATTATCCTTTTACCATCATCATCAAGTATTGGTGATTCTGTAAATCTCATTTTATTTTTCCTCCTTATTNNTTTGGATGGTCATAAGTCTCATCCACAGTTTCTTTTGTAGTAAAAACATACATACATTCATTACATGCTCTCACTCTCGAAACAAAGGTCATATTTGTGCGAGTATCAATAACTTCGGTGTTATAATGCTTACACTTCGGGCATCGCATTTTAAATTTATCACTCTTTAACCTTTGTTTTTTCATTAATTTTTTAAAACTTTAGATTTACCTTCTAATTTTTTATTAATTTTATCTATCACATTATTTTCAAAACACCATTTTAAAAACCTATCTCTATCTTCCATAAACTTTATTGCGAATTTTTTTGCTGCTTTGTTTTTTCTACTTTCAATAACCAGATCCATAGCATCTTCAACACCTTCCATTACAAAGAATTTTATTAAATTTATATTAGGTTCTATTTTACAATATTCCTTGTAAACGAAATCCGCTAATAAAGAATTTTCCTTACCGGTTATAACTCTATTTAAATATTGTCTGCTACAACCAATAATTTTCGCAATTTCTAATTGTGTGAGTTCTCCGGATTTCTTTTTCAAATTACAGTAATTTTTACAAGGTTTTTTGAAAACAACTTAAACAAATTTCCAATCTGAATTTCAATAACATCACCGTCATTGTAAGTTAAATATCCTTCATATGTATCATTTCCATAAACAACTCTAACATTCTTTAAATTTTTTCTCGGTTTAGATATTTTTGATTTGTAATTTCCCTGTGGCATGATTATGTATTATTATTTTTTAAAACAACTCCAACTGCGATTTTTCAAAGTTTTTTTTCAGTGCAGATATAGTGCTTAACATACTCAAAGTTCGCTTTTCTAAATCAACGATAGTCGGTTCAATCTCCTTAAAATTTCGAGCATAATAATATCCTGTCTTACTATTTGCAACAGGGATTCCATCACGTCTGAAAGCTCTAATGATCTTCCGGATTTCAGATCCTGAAATTTTAAACTCTTTTTCAAGTTCAGCAGAATACACAGGATTATGTTCCTTCCGTTCCATAATCCGAGCCAATATTTTAGAATCCCTATCTTCCATATCAAATTAAATTAAGCTGCTTTAGTATCCACTTTAATATCATCTGCACCGGTACTCTTTATAATAGCATCAATCATTTTATTAACAATATCATCCGCTGATTTTATAACTACCTGATCTTCAGGTTCAGATTTAATTACTTTTATTTTCTCAAGTTCATCATCAGATAATTCTTTTAATGCAGATTTTTTTACCGATTTTTTTGTATCAATAAAAAACTCTTTTTCATCTTCAAAATGTTTTTCAATTAATTTAATAGTTCTTTCTTCATCAGGAACTTTATAACTTTCCTTTTTCAGTTGTAATCCAACTTTCATTCCACTAAACACTTGAGTCCTTGGCTTTTCAAATAAGTGACTATTTGATAAAATTGCATTTTGTAAAATATCAACCTTTTCTGCAATTTCAACGGAAGTTGTTTTAATTAATCCAAGATATTTTTTTCTGACAGATTCAATATCTTCTCTCATTTGTGAAAGATATTCTTGAAGTTGATTGTAAGGAATTGAATATTCCTTTGTGAGTTGTTGGATATCAGTTATATCCATTTCTGAATTACTCATAGATTTTATTAATTTAAGTTTTTAAAATATTTTGATTTCTTTTATTCAACCTCTCATAAACTTTTTTAAATTTCTTATCAATATATTCCATCCATTCTTTGTTTTTTTCTGAATTAGTTTCATTTGAATATTCAAATATAATTTTACATGGAACTGATTTCATTCTTATAGTTCTTTTCATAATTCTCGGTGAAGATCCTTTATACGAAATACTCATAACTCCATCATTAAGCAGATCAAGTTCCAAATTATTAATATCAGTCAATGTCCATTTTTTATTTTTTCTCATTCTGCTTATTATTCTTTTCAATTTTTTCAAGAATTTTAATAATCTTCCCTGCTTGCTGTTTATTGATTTTCCCATACAAAGCTACCATTTTATATTTCTCGATCTCCCATTGAGTTAATTTTTTCCGCAGATCCGGAATGAACTCAAGCAATTTTGAAAATGTAACCTCAATACTCCAGTTGAACTTATACCTACAAATTCTAATTATCTTCTTTCTCTGAGCATCGCTCATCATCTTCCCGGTACCAAGAATATTTTCAACAACCTTATTGTTGTTTTTTACTCGTTCATAATCTGACAGTAAATTTTTATAAAGTAGCTCCGCTTCTTCATTTGTTAACTCTAAAACTGAGCCGGTTATTTTAGTGAATGAACAAAACATACATTCATCTTTTCCACAGAAGTTACAACTTGGCATATTTTCACCAAAGCGTTTTTCAAGAATCTTTTTAACTTTATCCTTTTTAAATTCATCAAGCATATCAGAAGGCACTATCATACTCGCAAGTGCATGAATTTTGTTATTATGAAATGCCCTCTGATTTTTGAATCCTTTATAACTCATT
>DKKL01000019.1 GCA_002455255.1 Candidatus Tepidiaquacellales bacterium UBA6667 | reverse complement strand
ACTTCTTCATTTGTTGGTTCTTTAAGTTTATGTCCTTGGTTGTTAACAGATGGTTGAAATATTAAATGCGATTGATGTAAAAAATAGAACGGTATATTTGAAATCCGAGATAATTCATTTGAGAGTTTAAGGTTTTTCATTAATTGAAAATCTAAAATATTATTGTCAATATGATTCTGTAACCAAACATCGTAGCTCTCAGGCGAAGTTTTGAAGCCTAAAAAACCTGTGTTTACATTATATCCACTCTGACTTGGATCTATGTTAGGTAGAGTATTTGGGTAATAGCATAGCGGAACTCCGTCCCATTCCGAACCATCCCAACCTGTCAAGTCATAGCTCATAGTTAAAACTTTTTTTAAATTTGCTCTTTCAATTAAATATTTTTTTACATCTTGTGCAGTAAACCAATATTTCCAACTTTCCGGAATAAATGCTTTGAATAAACTGGGATTATAGTTCACCATTAATGAAAATTGATTACCGGAATGAGTTTGAATCAAATCATTAACTTTTGCAATACTTGGTGTATGATTGAATTCAAATTCTTCAATGTAAAAATCAAATATTTTGTCAGGATGTAGATTTGCTATCTGTTCGACTTCGTCTTTGATCATATTCAATTCTAAAGGTCTTTGAACAGTCAACAACTGATACGCAGGTTCATTTTGAACCTTAATATAATCAACCCACATATCGCAGTTATCATACCAGAAGATTCTGAAATCTATTTTGCAACTATCATATGTTCCACCATAAGGATCTAATGTATCAGGATTAAACCATGTGCCTGCATCGATTTTTAGATTATTTATTGGATCTGAAACATAGTCATAATAAATCTCTAAATATTCACCATTATATATTGAAGAAATTTCAGATTTAAAATGTTTCACCTTTAAAGTTTGAATAACTTCATCACCATTCCAATTAGAAACTATTACATCACATACTTTCTTTTCGAAATTTGCAGGATTATTTGCATAACTTGTGTCTATTCTTATTTTTGGCATAATATACCAGTCATATTCAGTATCTCCTATATAGCCAACAGGCCATGATGTATTTGCCTGCTCTCTGTTGCCTTCCAGTTTTTTAGTCAATGTATCAGCATTTGAATTATCAGGCACATTCGGATTCCGTGTACATTTTTTCACCATTGTTCCGTTATCATTAAAATCTATTATGTTTGGGTTACTTGAATGTTCTTTATATCCATAGAACCAGAATTCACTTCTTGTAGAAATATATTCCATCTGATATTCACTGCTTTGACCAAATGCTAAATACTGAACTTTAGGTCTGTCCATTATTGTTTTTAAACCATTTGAATCATTTGAAAGTATTTTTCCATTTATAAAATCTTTATATGCTGAAATAGATGAATCAAATCTGTCAGCTGGATGGTGAATCCAATTCGTCCCATTAAAATGTAACCAACCTTTATCCGGATGAGTATATTTTGACCATACATTTAAGCTAAGTTCTTTACTAGAATCTAAATCCGAATTTACATCCCATCCATTATCCATAGCCCCTATTATAAATGGATCATCATTGGCTTTATTAATCTGTGGGATTGTGATAAAAATTATTATAATTACTAAAAGAAAATACAGCGGAAAAATTAAATGTGTTTTAATTTTTGTTTTCATGGTGTTTCATTTTTATTTTAATAAAAGCCCTCTTATTGAGGTTTTATAATTATCTATTTGTAAAGAAAATATATAAACTCCAGATGCATATCCTTGACCTTCAAATGTTACTTGATATGTACCCGGTGTCTGAACTTGGTTAACAAGTGTTTTTATTTCTTTTCCTGTGATATCATATACTTTCAGAATAATTTGAGATTGTTTTTTAACATCATATCTGATATTTGTAACGGGATTAAATGGATTTGGGAAGTTCTGATATAAGACAAAATCAACCGGTATTGTTTCGTTTATTTTTGTTACTGATGTATAATATGTTATGGTATCTCCACCAGTGGTTGTGCGAGCACCTGAAAAATTTGATTGCATTAATCTAGGAGAAGCATTCCCAAAATTACTATTTGTAAATGAAATATCCCAATATGTATTGTTGATCCCAGGCAATTGATATCCCCAATTATCTCCTTCATTTGTTGTTTTCCATATTAATCCCTGAATATTGGAAACCCCATCCCAATAGGATCCTCTATCTCCCCATATTATTGCATCTTGGATTACAAAATTATTTAACTCACTCTCAGCAATATTCCCTCCAGTCAAAAGCGGTTTTAAAATCCAATCTACACCACCATTAGTTGTTTTTGAGAATCCATTATATCCTCTTTTAAACCCTTTCAGTGAATCTACAAAATACATTGTCCTAAATCCTCCGGTATCTATAATATTCCAACTAATACCAGCATCTGTGGTTTTTCGTAATCTTCCGTTTGCTCCTTCGACATTTGTTATAAACCCAATATTCTTATTATACATATAAATCCTACTCGGATTACCGCTCAAGCCGGCATAAAACTTCCGCTCCCAATTCAAGCCGTCATTCGTTGTCTGCCAAACACCGCCGTCGAAAGGGACATTGCATACAGTCCATATTTCGTTTTCTGTTATCGATATATCACTATAGTCTATTGATACGGGATTATTCAATCGAATCCAACTATTTCCTTTATCTGTTGATTTTAATAATTTCACTCCAAAATCAAGAATAAAACTAGAGCCTACATAAATAAATCCATTTTCTTTATTTACTTCCATATCTAAATAAACTCTCCTTGTTGAATCATTATAAACTGTAAACCAGTTAAATCCTCCGTCTGTTGATTTTAGGATAAGTGAACTATTCCCACCTGTTGTATCGGTTATTATTATGCCGGTTAATGAATCAAGAAATTCCATTCCCATTATCCTCCTTCCACCCATATCAGGCATTACCTGTTGAACCCATCCATTTGAAACTCTCGATGGCGTATCTATAAAATTAAACGCCGGCAATAATAAAACTAAAAGTATTATATATGCTCTTTTCATAAATCTAAAATTTGTTTGTAAATTATATTTATTGGAATTGATATTCATAGCGAGAAAATTATATTCATATAAAAGTTTACATATTGCTTATTGTAATTTTATATAACGTAACAGTATTATTTTTATAAATCAATAGAATTATATGTAAATATATTTGGTGAAAAGAAACTTATTTCTCAAATTGTGGCAAGATAAAATTTAGCCACTAATAACTAATGTGATGAACTGTTTCATACTTGAGGATAGAGAGTCAATATCTCAGGAATCCTTTTCAAGAGATACCTGCGGGAGAGAAGGAGACTTCTTGAAGAGAGTTTTAAGAAGATAATAGAGAAATCCTCTCAATACTTTCACTACCGATTTATTCCTTAAAAACGAAATATGCTGAAACAAGAATCCAAAATAGTAATTCATCGCAGTGTCTTGAATTGATTTGATTTTTTTTAATTAAAAAAGGATATTTGAAATTAGTAAGAAACTTAATTAAAAATTCATATTATTTAATTAAAATTATTTTTTCAGTTATGTTTAGTTATAAAATTAAAAAAATATAAATGTTAATTTGTGGAATTGATGAAGCGGGGAGAGGACCTTTGGCAGGACCTGTAGTGGCGGCAGCGGTTGNNCAGCGGTTGTTTTTCATGATAACTATGTTATTAATGGTGTTGATGATTCAAAAGTAATTTCACACCATAAAAGGGAAATCCTTTTTGATAAAATTAAATCGGAATGTGTGGAATTTATAATTTCTGAGGTTGATAGTAAAGAAATTGATGAAATAAATATTTTAAGGGCGACGATGAAAGCAATGAAAAACTGCATTTTAGGTCTTAAAATAAAACCGGATTTATATCTAATTGACGGAAACTATTTTAAATTAGAGAATGATTTTCAAAATGAACTGAATTTTAAAACTATTATTGATGGTGACGCAACTGAATTTTGTATTTCCGCTGCTTCCATTTTAGCAAAAGTGGACAGAGATGCCAAGATGATAAAGTATGATGAAATTTATCCTGAATATTTATTCAAAACACATAAAGGATATGGAACCAGAGAACACATCAAAAGAATTATGGAGTACGGTTTAAGTCCGATACACAGAGAAACTTTTTGCGGAAGATATGCCACAAAAAAAATGCATTTATAAAAATAGAACCGGTGCTGCCGGTGAACAAAAGGCAAAAGAATATTTAATTAATAATGGATTTCATATTGTAAAGTCCAATTACAAATATGATAAATCAGAGATTGATATAATTTGTTTAAAAGATAATACACTTGTGTTTACTGAGGTGAAAACAAGAAGAAATAAAAAATACGGAGAACCGGAAGAATCAATCACTCCTGTAAAAGTGAAACATATACAAAAAGCTGCAGAGGGTTTTTTAATGGAAAATCCTGAGTATGATAATAATGAAATCAGATTTGATGTTGTAACAATTATGCTGACTGATGAAATAGAAATTAATCACATAGAAAATGCTTTTTGAAAATATAATCAAAGCCTTTTAAATCCTTTTAATGCTTCACCACTAATTAGCACGAATTAAACTAATTACACAAATGATAAGAAATTATTTTAATAATTTAATCAATATACATACAAAAATATTATAAGTGCTTAAGACAGCAGAGAAAATCAATAATATTTTCTGACCTTTATAAATTGAATTAACATACACATTTACATATTTTTACACGTCTAAAAATTCCTAATTTAGTATTTAAAAAATTAAATGGCTGAAGAAGAAAAATATAATTCATCGCTCGACGTTGATGATGAACTGATTAATGAAATCCATCAGTTAATCAGTTCAAAGTCCGATGCTATATTAAAACAAATTCTTGCAGACCTTTACAATTATGATATATCTGTTCTTATCAATAATTTAAAAGAAACTGAAGATGCAATATATTTATTTAAATTATTGCCTGATGAAACTGCATCTGAGGTTATATTGGAACTTGATGACGCAAGAAGAGAACAAATTGTTTCAAGTTTAGACAGTGAAGAAATCTCCGATATTGTTGGAGAGATGTATTCAGACGATGCTGCGGATTTCGTTTCAGATTTAACTGATGATATAAAAGAAGAAGTTCTTCAGGAGTTAGAAAAAGATGATAAAGAAGATTCTGATGAAATCAGAGAACTCTTAACTTATGATGAAAATACCGCCGGTGGAATTATGGCAAAAGAGTTCATCGCTCTTAATGAAAATCTTACAGTCGAAGAAGCCATAAATCAAATTCAGGAAAAAGCAGAAGAAGTTGATCAGTTTTATAATGTATGGGTTGTGAATGACAAAAATGAACTAATCGGAATTATTTCGCTAAAGAGAATAATCATCGCATTAAAAAATCCAAAACAACTTCTCAAAGATGTAAAAAATCCTGATGTCATATCAGTCGAAGCAAATGTAGATCAGGAAGAAGTAGCAAGAATAATGCAAAGATATGACCTGGTTTCGCTGCCTGTTGTTGACAATAAGCACAGAGTTATCGGGAAAATCAGCATAGATGATATTGTTGATGTTATGGAAGAAGAATACAGTGAAGATTTTGCTAAGATGACCGGTACAGATGCTGAGGAACTTGAAAAAAAATCACCGTTCCAAATTGCAAAACTGAGATTGCCCTGGATATTGATTACGATGGGCATTGAACTAATTGCTGTATTTGTAATTAAATCTCACAATGAAATATTAGAAAAAGTTATTTTACTTGCAGCGTTTATGCCTATAATATCTGCGATTTCGGGAAACACAGGTTTACAATCTGCGGCAATTGTTGTCAGGGCTATTGATACAGGACTTGTAAATATTAACAAATGGTGGATTCCATTAATCAGGCAGATTAAAACAACTTTAATTATCGGGTTTGTTGTTGGTGTTATAATTGCTATTATAGGTTATATTATGATGGATACAAATAAAACTGCATTTGCTTTATCGGTTGGTATTTCAATGTTTATTTCTATTAATATAGCAGGAATTGTCGGAACGACAACCCCAATGATTTCCAAAAAACTTGGTTTTGATCCGGCGGTAACTTCAGGACCGTTTGAAACTGCATTCCAGGATGTAGTCGGTATTTCTATTTTCCTCACCATCTCCACGTTTTTATTATCTCATATAATTAATTGAAAAACTACTTTAAAAAAAAATACAGGTTTCTTGATATTCCTGATATTACAAATGAAATATTTTTGATACTGCTTTCTGTGCTTGCTGTATTACTTGTAGATAGTTTGGTAACGATGATAATTATTATTTTAATTAATACAGGGTTAATAATTTTAATTAATAATATTGTTATAACTTACGAATCAAAAGATGAAAAGGATAAATCAAAAAATAAGATTCTAAGAATTTTCAGATATTTTTATCCTGTAGTAATGATACTTTTTTGTTTTAAAGAAATTTATGTTTTACTGTTTAATTTATGGGGTACGTATGTTATGGATGATAAATTAATTGAAATTGACAGAGTTATATTTGGATTTGACCCGACCGTTGCACTTGCACCTTTGAATAACCCTATAATGGTAGAATTTTTTCAGATTATTTATGTATTATTTTATTTTATGCAGATAATATTTGTGGTTGGTTTATATTTAAAACATAAATTTGATTTATATAAATATTCAATGTTTGTTATTTTTTTCGGATTTTATCTTTCATTTATCGGGTATCTTTGCGTGCCGGCAATAGGTCCGAGATTTACACTACACGATTTCAGCAAAATTGATATTGAACTCGAAGGTGTATTCGCTTATAAATTCATTAGAGATGCAATAAACCTTGGTGAATCAATTCCTCCTAATGTTCCAAATCCGGAAGAATATGCACAAAGAGATGCATTCCCATCAGGGCATACGATTGTAGCGGTATTAATAGTTTATCTCGCTTTTAGGTTTAAGGTAAGATTTAAATGGATTTATTTTTCATATACATCGTTAATGCTTTTTTCAACGGTTTACCTGAGATATCATTATGTGATTGATTTGATAGGGTCAATACCATTTATTTTGTTAACAATTGTGGTAGGGGAATATTTATACAGAAATAAATTAAAATATTATTTATCTGAATCTAAATCGGTTGAGAAATCTGCGGTTTGATTTTCTTCCGAAGGTTTATTATCAGAATAATCAGAATATATTTTCTCTATAAGGTCAGGCATATTTATCGGTTTTGTTATAAAATCATTCATACCGGCATTCAAACATTTTCTTTTTTCTTCTTCAAAAGAATGTGCAGTTAATGCAATTATTTTAAATCTCTTTAAATTGTTATTTGCGTTTTCCCACTCCCGAATTTTTTCCGTTGCTTCGTAACCATTCAACAAAGGCATTTGAATATCCATTAATATAACATCAATATCCGGATTTGAAACTGCTGACTCATAAACAGATTCACCGTTATTGGCAGTTAAAAATTCAAATCCGTTTTTAGTTAGAAGACGTGACATTAATTTTAGATTAATTGGGTCATCTTCTGCCAATAATATTTTAGGTTTACTGTTTTCTATCATATTCAAAAATACCTCGAACAGATTTCATCTGCAAGTAAGTATCCTTTATCAGTTAATTTAATAAATCCGCTTTTTACTTCGGCAAGTTCATTAGATTTCAGTATTTTAATTACATCATCATATATAATCTTAAAGTCTTCGTTAAATAATTTTTCATATACATCAAAATTTATTCCTTTATGTCTGAGAGAGAGTGTTAAAAATTCAAATTTAGATTCTTCTTGATTTAAACTAATTGATTTTTCTATTGGTGATTTATTTTCGTTTATCAGTCGGATATATTTCCCAAGTGAAGAATAATTATTCCATCTTTTGTTTTTGTAAAATGAATGTGCTGAAGGACCAAAACCAATATAATCTGTATATGTCCAATATTTTGAATTATGTTTTGACTCAAATCCGGATTTTGAGAAACTGGATACTTCATAATGAGAGTAACCTGTTTTATTCAGATAACTGCTGAGTTTTAAAAATAAATCTGCTTCAATATCCGTTGAATTTTTTGAAATTAATTTATCTTTCAAGTTTTTATGAAGCAAAGTATTTTCTTCAAATGTAAGTGTGTATGCTGAAATATGAGGAACTTCTGTTTGTATAAATATGTCTAAAGTGTCTTTAATGTTTTCAAATGTCTGACCAGGTAATGAATAAATAATATCAAGTGAATAGTTATTGAAATATTTTTTTACAAGATTTATAACTTCAAGCGATTGTATTCTATTATGCTTTCTTGATAAGAAAATTAGTTCGTTATCATTTAAAGATTGTATTCCAAGACTTAATCTGTTTATACCTTTATTGATATAAGATTTTATTTTTGACTCATCTAAATCTTCAGGATTAGATTCAATTGAAATTTCGGAATAAGGTGATATTTTAAAATTTGAATATAAAGTATCTAATATGGAAGATAATTCTGATTCGGAAAGTAACGATGGAGTTCCACCTCCAAAATAAACCGAATCAAATTCTATAGAATGGTATTTTTCGGATGTAAGGTTAATTTCTTTTTTTAATGCTGAAATATAATCAGGGATTAATTTTTTATTTACGGAAAAATAAAAGTTACAATAATTGCATCTTTTAGAACAGAACGGGATATGTAAATAAAGTCCAGACATTTTAAATAATTAAAAAAAATTAATGAATAAACATACCAACTCTATCCCAACGAGTTGATTTTATAAGTTTAAAGAAATCCAGAAAACTAATGCTCGGATCCCAACTCCAATAAATCAACAGGGCTTCACCAACAACATTTTCAACAGGCATAAAACCCCAAAATCTACTGTCGAGTGAGTTGTTTCTGTTATCACCCATCATAAAAAGGTAATCACGTTTAACTTCATACTGTCCGTTTGGAAGAGGGGAATCATTAACATAAACCTGATTTCCTCGAAGTTCTATTTTATTCCCTTCCTTCATAATGAAATATTTCCATGCTTCGAAATTAATATCATTAATCTCAAGCAAGTCTCCTTTTTTGGGTACAGTTATTGGACCGTAGTTATCTTCATTCCAGCCGGAACCTTTTGGGAAAATTCTCGGATTTTGAATGCTTGATGGAGTTAGTGATTTTGCAAATCTTGATTCCGGAGGATTTGTAAAAACTTTACCGTTTACATATAAGGTTTTGTTTATAATCTGAAGTTTATCTCCTGAAACTGCAACACATCTTTTTATATAATTTATAACTTCTTTTGATTCCACTTCATCCCTGTCTCCGGGAAAATCAAAAACAATCACATCACCTTGCTGAGGATCTTTAAATCCCGGAAGTTTTACGTATGGAAGTCTTACATTTGTAAATGGTATATTTCTCGGAGTTGTAGCTCCATAAGTAAATTTAGTAACTAAAAGAAAATCACCAACAAGCAGTGTGTTTTCCATAGAACCCGTAGGTATTCTGTATGCTTCAAACAAGAATACTTTTATAATAAATGCAACAACTGCAGCCCAGAGCAACGCATTAAAATACTCAACAATTTTTGGTTTTTTCGTTTTGCCCGATTTTTTACTACTCATCATATTTCTGAATTTGTCCAAAGACGAATTAGAAGTTTTATTTGTTTTATTATCTTTTATATCTGCCAAAATATTTAATTTATTTTTCTATTGATAAAACAGCAAGGAATGCCTCTTGTGGAATTTCAACTGACCCTATCTGTTTCATACGTTTTTTACCTTCTTTTTGTTTTTCAAGAAGTTTTCTTTTTCTTGAAATATCCCCGCCGTAACATTTTGCAGTAACATTTTTTCTCATTGCACTGATGGTTTCTCTTGCAACAATTTTATTTCCAATTCCTGCCTGGATAGCCACTTCAAACATTTGTCTGGGAATAAGTTCTTTAAGTTTCAGGCAAAGTTTCTTGCCCCAGTCAAAAGCATTATCCCTGTGAACAATTGATGACAAAGCATCTACAGGTTCTCCGTTTAACATAATATCAAGTTTTACTAAGCTTGATTCACGGTAATCCATAAGTTCATAATCAAACGAAGCATAACCGCGTGTTGTAGATTTCAATTTATCAAAAAAATCAAAAATTATTTCACCAAGAGGGAATTCAAACTGAACATCAACCCTTTTAGGATCTAAATAATTCGTTGTCTTATAAATACCTCGTCTGTCATTTGCAAGTTTCATTATATTTCCTATATATTCAGTTGGAGTTATAATCTGAGATTTAATATAAGGTTCTTCTATATAATCAATCATAGATGGATCCGGCATAATGGAAGGATTATCAACCACAAGCATTTCACCATTTGTTTTATAAACTTTATATTCAACGTTAGGAACGGTAGTAACGATATTTAAATTATATTCACGTTCCAGTCTTTCCTGAATAATTTCCATATGTAACATTCCAAGAAAACCACATCTAAATCCGAAACCAAGAGCAACAGAAGTTTCCGGTTCATACGTGAGTGATGCATCATTAAGCTTAAGTTTTGAAAGCGAATCACGCAGATTTTCAAAATCTTCAGTATTTGCAGGATAGATACCTGAAAACACCATAGGTTTCACTTCCTGATATCCCGGTAATGGTTCTGAAATTTGTTGTTTTGAGCTAAACACTGTATCTCCAACTTTACAATCATTTACATCTTTCATTCCGCAAATAAGATAACCTACATTTCCTGATTCAAGTTTCCCAGTTCTTTTTCTGCCCATTTTAAGAATACCAACTTCTTCAGCAATAAAAGTTTTATCAGAAAAGTAAAAATTTACTTCATCACCTTCTTTTAGTTCTCCATCAACAACTCTTATATAAATCACAACTCCACGATAAATATCGAACAGAGAGTCGAAAATTAATGCTCGTAATGGTTTAGTGTTATCAATTTTCGGAGGAGGAATTTTTTTAATGATTGCTTCAAGGATATCCTGAGTGCCTGTGCCTACTTTAGCACTGGCTTTGACGATATCTTCTTTTTTTCCACCAATTAATTCGAGTATTTGTGAACTGACATCATCCACCATTGCAGAAGGAAGGTCAATCTTGTTTATGACAGGAATAATTTCCAATCCGTTGTCAATTGCAAGATATAGATTAGAAATTGTCTGAGCTTCAATACCCTGTGTAGAGTCAACTACCAGCAAGGCACCTTCACATGCAGCAAGTGACCTTGAAACTTCATAAGAGAAGTCAACATGCCCCGGAGTGTCAATAAGATTTAAGATATATTCTTCACCATCGAGAGATTTATAATTCATCTGAATAGCGTGAAGTTTGATTGTGATACCGCGTTCCTGCTCCAAATCCATATTATCGAGGACTTGTTTTGTCATATTACGAGATTCGATAGTTCTTGTAAACTCTAATAATCTGTCTGCAAGAGTAGATTTACCGTGATCTATGTGAGCTATAATACAAAAGTTTCTGAATTTGTTCATTAAGTAATAAAAGTGTATTTCAAATATAAAAAAATTGGATTCTAAAATCCAAAGGAAGGTTAAAATAAAACCGGATTTTAAAATCCAAAATTTTTTAAATCAACAGACGAAATTTATGAAGTTTTTCTTGAAGTCCTGATATCCTGAATTTCTTTTCTGATATCAGAAGATGCTTTTTTTAAATCATTTAATGATTTTCTTAAACGTGTACCGGCTGCATTTTGTTCTTTTTGATAGAATTTTTCAATGTCAGCTTTCATACCATCTAAGATTTCTTGTAAATGAGCAAATTTATCCATTTTTTTCTCCTTTAATGGGTTTTATTGATGATTATTTATTTTATGAATTACAACAGAATTTGTTTCAAAAATTAGGTTAATTTCCGCTTAGCGAAAGTGAATCAACATAGGGAATACTGAATATAATAGTAAATCCCCACGCAGTAAATGCAATTCCGAGTATTAAAATCAAAGAAAGAATCGTAATATTTTGCCAAGGTTTAAGGTTATAATCTCTAAAAATATTCCAAACCCCATTTAAACCGTGATACATTCCCAAAACTAAAAATGATAAATCTATTATTCTATACCAACTGTATTGCATTCTTGAAAGTACCGCTTCATAAGTATGACCTGAATCCGGATGGTAATGCATTAAAATATAATGACCTATCATAAAGACAACAAGGGCAATTCCCGTAATTCTTTGAATAACCCAGCTTTTAGATCCTGAATTTTTAGAAGACCTGTATTTATACATTATTTATTAGAGAACTAAAAATTTATAATTATTTTGTTAAAACACCAATTTCATAAGAAAACATTAAAAATCCCATACCTAAGAATAAAATAATTCCAACTATCCAGCTTAATCGGTAAAGAGGTTTATGATATTTAGCACCATCAGCCCAATCAACAATAACAATCCTGATACCGTTTAAAGCGTGAAAAAGCACAAAAGCAAATAAGAACCATTCAAGCACCATAAAAAATGGAGTAGTGAATTGTTCCATTTTAGAATTAAAAGCAGCTTTCCCTTCAGTGAGAGGGCTTAAAGAATAAATATGCAGGAATAAATAAGCAATTAAAGCAATACCGGTAATTCTGTGTAAAATCCAAGCCCAACTGCCGGAATCTTTTTTGTAGGAAAGATTTTCCTTAATCCATTCTTTCTGGTCAAAAGTTTTGATTTTTTTCTTGTTTTCAACCTGATTATCAATAGTCTGCATTAAAATAAATTGTTAATTTTGAAAAATTATCAAATTTAGACGTTATAAACAATTTATAAAGTAAGTTTAAATTAAATAATTCTGATTTTAATAATACTGCAAATTAATAAAAAAGCGGAAACAGTGATACTGTAACCGCTTTTGATTTTTGAAAATTTAAATTACTGCTTGTTAAGAGTAATAGTGCTTATTTCGCAAAGATTAACACCTTTCATAAAATATTCTACACCATCTTCAGCGTTGAATTTTATATCCCACATACATTTATCAGGTGAAACATCTGTAAAAGTAAAATTAAAAGTTTCCCCGTCTGCAATCATATCAGTAGGAATCACATCTTCACCCCAATCATTAGATTCATTCGGTGAAATAAATACATCAATCAAAGTCATTCCGGTTTTGTTAGTAATAGAAAAATCCTGTCTTCCGGTTTTTTGATTTTCAGTTGTGTTTGATGATGGAGTGTTTTGTGTAGTAGAATTTGTACTTGAATTGTTATTTGAATTATTTGAAGAAGTATCTTTTTTTTCAGAACATCCCTGTAAAAAGATTAAAACAGCAAAGCAAAGAAAAAAATAATTTATTTTTTTCATATTTGATTTTTTGGATTTATGAAAGAGTAAGGAAATTTAGCAGTTAAAATAAATTTGTTAATTATGAGTTCTATTGTTTTTCTCAAAATAAGAAAGTATCTGAGTTATAATAAGTAAAGCAATAGAAATATATACTATCAGGTATGTAAGTGGTTTTGCATCTTCCACAGGATTATCCTGCAGAATTACTTGATAAATTCCCCAAAACAAACCTCCGAAAATTCCGAATAATGAAACGAAAAATAAAAACTTGTAAATTGGTTTTGCATCTTTTGTGGTACTCGTATAATCATCATAAGAATCATGAAAAGTATCTTCATGAGTGTTAACTTCAAAATTGAACATATGATATCCGCATTCAGGGCAAAAATCATTATCTAAATCAACTTTTGCTTTACAGTTAGGACAAGTAACTAATGACATTGTGAGGTTTTTAATTTTTTATAAAAATTTATAAACCTCCCCACATCTCAAAGGGATTAGTTTATTCAAAACTTAACTTATAAATCTCCTTTTACAGGTCTTACTACAATTTCTTCAATAACTACTTTTTTCGGTTGATTAATTATAGTATTAATAACATTTGCAATATCAACAGAATCCATCATTCTGTTTTTATATTTAGCCCTGGTCTTACTGTCCCACATTGGTGTTTCAGTAGCACCGGGAAAAACATTTGAAATTTTTATATTAAATTTTCTTGTTTCTTTTCTTAATACATCTGACATAGCCATCAAGCCGGCTTTTGATGCTGAATATAAAGAGCTTCCTTCGAGTGAAGTTTTTGCTGCTGTTGATAAAACATTTATAATATGTCCTGATTTTCTTTTTATCATATCGCTGAGCACAGATTTACTGCAAAGAAAAGCACCGCGTAAATTTATATCCATAATATAATCGAAGTCAGGAGTTTTACTTTCAGAAAAATTTTTGAATACTGTTACACCTGCATTATTAATCAACACATCTACTTTTCCATATCTTTCTTTTATTCTTTTGTATGTTGTCTGAATGCTTCTTTCTGATGATACATCACATACAAAGGCAGATGCTTCACGTTCGCTAAATTTTATCTCACTTACAATGTTTACAAGTCTGGATTTTCTTCGGGCAGTAACTATAATAATATTTCCGGCTTTTGACAGTGTAAGTGCTGTATCTTTGCCGATTCCTGTAGAAGCTCCTGTAATCCAGATTATTTTTGAAGGCATATATTTATTTATATTCTCCCCATACTGATCTCAATGAATTTGAAATCTCTCCAATTGTTGCATAGTTTTCTATTGCCTCCAGAAAGTAAGGCAAAAGATTTTCATCGGTAATTGCTTTTTGTTTTATAATATCAAGCAAAGAATTTACTTTTAAATTATCTCTATTATTCTTTAATTCTTTAATCTTTTCAGTTTGGATTTTACGTACTGATTCATTTACTCTAAATATATTATATTCTTCTTTATTATTAGATGTAAATTCATTTACACCTACTATTATTTTTTTGTTATGCTCAACGTCCATTTGAAATTCATAAGCATTATTTTCAATTTCCGATTTTTGAAATTTAACCTCAATTGCCTTTAATGCACCTCCCATAGTTTCAATTTGATTAATATATTCCATTGCTTTTTTCTCAATTTCATCCGTCATATATTCTATCAGATATGAACCCCCGAAAGGATCAACAGAATCTGCAACTCCGCTTTCGTATGCAAGAATTTGCTGTGTTCTCAATGCAGTCTGAACTGCACCTTCCGTTGGCAATGATAATGCTTCATCTTTTCCATTTGTGTGTAGAGATTGACACCCCCCGAGTATTGCCGAGAGTGCTTGAACTGTAACTCTGACAATGTTATTGTCAATTTGTGTATCAGTTAGCGTTGAACCTCCTGTCTGTGCATGGAAACGAAGTTTTAAACTATTAGGATCTTTAGCACCAAAAGTTTCTTTCATAATTTTTGCCCACATTCTTCTGGCTGCACGAAATTTAGCAATCTCTTCTATGAAATTATTATGTGCATTAAAAAAGAATGAAAGTCTTTTTGCAAATATATCAACATCAAGTCCTGATGTAATTGCCGCACGAACATATTCGATTCCATTTGATAAAGTAAATGCTATCTCCTGAACTGCTGATGAACCTGCTTCTCTAATATGATATCCCGAAATTGAAATTGTGTTCCAACTTGGTATATTTGTATTACACCATTTGAATGTATCTGTTATTAATCTTAATGATTGTTTAGGAGGATATATATATGTACCTCGTGCAATATACTCTTTTAAAATATCATTTTGAATCGTTCCGGAAAGTTTTGATAAATCTGCATTTTGTTTTTTTGCTATTGCTACATACATTAGCAATAGCAATGATGCCGTTGAATTGATTGTCATGGAAGTTGAAATCTTAGATAAATCAATTCCGTCAAAAAGTGTTTCCATATCTTTGAGTGAATCAATAGCAACACCAACTTTTCCGACTTCACCTTCTGACATAGGGTCATCTGAGTCATACCCGATTTGGGTAGGTAGGTCAAACGCAACTGATAAACCCATTGTTCCGTTAGCTATTAGAAATTTATATCTTTCGTTAGATTCTTCAGCAGTTCCAAATCCTGCGTATTGCCTCATTGTCCAAAGTTTTGAACGATACATTGATTTATGAACACCGCGTGTGTAAGGGAATTCACCGGGATTGGGCTGAGCATCTGAAGAAGAAAGATATTCAGGTAATACTATTCCGGAATCAGTTTTAAATTTCTCTGTATTATTTGAAGTATTATTCGTCAAATCAATTTGAACAGTTATTTATTAAGTATATATTTTTTACCTGAAGCTAACGTGTAAAAAGTAGAAGGAGATGTAACGATTATAGTCCAAATGTTATTCTCCATATATGGGTTTTTTTCTTTCAGGATTAAATTGATTGTAGTGTCATTTACATTTTCAGCAGTATAATCAGTTTTGAATGATGACTTGCCGAGAGAATCATCCCACATAAAAAAGATTGTTGTTTCATCAAACCCAACCAGTTGTTTTTCAGAACCGTTTTGATGAACATAAGTGTTACCGATAAGATTTATATTTCTGCCTGATGAACAAGCCGAAATCACGATTAGAATAATTAATGTTAAATAAATTTTCATTTTATAAGTATCATTGATTTAGTATCTATAAGATTTCCGTTTACAGTTAATTTATAAAAATAAATTCCGCTTGGTGAAGAATTAAAATCAGTCCTTAAATTATATGTACCGGGAATATAAGTTTTCGCGTCAATAAGTTTTGAAACTAATCTGCCTGTTATATCAAATATCTGAAGCGAAACTACTGATAATTCGGGCAATTCAAACGAAATCGTAGTTACTGGATTGAATGGATTAGGGAAATTCTGATGTAAAATAAAATTATTTAAATTTGTTTCAACTCTTATAATATTAACAACATTTGCAAGTGCAATGTTATTTATTGTTTTGCTTTCATATCCGTCATTTGAGCCGCCGGTATATTGTGCATAATTTGGTTTTGAATAAGAAAGAATAAAACTTAAAACAATTGTAAAAAATATTTTTTTCATTAATTTCTTTTTGAAATTTAATTTCCCCTCACTCCGCGTATTCCGCGATGTGAAGTTCTGTTATCAATAGGAGTATTTGCATAAAATCTATCGGCAACTCTTAAACGGAAAGTGCCTCTAAACCAGTTTCCGCCTCTAAAACCTGATCCTGTCGAAGAAACTCCGGGCCAAGTAGAAACGTCAGCATCTCCGTTATCATTTAATAATCCATTGCCATGTATATTTAAAAACTGACGACCTGTAACATTCCCAACAGTAACAGGTCTTTCCCAAACATTTCCTGAAAGTTCCATTATTCCATAATATGAAGCACCAGACTTAGTTCTGTTTGAATTTACATTTGCAAAAATTCCCGAACGCACAGGACCTTTTATTAACTGATTTGCACCTCCATCAATTAGATTATATTGACAGTTAGATGAATCAGGAAGTGCTGAAACATTCCCTAATGAATCTACACCTTGCAAATTTACTAATTGAATCAAATTAATATTTCCCCAGGCATATTCATTTGATATTACCGGTAATGGACCACGACACATTTTTTCAAATTCAAGTTCTGTAAATGGTCTCAAGCCCGTCCAATCAAGATACGCCGCACAATCTGCCCAAGACATCATATTCACTGCTCTGTCAGGTGAAGAAGTTCGATATGTATTTCCAATTTTTTCAATATTAAATCTTTCAAATCCAAAAGAACCTGAAGGATATCTATTATTAGCCTGCGACTCTGAAATGCAGTTTAGAAAATCTGAATATGCATCCATTGTTAATTCATATTTCATTGCAAAAAAATCGTTATAACCTTTCGGAAATGATAGAGGTAAAATTTGAGTTTGTGAATCCGTGAAATCATCAGGAGTTGACATCCCCTGATTGTTTCTGCTTTTAAGATTATTAACCCCGTTGCCTCCAAGTGTTATAGGATTTTCAGATGAAATCAGATAAGGTGATATGTTATCATTTGCAACAAACTGACCGGTTACATTTGATGGTGTAAAATCACCTACATAAAAACTTCCTTGTGGAACATAAACCATCTCCATACCAAAAAGTTTTACATCAATAGTATCAGAATTCGTCAGGTATCCAGCGTATCTCCATTTCAGCAATAAATTAGAAGCATTGAAAGTACCAAATCCGTTTGATTTTCTAAAAAGCATTACTCCCATTGAATCCTGATAAGTTTTTATTTCAGAATTTAAAGATATAACGTGATCAGAAATTTGAGGAGAAAATTTTACAGGAAGCCAAGTCGAAGTTCCTCGCTTACGAAATTTAGCAAAAATCCAAACTGCATCGTAGTTGTTGGGAACTTGAATACCGGGTCCGGGTATATCATTCCTCCAACTATTATCCCATGAAATATTTCCGATTTTTATATAAAGTGTTTGTTCGGCAGTTAACTGTCCTGAAACTGAATAGTTTGAAATCTGAAGATTGTTAGCAAAAACTTCAGATTTAAAAGAAATTAATAATAATGTTAATATAAAAATTGAAAATAATTTATTCATTAAGCGATTATATATTATTTACATTACTAATCCGCCATCAATACATATTGTCTGACCTGTTATGTATGAAGCATTGTCAGATGAAAGAAATTTTACTAATGCAGAAACTTCACCCGGTGTTGCAAATCTTTTTAGTGGAATATTGCTAAGATAGTTTTGTTTTACATCATCAGATAGTTTATCAGTCATTTCAGTTTCAATAAATCCCGGAGCAACAGCATTCACATTAATATTTCTTGAAGCAAGTTCTTTTGCAACTGATTTTGTCAGCCCGATTACTCCTGCTTTTGATGCAGAGTAATTTGCCTGACCTGCATTACCTATGATACCTGATATTGAAGTTATATTTACAATTTTTCCGTAGCGTTTTCCCATCATAGGTCTGGATACTGCTTTTATAAAATTAAAAACACCTTTTAGATTTGTATCAATAACTAAATCCCAATCTTCTTCACTCATTCTCATAAGTAATCCGTCTTTTGTTATTCCGGCATTGTTTATTAATATATCAATTTTTCCAAATTGCTTGTTGATTTCTTCAACAAGTGAATTTACTGATTTCATATCAGCTACATCACACATACGATGCAAAATCCCCAATGAGTCGAAGTGTTCGGCATTTACAGAGTTTTTATACGTGATAATAACATTAGCGCCTTCATTTCTGAAATCTTCAGCAATTGATTTTCCTATACCTCGTGATCCACCTGTTATTAAAACTACTTTTTCTTTAAAATCCATAATTTATAATTGAACTTGAATGTTAAATTTGGGTGAATAATTTTTTTTGTAATAATCAAATAAAATATCAAAAAATTCTTCACCAAGAACATATTTTATTTCTTCCTTAGTAGCATCAAAAACAGTTTGAGTAAAATTTTCAGTTTTGTGTTTTCCGCAATAATCCATATCAAGTGAATGTACATCATCATATTGAAGTGTGTTGTCAACAACCGTAACGGGATACATTATGCAGTGTGTTGGTTTTATATCCCATTTATGCATATTTTTTTTAACAGCAGTTACCTGTAAAGTGCAATAATTGTTTTCATCATTGAATACACATTTTTCAGTTCCTTTTGAATCTGTATAGACGGCACTTCCAATAGCAAATCCGGAAGGGAAATCTGAATCTTCTTCAATTTCATCATCAAACCATTCCTCAGGATTTTTTATCTGGTCGTTACTCATATTAGATATAATATCATCAGTATGTTGAAGTATAACATTTTTAAATTCCTTATCCATATATACACCTGAACAGCAACACTGACCAAAACAAATATTCATATCACATCCGGCAACAAAGCCCTGATTAAAAATACTGTCGTCAACTTTTATCCCGTTTTTTTCTAATTGAGGTATTAACATATAAAGATTTTAATTATAATTTTTTTATATCTTCATATGAAGATATATTTACTGTTTTTACATCCGGATTAATTTTTTTTATTAATCCTGACAATACTTTTCCACTGCCTATTTCATAAAAAGTATTNNTAAGTATTAGCACCGTCACGAATCATATTCCTGATTAATTGTTCCCATTTTACAGACGAATATAGTTGTCTGTGAAGCAATTGTTCAATTAAAAATTTATCGCTTACAGGTTCTGCTTCAACATTTGAATATACAGGAATCTGAGAATCTGAAATGTTGCATTTTTCAATTTCAATTTTAAAATCATCTGCGAGAGATTTCATCAATTCAGAGTGAAATGCTCCGCTTACTTCAAGTTGTTTTGCAAGTCTGCATTTATAAGGTTCAGCTTTTGCTATTTCAATCGCTCTTAACACGGCATCTTCATCACCTGATATCACAATTTGTCCCGGACAGTTATAATTTGCCGGCTGAACAATTTGATTCTCTTTTGCTAAATCACAAATTTCTTTCACTTGCTCATCTGATAAACCTATTAATGCTGCCATTGTACCTTTTTGTATATCACCGGCATCTTTCATAAGTTTACCTCTGGCTTTTACAAGCTTGAGACCGTTTTCAAAATCGAAAGTTTTCGCATAACACAAAGCGGTATATTCGCCAAGCGAATGTCCGGCTGCAAAATCAGCAACTAATTTATCCTGTATCAGATTAAACAAAATATAAGAGTGAATAAATAATGCGGGTTGAGTTAAATTTGTTTGCTTTAATATATCTGAAGGTCCGTTAAATGATATTTCGGAAATATCAGTTTCCATAATCTCATTTGCTTTAATATAAATCTCTTTTGCAAAATCAGAATTATCATATAAGTCCTTTCCCATTCCCGGAGATTGAGAACCTTGCCCGGGAAAAACAAAAACAATTTTAGACATTTATAAGATTAAAATTTATGCAATTTATATAATATATGTTAGTAATTAAACATAAATACTTATAACTTTTAACTACCCAAATCTCAATACCGAGTTTAAATATTTTGTAAAATTTATAAGTTAAACATTCAAATTAATTTAAGTAAATTTATTGATGAACAAAAAAATAATAATTTTCTTCTTTCTTTTTTTATTATTTAAAAATTTTTCTGTTGCACAATACATTCCTATTGATGCATTCCCAAATCTTACAGTATTTAAACCAACAGAATTGACTCAATCTCCTGATGGAAGCAACAGATTTTTTATAGTAAGCCAGACAGGACAAATCAGAGTATTCAAGAATTTTCAAAGTGTATCAAACTCAGATATGAAAATGTTTTTGGATATTGAATTGGTTGATAGTGTAACTCAATCCGGTTTTCAAGGTGTTTACACTATGGCATTTCATCCAAACTATGTGAATAACAGATATTTTTATGTTTACTATTCTGTCGGAAGTGTTGCGAATATGGTGAATAAAGTTGTGAGATATACAACAAGTGCAACAAATCCTGATTCTGCATTACCTTCAAGCAAACTTGATATACTTTCAATTCCATATAATAACTCTGAACATAACGGAGGAAAGATGGCTTTTGGTAACGATGGATTTCTTTATATAAGCTTAGGTGACGGAAGTTCAGGTTCCGGTGGTGATCCTGATAACAGAGCACAAAACAAATCTGACCTCAGGGGAAAAATTTTAAGAATTGATGTGAACAATACAAGCGGTGGAAATAATTATTCAATACCTGTTTCCAATCCGTATTATAATAACAGTATGGGTTACAGACAGGAAATTTATGCACTCGGGTTCAGGAATGTTTGGAAGTTTGAATTTGATTATGAAACAAATAGACTATGGGCAGCAGATGTAGGGCAGGGAAGAATGGAAGAAATTGATACTGTGATAAACGGCGGAAATTATGGCTGGAGATATAAGGAAGGTACGTTGTGTTTTAATCCACCCACAGGTTGCGATACTATTCCCGGATTAATAAATCCGATTTTTGAATATCCTCATAATATAGGATTATCAATAACAGGAGGTTATGTATATCGCGGTAGAAATATGCCGGGGTTAGTTAATAAATATATTTATGCTGATTATATTCTCGGTAAAGTATGGGCACTGACATATCAAAACATAAGCCCTCCAACTTCTCAACTGTTGTTTGATGTTCAACATTATATTACTGATTTCGCAATTGATACTGCAAAAAATCTATATTATGTGAACTATGGCTTTAGTGGTTCTCCTAAAATATATAAAATTATTGATACTAACAGCACATACATTTCAAATATCAATACTTCAATACCTGAATCTAATTATTTATATCAGAATTATCCAAATCCTTTTAATCCGTCAACTGAAATTAAATTTAGCATTACAAAACCCGGGATTGGAAATTTATCTGTTTATGATGTTTCAGGAAAGAAGATAGAAGAATTGGTAAATACCTTTTTAAATGCGGGAACGTATTCAGTTAAATTTAATCTTAAAAATAAACTTGTCTCAAGCGGAATACTCTTTTATAAACTTTCTTCAGAAAATTTTACTCATACAAAAAAAATGGTAATCCTGAAATAAAAAATTACGTTTACAAATAAAATAAAACTATAGATAAATCAGAATTTTATCTTTAATTCTCTTTGAAGTCAACTGATTTGTAAACATAAATACCCTGATCGTAATATTCAAATTTAAATTTGTCTTTCAATGGTGCAGGGATATCATTAACTGTGCCTCCCGCAGTGTATTTAACTTTACTTTCATCCATAAACAAAATCCATTTTATATCTTTATAATTATTCCAAAGTGTATCAACAAATCCTTTAGTATCAAAAACATAATACCTGTCAATCATACCAATTCTCGCATCGGGCATTAGATTTATTTCGTTATTGGCGATTAACACCTTTCCGCCTTTATAATTACTCTCCATATAATCTGCTAATCTTAAATATCTTTGTTCAGCATATTTGAGAGATGATGCTTCATAAAATCCGGGGGAGTTCATCGGGAAACCATAATAATTATCATAAAGATAAAATGAAAAAATTATCAATATAAATACCGATTTTAATGCTCGGTTGAGTTTAAAAAATTTTGAGATATATAATACAAAAAATGAAGCGAACACACAAACAGCCGGTAATAGGTATAAACCGTATCTTGAGTTAAGATAACCATACACAGGACTACCGGGAAGTATTATAAATATTTGACCTTTGTATAATGAAAAAATTGTCAAGGGTATTGTGGATAAAAGCAAAAATACAAATAAAGAATTTTTCTTTATATTTTTGATTGATAAATAAAACAACATACCTATGACAGATATCCAGGAAATAAAGTAAGTGGAGTTTAATGCAATTGCTTCTAAGGTTGTTGATATTGAAAGATTTATGTTGTCTTTTGCAAATAGTCCTCCTGATTTTTCAATATCTTTTGCGATTAATTCTGAAGAAAATTGACCGCGTTGAAAACTAAGTATATCACCGTAATATAAATAATTAAAAAGGAACCACGAAAAAACCAATGCTCCTGTAAATATACTGAATGAAAATAAATTAATTAAATATTTTTTTCTGAATATATAACAATGAGCAATTATGATTACAACTGCAAAAAATGAAAAGAACCATCCTTCATATCTCGTTCCCGCTGCGAGACTTGCCATAATTCCGGCAAATATTAAATATTCATCGTCGTTATTTTTTTTCCACCTCACCATTAAATAAACAGAGCAAGTAATGAAAAATATAAATAAATTTTCACTCATACCTGATGACTGAAAATATAGAATATTCGGGTTGAATGTAAAAAGTAGAAAACCAAACCAAGTAACAAACGGATCAGATGTAAGATTTTTTAATAACTTAAAAATTACAACAGCATTTAAAACAAAAAAGAAAAAATTTATCAACGCCGCACCTGTACCGGAATACCATAGATAATCAATATATACAAATGGAATATTTATAATTGTCGGAATCGGCAGCCATACAGTACCAATTTGTTGAAGAATTCCGGGACTTAATGAGTCGTATATTTTTCTTGAAATATCCAGTCTTCTGTATGAATCACCATATGCAAACTGTAAACGATTTGAAAATGAATAATACTGAGCGATTAATCCTACTATGCCCGCAATTATCATTGCAGGATATATTTTAAACCTGAGAAATGTGTGTGATATATATTTTAAGACCGATTTGATAGCAGTTAATTAAAATGAATACCAAAAGTTAACAGAACCGGAAGGACCAACTCCAACATTATTACCTGTTATAATATATTCACTGCCAATGCCAACACCAAACATTTTGTTGAATTTATAAAGCAATGTACCTGAATATTTTAATGAATTAAATGTGAAGTTAAAAGATTTAACATATTCAAGACCTGTGAAAAAATCCATTTTTTCGTTTAATGATACTCCGCCTCCTGCTATTAATTTTATCTGTGATTCTTTGTTAATATTATCTTTGTATCTATAATATAATTGTCCGGTTAAATAAAAATCGTCATATCCTTTACCAAATAGACCTCCGGTTTCAAATTCCCAAAATTCTCCTCCGAGCTCAGGTTTTTCGTTTTTTGGAAAATTTAATGGGGGAGTAATTGTAATTGAAGCAGAAGTTATGATATCAGGATAATCTGTAAATTGTTTAATTATTCCGAAAGTTGGGTTAGAAAATCCACCGGATTTTTCTTTTATAAAATTATCTGTGTAGCTTAAATCAGCAAAAGAAAAACCAGTGAACACACCAAATCCATTTCCGATACCTATAGAAAAATATCCGCCCATTTCTATCTTATAAAATTCACCATCGTTTAATGAAGAAATTCTGTTTCCATTAGCATCAAAAAATGATGAACTGTAAGAAACTCTGGGACCAATTATTAAAACACCTTCACCGGTTTTTGGAACCCACTGCGAAAATGTATCCGGAATAATAAATATACTAAGCAACAGAACCTGAAGGAGAAATTTCGTTTTCACTATTTGGTTTATTTTTTTCAGAATTATCATTTGAACTATTTATATCTGTAAATATTGGCTGTCTTTGGATAGAAGACAAACCGTGATTCGTTTTTTCCCAATAAAATGGTTTGTTAATTAATTGTATAGCACCTTTCCAAGCCGCATAACTCATAATAATCCAATATAAAGGCATAAGGAATGCATAAGGAATACTTGAATATTGTTTCTTAATAATACAAGGAATCAAATGTAAAATAACGTATATAATATTTCCGAGTATTAGATTGAAAATTGCTATTGACGTAATCTCCGGTGTGAAGAGATAATCAGTTAAATTTTTGTTTATAAGCGAGACAAAAGTTACCAGCCACAATACAGGATTTAATAACGGCATAATGATATTGCCACCGAAAGTAAAAAAGAAATAAAATGTTTGTTTCAATCCCATTTTCTTAAAAAGTTTTATGGGATGTCTTGTGTGTACGAGAAAAGTCTGAACATATCCTTTTATCCATCTTGACCTTTGACGAATCCAGTTACCGACTTCAAGATTTGCTTCTTCAAGTGTGGTTGAGTTTAACATTGATGTCTTAAGTTTTTTCATAACAATTCTGATTCCAAGATCTGCATCTTCTGTAACGTTATATGGATCCCAACCTCCAAGTTTTTTCAACTCTTCAGTTTTGAAATGGTTACTTGTTCCGCCAAGAGGAAGGGGAGCACCAATATAATCAAGCCCCTGCAACCAAAAATCAAACCAGAATGTATATTCTATTGCAAAACATCTTGCCAGTGCATTTTCATAATAGTTAAAATAATTTAAATGCCCTTGCAAGCAAACATAATCTTTAGGTAGTTTGCGAAAAGCCGTTACTGCTTTTACAAGTTGGTCTCTGTCCGGTTCATCTTCTGCATCATAAATAACTACATACTCTCCCTTTGCTCTGTATAATCCATAGTTACAGGCACGTGGCTTTGTTTTCACGTCTGCATTTGGCACAATAGTTACATCAATAAATTTTATATACTGCTTATATTCTTCGAGTGACATTCCTTCAATTACAACTTGTGGCTCTCCGATTAACCCGAGACGTCTTGCTGCGAAAATTGTTTCATCATCATTTTCTTCAATTAAAATCTGTACATCAAGCTTATCTTTCGGATAATACAGGTCATTCATATGTTTGATTATTTCCGGTAATACACGGGCTTCTTTATATACCGGCACTAATACTGAATACATCGGCATTGAATTTATATCAGCATCATAAACTTCTTTATCAGTAATGTTTACACCGATTTGTGAATGTTTGAAGCCACGTGTTGATATATATATCTTAAACGGATTAACTAAAAAATAATAAATATTTAATAAACTAAACAAAAATATAAATATCATTACATTACCAAGTATTGCAGATGCTCCTAAAACAAATGCACTTAAATATAGAAAATTTCTTTGCCATGGATAAATTACTTTATATGCTGAATCTTCCGGATTTCTTTCCCGCAGCTCACTCATTGCTTTATATGCATGTTCGTCTTTGTAGCCAAAGTCGAGTGCAATCTCTATTGCGTCATAAGTTGCTATCGCAAGTATTATTTTTCGTCAGATAATTTTTTCAAGTTCTTCAAATATTTTTGTACTGAATGGATTTGAGGTGGCAACTTTTATGTGGTCATCTTCAACTTCATAAATAAAAATTAAATTTTTCCTGATTATATTATATGGCAATATCGTTGCGAGGTCATAATTTGAAACGAGGATCCTGTTTGAAACAAAATCCATATGAAGCATTTCAGCAAGTTCTTTGTAAAATTCTTCATCTACGTTTAGTTTATATTTGCGAATATAATTCATTATAACTCGTTCATCATATGAATCTTTATATTCTACACCTTTGAATTTTATATTATATTTTTTGAGGAGTGCTTTGAATTTCTCAAATAACCTGTTTTCGGAAAGTTCTAAAAGTTGATTATGAGTAAAAGATTCCTTTTCAAGGAATTTATACCTTTCCGGAATTTTTATTTCTTCTGAATGTAAGTTTTGGTTATTTGAATCAATCACTTAGAAAAATAACAATTAATCTTCAGAATATAAATTGTTTAATTTATTTTCTAACCAATTGTTTAGTTTGTTTTCGAGATTGAAATTGAACTCAAATTTATCTTTGAGTTTTTTGGTAAGTGTTTTCAAAAACTCATCTTTGTTTAATGGTTTTTGAAAAAAAGCAGTCGCACCAAGATTTACTGATTTAATTGCAGTTTCTAAATCAGCAGAACCTGTTACCATTATTTTTACAAGGTCAGATTTATTTTCAACAGCTGATAATACGTCAATTCCGAGTTTATCCCCTAAATCCATATCAAAAACTGCAGCATCGTAATTATTTTTCTTTAATTTTTCGATGGCTTCCTTGCCTGAGAAAGCATTATCCACAATGAAATTTTCAGGATTTAGTATCTTATTATAAATAAGATGCATTGACTTATCATCATCAATTAATAAAATTTTAGGCGTTTTTAGCATTTACGAACAATTTAAGCGGATTTTTTACGCTTTTTTAATTTATTTATATACCAAATAAGGAATATTACTACAAAAAATATGCCAAATATTATATATCTAAGATACTTAATTATAAAACCGTCTGTTTCTTTGAAATCTGTGAATATTTTTGAATTATTTATTGTTGATGTTATATTCTTGTCATTTATAAGTGAAATCGGGGCTTCTAAATTATTGATTTCTTCTGAATTTATAAAATGTATTAAATTCATTACTGATGATTTTTCTGTAAAAATTGAATAAATCACTCCTGAAGTAAAAGGTGAATTGAAAACTTCTAAAACTGATGTTTTTGTTAAATTTGTTGCAGGTATGTTATATCCGCTTTTTACTGAAAATTGTGAATCTGAAATTGGATTTAAAATCATATTTTCCCTAAAATTTGCATAAACGTCAGAATATTTCCCCGAAATTAAAAATATTACAGATGAATTTTTGATTTCTTCTGTAAGTGTTTCTCCTATATATGTTTTAATATTTAAATATGTTCCATTTTTACGGGCTGCTTGATATGATATAGATGCCGCTATTGAAAGTAATTCATCATCCGGTTCTGAAGGAAACCAAAATGCTACGTCTGTATATGATTTATTCAATGAATTCAAAGCCATTGGGAATGAGGATAGGGAAGGAGAATAATCTATCGTTCCGCTTTGAAGTTCAAATTCTGAATTATCTTCTATAACCGTTGAAATTTCATCTGCGAATCGTTTGTTACATTCTTCTTTTGTTATATCAAAATCATTATATGCTAAAAATTCAATTTGCCATGAATTTTTATACAATTCTTCCTGTGGTATAAAAACACTGATTGAGTCAATTGATTTTTCTGAAATCCCAAAATTTTTGCTGCCAACAAATTTTGTATTCACCAATACAGAAAGCATTGAAGAATTTTTATTCAAATTTCCTGAATAAGAAAATTTTATATTTAATTTAGTTCCGAATCCGATTTTATAACCAACGGGTTTTGTAATTTTTATTCCTGATCTTGATTCAAACAATCCTCCGAGTTTTATATCACGAATTCCTATATCTGAAAACTTAATATTGGCAGCTTCATCAGGTATAACAGGTAAATTAACATTCTGTATGTTTGTCATTTTCGTTACAGCAAATGGATTTACATTCATTTCATTTACTGTATTTTTCTCTGACAAAGCATAAACAGATTTATCTATTGCTGAATTTGAATTTCCGGCAATGTTAAGATTATACCCACCTTTATCATTTGAAGTTACTGAAATCAAACCTGTAGAATCTTCTGACTGTATTGAGGATAAATCCGGAAAATCATTTTTCAAACCGAAATTTATATTGTTTGTAAACAACTGTTTATTAACAGGAAACTTGATTTGTTTATCGTATGAAATATAATTGTTCAAAGATGAACATAATTTTAAAAAAGCAGAAATTACACTTGGTGAATTTTTATCTTTTATTATTAAGTTTGAGTTTAGCGGATAATTTTTCAAATCATCAAAATATGGAAATGGATAATTGAATATTTCAAGATTCGGTTTAACAGTTCTGTTCAGATATAAACCTGATGATGAAAAAATTTTCAACCAATCCTGAGAATTATAAAAATCAATACAAGGGTCAACGCTTGACCTTAGCCAACAGAAAAAGTTAAACGAATTGTATCCGTTTTTTAAATACGTAGTTGGAATATCAATTTGCCAGGAAGAATTTTGTGGTTGCGGTGAATCTGCAAATCTGGTTGAAAGTATATTTCCATTTAAACTTACAGTGAAGTATGAAAGTTGTGGAATTGTTACAATACTGTTCTGAAAATTTATTACTAAGGTAGCTTTAGTAATGGTGTATGAAACTGAATCAAGATTAAATCCATAAATAAATGATGATGATGAATTTTTTATAGTAAAATCATTTGCAAACGGTTTTACAGAGATTAGTCCGGCTGAATTTATGTTTAAACTACCCGAAGTAGTATCCTGATTTGAATCCGATGTTTTGCCTGAATCATTAGAAATCTGTGAAATTGAATAATTACAGTTAACTAAAATTATAATAAACAAAACAACAGACTTAGCAGTAATTTTCATAGTAAGAGAATTATAAAAATAAACAATAAAGATAATAAATATATCTCACAAGTTTGATTGCAATAAAAGTGACAGTAATAATTCTTCAATGAAAAAATTTTGAAATAACTGAAAATCTGTTATTTTGATTTTTTTGGAATCGGCTTATCATATATGATTTCCGGATAAAGAGCATCTGTAATTCCTTTGTCTAATATTATTTTGATAAGAGACTGATAAGGAACGTCTTTTTGATTTGCCAAAATTTTTATTTTGTCAAGCAATGGTTTTGGTAATCTTAAAGAGATTGTCTCTGTGGAATGTTTCAGATTAGGGAAATATGCTTTTATGGGATTATTGAAATTGAAATAATCGGATGAATCTGCATTTGTCCAAAAATCTCTCTCTTCATCTTCATTTTTGAATTTTGGAATTTTGTTTAATCTGTTATTTGTTCTGTTCATAATAATTGATTTCCTTTTTTGATGAATCTCTTGAAGAAATTACTCTTATTTTATTCTTTCTGATTGTGAATATAACTGTCAGGTTTCTGCCTATGTAGCTTTCACCAATTGCCATATATCTACTCTCATTTGCCGACTCTGTTTCCAATAAAATCGGAAAATTGAAAAATACTTCTTCGGATTCAGAATTTGTTACATTGTGTTTATTTAAATTTTTATCTCGATTTCCTTTGTCCCATTCAAATCCATCTAAATTTTCTAATTTTATCAATACTTTATCTGTATATTACAAAAATATACAAATATTTTAAGTATTACAAGAACTTTTTTTTAACATACTAATAGATTTAAATTTAAAAATGGTTTTGATATTGTTATCTTGAATTTTATTTCAATAAAAATGGAACAAAGTTTCACATCTCTTTCTCGCGAAAAAAGATTATTTAAACCTTCTAAGAAATTTTCTGAAAAGGCTTATATAAAATCTTTTGCGGATTATAAAAAAAAATATAATCAAAGCATCAAAAATCCTGATAAATTCTGGGGTAGTATCGCTAATGAACTTCATTGGTTCAAAAAATGGAGCAAAGTTTCTCAGTGGAAAGCTCCGCATTGCAAATGGTTTAAAGGTGGAAAATTAAATCTTTCATATAACTGTTTAGACAGACATATAGAATCAAGCAGAAAAAATAAAGTAGCACTATTTTTTGAAGGCGAATTAGGTGATACAAAAACATTAACTTATTTACAACTTTATACCGAAGTTAACAAATTTGCAAATGTTCTGAAAAACAATGGGATTAAAAAAGGTGATAAAGTTTGTATTTATATGCCAATGGTTCCGGAAGCAGTTATTGCAATGCTTTCCTGTGCGAGGATAGGTGCGGTTCATTCTGTTATCTTTGCGGGTTTTTCATCTCAAGCCTTAATTGACAGAATAAATGATGCCAATGCAAAAATGGTCATTACTGCTGATGGCTGTTACAGACGTGGACAAATTATAAAACTTAAAGATGCAGTTGATAATGCATTACCTCAGTGCGATTCTGTTAAAACTGTAATTGTTCTTCAAAGAACAAATAATGATATAAAGTTTGATGATTTAATTGATAAATGGTGGCATATTGAAATGAACAATGTTTCAGAATTCTGTAAACCGGAAAAATTGGATTCAGAACATCCTTTGTATATTTTATATACCAGCGGATCAACAGGTAAACCTAAAGGAATCCTGCATACAACAGGAGGTTACAGTGTTCAAACTTATTTAACAACAAAAGTAATATTTGATATAAGAGATGAAGATATTTATTGGTGCACTGCTGATATTGGTTGGGTAACAGGACATAGCTATGTGGTTTATGGTCCTTTGCAAAATGGAGCAAGCATTTTTATTTATGAAGGTGCACCAAACTTTCCCGAACCTGATAGATTTTGGAAATTAATTGATAAATATAAAATAAGTATTTTCTACACTGCTCCAACTGCAATAAGGGCTTTCATAAAATGGGGAAATCATTGGGTAGAAAAATATTCTTTAAAATCATTAAGATTATTAGGAACTGTTGGTGAACCTATAAATCCTGAAGCTTGGATGTGGTATAATAAAATGATTGGCAAAGAAAATTGTCCTATAGTAGATACATGGTGGCAGACAGAAACCGGAGCAATAATGATTTCGCCAATACCCGGTGCAATTCCTACAAAACCCGGTTCTGCTACGTTACCGTTTTTTGGAATTGAACCTCAAATCGTAGATAAATCCGGGAAGAAAGTATCAAAGGGTTCAGGTGGATTTTTAATAATGAATAAACCTTGGCCATCTATGTTGCGAACTATATGGGGTGATGATGAGAGATATAAAAAACAATATTTCAGTGAATTTCCGGGATTCTATTTTACCGGTGATGGTGCAAGACAAGATAAAGACGGGTATTATTGGGTTATGGGAAGAGTTGATGATGTTATCAACGTCAGTGGTCACCGACTTGGAACTGCCGAGATAGAATCTGCACTTGTTGCTCATATTAAAGTTGCAGAAGCAGCGGTAGTTGGTAAACCTGATGAAATAAAAGGAAGTTCAATCTGTGCCTTTGTCAGTCTTGAAAGTTCTCATTTACCATCTGAAGAATTAAAACAGGAATTAAAAAACTGGGTAGTGAAAGAAATTGGAGCACTTGCAAGACCTGATGAGATTAGATTTACTGATGCATTACCAAAAACCCGCAGCGGGAAAATTATGAGAAGACTTTTAAGAGAACTTGCAAATTCAGGAGAAGTAAAAGGAGATGTTACTACATTGGAAGATATGTCAATTCTTGAAAAATTAAGAGTCAGTGAAGAAGAAGAATAAATATCAAAATAAAAATAACTTTACAAATTAATGATAAAAAATATTTTAATAATCGCATTTACATTTTTAACTGTTAATGTCTATGCTGATAGTCCGATTACATCAACAGATTTTTATAAGGCATATACTGATATGGAAATGGTAAGACACGCTAAGGAATGTGGATTGATTGCTCCGGCGGAAGTTGAATTTTTGAGAGACCCGTTAAAACCAATTGATGAGAAGGTTGCTATAATAAATGCATTTGGCTGGGAAGTTGACGGCAAAGATAATGCAAATAAATTTTCCAATATTGCTTATGGAAAACCTTATGACTCGCTTGATTTAGAATACTTGAGTGCAAATGATTTATTTGTATTAGGTTACCTGAAAATTATGGATAATTATAATTCTATAAATACTCCATTATATTTAATTAATAAAGCAGGTGAAGAAAATCCTGAATTATTGAAAAGTTTTACTTACAATATTATTCGTTCATTAGTTTTAGGACAAGAATTAATGAATAAAGATTTTTGTCAGGTGTGGAAAGTAACTGAGAAAGTGCTTGATGATAAATCAATTATTATGGATATGAAACAAGGGGCTAAAGAAATTATCATTGGTTATATAAAAGAATATAAAAGTTACTGCAAATAATTTTAAAAAAAATCAAAAATAAATGAAAGAAGTTTATATTATTGACGGAGTAAGAACTCCTATTGGTAAATATGCCGGTTCATTAAAAGATATCAGACCTGATGATATGGCTGCATTGTTGATTAAATCTATAACAGATAAAAATTTTGGTGATATACCAAAAGAAGAAATTGAAGATGTTATTATAGGTAATGCAAATGGAGCAGGTGAGGAAAATAGAAATATTGGTAGAATGGCTGTGCTTTTAGCTGAATTACCATTAAGCGTAGGTGGTGTTACGGTTAACAGATTATGTGCTTCAGGAATGCAAGCGTTTGTTGATTCTGTAAGGGGAATCAGAAACGGAGATGGTGAGTGTTATCTCGCCGGTGGGGTTGAAAGCATGACGCGTGCCCCTTTTGTTCTTGCGAAAAACTCCGAACCCTTTGGCAGAAAAGTTGAAATGTTTGATACAACTATCGGTTGGAGATTTACAAATCCTAAACTTGCTAAACTTCACCATCCATATTCAATGGGAGAGACTGCGGAAAATGTAGCTGAAAAATATAATATTTCAAGAGATAGACAGGATGAATTTGCATTCAATTCTCAAATGAACGCTGCGAACGCTATAAAGGAAGGAAAATTTAAAAACGAAATTCAACCGGTTGAAATAAAAGTAAAAAAAGATTTAAAAATTTTTGACACAGATGAATTTGTAAGACCTGAAACTACTATTGAGACTTTAGCAAAACTAAAACCGGCTTTCCGTGAAAATGGAACTGTTACTGCGGGAAATTCAAGCGGAGTAAATGACGGAGCAAGTATGATAATGATTGCAAGTGAAGATTTTGTTAAAAAATATAATTTGAAACCAAGAGCAAAATTTGTTTCGACAGCGGTTTCCGGTGTGGATCCTGCTTGTATGGGAATAGGTCCTGTGCCGGCTACAAAAAAAGCATTAAAAAGAGCAAATCTTGACTTAAATGATATTGATTTAATAGAATTGAATGAAGCATTCGCTGCTCAAAGTTTAGCTTGCATTGATTTATTAAACGCTAATCCTGATATAATTAATGTAAATGGGGGAGCAATTGCTTTGGGGCATCCACTTGGCAGTAGCGGTGCAAGAATTATTATTACTTTGTTAAACGAACTTGAAAAAAGAGGAAAAAGATATGGTCTTGCTACTATGTGTATAGGTGTGGGGCAAGGCTTGGCTACTATAATAGAAAGAGTATAACTAAAACTAAATTTTTAACAGAATTAATTGACACTTCCTAACCAATTATCAGTATTAAGGATTTTACTTTCTCCTTTATTCCTTTGGTTTTTTCTACAGGAAAATAATACACTTAAGCTAATTGGCTTAATAATTTATTTAATAGCATCAATTACTGATTGGTATGACGGTTGGCATGCCAGAAGATTTCAGGTGATAACTAAAACCGGTATTTTTTTAGACCCCTTAGCAGATAAAATTTTAACTTCTTGTGCGTTTATTTCATTTTATATACTTGGAATTATGCCATTTTGGATGATGGCTATCATAGTTACCAGAGATATAATCGTTACATTTTTAAGATCATATAAAGAGCACAAAGGTGCAGTATTATCAACAAGTTATATAGCTAAAGTTAAAACGACAGTTCAGATGTTTTATATTTTTTTTATATTAATTCTAATGTTTTTAAATACAATGGATGTGGAAAGGGAATTTATAAATTATTTCCTATTTTCTGATGTAAATTATATTTTAATGTTAATTGTTACCGGTTTAACATTATTTACAGGTTTGCAATATTTTATAGAGAGGAAAAAATAATTATTTAAATGAATGCAAAAGTAATTTCAATTGGTGATGAGTTGTTAATTGGTCAAATCGTTAATTCAAACGCCTCATTCATTGCTGAAAAGCTATACTCTATCGGAGTTCAGGTGCAGAGAATAGTCACAATTTCAGATACTGAAAAAGCATTGCTTGATGAATTAAAAGAAAGCAGTAAAAAATTTGATATTACAGTCATTACAGGAGGTCTGGGACCGACACATGATGATTTAACCAAGCCAATTTTATTAAAATATTTTAAGGATAAAACTGTTTTAAATAAAAAAGTATTAAACAAAATTAAAAGTTTATTTAAAGCAAGAAATCAGGTAATGCCGGAAGTAAATGTCAGTCAGGCAATGATGCCTTCAAAGTCAGAGGTTATTTGGAATAATAATGGCACCGCACCCGGAATCTGGATTCGGAAAAATAAAAAAATTTACATTGCATTGCCCGGAGTTCCATATGAAATGAAACCTATGATTACAGATTTTATTTTACCTAAACTCAGAAACTATTCACAAAAAAAAGGCGAATATTATCTGTTAAGTAAAACTTTACTTACAACAGGTATTTCGGAATCTGATTTATTTGAAAAAATGGGAGACATAAATAAAATTATTGGAACTCATAAGCTTGCATTTCTTCCATCATCAGAAATTGTAAGATTGCGAATTGACATAAAATCAAAATCAAAAAAAGATGCAATATCGGATTATAAAAAAATCGAAAAAAGAATTAAAGAAAAAGCAGGTGAATATATTTTTGGTAAAGAAGATGAAAAAATTGAGGAAGTTTTAGGAAAAGAATTAAAAAAGAAAAACAAAACTTTATCTGTAGCAGAATCCTGCACAGGTGGATTAATATCAGCGAAAATAGTGGATATCCCCGGCTCTTCTGATTATTATCTGGGTGGAGTTTGTTCTTATTCAAATGATGCAAAGAAAAAATTACTCGGTGTAAAAAATAATTCTTTAAAGAAATTTGGTGCAGTAAGTGAACAGGTCGCAATTGAAATGGCAAAAGGTGTAAGAGAAAAATTTAAATCTGATTTTGCAATTTCCACAACAGGTATTGCGGGTCCGACCGGTGGGTCTAAATCAAAACCGGTAGGTTTAGTATATATTGGATATTCAGATAAAAATAAAAGTTATGCAAATAAATATTTTTTTGGTGATACTCGAATGAAAGTGATTTCAAGAGCGACAATTACAGCATTAAACTTGTTAAAAAAAGAGTTAGAAAACATTAAATAATTCCATTTATTGAGATTGTTTTTTTATTATAATTTAACAAAATTATAACAATATTTTTATCGTAATAAAAACTACAACAGATGAAAAATCTCTTACCTCAAATGCGTAAAGCATTTTCACTCCTACTTTTATTAGTAATAGGAGTTAGCATATCCTTTGTGGTATATGCTCAAGTTGACGATCCAAATCTGGATCAGATACCAATGCACTTCAGAAATATGTATCAACCAAGTATTATTGAAGATGCATTACCACCTGTAACTATTGGCGACTATGATAATTTCAATTTAGGAGTTGATTTTGCTGAAGGTCATATAGTTGTAAATCCTTTAGCCCCAACACAATTTTTTACTTCATTTAACATTAATGCAACCTGGCATACAGAAGACGGATGGTCATGGACAAGAAATAATCCTACCTTCCCGAATCAGGCAGGAGATCCAATCAATGCTTACGACAGTTTGGGTAGATTATATTATGATAATATGAAAACTCCGATAACCGGAACATGGAATGTATATTCCACAAATAACGGTTTAACCTGGGCAGCCGCAGTAACTGCTAATATTGGTAATGATAAGAACTGGATAGCAGCAGATCAGACAAGCGGTCCTTACACAAATTATGTTTATGGTGTAATGACACCGGGTAATGTTGTTAGAAGTACCGACAGGGGTGTTTCATTCCAACAAGTATTTAATACATCAAATACTCTTCCGGGTATGATGGTTGCAGTTGGACCAAACAAAAATACAAATGTATCCGGTGGTGCAGTTTATGTTGTCTCGAATACAGGTTCTACATTTGCTCCACAATATAATTTCTTTTTATCAACAAATGGTGGAACAAATTTTGCTCCGGTTTCAACTGGAAACAGATGGGTAGATACTGTTGGTATTGCAAGAGCATCAAGACATACAGTTGACAGTATGAGAACAAGACCTTACCCAATGATTGGTGCTGATAACAGTTGGGGACCATACAGAGGAAGAGTATATGTAATACATGCCGGTAATCCGGGTTCTTCAAACAAACCTGATATATGGTGTAGATATTCTGATAATATGGGAGCGAACTGGTCAGCAAGAATCAGAGTTAATGACAATCCGTTAAACACTTCTGATCAATGGCATCCTGCAATGTGGGTTGATACTAAAACAGGATATGTTTATGCTCAATGGATGGATTCAAGAGATTCACCAAGCGGAGACCATGCTCATATCTATGCTTCAATGTCAACAAACGGCGGAGTTAACTGGGTACCGAATGTAAAAATATCTAATGCTCCTATGAAAATCAGATGTACAACCTGCGGTGGCGGCGGTGCTCCTGCGACATATCAGGGTGATTATAACAGTATTACATCAAACGGTGAAGTTTCAATGCTTGCTTGGGCAGATTTCAGAGCAGGAAACTTTGCTACTTATACAGCTTATTTCCCTGATTTTGGAATGAGAGTTACTCCATCAAGCGACAGCTTAAATCCAAATAACGGAAATATAACAATCAATGTTCAGATTCCTTCTGTAAAATTATATTCAAACACTGTAACTTTTACGGCATCAGTTGCTCCAACTCCCGGTGGTGGAACATTATCAGCCACTTTCCCAAGTGGAAATACTGTTAATACTGCAGGTGGTTCAGGTTCAGTTCCAATGAGAATTACTGCAACCGGAGGTGTTACACCGGGAACTTATATTGTAACAGTAACAGGTAAAGGACCAAACGGAACACCTGTACACAAAAGAGATGTAACAGTTTATGTTGCAAATACTGTAACCAATATTGGCGGTGATACTGAAATTCCTTTGAAATGGGATTTATCACAGAACTTCCCAAATCCATTTAACCCAACTACAAGAATTAATTTTTCAGTTCTTGAAAAATCTGATGTAAAGATTTCTATTTATAATTCTGTAGGAAAAGAAGTTTCAGTTTATTCTATGAAACAAAGAGATCCGGGCAATTATTTCGTTACTTTTAATGCAGGTGCATTACCTTCAGGTGTTTATTTTTATAAACTTGAATCTGCAAACTTTACAGATACTAAAAAGATGTTGCTCGTAAAATAATATTCTTTAATTTAATTATAAAAAAACCCTGTAGGAGTAATCCTACAGGGTTTTTTATTTTACAAAACCGAACTGTTATTTCTGTTAATCCTTAAAATGATAAAGGACAATACCGGCAGCAACTGATAAATTCAATGATTCACATTCTGAGAATCCCGGAATTTTAACTTTATCAAAATTTTTCTGTTCAAGTATATCCTCATCTACTCCGTTTGATTCGTTTCCAAAAACTATTACGTATTTTTCTTTTTTGCTTACTTTGTAATCTGATAATTCTTTCTCAGCTTTCAGATCAGTTGTAATCACTTTGTAATCAGAATAATTTGTGTTTAACTCTTCAAGAAGATTTACATTATTATAAATATTCAGATTATAAATTGCACCTTGTGTTGCTCTTAAACATTTAGGATTATATGGATCAACCGATTCACCGCTAATTAGAATTTTTTGAACTCCAAACCAATGTGCAGTTCTCAATATTGTTCCGAGATTTCCCGGATTGTTCACTTTGTCCAATGCTAACACAATATTACTTTCTTTTTCAAACTCAATTTGTTCATTAATTCTTACGCAGGCAATAATGCCCGGTGGATTTACAGTATCAGTTAATTTTTCAAAGAAATATGGTTCCATAATTTCATAGTTATAATCTTTGAAAAGGGAAGTGATTAACTGATTGTCTGCCTCATCTTTTCTTATAAAGATTTTTTCTATACAATTTTTATACTGTGGTGATTTGAGGGCTTCTTCAAGTAAGTGGAAACCTTCAATCATAAATTTCTTCTCTTTTAATCTTTCTTTCTTATCAAGTACAAGAACTCTGTAATACCTCAACTGATCTTTTTTAGACCATTGTTCAAATGGTAAATTTAAATCAGGTTTAGGTGCTTTTGGTTTATATTTAATTACAGTTTTTGAAAGTGATTTTTTGAAAGTCTGATTTGACCTTGGATGTGTTCCGGGAAATTTCTTTTTGAAGCCGGGTTTTCCGAAAGAAGGTTTCATACCACCGGTATTTTTACCACCTCCAAAATTTCCGCCTTGTCCAAATTTATTTCGAGGTTTAAATCCGGATTGATTGCCATAATTTCCCTGATTTTCTTTATTACCATAATTTCCCTGATTGCCATAGTTACCCTCACCGCCATAGCCACCTTTGTTTCCATAGCCGCCTTTATTACCATAACCACCTTTGTTGCCATAGCCACCGCCTTTGTTACCATAGCCACCACCTTTGTTATAGCCACTACCTTGATTTCCATAGCCACCTTGATTACCGTAGTTACCTTGATTGCCATGGTTACCATAGTTTGCTTGATTTCCAAAATTATCCTGATTACCATAGCTGTTGTTTCCGTAATCACGTTTTGGTTTAAATCCACCTTGATTGTTAGGGAATTTGTTCTGACCGGGTTTGTTTTTATTGAAACCTCCGGGGCGGTTTTTGTTGAAGTTACCGGGTTTTTTATTAAACCGGTTGGGACCAAAATTATTCCCCTCTGAATTCGACATAGTTTTTTTCCGTTTCGTATAGTTTAATTGAATAAAGTTTTACTGAATTTCCTTCACCTTTTATTTTATCTTTAAGAATTTTCCAAAAGACCATCGTCATATTTTCAGTTGTTGGAATTATGTCTTTAAACATTTCCAATTCATTTAAATATTGATGATCAATTTTATTTAGTATCTCTGTATGAATAATTTCTTTCAGAATTTTTAAATCCATAACGTAACCGCTTTTAGGATTAACTTCTCCTTCCAGTGTTACTTCCAGATTATAATTATGCCCGTGAAAGTTATTGCATTTACCAAAGATTTCTTTGTTCTCGTTTAATTTAAGGTTAGGATTTTCCAGTTTATGGGAGCACGAGAAATGCTCCTTTCTTGTTATAAAAATCATTGTTATGCAAAGTTTTGAAACCTTTTATTAAATGACAAGTCAAAATAAATAATTCATTGAATATTTTTTTGTTTTTAGATTCTTTAACTTGAAACTATAAAAGGCTAATTTCGTTATATTTAAAAAGTAAAAACCTATGATAGACTTGAAAAAAATGAAATTATTTAGTTATATTTTCATTATGATTACCTTGATTTTGTTTTCTGTGAAAGAATCAAAATCCCAACAAATAATTACAATAGATCAGGCAATTAACACTGCGATTGAGCAAAATCTTGATTTATCCTCAATTCAAAATAACTTAACAATTCAGGAAGAATATATCCGAAGAAGTAAAGGTTCTTTATTGCCCGGACTTACCTTAAATGGAAGATGGACAAAAAATAACACTTATTCAAACGGCGGAATAGTTTTCCAAAATGGAGTCCCAATTTCCGTTCCTAATGAATCAAGATGGGGAGATGATTTTCAGATTGGGCTGAGTTCAAATGTAACTCTATTTGACGGCTTCGCAAATCACAGATTGGTTGACCTTGATGAACAGGGATTGAATACATACAGATTGCAATTTGAAAAACAAAAATCTGATATTGTAATTAATGTGAATCAGGCATTTTATGAAGTATTAAAAAATGAACAGATTGTTCTGACAAATGAACAAAATCTTGCAACATCAAGAGCTCAGTTAGAACTCGTGAGAGAATACTTTAATGTTGGCAAAAGAACTTTGGCTGATATTTACAGACAAGATGTTCAAGTAGCTCAGGATGAACTTGCACTTCAAAGAGCAATTAATTTACTTGAGAAATCTAAAGTTGATTTGTTAAGTCTTTTAAATGATGATGTTAATAAAGAGATAGACGCTGAAAGTGCCGGAATAAATGTGAATCTTTCAGAACAGGATTTACAAAGAATTGTTGCTGAAAATTCTAACCTTGATTTACTTGTGAGAAAAGGTATTGAAGACAGATATGATTATAAAGGCGGTTTAAACCAAATTGAACTGAATAAAATCAGATTGGATATTGCAAACAAAAATTTATACTTCCCTATAGTTTCAGGATTTGCAAGTTATAATCTGAACGGACAAGCTATTGATGATATAGCAAACACAAGAACTGCTTCTTTTGGAATTTCACTGAGCTATCCGATTTTTCAGGGATTTTCTAAAGATGTGGAAAGACAAATTGCTGAAGTTAATATAAAGCAAAAAGAACTTGATTTATCAAAACTTGAATTGCAAATAAGAACTGAAATTAAAAAATCTATTCTGGATCTTGAAAATGCCTACAATCAAGTTGTGATTTTAGACAGAAATATTAGGTCTGCTGAACAGGATAAATTATTATCTGAAGAAAATTACAGATTAGGTTTAGGAACCTTGCTGGATGTTCAAACTGCAACTACAAGATTGAATAACTTACTGATTGATAAAATCAATGCAACTTATAATTTTTTAATTTCAAAAAGATTGATTGATTATTATTCAGGTCAAATAAAATATTAATATAAATAAATAAGATGTCAGACATCAACATTCAAACGCAAACACCAAAAACGAAAACCAGAAAAAAGAAAAGCAAGAAAAAGTTTTTAATTTTTGGCAGTATATTGCTAATACTTTTGATTGTAATCGCGGTTGTAGTTTCAAACAAAAAAGAACTTGCAATAGAAGTCCAGACTGAACCTATAAAAAGAATGGATATTACTCAGGTTGTTCAGGCAACAGGTAAGATACAATCTGAAATTCAGGTAAACATTAGTTCTGATATCAGTGGTGAACTAATCGCATTACCTTTTAAGGAAGGTGAACAGGTAAAGAAAGGTGATGTAGTCGCAAAAATAAAGCCGGATCAATACCTCCCACAGTTACAACAGCAATTAGCAGGTGTGAAAGTTCAGGAAAGTTCGTTAAATGAACAGGAAGTCCAGCTTAGAAAATTTCAACTCGAATATGACAGAATAAAACAATTAAATGAAAAAGGACTTGCTTCGCAAAGTGATTTGGATAATGCCCTGACAAATGTTGATCAGTCACTTGCTTCTATGAACAGAATCAGAGCACAGATTAATCAATCAAAAGCATCTTTAAGCTCTGTTCAATATGATTTATCTAAAGCAACTATTTTTGCACCGGTAAATGGAACAGTAACTACACTCAATAATGAAATTGGAGAAAAAGTACTCGGAACAAGTTTCAATCAGGGTAACAATATTTTAACTATTAGTGATTTAAGCAAAATGGAATGTCAGGTTGAAGTTGGTGAAACTGATGTAACTCTCGTAAAAATTGGTGATGTTGCAAAAGTTGAAATTGATGCATTCCCGGACAGAGTATTCAAAGGTGTTGTTTATGAAATTGGTAATTCTGCTAAAAGTACCGGTCTCGGCACTCAGGCAGAAGTAGTTAATTTTGTAGTGAAAATCAGAATTGTTGATAATGATGTTGATTTACGTCCCGGTATGAGCTGCACAGTTGATATTGAAGTCGCAAGTAAATCAAATGTGCTTGCTGTGCCTATACAATCTGTTACAACAAGAGAAGAAGAAGATGAAAATACCGTTTCAGATGAAAATGAAAATCTTTCAAGAACTAAAGATTTAGATAATAAAAAGAAAAATAAACCACAGGAAGTAATCTTCATAGTTCAAAATGACAGGTCAATAATAAAAAATGTGAAAACCGGAATCAGCAATGATACTTATATAGAAATTACTGAAGGAGTAAATGAAGGCGAAATTGTTGTGAAGGGTAGTTTCAAAGCAATTACAAAAGAACTGGAGAATGATACTAAAGTCAAAGTGAATAATGATACTAAAAAAGATAAAGCAAAAACAGAAGAGTAAATGGAACCCTTAATTGAAATTAAAGATGTAAAAAAATTGTATGTAATGGGGTTGGAAGAACTTTATGCTCTAAAAGGGGTAAGTTTAGATATTAATAATAATGAATATGTAGCCATAATGGGTCCATCCGGTTCAGGTAAATCAACTTTGATGAATATAATTGGATGTTTAGATACACCGTCTTCAGGTGAATATAAACTAAACGGGAAAAATGTAAATGAAATGGAAGATGATGAGCTTGCAGAAATTCGGAATAAAGAAATTGGGTTTGTTTTCCAAACTTTTAATTTACTGCCAAGAATTAATGCTTTAAGCAATGTTGAATTACCGTTAATATATTCCGGTAAAAAGAAAGATGAAAGAATTGAACTTGCAGAATCTGCTCTTATTAACGTTGGTCTTGAAGACAGAATGAATCATAAACCTAATGAACTCTCCGGCGGTCAAAGGCAGAGAGTTGCTATTGCCAGAGCATTAGTCAATAACCCTTCGCTTATTCTTGCTGATGAACCGACAGGTAACCTTGACACTAAAACAGGCGAAGAAATAATGATATTGTTTGAAGATTTATGGAGCAAAGGAAATACAATTATAATAGTTACGCACGAAGAGGAAATTGCACAAAATGCACACAGGATTATAAAAATAAGAGACGGATTAATTGCTGATGATTATTTAAGTGAAAAGGGAAAGTTAATTGCAGAAAAAACAAAACAACAAACTATTTCCGTCTGATGAAATTCTTTTCTGAAATAAAAGAAAATATCGCAATCTCATATCAGGCAATTAATTCCAACAAATTAAGATCTTTGCTTGCTACTCTTGGTATTGTTATCGGAATTACAGCAGTAACTCTTATGCAAACGGCAATCGAAGGTATCAATTTGGCTTTTGAAAAAAGTATTGCTGCTGTTGGTGCTGATGTACTTTATGTACAGAAATTTGAATGGTTTGGAACTGAAGACTGGAGTTTTTATAAAAACAGAAAAGAACTTACAATGGAGCAATATGATTTTCTAAATAAAAACTCACAAACTTCCACTGTAATGGCTCCATCTACAGGAGTAACAAGAACTGTTAAATTTAAAGACCTTTCACTTCAGAATGTATTTGTTTTAGGAACAACATTTGAATATCAGGAAGTTAGCGGATTCAATATGATTGAAGGAAGATATTTTACTCAAAGGGAATCCGATGGTGGTTATCCGGTATGTGTTATCGGTACTGATATCAGTGATGCATTTTTTGAGAATACAGACCCTATCGGAAAAACTATAAAGGTTGGCAATTATAATTTCAGAATTATTGGTGTGATTGAAAAACAAGGAAGTTTACTCGGATTGTTTAGTCTTGATAACAGAATAATAATTCCGCTCGAAAGATTTTTTAATGTTTTTGGAGATAAACGGGGATTAACATTTAATATAAAAGCGGCTGATATTAATAATGTAGATGAAACTAAGGAAGAAGTAAGATGGATAATGAGAAAAGCAAGAAAAGTACCATACGGATCAGCAGATGATTTTGGTTTGAATGCGCAGGAAGCATTCAAATCAACTTATGAAAGTTTAACAGGGTTGATAAAAGTTATCGGGACTATGATAACCGGTTTATCTCTTATTGTCGGTTCAATCGGTATTGCTAATATTATGTTTGTATCAGTAAAAGAGAGAACAAAAGAAGTTGGAATAAGGAAAGCATTAGGAGCAAGACGTTCAACAATCCTTTCTCAGTTTCTCATTGAGTCAAGTATGATTTGTCTGATGGGAGGTTTCATTGGGTTGTTAATTGCATTTCCAATTAGTTTAATCATTGACGCATTTGTTTTACCTACGGCAATGCCACTGTGGATTGTGGTGCTGGCATTGTTTATCTCATTAATGTTCGGATTACTGGCAGGATTTTTCCCTGCATATACGGCTGCAAAAATGGATCCGGTTGATTCTTTAAGATATGAATAGAAAATTATAATATGCCAATTTCAGAAATTATAAAATTGTCTTTGAATACGCTGAGAACTAATAAATTAAGAGCAATACTCACATTGCTCGGAATTATTATTGGTGTATTTTCTATTATAGCTATAATGACATTGCTTAATGCATTGCAGGCAGGAATCGAAACCGGTTTATCAGAACTTGGAAGCAATACTTATCAGGTACAGAAGTTTCCCGCAATTCAAATGGGCGGACCGGGAAGCAACGCAAAATACAGAAACAGACCAAATATAACGTACGATCAAGCCGTTAGATTAAAAAATATTGCTACATTGTATAAATATATGTCTTTGGAAGATTATGTATATGAAAAAACTTTTAAATCAGAATTTGATAAGACAAACCCAAATCACTATCTCGGAGGTGTAATTCCTGAATATTTAGAATGTAATAACAGAGCAATTGAAACGGGAAGATTTATAAGTCAGACAGATGTTAACTACGCAAGAAATGTAGCAGTAATTGGCATGGATGTGGTTGAAAAATTATTTCCGAATATGAATCCTATTGGTAAACAAATAATTTTAGATAATCATCCGTTTGAAGTTATTGGAATATTTGAACCAAAAGGTGAAGCATTTGGGCAAAGCAATGATAACTTTGCTTTGATACCTATAACTGCTATGCATAAAATTTACGGAAAAAATGAACGAACTATTAATATAGCAATTCAAGCACCGAGCAAAGAAGAATTTGATGCATCAGTTGAAAATATAATTTCTGTGCTTAGGGTAATAAGAAAAGTTCCACCGGGAGAAGAAAATAATTTTGAAATTTATTCTAATGAATCATTAATTGGTACGGTCAATAGCTTTACGCAGTATTTTAAATATGGAGCGGGATTTATTTCCTTTATTTCATTGCTTGCTGCCGGAATCGGTATTATGAATATTATGCTTGTTTCGGTTACTGAACGAACAAAAGAAATAGGAATAAGAAAAGCGATTGGTGCGAAAAGTAAATCAATCCTTTCTCAGTTTTTAATTGAAGCAATAATACTTTGCCAAATCGGAGGACTAATCGGTATATTTCTCGGAATTGTTACGGGAAATTTAATAGGTCTGTTTTTACAAACTCCTATCATAATTCCCTATGATTGGGTGGTTATCGGATTGGTAGTTTGCAGTTCAGTCGGAATTATTTTCGGTGTTTATCCTGCTTATAAAGCTGCCAAGCTTAATCCTATTGACGCACTCAGATATGAGTGAGTTGTTAAGTTCACTTGCTATATACTCTAAATTTTTAATCTGCTTTTTTATTTTTAAAATATAACTCTCATTTTTTCTTGTATAGTAAGAATAGCCATAGCTTCCCAACATCTGAAAAATTCTCATTAATCCTACATTTAAAAACTTATCAAAATTAAAATCATAATTAATATTATATTTATCTGTTAATTTGGCAGTATAAAATTCAAAATATTCTTTTATTTCATTTTGATTTATAAATGAACTTCCTGAGAAAATAAAAGAAGCAGTGTCATACTCAAGCAAACCTTTCCTTCCTGACTGGTAATCAATAAAATATAAATCATTTTTATGAAGCATTATATTCCTTGGTTGAAAATCACGAAACATAAAAAAATCCGTATCGGAAGTTTTTAAAATATCTGATAATGAAAATATTATTTTATTGAAATCAGGAACATTTACTTCAAATTGATTTGCAAAATATTTTTCAAATTTATTTAAATCTTTGAATAATTGTTCTTCATTAAAAATGTTAGTTTCATAACAAAGAGAATAATCAATTTTATCGGATAGTAAAACCTGAATGTCTGATAGTCTGTCGAGTGATTTGTAATAATATTCTTTCGGATTATTTTTTAGACTGAACGAATATAAATTTTCATCACCTAAATCTTCCTCCAAATAAAACTTCCGGTCTTCTGATTCTGAATATATCTCAGGCACATTAATATTTTCTCGATTAAAAAAATATGTGAAGTCTATAAATGCTGTATTTTCTTTTGCATTATCATTGTAAATCCCTATGCAGGAATAATTATCTGATTTTAATCTGAATATTTTTCTCAATGATGCACCGGGTTTGATTGGTGACATTGATGAAAATAATTCACCTGACCATTCAAAAAATAATTGTTGGAATGTATTTAATATAATTTCAGACTGAATAGACATTTATTTAAGTAAATTATTTAAAGCAGATTTTAATTCGGGAAATCTGAATTTAAAATTATTTTTCATGGCTGCCGTAGGATAAACCCTTTGTCCTCCGGTTAAACTGTCGGCAAACTCACCAACAAGAATTTTAAGAGCAAAACCGGGAATAATAAAAATACAAGGTTTGTTAATTGCCTTTGCAAGTGACTTTGAAAATTCTTTGTTTGTTACCGGCTCGGGAGAAACTGCATTTAAAACTCCCGATATGTTTTTATTTTCTATACAAAAAAGAAACATATCAGTTAAATCATCAATATGAATAAATGACATATATTGAGTTCCGGGTGAAATATAACCACCTGCAAAAAATTTAAATGGTCTGATAAGTTCTTTTAATGCTCCATTGTTTTTTTCAAGAACAATGCCGGTTCTGAGATTTACTGTTCTCACTCCAAATTCATTCGCTTTATGTGAGGCTTTTTCCCAGTCTTTCACTAGCATTGCAAGAAAATCATTACCTGAGGATGAATTTTCATCAAGTTTTTCATCAAGTCGGTTTCCGTAATAACCAACTCCTGAAATTGAAATAAAACTTTCAGGTTTTTTTGTCATTTTAGAAATTACATCAACTAACAAGTTTGTTGAGTTTATTCTGCTGTCATATAATCTCTTTTTAAAATTATCATCCCATCTTTTTTCTGATACGTTTACACCTGATAAATTTATTATTGACTCCGAACCTTTTATCTGTTCTGAAAGTTGAAATAAGTCAGAATTATCATCCCAATAAATCGGTTCTATATTTTTTGATTTATAATCCGGAAAAACTTTTTCAAATTTTTTTATGTTTCTTGATAATATTTTAACAGAAAAATTATTTTTAATTAAATTTTCTGTCAAAAACTTGCCTATAAACCCCGTACCACCGGCAATGGAAATAATTTTTTTCATATTATAAAATTATAAAGAATAATTCATATAAAATTGATAAAAAAAAATCCTTAACGGGAACTAAAACTTTAATCTAATGTGTTATCGTTTTGAATTTCATAACTAAAAATAATCTTAAATGGAGATCAGAAAAAAATTTAAATCTTTAGTTTCTTATTTGTTTATTACAGCTGCATTTATCAGCTTCTCTTCATTACAAGGTTGTGATAATAATAACAATCCAGTAATTCAGTTAATAAATGCAAAATCAATAATTGCTCACGCATCACCAAATGCACCAAATGTTGATATTTATTTAGATAACAATCTTGTTGCTTCAAATGTTGCCTATCTTGATTATTTACCATACACTCAGATTTCCCCCGGCGTGAGAAATGTGAAAGTGAACGTAACCGGAACTATGACTTCTGTAATTAATTTAGATTTGAATTTTGATGCCGCAACTAACTACTCAATATTTGCTATTGATTCAGTTGCAAATTTATCTGCTATTAGGTATGATGATGATTTAACAACACCGGCATCAGGCAAGGCACATGTTAGATTTATCCATCTCTCACCGAATGCTCCTGCAGTTGATATTGCTGTTACAGGTGGTCCTGTTTTATTTTCAAATTATACTTTTAAACAGGCATCCGTTTTTACACCTGTTGATGCCGGTGTTTATGATTTGGAAGTTCGTTTAGCAGGCTCTACAACAGTTGTCCTAAGTTTACCGGGAATTGATTTATCAAACGGAAAAATTTATACTGTTTTTGCAAGAGGTTTTGTAGGCGGAACAGGGACACAGGCATTAGGTGCTTCAATAATTCCAAATAACTAATTAGTATTATAAAATCCCTGAAATTAATATTTCAGGGATTTTTTATATTCATTAATTTGAAATTTTAAATATTTATATTACTTTCATTAACCTAAATTTCAAATGAAAAAATTTCTTTTACTTTTTGTTTTATCAGGGAGCTTTTTATTTTCATCTTGCAGTAATACTGAAAATAACCCAAGCGGACCCGTAGTTACTGATCCGAGACTTTCAGTTATTAATGCTTCAAATGTTGCTAATGAAAATACTCGTTTATCAATTAATGCTGATACAGTTAATACAAATTTTACTTACGGTTCAGTATTCCCATACAGAACACTTTCAATTGGTCCACACAGAGTTAATATAAAATATAGTTCTAATCAAAGGTCAGGTACTGTAACGCTCGGATTAGATTATGACGGAGACCAAAGATATACTATGTTTGTTTATGATGTTAATCAACCGTTTATAGGAACATCTGTAAATCTTATGAGAGTGAATGATAACAGAGCAAATCCGGGAAGCGGAAACTGTAAAGTAAGAATTGCATACTTTTCAACTGATGCAGGCACTGTGAGGGCTGAGCTTCAGGGTTCATCCGGCAATTTTACCGGTTTGACTAATGGAACAGTAAGTGAATATAGAGAATTTACAGGTTCTTCAAATTCAATAAATATTATTCAATCAAATACAGGCGAAAGTTTAGGAACTACATCCTTAAATTTACAACCCGGTGGATTTTATACAATAATGATTTCGGGAAAGTTAAGAGCTGCAATGCCAAGACTTGATATAAAATTAATTTCTCAAAACTAATAATAGATTTTCTCAAGGAACAGTCCCGATGGTGGGGCTGTTAGTCTTGAGGGCTTTTCCGAAAATTCTGTTAAAAAAAGTTTTACTTCTTCTATGGATAGTTTGCCTCTGCCAACTTCAGCCAAAACCCCAACAATTCTTCTTACCATTTTCCACAAAAAATGAGACGCTTTTATCCTTATGTAAATTTTATCTTCATCATCAACTACTTCAATAAAATCTACCTGAACTAAGGTTGATTTGAATTCATCATCATCATCTGAAAATGTTGCAAAGTTATGAAATCCTGTTAAAACTTCAGCGGCTGCTTTCATTTTTGTAACATCAAGTTCATCCTTTATCCACCAAACAAATTTCTTCTCAAATGCAGTTCTTCTTTTTGAAATCTGATATAGATATTGTCGGCTTTTTGCTGAATGTCTTGCATGAAATCTCTTATCAACTTTTTCAATTTCAAGAATATTTATATCTGATGGTAATTCATCATTCAATTTGATTTTTAATATTTCCGGTGCAAGCATTGTTTCACATTCAAGATGTGCAACCTGTTCCAAAGCGTGAACTCCGGCATCAGTTCTTCCGCTTCCGTAAAGTTCTTTAAACTTGTTTATACCTTTTGATTTCATGAAAACTGATTCGATAGATTCAATTAATTTACCCATAACGGTTTTCGCATTTTTTTGAATCTGCCAGCCGGAATAGATATTGCCTGAATATTCAATGAATAATTTAAATCTCATTTTAAAAGAAACCTCTCTATAATTTCATTGAATTTTTCAGGTGCTTCCATATTGCTTATGTGACCAACTCCTTTTATAATTTCAAGCTCTGAGTTTTTAATTTCGCTTTTTAGTGTATTTGAAAATTCAACTGGTGTTGTTTTATCTTCGTCGGAAGATATTATCAACACCGGAACATCTATATTTTTTAATGATGATACGTTATCTGTTCTCGTAGCTAAGGCATTTGCAGTTGAAGCAATCCCTTCAGGTGTTTGATAAGACATAACTTCTCTGATTCTGTTTTTAATTTTATCGTTTGAATAACTTTTTTCGGATATAACATTTTTTAAAAACTGATTCAGGAATAAATCTTTTTTCCCTTTTTTCATTTGTGAAATTATTGTGTGTCTTGCTATCAATATTTCATTCGTATCATTCTCAGCACGGGTATTTGCAAGTATAACTTTTGAAAACAATTCCGGTTTTATTTGTATTGCTCTTAGTATAATATATCCTCCTATAGATAATCCGCAAACTATTGGTTTTGATAATTTCAATTCCGAACATATTTCAAGCAAATCTTTTGAATGATCTTCCATCATTAACGGAAAATTATCAGAATATAAACTGTAACCCAATCCGCGTATATCATATGTTATAACTCGGTATTTATTCTTAAAAAACTCCACCTGTGATTCCCACTGAACAGAGCAGAGAGGAAATGCATGAATAAAAATAATCGTCTGCTTTCCATCTCCGTAATCATACACTTTAATTCCTGAGATATTATGTTCTTTCATTTATTTTACTGCCTCGTTTAAAAATTTCATAAAATTTAAATCAAGTTTAATGTGAGATGTAATTAGTTTCACTATATCGGGTTTAAATATCACATCCGGCTTATATTCTTTCCATACATAGAACTGTGTCATTTTCAAAAATGGTATTAAATTTTTATCTGTTTCATTTTCGTAACCTTTCGGAAGTTTAGAAATGCTTTTTCCCTGAACTTTTCCGTAAGTTTTTTTAAACTTTCTTTCGTTTATAATCTCAAGAAACTCATTAAAGTTTTTGCTTATATAAGCTCTGATTTTTTTAAGTTTATCGGAATCACTGCTGTATTGTCCACTGGCAAAAATAAATTCATCAGCATTAAAATGAAAATAAAACAAAGGATATTCAGTTGCTTTAATCCTGCCCAAGGCAAAGGCTGCAGATGATTGGGTTTTATAAGGGCTTTTATCTTTTGAAAATCTTATATCACGGTTAATTCTGAAAATTGATTTATGGCTAACAATTATATCACTGTCAATCTTTGAACATTCTACAGCAAGTATATCCATTAGTTCTTTCATTGGTGCTTTTATATATGTTTCATAAGTTTCTCTGTTCTTATCAAACCATTCTTTATTATTATTTTTTTTTATTTTTAGCTTTGCAAGAAATTTTATTGCTTCCGGATCAAACCCCTGAAAAGGTGGTTTTATTAATTCATCTAACATTTAATTTAAATATTTTTTATTTTTGTTTAAAAAAGTGGACACTTTCAGGAACTTTATAGAATATGTTTAATATAAGAAGTAAGAAGACGAAAATAAAATTACAATGTTTCACCTGTAAAAAATATTAATTTATAGAAAAACTTTTACAAACTTAATCTCCCAAACTTATGAAAACACATAATACTTTCTTCAAGGGATTACTGTTCCTGATTCTCACTATGGGAATAGCAAACACATCATTTGCACAAAGGTCAAATTTCAATTTCTCATTATCCGGAAGTGTGTTTTATAAACCGGGAGAAAATGTATTTTTAAATTTATATGCTTATGATTACACAAATAAGAATAAGAACAGTGTGGATTTTAATATTCAGGTTTTCAAAGTAAATAATCCTGAGGAATTTTATTCCAAACAGTATGAACGAGGAAGAATTGATGTGTTTGGTGTTGATAGCACAAATCTTTTATACTTAACTACTGAAGTTCGAAATTTTGAGAAAACAATATCTGCAAAAAAAGAATATGATTATTCTTATTTAAATGATGACATTGAGATTTCCGGTCTTGATGCCGGAGCTTATGTAACAAAAATATCTTCAGATAATAAAGTTGCATATATTGGTTTTATTGTTTCCGGATATTCAGTAATTTCTAAAGCCGGTGTCAGCACCATGCTGGGTTATGTAACAGAGAAGTCAACAGGAATTCCTGTTGATAATGTGAACCTGAAATTCTATGTAGGTATGATAAATGTTGGCTCAGGTGTAACTACAGGTGGAACTGCGTTCACTTCGTTTAATCTAAAAGATTATAATTTAGAAAAAAGAAGCACTTTTCCTTTAATTATCGGCACTCATCAAAATGAAATAATTATTTCAGACCCATACTTATATTTTGGGTATGGTCAAAACAATAATCTTGTATATATATATACCAATCAGCCTGTCTATAGAACAGATTCTGAAGTTAATTTTAAAGCGATAATCAGAGAAAGCAATAACTATGATTATTCACCTGTAAAATTTAAACAGGTAACTGTGAAAATAAAAGATTCAAGAGGTGCTGAAGTCTATAAAGAAGTTCTTACTTCAAATGAAATGGGCAGTCTAAATGGTGTTTATAAAATTGATAAAGAAGCACCACTGGGGAATTATTATATCAATGTCGAAATGGGTGAGAATCAGGTTTACTCCGAATCTTTCAAAGTTGAACAATATAAAAAACCTGAATATAAGGTGAACGTTTCAGCGGCAAATTCACAATACTTAAATAATGAAACAATTAATGCTGAAATATCTGCTGACTATTATTTCGGAAGTCCGGTAGTGAATGCAGAGGTTGAATATAATATTTACAGAATGAGATATTACAGACCATGGTGGAAATATTCCGAATATGCTTTTTGGTATGAAGAATATTATTCAGAAATGGAAGAAGATTTCTCCGGTTCTGAAATGATATACTCAGGAAAAGGAGTTCTTAACAGTGAAGGTAAACTTGATATTAATTATGAGATAAATGAAAATTTTAAAATGAAAAACACAGGAAGATATTGGTGGTGGTATGATGAAAACTCAGATTTCAAATTTATAATTCAGGCAAGAGTAACAGATAAGTCAAGAAGGGAAATTTCCGGAGTTACATCTGTCCTTGTAACAAGAGGTCAGTTTTTCATAACTGCAAATACTTCCAAATATATGTATAAGCCGGGCGAAGATGCAAAACTGAATGTTACTACTATGGATTTCACAGATAAACCGGTATCGGTTGATTATAATGTTAATATTTATAAATATACATACTATTGGGAAAAGAATGACGGCAAAGAAAGAAAAGATTTAATTACTTCCTTTACAGGAAAAACTAATTCGATGGGAAAAGGTGTTTCTGATTTTAAAGTTCCTGATAATGCTGAAGGCAGTTATGTTATTGAAATATATTCAAATGACAGCAGAGGTAATAAAGTTGAGGGTTCGACAAATTTTTATGTTTATAAGTCAGGATTGACTTGGGGGAATAATGAAAATAATGAAGTGCAAATTCTCACTGATAAAGACAGCTATATGCAGGGAGATACTATAAAAACAGTTGTATTCTTGCCGGGTGAAAACGCAAATGTTTTATTAACATCTGAATCCGATAATATTTTATATTATAAATCTGAATATATTCAGGGAATATCTAAAGAATTTGAAATATTAGTTGATGAAAAATATAATTCAAATTTCAAACTTGAAGTTTCATATTTCAAAAACGGTATTTTATATACCGGTTCAAAAAATCTTCTCGTAATTCAGGAACAAAAACTATTAACGGTTGAAATTGATCCTTCAAAATTAATTTATAAACCTAACGAAACCGGTTTACTAAAACTCAGAGTGCTTGATTTCAGAGGAAACCCTGTGAGCAATGCAGAAGTCGGTGTTGGAATTATTGATGAAAGTATATATGCAATCCAACCTGAAGCAACAAGAGATATCAGAAAATTTTTCTATGGACCAAAATATGTTTATGTCAGCACTACATATAATACTAATAATTATAATTATGCATACTCAAGATTATTGACAATTTATGAAAGGTTTAATGTGAAGTCGCTTAAGGAATCAGAACTCGCAACGGTAAAGGGCAGATTATTGGATAAATCCGGAAATATAATAAAAGATGCTATTATAATTATTGATGAAGAATATGAAGCGGCAGTTACAGACGAAAACGGAAACTTTGAGTTTAAACTACCTGCAGGAGAATATGAAATATCAGTATATTCTTTAAAAAAGAAAAATGTCGGGGTTAAAGAGATAAGATTATCAAAATCTGAAGTTAAAGAATTAACTTTATATGATGACAGAGAAATGAATGAATTATCTGAAGAGATTTCCACAAACCAGTCTGGACTAACAAAAGACTCCCCCAAAATTAATATAAGAGGTGGAAGGACGAATGAAACAATTGTAATTGTTGATGGAGAAGTAGTCGACAAAAAAACAGAATCTTATAAAGATGATTCAAATGTATCCCCTGAAGTTCGTTCAGATTTCAGAGATGCTATTCTTTGGTCACCTTATTTAAAAACGGATAATGACGGTTACGCTTATGTTGAAGTTAAATATCCTGATAATTTAACAGAATGGAGAATTACATCAAGAGTTATCACTGAAGATACTAAGGTAGGTCAAAATGTGAGAACCGTAATTACAAGAAAAGATTTGCTTGTAAGAATGGAAACTCCACGATTTTTTCAGGAGGGTGATAATGTAACCATTTCTACTATCGTTCATAACTATCTAAATTCTGACAAAAGAACTACAATAAAATTCAAAGCAGAAAATGCTGATTTACAAAATGCAGCAGAACAAATTTTAACAATTAATTCAAACTCAGAAGTCAGAGTTGATTGGAATTTGAAAATCTCAAATCCTACAGGTGAAGCTAAACTTTATGTTGAAGCATTGACAAATGAAGAATCAGATGCAGTTGAAATAAAAGTTCCTGTACAGCCATCCGGATTAAAAATATTTTCAAATACAATTGCAGATTTTGATGACTATTCAAAAACTGAAATAAGAAATATTAATATTCCTTACAATGCTGATATCAGAACTGCCGATATGAAATTGACAGTGTCTCCTTCACTCGCATCAACTATTTTGACATCACTTGATGAACTAACAGGATATCCTTATGGTTGTGTAGAGCAGACTATGAGCAGATTTTTACCGACAGTAGTTGTTGCAAATGCTTTCAAAGAGTTAAATGCACCAATCAGCGAAGCGACACAAAAAGACTTGCCCAAAATGGTTGAATCAGGACTTAACAGACTTTATGGTTTCCAGTTGAGTGATGGTGGTTGGGGATGGTGGAGAAATGACGGGTCTGATCCTTTTATGACCGCGTATGTTGTCTATGGGTTAAACATAGCAGATAAATCAGGTTTTAAAGTTAAATCAGATGTAAAAACAAAAGGTGTGAACGCACTTAAACGTCAGGCAAAAAATACTTTGGACTTTACCACAAAAGCGTATGTCTTGTATTCACTTTCCCTTTCAGCACCTGACCAAAAAGTATTAATTGAAGAGCAAGCAGATAAATTACTTTCAGAAAAACTTAGTGATTATGCTTTAAGTTTATTGATACTAACATATAACGAGATTGGAAATACTGATAAAGCAAATGAATTGCTTTCTAAACTTGTTAATGATGTTAAATATTCAGGTGAAGGTGCTGCCTATTGGGAAACTCAGGAATTCAGATACAGTTGGCAAAATGACAGAGTGCAAACTACCGCAATGGCTCTAAAGGCAATAGTGAAAATGAACTATGGTGGTGATTTAAAAAATAAAATTGTAAGATGGTTAATGTCTCAAAGGCAGGGATTTTCTTGGAGGAACACACAAGAAACCGCATTCATAATTTTTTCAATGGTAGATTATCTTAAAAATTCAGATGAATTAAATCCTGATTATACATTAAAAGTTTTTGTGAACGATAAAGAATATATCAATTCTGTAATTACACCAAACGACATATTCCAAAAAGATAAATTAATAAAAATTGAGAACTCAATTTTAAAGCAAGGTGATAATATTGTAAGAATCGAAAAAACAGGAAATGGAAAAGTGTATTTTTCATCTGCAACTACTTTCTATACTGCTGATGAAAATGTAATTGCTTATGAAAACGGATTCAGAGTCGAAAGGGAATACAGCATTCTTGAAAAGTATAACGAATANNCTGAATTGTTTACAGAAAAAATTATTTTAACGGTAATGTTTATTCAGGTGATGTTATGCTTGTGAAAGTGAGAGTTTATTCAAAAGAAAATAATTTGAATTACTTTATGCTGGAAGACCCTATCCCTGCGGGATGTGAAGTAATAACTGATGACTGGGCATATAACATTGAAGGTGAAAAAGATTTTTCAGGATATGATTATTACTGGTGGAGATGGTGGTACGCAGATAAAGACATTAGAGATGATAAAGTAACTTTTTTTGCTACTCATCTTTATGGTGATGTTTATGAATTTTCATATCTCTTAAGAGCACAAATTCCCGGAAACTATAATGTAAATCCGGCAATCGGTTCGTTAATGTATTATACAGATGTAAATGGAAATTCTCCAAGTATTAAAATGAATATTTTAGATAAATAAAATTTATAAAATTTTTCACGAATTAGTTATCATTTGTGTAATTCGTTTAATTCGTGAAAATTCGTGATGAAATTGTTTTTGTGGTGAGATTGTTTCTGTGGTGAAGTTGTTTTTCGTATTGAATATTTACAAATCGATTTAGAAGTTTTAAATTATCATTTGTGTAATTCGTTTAATTCGTGAAAATTCGTGATGAACTTGATTTTCGTTATTAGGTATTTTAAGGATGTAAAAAATAAGGTCATTTAACCTATAATCGTAAATTATAGGTCATTTGACCTTATTTATTTAAATTTATCATTAAACATTAATTAAAAGTAACAGGTACTTCCGTTTCAACAATCATTACAAATAACCAGTTTTGATTCATAGGTAAAGGTAAACTGCTGAATACATTTTTAGGAATAAGTTTAACAGTTCTAACCACAGCACATCCTTCACCCGGAATAATTTTAGCACCTTCAAAAACACTTCTTATATATTTACCATCAACACCGGCGGTTAAATCTGTTTGAGTTACATTTTGAAATCGTCCACACGCTTGTAAATTTCGCAGGTTATCATTCGGATTATTAGTTGGTCCAAGAATCCAAGTGAACAACATATCCGGTCTTTCCAGTGCAAAGCCGGCATCTTCTTTCCATTTTCTAACTGTTATATTCCAGGGGTCATCGGAGTTTAATGTAATGTTATTTCCATATGAATGAATATAATAAAATTCCGGAAATTTTAATGATGACGTAATATCTTCATAAAACTGAGGAGTGTAAAGACCGCCTTGCACATTCCACACAACACCTGGGGAGAGAGAAGACATATTTGAAGTATCAGCGGCTACTTCGTATAAACCAAAAGCATTTCTTCTCAGAGTCATTCCCGCACAGGTTACTCCGTCAACATCTACAAACTCCCTTTTGTCTTTAAGAAAAACTGCTTCAGCGTATATTCTGTAACTGACATCGTCATATTGCTGAGCGGGAAGCTGTTTACCGTTAACAACTTTTCTCATACAAAAAAGATAAGCGTCATATTCGAATGTTCCTGAAGAGTTCACTTTCATTATTTCAGAATTTAAACTTAACCTGTTAATTTTTTGTATTTGTTCTGATTGAGAGTAGGAATTTTGGAAGATAAGAGAGGATAGAAAAACAAACGCCAAAAAAGCGAATAAAGTTTTCATATTATTTTTTTTATAAATTAGTAAAAAATTAAATATTAAAATATGATTTTATTAAGTTCAGAAAAATAATGTTATTTAATTGTTCTTATAAATAAAATAATTTATTTAAATTATTAAAATCGAAAATGAAAAATATAATAATGATTATTTGTGTATTACTGCTATCAGAAAATATTTGTTCACAAGAGTTAAAAATAAGAGATGAAATTAATTACGGTGATAAAATATATGTTATAGCAGAAAGTTTTACCGAAGATAATGAAATCTATATTGACATAATTATTAAAGACAAAAATACAGGAACTACTAATTGGGATTTAAAAACCGAATTAGCGAAAGATAAAAAATCTGTCGGATTTCAGGATGTAACAGAGTATCGGCTATTAGATTTAAACAAAGACGGAAGTGATGAATTACTGATAAATTGTTCAGTAGGGGCTTCGCCATATTACTTATTTGGAGTAACATATTTAATTGATAAAAAAATTTCTTACTTGCCGCTGTTTGAAATTCAGGGTTTAACAATCTCAAGTATAGATAGCATAAATATGATAATGCGAATTGATACGAAAGAGTCACCGGCAGTTTTAGGATTGTGGAATGAATATTATGCAAAATATAATAATGGAAAATTGGAATTAGTAAAAAGTCCTGTTGGATTGTCAATTGAAATATTTAATGATCAGTTATATGGTGATTTTATAACTTTTTCAGAAGGTGAAGAAGTATGTAAAACTTTTCAGGATTTTAGAAAAGGAGAATCGGATTATAACGGATATTTTTGGCGAGCGATAGAAAACTTTTTTAATAATTGTTATATGACAGGGGATGATAAAAAAGCTTATGATTGGTTCACAACATATAACGACTGCCCTGAAAAACAGGATATTGGCATTTACTTCACACAAAAAGCCGAAATGCGGTTTAAAGATTTATCGAAAGACATAACGAAGATTTATGAGATTAAGAATTGAAAGGATAACAACAATTTATTTTTAAATAAAATGAATACATTTGTTTCATTAAATTACTTAAAATGCTTTTTAAGCTCAGAAAAATTTTCAATTATATTGTTTAAATAATCATCGGTTATAATTTCTCTTATAGGTGTTAAATAGGATTTATATGAACCCATATTTTCACATGTTACAACTTCTAAATTAGAGTCTTTCAAATCTTCAATGTAAGATAACTCCGGAGCTAATTTTAAAAGCCCGTCAGAATAGTTAATAATATCTTTCATTTCTTTAATTGATAACCTAATAGACCGTAATTCTTTTTTAATTTCAATATCAGTAGTATCAGAGTTTAGTTTTAAACTATCTTCTTGTTTTAAGTAATTTTTTAAGATTGACTTTTCATTTTCAATATATTTCGTATGCATATGATCTGAGTAAAATAAAGCTTCAAATGCATATAACCTGATTTCTATTGAAGGATACGCTAATAATCTTTGTAATATAATATCACCATAGCCGTATTTCATAATTTCCATTAAAGCTTGCCTTTGTTGGGTTGGTAATCCGACGGATGAATATTCACAAATCCATCCATATTCAATAGAGCCACCTAAGCCAAGTAATGAATAATAAGACTCCAAAAGTGAATTATTTATATTTGAATCTAAAATGAATTCTGGTGGAATATCTTTAAAATATTCGCGAACATATTTCATATATACAATACGATCAAAAAAATCTATATTATTTTTTAAAAATTTTGAATCAATAGAATATTTAAACCTTAGAATTTCATAATTATAAACTTCTAAGTAAAACTGAGAATCGTCTTTTCTTGAGCTAAATTTATATTGATGTATTGCATCTTCATTAATTTCATAAATAAAACAATCTTTATTATCCTTGCAATATTTAACAAGTTCATCCCATTTAATTTTGTTTAGAATTTCGTCAACCTTATATGGTCCATTGTATTGATTATTGAATAATAAAAATTGATTATCTAATAATTGAGATTGAACTGGATTTATATTATATAGAATAAATAGACATATAAAAATAATTAGGCGTTTCATTCGACTTATGGATTATTTCAGATTATAACTTTTAGGAAATTAAAATTCAAATGATTAATAATTTCCATTCACATTCTCTCAGGTGAGGATATGCCGATGATGTCAAATCCGTTTTTTAGTATAGTCTTTGTGGCTTGTGCGAGTTGCAATCGGGCTTTCGAGAGTTCGGGTTGTTCTACATCCAATACTCTGTTATTGTGATAAAATGTATGGAAATCTGATGCTACTTTGTTCAGATATGTAATTATTTTATGTGGTTCAAATGTTGATGCGGAATCTTCAACTTCTTCCGGAAATCTGCTCAGGGTTTTTAATAAATTTATTTCTTCATCTGTTTTTAAAACTTTTGTATCAATATTGTCAGTTATTAAATCCGGAAAATTCGTTTCTGCATTTCTGAAAATTCCGCATATCCTTGCGTAAGCATACTGTAGATAATACACCGGATTTTTGTCCGATTGTTCTTTTGCAAGTTTAATATCAAAATCAAGATGTGTGTTTGCTCCCCGCATTACAAAGAAAAACTGCGTAGCATCTGCCCCGATATCATCAATCAATTCATCCAAATAATATGATGTATCGCTTCTCCCACTCATCTTGACCGATTCATTTCCCATTTTAAAAGTTACCATCTGATGAATGATTACTTTTATTTTTGATATATCATATCCTGCAGATTTTACTCCGTATAAAACTTCTTTATATGTATCACCGTGGTCTGAACCAAAAATATCAAGTATCAAATCATATCCGCGATTTATTTTATCTATATGATATGCCATATCAGGCAGGCGATATGTCGGCTCACCGGTTGATTTTACTATTACTTTATCTTTATCAAATCCATCTGCCTCATCCATCTTCAACCACAATGCACCTTCTTTTTCATAAGCCAAACCATTTGATTTGAATTTTTCAATTAATTTTTCAATATCACCATTTTTATATAAATCAGATTCATTGAAAAATATATCGTGATTTATCCCGAGTTTGTTAAGTGTATTTCTTATAATTTTAAAATTATATTTTTCACCCGCCGTTTTGAAAAACTCTTTTCCTTCTTCATTTTTAAATGTATTCTTTAATGCATCTTTTCTCATCCCGTTTATCAACTGTGCAATATTTTTTATATACTCACCTTGATATCCGTCTTCGGGAAATGGAAATTCAGGATTGAATATTTGCATATACCTTGCATAAACTGACTCTGCAAGTTTATTCATCTGGTTTCCGGCATCATTGTAATAATATTCGCGTGTTACTTTATAACCTGTCCATTCAAGTAAATTTGCTATTGCTTTTCCGAGACATATCTGTCTTCCGTGTCCTGCGTGGAGTGGCTTTGTAGGATTTGCACTAACCCATTCAAGGTTTGCAGTATTATTTTCGTTTAAAGTAGATTTACCAAAATTATTTTTATTTGCGAGTATATCATTTAATATATTTCTGTAATAATCATCTGAAATAAAAAAGTTTATAAATCCGGGTCCGGCAATTTCGGTTTTTGAAATTAAATTTTTATCAAGATTTAATTTTTCGGAAATTTCAAGAGCTAAATCTCTTGGTTTCTTGCCTGACAGTTTTGAATAAACCAAAGCAATATTTGTCGTGAGGTCTCCGTGTTTCTGATCTTTTGGATTATCAAAAGTTATTTCCTGATTTATCTCCGGAATCGAATTTTTTATCTCGTTTGAAATATATTTTTTTATATCAATCAATCTTTTTAATCTTAGAAATTTTAAAAATTATTTTTTTAACCAACCGGCTTGTTTATACCAATCAATTGTTAGCACAAATGCTTCTTCAAGCGACAACTTCTGTTTGTAACCAAGTTCGGTTTTGGCTTTTTCGTTTGAACAAACCCATCTTGTTTGCGTAATATCTTTGCATTTCTCTACATTTAATGTTGCAGCATTCTTTTGAAATTTTGAGAAAAATTCTGCAATATAACCCACAGTGAAAACAACTGAATGGGGAAGTGCGAGCTTGAGTGCTTTTTTGTTTAAAACTTTTGATGTTATACTGCCGATCTCATCCCAGTTATATGCTTTATCCATACAAATGAAATAAATTTGACCGTTTGACTTCTCTGATTCTGCGGCGAGTATTATTCCGTCAACAAGTTCTTCTACATACACTAAACTTAAATATTTCTCACCAAATCCGATTACGGAGTTCAGACCTGATTGGAATGTTTTGAAATATACAAGTATCTCAGCATCTCTCGGACCAAAAACTGCCGGTGGTCTGATTATAGTTACATTCATTTTATCGGAATATTTCAATACTTCCAACTCCGCTTGTCTTTTCGTTTCTCCGTATGTTGTAATCGGGTTACATTGGTCTGCTTCGGTCAAAGGTGTATCTGTGGGTGTTGGTCCTGCTGCGGCAAGGGAAGAAATATGTACAAATTTTTTAATTTCCGGATTAACTTTATATGTAATCTCGATTAAATTTTTTGTTGCAAGATTATTACCTTTTTCAAATCCTTCTTTTGTTTTGGCTTTTACAACACCTGCAACATGAAATACATAATCCATTTCATTAATTGTTTTCTCTAGAACTTCATTTGAGAATAAATCACCGTCAACATATTTTACATTTTTTCCGTCAAGCCATTTTGTGGATGATGTTGACCTTTTCAGGCAGTAAACTTCGTAACCTTTTTCAAGTAATTTATCAGCGAGATGGCTTCCTACAAAGCCCGTAGCTCCTGTTATGAACGCTTTTGGCATTAAAATCGTTAAATTTGAATAAAAATATCATAGAAGTTAAAAATTAATATTAGTATTTTCTATTCTATTTTTTTAACATTTTACATTAAATAAACACAAAATTTACATAAGAAAGAGGTTAAATGGATTTATTTCAGAAGTGTTATAATTTTAAAAGAGCTGATGAAGTGAAAGCAATGGGATTTTATCCCTATTTTAGAGCTATTGAAGCAAACGAAGGTCCTGTTGTTCAGATTGAAGGAAGAAAAATAATTATGGCAGGGTCGAATAATTATCTCGGGCTAACCGCTCATCCAAAAGTTAAAGAAGCTGCTATTAAAGCAATTCAGGATTACGGAACGGGTTGCTCGGGCTCAAGATATCTGACAGGAACTCTTGACCTGCACAATAAACTGGAAGAAAAACTTGCTGATTATTTTGAAAAAGAAACTGTCTTGTTATTTTCAACAGGTTATCAAACCGCACAGGGTATAATTCCTACACTTGTTCAAAGAGGTGATTTTGTAATCTCTGACAAAGATAATCACGCATGTATAGTTGCCGCAAACCTTATGACAAAAGGTCAGTTTGCCGAGTTCAAAAGATATGAACATAATGATATGGATTCTCTTGAACAGGTTATGGCAAAACTTCCCGCTGATGCTGCGAAGTTATTAGTTACTGACGGAGTATTCTCTACTACAGGTGAAATTGTAAATCTTCCGAGACTTGTAGAAATCGCAAAGAAATACAATGCGAGAATACTTGTTGATGATGCACATTCGACAGGTGTTATCGGCAAAGGCGGAAGGGGAACGGCTTCTCATTTTGGACTTAATGATCAGGTTGATATGACAATGGGTACTTTTTCAAAAACATTTGCTTCGCTTGGTGGATTTGTTGCCGGTGAGAGGGCTGTCATAAATTACATAAAACATCATTCACCTGCGTTAATTTTTTCTGCATCGCCAACTCCTGCCTCTGTTGCTGCTGCAGATGCCGCTCTTGATATATTAATTGCTGAACCTGAAAGAATTACAAGTTTAATAGCAAATGCTGACTATATGAGAACCGGATTTAAAAATATGGGTTTCAGAATAATTGACGGTCAATGTGCAATCGTTCCTGTAATCTTAGGTGATGATATGTTGGTTTTTCAGTTTTGGAGAAAACTTTATGATGCGGGAATTTTTGTTAATGCATTTATATCACCCGGTGTACCTGCAAATATGGCAATGCTTAGAACTTCATATATGGCAACTCACGAAAAACAACATCTTGATAAAATACTTGAAACATTTGGTGAAATCGGAAAAGAACTCGGGATAATCTCATAATGAAAATTTTATTTTTAATATTTGTAAGTATTGTTTTTATTTCCGGATGTGGAAAAAATGACGATACAAAACAGGAAAATCAATCAAATCAAGATACAGTTGTACTTGAAAAAGATGAAATGTTTGGTTATTCACTTGTGAATGAATTGCTTGAAACCGAAGATGAATTATTAGAAAATTATTTAATTACTCAAATATATCCATTGGCTTCAAATTCAAAAAAAGTAACTATGGAGAGATTAAGCGGTACTATATATTATTTAAATATATATAACGAAAAAGATACTTCTGAAATCTGGATAAGAAAATTTTACGATCCACAAAACGAAGAAGTGTTTTTTGAAAAATATGATAAACCTGTGAATTGAACAAAGGGGGGCATTAGCCCCTTTTTATTTTAAATAAATTTTATGCAAAAAGATAAAGATATACAAAATAAAGATATTATAGACGAGCTTCAAAAAACAGGAGGCACAAAGTATAATGAAAAAATTAAACAGACTATTGAAAATTATAAAAAATTGAGTGATAAAGAAAAAAATTGTTTTCATATACCTTACGGATACGGTAGAGGAAAAACTACTGCAGTTATGGGTTTGGCAATTCGGGCTATCGGTGCCGGTAAAAAAGTAGCGATTGTGCAGTTTGATAAAGGATATGACGGGCAAAACGAACATTATTCAGAAAGAATTATATTAAGAAAACTGAGTGAGATTGGTTACCCGATTGAAATTTATCCTACCGGTTGCGAAAGAATGAACAAAGACGGCACTTTCAGGTTTAAAAATCAGGAAGAAGATTTTGCAGAAGCAGAGCGTGGACTCAAAATTGCAAAAGAATTACTCCAAAGCAATAAGTATGATGTGATAATACTTGATGAAGCAGTCGCAGCAGTTGCATATCACTTGCTTAAAAAAGAACAGGTAGAAGAATTGATTGATATTTATAAAAATAATAAAAACTGTGAATTTATAATGACAGGACATAAGCTTTGGGATGGTCTTGAAGAAAAAGCAGATTTAATAACTGAAATGAGAAAAGTGAAACATTATTTTGACGCGGGAATTCCTGCAAGGGAAGGGATTGAATTTTAATTTGGAAAGCAATTTAAAAAATAAAATTAAAATTTTTAATAACTTTCCCGAAACTTCATCAATTGATTTTAATAAAAATGAATTGATAATTTTTATTGATGAAGATTGTCTTACAGGTATAAATGTACATTTATCTTCAGACAAAAATAATGAACTTGGTGGAGTCTTGACCGGTTTTAACTGTGAATTGGTATCAGGTGAAAAATTTGTTTATATAAAACATTTTATAAAAGCAGATCATATAAACTCAAGTTTATCTCGGCTTACATTCACGCCGGAAACATGGCAACAGATAAATGATGAACTCGAGAATAAATATCCCGATGAAATAATTATTGGTTGGTATCATTCTCATCCCGGTCATTCTGTTTTTCTGTCAGAATATGATTTATTTATTCAGAAAAATTTTTTTAATTTATATTTTAATGTGGCTTATGTATTTGACCCTGTGTTAAATCAAACCGGTTTTTTTGTTTGGAAAGATAATGATATAATTAAAACGGATAATTACAGAATTATTAAGAACCCTGAAAAAATTGAACCTTCTGAAGAAATTAAAAATGAAAATATGAATGATAACATCAAAAACAAAAGCGGTAAAAATATTTTTCTGATTTTGATATTGATTATAAATTTAGGAGTCTCTGCTTTTTTGCTGTTTCAGATTACAACGATGAAAGATGATATAAAACTTCTTACTGCCGATTTAATCGAATATGAAAATCTTAAACGTGATTATAATGCATTGAACCAAAAACTTGAAGATCATATTATCGAAAATGAATTATCAGGAAATTATTTTGAATATGAAATTAAAGAGGGTGACAATCTGAAGGGAATAGCATTCGGATTTTTGAATGACTCAAACAGATATGAAGAAATTATGAAACTTAACAATTTAAAAAATGAATCTGATATTTCAGGTTTAACTAAATTAAAAATTCCGGTTGGAAAATGAGTCCGAGACAAAGAAGAATTCAGTCAGATTTTGAAAAATTAAAAAATGAATTTTATAATCATCCTTATATAAAATTAATTTATGATGACAGTGATGATAATATACCTGAAAGATATTTTGTGATATATAAAAATATTACGGGAATAAAATTAAATCCTGAGTCAACTAAAGAAAATAAAATAATCGAAAAAATTTCTGAACATAAAATTGAAATTTACCTGCACATAGATTATCCTAAGATTAAACCACAATGTTTTATGCTGACTGAGATTTTTCATCCGAATTTCAGGATAGCATCGCCAAATGATATTTGCATTGGTGACTTTTGGGCTCCCGGTGAAACTTTGGCTGATATAATTTATCAAATTGGTGAAATGATTCAGTATAAAAATTATAATGTAACTTCTCCTTTAAACGGAATTGCTGCAAAATGGGCAAGAGAAAATGAAGATTTGTTTCCTGTGGATAATAAAGAATTGAGAATGGGTGAAATTGAAATTGAATTAAAATCTGACCTTAATAACGATAATGAAATTATAATAGATTTAAAATGATATATTCATATAAGGGTATAACTCCTTTAATTAAAGAAACAGTTTATATTTGCGACGGTGTTCACATTGTCGGTGATGTTGAAATTGACGATGACTCAAGTGTCTGGTTCAATTCTGTAATCAGAGGTGATGTGAATTTTGTCAGAATCGGGAAGCGAACGAATGTTCAGGATAATAGCACACTTCATGTATTCCACGATTATTATCCGTTGATTATCGGAGATGATGTAACAATCGGGCATAATGCAGTAGTTCACGGATGCAAACTAAAAAATAATATTTTAATCGGAATGAACGCTACATTACTTGACGATTGTGAAATAAGCAGTAATGTGATTATAGCGGCAGGAACATTGGTAAAAGAAAAATTTAAAGTACCCGAAGGTGTATTAGTAGCCGGAGTTCCCGGAAAAATAATCAGAGATTTAAAGCCGGAAGAAATTGACGGAGTAGCCCAAAGTGCTCAAAATTATGTAAATTATGTGAAAACCTACCGAACAGAGGTAAAATTAATAAAATAATAAATATTCACAATTATGAGTTATATAATTGAATATATGATATTATATGTCTATTTTTACATTAACACAGTCTTACACTGATTAATTCAAATATAAATTTAAGTATTTTAGTCTGTGTTGAATGTATTTGAATTAACAGTAATAAATTAACGGAGGAGACAATGCCGAAAGGTAAAGTCAAATGGTTCGATGCTAAAAAAGGTTTTGGATTTATCGTTGATGATGATGGAAAGGACATTTTTGTTCATTTTTCAGCAATCGCAACAGATAAATCTTTTAAGACTTTAGAAGATGGCGTGGATGTCGAGTATGAACTTATCGAAGATGGTAAGGGAATGAAGGCATCAAATGTTAGAGCAGTATAAGTTTTAACATTATTTCAAACCCCGGTTTTTAATTAAGCCGGGGTTTTTTTAATGAAAGGCATTTCTATTGAGTATTATCAATGAAAAAAATAAGGAAATAATTTCCGGTATTGAAAAATTATTTGATACTTCATTCAGCAGTACAGAAAATTCAATTATACTTGATATAAAGAATGAAGCAACTAATTACAAAATACATCTTGAGATGTTTCCTGATGAAGTTAAAAGTAACGAAGAAAATTATTTAATATCAGTTTATACAAACAATTGTCATTTGCAACTTCAGAATTGCAAAAGAATAATAATAAGCCAGATGCTGGAAGAAATAATTTTTATTTCTGAAACAGGCGATAAATTATCAGGATTAATAATTTCAAAACGCGGAGATTGTGCATTGTATTCTAACGTTGATAAAGATGTATTGTCAAAGGATTTTTCAGAATTAAATTCGGAAAAATTACTTTCAGCAGTTGCTTTATCTGTTTCGGAAGAAATACCTGATTAATGCTCGCCAAAAAATCGAAACGTTCTAAACCCGAAATTTCACTTACGTATGAAAAGAATCTTTTAACAAACAGCCAAAAACTGTTTCTTAAACAAAGGATAAATAAAATAGTTGAACTTTTATCCGATTTTGAAGATTTTAATATCATTGAACTGAATTTTCTCTTTTGCAGTGATAAAACAATTACGGATTACAACAAAAATTATCTAAAACATAATTTTGCAACTGATATAATAACTTTTGAGTATGATGAAGAAGAAGAAATTTTAAGTGATATTATAGTTTCAGTGGAAACTGTAAAAAAAAACGCAAATGATTTTAAACAGGAATTTAAAACTGAATTAACCAGAGTTATTATTCATGGAATATTGCATTTATGCGGATATAAAGATAAAACGAATGAACAGAAAAAAAAGATGAAACAAAAAGAAAATTATTATTTAAAAAAAGTCTAACAGATGCAGGAAAAAATTATAGAAATTATAGAATATTTGCTAAGTCAGATTAATGATTCTAAAACAGTGAACGAAATTGATATTGAACCTTTATCCAAAAAAGGATATACCAATGCTGAAATTAATACTGCGTTCGCTTGGTTAAATCTGAAATTTACGGAAAACGAAAATATATTCAATGCGGAAAAAACAAAATCTTTGTCTAAAAGATTTTTTCATTCCGCTGAAAAAAATATTCTTACTCGTGATGCTATGGGCTACCTTATCCAAATGCTTGAACTTGGAGTTCTTGATGAATACGACGTAGAGTCTATAATTGAAAAAATATTTATTTCAGGATATGTTAAAGCAGATGTTATTGATATAAAATATTATATTAGCAGTTTAATACTCGGATCAAAAGATGAAGAAGATATTGTCTCACGTATGATAAATCAAAATAACGAAACAATTCATTAACTCAACCCGCAAAAATTTAAAATGGGAAAATCTTTAGTAATAGTTGAATCTCCTTCAAAAGCAAAAACAATAAACAAATATCTTGGTAAAGATTATATTGTCGAAGCCACTGTCGGGCATATCAAAAATCTTCCGAAAAGTAAAATCAGTGTTGATCTTGAAAACGGATATTTACCAAATTATGAAGTAATTGAAGGTAAAGAAAAAGTTGTTAACAAATTAAAAGAACTTTCTTCGACAGTCAGTAATATATATATCGCAACTGACCCTGACCGTGAAGGTGAAGCAATTGCGGCTGATATTGCTGATGAAATAAAAGGAATAAATAAAAACATCAAGCGTGTATTGTTTGAAGAGATTACTAAAACCGGTGTCCAGAGGGCGATGGATAATCCTCTCGATATAAATGGAAATCTTGTTGAATCTCAAATGGCTCGCAGAGTTATGGACAGAATATTGGGTTATAAAGTAAGCCCGTTTCTCTGGAAATCTTTTTATTATGGTCTTTCTGCCGGTAGAGTTCAGTCTGTCGCTTTGAAAATTATCTGTGAACGTGAAGAAGAGATAAAGAAATTTGTTCCAAAAGAATATTGGTCTATCTTAGGCTTATTCAGTAAACCATCCGGTGGGTCAAAACCATTCAATGCTAAACTTTATAAGATTAATGATGATACTTTAAAGTTTAACGGTGAAGATCCGAAAATTCCTAATATTGATGAAGCACATAAAATAACCGAAGAGTTAAAGGGTAATAAATTCCGTATAACTGACATTCAGGAAAAAGAAGTAAGAAGAAATGCTCCGGCACCTTTTACTACTTCCGTTTTACAACAGTCTGCTTCCACTCGGCTCGGATTTGCTCCTAAAAGAACAATGATGCTTGCACAAAAATTATATGAAGGTGTGGAAGTTGCTAAAGGTGAAACTGTTGGATTGATAACTTATATGAGAACTGATTCTACAAGAGTAAGTGATGATGCAATTAAATCAGCAAAGAGTTTTATAAAAGAAAATTACGGAGAAGAATATACTACAGATTATAAATCAACCGGTAAAAAAGGAAAAAATCAGCAGGATGCTCACGAAGCTGTCAGACCAACTGATATAAACAGAACTCCTGAATCATTGCAAAAATTAGATAAAGATTTATTAAAGCTTTACACTCTTATCTGGCAAAGATTTACTGCTTCTCAAATGTCTCAGGCAATTTATGATCAAAAGACTATTATAATAAAAGCAATCTCTCCTAAAGGAAATAAAAAAGATTATTTTTTTAAAGCAACGGGAAGTGTTGTAAAGTTTTCAGGATTTTTAAAAGTATATGAAGATAATGTAGAAGAAACAGGAAAGGATGAAGAGGATTATTCAATTATTCCACCAAATCTAAATGTTGATGATAATTTAAGCGTTATAAGCATTAATAAATCTCAGCATTTTACAAATCCACCTCCGAGATATACGGAATCAAGTCTTATTAAACAACTTGATACTTTAGGAATTGGAAGACCGAGTACTTTTGCAATGATAGTTTCTACGGTTATAGACAGAAAATATGTTGATTTGAATGAAAGAAAACTTTACGCAACCAATCTTGGAATGACTGTAAATAAAATTCTTGGAAAATATTTTGAAGATGTAATTGATTATGGATTCACTTCAAAAATGGAAGAAGAATTAGATACAATCGCAAATGGGGAATCAACATATAAACAAGTTCTTGATGATTTTTATATTCCTTTTAGCAAAGATTTGGGCATTGCCGATACTGCAAGCAGCGAGATTAAAAAAAGTTTGATTGAAAAAACTGATATTCAATGTCCTGAATGTGGAAAAGAAACAGGTGCTGTGATGCTGAAAAAATGGGGACGTAACGGGCAATTCCTTGCATGTGAAAAATATCCGAAATGTAAAGCATCAATGCCTTTACCGGAAGAACAGGCTGAAAATCTGGAGCTTGCTCAGGGAATAGTTTGTGACCTATGCGGTGCGAATATGGTGGTGAAAGTCGGAAGGTTTGGAAAATTTTATGGTTGCTCAAATTATCCGAAATGTAACGGAATAAAACCGATAACGCTTGGTATAACCTGTCCGAAATGTGGCATTGGGGAAATCCTTGCTCGTAAAGGTGGAAAAGCAAAACGAACTTTCTACGGATGTACCAATTATCCGGCGTGTGATTTTATAACTAATTACGAACCGGTTTTAATCCCTTGTAAAAACTGTGATCAAAAATATTTAGTGAAGAAAAACACTAAAAAAGATGGTGATTTCCTTGAGTGTACACAGTGTAAAACTAAATATCCGGCTGAAACAATTGAACAAAACAAAAAAGAAGAAACATTAAATGCTTAATATGCAAAGAAGAGATTTCTTAAAAAATTCATTTTACACTTGTTGTGGTGTTGCTATTACTCCGGCATTGCTTGAGGCAGGCAGCAAATATAACCGGTACTTATTAAACGGTGAAGTTAATCCAAATTTTTCGGGTTCGTCTTTAAGTGTAGATGAGTATAAAAAACTGTGTGACATTGCAATTGAAACCGCTAAGAAAAACGGAGCTGAATATTCAGACATTAGAATCTGTAAAAACAGAAACCAAAGAATCGGTACTCGTGAAGATAAGGTACAATATATTTCAGACGGAGATAATTTTGGTTTTGGTGTCCGAGTGCTTGTGAACGGTACCTGGGGCTTTGCAGCTAATTCGGTGCTTAATGAATCTGAAGTAATAAAAATTACAGAAAAGGCATGCGAAATTGCTAAAGCAAATTCTATCTTACAGGTTAGCCCTGTGAGATTAGCAAGTGTCCCATCATATATAGATAAATGGACAACTCCTATTAGAGTGAATCCATTCGATTTAAGTATCGCTGATAAAGTAGATTTTCAAATAAGAGCAAATAATATTGCAAAAACTGCAGGTGCTAATTTTGTAAATTCATTTATGTGGTTTGTAAATGAAAATAAAATTTTTGCTTCATCTGTCGGTTCTTTTATTGAGCAGGATTTATACAGACTTTGGGCAAGAACTGATGTTACGGTTATTGATAAAACAACAGGTGAGTTTGAATCAAGAGAAACCTTTACTCAACCTATCGGGATGGGTTATGAATATTTACTTGATTATCCATACGAAAAAGATGTGGAACAAGCCGTTGAACATACTAAAATGAAACTGAAAGCTCCAAGTGTAAAACCCGGGAAACGAGATATTATTTTACATCCGTCAAATTTATGGCTGACTATTCACGAAACTTGCGGACATCCTACGGAACTTGACAGAGCTTTGGGTTATGAAGCAAATTATGCAGGTACAAGTTTTATGACAACTGATAAACTCAATAATTTAAAATACGGTTCTGATATAGTAAATTTATATGCGGATAAAAATCAATTGAATGGTCTTTCCAGCAGAGGTTATGATGATGATGGTGTGAAAACAAGAGAATGGGATATTATTAAAAACGGAAAATTTGTGAACTACCAAACAACAAGAGAGCTTGCTCCGCTTGTCGGACAGGATGAATCATTCGCATGTGCTTATGGTGACAGTTGGTCATCTTTTCCGATTCAGAGAATGCCAAATTTATCTCTAAGACCGGGAACTGAAAAACTTTCGCTTGATGAATTAATCTCACAAACTGATGATGGTATTTACATAATTGGTGATAGCAGTTGGAGTATTGATATGCAAAGATATAATTTTCAGTTTACAGGTCAGGAATTCTGGGATATTAAAAATGGTAAAATTCAGGGAATGTTAAAAGACGTTGCCTATCAGGGGAATACTGTTGACCTTTGGAATTCATGCGATAAAATTTGTGATGAAAGTGAATATGAACTTGGAGGTTCTTTTTTCTGTGGCAAAGGCGAACCCGGACAGGTTGCTCCCGTTAGCCATGGTTCTTCACCCACAAGATTCAGAAACATTAATATTTTGAATACTAAAGAACAAATCTGATATGAAACTTTCAAGAGAAGAAACTAAAAAATTAATTGAAAAGGTTATTTCATTTTCAAAAGCTGATTCAATTTCTGTTAGCGTTTCAGGTGGAATTAAAGAGAATATCAGATTTGCCGTAAATAACGTTACCACATGCGGTTCGGCTGATACCATCTCAGTTGGAATCAGTTCTAACTTTGGTAAAAAAACCGGATATATTGAACTGACTTCAATTGGCGATGAAGATATCAAAAAAGGAGTTCAACAGTCTGAAGAGATAGCCAGACTCAGTCCTGAAAATGAAGAGTCTATGCCTTTGTTAGACAAAAATCAGACTTATCTAAATGTAAATCAATATTTTGAAACTACTGCAAACGCTACACCTTCTGACAGAGCAAAGACTGTTTCTTATGTTTTAGGAAAATCTCGTGAGAGAGATTTAATTTCTGCGGGATATTTTGAAACTGAAGACAGATTTACATCTGTAGGAAACTCAAAAGGTTTGTTTGCTTATCATCCATTTACAGAACTTGATTTTTCATTTACTTCAAGAACTAAAGACGGAACAGGTTCAAGTAAAGTTCACAGAAATTTCGCTGATTTAAACAGATTAAAAATTGAAGAGCTGACTAAAACCTGTATGGACAGAGCAGTCTTATCACAAAAACCAATAGAACTGAAACCTGGAAAATATACAACCATTTTGGAAAAAATGGCTACTTGTGATATGGTTGGGAAACTTATCGGATTTATGAACAGACGCTCAGCAGATGAGGGAAGAAGTTTCTTTTCAGATAAAGACAAAGGTAACAAAATAGGTGAAAAATTACTAAGCGATAAAGTAAATATATATACTGATCCTCAAAATCCAATCGCACCAACTACACCGTTTACCGGGGAAGGTTTGCCTCTGTTCAAAACTGCATGGTTTGAAAACGGAGTTTTGAAAAATTTATTTTCTAACAGATATTGGGCGGAAAAAACAAATTCACCTGTGATGCCATATCCTGCTAATTTAATTATGACGGGAACAAACAAATCTCTGGAAGAGCTTATAAAAAATACTGATAAAGGTGTCTTTGTAATCAGATTATGGTATATTAGAACTGTTGACCCTCAAAGTATATTACTCACAGGGCTTTCAAGAGATGGAATATTTTACATTGAAAACGGTGAAATAAAATATCCGGTGAAAAATTTCAGGTTTAATGAATCACCTGTAAATGTGTTGAAAAATCTTACCGATATGTCTAAAGAAGAAAAAGTAATTGGGGCTGAAACCGAATATATGAAAATTATTGTTCCGGATATTAAAGTTGAAGATTTTAATTTTTCAACTTTGTCTGATGCAATTTAAAATTGGAAGAAGTATTATCAATACACATATCAAAATTTCTTGCTGATATTAGGAATAACAGAAATTATTCCGAAAATACCATTATCTCATATAAAAATGATTTATATCAGTTTGAAAAATTCATTATCACATCCGGTTTTAGATTTGATGAAATTGACCTGAACATTTTAAAATCTTTTCTCGCTGAAGTTGCCGACCCGAATAGCAGAATGTTCAATGTGGAAAAGACTAAAGAATTTAAATATTCCGCCGGTTCTGTCTCAAGAAAAATTTCCACTTTAAAATCTTTTTTCAAGTATCTGTATTCAAAAAGAATAATTCCGAAAAATTATGCATCGTTTTTAACTTTTCCTAAAAAAGCAAAAAAACTTGTTCAATATTTAAAACAGAAAGACACTGAAAAATTATTTGATAGTAAAAAGTTAATAGATTTAAGTATTCTTGAGCTTGCTATTCTGGAAACATTTTATTCTACAGGTATGAGGGCTGCTGAACTTTTAACCCTGAAATTATCCGATATTAATTTTACAAATAATACTTTGAAAGTTTTGGGGAAGGGAAGAAAGGAAAGGATAATCCCTTTTGGTGACAATTGCAAAAAAGCAATCAATGATTATCTTGTAATTAGAAAATTAATAAATACTTCAAATTCTGATATTTTGTTTTTGAATAAAAACGGAAAAAAACTTTACCCTATGTATGTTTACAGGATTGTTAGAAAAAGTATTTCAAGTGTAAGCGATTTAAAAAAGAAATCACCGCACGTTTTAAGGCATACATTTGCAACTCATTTGATAGAAAACGGTGCTGATATCAGGGCTATTCAGGAATTACTTGGTCATTCTTCTCTTTCTACCACTCAGGTTTATACACACATATCAGCGGATAAACTGAAAAAAGTTTATGAGAAATCTCATCCAAAAGCATAAATATTATATCAATTAATAATACACATCCTTACAAAGCGAAAACAGACTTTACCACGAATTAACCAATTACATAAAGAAATGTCATCCGGAATAAAGAGTCTTCCTGAAGTCCCGATCTTTCTGAAAAGGATATTAGATTAAAACTATGAATTAGATTCTTTGCTTTGCTCAGAATGACACATCTTAACATTTTCCAAAAGCATAAAATAAAAAAAGGGGACTATTGCCCCCTTTAAATTTAAAACCTATAAAGTAAAAAAAATTATTTTGTGAGTATCATTCGTTTTGTTTGAATAATTCCGTTCACACTTAACTGATATAAATAAATTCCGGA
>DKKL01000038.1 GCA_002455255.1 Candidatus Tepidiaquacellales bacterium UBA6667 | reverse complement strand
AAAGCGTGATACAATACACTAAATGAAGAAAATGATAATAATATTGAAAATTACATAAAACCAAAAATTGAATAATTTTTTTTCCTCTGATAAATAGATAAGTTATTGTTAAAATAAATTTTTAAAAACAAATTTTATAAAACTTCTTATAAACAAAATGCCACCATTTTTACACCAATTTGCCACCACTATTTATAAAACCAAAACTTACAAAGTCCCCCTTGCGTTTGTCCCTGTCATTCTGAAATTTATCTGTCATTCTNNTCTCTCGTAGAGGACTCCTGCGTAAACAAAATTCATAGTCTATGTTCCCCCCATCGTTCTTTCTCATAAATCTATCACTGATTCACCATTCGGTCCATCTTATTCCAAACCCATTTCTTAAACCTGAACGACTTATCCTTCTCCGCTTCAACAAAATACGCATAGTCAAGTTTCTTATTCCCGGCAGCGGCATTTATTAATCTTGAAAAATGTTTAATCCCCCTGAGCGTTATATCTTCTGTATATGAAGGCAATTTCCCTTTCTCTTTAAGCGAATTAATATACTTTCGAAGTGTCTCAAGCTCGTTCACTGCTGAATCAAAATGACCAAGTTCAAAATATATCATCAAATTGTAAAATCTTATATTAATTTTTTCTGTGATTGATTCAGTTTTAATTTTTGAATTCGCCTCAAGTGCCTCATCATATTTTTTAAGAGAAAAATAAATCATAACCTTTGCTATATTCACAAAATTTTCCCTCGTCGCAGGTTCAATCTTTTCCGCATATTCAGTTATAAATCCCTCTGCCCACTCATACTCTTCTGCTATATTTGCATTTGTAACTATATTGATGTATGCCATGCCGGGAATATATCCTTTAAATATGGAATCATACAAATTGAACTTCAGAAAAAATTTATTTATCTCAAATAACTCTTTGTTAAATTTTATATTCTTCAATCCGTAATTTGAGTAAACTGCATTTTGTAAAAAAATCCAGAAATTATACTTCGTATGGTCATTTAATCTTTCTACATTTTTGTAAATCAATTCTTTCATTTTATAAAAATGTGATTCATCTTCTTTATCCACTCTCNNCACTCTCGAAAGATACATCGTATAATAAATCGATATTAAATCACTTATCTCCGGATAACGATTCTGTATAAACTCTATATATCCGTTCAGGTCAATAAATTTCAAAAAATTCATTAATGGGTTTACATCTGCTTCAGATTTGAAATTCTCCGCTATCAAAAGATTATCGTTTAAATCTTCAAATAACTTTATGAAAAAAATTAATATTAAATAATTACCCCTGCTTATAAATATCTCAGGCTTTTTTGCAAATGAATCATAATTCACCTGTATCAAATCAATCGCATTTAATAAATTCAATTTATCTTCAAAATGCGTTTCGCTTCGTATCTCTTTATCATCAAGCTTTGCCAACTCTTCATTTATATATCTCTCGGCTATTTGCAAGGCATTCCGTTCAAGGAGTTCATTTATAAAAAATAAATTCTGCTGTGGAAGATTTCTGTCTATATGTTTTATGGCAAGGTATTGTCTTATCAATTTATGAAATTCTGAAAATAAATTTTTTAGAATCTGATTGTTAAATTCTTTTCCTGCATATAACTTTTTAAACAAACTTTCTCTTTCAAGTAAATTGTCATTTTGTGCTTTAAACGAATTTTTAATCACTCCAAAAAGTATCGTGATTTTCTTATTGGAATTATGGTAGGTTGAATTTATAAAATCTTCAAAATCTTTTAAATCATTTTTACTGAATGACCGTAATATCTGTATTGATATATTGTTTTTCATCTCACCTTTTTTGCTCTTTAATATATCTTTATTATCTCGAACCGATAATTCTCAAAGCATGTGAAAATTTATTGTAATACCAACTGGTTTTTTCAAACGGTCTGATGTGTATTCCGCAGGGTATTTCATTTCCGTTTGAATCTTTCACTTCCGCTCCGTGACTGTCCATTATCAATGGTGTTCCGCTTGGCGAACCGTCTGCATTTACTCCCATATATCCAAGCCAAACTATAACATGTGATACAGGTTTGTTGTTTGCCGCTTTTATAAATAACAAATCTCCGGGTTTGAAAGTTGTAACAAAATCTTCATATGATGCCGGCTCTTGAATTAACTCTGCTGTTTCAAATAGTCCGTTACTTATATCTGATAAATTTTGTGTGTTTGATTGTGTAAGTGTATTGCTGTTTAGTTTTACTCCAAATCCTAAATTATATATATATGCCGTAAAGTTACTGCAATCAACTCCTTTTCCGTTTGAACCCATACAGGTTTTTTTCCATGGCCATCCGGTCGGAGGATCCCAATCCGGAATGTGATGATGCTGATATCCATATCCCAAAAACATTGTTGCAACTGCTATCAGTCTCTCTCTCATCCAGTCCGCTGATCTTCCGTTTATTATTTCCGGTGTTGAATATTGAATTGTTGCAGGTCCCCATCCCCCGTATTTTTTCTTTGTCGCACTTGAATACCAATCTGAATATTCCGTTGTGGAAGAATTTTTATAATCCCCTCTGTCCGTATTCAGTATATCATAAATCAATGAATCCTTAGAAAAAGTATATTTGATTGTATAAGGTGATTGATATTCGCTTTGAGATTTTAACTCACCGGTGATGAAACCAAAAGTAAATAAAAACGAAAATATAATATATCGCATTTTAGAAAAATTATTTTTCAAATATACTATAAGTGATTTATATATTAAATGATTTACAATTTGTATTTTGTAACGAATAAATTCTCAATTATAAATTGAGTGTTCTGAAAGTCCCCCTTTGGAGGGGGATTTTGGGGGAGGATTAGAAAACCTCTGTCATTCTGCCTGCCCCTACGGGGAAGGAGCCTCACCTAATGTCATTCTGAGGAGCGAAGCGACGAAGAATCCCTTGAGAACCCCTGCGAAAACCAACACTTGTCGGGAGTGGATGCAGCAGAGGAAAGAGTAAAGTCCCCCTTTGGAGGGGGATTTAGGGGGAGGATTAGAAAAATTCTGTCATTCTGCCTGCCCCTACGGGGATGGAGCTTCACCTAATGTCATTCTGAGGGAGCTTGCGACCGAAGAATCTAAGACATGAGATCCTTCTCTTCGTTCAGGATGACATAACGGTTGTCCCTCTCCCGCAGGAGTCCCTCTCAAAAAAAAATATAAATGAGGACTCCTGCGGAAACAAATAAGTCGAGGGACTTATGGAAATGTTTCAACAAATACAATTAGTTAAATTCGTATCAATTCTCGAAAAAAGTTTTAATATAAATGAAAAAGTTCTTAGAAGCATATAAAGGTTTAGACAAAACAGTTTGGATATTCACCGTTGTTATGTTTATCAATCGTGTCGGGGCAATGGTTATGCCATTCCTCAGCATATGGCTTAAAGAAGAACAAAATCTTTCTATAGCAGAAACCGGCTTACTTATTGGTGTAATGGGTGCGGGTATTATCGTCGGTTCTTATCTCGGCGGATTCTTCGCTAAAAAATTCGGTAGTCTAAAAACAATTAAACTCTCTCTTTCCTTAATGGGAGTATTTTTAATTCTTGTATATTACTCAAACGGTATCATTTTACTTGCAATCTTGCTTTTTATTCTCGGATGTGTACAGGAATGGACAAGACCTGCAACTCTTTATTTTTTCACACAATCACTAAAACCTGAAAATCTTCCCAAAGCATCTGCATTATACCGACTGGCAATTAACATAGCTTTCGCAGTAGGCACTTCACTTGGTGGATTTCTCACAACAATTTCATACTCAGCCCTCTTTTGGGTTGATGCTGTTACCTGTTGGCTCGCTCTTACATTCATTTTAATTGCATTGAGAAATTTCAACGATAAAAAAGTTGAACCTAAAAATAAAATTACTCTCGAAGGTAAAACTAATCTTAGACTTTTATATTTTATAATTGTTATTCTTTTCTATTACACTGTATTTTTTATATTCTTCAATTCTTATCCTCTATATCTAAAAGATTTTTGCAAAATAAATGAAAGCACAATCGGATTACTTATCAGCGGAAATGCTCTAATAATTATTCTGTTTGAAATTCAGATTGTTAATTACATTGGTAAAAAAAATCTAAATTCTGTTTCGGTTGCTCTCGGATTATTAATCGGAGCCCTCTCTTCTCTAATCTTACTTTCAGGGACTTCGTTGTTCACCCAAATTATATTTGTAACGCTACTTACAATATCAGAAATGTTATGCTTACCTTATCTTTGGGCAATTGCGGCATCTCTCGAAAAAGAATCGCATAAAAATATCATTGCATGGTATTCACTTGTTGGAAGTGTAGCGTTTATGATTTCTCCGGTTATCACAAACTTTGTTGCTGAAAAGTTTAGCTATGATGTTGCCTGGATTATGATTTCAATTTTTGGATTTATTTCTTTATCATTTTTTATTCTTCTCAGAAAGTCAGGCGATATTTTTCTTAAATCCGAATCTTAAACATACTTTCATTCTTACTACGTTCTCCTGAGAGAACTTATTAACAACGCCCCCTTAGAAGGAGCCTCACCTTATGTCATTCTGTCTGCCCCTACGGGGAGGAGCTTGCGACCGAAGGATCTAAGACATGAGATCCTTCGTTTCACTCAGGATGACACGACTTCTGTCATTCTGAGGAGCGAAGCGACGAAGAATCCCTTGAGAACTTATGTCATTCTGCTTGCCCCTACGGGGAGGAGCTTGCGACCGAAGAATCTAAGACATGAGATCCTTCACTTCGTTCAGGATGACATCACTTTTGTCATTCTGAGCGAAGCGACAGCCTGCCCCGACTTATCGGGAAAGAATCTCTTAACTGTAAATGAAATCCCGTCCCGATTTCACTAAGTTTAAAATGTGTTAAATCGTGGTGTATCATTTCCATTCACCCCACACCCACAATTAGTATAGACATATTCACAGGATTTTTATAAATTAGGTCATATAACCTATAATCTATAAATATAGGTCATATAACCTATAATGAAATTTAAAGCAGTAATCACAGGCGATATTGTTTCTTTCACACAGCTTGACGCTAAGTCAAAATTAAAACTTACTTCTGAACTTAAAAAATGTTTTGCCGAGCTTGAAAGAAAACGAATCACAGAAAGAGAAATTGAAATTTTCAGAGGTGATAGCTTCCAAGGTGTTATAAAAAATCCTGCAGAAGCTCTGCTGGTCGCACTATATATAAGAGCATATATTATTAAATCCAGAATCAAAATAAAAAATTCTAAACCTGATGCACGTATTTCAATTGGTATCGGAAAAGTAAATAAACTTAGATCAAAAATTATTGAATCTGACGGCGAAGCATTTGTATATTCCGGTAGGGGACTTGACGAAATGAAAAATTCAGACGCGTTAATTAAAATTGTTTCAAGATATGAACAGTTTAATGAAATATTCTCAATCATCTGTACTTTAATGGAACCGCTAATCCAAAACTGGTCTTTTCCACAGGCAGAAGTTGTTTATTACGCACTTAACGGATATAACCAAATTGAAATTTCCAAAAAAATTAAAATTACTCAGGCATCGGTAAATCAAAGAGTAAAACTTTCTAACTGGAATGAACTGAAGGAAGCTATAAATTTTTCAAGATTGTTTATTTTAAGAAATGTGAAATAGAAAATGGCTGAACTTAATAAAATAATTCTTGCTCTTATGCTATATCTGTTAAATACTTACCCTGCGAGTCGCCTTATTAATATGATTACCGCAAAATGGAGAAGACAACTTGAAGCTGATGAAACAGAAAACGACAGTTTGGAAAGTGCGGGTTTGCTGATTGGAATACTTGAAAGAATATTAATCGTTACATTTGTATTAATAAATCAATATGAAGCTGTCGGCTTGCTTATCGCTGCAAAATCAATTCTCCGATACAGTGATAAAAACAAACCGGAGAAAAAAACCGAGTATGTTTTAATCGGAACCCTAATGAGCTTCACATATGCACTTTTAACATCTCTTGTGTTCAGATATTTTGTAAATATCTGAACACAGGATGCGTGTAATTCTATTTCACTAACACCATTTTCCTTGTTTCTGAAAAATTTCCTGCAGAAAGTTTATATATATATGTTCCTGCCGGCAGTGAATTAGAATTGAAATTAACTCTATACTCTCCTTGATTCATTTGTTTATCAACCAATACCGAAACCAATTTTCCTGTTAAGTCATATACTGAAAGTTTCACATTCACATTTTCAGGAACTGAAAATTTAATTGATGTTTCCGGATTGAAAGGATTTGGATAATTTTGACTTAATGAAAATTTATCTGCTATAATTCCTTCAGTTTCAATATTTGTAACAGGATTCCAAAACCAATACTTCGACTGATCAAGAGATACAAAATAATATGTTGCGAGTGATTTCTGTCCGCCATTTACAAATGAACCGGGCATAGAATCTACCAACATTCCCAATGCCATTTTTCCGACTGAATATTCTGAAAGGTTTGGATATTTATAATCAAGCTGTTGTCCGGGAAATTTTATGTCCAAGATACCTTGAAAAATCATACTTGACGGCAAATATTTTGTTAACTTTACATCCGTAAAATTTTCACCGTTAATATTATTTTGTGTTACAACATTATATGTTAAAAATAATGAATTATCATGAATTAGACTTTCAGTAGTTCTAAATACTCCTAATGAAGGTCTGCATACTGACGCCAACAATTCTGTTGTCCCGGTGTAGATATATTTCTGAAATGGAGTAGCTATTTCTCTGCTTCTGCTCGGGTCAGTACCGGGATATATATTTGACCAAATTCGCAACTGTGCAGAAATATCAGGAAGATAACTTCCCATATTATTCACATTCACAACATCAAATGCTACATAAGGAAAATTATGATAATAAACTAAACTCACTGTTTTAAATGCTCCTAAACTGTAGGAACCGTTGTCAACCCAGTCAAATATTTTTATCGGTGTAGAAAATGTATTGCCGTGATCAGTTGATTCAATAAAAAAAACATCATTCATATCAACACCCGATCCCAAATATGCGATTCCAATTTTCCCTCCTGCAGATTTTGCGATTGAATATCCTTCCGCAACATCAAAATCAGGTGTGGAATTTGAATTTACAAAATTTGGAGTCGTTAATGATTTTCCAACTAATACAGGTCTTAAGTTGTCGGCAGAAATCAATATAAATTTGTTATCACCAACTCCTTGAATCGTATTTAACCCCAAGACCTTTCCCCAAAGTCCTGAATAATTTGAAAATTGTGATTTTGGGTTTAATGTATTAAATGCACCTAAACCTGCAACAGCATCACTATATACGTTTACAGACATTTGTCCGGAATTAAGGGAATGGTTAGCAACTAAAGCACTTCCGTTAGATGAAAGTGAAATATTTGGAAATGAAGAATTGCCTAATGGAACATCGGCAATAAATGACCAAAATCCTCCCTCATCATGACTGTAAAAATATTTTGTTACTCTGTTTTGAAATGTAATATCCTCATAACCTGAATGAGTCATCACAACATGAATTTCATCTCGGTTCATAGGATTTTGGACAATGTTTCTCGGTGAACTTGTGCTTTGCAAATCATAAAGCGTATTAAAGACAGGTTTAAATGTTACTCCCTGATTGAAATCTTGTGCTTTTAAAGGCGTTATTATAGCGGTTAAAAGCGTGGTAATAATTAATATGAAATTTTTCATATATCCTCCATTATTTTTCTAAATGTAAATAATTAAATCAAAACAAAAAACACCTTTTTTAAGAATTAAATTATTTTACATAATTTTAATTTACTTAAATATTATTGAAACTCTTTTTGAATGGTTGTTTTAATTTTTGAGATTATCTCACGGCAGTTTTTTAGATTTTGATTAAATAAATTATAATCAATAGGCGGATTATCCAATATACTTTTATTCTCTTCAAATACCGTTTTTAATTCTGTTAAACCAAATATATCAAATGTAGGTTTGTATTTGTGATGAATTGTCCGGAATGCTTCTATGTTTATTTGATTGTATTCTATTGATGAAAACTGATCAATTTCATCCAATGCATCATCAATACNNTTCGACGAAATCATTTATTCTCTGTATATATACCGGAGTCATGAAAACAATTTTATAAACAAATTGAAATTATTCAATTCATTTATAAATTTATTTCTTCAACGAATTTATCAACCGCTGATTTTATTTCATCACGAACTATTGAAATTTCTTCAAGTTTTTGACTTTCAGTACCGGTGAATTTTGACGGATCAAGAAACCACCATTGAAGTTTAATTCCATTTCCGGGAAATACAGGACATTTTTCTGCGGCTTCTTTTTCACAAACTGTAATTACATAATCAAAAGATTTACCTGTATTCAAAATATCATTTACACTTTTTGTTTTATTCCCTGAAATATCTATTCCGATTTCATTTAAACTTTTAACTACCAAAGGATTAAGATTGCCGGGTACTATTCCCGCAGATTCTGCTTTAAATTTATCCGAATAGTAATTATTTATAAATGCTTCCGCAATTTGAGATCGTGCTGAATTATGTATGCAAACAAATAAAATGGAAATATTCATATCTCAAAATAATTATTTAAAGTTAACTAAATATTAAATCCCGGCAGGGGAATTACCGGAATTTAAAAAATTTAAGTTATTTTTTTCCGAAAATATTTATACTGACTAATTTATTTCCTGAATTATGCCATGACTTATATTCACTTTCGCTCAAGAATTTTTTTAATGATTCATCCGGTATCTCTATCTCACGTTCCTTTTGAATTTTTACATCTGTAAATCCACTGTTTTTAATAATTGAAGTGTATTCATTTATATCAATTGCCCCTGATACACATCCGGCATACATTTCAGCCGCTTTTTTTAAATCATTTGGTATATTTCCTTTAACAACTATATCCGAAACTGAAAAATGTGCTCCGGGTTTTAATATTCTGTAAATTTCAGTAAACGCTTTAGATTTATCCGGAACAAGATTTAATACACAATTGCTAATAACAACGTCAGCAAAATTAGAATCCAAGGGGATATTCTCAATATCTCCGATAAGAAATTCAATGTTTTCATATTTAAGTTTTTGTTTGTTTAAATTTGCTTTTTCTACCATAGTTTCTGTAAAGTCTATACCAATCACTTTACCGGATTCTCCGGTAAATGATCTGGCTATAAAAACATCATTCCCAGCCCCTGAACCGAGATCAACAACGGTATCTCCTGTTTTTATCTGTGCAAACTCAGTTGGAATTCCACAACCAAGTTTTAAATCAGCGTCGGGGTTATACCCCGACAACTGATCGTAACTTTCACTCATATCAGATATTTCATCAGTTCCACAACATGATGAAGAACAGCAACTCGCTTCTTCTCCTTTTAAAGATTTCTTTGCAATTTCACCGTATTTTTCTTTTACGATTTCCTTTAATTCTGAATTTTCCATTAATTGGTTTTCCTTTTTTTTTAACAACACTTTATTTTGTGTCCTTTTAGTTTATTAAAATATTCTGTTAACAGATTTATTTTCTCTTCAAATTGTGTCCAGTCAATACAGTAGCAGGATTTCACACCATCAATTGTTCCTTTTATCAAGCCAACTTCTTTCAATTCTTTTAAGTGCTGAGATACTGTTGACTGAGAGAGCGGAACAAGGTCAACAATTTCACCACAAATACACATATTTTTTTCAGCAAGTGTTTTTATAATTTCAATCCTTGCTGGATGAGAAATAACTTTTGCAATTTTTGCAATTTCAATTTGTTCTTTACTGAATTTTTCGTTTTTTGGTGCTGCCATTTTATTTATATCGTATATCGTAAAAATACGATTTATGTTTCACTATGTCAATACAATTTTTATTTCTTTTTCATACTACTGAATTAATCTGTAAATTTAAATATATTGTATAAATATTTTTAACAAATTCATTGAATTACTTTCAACAATATAGATATATTTTCTTATCGCTGTTTATGTTAATGGGAATTATTTTTTTTATTTTTATAAATAATTCACAGACAGAATCTGAACTTGGACTGCAAACAGCTCCGAGAGAAGAATTGTATTTTAAAAAATTTGGTGTAAAAGGTTATTATTTTACAAAAGACGAAAGCAAAAATGGATTTATTTCAAATAAGAGAGTAAATTTTAAACCCGGAGTTTCAGAACCAATAATTATTTCACAAAAAAATAATCTATTTATTTTTTGCAATGATTTTACAAAAAAGGGAACTGTAACCGGATATTATTCTTCCGATAATGGTAATAAATTTTACGAATATAATTTAAGTTTGGTCAATGAATTTGACACATATGCTGACCCTGATGCTACATCGGATAATGAAGGAAATATTTACTTTACATCAGTAGAAAGAAACAGTAATAAATTAAGTTCAATCGTATTAAACATTTCAAACATCAACAATACTGAACAAAAAAAAATATTTATTGAATCTAATGAAACAGGAAAAATAAAATTTGATAAGCCGAAAATTTTTGTGACTGAGAATAAGTTATATGTTACATATATTAAAAAAGAATCAGGAGAGAAAAAATTATACATATGTATATCAGATAAGTCCGGCGAAAACAAAAAAATCAAATTAATTTCAGATAAAAATCCGGATTCTCCAAATATAAAGTATTTCAACAATAAATTTTATGTTTCTTACTCAGCAGAAAATGAAATTAGATTAATAGAATCAGATTCAGAGTTTTCTTATATAACAGATATTAGAGTAACAGAATTTGAAAATCCCGGAAGAGAAATAGATAAACAAAGTGTAATAAAATTTTCAAATAATCTTGGAGTTAGAATAAATTCAGACCCTGTTATGCTGATTTCAGAAAAGTATAATAAAATTTATATAGCATACTGTGGCAAAAATGGAAAAGACAATGCCGATATATTTTTTACAGCATCTGAAATAAATAATTCAAATTTTTCAATGCCATCTAAAGTAACGAATGATAATAGTATAAATGATCAGTTTTTACCTGCGATTACAGAAGATGAAAACGGAAATATTTTTATAATTTATCAGGATTCAAGAGAAGATGAAAAAAATATTATGATAAATTCATATTTGAGTTATTCTCTAAATGGAGGACAGAATTTTTCAGATTTGAAAATTTCCACATCATCATTCAATCCTTATCCGATAGTGGTTGGAGGTAATTATATGGGGGATTACAATTCTGTTATAATATCAAATGATAAACTTTTTTCAGTCTGGACAGACGGTAGAAAAGGGAATTTTGATATTTATCTTGGTATATTAAATTTAGAGAATATCTTAAACTAATTTTTTAAAATACTCGGCAAATTTTTTAACTGCCATTGCTCTGTGAGAAAGATTATTCTTTTCATCATCTGATAATTCAGCAAAAGTTTTTTCAAATCCATCAGGTATAAACAACGGATCATACCCAAAACCATTCTCACCTCTGAATTCGGTTATAATTTTACCTTTCACTATTCCTTCGAAATATTTTTCCTCACCTTTTTCATTTATGAAACAAATTACAGTTTTAAATTCTGCTCTCGAAAAATTTAATTTTAATTTGTTCAATTCACTTATTAATTTCACGCAGTTTTGTTTATACGTAGAGTTTTCTCCGGCATATCTTGCAGAATGAACTCCGGGATTTCCATTTAGTGAGTCAACAAATAGTCCTGTATCATCAGCGATTACAGGTAAACCTGATATTTGATGAATTTCTGATGCTTTCAGATATGCATTCTCTTCAAGTGTTCCCCCCGTTTCATCAACTTCAATAAAAATATTTTCATCTCTCAAAGAACGTATGTCAATATTATTCAAATCTGAAAGAATATTTCTAAGTTCAGATATTTTATGATTATTATTTGAAGCTATTATTAATTTATTTTTATTCAAATTTATACTGTCTCGTTTTTATACTGCAATTCATACAACTTATAATACAATCCACCTAAGTTTAACAATTCCTGATGTGTGCCTGCTTCTTTTATTTCTCCTTTGTGCATAACAATTATTTTATCACATTTTTGAATGGTTGATAATCGGTGTGCAATTATTATTGAAGTTCTGTTGTCAATAAGTTTATTAATTGCTTTTTGAATTAAGATTTCTGTGTGAGTATCCACCGATGATGTTGCTTCATCTAACATTAATATTTCGGGGTCATATACAAGTGCACGGGCAAATGAAATCAGTTGTTTCTGCCCTGTCGATAGCATTGTGCCACGTTCATTAACAGGATGCAGAATACCTTTTTCAAGTGAATTAATAAATGGCATTAAACCAACATTTTCAATTGCTGTATAAATTATTTCATCTGAAATATTTTCATCTCCTAAGGTTATATTACTCTTTATAGTTCCGGAAAACAGATATACATCCTGAAGGACAGTAGCAATATGTTTTCTGAGGTCTTCCTGTCTCAGATTTTTTATATTCACATCATCCATTAATATTTCACCGGAATCAACATCATAAAATCTTTCCATCAAGTTTAAGATTGTAGATTTTCCGGCACCAGTAGCCCCTACGAATGCAACTTTCTCACCAGGATTAATTTTCAGATTAACATTTCTCAATACGGGATTATCTTCAGAATAGCTGAAGTTTACATTTTTAAATTCAACTTTACCTTTGAAATCAACTAATTTAACCGGGTTTGCAACATCCTTAACCGGAGAAGTCTGGTCTAATATTTCAAAAATTCTTTCGCTTGATGCCATTGCTGTCTGAAGGATATTATATTTCTCTGATAAATCTCTAATTGGTCTGAAAAACATTTCAGTATATTGAATAAAAGAAATTAATACACCAATCTCTATGGCACCTTGAACGGTTTGACCTCCGCCATACCAGATAATCAGTCCAACCGAAACAGCACCGATTAATTCTACAAATGGGAAAAACACTGCATAGTAAAAAATACTTTTTTTGTTTTGCTCTGTATGCTGTCTGTTAATTTTTTCAAAATCTTCTACAGTCTTTTTTTCTTTGTTAAACATCTGAACAACTGAAATGCCAGTAATGTGTTCCTGAACATAAGAATTAATCTTTGCTATAAGAATTCTAATTCTTCTGTATGAATCTCTGACTTTATTTCTGAAAATTGATGTACCATAAATCAAAACAGGAAGTACGGCAAGTGTAACAAGTGCGAGCTGCCAGTCAAGTATAAACATAAAAGTTACTATCCAAATTAAAGTAAATATATCTCCAAAAGCAGTTACTATTCCTGAAGAGAATACCTCATATAAAACTTCAACGTCAGATGTAGCTCTTGTAACTAACCTTCCGATAGGATTTTTATCAAAAAATTTTAAATCAAGTCTTAGTATATGTTCATATATTTTTTTTCTTAAATCATAAATTATTTTCTGCCCTATCCATGCCGTAAGGTATCCGAGACCATACTGAACAATTCCCTGAACTATAAGCGTTGAAAGTAATATAATAATTATAAACTGTAAACCGTTAATATCATTATTCATTATTTTATCATCAATAGCGATAGGTGTCAGGTAAGGTCTCACTGCTGCTAATGCAGATACGGTTATTGTCAGAATTGTAGCAAATATTATATACTTTTTATAAGGTTTAAAATATGACAATAATCTTTTTAAAAGATTTTTATCAAGTTTTTTATCTATTGCTTCTTCCTGTATTTGTTGTTTGCCGGATTCAGCCATCAGTTTAATCTAAAATAAATTCTTAGTTTCATGAGTTTGATATTTCATCCTCCAACAGTTGTTTTTGATATAAATCAAAATAGAACCCGTTTTTGGATATTAATTCATTATGAGTGCCTTGTTCAGAAATTTCACCATCTTTGAGAACAATTATATTATTCGCATTTTTAATCGTAGAAATTCTATGAGATATAATTATGTTAGTTCTGTCTTTCATGATTAATTTCAATTCATTTAATATCTCTTCTTCAGTTTTAGTATCAACAGCCGAAAGGGAATCATCTAAAATCAGTATTTCCGGTTTTTTATATAATGCTCTTGCCAATGAAGTTCTTTGCTTTTGACCTCCGGAGAGTGTAATTCCTCTTTCACCAAGTATCGTATGAAATCTATATGGAAAATTTATCACATCCTTGTATAGCCCTGCACTTTGCGCGGCAACCAAAACTTCTCCGGAATTAGGTATATCATCGGAATATGCAATATTTTTTTCTATTGTATTTGAAAACAAAAATGACTCTTGCGGAACTATGCCTATAATCTCACGGAGAACTTTAATCGGAATTTTTTTAATGTTTATTCCATCAATGAATATATTTCCTTCTTCGGTATCAAATATTCTCGGAAGTAAGTTTATCAATGAAGACTTACCGGCACCAGTCTGTCCTAAAATGCCAAGAGTTGAGCCATTCTTAATTTTCAGGTTAATATTTTTCAGAATATATTTATCACTTCCCGGGTATTTGAATGAAACATTATCAAATAATATTTCACCTTTTAAATTTTTATCTGAAATTTTTAAATCCGTATCAACATTATCTTTGATTTCAGGAGTTGCATTTATAATCTCTAAAAGTCTTCCCATTGATGGGGATGCTCGTTGAAAAAGATTTATAATCCATCCGAATGCAATCATAGGCCAGGTGAGGTGACCTATATAAATTATAAATTCTGAAATATTCCCGTATGTCATCTGACCTTCCATCACTTTAATTCCACCGAAGTAAATAACAAGAATAATTGAAATACCTGTCAACAGAAACATCATCGGAAAAGAAAATGATTGTATTTTTGCAAGGTTCAGATTTTTCTGAAAATTATCTTTAGAAATGTTATCAAATTCGGAAAACTCATATTTCTCTCTTATAAAAGTTTTGATTACTCTGATACCGGAAAAGGATTCCTGCACTTTTGCAGTCATTTCTGAAAAAGATTCCTGCACTTTCAGTGACCTTTTAAAAGTAAATTTTCCTATTTTATAAACAAGTATTGTAATTATCGGAAGCGGAATTAAGGCAACTAAAGTAACAAAAGAATTAATGTTGAATAATATAATTAATGTTATTGTAAGTCTTGTTGAAGTCTGAAGTGAATACATTATTCCCGGACCGACGAAATTTCTTATATTATTTATATCACTGGTAGCTCTTGCCATCAGGTCGCCGGTGGAATTTTTGTTAAAAAAACTTTTTGAGAGTGTTTGAAGGTGAGAGAAAAAGTCAAATCGTAAATCATTTTCAATTTCTCGAGACATAACGATAATATTCTGACGAGTAAGAAAAAGGAAAAATCCACCTATAACTGTTAATCCTAAGGCATAAGCAATATCGAGATAAATAGGGGTTCCGTATATACCATTGGTAATCTTATCCATAGCATCACCAATTATTAAAGGGTAAATGCTAATAAGTCCTAAATGTAGAAGAATAAACAGATAACCTATGAAAATTTTTTTTCGGTATTTTCGTAAGTACGGAAGTAATGCTGAGAGGGATTTCATTTATATGAATATAATCTATCGAATTATTAATTTTAATTCTGAAAAATTTGCATAAAAAAACATCCGTCAATTTACTCAACGGATGTTTTTTGATTCCGGAGAAGAAGTATCCCCATATTCAAAACCGGAATTCAAATTAATTCACAAACGGTCTTATAAAATTTTATACCAAATCCGGTTTTCCGAAATTTTTTTAACCAAAAATTAAATTTATATTCATCTTTAAGATTTTCATAACAATTTAAAAGTCTTACAAAATTTATTTCATCAATTGAGTCTTCATATGCAAGTCTTTCAAATAATAGTGAAGCATTATACCAATCTTTATTATTAAAACAATCCATTGCTTCTATGACAGGGGAATTGCAACTGTAAACTTCAAATAAATCAGGATTCATTTTACCAATACCATTTTATTTGTTTGTGAGAAATCCTCTGAACGTATCGAATAGTAATAAACACCTGACGGATATTTCTCGGCATCCCAACTCACCTCATAAAATCCGTAAGCCAAGTCTGATTTAAGTAAAGTTTCAATTTTTCTGCCCATTGAATCAAATATTTCCAGACTTATTACACTGTTTTTATTTATCTGAAATGAAATTTTAGTTTTAGGGTTAAACGGGTTTGGAAAATTTTGGAATAATTCAAAATTATTTGGAACATTTGAACCTTGTGATTTTATATTTACTACCGGACTTTGACCTTCGGTAATTGTGTAAAACTTATCCGGAGTTATATTTGTAAAAGTTTGTTTTAATCCGGATTGCCAGTAGATTTCAAGTGAATCAATTATGTTTGCATTACCAAGTCCAAAATGGACATTCAGCATATTCATAGAATTAAATCCGTTTTGAGAATTTATAGTTCTTGTAAGCCATTTTGGAGAACCGGATAGGTTTATTTTCACTCTCACTCTGGTACCTATGGCAGATTTATTTGAAGTAGTTCCAATGCACTTTATATTTATCCACTTATTAGAATTTATAACAGTATTTTTGTATAAATTTTTAGAAGCAAGATTTCCATGTGTAAAAATATCCAAATCACCGTCGTTGTCATAATCACCAACGGTTGCACCATAGGTAGAGATAAATCCACCGTTTAAACCTGCTGCATCATCCTTTGTAAAAAATCCACTTCCATCATTCACGAAATATTTATTTTGAACACCACCGTCTGTTGTTATAAATACATCAAGGTCTCCGTCATTATCAAAATCGCCCCAGTTATTGCTGAGATAAGGAGAAGTTTCTGATACGATCGTTCCAACTTCTGATGCTGATGCTTTTGTATAATAGCCGTTACCATGATAAATATACAATCTGTTTCTGATACCTGTTGAGTAGTTTGTAAGAAATCCGTCAAGGTCACCATCATTATCAATATCCACCCAATTCCAATTTTGACCGTCAACTATATCAGTACCCAATATACCCGTATCAATTCTTGAATAATTGGCAGTGCCACTTGGGAACAAAGTGTTATAATATAAATAATCCCTTGCTCCAATATTATTCGCAGGTCCGCTTCCGATGAATAAATCAGCATCACCATCTAAATCAAAATCTTCAAAAGTAGGAATTGTGTAAGCCGCAGATACATTAGTAAATTCAAATGAACTGACTCTCTCAAAATTACCAATAGAATTTTTATAAAAGACTGAGGGATGATTTACAATTCCAAATGGCGTTGCCGCTGCTATTATCAGATCAACAAATCCATTATTATCGTAATCTCCAAAAGCACAACCCCATCCGGTATTAAATGCAGAATCGCCAATTACACCCGAAGTTATTTTTAAGAAATTTCCGTTTCCCGTATTTTTAAATAAAAAAGATTTGTTTGCACTTGTTGATACTACGAAACAGTCAATTAAGCCGTCATTATCAATATCAGCCCAAGTATTCCCCTGAGCTTCAGGAGGAAACACCACCGTTGTTAGTTTCACGAAATTACCATTTCCGAGATTTTTGTATAAACCCATTCTCGCTGCAAATAAGTCGAGTAGTCCGTCATTATCAAAATCTACCCATGATGCACCATGATAAGTTCCGGACGGAACGGGATCTGAGATAATAGGATTTGACATATCTGTTATTCTCATAAACTGCTGTGATCTTGAATTTTCACAGAATAAAAGTATTGCCAAGATTATAAATAATATCTTCATAATTATATTTGTTAAATTTGCTGACATAAAATTTTTTCTATACAAAAATACAGATTTAATTCAGGCAGCAATATCTCATATATATGAGAGGAAAAATTTTAGATTAAGTTATCCTTGAAGGCTTTGGCAACAGCCTCAGATTTGGAATGAACGTGTAACTTCCTGTAAACGTTTTTAATATGATGGCGAACAGTTCCTACGGTGATATTTAAAGAAGAAGAAATTTCTTTATAAGTTTTTCCTTTACATAACAAATCAAGAACATCAGTTTCCCTATTGCTCAATGATGAATCTTCATTCTGAATTTGTTTATGTCTGAAAGATTCAACCACAAGCTTAGCAATTCTTGACGTCATAGGTGCTCCGCCATAAAATACTTCTTTAATTGAATCAATTATTTTTTGTTCGGTAGCACTTTTATCAAGATATCCGCAAGCACCTGATTTTATCGCTTTGAAAATTAATTCAGAGTCAGAGTGAACGGTAAGCATTATAAAATCAATTTCGGAATATTTTTCCAATATTTGTTTCATACCTCTTATTCCATCAATTCCGGGCAATGATATATCCATTAATATAACATCTGGTATTGAATTTTTCAGAAACTCCAAAGCAAGCTCGCATGATTCAAAATCTCCGATACATTCTATATCATCGTCTGAATTTATCAAATCCTTTAATTCATTACGTATTACTTTATCATCTTCTACAATTAAAACTTTTATCATTTTAATTTAAGTTATATATTAAATTATCAGATGAAATTTTATAAATCAAAGTAATTTCTGTTCCTGTGTTTTTATTAGTATTTATTAACAGTTCTGAGTTTATGATTAGTGCTCTTTCTTTAATATTTTTAATGCCATAACCGGATACATAGTTTGATATATCAAATCCTTTCCCGTCATCTTTTATCTTAAATTCAATACCGAGTTTATCAAATTTAATATTGAAATAAATATTTTCACAGTTAGAATATTTTACTGCATTGTTGATTGATTCTTTAAAAATAAAAATCAGATTTCTTTTTACTATTACAGGCAAATCAATATACTTCAATTCGGAATCATCCATTTGCAGATGAAATTTTATATTTGCAGGTTCCAGAATTTCCTCAGCAAAATCTTTTACCCGTAATGCGAGGTCATAAACAGTATCTTCAACCGGATTCATACTCCATATTAAATCCCTTGCCGAATTCTTAAGACTTAAAGAAGTTTCTTCAATATTTTTAAGTTCATTTATTACGTCCGATTCGTTTCCTGCGTTTATTTTTTTATTTATGTTTCTTGTGTAAAGTAAAATTCTTGTAAGTTTATGACCAAGTTCATCGTGATAGTCTTTAGCTGCCTGTTTCCTGAAAGATTCTCTTTCCGATTCTTTAGCTCTTTCTATATCAAGAATATATTTAATTTTTTGATCAATTCTGAATTTATAAAAAAGAAATGAAATTAAGATAACGGATGCAAAAACTGCAAAGTAAAATAATGAAGTTTTGTAAAACGGAGGTTTAACAATAAAAATTTTTGAAAAAATTAAGTTATTACTTACACCGTCAGAATTTGTACATATCAGATCAATCTTATATTCACCCGGAGATAGGTTTGTGAAAAAGATTTTGTTTATATTTCCCGGTTTTTCCCAAACGCCATTATTTATTCTGTAACTGTATTCAATATTTTCAGGATTATTAAAATCAGTTGATGAATAAACTAATTCAAAATTATTTTCATTTTGTTCAAGAACAATTCTGTCAGAATTAATATTTTTGTTGTATGAAGAATCTTTCCCTGAAATTTTAATATAAGAAAAAATAATTTCAGGTTTATAACTGCTTTCAATAATCATATTTGGTCTGAAATATGTTATTTCCGTTTGACCACCCCCCATATAATATCCGTTATCAGTAATTATCGCTGAACTTGGAAAATAGTAATCATCATTCAAACCGTTTGAACTGTTATACTGGATTAGTGTATTAGTCTCAAACTCATACTTGCAAATTCCGGAATTTGTATTAAACCAATATTGATTTCCAATTTTATTAATACTAAGTATCACTTTTTTGAGCAATGTATTGTTTTCAATCAGTTTAATTTTTTTTGTCTTCTGATCAAAAATGTTTATCCCTGCTGCGGTTCCGAGCATAATTTCATTTTCTGATTTTTCAAAAAATGAATATATATAATTGTTTGATAATGATGAATCCAATCCGGAAGATTTTGAATATTTTTTAAAATTTATTCCGTCATCTGAAAAATATAACCCGTTAAATGTTCCTGCGTAAATATTATTATGAGAATCTTTAAAAACTGAAATAACTGATTTATCAAAAGGTGACAAATCTAAATCAAGAGGAATCTCCTTTATCACTTTGCCATCAGTAATAAACAATCCTATATTAGTCGCAATATAAAGTTCATTTTCATTTGCTACAAAAAATTTATTTACAAAAGGAAGTTTATTGTTTATTTTAATTTCATAATCAATTGCTTTACCTTCAAAATCAAACGTGGCAATCCCTGAACCGCTACCAACCCAAATTTTATCATTAAATTCAACTATTGTATTAACGAATTTATTGAAAATTGTTTTAAGTTTTAGAGTATCAAAAAAAACTAAATCTCCTGTGTAGTGATATAAAAATCTGTTTGATGAAATCCATAAATTATTATTTTTATCCTGATGTAAAGCCCTATTATTAATGAACTGATTATACGGGAGACTATAGAAATTTTTTATTTCATCAGTCACTTTATAAAGACCATTATAATATGAGCCAAGCCATAAAACACCACTCTTATCAAAAATACCGGAATTGAAAATTTTAAAAATATTTTCTTCTTTTAACCTCGAGTTTATATTTATGAGATTATTGTTGCTCGTATTTACTAAAAAACCACCAGATGTAGTTCCAATAAATAATTTTTCATTTTTGTCAGAAGAAAGAGAATTTACTGTCAAATTGTTGAGATTAACAGTATCAAGCATTGAAATCTTTTTATATTTGATTGAATCAGAATTCAGATTTTCAAAATACCCCAATCCATTCATATTAAACCCTATATATAATCTGTGTTTATGAAACTGAATTGAAGTAATCGAAGAACCGTTGATTGAATTTTCAGATGTAGAATCGTAATTATATACAGTAAAATTATTAAGGTCGGTATTAGTTCTAATTAACCCTTTCTGAAAAGTACCAATCCATAAGTTTATTCCATCAGTAGCTAATGAAGAGACAGGATTATCCGAAAAAGGGGAAATATCTATTTTCTTAAATTCTGAATTTTCATATACAAATAAACCCCTGTCAGAACCAAAAAATATTTTGTTTTTGATTTCACAAATTGACCAAAAAGTTATGTTTGAATAATTTGTGTTTTCAGTAATTCGTTTAAAAATACCTGTTTCAGGATTGTATTTATTCACTCCGCTCTTAAATGAACCTGTCCAGATATTACCATCAGAATCTTCCATCACAGATACAACGTCATCTCCTGAAATAGAATTAATGTTGTTTGGATTATATCTGAAATTTTTAAATTCTCTGCCGTCATATCTAACAAGCCCGAACATTGTCCCCATCCAGATAAAACCTTTAGAATCCTGATACATATCGTAAATAAGATTCAGTGATGCGTTTGGCTGTGCAGGTAATTTAGAAATTTGCAAATCAGCAAAAGAATTCAGATGATATAAAAAATAGAGAAATATACTTAATACGGTCTTTAACATAAGTAAAATTATAATTTATAATTAAATATATCAATCTCATATATATGAGAGTCAACGGATAAAAAATATTAATATTGTATATGTTTCGTAAAATGGTTAATTTTGATAATGAATTTTTTAAATTTCATATTACTAAGTCTTATATTTTCATTTCCTGTATATGCGGGAAGCGGATATAATTCACCTGAATTATGTAAATTATCATCCATTAAAAACGAAAGTTTAAAGAAATATGATACACAGGTAGTAAATGAATTTAAGAAAAATAATAAACGAAATTTAAAAGCAAAAAATTGCGTTTCAAACTTTAATCATTCATTAACGTTAAAATTTGCTATTAATAATAAATTAAATGTAGCTGATTCATCTCCTACTTTTATTTTTTCATTTGAAAAAGAGCTAAATAAAATTCTCATCTCAAAACTTTTGATTTAGAAATCAATAGTCACATCTATTTTTAAAAATCTTTTTATAATTTTCAAAAAATAAAATTAAATTTTATTATGAATAAATTTATTCTATATATAATATTATGTATATCATATACTATCCCGGTTTTTTCTCAAGAAGAGAAAGATTCAGTAATTTACGAAACTGATGAAATTATGATTACAGGTACAAGAACAGAAAAAAAGATAATTGATATTCCATACCCTGTTGACAGAATTGATAAAAGTCAGTTCAAATTTGAAAAGAAAAATTCTATTGATGATATTTTAGGCGGGATACCCGGTTTGTTTTTAGAATCACGATACGGAAATCATGATGTGCGTGTCTCTATCAGAGGTTTCGGCAGCAGGTCAAATTCCGGCATTAGAGGTGTAAGGATACTCCTCGATGGTATTCCTGAATCTGAACCTGACGGTCAAACAAGAATAGAAGCAATTGATTTTGAATCAGTTGGAAGAATTGAAGTAGTAAGAGGTAACTCATCTTCATTATACACCAATGCACCCGGCGGTGTAATAAATTTTTTAAACGATATGTATTTCACTCGACCTTTTGTACAGACTTTTAATGAGTTTGGTCAATATTCGCTAAGGAATAACGGAATAAAAACCGGATTTATTAATAACGACTATCAGGGATTATTAACATATAAATATCATAACTATAAAGGATACAGACCTCACAGTGAAGATTACTGGCACATATTAAATACGGTAGGAAAAGTAACTCCCGGTGACAGAACAAGTCTGGACATATACGGATATTTTGTTAATGGATTAATAAGATTACCCGGATCATTAAATCTTGCTCAATGGAATCAGGACCCTTTTCAGGCAAATCCCCAGGACGTTGCCAGAGATGCTTACAGAAGGTCAAATAAAGGGAGAGTCGGTTTGAAATTTAATTGGGGATTAGATAGAAATTATAATAATCAAATAGAAGTATTGGGTTACGGTACAATAAAATATTTTGAAAGAACTGCCAATACTTTCAGAATTATTGACAGAGAAGGTGTCGGAGGTTCATTTAAATATATAAACCGATCAATGCTTGGTATCCGTGAAAATGAAATTGCAGTTGGATTTGATATTTTTTATCAAGGCGGACCAATCAGTGAATTTAATAATATTAATGGTAAAAAAGGTGATATACTTATTGGTTTGACTGATGAAACAATTGCAAACTATGGATTTTATTACAGTAATGATTTTCAGTTGATACCTGATAAGTTAAGTTTATTATTAACCGGAAGGTATGACAGGGTTACATTTGATGCAAGAGATCAGATATTAGGAGTAAGGAATTCAAAAAGAGTATTTGATGATTTCACTCCAAAATTTGCAGTAAATTTTAAAGTATTACCAAATGTTGCAGTTTATACTTCTTATGGATTTTCATTTGATTCACCGGCAGGGAATGAATTGGATAATTATCCTACAAGTTCAAACCCAAATGAATTGTTAAATCCTGATTTGCAACCTCAGAAAACGGAAACATTTGAAATAGGTACGAAAGGAAATTTAGTAAATGCCAATTCAAATTGGCTAAATAATTTATTTTATGAACTGACTTTTTTCACTTACAAGATAAAGAATGAAATTGTTCCTTTTGATGTTTTTGGGAATGTTTATTTCAGAAATTCTGCTCAAACTACCAGAACCGGTGTGGAGGCAGGTTTTAAACTAAACGTGTATAAAGGATTAAGTTATAATTTCAGTTACACATTTTCTGATTTTAAATATGATAATTATAATGCAATAGTTATAACTGAAGACTCAGTAGGGAACTTAGTAACTCAACAAAGAGATTTATCTGGAAACATAGTACCTGCTGTCCCAAAGCATAACATTAATATGAGATTGAGATATGAATATTCAGTTATTGAGAATGTTAATCTTTTCACACAGTTCAGTTACAGACATATTAGCGGAATGTATGTGAATGATCAGAATGCTGCGAAAACAGATGGATATAATGTTGTGAACGGATTGTTAGGTCTTGACTGGAGAGTTGGTAAGTTCAATATGATTTTAAATGCCGGTTTGAATAATATTACAAATAATACTTATGTTGCGTTTGTTAATATTAATGCGGCAAATAACAGATTTTATGAAGCCGGTGAACCGCAAAATTGGTTTGTCGGTGCAAATTTCGGATTTACATTAGATTAAGTAAATAGTATAAGTGTTCAAATTTTAAATGGGAATATTTCATAGTTTCTGAAAAACAAAGAACAAACCTTTTTTGGGTTTTATCTTATGCGAAATGTTTTCTTCATCTGTTTTATTACGATAAATAACTATGAATATTCCCTTTAAAATCTTAAAAATTGAAACTATTTTAATATAAATCTGATTGAAATATATAAGGAAAAGAGGTAAAATGAAATTAAAAATTTTAATAATATTTTTTTTATTGATAGCATTTGAAGTTAATGCAAATTCATCCAGAGATGCCGCAGGGCTTTGGGAGAATTTTAGAATTTATCCGAGTTCAGTAACTCAAACAGAAACTTTTATAACATCATCACCGATAAATCCTAATTTACTTTTCGTTGCGTGTAACACAATAAATCTGAGCAACGGATTTGTCAGTGAAGGTATTTATGTTTCTACAAACGGAGGAGTTAACTGGACAGGTAGTGATACATGCACAGGACCACCGATAGGATTTCATAAAGGCGATCCGGGAATAGCGATTGATAAAAACGGAACTTTTGTTATGACAAGACTTGGATTCTTACCCGGATTATATTCTCATTTCTCAACTGATAATGGAGTTACCTGGTCACCTCAGAGAACAATTATCACAAGCGATCAGGACAGAGCAACAACAGCGTCAGATCATAATCCAACAAGTCCATTTTATGGAAGAGTTTACACTTCATGGATAAAATTTGAACCACCTTATCCATTATTCTTCGCATATACAGATAACGGAGCATCTACATGGTCATCACCTGCACAGGTTAATAATCCTGTTCAGAGAGGTCAGGGAGGAGATGTAGCAATTGGACCTAATGGAGAAGTTTATCTAACTTGGGCTAATGTAACATCCGAATCTCCTTTCACAGAAGATAAAGTAGGTTTTTCAAGGTCAACAAATGGTGGGGCTTCATGGATAAATTTAGAGCAAGCATATGATATGAATGGCATTCAAGGTGTTTTACCACAAAAGAATAACATAAGAGTAAATGGTCTTCCAAATATTGCAATTGATAATTCAAACAGTCCAAGAAGAGGTTGGATATATATAGTAACCGGAGAAAAAAATTTATTGCCGGCAGGTACGGATCCTGATATAGTTCTTCACAGGTCAACAGACGGAGGTGCAACTTGGAGTGCGGGAGTTAGAGTAAATCAAGACCCAATTAATAACGGGAAAATTCAATATTTCCCGGCAATTGAAGTGGATGATAATGGTGGAGTAAATATTATTTATTATGATGATAGAAATGTTGCATCAAATGCAGCACAGGTTTATTTATCAAGGTCTCAGGACGGAGGAGTAACCTTCAGAGATTATCAGGTAAGTGATCACTCGTTTATTCCAACTCCTATCGGAGGTTTAGGGCAAGGTTATCAAGGTGATAACATAGACTTAACATCAATAGGGAATATATTACAACCGGTCTGGATGGATAATTCAAGCGGAATTTATCAGTTATGGACTTGCAGAATTGATTTAAATACAATTTCTGTAAATCAAATCAGTTCTTTGGTACCGGAAAAATTTATTTTACAACAAAATTATCCAAATCCATTTAACCCTGAAACTAAAATCAGATTTTCAATTCCATTTAAATCAAATGTTGAACTTAAAGTATATGATATAAAAGGTGTTGAAGTTGGTAACCTTTCAAATGGAGAATTTGTAGCCGGTGAATATGAATATTCATTTAATGCAGCAGGTTTACCAAGCGGAATATATTTTTACACATTAAAAACAGACAGATTTTCAGAAACAAAAAAAATGACATTAATTAAATAAATTCAAATGAAAAATATATTTATTCTTTTAAGTGTTTTTTTAATTGCAGTTTCATTTACGGGATATTCAAATTCTGACGGTAGATTCAGATATGAACAAGTAAATGACAAAGTGATTAAAAGAACTGATTTATCAAACAACACTTACGTACTTTATATGAAAGGTGAAGTGATTTTAAAATTTAAAACATATGTAAACGTTTCAACCGACGGTAAAAATTTTGGTTTAAACAAGTTAGATAATATTTTAAATGATAATTCAATTTCACAAGCAGAAACGAGATATAAAATTGCTGAAGGCAAACGAAATTCTCTTAAAATGGTGAAAGATATTGAAAATGTTTATACAATAAAATATGAATCCGGTCAAGACCCTATTGAATTTGCATATCAGATTTATAAAAACAACAGCGACATTCTTGAATTTGCAGATGTGAATGTTGTTTATGAATCTGATTATATCCCCAATGACCCCAATTTAAATCAACAGTATCATTTATCAAGAATACTTGCATATAGTGCCTGGGATTTTACGAAAGGAGATACAAATGTTGTTATAGGGATTATTGACAGTGGAAATGATATGGATCATCCTGATTTGGCTGCAAATATAAAATATAATTTTAACGACCCGATAAACGGAGTAGATGATGATTTGAACGGATATACTGATGACTGGAGAGGATGGGATTTTATAGGTGATGGTTCGGCTATGGATAACGATCCTAATATATTTGGAAGTAACTGTGATCATGGTTCACACGTTTCAGGTTGTGCTTCTCAGGTAACTGATAACGGAGTACACGGAGCGGGAATTGGGTTTAAATCAAAACTGTTAATATCTAAACATGGAAATGATAATGATTTTAGCGGTGCCGGTGGTACAAGTCTCATTTATAATTCAGATCAAGGGATTTTTTATGTAGGTCAGCTTGGTGCTGATGTGATTAATTGCAGTTATGGAAGTTCGTTTTACAGTGGCACGACACAAAATGTTGTAAATATTGTTTGGGGGAACGGTGCGGTTGTCTGTGCATCAGCCGGAAATCAAAATGTTAATCAACCAAGATATCCTGCGAGTTATGATAATGTAGTTAATGTTGCTGCTACTAACAGTGGTGATATAAAAGCAAGTTTTTCAAATTATCATTCTACTGTTGATGTATCTGCTCCCGGTGATGGAATCATAAGTACGTTATGGAATAATACTTATGCAAATTTCAGCGGAACTTCTATGTCTTCACCTATTGCAGCAGGTTTGGTGGCACTCATTAAAGCTAAAAACCCTACCTGGACAAATACTCAGATTGTTGACAGGTTAATACTCGCAGTTGACAGTATTTATCATCTCAATCCCGGTTTTGTCGGAAATCTCGGTTCGGGCAGAATAAATGCTTTAAAAGCTGTTTCTGATTTACCTTTACTAACCCTTACTTCATCAAATGCAAGTGATTCACTTTTTGGAAACAGAGATGGAGTATTTGAAGCAAATGAACAGGTAACGATTCAGGTTAATTATAAAAATACTTGGCTTGCAGGAACAAACGCCGTATTGAAATTAACAACTACTAATCCTAATGTTGAAATTGTTAAAGACAGTGTCGCAATAGGGAACGTTGGAGCATACTCATTCGGAGCTACAACAGTTACAAATACATTTATTGTGATAGCAAAACCAACATGTCCGTTCGATGAAAATGTAATCTTCAGACTTACAAATTCTTCAACTTCAAATGGTGATCCGAATTCAAGCATTACAATCAGATTCAGACAAGGGTTTGCAACACATAATGTAAATAATCTACAACTATCAATGACACGAGATGGAGCAATAGGAAAAAAATCAGAAAATTACGGAACAGGTTTAGCAATCACAGGTACTTCAGGCAATAATATTTTTGAAGGTGGATTTATGATTGGTAACAGTAATACAAAAGTTTCAGATGTAAGCAGAAGAGCAAGCGGTGGAGCATTTTCTGATACTGATTTCGTATCAACTTCAGTTTTCAGTATGACAACACCCGGAACATATTCAGCACAAGATGGAATAACAACATTCAACGATGACGGTGCCGGCAGTAATAAACTTGGTGTAACTGTGGAAGCAAGAAGTTTTGCGTTTACTACAATTTCTGATCAGAATTATATAATCTTAAGATATAAAATTAAAAACACAAGTGGTGGCACTTTAAGTAATTTATATGCCGGTACATTTCTCTTTTATCAACCCGGTGGAGTAATTACCAATAATACTATAAGCGTTGATACGCTGACAAGGTTAGGATATTCATTTAATGTTAATTCTGCGATACCTCACCTTGGAGTTTCTTTATTAACAAACCAAACATTAAACTTTTCTCCGGTAGTAGGAACGAATGTAACAAATGGATTCACAACTGATGAAAAATGGCAGGCACTGAGCAGTGGGGTGAATATGACTCCGTTAGGTCCCGGAATAAATTCAATGTGTTTATCTGCAGGTCCGTTTTCACTTGCCAACAATGAAGAAACAGTTGTTGCATTTGCAATTTTAAAAGGAACTGATTTGAATGATATAAAATTAAATGCAAATCTTGCAAGAACAAAATATCTTACAATACCAATTTCAGTTGAACAGATTTCATCTTTAGTTCCTGATAAATTTGAATTGAACCAAAACTATCCGAATCCGTTTAACCCTGAAACTAAAATTAAATTTTCTATTGCAAAAAACTCTGTGGTAAAGTTGAATGTATTTGACGTTGCCGGTAGGGTAGTAGCAAATCTTGTTGAAAATGAATTAACACCGGGAGTTTATGAATATGCATTTGACGGAAGCAGTTTATCGAGCGGTGTTTATTTTTACAGATTAGAAACAGGATTTTTCACAGAATCAAAACGAATGGTGCTTATCAAATAAAAAGATTTAAATTTTGCATTAAAAATATAACCCGGCAGAAATAATTCTGACCGGGTTTTTTTATTTCATTAAAACCATTTTCTTTGTTTCGGAAACTGAGTTTGAACCGTTGGCGAATGTTAGTTTGTAATAATAAATTCCGGATGACAAATCATTTGCATTAAAAGTTACTGAATAATCTCCTGCACGCTTTACATCTCGCTCAATCAGTCTAATCATTTTCCCTGTTATATCATAAACGGATAAAGTTACAAATCCTGGATTTGATAGAGAATATTTAATTGTTGTGGAAGGATTAAAAGGATTTGGATAATTTTGTGAAAGTGAAAAATTTACAGGCAAAAATTGATTGTTATTATTTATATTAATCAATGATGAATTATATTTATAAATATTACCTCCGGCACCTACCATATATCCATTTCTCCTGTCAGTGAATTGAAGTTCAAAAAATGCAATGCTGTCAGGTGAATTAATTGCATTCCATGTTTTGGATGAATCAGTTGTATAAATCATAAGTTCAGCATATCCGAGTGGAGACCAACCTTCAGCCCTTGTCCTGAAATCAAGAGATGCGGCAATCCCGAAAGTCTCAAGTGATCGGTAATCCCAAATAATCCCGGAATTAGTAGTGGTAACAATCCCGGAACCATATTCATAGTCTCCTCCGCTCCCAATTAAATTTAGCGAGTCAAACAGGACAAGTGATTTTATTGGCTCAGGTCCAACATTCTCTGACCTCCAGTGCAATCCACCATTTGTAGTTTTCCAAATCAATCCTGCAATATCAATATGCCCGCCTGCTGCAAAACCATACTGCGGGCTGACAAATTTGAAATCTTCAACACTCAATCTGGATAGGTTTATAGAATCAACAGTTACCGGCAACCAATTAACACCTCTGTTTGTTGTCCTGCGAATATTATTAGGAGGGGCACCTCCAAGAAAACCTGTGTTCTCATTTAAAAAACGAACTGTGTAATAAAATTCCTCATCAACAGGAAATCTTGCTGAAGTCCAGGTTTCGCCGCCGTTTGTTGTGCTTAGAATAATCGAATAATATTCAGGAAATTTTAAATTCCATGTGATAGCCCATCCTAAATTTTCATTTAGGAAAAATATTTCATAAATATCTGTGGTTACACCGGAATTCTGATCCGTCCAGTTTAAACCACCATTTGTAGTTTTCAGTATAACTCCGGCATCACCTGAAACCCAACCCCTTAGACTGTCGAGAAAATATAAATCTCTTAAGTCACGTTCAACCGGAGCAGATAAAGGTAACCAAAAATTCTGAGCAAATAAATTTCCGGAAATTAAAATAAAAATAATTAAGGCAAATTGTTTCTTTTTCTTAAAAACCATTCAGTTCCCATTAATATTATTAAAAATATAAAATAAAAAGGATTTATGTTCAATGCGTTTTTAAATGATTTTGAAATTTCTTCTGAAGTTTTATTTTCAGATTTTGACACTTCAGAAATTATTTCGCTTGCTTCAAGTCCTGTAAAATTTCTTCCGCCGGTATTTTCAGCAAGTTCTTTCAGATATTTTAAATCACTTTTTGTTTCCTTAAACTCAAAATTATTTTCACCAATCAAAATTTTGATTTCATCCTTATCTAACAGTTCCTGTCCGTTAAATAATTCCCCCGTTAATAAATATTCACCGTCGGATAATGAACTCAAAAATCCATCATAGAAATTATTGCTTTTTTTACTTAATCTAATGTTATCATTATAGTTCGAACCCTTAATGTTCAGATTTACAAACGTTTCAGGGGGTATATTATCAAAATTTATGGTTGCTTCAGTTTTAATATCTTCAAACTTCGAATAGACAGGTTTCTCTGTTGATAATAGTATTTTCTTTTGTTTTTCTTTATCTGAAATTGAAAATATTGCATTAGAAATTATGTAATTAAATATTTTCCCACCGTCTAAACCTGACGGATTTAGTTTCCATTTATAAAATCCATATACGAGCAATGCGGCAGAATTTGATACGTCATCTCTCTTAATAAGAAATGCCGGTTGAGAACCGGAACCTGTTATTAAAAATGTTTCAGAACTACCGGAAGGAATAAAATACGTTGCTGTTTTAAAAATTGAAGGTAATGAATTTACAGGAGTTAAGATTTCAGGTGTGCTGAATATATCTGTATTGGAATTCCCTACAGAATTTACCGTGGTAATTTCTTCAATATCTGATGGTTGTGACACTCTGAAAGGTAATATGGGCTCTAAGAGCGAAAGTTTGGTGTAATCTATCGTTCTTGATGTAATGTAGAATACAGATGCTTTGTTATCTCTTACATATCTGTTAATATCATTTATCAAATTTACATTAGAAACTGCAGTCGGAAAACCAAGCAATAAAAAACAATTGATTTTACTTAAATCAGGCAGTTCCTTTTCATAATATTCAGTTGCTGACTTTTGTGTTAGATAAGTAACTTCAAAATTATTTATTTTTGAAAGTTCGGATTTCAAAAAACCCAAATCGTTTGATGGAGCACCTGATATAACCAGCAATCGAAATTTGTTATCCAGATATTTAATAAAAAATGTTTCACTATTGTTCAGTAGAATAATTTCGTCATCTTTCTGTTCCAGTTCAATTTTATATTTCTTAATTCCTTCTTCAGGTGAAGTTATTTTAAACTCGGACTGATAGATATTTTTATCAGGGTTTACTTCGATGGTTTTAGTTTCAAGTAAATTATCATTTTCAAAAATTTTTATATCAATATTTCCGGTATATCCGCTTGAAAAGATTTCAAGTTTTATGGGAGTGAGAGTACCGGCATAAGATGTTTTGTTGTAATAAACATTTAACAAAGATAAATCATTTTTTTGAATCGTATCACCGGTTAAAATATAGTTAAATGGAATCCCGAATGATTTTGCCTTGAACACGGGGTTCCCACCGGAATTTATAATCCCGTCTGATACTATCGTTACCGATGAAAAGTTGTTATCTTCTGAAGAAAAAATATTCTCAAGTGACGAACTTAAATTAGTTTTGAAATTATTTATCCCACTAAAATAAATGGAATCAGTTCCTGTAAAAACATCAGAAGAAAAGAATTTTATAACGGCATCGGATGATTTTAACTCGTTGAATAAATTTTCAGAAAATTTATCTTTGGAATCAACCAGATTGCTTGCTGAGATGTCAAATAAAACGAGATTTGCAGGAGGAGACGACGATGATTTTATAAACGCCAAAACCGGATTTGCCAGCAGGATAAGGATTAAAAATATCCAAATCGATCGAAGCGTTATAAATAAAGTTTTTAATGAAGTGGAGATGTTTTTGTTTTTATAAAACAGAAGGGAAATAAAAACCGATATACAGAGGAAGAGAAAAATAAATCCAAAATGTATATCGGTTAAAATTTTAAAATCCATTATAAGAGTTTATTGAACCCTAATATCTACATAAATGGTATTCCTCATTTCGTTAATCCATTTTTCGAGTTCAGTGTTTTCTTTGAAAGATTCAGCATATTTCTTAATTTTATCATAGTCAGTATCTATGTCAAGTTTATGCTCAGGATTTATGCTGATCAAATTTAATATTTCATATCCGTATTGAACATCAGTGCCAATTCTGATAGGGTCAGTAATTCCTCCCGGAATAGTTTTATTCAACTCTTCAACTTCTGAGGAATCAAGTCTTGATTTTTCTATAAAGCCGACATAGCCGCCTTTATCTTTTGAATTAGGATCTTGTGAATATCTTTTTGCAGCATCTTCAAATGAAAGCTGACCGTTTCTTATGCTGTCGCGAATCGAATTTAAAAATGAAATCGTTTCAAGATCGGAAGATTCAAGTTTAGGAAATGCAACAAGTATATGAGAACTTTTAATTTCTTCACCTTTTTTCCCGTCATTTCTGATTAAATGATAACCATATTCCGTTTCAACAATGTCAGAAACTTTCCCTACTTCAAGAGTGAAAAGTGCTTCCTCAAAATTTTTAACAAAGACACCTTTTTTGGCATACCCAAGATCACCACCGTTAACAGCCGAACCTTTATCATCAGAATTATTTGTGGCAAGTATTGCAAAATCAACTCCGGAATTTAAACTGTCAAGAATTTTTTTAATTTTTTCGAGAGCAATAAATTTTTCAGATTCAGATACTTTCCTTTCGAGATAAATATTAGCAATTTCAAATTCTGTTGGTGCCGGAGGAAGACTGTCTTTATACTGTTCAAAAAATTCTCTTACTTCTCTGTTTGTTAATTTCACACCGCCTGAAAATTTTCTTCTTTTAAGTTTATCAGACATTAAACGTTTTGATAAATCAGTTTTCAGTTCTAATCTGATTTTCCCGATTGACATTCCGTAATATTCTTCAATTCTCGTAACAGAACCAAACTGATCAACAAGGTTTTTTAGTCGGTAATCGAGTTCTTTTTCAATTTCATCCTCTGTAACATAGATACTATCCTGCAATGCTTTCGCATATATAATTTTTTCGGTTATCATATTCTGAAAAATCTGTTGAGGTAAATATGGAGGAACCTGCTCATAAGAAATATTATTTTGACGCAGATACATCTGAAGTTGATAATTAAAATCCGATTCAAGAATAATATCATTGCCCACAACAGCAAGAATTTTGTCACCGGGATTTTGGTTTTGAGCATTTGCGGAACATACAAAACCAATAATTACAAATAAAAATATACTTTTAATAAAATTCATAAACTGATTTATTTTTTTTCTGTGAACGCTTTTTCCAGAACTTGTTCATTAATTTTAACAGGATATTTAGTTTTAAGAGATTCAACTAAACTTGACTCCATTTCTTTGAACTTATCCTGTTGCAAAAGGTTCTGAACTTCAGCTTTCACTTCATCCAGAGTTCTATATTTAACACCTGTACTATCTGTATATGAAAATTTCTCTTTATAAGTTTCATAATAATTTTGGATATCTTCAGGTTTCAATACAATTTTACTCCATAATTCTTCCTGATCAACTTTAAAGCTTAACAATCCGTTTTCATATTCAGTTAACATTTCAACATATTCAGCATCTTTTTCTATATTTTTTTTATCAGCAATATAAAGCAATACCGGTGTATCAGAAGCAGCCCCGAAAAGTCTGTTTATAGTAACTGTAATTGGTGCATTATTTGCAAAATCTTTATTAATATTTGTAAAATCTATTACGTCTTTAATCTTAATCTCGCCACCTTTAAATCTTGCAACAATTGTTTCCTTTTCATTTGCAAACAGTGAATCGAGGTTATGATTTCCCAAAGTTTTGTTTGAATCCATTTTAGATCTGAAAATTTCAAAACCTGTAATATCAACTTCAAAACCGTTACTTTTTCTTTCCTTCTCCATATATTTATCATATACATTTCTCCATGTCGGTGCACGTTTGAAATCCGTTTTCAACTTTTCTTTTTGTAATTCAAAATCTTCAACTTCTTTAACTTCAGTTAGTTTAATTATATGCCATCCAAACTGTGTTCTTACTAAGTCAGTAACCTCTCCGACTTTAAGTGAAAATACTGCACTGTCAAAAGGTTGAACCATTCTTCTTCTTTCAAAGAAACCTAAATCACCACCTCTTGTTTTTGAACCGGGATCATCAGAGAACTGAGCGGCTAATTCTTCAAAAGGTGTTCCTGATTTTAATTTGCTTAGCACGTCCTGTGCGGTTTGTAAAGTCACGAGTGAATCAGAAATTTGTCCTAAAGAATCCCTTTTATCCTGAATTAAAATATGTGATGCTTTAATCTGTTCATATCTTGGTTGTTTATCAGTAAGTTTAACGATATGAAGTCCAAAACTTGTTCTGACAGGAGTTTTTGTTACTTCACCTTTTTTAAGTTTATAAACAATTTCTTCAAATTCAGGTACGGTTTGACCGCCTGTGAACCAGTAAAGATCACCGCCATTAGCTTGACCTGAAACATCTTCGGTAGTCTCAGATGCTACTTTTCCAAAATCTTCACCTTTATTAATTCTTTCGATAATTTGATTTGCTTTATCATATGCACGGATAGAATCCTCGGGAGAAGGAGCAGGCATTGGCAGATTAATGAGAATATGCGAAGCTCTCACTTCATTTTTTTTCATATCATAAAGACTTTTGATATTCGGTGAAACAATATATTTATCAATTACAAAAGCAGTTATAAAATTCTTTTTATATTCATTCAAATCATTTTGAATATCAGTTGACTGTAGCAGTCCTCTTTCACGGGCATCCATAGTTTTAAGTCTGAATTTAATCATCAGATTTAAAAAATCTAACCTTTGAGCCAAAGAAGTTTTTTTGGCAGAATCAAGCGAGCCGACAGTTTTCAGAAACTGATCTTCAAACTGATAGAGATATATTTTTTCATTACCAACTTCAGCGAGAGTAATTTTCTTTTTAGAAGAGCAAGCAACGAGAGTAGTAACAAAACACAATAAAATTAGAGCAAAAAAATTTGTGAATTTTTTCTTTTTGGTCATATCAAGTATTAAAAATATAGTTTAAAAGTGAAATAAAAAGTTGATTTAGGGAAATATAAATTAATATATAGAATACCAAAATGTCAAAAAAGCAACGCAAACTCAAGGTAAAATGAGAGAAGCGGGAGCGGGAGGGATTGGAGATATATACATTATAATTATATAAAATGATTCCTTTTTCTCATCATTTCTGAATTGAGATACTGTTAATTTTACCTTAATTTATTAAGTATTTAAAATATTTCATTAGATTAAGTATTTTTGAAAAATTTTTTTATTAGATTTGAAAAAGGCGACTCCTATATTTGATGCGGTCTATTTTGTCTGCGATGTGGAAACTACAGGGCTTAGTCCCGTTTTTAACCGCATTACTGAAATCGCTATCGTGAAAATCGAAAATGGGGAGATTACCGATAAGTTTAGTTCGCTTATAAACCCGCAACAACACATCCCTGCAGGTATTACAACTCTTACCGGTATCAGAAATGAAGATGTTATTAACGCTCCGACTTTTGATGAAGCATTACCTTCAATTTCTGCTTTTTTAAATTCTGACTATGATAGAAAAGTATTCACCGGGCATAATGTTCTTTTTGATTATAAATTTGTTAATGAATCTTTTAAACGTGCGGAGTTTAAATCTAATATTAATTTTGATATCTTATGCACTTGCAAACTTGCTCGAAGACTTCTCAAGAAACTCAAAAGCAAATCTTTGGTTAATGTTGCAGATCATCTCGAAATTAATCAACACAGTTTCCACCGTGCTCTCGATGATGCTAACGCTACTGCCAAAATTTTATTAAAATTTCTTGATAAACTATATAATGACTTTGAATTTGAATATCTCGAAGAAGTTATAAAATTTCAAAACAGTAAAATTTATTCTGAAACCTCAAAAAACCCTGCTTTAAAAAAAACAGGTATGTCGCTGAAGGATTTTCCGCGTTCTCCGGGTGTATATAAATTTTTTAACAAAAATGATGAACTGATTTATATAGGCAAAGCAAAGGATTTGCGTGAAAGAATCAGTTCTTATTTTCGGCATAATTCAGAAAAAAATTATAAACTTGAAAAAATTCTTAAATATGTAAATAAAATTGAATTTGAAGTTACAGCGTCTGAACTTTCCGCATTAATTCTTGAATCTAAATTAATAAAAAAAGAAAAGCCGAGATTTAATTCTGCACTGAAAAGATATAGATTTCACCCTTTCCTTAAATTGGATGTACAAAATAATTATCCCAAAATAGAAAAAGTTTATGAAATTGAAAATGACGGTGCAAACTATTACGGACCTTTTTCCAGTGGATTGACAGTGAACAGAATTCTTAAAGAAGTGAACGAAAATTTTAAATTAAGAAAATGTGAATTTAAAAATCTCAAACCAACTGATAATCATTCTACGTGTATGTATTTCGAAATGGGGAAGTGTAATGCTCCCTGCAATTTCACTGAATCGCTTTCTGAATATAGGAAATCTGTTGATAATGTCCACAGGTATATAACTTCTGAAAATGGTTACTCTATTGAATCTGTATATGAGAAATTAATGAATAAGTTATCTGAAGATATGGAATTTGAAAAAGCCGCATATATAAGAGACCGGCTTAACGATGTTAAACGGGTTATGAGTTTTCAAAGAGTTATTACTTCAGCTATAAACGATAAAAAAATTATTATAAAACTTGACAGTGGAGATACACGTGAATTCTTTTTTATTCACAATGGTAAATTAATGCAAACTTTTACTGTGATAAAAAATGATGATGTATCTCAGTTAAACATACTTGATTATCTGAGTGAAACTACTGAATATTTGTTTTNNGTAAATTTATTAAGCATAAGTTCACACCGGGAGAACTTGATGAGATAAAGGTAATTTCAAATTGGCTTGCCCAAAACCGTGAAAGAAACTCTGTTCTCGAAATTACAGAATCCCATAGCAGAGAAAATATTCTTAGATTTATAAGTGAGTGAAATTTAATTTATTAAAAGTTATTTTGTATAAATAATTATTTAATGGAAGAAGAAAAAAATAAAAATTTCAGTATTTTTGGCGTAATTTATATTATTTTGGCAAGTTTTAATAATTTATTCTATCATATTTTAATTGAGGTTAAAGGAAATGTAATTGCATCAATTCGAATTTTGTTAATGGTTATAGTATTAGGATTGATTACAACAGTATCAAAAAAGTGGAAAAAAATTGAAAAAGGTGAGTGGTTATATATGATTTTAGGTGGAGCATTAAGTTTTGGTTTGTTTACTTATTGCCTTGCTATAGGATATCAAATGACAAGTTTAACTCAAGGTACAATTATTATAAATTTATCGCCTATCTTCGGAATGATTTTCGCAGTTTTATTTGGTCTTGAAAAGTGGAACTGGAGTGCTTTTATCGGTGCATTAGTCGCATTATCCGGTGTCGTTATTTGTACAACTACCGCAATGAGTCACGGAAGCGGCAACTTAAACGGGGATATTTTAATTTTAATTTCTGCAATCGCTATATCACTGGGTACCGTATTTACAAATAAACTTGGCAAAAGGCATCACCCTTTTGCTCTAACTTCTATACTCGGATTTTTTGGATTATTATCAATTTTACCTTTTACATACTTCAATATACTTGATACAAGCTGGGGAGAGATTTCAGGTAATGGATACTTAATGCTCATTTATATAGGCGTATTAGGAGGTGCAGTTGCGTTTGGATCATATATAAAATGTATTGAAATTGTCGGAGCTTCGGCAGCGATGGTTTATCTTTTCCTCGGTATTCCAATATCAATATTGATTACTATATTTATATTACATAAACCGGTTCATTTGATGCAAATAGTCGGAGCAATTATAGTTATAGCAGGTGCAGGCTGGAGCATCTATGCTCGAAAAAAATCTAATTCAAGAATAGATAATTCGCATAAACATTTAAATCACGTTTAGAAGTTTGAGTAATAAATTTTTAGAAATGAAAATTTTTTAATAAGAGTTAAACTGAATTATAAATTCAGCACCAAAACCCGGTTCGCTGTCACATCTGATATTTCCGCCTAATGCTTCAACATATTTTTTTACTATAGATAAGCCGAGACCTGTAGAGGTTTCTCCTCCTGTAGGTTTTGCGGATAATTTAGAATATTTTTTAAACAGATTTTTCATATCATCATGAGAAATTCCCGGACCTTCATCTTTGACTGTGATTTTTACAGTTGAATCTTTTTTATTTGCCATAATGAAAACATTTTTGCCCGCAGGTGANNCCAATATCTGTTTTTATTTCAATGAGCTTTCCTTCATCAGAAAATTTTATGGCATTTGAAAGAAGATTATCTATGATTTGTTTTAAAATAAATGGATCGGAATTAATATTTATAAATTTTGGCGTTGATGTATATTTAATGTTTATCTTTTTATTCTCAGCAGAAAGAGTATGTGAAGATATCACTTCCGAAATAATACTTCTTAAATCAAATTCATCAAAATTGAAAATTAAAGAACCTTTATTAAAAGTTTCTTCCGTAAGTATATTTTCTATAATGTTTAGCATTTGATTTGCTGAATTCAAAATATTATCTATATCTTCTTTGTTTTCAGAAGAAATTTTATCTTTAATTTCTTCTCTCAGAATTTTTGTAAGCCCGATTATATTACTCAAAGGACTTCTAAGGTCGTGAGATGCGATACTCAAAATTTCAGATTTCTCAATTAAAAGATCATTCAATGCAGCATTTTTTTCTTCAAGCTGTTTATTAATTCCTGAAAGTTCAATATTCTTCTTCTTTTCAAAATCAGATTCATTCCTGAGCGTGTCTAATTCATATACAGATTGTAAATCACTTATCTTTGTTGCAACATTTTCATCAAAAATTATTCTTTCTAATTCTGAATACTTAATATAGTTATCAAGGGCTAATTTAAAATTATTTTCGGACTGATAAATTTTTGAAAGCATCAGATGTGAATTTGCTTCATAAGTTTTAAATCCGATACTATGGGAAAGTTTATTAGTCTTTTTGTAAATTTCTATTGATTCATTGTTATTGCCAAGTTTATAATTTAAATCTGCAATTGAATCCATAACTACTATATAGTTATACTTATCATCGTGTGATTTAAAAATATCACGTGCTTTTTCAAAATAATTCATTGCAACCTGATAATTATTTTCTTTCACTTCAATCACTCCGATATTCTGATAACATTTTGCCAATGTATTTTCATCTGATAAATTAATACACATTTCAACCGCTTTTTCAAAAAACAAAAGTGAATTTTTTAAATCATCAAGTTGGCTGTAATCACTTGCAAGGTTCACAATAGCGAAAAGTCTTGCCTGTTCAGAATCTAAATCTTCCAAATTATTATAAATATTCATCCTGAGATTCAGTGCTTCATTATGTTTACCTATTTTTCTGTATGTATTTGCAAGATTATCAGTAACTTTCAATACAAATGCCCGATTGTTTATTTTCCTAAACAATTCAAGACTATTTTTAAAAAACTCAAAACTTTTTGAAAAGTCATCCAGGTCACTCCAAATAACTGCCAGATTATTATAAATTCGTGCTATGTTAAATTCATCTTTGTATTTCCTTCTAATTTTCAGTGATTCTTCAAGCAAGAAAATAGCATCAGTATGCTTGGCACTTCTCATTTTTGCATATGCAAGTAATTGATAAAAAAGTGCAAGTGTTTTTTCATCAGTGTCGTGTTTGAAAAATTCTATTCCTTTGTTATATTCTTCGGCAGCGAGGTCAAATCTGTTATAAAAATAATGTTCAAATCCTGAAAAAATAAAATAAGTATAATATCCTTTATCATACCCGATTGTCTCGGATAATTCTTTAGCTCTAAATGCAATTTCCAACGAAGATGAAATATCAGATTCACGAATTAATTCAGCATCTGAATATAAGTCTTCAATATCTTTTATTGTAATTTCTTTTTTTATAGTGTGAGAGTTCAATAAAAATTAAATCGGTTTAAAAGTATTATATGAAATGAGGAAATGAAAATCCCGAATCTCTAAAAATAACAATTTAATATTAAAAAATAGTGTTAAATTTTAAAATAAATTCTGTCCCTTTTCCTGACTCACTTTGACAGATAACAGTGCCATTCATTGACTCTACAAGTTTCTTTACTATTGAAAGTCCTAAACCTGTGGAAGATTCTCCACCGGTCGGTTTAGCGGTCAGTTTTGTAAATTTTTTAAAGAGTAATTTTTGGTCTTTTTCAGAAATGCCGGGTCCTGAATCTTTCACTGAAATATAAGCGAATTTGTTTTTGGAATAAGTGTGTATTAAAACTTCTGAGCCAAGAGGAGAAAACTTCAATGCATTGGAAAGCAGGTTATCAAAAATCTGTTTCAGAAAGAATTTATCTGCCTTTATCATTAGAGATTCTTCATCATTTTTAAAAACCATATTAATATTTTTAATATTTGAATTGTTTTTATATACGGAAACAATCTCTTTAATCACAGGGTTTACGTCAATTTTTTGAATTTTAAAATCAAGTTTTCCCTGTTCAATTGCATTTGTGTTTAAAAGATTCGAAATGATGTTAAACATTTGATTTGAACTGTCAATTATATATCCTAAATATTCATTTATTTCGTTATCATCAATTTCAGATTTATCATCTTTAATAATTTTTGCAAATCCGAGTATATTACTCAAAGGGTTTTTAAGGTCATGAGCGGCTATTCTTAAAAATTGATTTTTTTCAGAATCAAGATTTTTAAGCATCTTGTTTTGTTGTTTAACAAGATTTAATGCCTCTGCAAGTTCTATATTTCTTAGTTTTTCAATCTCGGCTTCTTTTTTAATCGATTCTAAATTATGTAATACTCTGAGATTATTTATCTTTGTTTCTGACTCAGCATTGAAAATTTTATCTTTTGTTTCCATATATTTCTCGAGATTTTCAAAAGCTTTTTGATAATCTCCCGTAGTTTTATATACTCTTGCGAGATAAAAGTAAGCAGAATTTTCATTAATTATTGCGTCACTCTCTTTAGCAATATCAAGAGCTTCGAAAATAAAATCGAATGCTTCTTTATATTGCTTTTTTAAATAATACAAATCTCCAATGTTCAACAAAGAAGAAGAAACGCCAACTTTATCATCAATTTTTTTCCTGAGAACATAAGCATCAAAAAAGTTAATCATTGCCTTATCATAATCTCCAAGTGCTTCATAGACTGAACCTATATTATTATAGCAATTTGCCTGACCAAATACATCTTTTAAATTTATTTTTAGTGTCAGCGATGATTTAAAATATTCAAGAGATTTTAGGTATTCTTTTTTTTCAAAATAAACAATACCTGTGTTCATCTTAGAGTTTGCTACACCCTGTAAGTCGTTGATTTCAGTACTTAATTTGAAACTTTTTGACTGAAACTCAAGTGATTCATCAAAGTTTCCAAGTTTTTGATACACAAGCCCAATGTTATTATAAATATTTGCAATAAAAAATTTATTATTTTCATTTTCTGAATATTTTAGTGCGTCAAAGTAATACTGCAATGCGGATGAATAATCACCGATGTTTAGCAAAACATTGGCAATATTGTTTTGAGAAATTGAAATACCTCTGTCATCACCTGTTTTAATTCGGTATTCAAGAGCATTGTTTAAATATTCCAGTGAATTTTTATGATTTCCAAGTCTCCATTCCACCAAACCGAGATAATTATGAACTTTTGAAATATTTAATTCATCATAACTTTTTTTGTAAATTGAAAGAGAGGAGTTTAAATATTCAGATGCGAGGGAAAATTCATTTAACTTCCATGAACAAAACCCAAGATTTTTTTTAGATTCGGCAACTCCGGTTTCATAATCGTTTTGTTCTGAAAGTATAAGAGCTTCTTTTGCTTTGAGTTGAGAAAGATTAATATCAATATTTCTTAAATCAAAAGATTCATTGTTTAATTCTTCAATTTGCTTTAAAATATTGTCGCGTGAAAGAGAAGAGGAAGCCATAAATAAAAATAAACTATTAAAATAAAATAAAAAAGGAAGGAGTTAAACAGTATTAAGTAAAAAAGCATCGTCCATTGAAACAGAACGATGCTTTATATTTTATAAAAAAACTAACTGATTATTTTTTATCATCATCTACAACTTCAAAGTCAGCTGTTTCTGCACCGCTTTGTCCTGCATCTGTCTGTCCGGTATTTTGTTGTGAACCTTGTTGCGGATCTCCTGCAGGAGGTTGCTGTTCTTTAGCAGCGTTATAAATATCCTGAGATGCGGCTGTCCATGCTGCATTGTAACCTTCTATTGCAGAAGTAATTTCATTTACATCAGAAGATTTTGCAACAGATTTTAATCTTTCAATTGCTGCCTGAACTTTACCTTTATTATCAGCAGAAAGTTTATCGCCTGACTCAGTCATTAATTTTTCACCTTGGAAAAGTAATGAGTCTGCTTCATTTTGTTTGTCAATAAGTTCTTTTTTCTTTTTATCTTCGCTTTCGTGTTCTTTAGCATCTTTTCTCATTTTGTCAATTTCTTCCTGAGATAATCCTGACGAATGTGTAATTTTGATATCCTGAACTTTTCCTGTACCTAAATCTTTAGCAGATACGCTAAGAATACCGTTAGCATCAATATCAAATGATACTTCAATTTGAGGTAAACCTCTAGCAGCAGGAGGAATTCCATCAAGATGGAACCTTCCGAGTGTTCTGTTATCAATAGCCATTGGTCTTTCACCTTGCAATACATGAATTTCAACTGACGGTTGATTATCAGATGCAGTTGAGAATACCTGAGATTTTTTAGTTGGTATTGTAGTATTTGCAGGAATAAGAACTGTCATAACGCCACCAAGAGTTTCAAGACCGAGTGAAAGAGGTGTTACATCAAGTAATAAAACATCCTGAACATCTCCCGTTAAAACTCCACCTTGAATAGCGGCACCAACGGCTACCACTTCATCAGGGTTTACACCTTTGCTTGGTTCTTTTCCGAAAATCTTTTTTACAACATCCTGAACCATTGGGACACGGGTTGAACCACCAACAAGTATAACTTCATCAATTTGATCTTTTGTAAAACCTGAATCTTTCAGAGCTTGTTCGCAAGGTCCAACTGTTCTCTGGACGAGTGGGTCAATTAATCTTTCAAATTCAGCACGTGTAATTGTTTCAAGAAGAAATTTAGGACCTTCAGCTGTTGCTGTTATGTATGGTAAATTTATTTCAGTAGAAGTTTTATTTGATAAATCTTTTTTTGCAATTTCTGAAGCTTCTTTTAATCTTTGTAAAGCCATTGCATCTTTTCTTAAATCAATACCTTCTTTTTTCTGGAATCTGTTAGCAAGTTCATCTATCAACACCTGATCAAAATCGTCTCCACCAAGATGTCCGTCACCATTTGAAGATTTAACTTCAAATACACCGTCACCAAGTTCGAGGATTGAAATATCAAATGTACCACCACCAAGGTCATACACAGCGACTTTATTATTTTTGGTTTTTTTATCTAAACCATAAGCAAGAGCTGCGGCTGTTGGTTCATTAATGATTCTTTTTACTTCCAAACCTGCAATTTTTCCGGCATCTTTTGTAGCTTGTCTTTGAGCATCGTTGAAATAAGCAGGAACGGTTATAACAGCTTCTTTAATTTCTTCACCAAGATAATCTTCAGCAGTTTTTTTCATTTTCTGTAAAATCATTGCGGAGATTTCCGGTGGAGAATAAATTCTTTTTTGCCCTGTTGCAGGATCATCAATTTCAACTCTTGCAACATCATTATCACCTTTAACTATTGTATAAGGGACTTTTTTAATTTCTTCAGTAACTTCATCATATCTTCTACCCATAAATCTCTTTATGGAGAAGATAGTATTTTTAGGATTAGTTACGGCTTGTCTTTTTGCAGGGTCGCCGACTAACCTGTCTCCATTTTTTGTAAAGGCAACCACAGACGGAGTAGTTCTGTGTCCTTCAGCATTTTGAATAACCACAGGATCATTACCCTCCATCACAGAAACACAAGAGTTGGTAGTTCCAAGGTCAATTCCTATTATTTTACCCATAATTTTATTTTTAATTTTTTAAACTTTTTAATTTAATTGAAATTTTGAATTTCATTACACTCATTTTATACAAAGCAGGGGAGTATCATATTCGGATGACCTCCCCGTGTTAAGAATAGTATAATATATTATATTGAACTACGATTTTAAACGTATAAAAGTCTGCCGATTTTAGTCGGCAGACCGGTTTGAAAAAATTACTTAATGTTAATTTCTTTTACAACAGGTTTTGCTTCTTCAACTTTTGGTAAAGTTACGCTTAGCACACCATTGTTAAACTGAGCATCAATACCGTTAAGATTAATATCTTTAGTCAAATTGAAACTTCTTGTAAATTCTCCATAATATCTTTCATTCATAATTAAATTCTTTTCATCTTTGTTGTAAGTTTCTTTTTTAACACCGCTGATTGTGAGTACATTATTTTCAACGGAAACTTTAACATCTTCTTTGTTCACGCCCGGAATTTCAAGATTCAAAAAGAAATTATCTTTATCTTCTGTAATCTCAGCTCTCGGTGCAATGTTGGATTTACCGGAAACATTTGAAAAAGGGAATAACAAAGAATCAAAAGTTTCATTAATTGTTTTTAAGATGTCACCATCAGTTTTAATTTTTACTAAGTTCATAGTTTTAACTCCTTTTATTTTTAAATTTTTATTTATTTTTAAGCTATGCCTTTATTTATTTCAATAACTATGCCAAAAGGATATTAGCGTCATTAATGACATTAAAAAAACCAAAAATTACATTGTAAAAAGAATATTGTCAAAATAATGTCTTAAATGTCAAAATATAATCATCCATTTTGTAGTATTGATTATATTCTAAATTATTATTAGTTTGTTTAAAAAAATCGCTATGAAAAAAATAATCTTACTGTTTTTATTAATTACCTCACATATTATTCCAAATACATTATTAAGCAATAGTTCATTAATAAATCTAAAAGTCGGGAATGTCTATATTTATAGTTATTCTGCAACCATTATCGGGGGACACTTTTCAGGAAAAATTAAATCAACTATTTCAAAGGATACAATAGTTAATAACAAAAAGTATTATTATCTAAATAAATTTCCTGATTTTTATTTAGGAAAATGGGTTAGACAAGATCCTATTACTTACAGTTTATATTATCTCGATAAATTACCTAATTGTAATAATCATTTTCAGGAAAGCTTATTGGACAGTTTTGTTGTTCAAGAAGGTAGTTTAATTATAGATTGTAATGATACATTGACAAGATTTGATAGTCTTAGAACAAGAAATCTATTCTCCAGAAATACAAATTACAATTATTACAATTATAGTAGGAGTAACTCTGTGTCAATTAGTAATTCTAGTAAAGTAATTTGTGATTTTTTTGGTATATATAAGGTCTTTAGTTCCGGAGGTGGCGGTGGTGGATTTTCATCAAGCAATTATACATTAAATGGTTGCGTAATAGACGGTGTTCTTTATGGGGATACATCTACAACTAATATAAGTCAAATAAATGAAATTTCTTCTGATTATTGTTTAAATCAAAACTATCCTAATCCATTTAATCCTGAAACTAATATTTCCTTTTCCATAAAAGAAAAAAGCAAAGTGAAATTATTTGTTTTTGATAATTTAGGGAGAGTTGTAACCATTTTAGTTAATTCGAGTTTGTCAGCCGGAACATATAATTTTATATTTAATGGTGAAAATTTTCCAAGTGGAATTTATTATTATAAATTAGAAAGTGAAAATTATAAAGAGATTAAAAAAATGATTTTAATGAAATAAAAAAACCTGATGTTTTGCATCAGGTTTTTTATTAAATTTGCACAATAAATATTTTATTACTTCTATTACTTCACCAACATCATTTTTTTCATATCTGAAAAATACTTTCCGTCGTTCCCGGTAAACTCGAGTTTATAAAAGTAAACTCCTGAGTTTAATGCTGAACCATTATAGTTATATTCAAATATACCCGCGTTCAAATTATTATCCACGATAGAGCTAACTTCTTTCCCGAGTAAATCATAGACTTTTAAAGATACTTTTCCTGCTGCGGGAAGTGAAAATCGAATTTTTGTTTCAGGATTAAAAGGATTCGGATAGTTTTGTTCAACTAAAAAACTTTCAGGTACAATTGTTGAAATATTATTTACATTTACATTCACATTTGAAGCAATATATAGTTCAAAATAATTTCTTAAAAATTCAGCAGTCATTTTAACTCGAGTTACCGAGTTTAAATTACTGTTTCCTCTTTTAGAAATTTCTCCAATAACAATATTTTGCTGTTGACCCGGATAAATTTTTAGATTAGTTGAGCCACTTGACATTACAAACCTTACATCTCCAGGAGGGTCAAGATTTATAGTATTTCCGTTCAGCCCGCCACAGTTTTGTCTTGAACCTTTTGATTGAGTCCATCCTGCATTTGTTTCAGGATTTCCTGTATAAACAAATTTAGTTGGCTGATTGTTTAAAGGATTTACCCACGGGCTCATATCTTTTTTATAACCTTTCATAAAATTATATGCAGGAACAGGTTCACCGTTGGGATCTGATTCGCATGGAGGAGGAGCAGAACCGGTATTTGTAAATTTCACAAATGAAGTCATTCCTAAATTTTTAACCGGTGAAGTCTGAAAATCCCTTAATCCTCTTAATAATGTAAAACCAACTGCAGGAGGATTTAATCCGTATTCAGGATCATTGTTATCAGCATTATACGCAAATCCGCTGCTCGTTAAAGTATCACAACCAATGTAATCATCATTCCCATCACCAATATCAGGATCGCAAACAATAGATGCGAAAGCACTATCCCAAACAAAATTTGATTTATTTGTAATATTAAATTTTACTAATTGAATATCTTCCATTCCGGGAGAATCATAACACCATGCAGTCAGACTAACCTGTGCATATAAAGGTTTTGTCCCACCACCAAAACCTTCACCTGTAGTATGCCAAGACTGGTTTGCATCATTTAAAACAACAAAAATTGTTTGAGCAGCATTTTTTACACCCGGTTTATCAATCATTGGGTCAAACTGACCATTGAAATTTAAATCATCATAAGGTGCACCAAAGGGTACCATTTTATACCAGTTTACATAATCAGGATCTGCATTTGTACTATAAGAATAAACATTATAGATTTTAAAATCAGAATTAGAAACCGGGAGCAGATTTTCGATATATCCGGGTCCATACTCACCTCTGTATGACCCTGCAGCCATTCTCATTGTATCATTTACGTAAGCTGCGATTGTAATCCCGGTACTGAATACTAAATAATTACCTGAAAACTTTGGCCATTCAAATCCGGGTTGGTTTTGGGCTGCTGTATTTTGATTAAATATACCGGTATTTTGAAATATAGCACGAATATTATTTCCGTTAAGATTAACTCTTTGAATGATAACCGGTTGTGAATTGGCGATTTCGGCGATTAATAACAAAATCAAAATCGCGAGGTTGAATTTTATTTTCATTTTGTATTTTTTATGTTTAGAAAAGTTCAAATTATATTAATAAAATTCAAGTGTTTAAAATTAACATAAAAAAACCTGATGTTTTGCATCAGGTTNNCTCCCTTCATTTTCTATAGTCGAGAAAAATGAAAATTTTAATAATTTCCTTATAGATTTAAAATTCGGTAATAAGTATGTATTTGGTAGATATGTTCACGTATTGGGTTATCCTCCATCGTTGGTTAAAACTTATTCATCAATATCTGATACCATCACTATAAACAATAAAAAATATTTTTATATGAATAATTATATTGGGAAGTATAAAAATTCATGGATTAGGCAAGATAATATTACAGGAAATATATATAAATTGAATTTAAATGATTCTTGTACTTTTTCAGTCGGTGAAACATTACTAGATAGTTTTAAAGTTGAAATAGGAGATTCAGTTTTTGTATGTAATCAATATCTTAAAAAATGTACTGGAAAAACCATTGTTTCATATTTAAATGATACATTGAAAAAAATAGATTTTAATTACACTTTCTCAAATCCACCTTTTGCATACACTGATAACTGGGTATTTCATGAAAAAATAGGAATTACTAGACTTTTTGGTAGTTCAGGAGGTGGAGGTTCTGGAGGATTTGGGAGTACAGACCTATTAGGTTGTGTAATTGACGGTGTTCTTTATGGGGATACATCTACAACTAATATAAGTCAAATAAATGAAATTTCTTCTGATTATATTTTAAAGCAAAACTTTCCTAATCCATTTAATCCGGTAACTAATATTACATTTTCTTTAAGAGAAAAAAGTAATGTAAATTTATCTGTATTTGATAACTTAGGGAGAGTAGTTACAATTTTAGTTAACACAAATTTGTCAGCCGGAACATATAATTTTTTATTTAATGGTGAAAATTTACCAAGCGGAATTTATTATTATAAATTAGAAAGTGAAAATTTTAAAGATATTAAAAAAATGGTTTTAATAAAATAAAAAAACCTGATGTTTTGCATCAGGTTTTTAAATTACATTTGTTTAATAAATATATTATTACTTCAATTACTTCACCAACATCATTTTTTTCATATCTGAAAAATACTTTCCGTCGTAACCGGTAAACTCGAGTTTATAAAAGTAAACTCCTGAGTTTAATGCTGAACCATTAAAGTTATATTCAAATATACCCGCGTTCAAATTATTATCTGCAAGCGAATTCACTTCCTTTCCGAGTATATTATAAACTTTTAAAGATATTTTGCCTGAAGCAGGCAATGTAAAACGAATTTTTGTTTCAGGATTAAAAGGATTCGGATAGTTTTGGTTTAATTCAAATTTTCCTGGAATTTCGCTTCCTAAGAAATTTATAGAACTTACATTTCCTGTAGGATTTAAAGCTAAATATATTTCAGTATTAGTACTTCCGTTTCTTGTATCATGCCAAACTACATTAACCGCATTAAACACTGTCGCGATTGATGCTTGGGTTGCACTTGAATTTGAAGTTGAAATTTTAACAGGACTTGTCCAGTTCATTCCGAGATTATTTGATTTGGAATAATATATCTCAAAATTTGTAACTCCATAATGCCAAACAATATGTACAAGTTCACCTGAAGATACTATTGCCGGATTTTGAGATAATAATGGTCCAAAAGTTAAACGAGTATCGTTTCCCCAAGTATTTCCGTTATCAGATGATCTTTTAAAATAAATTTCATTATTCATATCTCGCAGTTCATACCAAGTGATATAAATATATGCACCGCTTACCGATATAGCAGGACTTTCAGATACAGCCGAGTCAAATGTTAATCGTGTATTTGCTCCCCAGGAATTACCACCATCTGTTGATCTCTTATAATACATTTCAGGTAAATTTGATAAATGTGAATCAGGCCAAATTAAATGAATATTCTGCCCAGAAACCCCAATATCAGGATTTCCAACTAATGCAAATGACTCAGTTGAAAGTCTTGTTTCACTTCCCCAACTAACTCCTCCATCAGTTGATTTGATGAAATAAAGTGAATACCCCATATCCCGAGTATCTCTCCAAATTACATAAACATTTGAACCCGAAATCGCAATTCTTGGATTTGTTGAAACGTTGGAATTGTTCGTAAGTCTCGTGTCAGATGACCATATTGTGCCGTTATTGGTTGATCTCTTATAATATATCTCAAAATTTCCATCCCTGTTGTCAGTCCAAACGATATGAACATTGCTTCCCGAAGCAGCAATATGAGGAACTGTAGGATTAGATGGTGGATTCGTTAATCTTACATCCGATTCCCAATTTTGCCCACCATCTTGAGATCTCTTAAAATATATTTCAGTCCGCATATCTCTGTTATCTTGCCACACAATATAAGAGTATGTCCCATTTGAAGCTATCTCACAATTCATTGAAGATCCTGAGTTATTCGTAAGCCGGACATCAGGCAACCACTGAGCTTCACCGGTAATCGGGAAAATTAATATGAAAATCAAAAATAATTTTAATCTGATTCTTAATTTAATATTTTTCATATCTGAATATTTTTGTTATTTAACTAAAATCATTTTTCTTGTTTCAGAGAAATGACTTTCGAGATTTCCTGATGTGAATGTTAGTTTATAAAAATATATTCCTCCTGAAATATTTCCTGCATCCCAATTTGTTTCATATTCACCCGGTGTTAAAAATGAATTCACAACTAATGCTATTTCTTTCCCAGTAATATCAAATATATTTAATTTTATAATTCCACTGCTTTGAATATCAAACTTAATTTTTGTTTTAGGATTAAATGGGTTTGGATAATTTTGATGAAGATTAAACGATGAAGGAATTGTTGAATTTATTTGTTTAACTGAAGTTGTAATCCTTATACTGTCATCAGAAGCAACACCGATTCTGCTAAACCCTGTAGTACCGTCTTTTGATAGTGCTGTAATAGTTTTTGAAGGTCGGGGCATTAATGAAAGAGAAGTCAGATTTCCTGTTAAACCATCAAAGAAAGGATCTGAATACCATGTATTTCCACCATTTGTTGTAACACGTACAATACCATTATCTCCAACCACTGCACCGCTATCATCAGAAATGATTAAGATAGAATTTAATTTTGTTGTTGTTCCGCTGTTTTGTGCAACCCAATTCAGTCCTAAATTAGATGATCTGTATATTTTTCCGTTAGTTCCGCCTATAAAAAAATTTAAAAATTCAGTATTTCCGATTTCGGCTAAATTAATACAGGTAAAATCAAAGGAAGTATCAACTAAACTGGTATTAGTAAATGTAAGTCCTGCATTTGTGCTTCTTAAAATCGTTCCTTTTTCACCAACGGCAATAACAAAATCCAATGAACCAGCGTGAACAGAAACCGCATTTAGTTTTCTTGTTGTACCGCTTGACATCAAAGACCAGCTTAAACCAAGATTAGTGCTTTTTAATATTACTCCTCCATCGCCAACAATAAAATCTCTGTTTAAATCTGCATAACATACATCGTTCAATTTATTTGTGGTTGGCGATGTAATTGTTGACCAGTTATCTCCTAAATTTGTTGATCTTAAAATTGTCCCATTGTTACCTACAGCAAGGCAATATGGTTCTAACTCAAAACTTATTGCAAGAGCATTTAAATCTTGATTAGTACCGCTGTTTCTTGGTTGAAAATTTATTGTATCATTTCCTCTCGTTTTAAAAATTTGTCCGTTCTTTCCTACTGAAATCCCCGTTGCAATAAAGTCTCCTCGTTTTTCATCAAAAAAAGGTCCCCAAAGTGTTTCTTCCATAAACAAAAAAAATGATCCTAAAGCAATTCCGCAAACTCCTCTAAATGTAAACGCCATTGTTACAAAACAACATAACAAAATTATGTATTTAAAATTTTTCATATATTTTAAATTAAAATTAAAATAATTAACTCTATAAAATTAGTTGTGAATTATTTTAATAACAAAGAAATTTTAGCTTGTTTGTGGCAAGCCACAAATAGAAATTAATATGATATATATTGAATCTGTTCTAAAAATGAATGATTTTCATTAATATTGTGGCAATATAAAAATCTTAATTTCTCAGTTTATTTTGATTAAATTAAAAAAATGATTGATAAATGAATTCTAAGTTTTTATATAATATATTGAAGACCTTTTCGGAATTAGAATTCCGTGAATTTGGAAAGTTCCTTAATTCACCATATCACAATAACAGAAGTGAAGTTTGCAGATTTTATGATGCCATAAAAAATTATTACCCTGAATTTAATTCATCTCAAATCCAATCGGAAATTCTTTTTAAAAAAGTTTATCCTCAAAAAAAATACAGTGAAGTTCTTTTGAGAAAAATTTTTTCTTTAACTTCTAATCTTGCTTTGGAATATTTGAATATCAGCAATTTTAAAAGCAATAAATTAGAATTCAGCGTAAAACTTTTATATGAACTTTATGAACGGAATTTAACCGAACCTTTCAAAAGGAAATCAAAACAAACTGAAAAACTACTTGAAGAAAGTTTGCATGATGCTCAGTATTATGAAGAGAAATTTAAATATACCAGCAAATTAATCGGGTTTCTTTCCGACAATGTGAATATCCCTGATTACCAAAAAGAACTTGATGAATTTATTGATGAATTTATTGTGGTAGTTTTTCATATTTATCACAGACTTCTTGTTACTCAGAATATATATAATGTGAAATATGATTTCAGATTATATAAAGAAGTTTTTGAACTTTTGGAAAGTTATGATTATTCAAGCAACACGCTGATTTCAATATATTACAATTTAATAAAACTGTTTGAAACTCAAGATGAAAAATATTTTTATGAACTGATTAGGGTTAGTGATAAATTCAAAAAAAAATTATCTCCTTTGTATTTATATAATATTTTTGTTACTGTTGCTGATTTTTCAATGAATAAGATTGCAAGAGGGGAATTCAAATACCGGAAAATTTATTTTGATTTTGCAAAAAATTATTTTGCAGATTTTAAAACAAAAATTGTTACGGGTTATCTTAATCCGGTTCTTTTTAGCTCTCTCGTAAGAAACGCTTCTAATCTTAATGAATTTGAATGGACTGAAAAGTTTATTAAAAATTATATTAAAACAATTGAACCTGACAAATATAATGAATCACTCAATTATGCTTATGCCGAATTAGAATTTCACAAAGGTGNNACAAAGGTAACTATGCAAAGTCATTGGAGTATGTTTATGAAGTAAATCCACTAAAAGTGGTGATGAAAACTAATTCAAAGAAACTTCAACTGTTAAATTTTTTTGAACTTGGTTACCATAATGAGTTAATTTCTTTAATTGATTCTTTTAAACACTTTATACAGAGGGAGAAATTAATCGGAGAAACTATTAAAAAAAGAAATCTTCCGTTCATTAAATATTTATCAGAACTGAATCTACTAATTATAAAAAATAAACCCGACGATATTCAAATGATGAAGAAGAAATTGGAAAATAGTGAATATTTTGTACTGAAAGAATGGTTGATATCAAAAATAGATATTTATTTAAGCAAACAAAAAGTAAAGGTTTTAAAATAAAAAAACCCGGAAGATAAATTATCAACCGGGTTATTTATTAAATTATTTTCTAAATGAAGTTTTACTTCACCAACATCATTTTTTTCATATCTGAAAAATATTTTCCGTCGTTTCCAAAAAACTCAAGTTTGTAAAAATAAACTCCTGAGTTCAATGCTGAACCGTTAAAGTTATATTCAAAAGTTCCTGTATTTAGGTTATTATTGACTAATGAATTTACTTCTTTTCCAAGTGCATCATATACTTTTAAAGTTACTTTACCTGCTGAAGGTAAAGAAAAGTTAATTTTTGTAGATGGATTGAATGGATTTGGATAGTTTTGTGATAAAGCAAATGATTCTGCAACTGTGCTTGTTGTTGTAACATTTGTAACAATTGCTGCCCAAGTTTTTGTAACTCTGAATCCATCTATGTATAGATAAGGTGCAACAGATGCAGTACCTTGTCTTACTGCAACTCTGCCAATATTTACAGCATCACCTGCAGTTGAAGTAACAGGACCTACAGTTGGAGTTACCGGCTCAGTTAATGGTGCGTTTGTACTGAATACAAATAAACTTACTTCATCGTTTGTATTACCTGCAACGTAGTTATATTTCACAACTAATAAATAAGTTGTTCCGTAGTTGTAAGTTGTAGATGACCAACCGATACCTGATGCAACTGTTCCTCTGCTAATACCGAAAGAAATTCCACCCGTAGTATCTTTAGCATAAGTTCTTGCGGTATAGTTAGTGGTTGAAGTTGAAGGTAACAATGCGAAGAAATAATCACCGGTACCTTTTGCAGAATCAATTCTCACCATAAATGCAGTGTAAATTGCTCCAGTACTGTCTTGGTTAAATCCTTTCCATGCATCGTAACCTGTAGGTCTTAAGATTAAAGAATTACCGATATTAGAATTTGGAAATCCCGGGAAGGTTAATCCCGGAGTAGAAACGAGTAAAGGATTTGTTGTACCGGTATTTGTAACCCAACCGTGTGCCTGAATTGAGTCTCCGGCTGTATAGGCAAAATTCTCATTGAATAAAACCTGAGAGTTAACATTTCCTTTTACTATCAAAAGGAAAAAAAGAATTGTAAATATTTTTTTCATAGTTATATTGTTTATCGTTTAATAATATTTGATATTGATACTAAATATTGAGGAGATTCAATTTAGTTATTTTTAATCAATAATTAAATGAACAATATGACTTTATAATAATTTAATATAAAAAAATCCCGGCAGAGTAACCAACCGGGATTTGTTTTTAGAAAGGGTAGTTTTTATTGTTTATGACAATAAATTCTATTTGGCTGAATTATATTATTCTGTTAATTCCATATTAACTCTTCTTAAACCATTTGTGTGATTATAACGGTAATATGCACTTTTCCATTTTTCACCTTCTCTGTAAGTTATAAGGCACAATCCGTCATCAATATTAAATCCGACATCATAAGGGGTATCTTTCCAGTCGGCATAAAGCTCTCCAACGGTTTTATATGCAACATCTTCATCATTTATCATAAGCATAACTTTGTAACATTTTCCGGTGCATGTTTCATCTCTAAGTGAAACTGCCACATCAAGCTTCCCATCACCGTCAAAATCTCCAACTCCATAATTAACAACTACGAGATTTTCAGGTAAATTTTCATCAATTGAATAAATCAATTCATCCGAAATCACTCCGTCAAACATCCCGAGGAACGATTCCACATCCATTTCATAATCATTAGTAACTTTGAAGTTGTCGTTTGCAGGTACAAATTTCTCAGGTTCCCCAGAAGCTTGTGAAAAAGTAAACTGAGGAAGCGATAATAATAAAATAAATAAAAAAAAGTTTTTCATAATTAAAAATTTCCACTAACTTAACTATATTAAATTTAATTGTCAAGAGGGAAATATCTAAAGTGTTGCTTTAAGTAGAGCGTTTAAGTATTGATTTTGCTTGACTTAGGCGGATACCTGCAAAATATGAGGAGATTAAGAGATAAACTACTATAAAAACAATATTTAGCAATATATTTGATGAATTTAAATATAATAAAACTATTCCGGTAAGCAATAAGATTAAAATCTTTATAAAATTAAACTTTATTGGATAAATTCTCTGTGAGATGAAGAGAATCAAAACAGAGAGAATGAAATAAGTAATTAAAAGTGAATAAGCCGCACCTGAAATTTCAAACATTGGTATCAAAAAATAATTACATATAAGATTAATAATAAATCCAATAAACGTTATTATTAATATCAAATAAGTCTTATCGGAAAAAAACGGAGCTACATTTAAAAATGCAAAAATTCCTGAGAACAAAGAAGCAAGAACAATAACCGGAAGAAAAGATAATCCCAACCAATAATCAGCATCAATAAATGAAAAACCAAATATGTTGATTTTCACTAATTCAGGAATGAAGTAAGAAAAAATAAGGCAGAGTAACATACCTGTGAAAACGAAATAATTGAAAATTTTTGAAATTGCTGTTTTGTTTTCCTCTGACTTTTCGAGATTTAAAAAATAAGGAGTCCATGTAAATTTAAATGTTGCCATGAGAATTCCCATAGCAGCGGCAAGTCTTGAAATAGCGGAATAAATACCTGTGGCACTCTCCCCGAGATAATATTTAAGGAAAAATTTATCTGATTGATCAATAAGAATGAGTAACAAGCCAATATAAATAAACTTATTTCCGAATGACAAAAGTTTTTTAATTACATTAGTTGAAAATGAAGGAAGCAAATATTCCGAAGTAACAAAAAGAGAAATTATAAAAGTGATAAAAGAAGAAATTATATAACTGTAAAGGATTGATGCTATTCCTAATTCAAGATAAGAGATAAAGAAAATATTAAAAAATAAATTAAGAGATATTGTAATAATATTTATCCTGAAATAAACTTTAGGTTTTTGATTAGCCCTTAAAAGCAGCAGAGGAAAGCGATAAAGAGCATCACAAAACAGAACAACGGAAAGAAGTTTGATAAGAAAAACACCTTCATAGAAATTTTCAAAATTTATTAAACCGGAAATAAATTCTGCTGAAAAGAAAATTAAAACTGAAAACGCTATAGAAGTGCAAGAAATAGTTGTTAAAGTATTACAATAAATTTCAGATTTTTCCTCTTTTGTTTTTGCATCAATAAAAAATTTTAGAAATGAAGTTTCCAACCCTAAGAGATAAATCACATTTATAAAAAGCCAAAGAGAATATATAATTGCATAAGTTCCGAGTTGGTTTGAAGTGAAATAAGCAGTATATAAAGGTAAAAGTAAAATTCCGATTGAACGGTTAAGAATCAATCCGAGACCATAGAAAACAGACTGAGAAAATAATGATTTTAGATGAACACTTAGCAAATGTTATACTTAGAATATAAATTTAACAAACTATTGTTTACTGCTTCAAACGAATGTGTTTTTTTAATCCATTCCATTCCTTTTTTTGATAAATCTTTCCTGAGTTCTTCACTGTCAATAAGTCTTAACAAATTTTTTTTCAAATTTGTAATATCAGAATTTATAAAAGGATTATCACCGAGAAATTTAAAATAGTCCTCTGAAAATTCGGTTACAGTTGGTAGCCCCATTGCAAGTGTTTCAAGTGAATTTTTACCGTAACCGCTGCCTCCGGATTCACCTCCTATCTGGTCAATTGCAATATCACAACCCGACTTAATTTCCAAAACTGAATCTCTCGGTAAATTTTCTAATAACACAAATTCAACTTGTCTTTCATTTCTGATTTCATCAATAACCGGAATAATTTTGTCAGTCCCTTTAAAATGTCTGTTTGTTGGAGAGTGAACAATTTTTAGTTTTGAATTATTTTTTTGAATAGGTTTAAATTCAGTTTCGTCAAAAGGGAAATAAATATAGTGAATATTTTTATGTATATTAAGATGATCAAACTCAACTGTTAAGTTTAAATCAGAGATATCATCCATAGTTTTAAAAACACCTCTTGTCCTCAGGTCGCTGCCAAAATAACAGCAAACAATTTTTTTCTTTTTATCTTTTAAAGATAATGCAAATCTTGAATCTCTGAATAAATCCATACCACCATCGAAATGGTAGATGTCAAAATCATTCAGATTAAATTCTTTAATTGTTTTATTAATTTTCTTTGTATTCCTGAAATCACGAATACTGAAATATACTGATTCGATAGGGTTTTTTGGAGAATAATATTTCAGTTCCTTATGTTTATCTGCATATAAAGGAGTTTCCTGAATTTTGCTGTCACGCCAATTTTTTGCAAGTTTGCCTGTATGAGTTGGCAAATTGAGTGATATATCTTCAGGAAATTTTAGAGTATTTTTATAATAAGTAACCAGTCGAGAAACGAAACCGAATTTACGATGCATATTAACGAAGTCCATAGGCATTCCCGCAAAGTTCTGAGGTGCTAAATGTAATATTTTCGGGTTACTTTTTATTGTTTAAGTTTTCACAAAAAATTGTTAATATTTAATTTGAATTCAATTCAGTAAATTAATAGAAAAAATGCAGGCTATCGAATTTAATACTTTGATTGAAAACAATACTATAAAAATCCCTGAAAATCTAAACTTGAAATTTCATAAAAGTATTGAGGTAAAAGTTATTTTGTTGATTAAAGAGAATGAAGAAAAAGATTACAATGAATTTGTGAAAGAAGAATTTTTTAAGGGTTATTCTGAAATAGATTCGATTTATGATGAATGAATATAAATTTGGTGATGTAGTTTTAATAGAATTTCCATTAACCAATTCAAGAGAGATTAAGAAGAGACCCGCATTAGTATTAGCAGACTCGATGGATGATGATATTTTAGTATGTAAAATTACAGGTCAACTATATGATACTAATTTTGATATTTTAGTCAAAGAATATACTTCCATTGGACTTAAAATTGCGTCTGTTATAAGAATACATAAATTAGCAACATTGGAGAAAAGTTTGGTTTCAAAAAAATTTGGAAATCTAAATGAAAATATGAAAAATAATGTTTCACAAAAATTGAAATTGCTTTTTAAACTTTAGTAGCCAGCAACCTCAAAATATTCCCGCTGAAAATTAATTCTTTATCACCGATTGGTATATCAATATTTTCAATTATCGGTATAAATGTTTGAGGCAAACACAGATTATAATCACTTCCGAAAATTACTTTTTCAGCACCGGCAGTTTTAATTACATTTTCCACAAACTTAAACTCCCTGACAGATTCGGTTCCGAGATATACATTTTTATATTCCGGTTTTTTAACTTCACTTGCACATTCAAGATATATTGACGGTACATCTCCGCCTAAGTGGGCAAGTATAATTTTCAAATAGGGATATTTCAATGCAACCTCAAGACAAAATTTATAACTCGCAATCTCTTGCCATCTGCCGCAATGTACAACAACGGGTATTTTATATTCCGAAGCAATCTGAAGATATTTTGAATATGAATCGTCTGTAATCCGTCTTCTTTGTATTGACGGATGAATTTTAAATAACGAAATTTGACTTATATTATTATTTAAAAATTCATCTAATGATTTATCATCAGGATTAATCCAAGCCATAAAATAAAATTTGAAATTTGGATTGTTGATTGTTTCCTTTAATAATTTTTCATTCGGTTCATTATCCGCAGGCATACAAACGGCAGCTGAAACTCCTGCCTTTTTCATTACTGCAATAGCTTCATCAACCGTTGAGTTGTAGTTAAAAAATAACTCAGACCATTGCCCGATATGTATATGTGAATCTATAATTATCATTTTAAAATATCACCTTTTTTAAATTGAGAAAAATCTTCGCAATCTCTTATTTTCAAAATTATAATCACTCCATTTTTACACATTATATGAATTCCTTCATCAGAAACATATTCAACAACAGCGGTGTTATCTTTCGGTAACTCAGTTTTTTGTTTATCTATTTTTTTAACACGATTTAAATCTAATGCAGGAACGGCATAATCAATAATAAATTCTTTTCCATCAAAATCAAAAAATGCACCGGGATAGGGAAGTGTTAATGCTCTTACTTTATCAGTAATTTTTTTAATATCATCGTTCCAGTTTATTTTACATTCATCCCGAGTTAATTTTCCATTTGCTACAGGTTTAACAGATAAGTTCTGAGGTTTCAGTTCATAAAAACCTGAATCAATTTCATGTAGATTTTTATAAATGAGATTTGAAGCAGATTTTGTTGCTTTTCTATATAAATCATTTGCATCATCCGTTGAATCAATTTTAATTGTTTCTTCGTCGAGTATATCACCTGAGTCAATTCCCGAATCCATTTTATGAAGAGTTATGGTTAGTTCATTCAGACCTGCAAGCATAGTTCTCGAAATAGGGGCTCTGCCTCGAAAATCCGGCAGTTTACCGCAATGAAGATTAAAAATTCCTTTCTTAACCGAATCTATAATTTCCTTAGGTACAATTTTCATAAAGCCGGAGCAGATTCCAAAATCAAATTTTGAAAATAACTCTTTGTATGAAATAATTTTTTCTCCGGGTTGAAACTCTTTATATCTTATTTTATTTTCTTCACAAAAAATTTTCAGAGTTTCGTCTTTCTCGAAAAAGACAAAAGGAGGTGTTAGAAAATTTTCATAAATAAATATCAGGTTTTCATAACCCATTTTCCCACCTGTGAGAAAAAAATAATTCAATTTGTTTTATACCATTTATAAGTTTTTATAATACCCTGATTCAAATCAGTTTTAGGCTCAAATCCAAGTAGTCGCTGAGCTTTTTCTATACTGGGAATTCTAAGTTCCACATCAACATAATTTTTCGGAATATATTTAATTTTAGATTTTGAATCACACAGTCGAACTATTTTTTCCGCAAGAGATGAAATGGTGATAGTGCCTTTGGGATTTCCTATATTAAAAATTTCACCGACAGATTTTTTATTGGTAAGGCATAGAAAAATTGCATTTATCATATCATCTACATAACACCAAGACCTTATCTGGTCACCATCTCCATGAATTTCAATAGGTTTATTTTTAATCGCATTTTTTATGAAAATTTGTATAGCCCCTTCACCAATTTGCCCCGGTCCATAAATGTTAAATGGTCTTATAGTAACCGAAGGGTATCCGTGAACTTTATAATAACTGTGAAGTAAATGTTCACCTGCTACTTTACTTATGGAATAAGTCCATCTGGCTTCACCAACAGGTGCAAGATTAGTGTTTGATTTTTCAGTTGATTTATATGCGTAAGAGCCAAGAACTTCACTTGTAGAGAAATCTATTACACGCTCAAGTTTTGATGAATATTTTTGAAGAGCTTTCAGAACATTAAAAGTGCCTAAAACTATAACCTCCATTGTTCTGATAGGATTCAGAATTACAGTATCAATCCCTGCAATAGCCGCAAGATGTATCACAATCTGAGGTTTGAAATCTTCACATGTTTTTCTTAACAATTCAAAATCAAGAATATCACCCTGAACAATTTTAATTTTGCTTAAATCAATTTTTTTGTATTGAAGTGAATTTCTTGAAAAATTATCATAAATCAAAACATCATTATTTTTAAATAATTTTTCAACAAGAGTGCTTCCGATGAAACCCGCACCTCCGGTTAATAATATTTTTTTATTTTTTATTGTCATTATAAATTTAATTCAAAATTTTTTCGTAAAAATCCGTTTGCAAGAAATGTTTTCTTAAACTGAAAAAGACCTTCTGAAAGTTTATTGTTAACGCTTGAAGTTCCTATATCATAATACTTAAAACCATTTTTTTTTGCCCAGTTAATTGATTCGTAAAGTATATACTCAGGAATTCCTGTTTTATTATATTCTTCAACCTGAGCCAGATAAAAATTCAATACTACACTATTGGTAATGCAAAAGAGAATACAAATACCTGCAATCACACCATCAACCTCTGCAGAAAATAGAATAATTCTTTTTTTGAGTTTCTGCGTAAGATATTCAAGCTCTTCCCGGCTGTGAGTAGGGACAACATTTTTAAGATTTCTGTCAACTTTGAGCACGTTATAAAAAGCAATGAACTCATCTGCGGAGTTCAGCTCAACTTCAGAATTTATTTTGATAAACTGTTTCGATTTATTAATTGATCGTTTTTTAGAACCCGAAATATTTTTAAAATCAAATTCATCCAGATTTATAATATTAGTTATAGCATAAGAAGAAATATTAAAACCCGCTTGAAAAAATGAATATTCATTTTCTTCATCAGGTGTATTTTTATAAAGAAAAGGCATTCCTTTTATGATACACTTTTCAAACCCTTCATTTATTAAATATTCTTTAAATTCCGGAATTACTTTTATATAGTTTGAAGCATCTAACCGGTTTTTCCAAAGGAATCCGGCAAAGCTCACCCCGTCACAACTGAAGTATGTTCTTTTTTCGTCAATAATTTTTTCATTACCCGGAATAATCGCGACTATTTTATTTGTTTTGTTATCCCTGATTTTCAAATGATGCCATTTAAAATTTTTATTAAATTCATCATTATACTTTAAGAATACCGGGTCAAAAAAAATATTATACTGGTTTCTTAAAAACTCAAGCCATTCAATATCTTTTTCAATATTTTCACATTTGATTATATCGTACATTTCAGAAATTTGAATATAGTTCGTATCCGGGATTTTTTAAAATTAGTTTAAAATTGTCAGGAATAAATTGTGAACTTTCAGGATAGTCAACTCTGTTAATCCCGTCTTTTTCTACAATTAAATAAGTTTTTTTGTAAGTATTTGAAAGTTCAAATTTAGTAATATCACGGTTATATTTTGTATCCATCAATAAAAAATCATATTTATGTTTATCCCAGTTTAGATTATCTCCGTTGAAATAAAAGCTAAACTGTGCGTTGTGTTTATAATTACTCCCGATGTAATACAGATTTTCAGTGTCGTCATATTTTTCAAACACTTTATCTTTTATGTTGCTCAATATATAATTATTATCCCATTCGGGAGGATTAAAAAGATAATATAAATTGAACCCAAAAAAGTAAATTATAACAGAATAAATTAAAATCTTTGATAAGTTTATTTTACCTGAAACGAGCAAACATAAAGAATAAATCAAGATAACTGATATAAAAAGTATTATAAGTATAATAATTTTTTCATCTGAAGCGAGATAATTTTTAAATTCAGGTCTGAGTGATTCGGTAGCAAACCAGAAAATATTAACTATCAATAAAAATAAAACTGAAGATGTAAAAAATTTATTTTTATTTTCATAATTAAAAATATAATCTGAAATAAGAATTACACCAGGTGTGAGAATAAAAAATCCATAAACTTCAAGCTTTGTTCTGAAAAAACTGATGATGACCAGCCCTGTCATAAACCAAACCCAAATGAATAGTTTTTTAACGGACAATATTTTAAAATTTTTAAAGTCTCTGATAAATGCGAATAACAATAATATTGCAAGCGGAAGTATGCTCATCAAATAATTTATATGATAGAAAATCCCTGAACCTTTGACATTCATTTCAACACCCTCAAACGCCCGTGAAAATATATGAAACCCGAAGAAATATTCCAAAAAAGTATTTCCAAAATTCATATACATATAAATATGCCAGGGCACTGCAATCGCAAGCCCGGTCAAAACAAAAATTAAAAAATGTGAAAACTTTATTTTAATATTCTTATGCGAAATCAGAATGAAGGTTAAAATTACAAGCGGAATAAATACACCAACAATAATTTTCACCATAAGGCAAAGCCCAAAACTAATTCCTGAAAAAATCAGATAACGAAGTTTGGCATTATCGGTATATTTAAGAAAAAAATAAAAAGACAGGAGAATAAAAAAAATATATGGAATATCAAACTGAAACCGTTTGGAGAAAACATGGAACAGAATGTTTACCGTAAAAAGCATAGAAGCAATATATCCGGTTCTGAGATCAAATACCTGTTGAGAAATGTTAACAATAAGCCACAGACAACCAAGAGAGAAAAGAAAAATTATAATTTTAAAAACAATTGCGGAAGTTCCGAAAATTAATGTGAAAATATATCCTATCCAGATAAGCAGAGGGGGATGTGAGGCAGAATAAAACTCACCAACAGAATATTCACTTTGGTCAAGAAACACACCAAATTCATGAATTGCGAGAACTCTCGTAGCATACATACCTTCGTCCCAAGGTTGCATATCATCTGAAATTAAAGTCGGAATTTTTACGGCAATCAGAAACAGAAATAGAAAAAATAAAAAATATTTTTTATAAGCCGGATTATTTAATGTTTCTGTTAACGGCATTTGAGGTAGGGGATTGCACTGTGAAAATGCAATACCGGTTTAAAATTATAGTTTAATAAATTTTAAAAACTCAACCCAAGAGAAAAAGTGTTGCTGTTTGAAAAACTGTATTTATAAGGTACGTATGAATAATCCAATGTAAAAGCGTTATACTTGAAGCCAATACCTGCAGTAAAGTTTTTATTTTCGTAATTGCTTTGGAAACCTGCTCTTAAGAAAAACATATCTTTATATCCCGCTTCAAGCCCTGAATGAATATGAAATTTCCCACCATCAGTGACCTGAAAACCCTCCGCTGAAGATCTGAACTTGAAATCACCCTTACCGAATCTATAACCTACACCAAACCTAATTGCTGAAGGTAATTTAGTTGCAATAGATTTCAGTTCATTCACTTCCCCCAGATTAGTAAGCACGAACGCAGCCGAAAAATTATTCTTTTCGTAAGCAATACCTAAATCAAACGCAAGACCTGAGGCATCATCAACATAAATTTTTTCATATAAAAATTTTGATGTAACACCGAGTGTGATAGTTGAGCTGAATCTAAACCCGACTGATAAACCTATTGACAAATTTTCAGCATTGAACTTACCAAGTGGAGCACCCGGAATTTCTCTTATTTCTATATCATTGACAGCAGCTCTTTGAACACCGAAACCTATAGCCCATTTATCACCGTGAGTTTTAAAAGCAATAAAATCATTTGTGAAATCAGTCATTGAAGAATTATGTGCAAGATAAATATTAGTCTTAGCACCGAAAAATAACCTTGCAGGGTTGTAATATATGCTTGTAGCATCTTCAGAGATTGGAGAGTATGCCTCACCCATAGAGATTGACTGAGCACCAACTCCAAGTTTCAGGAATGATAACCCCGTATTCGCAGTGCCATCATTTTGAGATAATGCATTGTTCAGGGAAATCGAAAATAAAAATATTATGATAAGAAATTTTTTCATTAATAAACTTAGTATTATTTAAATTTAAAACCTACAGAAATATTCTGCACAGGGTTATGCGTAAATGGTTCAAGAGCAACTGAATAATCCAAGCCAATCTTCATCGAACCTGAGAAGTTTTTATAAAATCCAACTCCGAGTGAAGGCATTAAGTTTCCGGTGAAATCTTCATTTGTAAAATTTATCCTGTCAAGTCCGCCGCGTAATTTAAAATATTCGTTCACAGCAATTTCTCCGCCTACTTTCAACCCAAATTCATTTTTCTTATCAGGGTTTGTATTATCCTTATTTTTTGGCAGCATAATCATTTGAGTTTCAAGTGAAACCGAGCCAAGCCCTTTAGGAAGACGATATGATGCACCAAAATTAATCAAAGTAGGAAATTTATCTTCAGTTGTGTTTCCGAAAACACTTCCATAGATATTTGAAGTGTTCCATTCATACTTAGCACCTAAATCCCTGACTGATAAACCGAAAGATAAATTTTCATTTGCTTTCATTACCGCACCAATATCAAACGCAATAGAATTTGCTGTAACGCTTTCATAAAGCTTTGACAGATAGTATTTAAAACCTATCCCGACGGCAAAATTTTCTGAAAGTAAAAAACTTGTGCCGAGATAAAGCTGATTATCAGATGTTGTCAGAGTTCCAATCGAACGTGTATCATTATCTCTTCCGTCTATATTACCAACTCCGGAATTTATCCAACTGATTGAAATTCCTGCTCCGCCTTTTGGTTGATTTGGCAGATTAAATTTTTTGGCAAAACCGACAAAGTTAAGTTTTCTATCCATAGAAAGAAAAGTATATCCGAGATTTAAAAATCCTTCTTCCTGAAAAGCCGCAAGAGCCGGATTGTAATATCCGGAAATATCACCGTAGATATTGGATACTAAAGCGTTCCCCATAGAAAGCCCCCTTGCTCCAAAACCCATTCTCGAAAAAGAACCGGCATAGCTGCCTACCTGAGCAAATGAAGTTTCAGAAAATATAAAAACGGAAAATAATATTATTAAAATTTTTTTCATTTTATTGTATAACTAAAATTTTTCCCCATGTTTCAGTTTCATTGTCTATCTTTATCCTGTAAAAATATACACCATTGGCAATTCTGCTGCCTTTGTCATCTTTTCCGTCCCACTGGGTATAAAGCTCATCCATACCTGTTCGCGTAGCATTTTGAATTACTGTTCTAACGGGATTCATCGCAAAATCAAAAACATTGATAGTAACTTTAGCACTTAATTTATTTGTTTTATAAAATATTCTTACAACTTCATCATCAGGAGCAAAAGGATTAGGAGCAGCGTAAGTTTTTAAATCAGAATTAAAATTAATTGGAGATATAGCTCTGAATATTTTCCATTTAGAAACCCAGGGTAAACCTGTTTCAATCGTTCTCAGCAATCCGTCAGCACTTCCGAAATAAACTGAATCGTTAATTGCAGCACCTGAATAAAATAATTTTGTAGTAACTTTATCTTTTGTTTGTTCATCAAAGATAAGCGGAGGACTGCTCCAGTCAAATGTTAAATACTTCGCTCTGTATAGTCCGTCGCTTGTAAGCCCATAAACTATGGAATCTTTTGAAGTGATACCGTTTGTTGAAACATCTTTGAGAGTATAATTCCAGTTAGTTCCGTTTGCCGAATAGCTCAATCCGTTTTTTTCATTATTATCTTCCGCTCTTCTTGTCGCACCCCAGATAATTTTTTGATTGCCATAAGGCATTGCGTATAAATCAACAACGAAATTTCCCGATACACCGTTACCGTTATTATTACCACCTGAATTTTGATATGTAAATTTTCTCCAACTAACTCCGTAATCAGTTGAACGGTTGATACCGTTAGCAGTTCCGACATAAATAACCGAATCATCCACACCCAATACAGTGAAAGCCCTGTGGTTCAGATTAATACGAGGGTCGAGAGTGAAATTATAAGTTCCACCGGGATAAATACTATCGAGATTATCCGGAGGTAAAACAACTCTAATCCAGGTTTGACCGTAATCAGTTGATTTTCTTAAGCCACCGGCAAAAGAAGTAATCCAAATCGTAAAATTATTTGTATCGTTTTGATTTTTTGTAATTGCAACATCATAAGATAAATTTTGCTGTCGCACAACTACGGGGAGGCAACGGATATTATTGCTCCCATATTGGATTATTGTGTCAGATTGCTGGTCAACAGGTTGAGGATAAGCATTCCAGTTAACCCCATAATCAGTTGATACTTTAATACCTGTTCCGGTCGGAACGGATTCACCGCTTATCTCTTCGCTAATGGCAGTAGCACCGACAACAATTCTTTTATTCACATGAAATCCGGAAATATCATCATCCCCAAAAGGTTCAAGACCGAAATAGCTTTGAAAATTTCTGAAATTATCAATAGTTCTCATAATTCCCGAACCGGTTGCAAACCAAACCGTATCACCTGCTACTATTATATCAGTATAAAAATTACTAACGGGATATTTAGAAGTTGTCGGATTAACGGTTATATTAGGAATTATTCTTGAATATTTCTCAGATTGAACTTTTGGAGTTGATAAGTCTAAATCAAAAAGTTTGAAATTTTTATATGAAATAATATTTTGAGTAAATCCCTGATTAGAAATAAAAATTAAAAATAAAATTATAAGTAGTTTTCTCATTTAATAATTAAATTAAGGTCTGACGAATTTAATACTGTCCTTTATAATATTGCTTTGCAGTCCACCGTTATCCACAGCCATAAAGTTATATTTGAAATATCCGTATGAACTATCCGGTGTAGCCGGAAAAACAGGATTAGTAAAAGTATAAAGCACACCGGAATTATAAAACATAGGAATTTGCCCTATAAAACTTCCTGATGGTCTGTATGCTTCAAAATAAACAAGGTTTACATCACATTGCCCATTTGCATCAGTAGCGTTAAGCGAAAGAGTAATATCAAATTGACCTGAGGTAGGTCTCACAACAGAATCAGGTATTACAAGATTAGAGATAACCGGAGCAACATTATTTGAAAATCTTACCGGCTGAACTTTTGAAAGCACATTGCTGAAAGTACCTTGCACAGATTCAGCATAGACTTCAACTCTGTAGTTTCCGACAACAAGGCAAGCGAAACCTTCTATAGAAAGATTTCCGGAAAAAATTCCGTCATTTGCAGTAACATCAGGAGATACCCCATTATCTTGCAATTGAAAATTTCCCAGAGTAGAGTCTAAGGAATTGATTATAGTGCAGATAACATTTCTAATAGCATCTTCGCTTGTAACCTTAACACTTGCAGATAACCCTACGACCGGAGCATTAGACACAGTAAAAATGGTATCCGGAGAAACAGTCAGATTTGAAATAGTAGGAAAAGAAATATTAACGTCAATAACGTTATCACTGTTTTTTTCACATGCAATAAAAATCAGAGCCGGAATAAACAGGAAAAATGATTTTAATATGAATTTAGTCAGAGTTTTTAAATTTTAATTCGAAAAGAAAATTAAGAGGTAGATAATTTCTATATTATATCTATTAATTTGAGGATTAATTTAATCAAAAATATAGATATGTAAGAAATATGTCAATTCAAATAAGATATTTTGAGATAAAAACCGTAGAAAAATTTGTATTTTTATTTAATTTACTTTTACGAAATTTAAATAAATAATCAAGTTTTTTTTAAAATTGAAAGAGAGAGATATTAAGTTTGTGATAGATCCGGTCAGGCAAGTAATATCAGCGAATGATTATAGTTTTTCCCGACCTATCGGGAATGTATGGGGATATTATCTTGATAATCGGGGATATGAACAA
>DKKL01000017.1 GCA_002455255.1 Candidatus Tepidiaquacellales bacterium UBA6667 | reverse complement strand
GCAAACTCTCTTTCAAAACCTGCTACATCAATATTGAGAGTTCTTCCCGGATCAAGTGTGTTTTCATCTTCAGGATCTGACCAGTTTAGTCCATCCGGATAGACTACTCCTTTGAATATTAAATTGTTGTTGTAATAAATTTCAATTAAAAATTTAATGTAAGTTCTATCTTCAAAAAACCTGAAGTATTTTATAAAGTTTATGTCCGGGTTAATGGTGACAATTTCACAAGAAAAATCTGAAGATTTTCTTTGATATTTATTCGGTGCAAGTTGTTCATCGATGAAATCAAAATCATAATTTATATTTTCTTCCGAGTCTTCAGTTATGTAATTTATTAAATCAATTTTATCAGTGATTACATTAGGAGTAATACCTGAAAAAAATGATGCATAACGTGGATCATTTGTGAGACCCGCCCAGCTGTAACCTTGACAAAATATATTTATATTGTTTAACGCCATTTATGGTAAAAGAAATTTTTTAATTCTGTTGTTTTCATTTTTGATACCGCCTTTGATGTCTTTGTTTGAAAGTCGGAACTTGTCAAACTTAAGAGCAATTTCCATATAGTTCCCACCACCGACTGCACCGGGAATTAACATCGATGGATTATATTTTTTTGCCATGCTCACCGCTAATCCATCACCAACCAACCACTCTTTGAAACCACTTCCAAACCAAGATGTCAATTGTTTTACACGTGGTTTTGAAATAACAACTTCACCGGGAGTGAGCATTGCAGGTACTGAATCAGTGTCACCAGATCCCGGAACAACTCCACCTTTGTTAAGTCCCATGATTATACCTTTAGCAGCTTCAAGAGCAAGATATCCGGCTGCTAACATTGGCATATCTGTAATTAATGATAATCCAAATGTCGTGATACCTTTCGCAGCTGAAGCTCCTTTAGCTCCGACTAACATTGCCTGAACTGAAGTAAGAAATGTTACAACAATACGTTTCATAAATTCTTTAAAGGCATCCGGATTACCTGAAGATAAACCTTGAAAAAATTCACCTATGAGTGAAACTGAGTCTTCAAGAGTATCATTAAATGCTTGCTGGAGTCGGAGACCGGCTTCATCAATGAATGACATTTTATAACCAGCTGTGATTTCAACGGGTTCAGCATTTCGTTCGTTAATTTCAAAGTCTTTTATTTTTGCAATATCAAATTCTTTTGAAAACATTTCCTTCAGGAGATCATTCATCATTCGGTGATACTCAAGACGTCTTTCATCAGTATCAGCCATGCTCTCTAATAATTTTAATTTATCTTTTGCTTGTAATATTGAGATGCCTTCAAGTCCGTTTGTTTCTTTATATAAATCTACTTGAGTTTGTAATGAACGAATAGCTTTAGCAAATTCATCTTCAGGTTTTTCTGAAGAGGTTTTAGAACCTTTGGTTTTTTTGTCGCCAAGAGGTGTGTCGGTGGAAATTGATTTAAATTTTTGAGCAAATGATATAACTTTATCAAATATAGTTATTGCTAATTCAGATTGACCCATATTTGCTAACTGAACTGCTTGAGTTAATAGTTTTTTTAACACTGCATATTTTCCAACCGCATCACTAATTCCTATAAATGCAGCTATACCTTCGGCACTCATAGATTTAAAAGCATCTTGTAAAGTTCTTATTATTCCAACGTTATTACCAAATTTTGAATAAATCATATCTAATACATTTCCAATATTCCCCATCTTTAAAGCAATCATTATATATTCTTGAATTTTTTGAATTGCTTTAGATTTTTCTGAAGACAATTCATTCATCTTCCTTGATAAACTTCTAATATTCTCTGAATTTGATTTCATAACATCATCTTTTTTCCTAAGAGATGTTATTTCGTTTTCATTTGCTTTAATATTAAGTTCAAGCTTCCAATTTAGTTCATCATATTTACTGTTTAATTTTTCTACAGTCTCAAATATTTCTTCCAATTCTGCAGTTATTACTGCACTCAAACTTTTTTCTTTAATTGCCAGTAGTTCTTTTTCTTTTTCAATGGCTTTTTTGACGGCATCTTCATTTAAACGCATTGCGTTTGTATGATCGGAAACTCCTTTTATTACATTTGGATACGTTTGAATTAAATAATCAAGAGTATCATTATAAGTTGATTGTTGATTTGTAGTGTTGTTTGTCTGAGCATTGTAGGAAAGCAAGAAACTTTCAAGTTCTGATATTTTACTTTTAGTTTTATCAATTGATTCCGAATAAGAATTTAATCTATCTTCAAGACTTTGAGTTGCTGTTGTGGATTCGTAAATACCTGAAGTTAATCCGGCTAATCCGGTAACGATTAAACCGATTATTATAGGTAATCCACCAAGCTTTACGTTAAGTATTGTCAGTCCACCATTGAGAGCAATGATAGCTCCGAGAAGAGCCATTATTCCACCGACTATGATTCTAAGATTTGGAGGCATTGCTACTAACATTCCAAAAATAATTCCAAAGATTGCTACGTTTTTATTCATTGATCCATTGAGTAAAAACCAAGCTGAAGCAAAAGCTGTTACAACCAATGCTCCTGTCTTAAAATGAGCCGGCATACTGGTCATAAATTCAACTATTGTTTTTGAAATTGATACAAATGGTGCAAGTCCGGTTGCTAAAAGTTGACCAAATGAAATTTTTAAATCAAGAATTGCTTTTTGATTTTTGATGTATTCACCTTGTGCTGAGTTCATCAGTTTATTCATATTACCAACTTGACCTTGAGTTTCTTTTATGATACCGTTAAAGATTGCCATTCTAACTGAAGAATTAGTTGAAGCTTTCATTAAATCCTGTGCTTTAAATCCTGCCTCTTCTAACATCATTGAAAGATTTTTTGTAACACCGGCATTATCAACAAGAATTGAATTTCCATTCTTGATACCTTCAGTTGCTGAAGTAATTGCATCACCAAATGAGAGAGAAGCTTGTCTGTTGAATGATGCTGATTCACCGAATCTTTGCATTAAGTCAATTGACTGGTCAAGAGTGAAATTTGCAGACAGTAAATTCTTAAGAGCTGTAGAAGCATCACCAATTGAGAGTAAACCCTCTTTAACAGCGTAGAGATTTTTTAATTTATCTTCAACAGATTTTTCATCAAGTCCTTTAAAAATTGCAATTGATTCGAGACCGAGAGTTGCAGACTGATATTTAAAAAACTCACGTGTTAATTCACCGACGTTTGTTTTGAGTATTGTTATAATTTGCTGAATACCATTGAAGCGGAGTCCAAGACTAATAAGTCTGTCATCCAG
>DKKL01000016.1 GCA_002455255.1 Candidatus Tepidiaquacellales bacterium UBA6667 | reverse complement strand
TTCAAACATATTATTTTTCTATCTCCATTTTTAATAATGCTGATGCAAGTGTTTTCCCCTGTGCATCAAGTTTCAGTGACACTGTTCCACCGCCACCGAGTGTATTGTTTAAAATAAAATTAAGTGCATTAATATTAGGCATTTCATATCTAATCACTTCACCTTCACAAATACCTTTGAAAAACTCTTTTACACTTTCTGCCGTTACTTCTTTTTTAATTAATTCATAATCTTCTTTTTTATAAGCGATAAGCCCTATATTAGCCGCATCACCTTTATCACCGCTTCTACCGTGACAAATTTCTCTAAGTTTTATTTTCATATTAAATTTTTAAGTGCTTTATTTTCTTCTTTAATTCTTACGGTTAAAATGATTGCATTCAATACTGTAAACACAATTGCAATTAGATACAGATTAAAAATCATTGGGATTACAAATATTTCACAAATTACTATTACATAATTTGGGTGATTTATGATTTTATAAATCCCTTTTTTAACTCTTTTAGAACCGGGAATTAAAATTATACGAGTATTCCAGAATTTTCCTAAAGTGCTGAGAACGTAAACTCTGAAAAACTGGAGTATGATAAAAATTACCAAAAATAGATAATTTATTGTATGCAGAACAAATTCCTTATCGCTTAAGAAAAAATCTACCGGAAGAGAGATTAAGAATAAAGCATGCATAATAACAATATATTTATAATGAGATTTACCAAATTCAACTCCACCGTTATTTAACAAATAATTTTCGTTTCGTTTAGAAATGAAAAGTTCTGTTAATCTCTGAACAATCAAAAAAATATATAATATTATAAACAGCGTCATAAATTTTTCATTTTTAGTAAATTTAAATCAAGCGAAAATCCGGGACCTAACGAAGCCATTAGACCAATTCCGTTTTTAAATCCTTTTTTTAAAAATTCATTTAATACATACAAAACTGTAACGCTTGACATATTTCCATAATTCTTAATAATATTAACTGTATTGTTTAAATCTTTTTCAGTGAGATTTAAAGATTTCAAATATGCATTTATTACTTTTATACCACCGGGATGCATAATATAATTTTTAATATCGTTTACGGATAATTTATTTTCATTAAGAAATTTTTTAATATCCGGTGCAATTTTTTTGTTCACAAGCGAAGGAATATCCCTTGAAAAAATAACTTTCAAACCACTTTCTGATATATCCCAACCCATAACATCTTTTGTGTTATAATATAATTTACTTTGCGAATTTATCAATTTTATTTCATACTTTGAATTTTTTAATTTCACATTATCTCCTGTTACGATGCAACAAACGGCACCATCAGAAAACAAACTTGTTGCCACTAAATTACTTTTAGAAAAATCATTCCTGATAAAAGTGAGTGAACAAAGTTCTATTGCACAAAACAAAACTATCGAATTTTTATCAGACGAAGCTATTTTGAACGCTTTGTTAATCCCTGATACACCACCTGCACAGCCCAAACCCCAGAGAGGATATCTGTTAATTTTTTCATTTAATTTTAGTTTGTTAATTATGAAACTGTCAATTGTAGGGGTTGAAATACCGGTGGAAGTTATGAATACAAAATCCGTTATTTTTGATTTATCAATTCCGGAATCTTTCAAAGATTTTAAAATAATTTTACATAAAACCTCTGTTGATATTTTATTGAATAAATCATTTTTTTCTTTAAAAGATTTATTGTTTTCAAAAAAAGAAATGGGAACGCATAAATTTCTGGTATTGATAAGTGAATTATCAAATACGGAAATAAGTCTTTCAGTTTCTTTAAACTTTGACCGGAATAAATTTTCTGCAAATTTTTTTAAATCTTTTTGATTTATTTTATACTTAAAATCGTATGTTTGCAGACCTGATAATTTTGGCAAACTATTTTTTTACAGTTAAGTTATAGGAAATTTTTTACAAATTAAATTTATTATTAAATTAAAAATCATTTTATAAAACAAACTTAAAAAAATGACAACAAGAAGAGACTTCATCAAAACATCATCTGTTGTTCTCGCAGGAGCTATGGTGACTCCTAAACTTTTCAACGTTAATTTACTTAACAAACCAAATGTCATAATAGTTGGTGCAGGATTGGCCGGTTTATCAGCGGGAAAAATATTAAACGAAAAAGGTGTGAACGTAAAGATACTGGAAGCAAGAAACAGAATTGGTGGCAGGGTTTTCTCTTATGATGTTGACGGATTAGTTATAGAACTTGGGGCTGAATGGGTTGGGGCATCGCATGAAAGAATGATTGAGCTGTGCAAAGAATATGATCTTGAACTTCATGATAACAGATTTAGCACTCATAAAATTATAGACAGTGATTACAGAAAACCAGGTGAATGGGATTTTACTCCGGAGTGGAATGAAAAATATGATAAAATTATTGCTGATTATAAAAATTATACCGATGCAGATAAAAAACGACTTGATAAAATGGACTGGTGGAGATTTCTTGTAAATCACGATATACCTGAACAGGATTTGATTTTAAGGGAATATCTTGATAGTACGGATTTCGGGGAATCAATCAGGTTTGTATCAGCATATATGGCTCTTGCTGAATATGCAGAATCATCAGAGTTCAATGAAATGGATTTTAAGATAAAAGGTGGAAATTCCAAACTGACCGAAGCTATGGCAAAATCAATAGGATTAAATAAAATTCACACTAATAAAAAAGTTACAGAAATTGATTATTCAGGTAGTTCAATTTTAGTTAAAACTTCTGATGGTGAAATTCATCAATGCGATAAACTAATATTCACAACTCCGACTTATGCAATGAGTAAAATTAAATGGAATCCAATATTACCCGAAGATAAAACTGAAGCAATCAATGCTCTTCAATATTGCAGAATAAATAAAAATGCCACGTTGTTTAATCAAAAAATGTTTAGTGATAATTTTGATTTAGTAAGTGATACTTACAGTCATTATTTCTATCATGCAACAAAATTTCAATCTCCTGATAAAGGAGTGCTAATCAGTTACTCAGTCGGAGATAAGGCAGATATAATAGGTACAGCAAGAGAAGTTTACAGAATTGAACAAATAAAAGAAGACCTTAACTATGTGTTTGGTGATGTATCAAATTTCACGGGAAAAAATGTAAATTATTACTGGGGTGAAGATGAATATTCAAAAGGTGCTTATGCAATATATGGAAAAGATCAATGGTTCAGATATCAACCAATATTTAAACGAAATCTTGATAATAAAATATTTTTTGCAGGAGAACATATAGCAGACTGGCAAGGATTTATGGAAGGTGCGATAAATACAGGTGAAGAAGCGGCGGAAGAAGTGATGTCTTGATGAACTGAATATTAGTTTTTATGCTGATTTTTTTAAAGCATATTTTTAAATTGCCTTATGAAATATACATACTCACTAATTATTTTATTTTTATTTTCAAATCAGGTTTTTTCACAGGGTTGGACAAATCAAAACTCTAACGTTACGAATACGCTTTTTGGAGTTCATTTTCTGAATGCGAATACAGGTATGGCTGTCGGTGAACAGGGACGAATTATCAAGACTACAAACGGTGGTGCATTCTGGCAATCAGTTAATTTCAGCGATACTTATTTTCTTAAAGCTGTATATATGGTTGATGAATTTGTAGCATTTGCTGTTGGCTCAGTAGGAACTGTAATAAAAACAACAAACGGTGGGACTACCTGGACATCTATAATATCATCCGGTAGTGGTCAGTTTAACTGCTTATCATTTTTAAATTCATCAGTCGGTTGGGTTGGAGGATTTACGGGTAATGTATTGAGAACAACAAACGGAGGTTTGAACTGGAATAATCAACCGGAAGTTGATTTTACAATTAACGGAATGGAATTTATTGATTTAAATTTTGGAATGGCAGTTGGAGACGGTGGAAAAATTTATAAAACTATTAATGGAGGTTTTAACTGGTCAACGAGGAATAGTGGAACGAACGGTAATTTATTTGCAATAGATATATGGAATGCAGATACAGCAGTAATAGTCGGAGCAGGAGGAACGGTATTACTTTCAGTATTTGGTGGGGATGTATGGGAACCAAGCCCGACAGGACTTTCTGCCGGTGACCAACTAAACAGTGTAACATTTTGCGGAAATTCAGCAAATATTTGTGCTGTCGGTAAAAACGGACGGGTAATAAGAACGACTAATTTTGGTCAATCATGGATTGTACAGGCAACTTCAACATCAGATGAATTATTCGGAGTTGATTTTGTGAATGGATTCACTGGATATTCCGTAGGAGTTTTAGGGAGAGCGATAAAAACAGTAAATGGAGGAGGAGTAAATATAAAACAAATCAGCTCAGAGATTCCATCTAATTTTTCACTTGAACAGAACTATCCTAACCCATTTAATCCTAAGACAGTTATCAATTTTAGTTTACCTAATAACTCATTTGTATCACTTGATATTTATGATATATCAGGTAAATTAGTAAAGAAACTTATTTCTCAAAACATGAGTTTAGGTAGATACAGTGTTGATTTCAATTCTGAAAGTTTGAATTCCGGTGTATATTTCTATAGATTAACAACTGAAACTTATTCAGAAACACGAAAAATGACACTAATTAAATAAATTTGGCATATTTATTGCACTTATTATATTGGCAAAATAATTTTATGAAAAGTATATTAACTATAATAATTTCTTTATTTCTTATAAACACAACCTATTCTCAATCAGGTTGGCAACTCAGACCAAGCGGAACAAACGTAATTTTGTTTGGAATTTCCGTTTCTAAAGTTGATCCGAATTATGCGAATGCAGTCGGAGAAGCAGGCAAAATACTTGGTTCTTTTGACGGTGGAAAAACTTGGTACACACAAAACAATAATTTAAACTACTGGTTAAATGATGTTCACACAGTTGATCAGTTTACCGCAGTAGCAGTTGGTTTTCAAGCAGGTGATGAGATTGGTAAAATTTTAAGAACAACAAACGGCGGAGTTAACTGGTATCCTCAATGGAGCAATTTTCTTCACACATTATGCGGTGTTTCATTTCCGAATCCTAATGTAGGTATTACAGTTGGTTGGTTTGGCACGATTTTAAGAACTACAGATGGTGGTGAAAAATGGTGGAGACAAAATGTAAATACCGGATATAATCTTTATGATGTTGAGTTTGTAAATGAGCAAACAGGATTTATAGTTGGAGCATTAGGAACTATGCTAAAGACGACGAATTCAGGTGACAATTGGTTTAACCTTGATCCTCCCGATACAAATTCAATAAATGGAATTTCTTTTTGTGATGAAATGAATGGTGCAGCAGTTGGCGTAAAAGGGTACATCATCACAACAACAGATGGCGGAGAAACCTGGACAAGAAGGCAAAGTTGGACATTAAATGATTTACAGGGAGTGTTCGTATCAAATCCTTATACCATTACAGCTGTAGGTAACGGCTCAACAGTACTTCGTTCAAACAACGGAGGATATTCGTTCACATGGCAAGATAACCCTGTTGAGAATATAACATATTATGGAGTTCATTTTTATAATGCTTATTTTGGTATGTCAGTCGGAGGAAATGGAAAAATTATAAGAACGGTTTCAGGTGGTGGCGATAGTTCGCAGGTTATCGGAATAAATAATATTTCAACTGAAATTCCTAAATCGATAAATCTATATCAGAATTATCCGAATCCATTTA
>DKKL01000043.1 GCA_002455255.1 Candidatus Tepidiaquacellales bacterium UBA6667 | reverse complement strand
CTGTTAATTTTGTAATAACTTAATTGATTAAGTAATTCGTTCTTAAATATACTGTAGGGTGGTGAAACAGGCAGACATACCCTCCGGTCTCGAGGGTGGGGAGTTCGGGAGAAATTCTGAATTTTGCTGAGAATGAGAATTCTCGTATTTGCAGGGCTAACCGCCCCTTGAAGGTTCGAATCCTTCCCCTACAGCTGAGGTTTGAGGTTCCATATTTAAGTGCATTAACAGAAAAAGCCGCTTTGTGAGAGGAGCGGTTTTTTTTATGGGGAAAATTTTTACCTTAAATAATTATAGTGTTTGGTTTAATTTGTATTTTCAAATTAAATATAAATTTTATGTCAATCAATCAGTCATTCTTAGCGGAGTTTGAAAATGAAGCCGCATCAACAAGAAGATTATTAGAAAGAGTTCCAATGGATAAATGGAGCTGGAAACCACACGAAAAATCTATGTCATTGGGACAACTTTCGTTTCACGTTGCTGAAATCGTCGGTTGGATTTCCGATACCTTGGATAACGACACATATGATTTTGCAATAACGCCTTACGTTCCAAAAGAAGAAGGAACTACTGAAGACCTGTTAAAATATTATGATGACTGTGTCGGAAAAGCAAGAACATCAATTCAAAATATTTCTGATGAAAATTTTATGAAAACATGGACACTGAGAAACGGGGAAACTGTCTATTTAGCTATGCCAAAAATTCAGGCGATGAGAGGTTTTTGCTTAAACCATTTATATCATCACAGAGGACAATTAACTGTTTATTTGAGAACGTTAAATGTTCCTTTACCATCCATATATGGTCCTTCAGCAGATGAAAATAATATGTAAAAATTTCAACTGTCCCGTTGTAAATCAGCGGGACAGATTATTTAACTTTTTAAGAGTATCAGTTATTCTTTTATTGTCCGGGTCTAACTTCAACGCAAGTTCATAAAATTCAATTGCCTTAGTTTTATCTCCGGATTCAAGGTAAGCTTCAGCGAGACTATCGTAACAATTTGAGATGTTTGGAAAAATTTCAACATTATACTTAAAAATCGCAATTGCTTCATTTATAAATCCGTTATTTAAAAACTGGTAACCGATATTATTTAACACACCATCATGTTCAAACTGAACACTTGCCTCATTAACAATTGCACTTATATTATTAATGAAATATTCACTTCCAAGTTCATTCAGTTTTTTAAATAAATAAATTCCCAACATAGGTTTTGGAATTTCAGGAGTTTTACCGTTTAATATATCAACAATACCTTTTTCAACTCTTTCGGCACCATTATCAAAATTTGAAAAAATAAAACCTGTGTATCCTTTAGACGGCAGAAGTAAATAAAGAGAGTTAAAACCTGGTGCACCACCGGCAATCATTGAGCCGAAACCGGGATCGTTAATCATATCACTAAAAGAATTATATTTAACATCTTTAAATTCAGAAAATAGTAACAGTTTAGAATTGTCCGTTAATAATTTATTATCATTGAACAATGAGAAATCAAACTTTAACATATCATTGATAGTTGAATAAACACCACCTGCGGGGGTTGAACCAATAAGCATATTGCCGGTTGGATTCAGATTTCCCTTAATTCCCTGAATGTATCCAATAGCTTTAAGCTGATCATAATCGGAAGGCATTTTGTATTCCGTGTTGTTCATTCCAAGAGTTTTAAAAATTTTTTCGTTAATAACATCACCAAATGATTTACCTGTAATACTTTCTACAATACCACCTAAAATACAGTAGCCGGAGTTTGAATATTCTTTTTCAGTTCCCGGAGGAAAGCTTAAATTAGTTTCAGAGATTAGTTTTAAAATATCATTTAATGAATTATAATTATTTTTATTTTGAATGAATTCAGGGTTAATGAAATCACCAAAACCTGAAGAGTGAGTTATAAGATGTTTGACAGTAACATCTTTAAATTTTTCCTTATCGAACAACGGAAGATATTTTGCTATGTTATCATTTTCATTTAATTCTCCATTTTCAATCAATTGAAGGATTAAAATTAGAGTGAACATTTTTCCGATGGACGCTATGTTATATTTAGTATCAAATGAATTTAAATTATTAAGTTGAACATTTGAAGAGCCATAAGATTTTTCAAATATTGGTTTGAAATTTTTCATTATACAAACACTACCTGAAAATAAATTTTGTTTGTAACATTCATCCAAAAAATTTTCAAGGTTTTTATTAACATCGTTTGAAAAAACAAAACAGGGAAACAATAAAATTAATATTATTATTTTTTTCATTATTAATCTTCTTTAGAAATTTCTACTTTTAATACTTCTTTTCCATTTGAATCGATTTCTTTTATAATTTTAATATCATCATCATTCAGGTTAGGATTTTCAGTTTTCACTTTTTTTCTTAATTCATCTTCAGAGAGGATTGACCCTTGATTTACATCATTAGAATCAAGTCTTTTTATTTTTAAAACATCCATAGTTTTATCATCCCCAAGTTTAATTTCAAAATTATCATTGGGGCTTGAGTTTTCCAAAATTAATCTTCTCACACCATTTTCAATAACAACTTTAACATTAGTATTTATCATACCAGCCTTTTTGAGGTTTTCATTAATTTCTTCAGTTAAAACTTCCGGAGATTTATCAGATGGATTAACATTTAGGTTCATAAAATTTTTAAGCAAATACGCATAAACAGGTTGTGAATTAGTTTCAGACAGAGAGGTTAGAACAATATTTTCGACACCGTTTATCCGGGATATATCATTTTTAATTTGGGTTGAAGATTCTTCATTTACATTTTGGAGCATCATATTAAATTTGATAAATTTATCAGTGTTATCAGAAGATTTGAAAACTTTCAGAGAATAAGAATTTTGAATTTTCATATTTCCAATTTGTTTTGATATATCAGATACATTTTCAGATTTAGCATTAAAAGAAATTAAATAACCGAGAGTATCAACAGATTTTACAGGATAACTACAGGCAGCGATAGTAAGAGCGATTAAAACAAGACAAGTGAGTTTTAGTTTATTAAGGTTTAACAGATATATAAATTTATCCGATAAATTTAATTTAGACGAACTTTTAATTCTGTAATTCATTTTAATTTTAAAATTTTCGAATGAGTTGTCATAATTTTCATTTCTGATTTCATCAAAACAACTATTCACATTTTCCTCATCCATTTGTTCTTTGTAAAATTTTGATTGTTTCATTTTCCAGAGTCTCCCTGTTATTAATATTAAAATCAGGTTTGTTTTTATTAATAAAGATTTTAAGTTTTTTTCTGCTTCTGCTTAATCTTGATTTAACAGAGGATATACTTTTTTCATTTTGAATATCCTTAATCTCTTCAATAGAGAATCCGCCAAGTTCAAACAGCAAGATTGATTCCTTTTCTTTTTTTGATAGTTTTTTCAATGCACTCATTAACAAAGTTTTTTTATCAATATCTTCAATTGAATCCTGAGTATATTCCAGGTTTAGAGAGTCAGTTATTTCTTCAATTGAAATAAATTTTTTCCAGAAATTTTTTCTGTAATAATTTTTAGATTCCCTCAATATTATTGTAAATATCCAGGATTTGAATTTTGATTTATCATTTAGTGAGTAAAATTTTTCGCAAGCAACAAGCATAGATTGCTGAAAAATATCTTCATAATTAAATTTATTCAGATCTTTTGTCAGATATTTACAAAACCTGATGCAATCAGAGTAAACAGGTTTTAAATATTCAAAAAATTCATTTGAATCAGATACCATTAATTTGATGTAAGCTTACATTTCCGGAAATATACTTATTAGACGTAAATGGGAGGTGAAAAGTCGCAAATTTTAGAATAAAAAAAAACAGGGCATTGAGCCCTGTTTTTTTTATATACTAAAAAATTAAAAATAAATTTATTCAATAGTCACTTTAGTCATTTTAACTTCAGTTACCGGTCTGTCTCCTGGACCTGTTTTAGTTTTTCCGATTTTTTCAACAACAGACATTCCTTCAATAACTTCACCAAAGATTGCATGTTTACCATCGAGCCAAGGAGTTGCATCAAGAGTAATAAAAAACTGTGATGAACCTGTATTTGGACCTGCATTAGCCATTGAGAGTATTCCTTTTTTGTCATGTTTTAATCCGGCACCGAATTCATCTTTAATTGTCGGAGTTTTTCCGTCACCTCTTCCAGTTCCTGTCGGATCACCACCTTGAATCATAAATCCGTCAATAACTCTGTGAAAAATAATTCCGTCATAAAATCCTTTTTCAACGAGTGATTTAAAATTGCCTGCGGTTATTGGAGCTTTATCTGTAAATAATTTAATTTTGATATCTCCCATTGAAGTCTTCATATTAACGACATCACCGTTTGATTTTTTTTCATTTTTTTCTTCCACTTTAGTTCCGTCCTTTTTAGCAGTGTCCTGTGTGACAACTGAATCTTTAGTTTGAGTTTGTGTAGTTGTGTTAGAAGTTGTTTGAGTATTTGTTTGGTTAGTTGTATTTGTACCTGTGTTAGTCTGAGTTGAAGTTTCATTTTTCTTATCACCACAACCCGAAAACAGAAATACAGTAATAACCAAATTTAATAATAATGTTTTCATAATTTATTTTTTAAATTATTTATTTAAATTGATTTAAAAATCTAATATCGTTTTCATAAAATATTCTGATATCCGGAATTCCGTATTTTACCATTAATGTCCTTTCCAAACCCATCCCGAATGCAAATCCACTGTATTCCTCAGTATCAATACCCATATTTTTCAAGATGTTTGGATGAACCATACCACATCCAAGTATTTCGAGCCAACCTGAATATTTACATACTTTACAACCCTTCCCCTTACAAAGATAACATTCAACATCAACTTCCGCAGATGGTTCCGTAAAAGGAAAATAGCTCGGTCTCCATCTTATCTTCAGTTCATCTCCAAAAAACTCTCTTGCAAAATAATTAATTGTTGATTTTAATTCAACAAAATTAACATTTTTATCAACATATATTCCATCTATCTGATGAAACATCTCTAATGATCTCGCAGTAACATCTTCGTTGCGAAAACATTTACCGGGTAAAACAAATCTAACAGGAGGTTTATGCATTTCTAAAACCCTTATCTGTCCGGGAGTGGTGTGAGTTCTTAATAAATATTTTTTTCCGTCACCATTGTCGTTAATAAAAAAAGTATCTTGCATATCTCTGGGNNATATCTCTGGAAGGATGATAAGAAGGCGTATTCAAAGAATCAAAATTGTGAATTTCATCTTCAAGTTCAGGACCGTCATAGATATTAAAACCTATACTTTGAAAGATTGAAATAATTTCTTCAATTGCCTGAGAGATTAAATGTTTAGAACCGGCATTAAATTTTATACCGGGTAAAGAAAGATCAATAAATTCACTTTTAGTGTTGAGGTTTTTGAATTCCTCGCTTTTCAAATTAAAAAAATCTGTTGTAGATTTTTTTAACTCATTTAGCAATTTCCCGACGGCACCTTTTTGTGAATTATCAACTTTTTTAAAATCTTCAAACAGATCAGATAGAATACCATTTCTCGAAAGATATTTTAATCTGAAATTTTCAAGTGAAACTAAATCAGTTACATCTGATTTTTCAGAATTAATTTGACTTTTAATATTTTCGAGTTTTTCAAGCAATTTTTATAGCTCCGAGATATAAAAAAATATTCCTTCCGTTAAAAGAATCAGAAGGAATATTTAGAATTGAATGTAAAAATTATTTTACGGCAAATTTAACAATCTCATTAAATGCATCAATGTTGTTAAATGCAAGATCAGCAAGCGTTTTTCTGTTTATATTGATATCCTTCTTTTTTAAGGCATCAATAAGTTTAGAATAAGAAATGTTATTCATTCTTGCTGCAGCATTGATACGAGCAATCCAAAGTGAACGGTAGGTTCTTTTTTTCAATCTCCTGTCTTTATAAGCATGAGATAAACCTTTTTCTACCGAATTTTTAGCTACAGTATAAACTTTACTGCGAGCGCCCCAATATCCTTTGGCTGATTCGAGGACTTTTTTTCTGCGTGCTCTTGAAGCAACTTTATTTTTTGAGCGAGGCACAGTTTCTCCTTTCTTGTTTTAAGAGTTTTTTAAAAAAAATTATTCTGCAAGTATCATACGTTTTACACGTTTTGAATCTGCTTCTGAAACATACGTAACTGTTTTCAGGTCTCGCTTTCTGCCGGGAGATTTTTTGGTCAGAATATGCTGCCCGAAAGCTTTTTCTCTCTTGATTTTACCGGAGGCGGTTTTTTTAAACCTTTTAGAAGCCCCGCGGTTCGATTTCATTTTAGGCATGTGTTTTTTTCACAATTTTTAAAATTAAAAAATTGATTTGTTTAGATCGCAAAATTTCAGCGATGACATTTAAAAAAAATTATATTATTTAAACAGTTGTATTTCCATCCGGTTTTGTTTTATCCGGTGGTGTTTTCACTGTCTGTATTTTATTTTTATCTGGAATGAAATAAGCTATCAATTGTTTTCCTTCCATTCTTGGTGGTGATTCAATTTTACTTATATCTTCCAGTTTACTTACTACATCAGCCATTAATTGCTTACCAAATTCCGGATGTGTTATCATTCTTCCCTTAAATGTTACCGTCGCTTTCACTTTATGCCCGTCTAATAGAAATTGCCTTAAATGTTTTGTCTTAAAATCTAAATCGTGTTTATCAGTATTCGGATTAAATCTAATTTCCTTTAATTCAATATTTGTCTGATTTTTCTTTGCCTGTTTATCACGTTTCTGTCTCTCATAATTAAACTTTCCATATTCTGCAATTTTGCATACAGGCGGTTTTGAATTGGGATTAATCTCAATTAAATCCATTTGCTTGCCCTGGGCTAATTTCAGAGCATCCTGCGTATTCATCACTCCTAAAGAACTACCGTCTTCATCCAAAACTCTGATTTGAGGTACTCTTATATCGTGATTTATACGTTCTTTATATTTTTTGTCCCGGATATTAGTAAATTATTAAATTTATAAATTCTGTAAATTACAGTGTTTAAAAAGTAAATTACAGTTTTTGAATAATCTTTAATTTAAGTTTTTCAATCAACTCTTTCAATTCAGTTTTACCGGTATCACCTTTTTTATGTTCACGAACTGAAATAAGGTTTTCCTGCTTTTCTTTTTCACCAACGACTAACATATAAGGAATTTTTCTGTGTTCAGCTTCTCTGATTTTGTAACCGACTTTTTCATTCCTATCGTCCAGTTCGACTCTGATATTATTCTTTTTTAGTTCATTAAAAATTTCAACCGCATAATCTTTTACAGCGTCTGTGATAGGCAATACAACCGCCTGGACAGGACATAGCCATAAGGGGAAATCTCCTGCGTAATTTTCAATTAATATTCCTGTAAATCTTTCAAGTGAACCAAAAGGTGCTCTGTGAATTATCACTGGTCTGTGTTTTTGTCCGTCACTGCCTGTATATGTGAGGTCAAATCTCTCAGGCATTACATAATCAATCTGGACAGTTCCGAGCTGCCACTCACGACCTATGGCATCCATTACCATAAAATCGAGTTTTGGACCATAGAAACTTGCTTCACCAATACCTATATAGTAATCAATACCCATTTTATCAGCAGCCGCTTTTACGTCAGCTTCGGCTTTTTCCCACATATCATCTTCACCTCCATATTTAGATTTATTTTCTTTATCTCGGAAAGATAATCTCGTTTTAAAATCTTTGAATCCGAGAGTAGAAAATACAAACTGAGTAAGTTCGATTACATCGCACACTTCATCGAGAAGTTGCTCTTGAGTGCAATATATATGTGAATCATCTTGAGTAAATCCTCTAACGCGAATTAATCCATTAAGTTCACCGGACTGTTCATAGCGATAGACTGTTCCAAATTCGGCAAGTTTAACCGGAAGATCTCTGTAACTTCTGGGTTTGAAAGAATAAATCTGATGATGATGAGGACAGTTCATTGGTTTAAGCATATATTGCTCGCTTTTTCCGGTTTCATCTTCAAACTCCAAAGGTGGAAATTGAGATTCTTTATAATAAGGATAATGTCCTGATTGTCTGTATAAATCAACTTTAGCAATATGAGGAGTATAAACCGGGCTATATCCTCTTTTAACCTGTTCATCTTTCAAAAAATTTTCAAGTTCACCTCTGATAATGGAACCATTTGGCAACCAAATAGGCAATCCACCGCCAACAGAAGGAGAAATCATAAACAGTTCGAGTTCATGACCAATTTTTCTATTATCTCTTTTCTTTGCTTCTTCAATTCTGTTAAGATGTTCATCAAGTTCTTTTTGTTTAGGATAAGAGACGCCATAAATTCTTTGAAGAATTTGCCGGTTTTCATCACCTCTCCAGTAAGATCCTGAGACAGACATAAGTTTTACCGATTTTATTTTATCAGTATTTGGTAAATGAGGACCTCTGCAAAGGTCTGTAAATCCACCTTGATGATAGAGAGATACAGTATCTTCATTAGAAGCTATGGTTTCAAGAATTTCTACTTTGTATGGGTCTTTCCTTTCAGATTGAAAATATTTAATGGCTTCAAGTCGTGGTAATTCTTGTCTAACGGGTTTTAGACCACGCTTTGCAATTTCTTTCATTTTTGCTTCAATGAGAGCAATTTCTTTTTCACCGAATTTAGTCTCTGAATCTATATCATAATAGAAACCGTCTTTGATAGGAGGACCAACCCCAAACTTTGCACCGGGGAAAAGTTCTTCAATTGCCTGAGCCATAAGGTGAGAAGTAGTGTGCCAATAAACTTCCTTCCCTTTTTCAGAATCAAACTTATGAAAAGTTATTTGAGAATTTTCGTTAACCGGAGCTGAAAGGTCAATCAGCTTACCGTTCACTTCTGCGACAAGCACATCATCGGCAAGTCTTTTACTGATGGAGCTTGCAATATCATATGCTGAAATTCCTTTTGGAAACTCTTTTTGAGTTCCGTCAGGAAAAGTTATTATAATTTTTTCTTCCATAAAATAAAAACTGATAATTTATTAAAATTTTTAAGATTACAAAATACGGGAATGGGGTTAACCAGAGCTTTAATGATTAACCCCTAAGCGTTTCCGTAATATTTGTAAAATTAAAATTCATTTAAACTATCAGTTGAGTTTGATTCCGCTGCCGGAATGAGTTATATTAGTGGGCGGTAATGGATTCGAACCAATGACCTCTACGATGTCAACGTAGCGCTCTAACCAACTGAGCTAACCGCCCTAATTTAAAAGAATTACAAAAATACTTAAATTATTGTGATTTTTAAAGGTGAAAAATCTATTGAGAAAAACAAATTTACAACTAATTTCCAAAAACAATAAATAACATCACCACTAATTAATACGAATTAAGCGAAATACACAAATAATATGAAATTATTTTAATAATTTAATCAATATAACAAAAAAATATTAAATTTCTTTTGGACAGCAGTGAAAATTTAAACTTCGATTGTGGTTAGTTTAGCAAAATAAAATTTCACAAGATTTTCGTATTCAGAAGTCATTTCTATTTTTCTTCTTGCCATCACAGTTTTAGCAGTTGAAATTGCCTTTTCGATGTCATAAAGTTCGGGTTTTGACGATGCATCATACCAACTGAATGGAGGAATATTTTTTGAAGGGAAACCGCCACCGAAAATATTTGAAAAAATCCCTGCAACTGTTCCGGTGTTTAGCATAGTATTGATACCCGTTTTAGTATGATCACCCAAGACTGAACCTATGAACTGCATTTGAGTATCAACGAGCTCACCATTGAACTTTAGTTTTAGTTTTGAATAGTTATTTTTTAAATCAGAGGTAACAGTATCAGCACCGAGATTTACGAACGGGCAAATGTATGAATGACCAACAAAACCTTCGTGTTGTTTATTAACAAAAGAATGGAAAATTACTTCACCAAGTTCACCTGCAATTTTACAGTTTTCACCAATGTAAGAAGGACCATAAACTTTTAAACCGGATTTAAGGAGTGAATTTTTTCCTATATAAACAGGACCTTTTNNATAGAAACATCATCATCAATGAATATAAAACCATCGGAAGCATCTAAAGCAATATAAGGAGAGAGATTAACAGATTTGGAAATATATATATTGTCAGGATTTACACATTGAATGAATTTACTTTTATTTTTTAAACTTTTGACATTTTTGAAAATTAATTTAATATCGTTATTTACGAAATCCTCAAAATATTTTATTGTATCCCAGGGATAATCCAATAATGAAAAATTTATATCAATGTTTTCAAATTTTTTGAAATGTTTTGAGAAATTATTTTCAGAAAAATTGTCATTAATGTTTTTTATATTATCTTTAGAAATTTTAGCAAATAAAATTCTTCCATTTTGCGAAATGTAATAATTTAACGGAATATTTTTTATTAAATGTTTAAAATCAGATTTTTGCAGATGCAAACCACCATTAATAATAATATAATCATCACTTTGTAAATCATTGACTTTATTATCAGGATAGGATTTTTGAATTAATGGTTGAATTTCATTTCTAACAAATAAATCTATTTTAGAATTAGAGGTGTAGAGTTTTAATCTTTCGAGAGCAGAAAAGCAACCACATTTGACATCAAAAGTGGCTCTGAGGTTAGAAATCGGAAACAAATTTTGAGCAAAAGAATCTTCAAAAATTAGGTATCTCATAAGAGTAGATTAAATAAAAAAGCCACAGAAAGTTATTCTGTGGCTTTAAATATGTGAAAATTATTTATATAAATAAATAATATTATGCAGAAACTTCTTCTGTTTTTCCGGTTTTTGTTCCGTATTTTTTCCTGAATTTCTCTACACGTCCAGCAGTATCAATAATTTTCTGTGTACCGGTAAAATATGGATGGCAAAGTGAACAAATTTCAACTTTTATTTGAGGAACTGTAGAACGAGTTGTAAATAATACTCCTTTGTTTTCTCCGCAGTTACAGACAACATCACATTTGTAATAATTAGGATGAATTCCCTTTTTCATATGTATTCCTTTCTTGTAATTGACCCCCGAAATATAAATATTATCAGAGGAACAATAAATATACGGGAAATGATTTTTTTATTCAAGTGAAGTAATTTTCACCAAGCAGATTTTCGTTCATATCCGTCCAAAATGATTAAGAGTTTCACCACGAATTTTCATAAATTAAGTGAATTACAAAAATAATAAGAAACTAATTTAACAATCTAAGCAATAAATCTGCAAAAATATTACAATGAGTTTTAGGCACATATGGGGTATCATAACCGTCCAAAATATTTAAAAATCTTTACCACGAATTACCACGAATTAAGCGAATTACACAAATAAAACTGAATAAATTTAACAATATTAGCAATATTTAAAATAAATTTGATTTGTATATAGGGGTGATTTAATAGAATAATAAATTCATGGATTGATAAATAGAATTAAAAAAATTCTTATAAATTAGATTAATTTTAAATTGTTTTAATATAAAAATAATTGATTTGGACAGTTGTGATGGGATATAGTAATAAATGCTATAATTGATGTTTTTTTTTAAAATCAATTTTGTTAATTTAATATATCTCAAACTAAAAATTTATGAAAAATTTAATACTAATTTTATTTTTATTTACATTTACTTTGCAAGTGAATGCAGGTGACAGAACTATCTTTATTGAAAGATATACAAGTTCAACTTGTCCTCCATGTGCTACGAACAATCCTATTTTGGACGGTTGGTTAGCAACCCAAGATGCATCAAAAATTCAAGGGATTGCATATCATATGAACTGGCCTTCTCCGGGAAATGACCCGATGTATTTCTATAATACAATAGATAACACAACAAGAAGAACATATTATAATGTAAATTCTATTCCACAGGGTCGATTTGACGGAAATGTTACACTTCCTTATAATTCAGGTTCTTTGACATCATTGTATGATCAGAGGATTAACCAACTTAGTCCACTTACAATTTTTTTAACAACACAACCATTAGGAACAGACAGCACTGAAGTTACAGTGCAAGTATATTGCGAAACGTCAATGGAAAATCCGAATGTTACTTTGCAAATTGCAGTTGTTGAAAAATTAATTCAATATTCTTCACCTCCCGGAACAAATGGAGAAATGACTTTTCATGACGTGATGAGAAGACTTTTACCCGGCGGTGGAACAACAATGACAATGACACCCGGTCAAATGGTAACTGTAAAACAGAAATTTTATAATGACCCTATCTGGAATGCCTCACAAGTAAAAGTTGTAGCATGGGTTCAAAGAAATGATACAAAAGAAATAATTCAGTCCGGACAAAAAACATCAGACTTTACATTATTACCAAATCCGGGATACAGATCAGTAGTACAAGGACAAGCAACAGGAAGTTCATACACTGTGGCTACACCGGTGATAGCTCAAGGATACAATTCACCAATTACATTTACAGCAGAAGTAATCGGCGGTCAAGCAGGAATTTCAGTTGAATTTCCGGGTGGAAATGTTTTATCAAATTTTTCACAAACACTTCCATTTAATGTAAATTCATTGCCATCCGTACCTTCCGGAGTTTATTTAATAAAAATTACCGGAACAAACGGACAAGGTAAATCTCATATTACAGTTGTTAATTATCTTGTTGGTACAAATTTTGTTACTGTAGGAACGAATAAACCAGGTTTAACATTTAATGTAAATGGTAATCAGTTTGGAAGTACACAACTTTATAATTGGGGGATAGGTTCATCTCAAACACTTGAAGCAATTACACCTCAAACAATAACTAACAGCAGATACATATTCACAAACTGGAGCTCAGGTGAAACTACTCCAATAATTACTCCAAATATTTCTTTCAATGTTGGAAACTATACAGCAAACTATAAAACTCAGTTTAGAGTAGCTACATCATTAAATCCCGGTGGAATCCCTGTCACAGTGAATGGCGGTGGTGGTCAATATTTTGATTCTGCTTCAACAGTTAATATAAGTTTAAGTTCTACAACAGCACAATTTAATGGTAAAACATATTATTTTCAAAGATGGTTGGGAGCAGGTGTTGGTTCGTATTCAGGAACAAATCCTTCATTTTCAATCAGCTCACTTTCAAACTTTGTAAATCAGATTGCATTTTTTGATACTGTTAACACAAGTATATCAAACATTGGAAGTGAAATTCCTGAAAGATTTCAGCTATATCAAAACTACCCTAATCCTTTCAATCCTTCCACTAATATAAAATTTGATATTCCTCAAAACAGTCTGGTATTACTGCGTGTGTATGATATGCTGGGAAAAGAAATTACTACTTTAAATAATTCTATATTACCTGCCGGTAAATATGAAGCTGTTTGGAATGCATCAGATTTCCCAAGTGGAATATATTTCTTTAAACTTGAGACATCTAATTTTACGGAAATTAAAAGAATGGTGTTAGTGAAATAAGGGAATAAAATTTATTATTATAAGAAAAAGCAGGTAAGAAATTGCCTGCTTTTTTTATTTCTGTAAATTAAAAGAAAATTTAGTACCTATGTTTTCTTCCGATTCCACTTTGATTGTAGAGTTATGTACTTCCAAAATATGTTTAACAATTGATAATCCCAAACCGCTACCGCCTTTATCTCTCGATCTGTTTTTATCAACTCTGTAAAACCTTTCAAATATTCTGGGAATATCCTTTTTTGGAATCCCAACTCCAGAATCAACTATATCAATATTAATGTGTTTCTCAGTTTCTGTTAATACGATTTTAACCTTCCCTGATTCCGGAGTATATTTAATTGCATTATCTATTAGATTTACAAAAACCTGTTTAACTCGTTCAGAGTCTCCAAACACTTGAGTTTCTTCAGAAAGATTATTTTCAAGAATAAGATTTATCTTTTTGTTTTCTGCAAGTGATTTTAATTCGTTAATCACAATTTTTGAAAATTCTGTAATGTCAAAATATCTCTTGCTCATTCGCAAACCTGTTTCAAATTTCGAAATGGTTATTAAATCATCAACGAGTTCTTTAAGTCTGCTCGCTTGCCTTAATGCTCTGTTTAAAAAATCAAGATTTACTTTTTCATCATTTATTGCACCGTCAATTAACGTTTCAATGGAAAGCTGGATTGCAAATATAGGAGTTCTCAGTTCATGTGCAACATTACCGAGAAATTCATTTCTATTAATTTTAAATACCTTCGCAGTATTGAGTTCATTTGATAATCTTTCCGACAACATTACAAGTGATTCAAACAAAAATTTTATATCTGAATTATAATTAGCTTTATTTAAATGATCTGATATTAAATCATTAACTTTTTTTATTTCGGCAAGTTTAACTTCAAAATTGTTTGATTCGTCATTATCCTCGTTAGATTTTGTTTCTGATGCAAAATAATTAAATATCTTTAAAGGTCGGACTACTTCTTTATTTATAAATAATACCGAGATTAAGTAGAAAATTAAAAGTGTAGTAGATAAAACAATTATAGAGAATAAATCCTGCTGTAATAATACAGAAACAAATATTGATAAAATTATCAATATAATAGTCACAACTGTAAATTTATATATTAAATTAGATTTGAACATTTAAAAATAAATGTTTGTGGGAGGAATTAAAAAATATTTTTTCAATATTGCTTTAATTATTATGCGTCTTTAAATCGATATCCTAAACCTTTTATAGTTTCAATATAATCAGCATATTCACCAAGCTTTTCTCTCACTTTTGCAATATGAACGTCAATGGTTCTGTCAATTACGTAAATATTCTCACCCCAAATTTGATTTAAAAGTATTTCCCGTGAAAATACTCTGCCTCTGTTGGAAAGCAAAAAATGCAGTAATTGAAATTCTTTTTTAGGAAAGAAAACTTCTTTTTTGTTAATCTTAACGCTGTGTGACACACTGTCAACTTCAAGATTTCGAAATCTCACAATTTCTTCTATTTGTTGCATAGAATCCGCATCAATATTACTTCTCCTCAGAACAGATTTAATCCGTGCCATTACTTTTCTTGGAGAAATTGGTTTTTGAATATAATCATCAGCACCTAACTCCAAGCCGACGATTTCATCAATTTCATTTTCTTTCGCTGTTAGAAAAATTACGGGTATTTTGTTTGTAGAAGGTTCAGATTTAAGCTTTTTACAAACCTCAAATCCATTTAACTCCGGCATCATTATATCAAGTAAAATCAAAGCCGGTTTATCTGTTTGTAAAATATCCAATGCCTCTTTTCCGTTATATGCCGTTATTACTTCAAATTCATTTTCTTTTTCAAGGTTATATTTTAATAGATCAACGATATCTTTTTCATCGTCAACAACCAAAACTTTAATTTTCATTTTTGTATCTTTTCTCATAAAATATAACTGTAATGTTAATAAATCTTTAACAAATCATTTACAAATTATTTCCTTACCGCTCTTTGCAGATTTATAAATACAATCAATTATATGCATAACTTTTAATGCCTCATCACCGGTAGAAATCAGTTTATCATTACCTTTCAGTACTCCAATAAAATGTTTGAGTTCAAGTTCGTATGAATTTTTAAACAAATTTGAAGGCATTTTTATATTTTTTGGAGTTATATCAAAAACATTATTCTCCATTTTTTTGAACACTTTAAGAGGATTGATAGAAGAACTCCCCTTTTCTCCGTATATGTTACAATAAAAAAATTCTTCTCTTATAAGACTCCAGCTAACTTCAAGATTTAAAGAAGAACCATTTTTAAATCTTATCATTGTGAAGTTACTGTCTTCTACTGATTTTGTATTATGAGAAAAATTTATCGCAGAAACTGAAAAAACTTCCGGAAACCCTAACATCCATAATCCGGCATCAAGCATAGCCAATCCGTTATCAATCACAACACCACCACCTGATTTATCTTTTTCAAGAAACCATTTTTGTATTGAAGATCGAGTTTTTAACCAACCTGTTTTAACAAAGAAAATATCACCTAATTCTTTTGATTTTACAAAACTCCTTTGCATCATCACATCATAACGGAATCTGTTGTTCATTCCCACCATAAGTTTTCGCTTTTCTTTTTTGGCAGTATTTACGATACTTTCGGCTTCTTTCATATTTCTCGCGATTGGTCTTTCCACTAAAACATCTTTTCCTGATTCAAGACAAGATATCGCTATGTCTTTATGTACGTTTGTCTGTGCAGAAATTATAACTCCGTTAATTTCAGGATTTTCCTTTAACAAATCATCAGTATTCTTGTAAACTTTTTTTGGATTAATATTATGTCTTGAAGCAACTTTTTTTGCTTTAGAAAAATCGGTATCACAGATTGCTTCAATTTCTACATCATTCATTTTTGATAAACACGGAAGGTGGATGATTTGAGCCAAAGCGCCAAGACCGATTACTGCAATTTTGGTTTTTTCCATAAAAGGTAGGGTTCAGTTTAAAATGCCAAGACACCCGAATCACATATACAAGTTACTTACCGCTGCTTCCTTCCGGACCTGACGGGATTGGGCAACAGCATATTGTTCGGGGCTTGACAAAGAACGATAAAAATTATCTCTCAATATAACTAAGAAGATTTAAACATTAAATACAAACCGAATACTCCTAAAAGTATATTTGCAATCCACATTCCGATGAACGGGGATACTAAACCTCTGTCAGCAAGTTTCTCACCACCGATAAGAGAAGCCCAGTAAATCAAAAAGAATAATAAAGATAAACCCGCGGCAACACCAAACCCGCCTTTCTTTACTTTATATCCAAGCGGTGCCCCAATTAATGCAAATATAATGCAGGCAAAAGGAATTGAAAATTTTTTATAAATCTCAACTGAATATGCATCAATTTGTTTTTTAATCTGTTGTTTAAAAATTATGTGAGATTGCTTGGATTGATTCAAAGTCATAATTTTTTTATATATGTTAAATAAAGAATCAAATGTTGGGTTGTTTTTCCCTGATTGATCAAGTTTGTAAATTGTATCTTTAAAGTTTAATCCGGCAAGTTCATTTACAATATTTTTGAGATTTGATATATAGTTTCCGTCTGTAGAATTGAGATTTAACTCCAAACTATCAGTTATAATTCTCATTTGATCTGATGTCATTTCTCTGTCTCCTCTCATCATATTACCATCCGTATTCTGCCTAAATCCGAAATCTTCTGCAGGTAAAATTATTCTGTGTTTTTCAAATTTTATCCTCCTGTATTTATTAACGGGATCTTGAATATTATACTGATGAATTTCACCTTCATTTAAATCCATTACAATATTTTTCAAATCTGATGAAAATCCTATACTTCCTTTTTCGGCTATGAATAAGTTTTTAAACAAAGGATTTGAGTAATCGTAAATATATACGCCTTCTAAATTATTATTTTCAGGAAATGTTTTATTGACTAATATTCTTGCTCCTGAAATATCTTCGCTGAATTTGCCTGCTTCAAGTATAAGAGTAGGTTTTGATCTTGTAATATCAGAAAATAATACTCTTGCCTGATGATTTGCTTCCGGCAAGACATCATTGTTAAACCTTATCATCATATAACACAATATACCTGATATCAGCAATACCGGAATCATTAATTTTTTCAAACTGATTCCACCTGCTTTCATAGCAGTTATTTCATTATTTGAAGCAATTGATCCGAAAGCCATTATTGTTGCAACTAAAACAGCCATAGGAACTGCAAGAGTTAACATCCAAGCAAGATTTAAAGTTATCAGCTGAGTGATAACCCAAGTGCTGATACCTTTTCCGAGCAGTTGATCTAAGGATTTATAAATAAACTGAAAAAGAAAAAGAAAAATTACGACGGACAAAGCAAAAACAAAGGGTCCGATATGTGCTTTTATAATATATCTGTAAAGTAACATAGTTTATTAATTTGCAGAAAAGGAACTATTTCTTAAATATAAAATGAAATGACAATTGTATTGATTATTACAAACAACAAATTTAATTTTGATTCTCCTACATTCCTAAAATTCTTTCATTTTTTATTAACCAAATTAAAACAATTTATGAGAAAAAAAATTTTAATTTCACTGGCGGTGATTTTAACTGCCGGATTATTTATTTATTCCTGCAATCAATCCACAAAGACAACTGAAATATCACAGGATAGTTTGGTAAAAAGAGGTGAATATCTGGTAACAGTAATGGGTTGTAATGACTGTCATACACCAAAAAAATTCGGTCCTAAAGGACCGGAGTTAGATATGGATAAATATTTATCCGGACATCCCGCTAATATACCGGTTGCAAAGGTAGATACAAGTTTAATGAAAGACTGGGTTTATTTTAATCATTTACTTACCGTCGCGGTGGGACCCTGGGGAGTATCATTTGCAGCAAATTTAACACCTGATGCAACAGGAATAGGTAACTGGAGTGAAGCACAATTCAAGAAAGCATTAAAGGAAGGGAAGTTTAAAGGACTGGACAATACGAGACCATTATTACCACCAATGCCCTGGCAAAATTTTCATAACATTTCAGATGCAGATGTTTCGGCAATGTTTGCATATTTACAATCAGTTAAACCAATAAATAATTTAGTTCCAAATCCTATACCACCGGATAAAATTCCGACAAATTAAAAAAACAAAAATGAGAGTAATATTTCCCGTTTTGTTAGTGTTATGTTTATTTATAAATTCTTCACAATCTCAGAATCATTCATTAGTAGGATATTGGCAAAACTGGAACGATTCAAATTGTCCATATTTCCCTATTACTCAAACAAATGAATTATATAATGTAATCGCAATTGCATTTGCAACTCCTGTGATGAACACCACATATAATATGCAGTTTATACCGGAAACAGCTCAACCAACTTTAATAAGTCAAATTGATTCATTAAAGCAGAGAGGAAAAAAAGTTATAATATCAATAGGAGGTCAAAACCATCCGATTAGTTTGAACGATACAAATGAAAGAAATATTTTTGTTAACTCTATGATGACTATTATAAACACATATAAACTTGACGGATTGGATTTAGACATAGAAGGTCAATTTTCAATATCAGGAGGAACAATTTCAAATCCTGTTGATGTGAGAATTATAAATATGATAAATGCGGTGAAGATGATGATGACAAATTTCAGGACATTATATAACAGGAAAATGTTTTTAACATTGGCACCTGAAACAGCAAATGTAACAGGTGGAATGAGCGGATACGGAGGGATATGGGGCTCATATTTACCGCTAATTTATGCGTTAAAAGATTCAATAGATATATTGCATATGCAGTTATATAACAGCGGTAGTATGTTTGGTATAGATGGGAGAATTTATTCACAAGGCACTTCAGATTTTATAACATCTCAAACAGAAGCGATTATTCATGGATTTAACACAAGCGGAGGAAACTTTCCGGGTTTGAGGCAAGATCAGGTTGCTGTAGGATTGCCGGCATGTTCAAGTGCGGCGGGGGGTGGTTATATACATCCTGATACTGAAAAAGCAGCAATTAATTATCTTAGAGGAGTAGGTCCGAAACCATCAACATATACTAAGGTTGGCACTTATGTAAATTTAAGAGGAATGATGACATGGTCAATAAATTGGGATAGAGTAAATACATGTCATCCGTCATATCAGTTTGCGATTAACTATTCAACCATATTTCCAATATCAAACAATGTGGAAGAAACTGGAAGTTTGATTTCATACAATTTTAAACTATATCAAAACTATCCAAACCCTTTTAATCCGGAGACAAAAATTTCTTATTCAATATTAAAAACCGGGAATGTAAAAATCAGTTTGTTTAATATGAGTGGTCAATTGATTTCGGTCTTAAAAAATGGAAATCAACCTGCAGGATATTTTGAATTAGTTATAAACGGAAATAATTTATCAAGTGGGAATTATATATATGAGATAGAATATAATGGTCAGAAGAGTTCAAAGATTATGACATTAGTAAAGTAGAATTTATATATAGATGAAATTTCTGAATTAAATAGTCCATATTTCACATTTATTTAAAAAGTGGGGTATGGATTTATTTTTATTTAAAATCAATTTAAAAAAGTTTGAAAATATTACTTATAGAAGATGAGCCGGGTATAAGCGAATCAGTTACAAAATTTTTAGCAGATAATGACTGTATTTGTGAAAATGCATCATCGCTTAAAAATGCATCGGAGAAAGTAAATGATTACGAATATGATTTAATTATTTTAGATTTAATGTTACCTGATGGGAATGGGCTTGAGATTTTTAAGGAATTAAAAAATAAAAAAGAAATTCCGGGAATAATTATTTTATCTGCAAAAAATTCAATTGACGATAAAATTAACGGATTGGAGCTTGGTGCGGATGATTACTTGCCCAAACCGTTTTCATTACCGGAATTATTAGCACGGGTGAGATCAGTTTACAGAAGAAAAAATCTTTCAGGGAATAATAAAATAGTATTTGATGATGTAGAGATAGACATAAACAGAAAAGAGATTTCAATAAAAAATCGAATATTAGATTTAACTCAAAAAGAGTTTGATGTATTATTATACTTTTATATAAACAGGGGAAAAGTTTTAACAAAAGATTCAATAGCCGAACACTTATGGGGAGATTATTCCAGTTCTAACGATCATTTCGATTTTATTTATCAACACATAAAAAACCTTAGGAAAAAAATTAGCGAAGCCGGAGGGAAGAACTATATTTCAACTGTTTACGGTCTCGGTTATAAATTCAATCTTTAAAAACCAATCACTTCAACTTTACTTCAGAATTAAAAAGTATTTTTGTATATGAAAATATTTTTATTAATACTATCAGCAATATTATATTCTTGCGGAAATAATTATGAGAAAGTAGAAATACCGGATATTTCAGGTGCTACTAAGTTAATAATTTCATACAAAGCAAATTTTGATTCTACAGGAAAGATGATAACTGAAACGAGGGAAATCAGAGATGTAAATCAAATTTCGGAAGTAAGAAAATTTATTTCGGAGAAACCATTTCCATATTTATATTGTGTATATAACGGGCAATTATCCTTTTATAAAAATGATATATTATTGCATTCATTTGTATTCAATACAGACCCATCATTCAGGCACATAGCATTCAATCAAGATAACAAAATCAAGTCTGTGGAACTTGATGAGAAATCTTCAGAAAAGTTAATTACATATTTTAAGAAGAAATGAAATTAATAAACCGAATAAATTTAACAAATCTGATTTTATCAATTATAATTATTTCAATTGGTTCGGTGGCTATATATAATATATACAGGTCGAATTTGGAGAAAGCAAGAGATGAAGGATTGATTTTTATGATGAATGATCAGATAGAAAGAATGTCTGAAAGGGAAAGACAAAATCCGCCAGACAATAACAGACAAGGAAATCCTCCACCAAGGAGAGACAGAGGAAATTTATCAATTCTAACGAACCCTGAAACTCAATATGTAAAATTTACAGATACACTGATACATCATCCACCTACAAATCAATTACAACCTTACCGTAAATTAAGTTCTGTGAAAGAGGTAAACGGAAAATATTATAAAGCTGAATTATATCTTGTTGCTATTGAAGGAGATACCGTTCTAAAAACAGTAATATATTCAATGACAGCATTATTTATAATTATGATAATGTTAACGATTGGTGTAAATTATGTAATTTCAAAAAATACTTTTAAACCATTTTATAAAACACTTGAAGAAATTAAAAATTATAATTTAACAAATGCAGAAAGATTAAATCTTTCTAAATCAAGTATAAAAGAGTTTTCAGAACTGAATGAACAAATAGACAGGTTGACAAAATATGTCCGAAAAGAATACGAAAATGTTAAGGAATTTTCCGAGAATGCTTCGCACGAGTATAAAACACCGGTTGCAATAATAAAGTCAAAATTAGAATTATTAATACAGAATGAAAAATTAACCGAAGAGCAATTTAAATTAATAGACAGTTGTTTTAAATCAATTGATAAATTAAAGAAACTTAATGATGGCTTAACATTACTTATAAAAATTGAAAATAATGAATTTAAATTATCAGAATCGATAAATATAAAATCAGAAGTAAATGAAATAATAAATTATTTTCAGGAAATGGCAGAACTTAAAGAAATAAAAATAAAAAGTTCTGTATCAGAAACAGAAATCAAAGCAAACAAAATATTATTTGAAATATTATTGTCAAATTTGATTAGTAATGCTATCAGATATAACAAGAAAGGAGGATTAATTGAAATTTTTACTACCGAGAATGGGTTGACCATTTCTAATACCTCAGAATTTAAAAAATTAGACAGTGAAAAAATATTTAACCGTTTTTATAAAGAAAACTATAATGAAGATTCAGTTGGATTAGGACTTTCAATTTCAAAAAAAATATGTGAGTTGTTTGGGTTTGAGATTAAATACAGTTATGAAAATTCTAATCATAATTTTACAATAAGTTTTTAATGTTACTTCAAAATTACTTCAGAATTTTTAAGTAATTTTGTATTAAATAAATTAATCAGTATGAAAATTATAAATTTAATTTTTTTATTATTTATAACTTCCCTATCATTTGCTCAACTACCTCCTGTAGTTACTTTCTGGCAACAAAATCCGAATAACATAACCGGGTACAATGGTATTCCGGCTGATGTGCAACAGGTTTTCTATTCGGACAATTTTGTTTATGTTAAATGCACAGGAATACCTTCATATACTATTGGACCTTGGCCAATGAATCCAAATCAAGCTACAAATCAAAACTGGACTTTTAAGATTACAAGATTTCCAACACCTAATGCTAATCCTACAGTTGCAGGTAACGGTCAGTTAGGTGTCCTTAAAAATGGTGTAGTAATTTTTAATGCAGGTGATGCAATGTCTTATAATAATCAAAACATTTGGTATAGAGTAGCATATTATTTTGAAGGGACAAGTTTTGACAGTTCAGGCGGACATCCTGCACCGGGAGGTTCATATCACTATCATATAAATATGACAAAACTATATACGCCAAACCCTAATCTACATTCACCATTGCTTGGATATATGTTTGACGGATATCCTGTATATGGAGCATATGGTTATGCAAACACGAATGGGACAGGCGGGATAAGAAGGATTAAATCAGGTTACAGAAAAAGAAATATAACTACAAGGACAACGCTACCTAATGGAACTGTTTTGCAACCATCACAATATGGACCTGCAATAAATATACAATATCCTCTTGGTTGTTTTATTCAAGATTACGAATTAATTCCCGGAGGAAGTGATTTAGACAGACACAATGGGAGATTTTCTGTTACACCGGAATATCCTAATGGTATATATGCATATTATATGACACTTGATTCACTCGGAATTCCGGAATATCCGTATATAATAGGTCCGACTTACTATGGTAATGTGGTTGCCGGTAATTCGGGACCAGGAAGCGGACATATCGTAATCAGTGAACCTGTAACACAATTCTTGGCAACAGGAATTGAAAATACAAATTCACAAATAAATTTTGTATTACATCAAAATTTTCCTAATCCATTTAATCCATCAACGAAGATTAAATTTGAAATCAATAAATCCTCAGATGTAAAATTATTTGTATATGATATTTCCGGCAAATTAATTTCAACTTTAATTAATCAAAATTTAAATTCCGGAGTTTATGAATCAACTTTTGACGGAAATAATCTATCAAGCGGGGTATATTTTTACAAACTGATTAACGGAACAGAAGAAATTACAAAAAGGATGTTATTGGTGAAGTAAAACACAACAGTCCTCTCGTTTTATAACTTCACCACGAATTAACACGAATTAAACGAATTACACAAATAATACAAAATTATATTAACAATATAACCAATTTATATAAAAAGTAATAAATTGGATTTGTAGAACAGAGAGATAAATAGAATATCTATATTAAGGTTTGTATAATACACTTGAATAAATTCTTTTAGATTAGATTTGATATGATAATTGTTATCAAAATGATTAATTGGGACAATTGGTGAAGTAAAATTTATTTAATAATAATTAAGTATTGCAGTTATTATATTAATTGAAACAATACTTAATGAATAAGTTTTTAATAGTATTAATTTTAGTTAGTAATATTTCTGAAGCCCAAAATATAAATATGCCTTCAACCGTAACAGTTGCAGAGATTTCATCAGATTCATATCTTGGTTATAATAATGCAAACTTAATATGTTATGATAAGAACGGAAACGGATATATAGCATATACAAACAAAAAATCAGTTAACATATTATTTAATAAAAAAGATTCTGAAAAATGGGAGTATTATTATAAATACAACGGTAATGGGATTGGATTACCGGCTATAAATATTTTAAATGATACTTTAGTTTGTGTGGTGTGGACGGAGAAAATAGACGATGCAAAAAACGAAATTAAGCTGTTATATTTTTCAACTGAAACAGATACAGTAAAGTATATTTTTACTTTACCCACAATATTTAACTCAATTGCACCTTCATTTGCAACAGGAGACAAAAAAATATATGTAACCTGGTGTGAGACAAATTTTCAAGATACTGTAATTAAATTTTCCGCATTTAATATTATGACAAATTTATTTTCAGAACCTGAAGATTTATCAATTATTGGAATAAAATCTGACTGTCCCGGAATAAACTCTTCAGGTGAGAATGTTTTTGTGTGTTGGAGGGATTCAAAACTTGGAGAGAATCAAAAAATTTATACAAGAGTTTCAACTAATGGAGGAAAAAACTGGGGAGATATAACTCTCGCTTCACATATTGATGAATTTGATTTGATAGACCCTGTAATTTCTTATTCAAAAAATTATCAGACAGAAACCGGTGTTCTTTATTTATCATATTTCGGCAATAACAAAATATTTTTACAAAAGTCTTATGATTTAGGGAAAACATGGTCAAGTGAAGTAATTGTATCTAATAATGGAGCATTTCCAAGAATAGCAAACAACGATTCAGGGTTTGTATTGATATCATTTGAATATTTGAAGACTCCTGAGAACCCCAATGTATTTATTGATTCATTAAAAGATGTGGGACTTGCATACTCATTTGACAATAGTAATACTTTTAGTGATGATACATTAGCAAGAACTTTTGAAAATGCAGGTAATGTATTAGGTTCAGTATATAAAATAACAGAAAATGAGTTTGTATTAATTTGGTTAAGTAAATTAAAAACTCATAATAAAATAAATCTAAGTAAAATTTATTTTTAATTTTATATTAAAACCCCAAGTTGTTTTCCAACTTTAGTAAAGGCAGCAATTGCTTTGTCAAGATGCTCTTGAGAATGAGCAGCAGAAAGCTGGACTCTAATTCTTGCTTTATCTTTCGCAACAACAGGGTAGAAAAATCCGATTACATAAATTCCTTCATCGAGTAATTTTGCAGCCATATCCTGAGATAGTTTAGCATCATACAACATAATAGGTACAATTGGATGTTCACCAGGTTTTATATCAAAACCTGCGGAAGTCATTTTTTCTCTGAAATATTTTGTATTGAACTCAAGTTTATCTCTTAGTTCAGTAGTTTCAGATAACATATCAAGAACTGCAATAGAACCACCAACAATTGATGGAGTTAATGAATTTGAAAAAAGATATGGTCTGCTTCGTTGTCTTAAAAGATCAATAATTTCTTTTCTGCCGGATGTAAATCCGCCCATAGCACCACCGAGTGCTTTTCCGAGAGTCCCTGTAATTATATCCATTCTACCAAGTACATCGCAATACTCGATTGCACCTCTGCCAGTTTTTCCGAGAAATCCGGTACAATGACATTCATCCGTCATAGTAAGTGCTTCATAAATATCAGCTAAATCACAAATTCCTTTTAAGTTAGCAATTGTTCCATCCATTGAGAATGCACCATCAGTAACAATTAAAATCTGCTCCGCACCTTTTTGTCTGGCTTCTATCAAACATCTTTCAAGATCTGCCATATCATTATTTTTATATCTGAATCTCATTGCTTTGCAAAGTCTCACCCCATCAATTATACTTGCATGATTTAATTCATCAGAGATGATAGCATCTTTTTCAGTTAACAGTGGTTCAAAAACTCCGCCATTTGCATCGAAACATGCAGCATACAGAATAGTATCATCAGTATGTAAAAATTTTGATATTTTATCTTCAAGAGTTTTATGAATTGTTTGAGTTCCGCAGATAAATCGGACAGAAGACATTCCATAACCGAATTCATCAAGTGTTTTGTGTGCTGCCTCGATAACTTTAGGGTTTGAAGAAAGTCCTAAATAATTATTTGCACAGAAATTGAGAACTTTTTTACCGTTAACTGTTATTTCTGCACCTTGCGGAGATTCAATAATTCTTTCTGTTTTGTATAGCCCTGAATCTTTAATAGATTGTAATTCTTTTTCAAGTTTTGTTTTAAATGTTCCGTACATAAAATGAGATTTTTTATAAGAAGATACACTAATTTAATTATTTAATTTTAAAAAAATAGTATAAATATTGTAACTTACTAAACAAGTATATGAAAAAAATAACTATTAACGGTGCAGGACTTGCAGGATCATTACTTGCTATTTATCTTGCGAAAAAAGGATATGATGTAGATGTGTTTGAAAAAAGACCGGACATGAGAATTAAAGATACCGGAGGAGGCAGATCTATAAATCTTGCTTTATCAGTAAGAGGAATTCAGGCACTTAAGGAAGTCGGGCTATATGAAGAAATAAAACAAATATGTATTCCTATGTATGGTAGGATGATACATTCAATTGATGGTCAGACAACATTTCTCAGATATGGCAAAGATGATTCTGAATATATAAACAGCGTGTCAAGGGCGGAACTGAATATGAAACTAATGAATATGGCGGAACAATATAAAAACGTAAATTTATATTTTAACAGAAGATGCACCGGGATAAACTTTGAAACAAATGAAATTAATTATTTTAATGAAGTATTAAATACCAACGAAAACATTAATCCGGAAATACTTATTGCAACTGATGGTGCGACTTCACCTGTGAGAGTGGAAATGCTTAAATTACCAAGATTTAATTTTTCTCAGGAATATGAAAATTATGGATATAAAGAATTAAACATCCCTGCTGACAAGAATGGAAATCATATGTTAGAGAAAAATTGTTTGCACATTTGGCCCAGAGGTTCATATATGTTAATTGCTCTTCCGAATATGGACGGTTCATTCACATGCACTCTTTTTATGGCTTATGATGAATTACTTGGTGGGAAAAACAGTTTTGAATATGTCAACTCACCGGATAGATTAAAATATTTTTTAAATGAAAACTTTATTGATGTAATTGGTTTAATGCCTGAACTTGAAGATGATTATTTTAAGAATCCAACCGGAACACTCATAACAATAAAATGTTTTCCCTGGATTCATAATAAAATTGCATTATTAGGTGATTCGGCTCATGCCATTGTTCCCTTTTTTGGGCAAGGAATGAATGCTGCATTTGAAGACTGTGTTTACCTCAATGGATATATTGAAAAATTTGGAGATGATTGGAATAAAATTCTTGATGAATATCAAAAAGATAGAAAAGTGAATGCAGATGCTATTGCAGATCTTGCTCAGGAGAATTTCATTGAAATGCGTGATCTCGTTGCAACTGAAAAATTTCAGTTCAAGAAAAAAATCGAATCTGAACTTTACAAAAAATATCCGACCCGATTCATTCCAAAATACACTATGGTTACATTTATGAGAATTCCTTATAAAACTGCACTTGTAAGAGGGAAAATTCAGGAAAAAATTTTAAATCAACTTAGTGATGGAATTTCAGATTTAGAAAAAGTTAACTGGAGTTTAGCTGAGAAACTTATTGATTTTCAGTTAAGTGAAATATAATTAATTGGAATATTATTTTCATTCAATCCTCTTAAATATATATCCACCTTTTTTTGCGCCCCAGACCTGTTTATCATTCTCATCAAATCCTTTATCCCAACTTATAATTGAATTTGATGTTATAATAACATCAGACGTGGCATATTTAGCCCCTCTTAAATCACTGGGACATTCTTTGCTTTCTGTTCCTCCGCTATACTTACCGTCTGTATATGAAAGAAATACGGCACAACCTGTTCGATTTATTAATGAATCAGGGGTTAGACTGCCAAGTAAAGAATCGTTTGTAAAAGCACCGGCAAATCTTAACGGATCATTCATTACAAAAACTTCACTTTGATATAAATTATCTTGTACTTTTTGAACTTTATAAATTCTTTGACGATAAGGTTTATCCGGAGTTTCTGCTGTTGCCTGTTCTACATAAAACCAAATTGCATCAGTTCTATCTTTCCATATCCGTTTCATTTCTAACCGGATATCAAAATAATCTGAATCATTCTTTGATTGGTCTTGCGAAGAAAAAGATCCTTCCATCCATTTCCCAAGTTCTTCAAGTTTTGGGTCGAATTGTGCAAAACAATTACTTGAAAAAATTATAAGAAAAAGGGTTATTGTATTAAACCTAATAAGTGATTTCATTGTCTAAATTGATTATTAAAATTTTATAATTTCTTTTCAAATATACAAGGAACTATTTAACATTTAATTATATTATTATAAATTATATATTGCTAATCAGAAATGATATCCCCATTAAAAAAATAAATTCTTATATCGGGCTTTTAAATGAACAAAAATATTAAAAAAGTATCAATTATACTAATAATACTCGTTATTGGTGTTTTATTAATAGTGCCTAAACTGATTTCCGGAAAAAAGGAAGAAGGAGATTCACGTTCCGGTCAGCAAAATCAACAGATACCTGTTGACGTATTTGTCGTAAAATCAGTTGAGCTTGATAATAAAATTTCAACAATCGGAACTGTGGTTGCTAATGAAAGCGTTGAGATTAAAAGTGAGATTACAAAAAAAATCACCGGAATATATTTCAAAGAAGGTACATTTGTTCCAAAAGGTAAAATACTTTTTAAACTTGATGATAGTGACTTAAGAGCAAGATTAAGAAAACTTGAAATTGAAGAAGATTTAGCTGTAAAATCAGAAGACAGAGAAAAGATACTATTAGAAAAAGGTTTAACCACACAGGAAGACTATGATATACGTATTAATACTTTAGAAAGAATAAGAGCAGATATTGACTTAGTTAATATTGAACTTTCAAAAACGAATATTAGAGCACCATTTTCAGGAATAACGGGTTTTAGAAATGTCAGTATTGGTAGTCTTGTTACAAACTCAAATGTACTTACTACTCTGCAGGATATTTCAAAATTAAAAATAGATTTTTCAATTCCGGAAAAATATCTGAATGCGTTCAAAAGAGGTCAAACTATCCGGTTTAAAGTTGACGGAATGGATGAAGAATTTACCGGGGAAGTTGACAGTTACGATCCAAGTTTAAACGAAAATACAAGAAGCATTACTTTAAGAGCAATAACAACAAACAAAAACGGAAAGCTTTTACCCGGTACTTTTGTAAAAGTGAATCTTGAACTTGAAAACATTAATAATGCTTTAATGATACCTACTGAAAGTATTGTTCCTAAGTTGAAAGGTCAAAGTGTATTTTTAATAAAAGAAGGTATTGCAGTACCGACAGATGTTGAGACAGGAATCAGAACAGAAAAAGAAATTCAGGTGTTATCAAACTTAAATCCCGGAGATACTGTGGTTACTACAAACCTTCTCAGACTCAGACCAAATTCAAAAATTAAAATTGTAAACGTAAACTGAAAATTTAGAAACTATGCGTTTATCAGAAGTATGTATTAAAAGACCTGTCCTTTCCATTGTAATTTCCATTGTATTGGTATTATTTGGTGTTGTTGGATTTTTACAACTGGAAGTGAGAGAATATCCGAATGTTGACCCCCCTATAATAACCGTAAACACAAGTTATCCCGGTGCGAATTCTGATGTTATCGAAGCACAAATAACTGAACCCCTCGAACAGTCAATTAATGGAATTGATGGTATCAGAATTATTTCAAGTCAAAGCAGAGAACAAAGCAGTCAAATTACGATTGAGTTTGATTTAAGTAAAGATATTGATGCCGCTGCTAATGATGTAAGGGACAGGGTTTCAAGAGTTTTAAGGCAATTACCTCCAGATGTTGATAATCCATCTATAGAAAAAGCAGATGCAGATGCGGTGCCGATGATAATTGTATTCGTCAGCAGTGACAGTAAAAATATTCTCGATGTAAATGAATATGCACAAAATGTTATCGCTGAAAGAATTCAGACTATCCCCGGAGTAAGTGCTATCAGAATTTTTGGTCAGCGGAAATATGCAATGAGATTGAGATTAAATCCTGATAAACTTGCGGCTTATAAAATTACACCGCTCGAAGTTCAAAACTCATTACAAAGTGAGAATGTTGAATTGCCATCAGGAAGAATAGAAGGTGATAACACAGAACTTACAATTAAAACTTTTGGAAGACTCTCTAAACCTGATGAGTTTAACAATATTATCATAAAAGAAGAAAATGGTAATATTGTCAGATTTCAGGATATCGGCTATGCTGAATATGGTGCGGAGAATGAAAGAAATGAAGTAAAAAGTAAAGGTGTATTAGGCGTTAATCTTGCAATATTACCTCAGCCGGGCGCTAATGTTATAGCTATTTCAGATGAATTTAACAAAAGATTTGAACAGATTAAAAATGAATTACCTCAAGATATAAAGGCACAGGTTGTTTTTGATTTTACAGTTTTTGTAAGGCAAACTGTAAAAGAAGTTGAAGAAACTATTTTTATTGCATTTGGATTAGTGGTACTTGTAATTTATCTTTTCTTAAGAGACTGGCGTTCTACTTTCATTCCGGTAATTGCAATCCCGATTTCTATAATTGCAACTTTTTTCATTCTTTATCTCGCTGATTATTCAATCAATGTTTTAACTTTATTCGGAATTATTCTGGCAATCGGTTTGGTATGTGATGATGCAATTGTTGTACTTGAAAATATATATTCAAAAATAGAGCAGGGATATGACCCAATCCAGGCAGCATTTAAAGGTTCAAAAGAAATATTTTTTGCGATTGTTTCAACTACTGTTTCTTTAGCAGCTGTATTTTTACCGATAATGTTTCTGCAAGGATTAACCGGAAGTTTATTTAAAGAGTTTGCTGTTGTAATAGCCGGTTCAACTTTGATTTCAGCTTTTGTCGCATTAACACTGAGCCCGATGTTAAGTTCAAGACTACTTAGACAGCACGAACCAAGTTGGTTTTATAAAAAAACTGAGCCATTCTATTTGTGGCTAACTAATACATATAAAAAAGCACTTGTTGCATTTATGGAAGTAAGATGGGTTGCTTTCATCTTAATTGGCGGTATTTTTATTTTAATTTACTGGTTAAATTCAATTTTAAAAACTGAGTTAGCACCGCTTGAAGACAGGTCAAATCTCAGAATTCAGGTTTTAGCACCTGAAGGTTCTTCGTTTGAATTCACACAAAAGTATATTCGCGAAATTGGTCAATTTGTAATTGATTCAATTCCTGAAGCAGAATTTCCTGTTGAAATTGTTGCAGGTGGCGGAGGAAATAGTTCAGTTAACTCCGGAGTTGTAAATATTTATTTAACAAATCCGGAAGACAGAAAAAAATCACAGGAAGAAATTTTCAGAAAACTTTCTCGTGAAGTAAATCAGTTTACCGGTGTAAGGGGTTCAGTATCGCAACCCCCAACTATTGGAAGCAGATTTGGAGGACAACCCGTTCAGTTTGTTATCTTAGCACAAAATTATGATAAATTGGTAGAAGTTTTACCTAAATTTATTGAAGAAGCAAATAAAGATCCAAGACTTCAGTTTGTAGATGCAAATTTAAAAATTAACAAACCGGAAATTTCACTAACAATTGACAGAGAAAAAGCTGCCTCTCTTGGAGTATCTGTTGAAGATATCGGACGAACACTGCAGATAGCTTTCGGTGGTCAAAGGATGGGATATTTTTTAAAAGATGGAAAGCAATATGAGGTAATTGGTCAGCTTGACAGGAGATATCGAGATAATCCGAATGATTTGAAATCACTGTTTGTTAAAAATAACAGAGGTGAACTTGTCCAGTTAGATAATTTAGTTTATACTGAAGAGCAAGCAGTACCAACTCAAAGATTCCGATATAACAGAAATGTTTCAGCAACTATTTCAGGTGGATTAAAACCCGGCTATACATTAGGTGATGGCAATGCCGCAATGAAAGAAATTGCTGAGAGAGTTCTTGATGAATCTTTTTCAACAGCTTTTTCAGGACAATCAAAAGATTTTGAAGAAAGTTCTTCAAGTTTATTATTTGTTTTTCTTTTCGCAATATTGATTATATATTTAATCTTATCTGCTCAATTTGAAAGTTTCCGAGATCCATTAATTATTATTTTTACAGTTCCACTTGCAGTTGGTGGTGCACTTCTGTCACTTTGGTATTTTGATATGACAATGAATATTTTCAGTCAAATTGGAATAATAATGTTGGTTGGTTTGGTAACTAAAAATGCTATTCTCATAGTTGAGTTTGCAAATCAAAAAAAGGCTGAAGGTTTAAACAAAATTGATTCAGTTTTGATTTCGGCAACTCAAAGGTTTAGACCAATATTAATGACAAGTTTTGCTACTATTTTTGGAATTTTACCTATTGCTTTAGGGATGGGAGCCGGAAGTCGTGTATCACTTGGAATTGCGGTTGTTGGGGGTTTAATATTTTCGGGATTTTTAACTTTATTTATTGTGCCTGCAGTTTATTCTTACATTTCAAGCAGTAAAGTTTCTCAAGAAGTAGAGCCGGAAGTTTATCCTGAATCAGAACCTGTTTTAGATTAGATATTCTGCCAATGGAATCAATCCATTGGCAGAATTTAAATTTTAATTTCCAATAATTGTACCGGATAAGCCGTCATAACTATCTACTTTTACCCATTCATAATTTCCATCACTGTTTTTTCTGACTATCCAATAATCAAAATTACCAAATTCTCTGTCACCTGCTTCATTCAGATGTGTCCAGCCGGTTAATCCGTAATAATTTGAAGCGATTCCCTTAAAAGAATTTTTTATTACATTTATATCTTTTGAGATTCCATTTGAAATTTGCGAAAGATAGACAATCCACAGTGCATCATATGTTGCCAATGCAAATGCGTCCGCTTCCATTCTTGTAGATTCAAATATTGCTTTTTTAACCGGCATCCATTTCTCTGATGCATTATTTTCCAAACCAAAAATAGGGCAAGGATAATCAACACTTATAGCAAAATCTGATGCGACGGAATTTGAAATTAAAACTTTACTTAGTGCTGCACCGTCGCTTCCATACCATTTAACCTTTTCCAATTCAGGAAATTTATAAGCTTCTCTGAATATTTCCATATTTTCATCAAAAGCCGCAAGATAAACGCCTATTTGTGTGTTTGGAAATTTTGACAATGCCTCATTCAATTTAATTTTTAGTTTATCAAGTATATTATCAAAGTTTTCTGAGTCATCAGTATAGGTTATAGGTTCTGAAACAAATAACTTTTCTTTTGTTGCTACATCATTCAAAGATTTATATAGCCCTTCATTACCTATATCTAATCTGTAAACAGGAATTAAATATTTTATATTGTCATCTAATATTAATGATGTAATTGCTTTTGCTTCTCCTAAATCATCAGGACACAATCTGAATATATTATCACCTGCAACAGATAAATCACTTGCAGTGCTGCTTTGGCTTATTATAAGCATGTTGTTTTCATCAGCATATTTTTTAATTCCTAATATTTCTGCGCTTGATTGAGGACCAATAACTATTTTATACCCTGCGAGATTTAACAATTTCAATTTATCTAACGCTGTTTGAGGGTCAAGCTTTGTATCTTCAATTCTTAAATCAATTCTTGCTTTGGAGTTTATAGAGGTTAGATATTTTTCAATATCTGCCTTAGCAATTTCTAATGCTGCTCGACTGTTAATACCGAGAGAACTCCATTCTCCTGTGAGTGATAGTAAAGCACCAACTTTAATATCCTGTGAATATAAATTCACACTTGTAAATAAAACTAAAATGAGGAAATAAATTTTTTTCATATTATATTAATTAAAATTAAAACTCCCGGAATATACCTGAGTTGTATAATCAAAAGATACTGCTTCATTTAAACAATGTCTTTTAAAAATTTTTTCTAATTCAAAAATCATTTCATTGTAAAGTGAGTCTGATTCATTTGGAGCATAGGAAGATGATAATAATCTTCCTCTTAATCCGTCAAAATCAAATTTTTGTGAATTTTGAAATTCAACATATTTAAAATTTTTATCAAAATAATTTACTACAGTTTGATGATTTATATTATTATGTTTTACTTGTTTGTAATCAGTGCCAAATTTTTGTAACAGTGACTCATAATCTTTTAAAAATTCCGTATCCTCCTTTCTTGTATTCCATACAAAAACTGCATATCCATTGTTTTTTAAAATTCTTTTAAATTCAATTTTTGACTTCATAATATCAAACCAATGGAATGCCTGAAATCCTGAAACTAAGTCAACTGATTTATCTTTTAAATTTGTATCCGAAGAGTTCCCATCAACTGCTTTAAAATTTGAATATTCTGATAATAATCTTATTGAAGAATTTCTCATTTCTTTGTTTGGTTCAACACCTGTAACATTATATCCATATTTTAAAAATAATTCACATGAAATTCCGGTGCCACTTCCTACATCTGCAATAGAATCGCCTGTTTTCAGAATTTTTTCAGTTTCAAGATATCTGATAATTTCATCCGGATATCCCGGTCTGAATTTAATGTAATTTTCTACTCTGTCAGAAAATCTTTCTAACGGATTAATTTTCAATTTAAATTTTTAAATTTAAAAATTTCACTGCATTTTTATATAACATTTTTTCTTTGGTAGAAGAATTAATTTCTTCAGTTTCTTCAATTAATTTTCCGGGAATCGCTTCACCTAAAGGGAATGGATAATCTGAACCAAGAATTATTTTTTCATCGCCGAATAATTTCAAAATCTGAAGCAATGCATCCTTATCATGCACAAGAGAATCAAGATAAAATTTACCAAGATATTTTTCCGGCGAAATATTATTGTCAATTGCCACTAAATCCGGTCTTACATCAAATCCATGTTTTATCCTACCAATAGTGAACGGGAAGGAACCTCCACCGTGTGAAAAGCATACTTTGAGTTTAGGGAATTTTTCAAAGATACCGCCAAAAATCATTGAACAAATAGCGAGAGAAGTTTCAGCCGGCATTCCCACAAGCCAAGGCAACCAATACTTTGTCATCTTATCTTTACCCATCATATCCCAAGGGTGAACAAACAATGACATTTCAAGTTCTTCCGCAACTTTGTAAAAATCAAACAAAATTTCTTCATTGAGATTCCAATCATTAATATGTGAACCAATTTCTATTCCATTCATCCCGAGTTCATTTTTGCATCTTATCATTTCCTGAATCGCAAGATCAGGTGCTTGCATCGGTACTGTACCTAATCCGGCAAATCTATTCGGATTTTTAGAAACAGTATTCGCTATATTGTCATTTAAGAATTTTGATAAATCTAAAGTATCTTTTGGTTTTGCCCAGTAACTAAACATTACCGGAACGGTAGATAATACCTGCAAACTTACATCTGTTTCGTTGCATTCTTTTATTCTGACTTCTGCGTCCCAGCAATTCGATTCCACTTCACGGAAAAATTTTCCGTCAATCATCATCTTTGCACAACAAGGTTTATAATGATCCAACGAAACGAAACCTCCATAGCCATATTTATCTCTAAGGTTTTCCCAGTTTTCAGGTAAAATGTGAGTATGTATATCTATTTTTTTCATCTGTGAAATTACTATACAAAAAAGGGGCTTGTGAGCCCCTTCGAATTAATCTGTTTTTATTTTTGCCGGTGGTTCCATAACATTACCACAACTTTTACAAGTTCTCAATTCAATTGAATTGTAAAATTCTTCCAGTATTGGTGGAAGTTGTGTAACGATATTTTCGAGTTTAAAAAATTTTTCATGCAGTTTAGTTCCACACTTTTCGCAATACCATTGAAATCCGTCCTGTTCATTCTCAAATCGTTTTCTTTCTATAACCATTCCTATAGTACCGGCAGGTCTTCTTGGAGAGTGAGGCACTCTTGAGGGAACATAGAAAACTTCACCTTCTTTTATTTTCACAAGTCTTGGCTTACCGTCTTCAATAAGTCCGACTTCTATATCACCTTCTACCTGATAGAAAAATTCCGGTCCATCCTGAAAATGATAATCTTTTCTGGAGTTTGGACCTCCGACTACCATCACAATAAAATCACCGTCATAAATACATTTATTACCTACTGGAGGTTTGAAGAGATGCCTGTTTTCTTCAACCCATTTTTGAAAATTAATTGGTTGTATCATAATTATTTAATTTGATTTTTATACCTTCAATAAAACCTATCATATCAATTATTTTAGCAATAGGATAGTTAAAATTCTTTTCATTATTTGAAAAACTCAAAGTTTTAATTTTATTTTTATAATTGTCTATTAATTGTTTATTTGATAAATAGAAATTATTTATTTTTGTTAAATTATTAAAATTAATTTTACTGAATCCAAACCCTTTTTTAAAATTTCTATCAAACGCAGGTATATTTCCAAATACTCCGAGCATAATTTCNNGAAATCAATGTATCAGAAATAATTAATTTATCAGAAAAGTTAGTTTTAAATTTATAAATAAATTCAAGTAATTTGTTAATATTCTCATTGTTATATTCATTTATATCTAATTTCCATAAATAACTATTTTTTTCATCAATTATAAATTTCAAAAAATCCTTATATATTTTAATACTTTTATTAAGTAAATCAGTATTTCTATACATTCCCCAACTTGCTAAATAAAATCCTAACTGAAGACAAGATTTTTCAATATTAATATTAGAAATAATTTCCATTTTATTTTTGAAACTTTGAAAATAGTTATAGCAATAATCAAATGATGAAAATCTTTCAAATTCTTCACGACCATTGAATTTTCCAAAACCATTTAAATAAAGATTTATATTCTCTTCAATTTTTTGAGGAGTAATATTAAATTTGTATTTTTCAATTTCACTTACTTCATATCCATTGATTGTTTCATAATTTGATTTAGAAACAGAATCTTTAATCAGACCTTCGATAGATAAATCTTCATTTAATTTATCCCAATGAATTCCATAATAGTCATATCTAAATTTATTTATATCAGCCTTTTTAGCATTTCTAAATTTATCTGATACTTTCTCTAAATCTACATTAAAAACGACATTGTTTTTAACGATTTTAAGTAAATTATTGTCAATATATATTTTATCTTTTGAAATGTTCATTCCATTTTAGAATTATTACATCTAAATTATCAATTATCATTTTTTTTACTTTACTAATATCAGAGTTACTAACATTTTTTGAATCAGCTAAATATAGCTCCTTTAACTTTATATCTATAAAAAATTTACAGGTTTTTTCAGAATTTTGACAATGAATATGTATTGGTTCATTCCCTTCATTTGAATAAAAGAAGAATCTCCATCCGTTTTTTCTAAAAACTTCAGGCATTATTGTTTATCGTTTTTCTCCATATACTCCTGAATCTTTTTTCTTTCCCAGTCAGCACCAAACATTTGAGATTTACCGAATACTGTCCATGCCTGAATTACCAATCCAAAACCCCATCCTATTGAAACCCAATAAAACCACCATTCTCCGGGTGAAGTTACATAATCAATTATAAACAAAAATAAATTTATAAACAAATATGTAACAAGATTAAAATAAAATGCTCTTACTGCTCGCACATGTCTTTGGGCTTGTTCGGCAAGTTGTTGATTTTCCATTTTTTATTTAAATTTATTATAAATTAGTATTAACTGACATTAAAAAAAACAACTATTACTTTGCCTCCTGTAACACTTTCTTGCAATCATCTGAGCATGCCCCATTATATTTTTCATCACAATCTTCACACAATATGAAATGCATATGACATTTCTCATTCGAACAATTTACATATCTTTCATTTGGCAGTTGACAATGCAAACACTTGCCTACAACTACCGGATTAACTTTATTAACTTCAACCGAAATCCTTTCATCAAAAACATAACATTTACCTTCAAAATCCTTTCCGAGTGTTTTTTTATTTTTTCCATACGAAATAATTCCACCATCAAGCTGATATACATCTTTAAATCCCTCTTTCAGCAATACCCCTGTAAATTTTTCACATCTGATTCCTCCTGTGCAATATGCAAGAATTTTTTTANNTATCTTTATATTCAGATAAATTTTTTCTGATAAAATCAGGAAACTGTTTAAAATTATCTATTCCTTCCGGTTTAATAGCATTTTTAAAATGTCCAATATCATATTCATATTCATTTCTTGCATCAACTATCACGACATCTTCTCTATTCATCATTTCAAGAAATTTATCCGGGGGTAGATGGACACCTGTTATCTCATTCGGATTTATATCATCTTCATATTTCAATGTTACTAATTCATCTTTATATCTGACAAACATTTTTTTAAATGTATTGTCATTTTCATTATCAATCTTAAACTCAATATCTTCAAATCTTTTATCCATTTTCATCGCATTAATATATGCTTCTGTTTGGTCATAAGTTCCACATACAGTTCCATTAATTCCTTCAGGAGCAACAATTATTCTTCCTTTTAGATTTAGAGATTTACAGAATCTCAAATGATATTCTATATATTGATGAGGATTTTCAATCGCCACATATTTATAATATAACAGAACTCGATATGCAGGTAATATCTTTTTAGCCATAAACAAAGATAAATATATTCATTTTCAGATTAAATTCACTTAATTCTATACTTATTATAACAAAATACCATAAATTTTAACACTGAAAAAGAAAAAATTAATCATAAAATTGAATCGCCAAATAAAACAAAAAATGAAATCTATCTTAACTGTCCTATATATCATAATTTTTTCCGGAACTGCATATACGCAAATAGAACTTACAAATGCAAATGATGAAGTTTATGATTTTCTCAAACGAATGCAAGTGCAGGAAATTATACCGGATTACAATTCATCCAATCTTCCGCTATCGAGATATGAAATTGCAAAATTCCTCGTAAAAATAAATTCATCCGCAAATTCTCTGAATTCAAATGATAAAAACATACTGAATTTTTATCTTAAACAATACAAATTTGATATAAATCATAATTTAAAAGAAAATATCTCACTCGTAAATGATTTTTCAGGTGAGAATCTATTTTCAAATAAAAAATATAATCATATTTATGCATATGCAGATTCCAATGCGAGTTTGTTTTTTGATTTGACAGGGGGAAGCACATTCAGGAAAGCAAACGGAGATTCACTTGGTGACAGGTCAATTTCTTTTATGGGAGTTGGATTTCAGGTGAGAGGTTCATTGTTTAATTCAGTTGGATATTTTCTGAAAGCCGTAAACTGGTTAAAGACTTCAGGAGATTCAGGAGATATAAGATTTGCGAGATTGACAGACCCTGAAATATTTTCTGATTGGAAACTTGGAGAAAAAGATGAAAATTATTATACACCTTTTGAAGGATATCTTAGGTATCAAACGGCTACAAATTGGTTAGCATTGACAGCAGGAAGAACACCTCTCAGACAAGGGTTTGGATATATTGATAAATTATATCTTTCAAATAATACTGTGGCTTTTGATTTTTTTAAATTAGATTTAAATTACAAAGCACTTCAATATTCATTTACATACGGAGGATTAAGAGGAGATTCAGCAGGAATTCCGGGAAATCAACTTGATGCAAAAAATATTTCTACACACAGACTGACTGTAAATTTTTCAGACAGGTTTAAGATGGGAGTTTTTGAAAGTGTTATCATTCCGAACTCACCATTTAATTTCACATTTTTTAATCCGATAAGTTTTTTAACTGCGGCGGAATTAAACAAATCATCACAGGGTAAAAATGACAATGCAAATAATTCCATTATGGGATTTGACTTAGAGGCGGTTCCGATAAAAAATTTATCTTTTCATTTAAGTGTTTTACTTGATGATTTCAGTATGAGTGGAATATTTAAGAGCGATGATATTACAAATAAGTTTGGATATCAGGCAGGGATATTTTACAATAATGCTTTTACAGTTCCGGGTTTAGTTGCGATAACGGAATACACAAGAATTAATCCATTTGTATATACTCACGAGGATAACCTTGCACAATATACACATTGGAATTTACCATTAGGGCATTTGCTTCAGCCAAATTCAGATGAGATTGCAGTTGGTTTAAATTATTATTTTGATTCAAGATTGAATGCATCAGCATTGTTTAGGATTCAGAGGCACGCAGCAGGAAGGATAGATTCCGCTGGAAACACAATACTGAACTATGGTGGAAATATAAATGACGGTCAATATATTGTATCGGACAGAGTGGGCTTTTTGAACGGAGATAGAATAAATAAAAACATATATGAGTTTAACTTGAACTGGGAACCACTGCTTCAGTGGAAGTTAAGTTTCAAATATGTATATGCACAGACTGATAAATTATATATTAATAAAAAACTAATAGACAGATATTTCTTTATAAATCTCGGTTTAACTATATAATTTTATTCAACCCAATCAATTAAAAATACATTTGTTTCACCGGGTTTTGAGCCATTTCGATTTGACGAGAAAACAAGTCGTTTTCCATCAGGTGAAAACATTGGGAAACCATCAAATTCTTCATCAAATGTAACTCTTTCAAGACCTGTTCCATCAATATTTATTAAATATAAATCAAAATTTCTGCTTGTCGGGTCGTGTAGATTTGAAGAGAATATAATTCTTTTTCCATCAGGATGAAAAAAAGGTGCAAAATTTGCCGCACCATTATCCGTAACCCGAATTTTATTGCTGCCATCTGCATCCATAACATATATATCCAGAACGCTTGGTCTAATTAAACCTTGTGCAAGTAAATTCTGATATGCCTTCAAAGTTTTTTCATCTGAAAATCTTGAAGCCCTGTAAACAATTTTAGAACCATCGGGAGAAAAGAATGCACCCCCGTCATAACCCGGCTCATCTGTTAATTTTTTTACATCGCTTCCATCTAAATTCATAGTATAAATTTCAATATCTCCATCACGAGTTGATGTGAAAACAATTTTATCACCTTTAGGTGAAACGGTTGCTTCTGCATCATATCCTTTTTCAAAAGTTAATTGAGTCAGTTCTCCTGTTTCAATATTAACTTTAAAAATATCATAAGAATCATAAAGTGCCCAAACATAACCCTTTGAGAAATCGGGTTTTGGAGGACATTCATCACCTGCAAGATGAGTTGAAGCATAAACAACTTCTTTACCTCCCGGCAAAAAATATGCACAGGTTGTTCTTCCCTTTCCGGTACTAACCATTCTTACATCTGAACCGTCAAGATTCATTACAAAAATCTGATCACACTTGAGTGAATCTCTTGTTGACTGAAATGAAAACTTATCACCTTCAATAGAATAATATGTTTCAGCATTTTCCCCGCCGAATGACAATTGTTTTATATTTTTAAAATATTTCTCGCCCTGTCTGATTAATTTTTCATCATCACTTTGAGAAAAAGCAAAATTTGATATAAATATAAAAATAATTAATATAATTGATAAACTATTCTTCAAATCTTGAAACACTGAATATTCCTTCCTGAGAAATTAATTTCTCAATTATTTGATTTAATTGTTTTAAGTTTTTAATATTTAAAATTAATGTGCCTTCAAAAACCGCACCTTTTGTATTTATAACTACACTTTTAATATTAGTTGATGAAAAATTTTTTGAAATTACATTTGTGATATCATTAAGCATTCCCGGTCTGTCTTCTCCGATTATTTTTAATCCGCCTGTGTAATCTCCGCCACCGCTATCATTCCAGTTAATTTCAAGAATTCTATCAGGATCATGCAAGAATAAGTTAACAATATTCTTACAGTTTTTTCTGTGGATTTTTATTCCTTCTGTTTTTGTAATAAAACCAAGCACCTCATCTCCCGGTATTGGGTTGCAACATTTGGCAAATTCATACTTTAATCCTTCAAGACTATTATCTTCTTTTCCGTTATTAACAGAAATCCCATTAGTTGCAGAACGTGCATCATTTATAAATTTTTCATAAACTTGCTCGGAAGTTAACTCATTCTGAACAGATTTTGATTCTCCGTTAATCGATTTACTTTTGTCAGATATTACATTGATAACTTCATTTGCCTTATCTTCATCGGAAGCAATATTAAAATAAAAATCAGAAATTTCCTTATACTTAAGTTTATGAATCAATTTTAACAAAGTATCTTCATTTATGTGAAGTTTATTTTTCTTGAGTTTCTTTTCGAATAACTCTTTTCCTTTTGCCGAGAGATCTCTTTTTTCTGCATTAAAAAATTTTCTTAAATCTGATTTTGCTTTGTGCGTTACTACAAACTGTTCCCAGTCAAGTTTTGGAGTTTGATTTTTTGAAGTTAAAATTTCGACCTGATTACCGCTTTTTAAAACAGTATTTATTGGTACAATTTTTCCGTTAACTTTTGCTCCAATACATTTCATCCCTATCTGAGTGTGAATTTCAAATGCAAAATCAAGAGCTGTTGTACCGGAGGGCATAACTTTCAAATCGCCTTTAGGAGTAAAAACATAAATTTCATCCTGATATAAATTCAGTTTGAAACTTTCCATAAAATCTTCAGACGCATCTTTATCCTTGCCGACGTTTTCAAATGTTTCGCGAATGTATTTCATCCATTTTTCAAGATTCTCTTCGTTTATGTTAGTATTCTCTTTATATTTCCAATGTGCGGCAATCCCTTTTTCAGCGATTTCGTGCATGTCCCTTGTTTTAATTTGAACTTCAACCATCTTTCCATCTTTACTTATTAGTGTAGTATGGATTGACTGATATCCATTTTGTTTAGGAAGTGAGATATAATCTTTAAACCTTTCAGGAACAGGAAAATAAATCTGGGATATTAATCCATAAGCATTAAAACAATCATTTTTATTTTTTGTATCAAGAATAATTCTTACCGCAAACAAATCATAAATTTCATCAAACGATTTATTTCGTTGTTTAATTTTTTTATATATAGAGTATATTGATTTTGCCCTTCCCTGAATCTCAAATTTTAATCCATCTTTTTCAAGAGATTGCTTTATCGGTTCTATAAATTTTTTTACGAATTTTTCCCGCTCTCTTTTCTTTTCATTTAATTTTTTTGCAATTTCATCATATGTTTTTCTGTCGAGATATTTAAATGATAATTCTTCAAGTTCAGTTTTAACATTGGATAACCCAAATCTGTGAGCAAATGGTGCGTATATTTCGACAGTTTCCTGAGCCATCCTCAGCTGTCTCGGATTTGAAAGAAATTCAATTGTTCTTAAATTATGTAAACGATCGGCAAATTTTATCAACATCACTCTGATATCACTTGTCATAGAAAGTAATAATTTTTTATATGATTCAATCTGCTGTAATTCATAATTATCAAAAATACCATCAATTTTTGTTGCTCCATCTACTATTTCTGCAACTTCATCTCCAAATTCTTCTTTAATATCTTTTATTGTAAAATTTGTATCTTCTATTACATCATGTAACAATGAAGCTATTATAGATACATCATCAAGTGGGATTTCTTTTGCGATAATTAATGCTACTTCATAAGGGTGGGAAAAATATGGTTCGCCTGATGCCCTTTTATCAAGTTTATGTGCTTCAAGGGCATACTTAAATGCTTTAGCAATGAGATTTTCATTTACTTTGTTTGATGGAAGATTTTTTTTACAATAAAAAATCAGTTCATCTAATTTTTTTTTATAATAACTGCTAAGCATGCTTAATACTCCTAAACCGTTCCGAACATTCTGTCTCCCGCATCACCGAGACCCGGAACAATATATCCTTTATCATTCAGTTTTTCATCGTATGCACAAACTGTAACCGTCAGATTTTCACTTTGTGACTTTGAAAACGAATTATTAATTTCTTTTATCCCCTCCGGTGCTGCGATGAGTGATGCTATATAAACTTTTTTTATGCCAATTTCAAAAAGTTTTTTAGCGGCATATATCGCACTTCCTCCGGTTGCAATCATCGGTTCTAAAATAATTACTTTTGTGTTTTTTTTATCCCTGACAGGTGGAAACTTAAAATAATAATTTACCGGTTGCAAAGTATGTTCATTTCTGAAAATTCCAATGTGGCTGACTTTGACTTTTGGATATAAATCAATAAACCCTTTCGTAAAGCCGAGACCTGCCCTCAACACCGGCATTATAACAACATTTTCTTTTACTTTAAATCCTTTTGTCTTCTTTAAAGGTGTTAAAATCGGGTATGATTCTACATTCAAATTCTGATAAATATCTGCTGCAAGAAAATAAGAAATCTTATCTATCGCTACACAGAAATTATGTTTATCTGTATTTTTATCCCTTAATATAGATAAATATTCTGCAACTAATGGGTGATTTAAAATTTTTAACTTTGCCATAATTAGTTTAATAATTCAATTACAGATTTTATAAATAAAGACTGAACAGATTTTGCTTTTTGTCCGCTAATATTCATTCCAATTGTCATTGCAGCATTTCTTTCAGTTGTTTTATTTACGATACATCCTTTTGTTATATTAAAGATTATCTTTCCTGTACCTGTGGTATTTACTTCATCAAGTGAAGCAGAAAAACCTTTTTCTTGAATCTTCTTTTCTAATATTTCATATCCCAAGTTTGCATCTATTGTTATAAATGTATTCCCATTTTCAACTTTAACATCAGAAACTTTATAAGTTAAAATTCTCTTCGCAGGGAACTGAGTTAACATTTCCTCGTCAGTTTTTACCCATACTGAATCTCTTGCAACAGAAAATTCCGGAAATTGCTGAAATGTATTCTGCAAGTAAAATTTAAAGTATTCAGAATTCATTTTTTCTTTAACTATATCTTTATCTTTGGGTGATAGTGTATCACCAAATGCTTTATAAATTGCATTATGAATATTTTCTAATTCATACGCTTCAATTATTTCACCTTTAGGTGAAACTCTCATTTTAAATGGATTATTTATTAAAGCATTAAATTCTACATAATCCGGCTTTGAATATACGGAATCTTTTATGTTAGAATTGTATGTCTGGGAAATATCATTCCCTTCGGATGTAATTTTTTGAAATACAGAAATACTGTCATACTTTACTTTAAAAGTGATCGTTCCGTTATCATTAACTTCTGTTACCTCTTCAGTGATATAAAACGAAATATCCTGAATTGTATTTAACTCTTTCTCTTGTGTTATCGGGCTTTTCTCTTTTGCAGATGTTGCGTTCAAAACTTTATATCTGAAGATTTCACCAACTTTAGGTTTATAAACGAGTGATATTTTTTCACCGGTAGAATCTTTTATGATAAGATTTGAATTTGTTGTATCCTTCTTATCGGGATTTTGTGGTGAATCTGTTTTGGTACACGACGAAATGAATATAGACAATAATGCAACTATTACAAATCTTTTTGAAATATTGATCATTAAAATAATTTCCTTATAATTTATTTATTATGTAAAAATACCTTTTTTATGTAAGAGATTAAATGAGGAATAAAAGGGATTAAAATGCTGAATCATCGATACTCTCAAGATATTTATCGCAAAATTCAACTACATTTTTTACTGATCTCTCATCAAACGGAGAATCTAACTTGGCAATTTTTATTAATTCTGAAAAATTATTTTTGCCTCCGACTTTGCAAAGATTATAATAATCTTCCCACGTTTCATTTTTATTCTCCAATGATTTTTTCCAATATTGCAAAGCACATATCTGTGCAAGGCAATAATCAATATAATAAAATGGTAATTTGTATATGTGGGTTTGCTTTTGCCAAAGTGCTCCTGATTCAAGATAGTTAATTCCTTCGTAATCTCTGTATGGAGTATATTTTTTCTCAGTTTCTCGCCAAACCTTTTTTCTTTCTTCAGGGGTTAGTTCAGGGTTTTCATAAATTATATGCTGAAATTCATCGACAGTTACACCATACGGAATAAAGTTTAATGCTCTTTCTAAATGTGAATATTTAAATTTTTCGGTATCTTCTTCAAAAAATAAATTCATCCAGTCCCAAGTTAAAAATTCCATACTCATTGAATGAATCTCGCATGCTTCTAATGTAGGATTTCTATACTCAGAAATTTTGAAATCCCTTGAACAAAAAGCCTGAAAAGCATGCCCTGCCTCATGTGTTAATACCCTGATATCATCTGAGGTTCCGTTCATATTTGAAAAAATAAATGGTGCTTTATAATCAGGAATGAAGGTACAATAACCGCCGGGTGATTTTCCCGGTTTTGCATAAAGTTCGAGCAAATTTTTATTTCGCATAAAATCTATAAATTCACCGGTTTCATTTGATAACTCTCTATACATTGTTCCTGCTTTTTCCATAATCCATTCAGGATCTCCCTTTGGAACAGCATTGCCACTTATGAAATCAACTCCATTATCATAATATTTTAAACTCTCAAGACCTAATCTCTTTGCTTGTTTTTGTTTTAGTTTGTTCGACAACGGTACAAGATATTTTAGAACAGCTTCTCTGAATTTTTTTACATCTTCTGAATTATAATCAGTCCTTTTCATTCTCGCATATCCTAATTCAAGATAATTTTTAAATCCAAGTTTTCTTGCCATTGCAGTTCTGATTTTAACAAGCCCATCATATATTCCGTCTAATTCTTTAGATTTTGATTCAAAAAAATTCCATTTTGATTTTATTGCATTTTCTCTGACTTTTCTATCAGGAGAATTTATAAATTTTGCTATTTCTGAAATGTTATACGATTTACCATCAATTTTTATGTCAGCGTTTGCCATAATTTTTACATATTCATTGACAAGTTTTGATTCTTCTCTGAGATCATCCGCAATTTCGTCAGAATATGTTGAGATAACAGTCTCGGCTATTCTAAACAAATGTGAACCTAATTCATTTTCAATTTCAGTTTTATTTTTGAGAGAAATAAGAGTTTCATAATATTTTTTATTAAGAGCTTCGACCTTAGGTCTGATATTATCGAAATGATTTCTTTCATCCTCATAAAATTTATCACGTGTGTTTGAAGTATATCTTATGTTAGCAATAGTTTTCATACTGTCAAAATGATTTTTTAATTCATTTATTGCATAAACTGATTCAATAGTTGACTTTTTATCATTAGAATTTTTTAAATCTGATATTAGTTTTTGATATTCATTTGAAAATTTTTCAAAGTCAGGTCTTGTGTATTTAAATTCTGAAAATTGCATTTATTATATATAATTGTTGAATAATACATAATATATGAATTAAGTCTCATTATTTTAATTACATTGGAAATACTAAAAGTGTTAAATTAATTTTATAAATTAAGGTTTTTAATTTGAATAACATTTAAAATCACTTATTCCTAAATTCACTTTTTAATTTTATAGCTTATTGAAAAAAAAAGATAAAAGAAAAAAATCTGAGAATATTATTCCCGATTCAATTTCTTCATTCAAAGAAATCAGCAGTGATTTTATTCTAAAAAATAAATATTTAATTCCTTTAATCGGGTTTTTTTTATTATTAATAATTTTCACTATAAGACAGGTTTCCAATTATGATATTGGTTTTCATCTCGCCGGTGCAAGATTTATTTTAGAAACTTTTTCATTCCCTTCAAAAGATGTTTTTACATATACTGTAAACTCAAACGAATATATAGATATCCAATGGTTATTCCAAATTTTTAACTTTTTCAGTTTCTCAGTATTCGGTTATAATGGTTTAATTATACTTAATACATTATTGCTTATAGTCGTTTTCCTTCTGTTAGTTAAAAGATTTGTAATCTACAAGATACCTTCTCCTGTAATAATACTAAGTTTGTTTATAATTCTAATTTCTATACAAATTAGAATAAGCATAAGACCTGAAATTTTCACTTGGATAGGAATACTTTTAACCCTGATAATATTGGACAATTATTATTTAAGCAAAAAAAATAAATTGTTTTTTCTACCGATAGTTATGATGGTATGGGTAAATTCTCATGGTCTGTTTATAATTGGTCTGTTCTTAATAGTAGCATACATAATCTCAATTTGGTATAGGGATAAATTGTTAGATAAGAATCTCTCAAAATGGTTTGTTATAAGTATTGCAGCGATTTTTATAAACCCATATTTCGCAGATGGTGCATTTTTTCCAATTTATCTTTTTACCAGACTTGACTCCGCAAATATTTTTAAAAATTCTATTGCCGAATTGCAATCTCCTTTATACCTCTTTTCAAATTTTAAATTTGATATTCTGATTTATTTCATAATTTTAGGTTTAGCATATTTATTGTTTTTTATAACTCTTAAAAAAAGATACCTGCACGAATTTCTTATACTTTCTGCATTTACTTATATTTCATTGAATGGTTATAGAAATATCCCAATACTTATTTTTTATGCAGTATTTATAATTGCGATATCCTTAAATAATTTATTCACTGAAAAAAACTTCTATAAAATATTTGATAATAATTTATTTTTTAAAAAATATTTAACTTATACTTTTTGTATTGTTTTCTTATTAACGGGATTCAGAGTTGTAACCGGATCTTATTACAGTGGATATGGTAATTCAGTTGTTTTCGGAACCGGTTTAAACGAAAACACTTTGCCTGTCTCTGCAAGCAATTTCATAAAAACAAATCTTCCAAACGAAAAGATTATAAATCAGATTGATATGGGCGGATGGTTAATCTGGAGTTTAAATGAAAAAATATTTATTGATGGCAGACTTGAAGTGATGAAGGAAGAATTTTATTCGGAATATATGAATAGTTTTAAAGCAAATGGTTTAAAATTATTAATTGATAAATATAACCCAAAAGTAATTACATTTAATCATGCTTCAGCATATCTTTGGACTGATGAATTAAATAAAATGGGAAATTGGTCTCCATTATATTTTGATAATAATTTTTCTGTTTATACAAATCAGCCAAAAGACTCAGCAATTTTTGTGAAAACATTTTATGAACTGGTAACTTATAATAAAATTGATACAACTGTAGTTAACAGACAATTTGAGATTCTGTCAGATATTCAGTCTAAATCAAATTTAATAAAATGGATTGAAGGTTTTTACAAACCATTTGAAAATAATTCTGCACTTGTAAATGCAGGAAATTTCTTCTTACAAAACAGATATGCGGGAGAAGCTGAAATATTTTATTTGAATTACCTCCTTCATTTAAAATCAGGTTACGAGGAAATATACATTAAAGATGCTTTGTCAAATTTAGGAGAGTTGTACCTAAAAAACAATTTGCTAAAACTATCTTTGAAATGTTATGAAGTATTGGTAAAATTTAGTCCTGACGATTTAACATTAAGAAATAAAATAATTAATATAAGGTCTGCTTTAAATAAATAATTTATAAATTGAATATTTCAGTTATAATCCCTGTTTACAATGAAGAAAAAACACTTGAACAAATCATCTCTAAAGTATTAGATACCGGTCTTGTTTATGAAATAATTTGTGTAAACGATGGGTCAACTGATAATTCTCAGAAGATTTTAGAAAAAATTCAGGCATCAGAAAAATCACACATAAAATTATTAAATCATAAACATAACTCCGGTAAGGGTGCATCTATTATTACAGGGTTAAAAGAAGTTTCTGGAGATTTAGTATTAATACAAGATGCCGATCTGGAATATGATCCAAATCAATATAAAAAATTATTTGAGTTGTTTAAAAATCCTGAAGTCCAGGTAGTTTATGGTTCGAGAAATCTCATACAAAATCCTAAATCGACTTACGCTTTTTACATAGGCGGTGTAATTTTAAGTAAAATAACAAATGTTTTATATAGTTCAGAAATTACCGATGAATCAACATGTTACAAAGTTTTCAAAGCAGATTTGTTGAAAAATTTAAATCTGAAGGAAAAAGGATTTGAATTTTGCCCTGAAGTTACATCTAAAATTTTAAAAAGGAAAATTAAGATTTATGAAATACCAATAACATATTTTCCAAGATCAACTAAGGAAGGGAAAAAAATAAAATGGAGAGATGGCATTAAAGCAATTTGGACATTGTTTAAATATAAATTTTCTGAATAAACCCACCTCTTATTTGAATAACATTTAAAATCACATATTTTTATATTGGTTGATAATTTTTAATATTTGTCTAAGAAAAAGATTGCGATTATTGGTCCTGCATATCCTTACAGGGGTGGCAATGCATTATTTGTTTCATATTTATATGATATTTTAAAAGAGCAATTTGATTTAAAAGTTTTTAATTATAAACTTCTGTATCCGTCAGTTTTATTCCCTGGTACGACACAGCAAGATAAAAGTGATTATATAATTAAAAAAGCTCCTAATGAAAGAATCATAAATTCAATAAATCCATTCAACTGGTTTTTAGCAGCTAAAAAAATTGATAATTTTAATCCTGATTTAATTATTTTTGATTGGTGGAATCCTTTTTTTGGACCATCTCATTTTGTTATTTCAAATAGTTTAAAGAAAAAGTATAAAAATAAAATTTTATTCATAACTGAAAATGTAATTTCTCACGAAGGAAGATTTGTGGATAAATTTTTAACAAAACTCGGAATCAGAAATGCGGATAAATTTCTTGTTTTATCTGATACCGTTGAAAATTCATTAAAGGAATATTCAAAAAATAAAAAAATTTACAAATCATCTCTGCCTGTTTATGACTGTTATAACACAGGTGAAAATGAAGATATAGCAAAAATTAAAACCGAACTCGGTTTTAGTAGTGCGGATAGAATAATTTTATTTTTCGGATACGTAAGAAAATATAAAGGTCTCAATATACTTTTGGATGCTATGCCTGAATTAATTCGTTATAATAAAAATATAAAACTTCTTGTAGTTGGTGAATTTTATGATAATTCAGAAAAATACTACAAACAAATTGATGATTTGAAAATTAAAGAAAATGTTATTGTCGTTCAAAAATTCGTGCCAAATGAAGATGTCGGTATTTATTATAATATTTCTGAACTTGTCGTTTTGCCTTACCTTGAAGCAACTCAAAGCGGTGTATTAAATATTGCTTACGGATTTAATAAACCTGTTATAGTTACAGATGTCGGAGGGTTATCAGAAGATGTTATTGAAGGGGAAACAGGATTTGTAGTAAAATCAGATGATGTAAATTCTTTAGTGGATGGTATAAAAAAATATTTTAGTTTTTCAGATTCTGTGAATTTTAAGGTTAATATCAGCAACAAAATAAAGGATAATGAATTTAACAAATTGCCAATGCTTATGAAGGAAATCTTAAATTGAGTATACCAAATTTAAAATCGGATTGTATTTATTTCCCCGGTGACAGACCTTGTGAACCTCATAAAAAAACCGGAATAATTTGTGATGATTGTAATTTATATAAGTCGGTTAAAAATAAAATCTTAATTATTAAACTTGACGCAATTGGAGATGTATTAAGAACAACTTCAATCTTACCATCTCTGCATTCTAAATATCCGGATGCTTATATTTCCTGGCTGACAAAGGATAATGCCAAAGATTTGTTTAAGCACAATCATCTCGTAAATGAAATTCTCATTTACGAAAACCCATTCACAAACTATTACCTTAAGTCTGTTAAATTTGAATTGGTGATAAATTTAGACCCATCTCCTGTTAGTTCTGCGATTGCAAGTGCTGCAAATTCAAATAATAAAATTGGTTTCGGTTTAAATGAATTGGGAAAAGTTAAACCATTTAATGAGCAAGCAGATGAATGGTTTAAAATGGGTGCATTTGATATACTAAAAAAACAAAATACTAAAACATATCAAAAGATTATTCATGAAATTTGTTCTCTTGAATATACCCAGTCAAATATTATAATAAACCTAAGTGAAAGTGAAATTGACTTTGCAAAAAGATTTTATGAAATGAATGACCTCAAGCAATATGATTTCCTTATTGGAATAAATCCCGGTGCGAGTGACAGATGGGAATTTAAAAAATGGAGGAAAGAAGGTTATGTTGAATTGTTTGAAAAAATAAATTCCGAATATAATTGTGGAATACTTCTTTTTGGTGGACTTGACGAAAAAGAATTATTGTTAGAACTTAGCTCAGTGAATAAAAATATTATTAATACCGGATTTGATAATTCATTACGACAATTTATTTCTCTAATGTCATTGCCTGATATTTTTATAACAGGAGATACATTAGCACTTCACATAGCAACCGCACTGAAAAAAGAAATTTTATGTTTATTCGGACCTACATCATATAACGAAATTGAAGATTACGGTATTATAGATAAAATTTATCCGGATATGGAATGTCTGGTATGTTATAAAATGAGATGTGATTTTAAACCAAATTGTATGGAAGCAATTTCATCAGAAATGGTTTTTTCAAAATTGAAGAATAAAATTAATAAAATAAATAAATGAAATACGATCCGGTTAAAAAAGTCTTTGGGGATATAGTTTCGAGAAATGTTTTTTTAAGAAAAATATTTTATAAACTTCTTGATTTAATGTTTTTACGTTCATGGCATGTGAGAAAACAAATCAAGAAATTATATAAGAGAAATGATAAATTAAATATCTTTGATGCAGGAATGGGTTTTGGACAATATTCTTACTTTATGGCAAATTATTTTCCAAATTCTAACATTTATGCTATTGATGTTAAAGAAGAACAAGTTGCTGATTGTGAATATTTTTTTAATAAAACAGGCTTAGGAAACAGAGTGGAATTTAAAATTGATGATTTAGTTACTATGAAATATGAAAACAGATTTGATTTTATTTTATCTGTTGATGTAATGGAACATATACATGAAGACCAAACTGTGTTTAATAATTTTTATAATGCCTTAAAAAAAGGCGGATTATTGCTGGTAAATACTCCGTCAAATCTTGGTGGCAGTGATGCGGAAGATGATGATGATGAAAGTTTTATTGAAGAGCATGCACGAAACGGATATTCAAAAGAAGACATTACATCAAAACTGGAAAAAGCAGGACTGAAACTAAAATCTTTTAACTATACTTATGGAAAGTTTGGAACTATTAGCTGGAGATTTGGAATTAAATACCCGATTCTTATGGCAGGAAAATCAAAACTATTTATTTTAATTCTTCCAATATATTACCTTTTTACTCTCTGGTTTGTGTTAATTTTAATGTGGTTGGATGTAAAAACTGATAATAAAGAAGGAACAGGGATTTTGCTTGTAGCTGAAAAAGTATAAAACTGTGTTAAAAAATAAAAAAATATTTTTTAAAAAATCACAAAAGCAATATTTTGTTTCAATATTGCTTTTTTCTTTTTTGTTAAAACTTATAATTTCATTTTCATATTCTGAAGAACTCCGCTCAGACTCTAAAGACTATTTTTTGCTTGCCCAAAGTCTTGCGAATACCGGTGAATACAGATATGAAGGTGAAACCACAGCTCGGTTAATTATAGGTTATCCGATGTTTATTGCCGGTATTTTTAAAGTGTTTGGTGAAAATATTTTGGCTGTGAAAATTATACAATCAGTCATTGAAATTTTTTCCTGTATATTATTTTTTCTTATATGTCTGAAATTTTTTGACATTAGATATTCATTAATTGTATTCACTGTTTTCGCACTCTTCCCTTCTAATATCCTTTTCGCAGTTACTATACTTACAGAACCTCTTTTTAATTTTTTTGCTCTTTTAGTTTTATATCTTTCTCTACAAGACGAATTTTTAAATACAAAAAAAATATTTTTACTTGGTATAGTTTGGGGATTAGCACTATTAATAAGAAGCAGCTTTGCTATATCAATTTTTATCATTCCTGTATATTTATTTTATAACAGAACCCGATTGTTTGATGGGTTTAGTAAAACACGAAATAAAAAATTAATTTTATATTCGCTTTTATTTTATTTAGGAATTGGTATTACATTGTCACCATGGCTGATTAGGAATAAAATTGAGATGGGTTCATTCACTCTTGCAACACAAGCAGGATTCACCTTTTGGGGTGGCAGTAATCCTAACGCAACAGGTACCTGGTATCACAAGATTGAAGAAACTAATCCGTTGTTTTATGAAAAAGATGAAGTAAAAAAAGATAAGGAATTTTTCAGACAAGGAATTGATTATGCAGTAAATAATCCTCATAAATTTGTAATAACAGGGTTTAAAAAAATTGCATACCTATTTTCAAGTGAAAGAATGATACTTTTATATTTTACTGAAAATGAGAATAAAGAAAGAACATCCACCGAAGTTTACAGAGATATAAATCCTTTTTTAATTGCTATTGTTAATATTCCGTATTTTCTTGTAATATTATGCGGTTTTTGGGGTCTTTTACTTATTAAAAAATATAGAATTATAATATACGGATTTTTAATAAGTTGGGGCTTAATGTTTTTTCTGTTTGTTGCACTTTCCCGATATCACTATGTACTTATTCCGTTTTTTATAATTGGAACGGTAAAACTTTATGAACATAGATATCAACTAAGAAAAATATTTACCGCGAAAAAAATTATTTTTCCCGCAGCGTTTAGTTTGTTTGTATTAATTGTTTGGGCAGGTGAATTTTATAAACTTATTTTTTAAAATCAGGAATTATACTTTTTTTCGGTTTATATATCAATGAATCAAGTGAAAATCTTCCCGGTCCCAATAAATAAATTGCGATATAAGTTAACAAAAATATAAGTGGTAACTCTTTTTTTAACATTGGTTCTGCAGCATTGAAAATAAAAAAAGCAACAACCATTGTTATGATTAAAGGAACTAATGCAAGTCTTGTTAAAAAACCTAAAATTACAAGTAACGAACAAAACAGTTCAGCGAATAATGCAAGATTCAAAGAAGCCGCCGAACCTATTCCAAAACACATCCGTCCAAAACGAT
>DKKL01000045.1 GCA_002455255.1 Candidatus Tepidiaquacellales bacterium UBA6667 | reverse complement strand
TCCTGAAGAAGCAAATTTTATTTCTATATTTGTAAGAAAATTGAAAACCGGAAAAACTTATGAAGATTTTAAAAAAAATTGGTTTCCCGACAAGCCATTTCCGATACCGGTGAGAGTTATAAACTCAATTAATATTAACGATAAATCCGAAATTTTATCCGTTGGATTTTTAAAAATAAATGAAGATGAATTTGATGATGTGTTAAATAAAATTTCTGTTCAGGAAAGTGTAAGGCATGAAAGAATAAGTGATGTTATTGAGAAAACTGAATTAAAAGCTATTTATAGAATAGTTGATGATTATAATCTGGATGATTTAACAAAAAACATTTAAATATTTATTTATTTTGAAGAATAATTTTTTTCGTAATATTTCATATATTCACCTGACATAACTTTTCTCCACCAAGATTCATTATTCCTATACCATTTTATGGTTTTCTCAATTCCTTCAGGAAATTGGAATTTAGGTGCCCATCCAAGTTCACTCATTATCTTTGATGAGTCAATTGCATATCTTCTGTCATGTCCCGGTCTGTCTTTTACGTAAGTGATATTATCTTCTGACTTCCCGAGTAATTTTAAAATTAATTTAACTATATCAATATTATACCATTCATTATTTCCTCCTATATTATATACTTCACCGTTGATTCCTTTATCTAATACTGATAGAATCCCAGAGCAATGGTCATCAACGTATAACCAATCTCTTACATTTTTACCATCACCATAAACGGGAAGTTTTTCACCATCAATTGCTTTTGCTATCATTAATGGAATTAATTTTTCAGGAAACTGATATGGTCCGTAATTATTAGAACATCTTGTAATCAAAACAGGTAAATTATGAGTATGATAATATGCTCTGCAAAGTAAATCGGCACCTGCTTTGCTTGATGAATATGGACTATTGGAAGCGATAGGAGTTTCTTCTGTAAATTTTATTGATTTATCATCTTCCGGTAAAGAGCCGTAAACTTCATCAGTAGATACCTGAAGAAATTTTTCAATTTTAAATTCCTTTGCACTGTCAAGCAATACCTGAGTTCCCAATACATTTGTAACGACAAATTCTCTTGAACCTAAAATACTTCTATCCACATGAGATTCTGCAGCAAAATTTATAATAGTATCAATTTCATTTTCTGAAATTGCAGATTTTACATTTTCCAAATCACAAATATCACCTTTGATAAATTTATATCTGCTGTCAGATTCGATATCAGATAAATTTTCAAGATTTCCGGCATATGTCAGTTTATCAAAGTTACATATGTTATACTCAGTATTATTTAAAACATATTTAATAAAATTACTTCCAATAAAACCGGCTCCACCGGTGACTAACAAATTTTTCATTAAGATTTTTGATTTCTATTATTTAAAAAACAGTCCAACATTTAAAGATAAGTCAATTGCCAAGCCATCAGGTTTTATATCACTTGGAACACCTGTTAGTTCAACACCGTTTTCTGCTTTCCAACCACCGTTAGCAGAGAACATATATCCTACGTTTGCTTTTACGTATAAAAAACTGTTTAACAAAGCACCGATTCCCACTTTTGGTTCTGCAGAATAAAACCGTTGATTAAATTTCTGTGAAATGTTTTGAGATGAAGAAGAATTTGTAATTTCATTCCAAAAATTTGTATAACTTCCAAACTGTGAATTATATTGAAAAACATTCATAGAAAAAACTCCTGTAGTTATGTTAGTTCCAAAAGTCAGGTCAATTGATTTTGATAATGGTTGAACATATTCAATACTTAAACCACCCATACCCATTTCAAGGTCAACTTTTTTGGTTACGTTTGCAGGTGTAATCGTGGAGACTGATTTTGAATAGCCGGTTCCAAATCCACCAACTCTAAAAGTTGTTTTTGGTATATCTATATAACCGCCGCCACCAAAAGCAAAATAACCTGAGGCAGGAAATTCAGGTAAACCTGCTTGCACAAGTTGTTTATTTAATTCGGATATTTTCGGCATATATGAGCCCGTCATAAAACCACCAAACACAGAAAATTTATTTATAAACTGAGCATTAGCTATATTGCTTAGGCAAAATGACATTATTAATATATATAAAACATTTTTTATTTTCATATAAAACAATTTTAATTTTTATTATCTACGAGCGTTAAAAATAAATATACCTAATATTATATTTTTGAGAAACTTAAATAGAAAGTTAAAATTTTGCATTAATTCCGATTGATGGCAGAATACCGATACTTTCGTTTTGTTCTATTTCATTTTTAAATTTGTTCCAGAAATAATTTGTTATATTTTTTTTATTAGTTACATTTTGAATGTCTATATATGTTATCAAGGACCAGTTACTAAAATTCCATCTTTTATCAATTCTAACATCTAACTTATAAAAATCCGGTAATGATGATGAATTATAATTACTTACAAGCTGAAATCCGTTTAAGGCATCAATCGCGGTATATGGTCTTCCACCGTTAATTCTGAATTTTGATGAGATTTCCCAACCATCACCAAATCTATAACCGGCGGCAATTGTTGAAATTATTTTATTATTAAAACTGCTTGGTCGTTCGATTCCGTCTAACGCTTTATATTTAGCATCAAAGAATGATAAACTTATAAGTCCATAAAAGTTTTCTGTCAAAGATTTTTGAATATATAACTCAATTCCTTTGGAGTTGCCGGTTCCTAAGGAAGTTAGTTTTTCAACAACAAAATCATTTTTTTGTTCAAAATCACCTCCGTTATTTGCAAGAATCAACCATGGTCTGATTTCACTGACAGGGTAATTTGAATAATTCTTTATATATCCTTCTAAAGTAAATTTAAAATCATTTGAAAAATAATATTCAATGCCAGCAACATAATGATCAGACTGCAATGGTTTTAATTTTTTATTTTCACTATCACTAATAATCCATAAATAAGAAGGAGATTGTCTGAAAATTCCATAACTAAAAGTAACAAATGTATTTTTAAGAATCGGATATGATACTGATGCTCTCGGACTAACAGTAAACTTATCATTTAATAAATCAAAATAATCAACTCTTACACCGGCATTAATTTTTAAATTATTTTGAAATGTTTTTGAATACTGAACGAAAGAAAATAATTTAAAAGCATCCGTTTCGTTAATGAGATTTACTGAAGGGAGAATTACACGTTGTCCTGAATTATTTATAAAATAAGTTGTATCTGTTTCTTTTAATATTTCATAGTTTAATGAGATATAGTTAATTCCTAATCCGGTCGAAATCAAATTTGAAGCATCTGATGAATTGAAATATTCTATTTTAAATTTTGTTTCACCTTCTGCTGATTTATTTTTAAATACTTCTGTAAAATTTGAATCTCTACCGGTGAAATCATAATTGGTATAATTTCTTGAGAAATTCAAAAGAGAGTATGAATTAGATGAAAGAAGTGTTTTCAATTCAAAAGAATTTATATAACCCCATTGATTATTTTTTAAAATCCTTTCATTATCTTGCCTGTTTTCTTCTGTTTCATTGTTAAACCTTACTTTATCAATATTACCAATAGCATTTATAGTCAAAAAGTTTTTAGAGTTTAAATCGTGAACCGTTTTTATTTGGAATGAAGAATATTCAGGGACAAAACCGAATCCGGCTGCATTAAAAATTAAATCAAGATAACTCCTCTTTGCTGAAATCAAATAAGATCCCTTACCTTCTGACCCAAAAGGTCCTTCAAGGATTGCTCCGAAACCTGTTGCTGAAATATTTATATCGCCAAAAAATTTTTGTCTGTTACCTTCTCTTAATTTTAATTCAAGTACTGAGGAAAGCTTATCGCCATATCTTGCGGAAAATCCACCAGTCAGAAAATTAACTTCTCTTATAAAATCGAGGTTTATGATACTCACCGGTCCTCCTGTAGAACCTTGAGAACCGAAATGGTTTATATTTGGAACTGATGCATTATCAATCAAAAATAAATTTTCTGATGGAGAGCCGCCTCTGACTATAAGATCATTCCTGCCGTCATTAACAAAAGAAACTCCTGGTAAAATTTGCAATACTCGTCCTATATCTTCAAATCCACCCGGTGATCTTCTGATTTCTTCATAAGATAAATTTTTAAATGAATTTGAAATATCAACTGGTTTTGAAAAATTTTCATCTTCTACAATTATTACATCCGTTTCAATACCTTCCAACTCAGCAAATAAAGTTGTTACTTTTCCTGAGCTTACAATAATATTATCACTTCGTAAAGATTTATATCCAATAAGTGAATATCTTATGCTATAAGTTCCTACTTTTATATTAGAAAAAATGAAATTTCCATAAAAATCAGATGTAGTATTTTCAATTGATTGATTTTCAGATAATAAAGTAATAACTACATCCTCCAGTGGCTGTTGAGTGAACTTGTCTAAAATTTTGCCGCTAATTTCCGATACCGGTGATTGCGAATAAACAGAAACGACAAAAACTAAATTTACAAAAAATAGTATTATAATTTTCATATCTGACATAACTTTATAATATACTCAATAAGTTCCACGAAAAAAAATATTTATTCTGAATAATTGAATACGTATTAATTATAATTAATACTATTTTAAAATATAATATGAAAATTTCAGCAACTTCAGCACTTGTATTAAACTGGACTGACCCACATATATGGAAGACAGGAAAAGCAAGAAATTATTTCAATGAACTTGATCTTTCTGAAGGGGATGAATTGTTTGAACAATTCAGTGAACGGGAAAATTATATGCACCTGCAGTCTGTGAGTAACAGAAAATATTTCATTCGGAAAAAATGCGTAGAATTTCTTTCACTTTATCCTCAAGGTCAGATATTATTCTTTGCGGCTGGCATATCTCCGATGTCTGTTGAAGTAGCAGAGTTATTCCCCGAAAGTTTAATTTTTGATATTGATAAGTATTTAATGAATGAAAAAAAATCATTCATAAACAACGAAATAAAGAATATAAAGTTTTTGGAATGTGATATTACAGATTTAAAAATTTTAAGTGACCAACTTAACTCAAATGATTTTTCAAAAGTAAAAAAAACATTAGCTGTATTTGAAGGAATCACATATTATTTAAGAACTCCGGATTTAAAAAATCTATTTAAATTTTGTAAATCCATTGATGCAGATATTACAGGTGATTTTGGTTTAATTCCTGAATTAGTAGAAAGTCACAACAGGGAATTTGGAGTAGAAGTTTTTGACAAAATTAAAACATTTGTGAATCTTGAATATGTAAATTTTTACCATCCTGATGAATTCAAAAAAATTATTTTAGACTCAGGATATACCAACTTTCAACGAACAAAATTTAATAATATTCAGCAAGAAAGAACAGGGTCTGAAACTCCATTTATCGGCAATGAACCGGGCTGGATTTGCATGTTCACGGCAAACTAAAACTATTTATTTTTTTTGTTTGTTTGAAAAGCGGATTCATAAATTTCTATCCACTCTTTTGGTGTTATTTTTTTTGCCAACTCTCCAATTAGTTGTACCGGAACTTCTTCAGGTTTTTTAAATTTCAAACAACTTTTTCCTAAATCCGGTTTTTTATTTGATAATTTACTCCATTCCTTAGAATACCATTCAACTAAATTATTATCATAAAAACCCATATGATAAATTGCGATGTGATTTTTCTGTGAAGCAATATTCAGGAATGGTAGAGGAAGTTTTGGGTCACAATGATATCCATTTGGATAAATTGAATGAGGGACAACATATCCAATCATTCCGTAGTTCATCATTTCTTCAAAACCTTTAGGTAAATTTTTTAATATAACTTTTCTCAATTCTGATATGATATCTTTTCTTTCATCAGGGAGTGATGATATATAATCATCAACTGTTTTTTCTTTTGAATACATAAATATTTTCTTAATATAAAATTAAATATAAAAATTTTCTTTTAAAAACATTTCCCATTCTTGTTCAGTTTGTGGGATTTTTAAATTGAATATATCACATTTATATAAGTAATATGATTTTAACATTGATATAACAACATCTTCAGGTATTTCATTTCTATAAGTTTCTTCGAAAGGATATGTATCACCTCCGTGATTTATAAATTTTCCATTTTCATAATTAATAATTGAATAAGACTCTTTATTGCCTGCAATTGTTTTCTCTTTATGTATTTTTAAATAATCAATTAACGGATGTGAGGTATCAATTGGTCTTTTCATTAGATTTGAGAAGTAAGTTTAATAAATTTAATACTGAATCAAATTTTGTGACGCTTGATTTTAAATCTTCCAACAATTCAGTTTTAACATTATTTTCTAAGTCAGTTTCTTTGAGTAATTCTGCAATTCCTAAAATGTTTGCTATTGGTGCTCTTAATATATGCGAAACCATAAAAGCAAATTTTTCGAGTGTAATATTTCTATGAATTAAATCATTTACCAATTTTTTTCTAACAATTTCAGAATTTCTGTTATCCAGATAAGTCTTAATCATAGCAGCTATGATATTTATTAAATTTCGTTCTTCTTTCAGGAATGGTCCTTCAAAATCATAAGGTTTTTTAATTAAATAAATAATTTCTATAGAGAATTTTTTTCCGTCATTAGTTAAAAACTCAGATGATAAAATCCATTTTGATTTTTCTGAAAAATTTTTTGAATTAAATTTTTTATCGTCAAACAAAATTCTGCACTCAGTAATTTCAGGAAATTGCCAGCCCGAAGGTATTATATCAATAATTTTTTGAAAGGACTCTTCAATTTCCATTTCTGGATTTTGTAAAATTTTACTGATATTATTAAGCAATGATAATTCCTTAACTCTTTCATTTAAATTATAAATTGCAATTTCCTTTTCAGTTTCCGAAATTTTACTTAATGTTTTATCTTGCACTAAAGATAGGACTGAAATTACTTTTCCATTGTTATCTCTCAATATAGAATTAAACCACCTGCAATAAATAATCTTATTATCTTTTGTTAAATTTCTATTCTCGTTTGTATTCGTAGAAATTTTGTTTTTAAGTAATAATTTAACATTTTCCTGCATCTGTGCAAAATCTTCTTTTGGCACTATTTTTTTATTAATATTTTTTCCTATTGCTTCAGAAGATTTCCAACCAAATATTTTTTCAGCCTGTTTATTCCAATACTTAACTTTGGAATTACTGTCCCATTCTATTACCGCTAATGTAGTATTATTCAACAGTTCGCTTAATTGAAGATATTTTGATTCGTATGAATTTTCATTCAAATTAATTCTTTTTTTTGAAACTACTTTTGGAGATTTTTGGAGGGGGTTTAGATTTTTTAAAGATTTTACAGAGGATTTTACTTTCGATTTTACTTTAACATCTGATATTTTTTCTCTGGAAACCAATTACATAATCATTTAATTCTATTTCAATGAATAAAATTATAATACCTGAAATAACAAATCAAGATTAAAAGTGATATTTATTGTTTTTTTACTTTTAAACTACTGAGCCATTCTATTTCAATTGCTGTTAATTTTACATCCTTTTTGTTTAAGTTTTTTTCGGGCATATACCACACTAATGATGAGAAGAATTCTTTTGAAATTTTATCTTCAAATTCAACACCTCTTAAAGCGTAAGGGAAATTTTTTAAAACTTCAAGTGATTCAATATCTGATGCACCGGTAATTCTATCATAAAATTCTATAGAGTAAGGTAAATAGGCAGAATAATAATTGAATTCATCAGAGTAGTCTGGAGAGTAAAATGGTGGTGCATAAATAAATAATTCACCTTCCGGTTTAAAGTTTTGTTTTTTGAATGTAATAAATCCGGTTTGTGAATAAAACCTGAAATTATCTTTTCCTAAATTCCCAAGATAATCTTCACCAATATTAACATACTTACCATTACCTTTGAATTTCCAGTCTGATGGATTATCATAAAATGAACTGTTAATTACAACATCTGAAAATTCACCCAGATTAAGATTTAAGGTGAAATCGTCAATCTGTCTGTTTGCCCATCTGTTTGCAGCGGTTAAAACATACTCTAAATTATAATGTGAATCGGTAGAAGATGCGGAATTAAAAATATAAGTGTGTATAATTCTGTTGATACCTTTTTTAAATGGTGCTTTGAAGTGATATACATAATTAAAGTTAACTTCGTTAGGATTATCAATTTCTGTAATTACTTGTGCAGCAGTTTTTGAAATAAATTTACCGTTTACATAATAAAGACTATCACTTACGATAGCAACTTCAAAAGGTAATTTTTCTCCATTCATATTAACTGAAAAATCAAAAATATATGGATGTGCTCCATTAACCGGAGTTCCATCAGCATCTCCGCTTGGTGACATTGCCTCAAATCCTACATCGAGTGTTTTATCTGTGCCGGGATTATTTAATTCATACTGAACGGTTACTTTAAATTTATATTGTCCTATTCTTTCGATATCAAGTATTTCTTTTTTAAGAGAAATTTCAGATTCAAACATTGGAATTAACTGATTTCCTCTTGTGTAGAAAACACCATCATTTGCATGAACTTTAACAGACAAAATTAAAAAAACAGAAATACAAAATATTAATAATTTTTTCATATTAATAAATTAAATTTGGAGAAAGCCATTTTTCAATATCGTTAATTTCCATATTTTTCCGTTTAGCATATTCAACAATTTGGTCTTTATTTATTTTACCAAGCCCGAAATACTTCGATTCCGGATGAGAAAAATAAAGCCCACTGACAGAAGAAACAGGAAACATTGCGAGAGATTCAGTCAATTTGATTCCCGCATTTTTTTCAGCATTTAATAAATCAAAGAGAATCCATTTTTCCGTATGATCAGGACATGCAGGATATCCGGGAGCTGGTCTGATACCTCTATACTTTTCATTTATCAAATCTTCATTTGTCAATGATTCATTTTTTTCATAAGCCCAAACTTCGGTTCTCACTATTTTATGCATAAGTTCAGCGAAGGCTTCGGCAAGTCTATCTGCCAATGATTTTAGTAATATGGAATTATAATCATCATTATCAGCCTCAAATTCAGCAAGTTTTTTTTCAATTCCTATACCAGTCGTAACTGCAAAGCCACCGATGTAATCTTCTAAGCCGGATTCTTTAGGAGCAATAAAATCTGCTAAAGCTAAATTTGGCTGCAACTGAACTTTTTTATTTTGTTGTCTTAATGTATGAAATTTATTTAACAGTTTCTTTCCATTTTTATCTGAATATAATTCTATATCATCACCGGTTGAATTTGCTCTCCAAATTCCTACTACTCCTTTTGCTTTTAGCCATTTTTCATCAATTATTTTTTTCAGCATATTTTTAGCATCTAAGAATAAATTTGCTGCCTGTTCCCCTACTATATTATCTGTTAAAATATCGGGATATTTACCTGCTAATTCCCAAGTTCTGAAAAATGGAGTCCAATCAATATACTTTAAAATTTCTTCAATAGAAAAATCATCATAAATTTTCACACCGGTAAATTCAGGTGTAGGAGGTGTATATTCATCCCAGTTTAATTTTAATTTATTTTTTACAGCCTCTTCATAAGAAATTAGTTTTTTCTCGGTTCTGTTTTTTGCATGGTGTTCTCTCAGGTTTTTATATTCCTGCTTAATAGTCGAAAGGAAAATATCTTTTTTATCACCAAGTAAACTATTTACTACCGGTACAGACCGTGAAGCATCAAGTACATGGATTGCCGGACCGCTTTTATAATTTTCTTCTATTTTTACTGCAGTATGAACTTTTGAAGTTGTTGCTCCGCCAATCAACAAAGGAAGACTAAATCCTTCTCTTTCCATTTCTTTTGCAACATGAACCATTTCATCAAGTGATGGTGTTATTAATCCGCTTAAACCAATGATATCAACTTTTTCAGTTCTCGCAGTTTCAAGAATTTTTTCTGAAGTAACCATAACTCCTAAATCAATAACTTCATAATTGTTACAACCTAATACCACACCGACAATGTTTTTACCAATATCATGTACATCACCTTTTACCGTAGCCATCAGAATTTTTCCTTTTGGTTTTGAGTCGGAAGTTTTTTCTGCTTCAATAAATGGAGTTAAATAAGCAACTGCTTTTTTCATAACTCTTGCAGATTTTACCACTTGAGGTAAGAACATTTTTCCCTGACCAAATAAATCACCAACTATATTCATAGCATCCATCAACGGTCCTTCTATTACTTTCAAAGGTCTCTCATATTTAACTCTTGCTTCTTCTATGTCAATATCAATAAACTCAACTATACCTTTGACAATTGCATGTTCAAGTCGTTTTTCAACCGGAGTATTTCGCCATGCATCGTCTATAACTTTTTCTTTTCCTTTTGATTTCACCCGATCTGCAAATTCCACCAATCGCTCTGTGGCATCAGGTCTTCTGTTTAAAAGAACATCTTCAACATATTCCAGTAAATCTTTTGGAATGTTTTCATAAATTTCTATCATTCCGGCATTCACAATTCCCATATCTAATCCTGCTTTTATCGCATGATACAGAAATGCAGAGTGCATCGCTTCTCTCACGTTATCATTTCCTCTGAATGAAAAAGATATATTGCTAACCCCACCGCTAACTCTTGCACCGGGAAGATTTTCTTTAATCCATTTTGTTGCTCTAATGAAATCCACTGCATAGTTATTATGTTCATCTATTCCTGTAGCAACAGTAAGAATGTTCGGATCAAAAATTATATCCTCAGGTTGAAATCCTACTTCTTTTGTCAGGATATCATAAGCACGTTTACAAATTTCAATTCTTCTTTCATAATTATCAGCCTGACCTTTTTCATCAAACGCCATAACTATCACCGCTGCACCATACATTTTAACCTTAGTTGCCTGCTCAATAAATTTATCAACACCTTCTTTCATAGAAATTGAATTTACAATTCCTTTACCCTGAACACATTTTAATCCGGCTTCAATTACTGACCACTTTGAAGAGTCTATCATAATCGGAACTTTTGAAATATCTGGTTCAGAGGCAATAAGGTTCAAAAACTTTGTCATTACTTCTTCGGAATCTATCATTCCTTCATCCATATTAACATCAATGATTTGTGCTCCGCTTTCAACCTGTTGTTTTGCTACAGATAAAGCTTCTTCAAAATTTCCGGAGATAATTAATTTTTTGAATTTTGCAGACCCTGTAATATTTGTTCTTTCCCCTACATTAATAAAATTGCTTCCTTCATATACAGCAAGCGGTTCTAAGCCACTGTAATGAGGATATTTTTTAATTTTTGGAGGGACTCTTGGTTTATAATTTTTTACGACCTTAGCTATTTCCTTAATGTGTTCAGGTGTTGTTCCGCAACAACCTCCAACCATGTTTAACAAACCTTCTTTCAAAAATTCTTCAATCTGGTTTGCGGTTGATTGAGGGGTTTCGTCATATTCACCAAATTCATTTGGCAAACCTGCGTTTGGATATGCAGTTATAAAAAGTTCAGATTTTTCAGATAAATCAGATATATGAGGTCTCAGTTTATTTGCACCAAGTGCACAATTGAAACCAATTGAAATCAAATCAACGTGAGTAACTGAATATAAAAATGCTTCAGCGGTCTGTCCTGATAAAGTTCTGCCGCTGTCATCAGTAATCGTTCCGGAAACCATTACAGGCAATTTAATATTTTTTTCTTTAAAATATTTTTGAATTGCAAATAATGCAGCCTTACAGTTCAATGTATCAAATACTGTTTCAACTAATAAAATATCACATCCACCTTCAACCAATCCTGAAACAGATTCATAGTATGAATTTACAACTTCATCAAAAGTTACAGTTCTGAATCCGGGATCATTTACGTCAGGAGAAAGCGAAAGTGCTTTATTCATTGGTCCCATTGCCCCGGCAACAAATCTTGGTTTTGATGGATTTAATTTATTATATTCTTCGGCAACTTCTTTAGCAATTTTTGAAGATTCATAATTTAATTCATATACAAATTCTTCCAGTTTATAGTCAGACTGTGAAAATGAATTTGAATTAAAAGTATTGGTTTCGATTATATCCGCACCGGCATCTAAATATTCTCTGTGAATAGATTTAATAATTTCCGGTTGAGTAATAGATAACAAATCATTATCACCTTTTAAAGATTGAGGAAATTTTTTAAATTTTTCACCTTTGAACTGTACTTCAGTTAAATTATATCGTTGTATCATAGTACCCATAGCACCATCAATAACTAATATTCTTTCACTGAGAAGTTTTTTTAATAATTCTGTTTTATCCATATTTATTATTTGATTTATGAAAAAGTTCAAAAAAAAATCTCTCACGACTTAGCCGAGAGAGATTTCAAAATTTTCATAAATTCAAATCAGCTCCCGACTTATTTTTACTGTTTGATTTTTAAAATATAGGTAACAGTTAGGATTTGGCACCGGACCTTAAAAATAAAATTTTTAAGCGGTTGCCAAGGTTTCAAAGGGCCTATTCCCTCCACCTTTTCTTAATAAGTCAGAGTTATTTAAAGAACTTAGCAAATATAATTATAATTAGATGAAAAAAAAATTCTATAAGGAGGGATCCCGGTAACATTTACCCATTATATTACCGGGATTTTAGAGGAATATGTGGATTATGAAGAATCTTTTAGTCCATTTGTCTTCTTAAAAATGCAGGTTTTTTAAAATCTTCATCAAGATTGAAATCATCCCATTCACTAACTTCCAAATCATCAATATTATTCAAATTTTCACTTAAATCTTCATTAATGTTTAAGTTATCACCTCTTCTTATAATAGCAGGTTTATCTAATTCTTTTAACTGACTGTCATTCGGTATTTCATAAATTTTATAAGGTTTAGATTGTGAAACTTCATCTTCAAAATAAACTGCTTCTTTCTGTTTTGAGTTGGTATTAGATTTCAGTTTTGTTCTACCGGCTGCAAGTTCAACAATACCTTTTCCTTCGATTTGATCTTTCAAGGAATTATTGTAATTCATTTCTTCATTTTCAAAACCGGTAGCAATAATAGTAATCATTAATTCATCATCTTTCATACTTGTATCATCAATAGTCCCAATTATAAACCCTGATTCATTGTCATAGCCAACCTCTTGAAGTATCATTGAATTGATTTTATCAAATTCATGAAGTTTCATTGATTTGTTTGTGCTGATATTCGTGAGAATTCTTTTAGCACCTTTGATTTTAATATTCTCTAATAAAGGATTATTCAAAGCAGCCAATGTAGCTTTTTCTGCGCGGTCTGGACCAGAAGCAATTCCTGTTCCAATCATTGCATCACCCATTCCGCGCATAGTAGTTCTTACATCAGCCATATCAACATTCATTTCACCGGGTTCAGTAATAATTTGTGAAATTCCTTTTGTCGCATGATATAACACTCTATCAACCAATGCAAAAGCTTCATTTTTAGAAATATCAGGATCATCTGTTATTTCAATTAGTTTTTGATTTGGAATTACAATCAGACTATCAACTTCTCTTTTTAATTTATCAATTCCATCGTTTGCTAATTTTGATTTCATTTGTCCCTCAAAATCAAAAGGTTTTGTAACTAACGCTACGACTAAAGCATCAAGTGATTTTGCAATTCGGGCAACAACAGGAGCTGCACCGGTTCCGGTTCCTTTTCCCATCCCTGCAGTAATAAAGACCAAATCACTTCCTTCTAAAGCTCTGTGAATTTCATCTCTGCTGTTCTCAGCTGCCTTCATACCCTTTTCAGCATCCATACCCGCACCGAGACCTTTTGTTACATCTTTTCCTATCATAATTTTTACATTCGCTTTGTTTAATTCCAAAGCTTGTTTGTCAGTATTTACAGCAATAAATTCAACTGAGTTTATACCCGCATCAACCATATTATTGATTATGTTTCCGCCACCACCGCCGACTCCGACGATTCTGATTTTTGCACCATCAACATTGTTTGTAATTAACTTAATTGCCATTTTTTTACCCTTTCTGGTTAAGTTATTTTTATTAAAAAAATTTTGTTAAAATCCATTCTAAGGATTTGTAATTTTATATTATTAATTTCATTATAATTCATCAAACCATGCTTTAATTTTTTCAAAAATAGTTTTTGGATTTATTGCTTTTCTTTTTTGTTTAGGTCTATCTTTACTGATTCTTTTAATTTCGTCTATAGTTTTTATTCTGTGTAAAATCAGACCAACACCTGTAGCAAAAATCGGGCTTTCAACTTCTTTTATTAATCCGCCTGATACACCTGTAGGAATACCGAGATTTACTTCCATTCCAAGTATTTCACTTGCAAGCTCACGTGTACCTTTAACTAATGAACCACCACCTGTAACCACTACTCCTGCGTGTAGTTCATTTTGAATTTGAGAATTTTTGATTTCTATAGCAGCAAGTTCAAAAATATCCTGCATTCTTGCCTGGATAATCCTGCTTAAAATACTTTTTCTTGTTCTCTTAGGTGCTTTACCTTTGATTGATTCTACAGTGATATACTCATCATTTAATATTTCATTCACAGATGCACATCCAAATTCTCTTTTAATCCTTTCTGCTTCCGTTTCTGAAATTCCTAATGCTTCAACTATGTCATTTGTTACTAAACTTCCGGCGATGCCTATACCTGCAGTATATTTCAATACTCCTTTTTTAAATACAGCAATGTCAGTCGTGCCACCTCCGATATCAATCATTGCAACACCAACTTTCTTTTCAGTTTCATCCAAAACTGAATAAGATGAAGCAATTGGCTCAAGCACGATATCGTCAATTTCAAGACCGGCACTCATAACACATTTTGACAGGTCATCAATAGAAGAAACAAGCCCTGTGATAATGTTTACCTTTGCTTCCATCTTTACTCCAAACATACCGACCGGTACATCATATATTCCATCTTTACCGTCAATTATATATTCCTGAGGAATAACGTCAATAATTTTTGTATCACTTGGGAGTTTCATTAATTTTGCCTGATCTATCAATCTTCTAACATCGTCTTCTTCAATTATCCTGTCTGAATTATTAATCCCTACAACTCCGCCTGTTTGAATGCACCTTATATGGTGACCTGCTATACCAATCGAAGCAGAATTAATAGTTAAACCTGAATTCAATTCAGCTTCTTCAACTGCTACTTTTATTGAATCAATAGTTTTATGAGGATTCACTACGATACCTCTGTGTAGTCCGTGTGATGGTGCTTTACCTATACCGAGTATTTCTACATTACCATCAGAGTTAATTCTTGAAACAAGCACACAAATTTTCGTAGTGCCTACATCCAAGCCAACGATAATGTTATCCATTAATTCATTTTGCGATTTAACTTTTTTCTTTGCCATTAATTTGATTTTTATATTTCACAACTACTTGATTTGAAAATCTAAAATCTACGTATTCAATTTCTTTATCAAGATTTTTTAATAAAACAGTTTTATAAAATTCATCCATCATTTTCACTTTATCCTCCACCAGATTGTTAAATTCTGCATCATTCATTTTCATTAAACTTTTGGTTGGGATGTAAAAAGGAACTGAATTATCATTAGTATAAATTATAATTTTGCTCGAATCACTTAAGTTTACTTCAGATATATTATAATAAAATGGTTTACTGAAAGTGTATGCATTCACAATCACTTTTAAAGCACTTTTCAATTCGGTTTTATTCACATTGTTAAAAACCTTTAAATTGTCATCTATTTTTATTCCACTAATAATCGGTAAATCATAAAGTTTATCAAGATTTTTATAAGGAAATATTTCAAGTTCATCATCAATTAATTTTAAATCAGTTCCGGTATTTATGGTTGCGATTGGTCTTTTTTCTATAATTTCTATTCTCAATTCAGCAGGTGGTTCTTTACTTACATAAACTTTTTTAATTTCAGGATGTTTAGAAAGTCTGTCTTGTATTATATTTATATTAACTTCTTCAATATTAATTACGGAATCTTTTTTTAAACGGGCTACTTCAAATATATCAGAATCCGGAATATTATAATTTCCTGTTATGGTAATTTTTTCATAGTTTACATTGTTTCTCCATTTATTAGCGAACACAACAACGGCAGAAACAGAAATCAAAGTTAAAACTATAAATATGAATATATTTTTCTTTTTCATTTCAGATACTCCCTGATAAATTTATCACACATAGATGAAATGGAACCGGCACCCATAAAAACTACCGTATCATTTTTTCGTATATTTTTAATTAAATCTGACAATAATTCATCGTCGTTTGAAATATATTTAGAATTTTTATTTTTCAGATTTTGTAATATTAACTCTGAAGATACACCATCAACTTGCGTTTCCCTTGCAGGGTAAAGTTTTGCAAGATATATCTCATCTGAAATATCCAAACTTTCAGCAAACTCATTATAAAAATCTTTTGTCCTCGAATATAAGTGAGGTTGAAAAACTGTTACAACTCTGCCCTCTGATATTTTTTTGAATGCCTGTAATGTAGGCATTACTTCCTTTGGATGATGAGCATAATCATCAAACACTGTGAAATCTTTATCATATTTTAATTCCATTCTTCTTTTTACTCCATCAAAAGTTGCAACTGAATTATATATAGAATCATAATTTAATCCACATTCCAACGAAGCAGCAATAGCCGCAGTAGCATTATGAACATTATGTATTCCGTGTAATGGAAATTCATAATTTTTTCCATTTACATTAAAAGAACTTTTTCTGAGACTGTCTTTGAAATCAGATATTTTGTAATTATCGTTTTCATTTAATCCGAACCAAATAATGTTATCAATACCTTTCAAAACATCTTTCACATTCTCGTCTCCACTGTTTGCAATAATCTTACCGTCTTTTTTCAAATTTTTTAAAAAGTCAGAAAATCCTTTTTTAAATTCATCTAAATCTTTATAAATATCAGAATGATCGAAATCAATATTGTTTATAATAATTAAATCAGGATTTAATGTTAAAAAACTTCTGTCATATTCATCTGCTTCAGCAATTGAAAACTTTCCATCACCTGATCTAAAAGATGAATTACCAAGAAAACCTAAACTGCCTCCGACGAATAATATTGGGTCAGTATTTGCATCAATAAAAATTTTTGAAAGCAAAGATGAAGTAGTTGTTTTTCCATGAGTTCCACATACGGCAATCAGATATCTTTCATTTACAATATTAGCAAGAAGTTTAGCTCTTTTAACAACGGGAATATTCAGTTCAATTGCTTTTTTTAATTCCGGATTTTCATTATTAACAGCTGAAGTATATATAACTAATTCCNNTAATTCAATGTCTTCAGTAATATTGTTCTCAGAATGTGGACTATCGATTTTGATTCCTGATTTTTCAAGTCTATCAGTGATTTCTGATTTTTCCTTATCACTGCCTGAGACTGTCATTCCCTTTTTTTGGAAGTATTCAGCAAGTCCACTCATTCCTATTCCGCCAATTCCAATAAAATGTACTCTATTTAAATTCTTTATATTCATTTATTCTTAACTCTGGATAACTTTATAAATTCTTGGTTCAATGCTTTTTCATTGTTATAGTCTGCAAGTCTAATTCTTAAAAATCTTTTTCTTCTTTTTAGTTTAAGTCTTACAATTTTATGCTGACTCTTCGATTCATCAAATTTTCTTTTTTCCTTAGAAAATTTTATAAATAATATGTCATCAAATAAAATTGTCTTAGTTCCAAATCTGTTTTTAATTTCTATTTTATCTTCATATATCAGAATCTCACCGTTCTTAATTTTATTTATTAATAAAATGACAGCAAAAATAATAATAAAAATTGCAACTATATAAATTATGGGATCTTTTAACACCACTTGGAAACTGCCGTCTTCAAAAGTTCCTCTCACTACCATATATATCCCCATAAACAAAAGATATATCAAGAGCATATTATAGTAGAAATCAAGTTTAAATTTATATTTTCTCGGTGTTTCCATCAGTTTACTGTTTCATAGATTAAGTTTGCAATTTTTACCGCAGCATCTCTGTCACTAAATTTTTCCAAGTTTCTTTTCATATCTTCGAGTTCACTATTATTATAAATAATGTTTTGAATTGTTCTGATTAATTTATCCTTTAATTCATTTTGTAAAATCATTTTTCCTGCATTTTCGATTTCCAAACATCTTGCGTTAAATTCCTGATGATTTTCAGTTGCAAATGGGTAAGGCACAAGGATAGCAGGAATTCTTAATGCAGCGAGCTCCATAATAGTAGTTACACCTGATCTTGATATTACTAAATCAGATGCAGAATAACACTTTGCAATATCCTGAATGAAATCAAAAATTCTAATATTTGATTTTCCGATTACTTTTTCTTTTATTGATTGAAAATCATATTTCCCGGTTTGCCATAATAAATTGAACTCTGTTAATTTTTCAAGATTATTTAAAATTACTTCGTTAATTCCTCTTGCACCTTGACTTCCACCGAATATAAAAATAGTTTTATTCTTTTCATCAAATCCGAATGATTTTAATGCTTCAGATTTTGAAGACAGATTGAGATTCATTCTTATAGGATGTGATATCCTTACAAGATTATCCTTTCTCACAAAATATTTTTCTGAGTCATTAAAATTTATAATCACTTTATTTGCTTTTACTGATAACGCTTTCACTGTTTTTCCCGGAAATGCATTTCCTTCCTGAATTATATTTTTAATTTTCAATCTTTGAGCAGATTTTAATACAGGAAAGCAAACATAACCTCCTGTGCCAACGACTATATCAGGTTTAAAACCTAAAATATATTTTCTGCAATCATAGATTGACTTTAAAAGCTTATATGGAAGTGATACATTCATCAATAAATTTTTCCTGCTAAATCCTGATATACTGATAGTTTTAATTTCGTATCCGTATTCAGGTACAATTTTTTCTTCAAGTTTACCTTTTGCTCCGATAAATAATATTTCATTTTTTTCATCAATTTTTTTTAATGCTTCTGCTATTGCAATCGCCGGATAAATATGACCACCTGTTCCGCCACCCGACAAAATTATTCTCATTGGACAAGCTCTTCATTAAAAAATTCTTTATCCTCTTTTCTATATGAGGAAATGTTCAAAAGAATACCTATTGCAATGGAATTGAAAATCATAGCAGTACCTCCATAACTTATAAAAGGCATAGGAACTCCTGTTGTCGGAATTAATCCTGTTGATACACACATATTTACAATAGCATATAATGAAAGAATCGTAGTAAATCCAAATGCAAGATATCTCCCAAAATCATCATTTAAATCTTTTGAAATTTTGAATCCTCTGACCATAAGAATTGCAAAAAGCATCACTACTATGGCTGTGCCTATAAAACCATATTCTTCACCAATTACAGAAAAAATAAAATCACCATGAGCTTCCGGAAGGAAATATTCTTTTTGTAAAGAATTTCCCGGAGCAATGCCAAAAGTTCCGCCGTTTCCAAACCCTATTAACGCCTGCTGTAATTGATAATTAGAATTTCCACCGGTTGTATATTCAGCATGTGATGTTAACCTACCTATTATATAAGATTTAGATAAAACAAATAATACAGCAAATGGTAAAATTCCTAATATTGTAAAGAAAACATGTTTTAACTTTACAGGTGAATTTAGCAATAGCAGAATACTCGTAATAAAAATTAATGATGCAGTTGAAAAATTTGGTTGCAATGCTACCAACGCAGTTACGAGAATAATATAGAATAAAATTGGCAAATAACTCCTGTAGAGCATATATACATAATCTTTTTTCTTAACCAATAAAGTTGCTACATACACAATCAAAGTAAATTTTGCTATGTCCGATGGTTGAAAACTAACCGGTCCCAAATCTAACCAACGGCTTGCACCTTTTATTTCAGTAACTCCAAAAACAAAAATGGCTAAGAGAAAAGCAATCGAACCCCAAATAAGATATTTACTCCAGTTATAATAATTTCTGTAATCAATTTTTGCAAAAAAGAAAATACAGAATATTGAAATTGCCACTTTTATTGCGTGTTGCCGAAACATAAAATTCGGATCTTTAAACTTATCAGCCGCAAAAGTTGAGCTCGAACTATAAACAGCACCAAGACTGAAAATCAGCAGGAACAATACCGAAAGCAATATCCAAATATCTATTTTATATTCTGTTATTTTCAATTGATTGAATTAACAATTTTTTTAAATTCATTTCCTCTGTGTTCAAAATCAGTGAACATATCAAAACTTTTATATGATGGTGAAAATAAAATTATATCACCTTGCTTGCTGCTGTTTAATGCNNTTCATTAAGGTCATGAGCCAACTCAACATGAGATAAATGTTCAAAATAATCATAAATGTCATTTTTACTTTCTCCAACTGCAATGATTTTTTTAACTTTCTCTGTCACTTCCATTTTTATCAATTCAAAGTTTATATTCATCTTCAGTCCACCCATAATTAAAATAATTTTACCGGTAAAACTTTTCAAAGCTACTAATGTTGAATCAGGATTTGTTGCTTTACTGTCATTATAAATCTTCACTCCATTAATTTCTCTAATAAATTCTATCCTGTGTTCAACTCCTTTAAAAGATTTTAGAGTATCTTGAATTATTTTTTCATCAATATTAAATCTTTTTGCAGTAATTATAGCAGCCATAGCATTGGAAACATTGTGCATCCCTTTGATAAACATCTGATCTTTTTTAATTATTTTATTAACTTCATTTTTTGAATTATCAATATAATTAATAAAACCTGAATTTAGGAAACAACCTGATAACAATCCTTCATCATCTAATCCATTTGATAAAGTAAAGGCACTTTTCATAGCAAGTATCTGAAACTTATAAAGATTATTTTTTATAAATTCATCATCATAATTATAAATAAATAAATCTTGAATATCCTGATTCGCAGTAATTTTCATTTTTGAATCAAAATAGTTTTCCATTGATTTATGCCAATACAAATGATCTTCCGTAAAATTCAGGAATATAGCAACTTTTGGTTTAAATAATTCTGTGTCATATAACTGATAACTGCTTGTTTCAAGAATTACAATTGAATTATCATTTATATCATCCAAAATCTCAGAGAAAGCTAAACCCACATTTCCGCATACCTTAGCATCGAACCCGGCATTTAAGAACATTTCGCCAATTAAATTTACTGTTGTTGTTTTTCCATTAGTGCCTGTAATTGCAATAACCGGACATTTACAAAATATAAAAGAAAGTTCAAGTTCTCCGATAACTTTTTTTCCTGAATTTTTTAATTGCAAAATCAATTCATTCCACATCGGAATTCCGGGACTTTTAACGATGACATCATAATTGAAAATTCTATCTGAATGATTTCCAATTTCAAATTCTATATTTTTTTCTTTTAGAAGTTCTATATTTTCTTTTTTAATTTTGTCTTCAGGGTTTGATTCACTTACAAATACATCAATACCTCTGTTGTTTAAATATTTTGCAATGCCAATTCCGCTTCTGCCGGCTCCTAAAATTGCATAAGAATATTTTGAATATTCGTTTATCAATATTATCTAACTTTGAATGTTGAAAGAGTCATAATTGCAAGAATTATTGCCACAATATAAAATCTAATAACTATTTTAGGTTCAGGAATTCCTTTCATTTCATAATGATGATGAAGCGGTGCCATTTTGAAAATTCGTTTTCCTTCTCCTGTTTTTAATCTTGTATATTTAAAGTAATATCTCTGAATAATTACCGATAATATTTCTATAAAAAATATTCCACCAAGAAGCGGAAGCAAAAATTCTTTTTTAACTAAGATACTCAAAGTAGCAATTACTCCACCAAGTGCGAGAGAGCCGGTATCTCCCATAAATACTTGTGCAGGATAAGAATTATACCATAAAAATCCTAAAGCCGCTCCACACAATGCACCGCAATAGATTACTAATTCACCATTTCCTTTCAGATAAATAATATTTAAATATTTTGCAGTTTCTACATTACCTGAAACATATGCTATAATTCCTAATGTGAAAACAACTATACCGGAAGTACCAATCGCTAATCCGTCAAGACCATCAGTAAAATTTACTGCGTTTGAAGTACCAATAATTATGAAAATAATTATTGGTATATAAAAATATGAAAAATCAAATTGAAGCTGTTTTAAAAATGGAATCGTTGTAATAGAGTTGATACCTTCAAACGCCGGTGCAAAATATATTACCAAAGCAACTATCAAACCAGTTATGAACTGAAATAATAATTTATATTTTTCTACAAGCCCTTTTTGATATTTTTTAATAACTTTTAAATAATCATCCAGGAAACCTACTAACGCAAGCGCTACGGTTACAAACAGTATTATCTGGATATATATATTTTTTAAATCTCCCCAAAGCAAAACAGGAATAATTACAGATACCCATAATATAATACCACCCATAGTAGGTGTACCGGCTTTTGACCAATGAAATTTTGGACCATCTTCCTTTAATGCTTCACCAATTTGTTTTTCTTTTAATTTTCTTAAAATTATGGGAGCAACAATGAAACACATAATTAAAGCAGTAATAGCAGCTAATGCCCATCTGAATGTTAAAAATCTGAACACGTCAAATCCGGGTGGATCATAAACTGAATTAATATATTCTGCTAAATAGTATAACACTTATTTTTTTAGATTATCTAAAATTTCTTCCATCTTCATTCCACGTGAACCTTTTAAATAAACGATGTCACCTTTTCTCAAATCCTTTTTTAATAATTCACTAATTAATGTTTTATCAGTAAAATAATGATTATTCTTTACATTTTTAGCCGCTGTGTGAGTGTTATAAGACTCACTTCCATAAGTATATAAATTGTCAAATTTCATCTCTGAAATTATTTTTCCGATATTAGAATGTTCTGATTTCGAACTTTTTCCTAATTCAAGCATATCACCTAATATTATAAATTTTTTGCCTATTGTATTAAATTTTTTAATACTATTAAGTCCCATTAAAACTGAATCAGGATTTGAATTATATGCATCATTTACAATCGTTATGCCTTTCCAACTCTTCACTTCCATTCTTTTTGAAGATGATGGTTTGAAATTAAACAATGATTTTTTTATGTCGCTTACTTTTATATCAAAAAACAAACCTACTGAGGCTGCTGCCAAACCGTTAAAGATAGAATGAAGTCCGAAAGTATTTATTTTAATATTTGAACTCTTACCATTATACTTGATATTAATTTCAGGCCTGAAATTTTTATCAAATGAAATAAATTTGCCTCTAACATCAGATTTTTTTGTGAATGAATATGTAAAATTATCTCCTGATTTAAATTTATTTCTGTAATTAAGAATAAATTTATCATCCAAATTATAAAAACAGGTTTTATTATTTTTTGTCAGATAATTGTAAAGTTCAAATTCTGCCTTTGCTACACCGTTCAGATTTTTAAAGAATTCCAAATGCTCTTTACCAATATTGGTTACTAATCCGTAATCCGGTTTGCAAATATTCATTAAATAATCTAATTCTCCAAAATGATTGCTTCCGACTTCCAATACACAAAAATTGTGTTTCTTATTCAATTTTAACAAAGTCAAAGGTAAACCGATATGGTTATTTAAATTTCCCTCAGTTTTCAAAACATTGTATCTTTTTGACAACACATCAGCAATTAAGTCTTTAGTTGTTGTTTTTCCGTTGCTTCCTGCCACACATAAAACAGGTATTCTGTTATTGCTTAAATGATATGCGGCTAAATCACCAAGATATTTTGTAGTATCTTTAACTGTTATAAAAGATTTATTTTTAAATTGTGAAATTAATTTTGATTGTGTTTTATTTATAACTGCTAATTTACATCCCGCATCAAAAACATTTTTCAAATATTTATGTCCGTCTGTTACTTCACCTTTAATTGCAATAAATATATCAGAACTGTTTATTTTTCTTGAATCAATTGAGAAACCTTTAAAATCAAAAAATTTAATTTTTTCAGATCCTTGTAATTCACTGCCCTTTATATTTAAAAGAGTTTCTGCTTTCAATTGTCAGCTGTTATATTTTTTAACAATTTCCTTGTCATCAAAATGATTTTTCACACCATTTATTTCCTGATAAGTCTCGTGACCTTTACCACAAATTAAAATCAAATCACCTTTCTCAGAAATTTCCAATCCCCTCTTAATAGCAAGTTCTCTATTCACTTCAATTTCAAAATTAGTTTTATCTTCAACTCCATTTAAAATTTCGTTTATGATTTCCATAGGTTCTTCAAATCTAGGATTGTCTGAAGTAATAATCACATAATCGGATAATTCAGTTGCAATTTTACCCATTACAGGTCTTTTAATTTTATCTTTATTTCCGCCACATCCAAAAATAGTTATCACTCTACCCTTTTCACCTCTTTCATTTATTAAATCAATTGCAGCTTCAATAGCATTTTTTAATGAATCAGATGTATGTGAATAATCTATTATTGCATCAGCCCCATTTTTTAAAGGAATAATATTGAACCTACCATCTACATAATTAAATTTTTTCAAAGCAGATGATATACTGTTTAGTTCAAAACCTAAACCAATACAAACAGTGATAGCAGCAAGGGAATTATAAATGTTAAATCTTCCTGTAATTCCGGTTTCAAATTTAAATTCTTTTCCTGAAACGGTAGATGTGAACGATATTCCGTTTGTATTAATTTTTATATTTGTTGCTTTAAAATCTGAATTTTTATTTATACTGTAATATTGAATTTTCGCTTTTGTATCTGAAATAATTTTATCTCCATATTCATCATCAAGATTTGTAACCGCTATGCTTGAAGCAGGTAAATTATCAAACAGAATTTTTTTAGATTTAAAATATTCATCCATAGAGTTATGAAAATCTAAATGCTCCGGAGTAAGATTTGTGAAAACTGCTGATTTGAATTTTAACCCATAAACTCTATCCAAAACAAGAGAAACAGATGATACTTCCATCACACAATACTTAAAACCTGAGTTTACCATTTCACTTAACATACGGTTAAGTTCTATTGATTCAGGAGTCGTTAAAGAGGCTTCCTCTTTTGTATTATTGGATATATAATCTATAGTTCCTATCAATCCGGATTTAAAATTATTTTCTTCTATAATTGATTTTATTAAATAAGAAGTAGTAGTTTTTCCGTTTGTGCCTGTGATGCCGATTAAGTTTAATTTTTCAGAAGGAAAATCATAAAAAGCAGAACTCATCTCAGCCATTGATCTTCTTACGTTTTCAGAATAAAAATAATTTACATTATCAGATTCCATATTTTTTTCAGAAGTAACAATTAATTTAGCACCATTGTTAATAGCATTTTGAACAAATTTATTCCCATCATCTTTATATCCTTTAATTGCAAAAAAAATATAATTCTCTCTTACTTTCCTTGAGTCAAATGCAAGACCGGCAACTTCGAAATCATTTTTTAAATCAAGATTATTCACAGATATTTTTTTTAATAATTCGGAAATTTTCATCAGATATCATTATTGCACAAAATTATTATTTTTTCACCATTCTTTAGTTCAGACCCTGATTGCGGAATCTGTTGAATCACTTTACCGCTACCCTGAATTTCAACTTTGTATCCCTTAGATACCAACAAATTAACCGCCTTCCTAACACTCAGATTTGTTACATCAGGAACTTTCATAAATTGAACTTCAGGTTTAACAGTGGTTAGCAAAGTAAGATTTAAAACCAAACCATTATATTGACTATATGAATTAGCAGCAGGTGATTGAAATTCAATAATTTTTTGTAATACACCGTTATTGTTTAAATTATCATTTGACAATTCATATTTAATTTTTAAATGATTTAATATATCTATTGCATCACCCAATTTTTTCCCTGTTAAATCAGGTACAAGAATTTCATTTAATGATTTATCATTGGAAACTAATATGACATCATCTTTTCCAAACTGAGGCGAATCAAAATTCAACTCCTCTATATTTTTATAAGATAGTATTCTCTGAGCAATATTTTTAAAAACAGGTGCTGAAACTTTTCCGCCATAATATTGACCGGCTTTAGGATCATCAAGGACTATTGCAATTAACAATACTGGGTTTTCAGCAGGCAGATATCCTACAAATGATGATGTATGTGAGTTACTTGAATATTTTCCGTTAACAATTTTTTGAGATGTTCCTGTTTTACCAGCTATCCTTACACCTTCTATCCCGGCATCTGTTGCAGTACCTTGCTCTACAACACCTGTTAATAATGATGTCAGGGTTTTAGCTGTTTTTTCTGAAATTACTTGCCTTACCGCAACCGGTTTATTTTCAAAATTTATTTTTCCGTCATTTCCAATTTCTCTTTTCAATACAAAAGGTTTCATCATTAAACCATTATTTGCTACTGTTGAATAAGCACATGCCAACTGCATTGTATTAATAGCAACCTGATAACCGATTGACATATACTCAAGGGAACCACTTGAAAAATCCATTGGTCTTTTTAAACTTCCTCTGTTTTCACCCGGCAAATCAATTCCGCTGTAAATTCCGAATCCAAAATCGCGAGAATATTTATAAAACTTTTCATTTCCAATTTTCTTTGCAATTTTCATCATTGCAACGTTTGATGAATTTTCAATTGCCTGTTTAAAAGTCATATTTGTTGAAGCATAAGAATCAGTAATTCTATTTCCATTAATATCCATTTGTCCTTGTTCAGTTGCTATTATTGAACTTGGGGACTCAAGGTTTTCCTCAAGCGAAGCAGCAACAGTAATTAATTTATATGTTGAACCAGGTTCGAAAATATCAGTTATAACAGTATTCTTCATTCCAACTGAATCATGAGTTTTAATATCATTTGGATTAAAAGTCGGAAATGAAGAAATTGCAAGAACTTCACCGGTTTTTACATTTAAAATAACACCTTTACCATTAGTTGCGTTATTACCTATGACAGCATTAGATAATTCCTCTTCAAGGATTTTCTGAATATTTATGTCAACAGTTAATACTAAATCATTTCCTTTTTCAGGATCTTTGCCGGGATAATCATTATCAGGTCTTTTGTTCCCTTTGCCATCTCTTTTCATTATCATATAGCCTTCTTTACCGGCTAATTCTTTATTCATCGCTAATTCAATTCCCGATAAACCTTGATTTGATGTATTTGTAAATCCGAGAATTTGAGATGCTAATGAGTTATAATTATAAACTCTTACTGGTTCTTTCAAAACAATTAACCCGTTGATATCAAGCGTATCAAGACCATTTATTGCCTCAGGCATTAATTTTTTCTCTATATACACAAACGAAGAATTAGGTGTATTTAATTTATCAAGATAAATTTGTTTATCATTTTTCAATCTGCTTGCCAATACTGAAGCAACGGAATCTTTGTTATCAATCATATTCGGATCTGCTGCAATTGAAAACTGGAATGAATTAGACACCATTAAATTCATATTCCTGTCAAATATTAATCCTCTTGATGGATATAAAATTACTTTTGTTTCATATTGTTTTTTAGCTGCAAGTTTATATTTTGCTGAATCTATAACCTGCACTTGAAGTAATCTGTAAAATATTATTCCGAATAATATTATAAGACAAAAGAGAACAATATTTACTCTCCTTCTCGGATTAATTTTATTATCAGTATTTTTTTTTGCTAAAAAGTACATTTTATATCATTCAGTAATGTTTATTTTAATTAACTCATTTCTAACTAATGCAGAATCATTATAATACAATCCAAACTTCTCACGTGCCTGTAAATTTATTTTTTCAAATATAGATAATTGTTCAAATTCTGTCCTGAGAAAATCATTTTCACCTTTAGTTTTATCAATTTCATCTTTTAAATTTACAATTTGGACCGACAATTTATTATAATATATTATGTTATTGATATAAATTATTAACACAACAGACATTATTATAAAAGCCAGCAATACATATAATATTGATATTTTTTTAACTCCCTCTTTCATAACTTTTCCGCTACTCTCAGTTTTGCACTCCTTGATCTCGGATTTTCCGAGATTTCTTTATAACTTGGTGTAATTACTTTTTTATTTACAAGTTTAAATTCCGGATTAATTAAATCATTTTTATCAATTGAATATTTTGATTTTTTTTCTTTAAAACTTTTTTCTTTGAAATATAATTTTACTATTCTGTCTTCCAGTGAATGATAAGTTATTACAGCTATTCTTCCGCCTCTTTGGAGTAAATCTTTGGAATCACTTAAAATTGATTTTAAATCTTCCAATTCTCCGTTTACCTCAATTCTTAATGCCTGAAAAATTTTTGCCAGAAAATTCATTTTATTTTTTTTATCAATCTTATATTTCGCATCTATCAGATGAGTCAAATCTTCTGTTGTTTTAAACGGAGAAATTTTTCTGTATAACGCTATAGATTCTGATAATCTGTCAGGATTTCCTATTTCACCAAATTGTTCAAAAATTACTGATAATTCTTCTGCAGAATAACTATTCAATATATCTTTTGCAGTCAGAGTTTTTTCTTTATCGGCACGCATATCAAGTGTTGTATTTCTCATAAAACTAAACCCATCTTCATTTTCAAGCTGATATGAAGAAAGCCCAAGATCAAGAACGATTCCTGTTACAGATGGAATATTATGTTTTTTTAGAGCTAATCTCATATCTGCAAAATTTCCCTTTTCAATAATAATTTTTTCAGAATATATTTTTAACCTGTTTGAAGCAAAACTAATAGCATGTTCATCTTTATCAAAACATATTAGTAAGTTATCTTTTGAATTTAATTCGTTAAATCTTTTACAGATTAATTCACTATATCCACCGCCTCCTAATGTTCCGTCAACTATAATTTGTCTGTCTAAATTTTCATTTATAAGCAAATCAATCGTTTCGTTTAGTAATACAGGTACATGATATATATCTTCATACATTATTCATTCACAGAATTGACTTTGGAAGCAACTAAACTTGCAATTTCTTCATACGATTTCTCCTGAGAGTTATCATATTTTGTTTTAGTTTTTGGGTCCCATAGTTCCATTTTATCTAACAGACCTAATACGATTATATCTTTTTTAATATTCGCATATTCAATTAAATCCTGGGTTAATAAAATTCTGCTTTGAGAATCCAATTCAACTTCGTGAGCATACATTAAAAAACTTCTGATAAAACTTCTTTCTTCGGGATTAAATGAATTGAAATTTTTTAAGACTGATGTGAGTTTGAGCCATTCATCATTTGGGTAAACAAGGAGGGACTTCTCCATTCCACGGGTAATAATTAATTTATTAACTTCCGGGTTTATATTTTTGCGAAACTTCGCAGGTAATATAATCCTGGATTTGTTATCTAAAGTACAATTTGCGTGACCTTGAAACATTAGTTAATAATTAAGTTTAAATTGGAATGATTCTCCACTTTCCTCCACTTCACTCCACTTTAATACAAAAATAACTAAAATATATTAAAAGTCAAACCACAAATTAAATAATTTGAAGAATATAAGAAGTTTTTTGGCATTAATTCTATCTGAACTTAGCAGTAGAATTAAAGATTATAATTAATATTTTTTGAGTTCAGTCCATGTGCCGCCACTGTTTTTGAGCAACACTCTGTTCCCGTCAGGGGAGACTGTTAAGAAATGTGTGTAGTGTCTTTGGAGGGAATCTTTAACTGATTGAGAAATCATTCCGGAATCATCCGATATTTTTCTCATATATCCGTATCCGACTTCATGGCTGTCAAATACATTTATAAAAATTTCAGCAGCAGATTTATTTGAATTAACTAAGCTATCAACGACAGCAACGATTTTATTATCTTCGCCTTTTACTGCGATATCCATTCTTATTACACCTGATGAATCGCTGGCAGAGATTAAAAGAAAATCTTTTGGAGTTGAATCGTTTAATTGAGATTGTGTTGAACGGCGGATATAAGATTCACATCTACCGATTTGTTCTAATGCTAACTGATAGTTAGGATCATTAGGTAATACCTGTTTATACCAACTTAAAGCGGTTGGATAATCTATTTTTTTATAATAATACTCACCTTTTTCAAAATTAGAAAAAGTGTTTATATCATTTTGTTTTAAATTTAAACCTGATTCATCATCTATTTTTTTAAATTCACACGATGTAATAACTAAAAGAAAAGATAAAATAAACAGATAATTTTTCATTATTAATTATTCTTACTTTAATAAAATATGCCATTAACAGATACTGCTAATGGCATAATTTTTATTTAATCAGATTTATACTTCTTCGGAAATTTTTACTTCTTCTTTAACATCAACTTCAGTACCTTTTGCTACGCCATATTCACCGGGACCTGATACAAGCAATTGTCTGTATTTTTTCAAACCAGTACCTGCAGGGATTAATTGTCCAATTACAACGTTTTCTTTTAATCCCATCAAATTATCAACTTTACCTCTGATAGAAGCATCAGTTAATACTTTTGTAGTTTCCTGGAATGAAGCAGCAGATATAAAACTTTCAGTGCTTAATGAAGTTTGAGTAATTCCGAGCAAAATAGCATCTGCAGTAGCTGCTATAGCTTCTCTTGTTTCAACCGGCTTTTTATTTTTCTTTTTTAGTTGTGAATTGTGTTCTTTAATCACTTTTTTCTCAACTATATCACCGACTTTGAATTTTCCACCTTCGTCATCACTTTCCACAATTAATTTTCCGCTAATTTCTTCATTTCTGTCTGCAAAAATATTTTTATGAATGACATCACCTTCAAGGAATCTCGTATCACCGGGATCAGTAATTTTTACTTTTTGAAGCATTTGTTTTACGATAACTTCAATGTGTTTATCATTAATTTTAACACCTTGAATTCTGTAAACTTCCTGAATCTCGTTAACTAAATATTCCTGAACTTTCTCAATACCTTTAATCTTTAATATATCAATTGGATCTGAAGAACCTGAAGTTAAAGATTCACCTGCTTTTACATTATCACCATTTCTCACAAGAATATGTTTTCCAATTGGAATTTTATAATCAACAATTTTAGAACCATCTTCACTGTGGATTTTGACTTCTCTGCTTCCTCTTGAAAGTTTTCCGATTTCAACTCTTCCATCAATTTCAGCAATTTTCGCAGGATCACTTGGGCTTCTTGCTTCAAATAACTCAGTTACTCTTGGCAGACCTCCGGTAATATCCCTTGTTTTTCCTGAATCTCTCGGAATTTTAACAAGTGTTGCACCGGCTTTTACTTCATTCCCATCATCAACTAACAAGTTAGCTTTTGCAGGAATAAGGTATGAACTCAATACTTTTCCTGTTTTAGGGTTTATGATTTCCAGTGTAGGACTTTTTGTTTTATCCTTTGATTCTATAACAGTTTTCTGGAAGTGACTGGTTTGTTCATCTTGAACCAATTCATACTGTTCATTTTCTTTTAAATCAACATATTTAATAGCACCGTCATTTTCAGCAACAATAACCGTATTGTATGGATCCCACTCATATAACACTCCATTCTTAGAAATCTTTTCACCATTTTTAACTAATAGTTTAGAACCATACTCAACTTTGTAAGAAATTAATTGAGAACCGTTTTCATCTATAATATTAATTTTTCCATTTCTACTGATTGCTATAAGATTATCACCTGCAACTCCGCTATACTCAACTAATTTAATATTTTCAAATTTTACTTTACCTTCAAATTTAGAAGTAACTCTTGATTGCTCAACAATTTTACTTGCAGTTCCTCCAATGTGGAATGTTCTTAAAGTAAGCTGAGTTCCCGGTTCACCGATTGACTGAGCAGCTATAATTCCGACTGCCTCACCTATTTCAACCATTTTGCCTGTTGCAAGATTTCTTCCGTAACACTTAGCACAAACACCTCTTTTAGATTTACATGTAAGTACTGATCTGATTTCGACAGCGGTAATTGGTGATTCTTTTATTAATGCTGCTTTATCTTCATCAATTTCTTCACCTGCTTTTACAAGCAATTTTTTTGAAAGTGGATCAATCACATCAACCGCAGAAACTCTTCCTAAAATTCTTTCTTCCAAAGGTTCTTTAATATCTTCACCTTCTTTTAGAGCTTCAGTTTCAACACCTCTGTTAGTACCGCAATCTTTTTCATTTATAATAACGTCCTGTGCAACATCCACAAGTCTTCTTGTCAGATATCCGGCATCAGCTGTTTTCAACGCAGTATCAGCAAGACCTTTACGAGCACCGTGAGTAGATATAAAGTATTCAAGAATTGAAAGACCTTCTTTAAAGTTAGCAAGAATAGGGTTTTCAATAATTTCACCAGCCTGACCGGTTAAAGATTTTTGTGGTTTCTGCATAAGACCTCTCATACCCGCAAGCTGAGAAACCTGATCAGCAGAACCCCTTGCACCGGAATCAATCATCATATGCAATGAATTAAATCCATTTTTAGAACGTGTCAAATTATGCATTAAGTCTCTTTTTACATCATCTCTAACGTGTGACCAAATATCAATAACGTTATTATATCTTTCATTCTCTGTGATGAGACCACGTGATTTTGCTTTTTCAATTTTTGAAACTTCTTTTTGAGCATCTTCAATAATTTTCCATTTAGTATCCGGCACTTCAATATCATCAATATTTACTGATAAACCACCTTCGGTAGCATATTTAAATCCTATCTCTTTTAATTTATCAAGGAAAACAGCAGTTTCATAATTTCCACATTTGTTATAAATCGTTCCGATTAATTCAATAAGTTTTTTCTTTTTCATCAAATCATTCACGAAAGGAATTTTAGCAGGAATGATTTTATTAAATATAACTCTTCCGGTTGTGGTTTCTATAATTTGTCCATTAATTCTTACTTTTATTCTCGCATGCAAACCTAATCTTTTATTTTCGTTTGCAATCATAACTTCTTCAGGTGATGAGAAAATTTTACCTTCACCTAAATCACCTTTTAATTCTTTAGTAAGATAATAATTTCCTAAAATCATTTCCTGGTGAGGTTTTATAATCGCTTCACCATTCTGAGGAGAAAGAATATTATGAGAAGAAAGCATCAGGATACCTGCTTCAAGCTGAGCATCATAAGATAATGGAACGTGAACAGCCATTTGGTCACCGTCAAAATCCGCATTAAACGCTATACAAACCAATGGATGAAGCGTTATAGCTTTTCCCTCAATAAGTACAGGTTGAAATGCCTGAATACTCAATCTGTGTAGAGTTGGTGCTCTGTTCAAAAGTACAGGATGTCCGTCAATTACATTTTCTAGAATATCCCACACTTCAGGTGTTCTTTTATCAATTAATTTTTTTGCACTCTTAACAGTTTTAACGTAATCTCTGTCGATTAGTCTTCTGATAACGAAAGGTTTGAAAAGCTCAAGAGCCATATCTTTAGGAAGACCGCACTGATGAAGTTTTAATTCAGGTCCAACAACGATTACTGACCTTCCTGAATAATCAACTCTTTTACCAAGCAAATTCTGACGGAATCTTCCTTGTTTACCTTTTAGAATATCAGATAAAGATTTTAAAGCTCTGTTCTCAGATTTCACCGCAGTAACTCTTCTTGAATTATCAAGCAAGGCATCTACAGCTTCCTGCAACATTCTTTTTTCATTTCTTAGAATAACTTCAGGAGCTTTTATATCTATTAATCTTTTTAATCTGTTATTTCTGATTATAACTCTTCTGTATAAATCATTCAAATCTGAAGTTGCAAATCTTCCGCCTTCTAATGGCACAAGTGGTCTTAACTCCGGAGGAATAACCGGTACAACATCAAGCACCATCCATTCAGGTTTGTTAGGTTTTGCAAATTCTTTTGGTCTGAAAGCTTCTAAAACTCTTAATCTTTTTATATTCTCAGTTTTTTTAAGAGCAGAAGGTTCTTCTTTCAGTTCTTTTCTTAATCTGTAAATTTCGCCTTCGATATCTACTCTTCTCAATAAATCTTTAATAGCTTCACCACCTTGTCCGGCAACAAACTTTTTAGGATTATCGTCATCCATCATATATTCTTCTTCAGTCATATTATCAACAACTTCCAAATATTCTTCTTCAGTTATAAGCTGATTTTTCTTGAATTTAGTTTTTCCCGGACTGATAACCACAAAAGTTTCATAATAGATTATTCTTTCCAATTCTTTATTGGAAATTCCAAGAACGTAACCAATTTTAGAAGGAAGAGACCTGAAATACCAAATGTGAACAACAGGAACACACAATGCGATATGCCCCATTCTTTCTCTTCTTACAGATTTCTGATTTATTTCCACACCGCATCTGTCACAAACAATACCTTTGTATCTAATACCTTTATACTTACCGCAATGACATTCCCAGTCTTTTACAGGACCAAATATTTTTTCACAGAATAAACCATCTTTATCCGGTTTGAATGTTCTATAATTTATTGTTTCAGGTTTGGTAACTTCACCATGAGAATTTTCTGTAATAATCTCTGTTGAAGATAAACCGATTGAAATTTTGTTAAACCTTTTTACTTTTTTTTCTGATCTGGTTAACATTTTTTAAACCTCTTTTTTAAATAGTTAACAATCCCTGAAAATTTAGGGATTGTCTGTAACTAAATTATTCTAATTCAATATTTAAACATAATCCTTGTAACTCTTTCAATAATACGTTGAAAGATTCCGGAACACCAGGTTCCGGCAGATTATCACCTTTAATAATTGATTCATACACTTTGCTTCTGCCCTGAACATCATCACTTTTAACTGTTAACATTTCCTGTAATATGTGGGAAGCTCCATAACCCTGAAGTGCCCAGCATTCCATCTCTCCAAACCTCTGACCACCAAACTGTGCTTTACCACCGAGAGGTTGCTGAGTTATGAGTGAGTATGGTCCTATTGATCTTGCGTGAATTTTGTCATCAACAAGGTGAGATAATTTTAACATATAGATATATCCGACTGTAACTTGTTGATCAAATTTTTCACCGGTTCTTCCATCGAATAAATCAGTTCTTGAGTTATCAGGTAATCCCATATTTCCGAGTATTTCCTGAATCTCTTCTACGCTTGCTCCATCAAAGATAGGTGTAGCAAATTTAATTCCGAGCTTCTTAGCAACCCATCCGAGTGCTGTTTCATATAACTGACCCAAATTCATACGGGAAGGTACACCAAGCGGATTTAGAACTATATCAACAGGAGAACCATCAGGCATAAAAGGCATATCTTCAACAGGAACAATTTTTGCAACAACACCTTTGTTTCCGTGTCTTCCAGCCATTTTATCACCCACTGATAATTTTCTTTTTTTAGCAATATAAACTTTTGCAAGTTTAACAACACCTGTTGGTAATTCATCACCAAGTGTTAATTTAACTTTTAATCTTTTATATTTTTCTTCAACTTCGCTGACTTTGTAGTTATAATTTCTAAACATTTCAGGGATTAAACCAGCAGCTCTTTTATTTGAAGTAAATTCATTTTCAAAATTCAAATCGCCGAAGTTATAACCGTTATTTTCAATCAGATTTACAAAAGTGTCTTTTTTGAAAGTTGTTCCGTTTTTTATAACTATGTTGCCTTTTTTATCTTTTAATCCTGTACAGTCTTTACCATCAAGCAATAAATCAAGTTTTTCAGCAAATTTCAGAGTAATTTCTTTTACTTCTTTTCTTCTTTCTGAATCATACTTTTCAACTCTTCTCTTTTCTTCTTTTTTCTGATCTGTATCTCTGGTTTTTCTTGAAAATAGTTTTTTATTAATAACTATTCCTTTTAATCCCGGAGGTGCTTTCAACGAAGCATCTTTTACATCACCTGCTTTATCACCAAAGATTGCTCTTAAAAGTTTTTCTTCAGGTGTTGGTTCTGTTTCTCCTTTTGGAGTTACTTTTCCAATCAATATATCACCTTCTCTTACTTCAGCACCAATTCTGACAATTCCATTTTCATCAAGGTCTTTTGTAGCATCATCACTGACATTTGGAATTTCTTTCGTTAATTCTTCTTCACCTCTTTTGGTATCTCTAACTTCAAGCGAATATTCTTCAATATGGATAGAAGTGAATACATCGTCAGAAACGATCTTTTCACTCATTACAATAGCATCCTCATAGTTATAACCTCTCCATGGCATAAACGCAACAAGTATGTTTCTGCCAAGTGCTAACTCACCTTTTTCAGTTGAAGAACCATCTGCCAGAATATCACCTTTTTTAACTCGCTGACCTTCAATAACAACAGGTTTTTGATTTACAGATGTATCCTGATTAGTTCTTAAAAACTTTGTTAAATTATATTCAACTGTTTGCTTGTCATCAAAAGTTAAAAGTGATTCATCAGAATCTTCTTTAACATTATATTTTACAATAATTTTTTCACCGGATACATATTCTACAATTCCATCAGCTTCTGCTGCTATCATAGATCTTGAATCTCTGGCAACTACCTCTTCAAATCCTGTTCCTACAAAAGGAGCTTCAGGTCGAAGTAACGGTACTGCCTGGCGTTGCATATTACTACCCATCAGAGCTCTGTTAGCATCGTCATGTTCCAAGAATGGAATCAACGCTGCCGCCGCACTTACAATCTGATTTGTTGCAATATCCATATAATCAACTTCTTCAGGAAATAAAACCGGGAAGTCACCTTTAAATCTTGCTTTTACTTTTTCATTTCCGAAAACACCTTTTTCATCAACTGGTTCATTTGCCTGAGCAATTTTATAAAAATCTTCTTTTTCTGCAGATAAATATTCTATAGTATCGGTAACTTTTCCATTTACAACTTTTCTGTAAGGAGTTTCAATAAATCCGAGTTCATTAACACGTGAATGGATACATAAAGAAGAAATAAGACCGATATTCGGACCTTCCGGAGTTTCAATAGGGCAAAGTCTTCCGTAGTGTGTATAATGAACGTCACGAACTTCAAAACCTGCTCTTTCTCTTGAAAGACCACCGGGTCCCAAAGCACTGATTCTTCTTTTGTGAGTCATCTCAGATAATGGATTTGTTTGATCCATAAACTGTGAAAGCTGAGATGTTCCGAAGAATGAGGACAAGGCAGATGTGATTGGTCTTGCACTTATAATTCTTGAAGGAGTAAGATTTTCTTCATCATGAATACTCATTTTTTCTCTGATAGTTCTAACCATTCTGGACAAACCTAATCCAAATTGTGAAGATAACTGTTCATTAACAGTTCTCACTCTTCTGTTTCCGAGATGGTCAATATCATCAACTTCTTTTTTCCCGTCAACGAGATCTTTTATGTATGAAATAATTTCAACAATATCCTCAAGAGTAAGGATAGTTGTTTCAGGGTCTATTTTAAGACCAAGTTTATAATTTATTTTATATCTTCCAACACTTCCTAAATCATATTTTTTAGGATTGAAGAATAATTTTTCAATATAAGATTTTGCACTTTCACCTTCGGTATCAGTAATATTCTGGCTTCTTCTTCCTCTTTGAGATTCAAGCACCTCAAGCATCGGCTTTTCCAAATATTCATCACTTTCATCATCTTCTGCCATGATAGTATTTAATATCACTCTTTCACCATCGGTAGCATTTGCTTTAAATAATTTAACTTTGTTGATTTTTAAACCGACGAGTGTAAGCAATTTCTCTTCATCTAAAACAGTATTTTCCTGAATTCCGGAATCTTCGCCTGTATTTTTATCAACTATATTTTCGACAGTAACTCTGCCAACATAATCTAAATAATTTGAATTATTTATTTCTGCTTCTTCAACAAGTTTGAAGAGATTAAGCATTTCAACTTTTTCATTAAACCCGAGAGCTCTTAGAAGAGTTGAAAAATAAAATTTCTTTTTACGGTCAACATATGCATAAAGCAAATCATTTATATCTGTAGTGAACTCAACCCAAGAACCTTTATAAGGAATAACTCTGGCTGAGAAAAGCATAGTACCGTTTGCATGTTTTGATTCACTGAAAACAACACCAGGAGATCTGTGAAGCTGACTCACAATAACTCTTTCAGCACCATTAATGATAAAGCTACCTCTTGTAGTCATATAAGGTAAATTACCAAGATATACATCCTGTTCAAAAGTATAGTTATAATCTTTTGCGGCTGCGTTTGGTTTTGTTGAAAGTCTGAGTTTTACTTTTACAGGAACTGAATAAGTTAATCCCTGTTCCTGACATTCTATAATAGTATAAGGTGGTTTTTCAATATAATATTCGATAAACTCGAGCAAGGCAGTATCCCTTGAATCGGTTATCGGAAAATTGTCTTCAAAAACTTTTTGTAAGCCCTGTGATTTTCTTTTGCCAATTGGTATATTTTCCTGAAGAAAATCTCTGTAAGATTGGACCTGAACATTTAATAAATCCGGTGGGATTGTTAAATATCGGGATTTTGAAAAAGTTAATCTTTTGTTTTTAGAATTTAAAGGTTTAAGACCTAATTCTGCTACTTTTTCCTGCATTTAATATTCCTCCATAAACAACGAATAATCCCGGGGAGATAGTTCAACCGGGATTTCGTTATTTAATGAATTATACAAATTTTGATTTGAGAAAGATTTTAATTTTAAAACTGAAATTATTTTAATTCTACTTTACCACCTGCGGCTTCAATTTCAGCTTTTAATTTTTCAGCTTCCTCTTTTGAAATGTTTTCTTTAACTGCTTTTGGAGCACCTTCAACTAATGCTTTTGATTCAGTTAATCCTAAACCTGTTGCATTTTTGACTGCTTTAATAACATTGATTTTTTGAGCACCTGCATCTACAAGCATAACAGTAAATTCAGTTTGTTCTTCTTGTTTCGCACCGGCATCACCACCTGCAGGCATCATTCCACCCATCATAACAGGAGCTGCTGCAGTTACACCAAATTTATCCTCAAGTGCTTTTTTAAGTTCAGCTGCCTGAGTTAATGTTAAATTAGAAATTGATTCTACTAATTCTTCTACTGACATATTATTTATTGTTTAATTTTTTTTAAAATTTGTTTACGCTGCTTTCTTTTTGGCAACTTCTTCAATTACACTTGAAAGATCACGCATTAATGCATTTATAGAACCGACAATACCGGATATTGGTGAGTTAAGGCTACCCAAAATTCCAGCAATTATTTCAGTTTTGGAAGGTAAAGCTGCAAGTTCATTTAATTTATTTGAATCATAAACTGTTGACTCAACATATGCAACTTTTAATTTTGGTTTTTCTCCTTTATCAAAAAATTTCTTGAGAATTTTAGCCGGAGCTACAACATCATCCTGAGCAAATACTATACTCGTCGGTCCTTTTAGATAACCCGATAGTTTTTCAGACGCATCTGAAAACTTTTCGGAATTTTTTATTGCTCTCAATGCGAGTGTATTTTTTACTACTTTGTAGTTTATATTTGATTTATAGAATTCTGTTCTTAAATCATTAACATCTGAAACAGACATTCCTGAAAAATCAGTAAAATACAGTGCATCGGAATTTTCAATCATCCCGGTTATTTCTTCGGTTATCTTTTGTTTATTAATTTTATCCATTTTAGCTAAGGTTTAGCTGTTAATCAAAATAAGAGAAATAGAAGCTAATGAAAGGCTCTCTTAAACCTTTCATATTTTACTTGAGTGCGTAAACTTTTTAAGCAGCTGATTTTAAATCAGGTAAATTCCTGTCAATTTTTATTCCCGGACCCATAGTACTTGAAATAGTTACCGCTTTGATATAAATACCTTTTGCGGCTGCCGGTTTTAACTTTATAATAGTATTTAAAAACGCTGAAATATTTTCTTTTAATTTGCTTTCGTCAAATGAAACTTTACCAATTGCAGAATGAACAATTCCTGTTTTATCAACCCTGAAATCAATTTTACCTGCTTTTACTTCTTTTACCGCTTGACCTATATTAGGAGTAACAGTTCCGCTTTTTGGATTTGGCATTAAGCCCCTTGGTCCTAATACTTTTCCTAATTTTCCGAGTTCAGCCATAGTATCAGGAGCAGCAATTATCACATCAATATCAGTCCAACCTTCAGAAATTTTCTTCAGGTAATCTTCAAATCCAACATGATCAGCACCTGCATCTTTTGCTTCCTGCTGTTTTTCAGGTTTTGCAATTACAAGAACTCTTACTGTTTTACCGGTTCCGTTTGGTAGTGAAACAGTACCTCTTACAACCTGATCAGCATGTTTAGGATCTACGCCTAAATTTACTGCAATATCAACAGATTCATCAAATTTTGATTTTTCTGCTTTTTTGAGAACGGTTATTGCTTCAGTCAAAGTATATTCTTTTCCTGCGTCAATATTTTTTTCGTTAGTCTTTTGTTTTTTAGTGAGTTTCATTTCTTTTTAAAACTTTTAATTTTCTACTGTTATTCCAATACTTCTTGCAGTTCCGGCAATCATACTCATAGCTGCATTAATGTCGTTTGCATTTAAATCAGGTAATTTAGTAGTTGCAATTTCTTCTACTTGTTTTTTTGTAACTTTAGCAACTTTTGATTTATTAGGAACTCCGGAACCTTTTTCAATACCTGCTGCTTTTAGAAGTAAAATTGCTGCCGGAGGAGTTTTTGTAATAAAAGTGAATGATTTATCAGAATAGACTGTAATCACAACCGGAATTATCAATCCTTTTTTATCCTGAGTTCGAGCATTAAATTGTTTACAAAATTCCATACCGTTAACGCCTCTTTGCCCTAAAGCAGGTCCTACAGGAGGAGCCATAGTGGCAGCCGCAGCCGGAATTTGCAACTTAATATAACCAGTTATCTTTTTTGCCATTTTATATTATACTATTTTTCTTTTTCAATTTCTGTAAAATCAAGCTCAATAGGAGTTTTTCTTCCGAAAATACTTACCATAACTTTGAGCTTCATTTTCTCAAGGTTAACCTCGAGAACATTTCCGTTAAAATTATTGAAAGGTCCGCTTGTAACTTTTACCGGATCGCCAACTTTCAACTGTATATCTATTTTTTCAGAACGGGATTCACTGTCAAGAATAGATTTAATTCTATCAACCTCTTCTTTTTTAAGAGGAGTTGCATCAATTAACTGACCTTTAACATTTTTAGTACCAACAAGATTTATAATAGATGGTGTTTGTGCAATAAATTTCCTAACTTTTTCATCTAATTCAGCTTCAACAAGTATATATCCGGGAAGAAAATTTTTCAGTTTAACTTTTTTCTTTCCACCTTTTACTTCAAAAACTTTTTCTTCAGGAATTATTACATTTTTAATTTTTTCAAGCATATTTTCATATTTAATTTCAGAATCTAAATATGCTTTAACTTTCTTTTCGTGTCCGGATATAATTCTAACTGCATACCACTTAAAATTTCCGTTATCTTCGGTTTCAGCCACAGGAGTTTTTTCAGAATTGTTTTCTTCTGAATTTACTTCTTCAATTTCAGAGTTGACCAAATTTTCTTCATTCGTCATAAATTAAAATATCACTTTTAAAATTTCGCTTATTCCTTTATCAACGAGATAAACAAAAACCGAAAACAGCAGCATCGTGATAACTACTACTTTAGTTGAATCAATAAGTTCTTCTTTTTTAGGCCATGAAACTTTGTTCATTTCCTTGAACACATCCTGAAAATAGTTAATAATTTTATCTTTCATTAATCAGTAAACTTTAATAATACAGGTGAAAAGCACGGGTGGAGGGACTCGAACCCCCAACCAACGGTTTTGGAGACCGCTACTCTACCAATTGAGCTACACCCGTAAATTACTCAGAGCGGGAGACGGGACTCGAACCCGCAACCAACAGCTTGGAAGGCTGTGACTCTACCAA
>DKKL01000056.1 GCA_002455255.1 Candidatus Tepidiaquacellales bacterium UBA6667 | reverse complement strand
AAATTAACAGTTATGCTGTCATTTTTGTATCCAATTTTATCAAAATAAATTTTATAGTTTCCGGATGGAATGTCCATAAGAGTATATTCCCCTTGTTCGCCGGAATAGGAAAATTTAATATGGCTGTTCCCTCGTTTTGCAATTACTCTTACATTAAATAATGGATTAGATAACAAATTAGTATATACTATTCCGGAAATTGACGAGGCTCCTACGTTGCTTTCATCTCTAAAGGTAAGTATATCAACATCTGTCAAATTACTTACAGGATATATCCTTTCTGCAGATGACCAGAGTAATGTGGATGGATAATAAGTAGGTATAAAATCATTTTTAATCTGTGAGTTTGGATATGCTACTATCCTGCAAGTATCAATTCTCAAATTATTTAGAATGTAAGAACCGTCAAAATTAATTCCCGTTGAGTCTATAACAGTAATCAACTTTGACACATAATCATAATGAAATGCTAATACATATCCGTATGAAACATTTTGTGAATCATTTGAATATTTAACTTTACCGGAAATTGAATAAATAGGAGAAGAACTAAAAATATTATTAGAATTTTTTATAACACCATTATTCCCGAATGTAATAAAATTTCTTTTATCTATTATGTTAAAATTTGTCAATTCAGGATTTGCAATATTATTATATTTTTTCANNGTAAAATAAATCCGTCCACCTTTACCTAAACATATTCCGAAGTCTTTATTAAGAAATTTAATTTTTAAAAGTGATTTTGGAAACTCTGTTTGATTATCAATGCTGTACACTAACCAATTGTCTCCGCCATTTGTAGTTTTATACACCTTATCATTTTCTCCGCATAAAAATCCTAAATTTCTGTTTATAAAAAAAATAGAATTAATTAATTCACCTGTCGAAATTATTTTATTATTCCAGTTAATTCCATTGTTAGTTGATATTCTGAAATCCAATCCTGCTGCCAATATTATATTGGAATCGAGAATCTGTAATTTATAATTTGATGATAAATTATTATGAATTGTCCAGGTTGAACCTGAATCGTTTGATTTTAAAAATTTTCCTGAATTTGTATTGATGATTCCAAATGAAGTATTTACAAATTCAACTTTAGTGAAATCATTACCTTGGTCAAGTAATAATTGAGAATATGTCCAAGTTGTATCATTTAAACTTGAACGGAAATAATATCCTGAATCTCCAACTATATGTATTATATCATTATTGATACAGACAGAATTCAGTTTAATTCTTATAGGTAATGAATATTTTGACCAGTTTAATCCTCCGTCTGTAGTCTTGTAAAAGATTCCTCTGTCGGAAATCAAATAACCGGTATTAACATTGATAAAAGCAGCATCATAAAGATTCGTATATATTCCTGTGCCAACTATTATTTCTTCCACAACACCATTGAATGCACCGTTTTCCAAAACGGAAACCTGAGATGAAACAGCAACAGGGAAAAACATTATAAATAAAACTTTAACTAAAATTGAATTAGTCATTTTAGTATGATTTAGTTTAACTAATTTTAATTCAGCTTCACTTCTTTTTGCAGGCTTTCTTTAAGCTTGTTTTTTTTAAAATCTTTGGTTGTCAGTGAACTTTTCCAATATTGTTNNTTGTGCAAACTCTTTACTTCTGATTATTATATCGGCTTCATTGTGCTTAGGGACGGTTTTATCATTAATATTTATAAAAACTATTTCTCCATCGAATATAGTTATATTGGGAACAGGAACTTCGCTTAGTCTGATTTTTTCACCTAACTTTTCAAACTTTTCTACGGTTTTAATTAAATCATCAAGTGTTCCCTCATTCCAAGTATTTCCTTTTTTAACTCGGAAATTCAAACTGGTTTCATATACCGATTTGATTATTCCTCCATTTTTAAAGAACGATTTTGCGGTTTCATCAATTTCGTCTGAAACGTAATGTTCCAAACGAACCATAAATAAAATTTCTTTTTTTGCAGATTTGAGTAAGTCAATAAATTTTGCCTCCCGATGTTGATTATACCCGCGTATCAGTTCTACATTTACTACTTTGCTTTTTTCAGACTCTTTAGTTTTATAAAGCGGTTTCAAAGAAGTTAACGTATCATTTAAATTTCGGATTTCCTTTTCACGGGATTTGATTACATCTTTTTCAAGTTTATCAAAAATTATATCCGGTTCTATCATTTCATATTTCAGGACGGAGTTTGTTTCAATTTCATTTATAAAACCTTTTTCAACAAAAGATTTGAGTATGTTATATACATCAGTTCTCCTTATGCCTGCATCCTCAGCTATCTCAGATGCACTTAAAAGATTTCCTTTTAAAACTGCAAGAAATACTCTTGACTCATATTCTGTGAATCCGAGTAATCTAAGTTTTAAAATATTATCTTCCGGAGTTACTGACATTTAAATTTTGTATTAGATTAGAACTAATACAAAATTATAATTATGAAAATAAATGTCAAGTGAAAATTTATTGAACTTTCTTAATGTTTCAAAAGGCAGATTAATGAATTTAAATAAAAATTATATATGACTATATTTGAAAAATTCAAATTATGAGCAAAGAACCTAAAAAGAGTGTTTCAAAGAACGAATGGATGGAAGATGCTTCCAAAGCCAAACAAACTGATATGAAGTTTACTTCATTAAGCGGAAGAGAACTTGATATCTGCTATACTCCTGAAGATATTAAAGAAGATAGTTATTATAATGAGCTCGGATATCCCGGTGAATTTCCATATACAAGAGGTATTCATCACAATATGTATCGTGGTAAAATATGGACTATGAGACAATTTGCAGGATTTGGAACTCCGGAAGATACAAACCAAAGATTTAAGTTTTTACTTGAACATGGACAAACGGGATTATCAACGGCTTTTGATATGCCAACATTAATGGGTTGGGATGCTGACGCACCATTAGCCGAAGGCGAAGTAGGAATTTGTGGTGTTGCTATTTCTTCATTAAAAGATATGGAAACATTATTCAGCGGAATTCCTCTTGACAAGGTGTCAACTTCGATGACTATAAATTCCCCGGCATTTGTTATTTTCGCATATTATTTGGCAGTTGCAGAAAAGCAAGGAGTACCTTTCAATAAATTGAGAGGAACTTTGCAAAATGATATTTTAAAAGAATATATTGCGCAGAAAGAATTTATATATCCTCCGAAAGAATCAATGAGAATAATTACAGATATGATAGAGTATTGTACTAATGAAGTTCCACAGTTCAATCCTGTGAGTGTCAGCGGATATCACATAAGAGAAGCCGGTTCAACCGCTGCTCAGGAACTTGCATTTACGCTTGCCGATGGATTTGCATATATTGAAGATTGTATCTCAAGGGGAATGGATGTAGATGCATTTGCACCGAGGATTTCACATTTCTTTAATTCACATTTAGACTTCTTTGAAGAGATTGCAAAATTCAGAGCAGCAAGAAGAATTTATGCCAAAAGAATGAGATATAAATACGGTGCAAAAAATCCTAAAAGCTGGACTTTAAGATTCCATACTCAAACAGCCGGTTGTTCATTAACTGCCCAACAACCTGAGAATAATATTGTGAGAACAGCAATTGAAGCACTTGCAGCGGTTTTAGGCGGAACACAAAGTTTGCATACCAATTCGATGGATGAAACACTTGCATTACCTTCCGATAAAGCAGTAAAAATTGCATTAAGAACACAACAGATTATAGCACATGAACATGGAGTTATTAACGTTGCTGATCCTTTAGGAGGCAGTTATTTTGTTGAAAAACTTACTGATGACTTAGAAGCAGAAGCAAATAAATATTTTGATATGATTGATTCACAGGGGGGAGTTATAGCATGTATAGAAAATGGATTTTTCCAAAGAGAAATCGCCGATGCTGCTTATAAATATCAACAGGAACTTGACAGAAAAGAAAAGATTGTTGTAGGTGTGAATGATTTTGTTGAAGAAAACGAAAAGATTGATATTCCAATTTTAACTATTTCTAAAGAAGTGGAAGAAAAACAAGTTAAACAATTAAAGGAATTAAAAGCATCCCGTAATCAGGAAGATGTTAAAAAAGCATTGGCAGAATTAAAAAAGTCTGCTGAAGATGGTACAAACTTAATGCCAAGAGCATTGGACTGTGCAAGGAAATATGTAACACTCGGTGAAATGTGTAATGAATTAAAAGTACCATTCGGAGTTTATGAAGAGCAGGCAGTATTCTAATCTTTGTTTATAAAAATATTTTATTCAAGAAAATAACAAAAATAAAAATTTATTTTATTTAATAATTTTTGCAATTCTAAGCCAATGTATATTCATTGGTTTTGAATTTTATTACACTAACGGAAATCTCGCCTTTCCACTTGATGATTCCTGGATTCATTTAAAATTTGCAAAAAATTTTTCAGAAGGTAATTTTTTTCAGTATAATCCGGGTGAATTCAGTTCAGGTTCAACTTCTCCGCTTTGGGTTATCATACTCGGAAGTTTATTTACAATAATCCCCTATCACTTATACACATCAGTTTCGTTATCAATTATTTTTTTTCTTCTTTCAGTTTTATTTACTTACAAATTATCATATTTATTTTATAAAAATTCGCAATTTGATAATGCTGATATTCTATCTGTAATTTCGACAAGCATCGTCATTTTAACCGGAAGATTTAATTGGGCTTCTCTATCAGGTATGGAAACGACAATGTTTTCATTTTTTTGTCTTCTCTCAGTATATTTGTATCTGAAATTTCCTGAAAAGAAAATATTAATTTCAATCACTCTCGCACTTGCTTGTTTATCAAGACCTGAGGGATATCTGTTAAGTATTATAATTCTACTTTATGATATTTTTATTCATAAAAAAATAAATTTGCAATTAATAATTGGTATTGTAATATTTCTTATACTGGTTATTCCATATCCGCTCTTTTCAAAACTTTATGGCGGTTCATTTACACCAAATACATACGAAGGGCAAGGTGGATATTTAAGATTCCTTCCTGATGTTAATTATCTCAGGATTGTCGGTGTATATTTTTTCAGAGATAATTTATTGTCAGGAATTTTATGGTTAGCAGGATTTGTATTTTTCATTTTTAATATAAAAAAGTTCAGAGATTTACAAAAAAGCGGTTCAATTATTTTTTATTGGTTATTTTTATTACCAATATTTTCCTCAGTTTTAATTCCTAATTGGAGACATCATTCAAGATATACAATACCATTGATTCCCTTTTTCGCAATTGCAGTAATATTTACACTAAATTTTCTTTATAATAATTACATTAAGGATAAAAAATTTAAATTTATTAAATTAAAATATTTATTTTATATCATATTATTTTTAAATTTACCTTATTATTTTGTTTACGCTGTGAATATTGGATTAAATACTTCCAATATTAATGATCAACAAGTTAAGATTGCACATTGGGTTAAAGAAAATGTAAATTCAAACTCAGGTTTGGCAATTAATGATATAGGTGCAATAGGTTATTTTACAGATAATAAAATTATTGATATGGCAGGCTTAGTTACTCCTGAATTATTTCAATACAGGAAACTGGAAATTCATGAAGGGTTAGATTCGTTACAATCATTATTCAAAAGAAATAATGTTGAATATGTTATAATTTATGATCATTGGTTTCCCGATTTCCTTGAAAGAAGAAAAGATAATTTAGAATTTATTAAATCAGAAAAATTAATATTTAACACGATTTGTGGTGGTGAAGAAATGAAAATTTACAAATACAATTATAATAGCAAATGAAACTGCTGAAACTGATTCAACTTTCGAGACCTAAACAGTGGATTAAAAATCTTTTTTGTTTCGCAGCAATTTTATTTGCTTTGCAGATTACAAATTTAGATTTACTGATGACAAACATTTTGGCATTTATTGCATTTTGTTTTGCTTCAAGTATAGTTTATATATTCAATGATATTGCAGATATTGAGTCAGACAAAGTCCATAAGAAAAAGAGATTCAGACCTCTTGCCTCCGGTGAAGTGAAAATAAAAGAAGCTCTCATTTTTGCGTTCATACTTTCAATTCTTACGGTTCTCATTTGTTTCAATTTGAATTATAAATTCATTATTATATTATGTTTATATCTTGTAATAAATCTGATTTATACATTTAAAGTTAAGAATATTGTATTGCTCGATGTATTTTTTATTTCGTTTGGATTTATCTTAAGAGTAGAAGGAGGTGCATATGCCATTAATGTTCCTGTTTCTTCTTGGATGTTAGTTACAACTATTTTTATATCCTTATTTCTCGCAATATCAAAAAGGAGAGCAGAACTTTCCCAGCAAACCGAAGCAGATAAACTTCAAAAGCAAAGAAAAGTTTTGCATCAATACAGCATTGCCTTTACTGATCAAATGAATACCATAGCCGCCGCAGGTACAATTATGTCTTATGCACTTTATACGGCGTCAGCAAAAACAATAGAAACATTTAAAACTGAAAATTTAATTTTTACAACTCTATTTGTTACATATGGAATTTTCAGATATTTATATTTAATTCACAAGAAAAATTTAGGAGAAAGTCCTACTCAAATTGTTACAAGAGATATCCCGATAATAGTGAATTCAATTATATGGTTACTTGCTTGTTTCTTTTTGATTTACAAATCTAAAATCGGATTTTAGAAATCAAAAATAAAAGTTTAAAATACGAGCTTATATTACTATTTGTAACAGTAAATTGGGGGTTATCCTTTCCGCTTTCAAAATTCATTTTAGAAGATTACTCCCCACAATTCTCCGTCTTAATCAGGTTTTTAATCACCACAATAATTTTTTTAAGTTTCACTTTTAATAAAATAAAAAACTATACTAAAAAAGATATTTTCAGAGGTTTCTTGCTTTCAATATTTTTATTTCTTGGGTTTATTACTCAGACAGTCGGAATGGTTTATACAACAGCATCAAATTCAGCGTTTATTACAGGAACTTACATTGTAATTCTACCGTTTATACAATACTTCATAATTAAAAAAATACCTTCGATTGCAAATGTAGCCGGTATTATTTTAGTTTCCATCGGTTTAGTTTTGCTTACAGGAATGCATTCATTCAATTTTAATTTTGGAGATATGTTGACTTTTATTTGTGCGTTAGCTTTCGCATTTCATATTTTATATGTTGATATTTTTACGAGTGAAGAAAATTCTGATTTTAACGCTTTACTTTTTGGACAGTTTATAGGTATGTTAATTTTGTGTACTCTATCAACATTAATCTTTGAAAATGGAGAAAATTTTAAATTTACACCAAAAATTTTATCAAGTGCATCATTGATTATAAATTCTGTAATGTCAACTTTTGTTGGGATTTATTTAATTAATAAATATCAAAAATATACTACACCGGTAAAAGCAGGACTGATATACAGTATGGAACAGGTTTTTGCAGTAATATTCTCTATAATACTTCTAAACGAATTATTCTCATCCGTTCAAATTGCCGGTGCGATATTTATTTTTTCAGGTTTTATGGTTTCAGAGATTTTTAAAAAAGGAAGATAAAATTTTCCCTTTAAGAGAGATGTTACAAATCTTATTTTTACACAGAAAAAAAATATTCAGATAATATAGAGAAAAAAAGAGACGATTTACTTAAATTAAATTTAATTATGAAAAAGATAAAAATCACAGCAGTATTATTTTTGTTTAACTGCCTTTTCATTTCCGCCCAAGCACAAACAGATAAAATTTATAATTTTTTAAATCTTGGAGTTGATGCGAGGTCATCAGCAATGGCAAATAGTTTTGTATCTATGCACAATGATGTAAATGGATTGTTTTATAATCCTGCGGCAATGACCACGATGAATAGGACAAAAGCATCAGTCGGGTTTTTTAAATATTTGCTTGATATAAATTCGGGCAATGCTGCTTATACTACAAAATACAAAGATATTGGTTTTGTAGGAGCCGGATTAAGATATTTAGATTACGGTTCATTTAAAAAATTTGATGAACAGTCGAATGATTTAGGTACTTTTGGAGCGAGTGATTTGGCATTTTCAGTAGGTTTTGCCAAAAATTTTAATCCTGATTTAAGTTGGGGTGTAAATGTTAAATTTATATATTCAAGTATTGATGAATATTCATCAACAGCAATTGCGACTGATTTAGGACTGTTGTATTATTTGCCTTCAAATAAATTTTCTGCGGGATTGAGTCTTCTAAATCTCGGTACGCAACTATCAAAATACTCTAATACTTCAGAATCATTACCGATAAATCTTACTGTGGGTGTCAGTAAACAATTAGATTATTTACCTTTAACGGTCCATTTATCATTATCAAATTTAACCGATAAGACTGATAATTTTGGAGATAAGTTTAAGAACTTTAAAGTAGGAGGTGAATTTTTATTGAACGATTATGTTGATTTAAGACTTGGATATAATAACCAGCAAAGACAGGATTTAAAAACCGGCAGTGCTGTTGGGCTTGCAGGATTTTCAACCGGTGTAGGTATAAAAATTAATAATTACAGATTAGATTATGCTTTTAATTCTCTCGGGAATGTTGGTTCGACTCACAGAGTAAATCTGGCGTTTGATATAAAATAAAAATTAAATAGAAATTAATATAAATGAAAAAGCCGGTTTAAACCGGCTTTTTTTTAAAATAAATTTATCTTGACTCCGTCAGTTCGAATTTTCTTAGTTAATTTTTCTATTTCTATTAAAGTTTTGTTCATATTCTCATAAAATTTTTCATCGTAAATAAACTTCCCAACCGATCCTTTTTCATCCTGAATATCCAACACCATAGTGTTAAGATTATTTATTAAACTATCTACTCTTCCGGTTAAAATCTGAATATTGTCAAAAGTTTTTTTGAATTCGGGACTGCTATCATCAAGTATAGTATTAACATTATCAACAGTTTGTCCTACTTTTGAAGAAAGATTTCCGAGTGATACCCTGTTTTCTGCTACAAGGAGATTAAGATTTCTTGAAGTAGATTCAAAGTTTGCTAAAGTTCCTTTCATATTGCTTTTTAACTGAGGGTCACCAATTAAATCGTTAACATTCAAAAGCACTCTGTTTATATTATCAGAATTTGATGAAAATTTACCGAGTAATATGGATACAGAATCACCAAGTGCATCCACTTTTCTAAACATTGCACCTAAATCAGCTCCTTCGCTGCCATTCATATGATAAGCATAATCAATTTCAACATTACTTTTGCCGGGATTAATAAAAATACATTTCCCTCCCATAAGCTCAAGAATAGCAACTTCTATTTTATAATCCTGTTTAACTTTAACAGATTTATCCAATGTAAAATCAATCTCAATTGAATCACCGACTAATTTTATCTCTTCGACACGACCCATTTTAACACCCATAACAGTTACCGGATCTCCAACATTTAAACCTGAGACATTAGTAAAATAAGCCTTCATTTCACGTAAATCTTTACTCGCTATAAATCCTTTAGCCCAGAAAGAGGTTGCTAAAATAAGTATTACTGCTCCAAGAACAAAAATGCCGACTTTTATTTCAGAAAATTTTGGTTTTGACATTTAAATAGATTTAGATATTTCCAATACTTCGTACTCCATTTTTCCTGCTGGTACTTCTACTATAACAATATCACCAACTTTTTTGTTCAATAAAGCTTTGCCTACCGGTGAAGTTACAGAAATTTTGTCGTTATCAAAATCAGCTTCTTCGGGTGAAACCAAAGTATAAGTTATTTTTTCTTTTAATGTTTTGTCTTTAACCAATACTTTAGATAATATTCTTGTTTCTCCATCCGGTATATCTTCAGGATTAACAATTACAACACGTGATAATACATTTTCAAGTTTGGCTATTTTTAATTCAAGATTTCCCTGTTCTTCTTTCGCAGCATCATATTCAGCATTTTCGCTTAGATCACCTTGTGAACGTGCTTCAGCAATTCTTTCCGCAATTGATTTTCTTTGATTTGTCTTAAGATCTAATAATTCCTGTTCAAGTTCAACTAGTCTGTCTCTTGAAAGGTAAACAGCTCCGGTATTTTCCATAATTTTGTTTATTTATTTACTAATATTAAATGTCCGAGTTTATCTCTTTTTGTATTTAAATAATTTTCGTTTTCAGGATTGGATTCAATTTCAATCGGAATTCTTTCTACAATTTCCAACCCGTAACCCTGAAGACCTACAACTTTTTTAGGATTGTTTGTCATCAGTTTAATTTTTCTCACTCCAAGTTTACAAAGTATCTGAGCACCAATTCCATAATCTCTTAAATCGGGTTTAAAGCCGAGTTCTAAATTCGCATCAACAGTATCTTTACCTTTTTCCTGCAACTCATATGCTTTTAGTTTATTGCTAAGTCCTATTCCCCTGCCTTCTTGCCTCATATATAAAACGATACCTTTGCCTTCTTTCTCAATCATTCTCATTGATTGGATAAGCTGGTCACGACAATCACATTTCAGTGATCCAAAAATATCACCTGTTAAACATTCTGAATGAACACGAATTAATACCGCATCATCAGGATTTATTTCACCTTTTACCAAAGCGATATGTTCTTTAGAATCAACATCACTTTCAAATAAATGAATTTTAAAATCACCAAATCTTGTAGGTAATCTTGTTTCAATTTTTTCGTGAACAAGTTTTTCTTTAGTTAATCTGTATTCAATTAAATCTTTTATGCTTATTAATTTCATATTAAACTTTTTTGCAATTTTCATTAAATCAGGAAGTCTTGCCATAGTTCCGTCTTCATTAAGTATTTCACAAAGCACACCTGCAGGATAATGACCAGACATTCTTGCAAGGTCAACTACAGCTTCAGTATGCCCGGCTCTTCTCAAAACTCCTCCTTTCATAGCTTTTAGAGGAAAGATATGACCGGGTCTTCCGAGATCGGAAGGTTTTGTATCACTTTTAACTAACGATCTGATTGTTTTATCTCTGTCAAATGCAGAAATACCCGTAGTTGTACCTATATTATAATCAACACTAACAGTAAAAGCAGTTTCATGAAGTGCCGTATTTACTGAAGTCATCATATTTAATTCCAACTCCTGAAGTCTGTCTTCTTCCATTGGAACACAAATTAAACCACCTGCATTTTTAATTAAAAAATTAACAAGTTCCGGAGTACATTTCTCCGCTGAGAAAATCATATCACCTTCATTTTCACGATCTTCATCGTCAACTACGATAACGATTTTTCCGTTTTTATAATCTTCAAGAGCAGATTCTATAGAATCAAGTTTTATTTTATCTTTTGAAGGCATTATTTCTTTTGTGGAGTTATATCAGTTTTTCCAATAATAGTTGTTATCGCAGATCTTTCCATTTTCACTTTAATTCCTTCTGCAATTTTTACAAGTAATGTATTATCTTCAATCCCATCAACAGTGCCATGAATACCACCAGCAGTAATTACTTTATCACCTTTTGTAACAGAATCAAGAAGTTTTTGTCTTTCCTTTTGTCTTTTTTGCTGAGGTCTTAAAATTACAAAATAAAAAATTACTATGATTAATANNAATTATGTTTTCCACGTTTATTTATTTTTATTTGATAAATATTTATTTAAAAAATCTTTTTTAAAACTTAAAAAATTATTTTCACTAATTGCTTTTCTGATATTTTTCATCAGGTTTAAATAGAATCCAATATTATGAATCGAAATCAAGATACTTCCGAGAATTTCCCCTGAAATAAACAAATGTCTTAAATACGAAAGAGAAAAATTTTCTGAAGTATAAGTTTTACATTCGCTATCTGGAGAATTATTGTCAAATTTATATTTTAAATTTTTAATATTAATCTCTCCAAATGAAGTATAAATTTTTCCGTGACGAGCATTTCGAGTAGGTAAAACACAATCAAACATATCAATACCATTCTCAACACAATTCAATAAATCTTCCGGCGTACCAACACCCATAAGATATCTCGGTTTTTCAGGGTTCATATGTTCCACACAGAAATTAACTGTTTCATTCATCAGGTTTTTCGGTTCTCCAACAGCGAGCCCACCGATTGCATTACCTGAAAAATCTAAGTTATCAAGAAATTCAATACTTTCCTTGCGAAGATTTTTATAAATGCTTCCCTGATTTATGGAAAAAAGAAATTGTTCAAATCCATATTTTGGTTGTGTTGATTTCAAATGTTCTAAACATCTTTTTTCCCAGTTATGAGTAATGCTCAAAGACTTTTTAGCATCAGTTTCAGAAATTGGAAATGGCATACATTCATCTAAAGACATCATAATATCTGATCCGATTGATCTTTGAATATCAACAACTTTTTCCGGAGTAAAAAAATGTTTTGATCCGTCAATGTGTGAAGAAAACTCAACACCTTCATCCGAAATTTTTTTCAGAGCGGAAAGACTAAAGACCTGAAAACCTCCGCTGTCAGTTAAAATACTTTTATCCCAATTCATAAACTTATGAAGTCCTCCTGCATTTTCAAGAACTTCAATACCGGGTCTTAAATATAAATGATAAGTATTTGAAAGCAAAATTCTGCAATCAAAGCTCTTCAGATATGATACGTCAACTGCTTTCACTGTTCCTAAAGTCCCAACCGGCATAAAAACCGGAGTTTCAATTTCGGAATGTGCAGTTTTAATATAACCGCATCTTGCATTTATACCTTCTTTGCTATTACAAAGAACACTAAAGAAACTCAACGTACTTGCTCCCAAACGTCAGAGCTGGATTTATTAAAAAAAGTAACATAAATCGAATTTAAATACCAATCCATAAACACTTTGAAATATCCGAATTTTCTGTATCTTCTCGGAGATTCAAAAATTATTAAGTCTTTACTAAATTTAATTTTACCATTTCTTCCAATCCGTTTATAAAAATCATAATCTTCCCCGGCAAATAATTTTTCATTATACCCTTTTTGCGAAAGATAAACATCTCTTCTGACAATATGTGCTTCACCTCTTCCCATACCAAGCTTTAACTTATTAATCAATCTTGTATAATTATTATAAAAAGCATGGAACAATTTATCAATCAAAATCTCTTCTTCCGGAAAAACGTAAACAGGACAAGCAATTGCAGAAACATCAGAGCTTTTGAAAATTTCAATCACTTTGCTGAAGAAAAGCTCTATATCTTTAATGCAGGTATCAGCATTAAAAAAAATAAGAACATCTCCTTTTGAAATTTGAGCTCCTTTGTTTCGCCCTTCGGAAATGTTCTGTTTTCTGTTAACATTATGTATAGTAATTTTATCAACTACATCTGTTAATCCGTTAACAAGTTCAATTGTCTTATCGTCACTTCCTCCATCACTAATTATCAATTCCAGAGAATACTTCTTTTTTATCTCCGGAGTGAATTGCGAAAGAGTTTTAAGAATTAATTTTTCTTCATTTAATGTCGGAATTATAATACTAATCACCGCATTGCCTGACGAAAAATCAATTTCCTGCATTAGATATTTTGCAGTATTTTAGTACCTTTTTTATTAATTGTTTTAATTGCTCTTGCAGATAACTTTAGCGTAACCCAACGTTTTTCACTTTCTATCCAGATTCTCTTTTTTTTGAGATTAGGAAGTTGTCTTCTTTTCGTTTTGTTATTAGCATGGGAAACATTGTTACCTGTCAATGGTCTTTTTCCTGTTAGTTCACAAACTTTTGACATAGATTTTTTCCTTATAAAAAAATGAACTTAATCTGCAACAAAAGATGAAGTTCATTTAAATTGATATTTTAAATTAACCTAAATATGGTTTATATGTTGATTCGTACACTTTCATATTTCTGTCAAGAAATTTCCAAGTACCTTTTTCTGTTTTCACAGTTTCAACATATCTCACGTTTATGATTTTTGTTTCTTTACCTGTATCGGGACAAGTAACCAGTAATTCTGATTTCTTTCCTTTACCGGCTTTGTCTATAAATGATTGCTGTTTTGCCATTATCGTATATTAAACCTCAAAAATAACAATAAATTCAGTAAATTTAAAGGGTTAAAAGTAGTATTAGTTTTTAAAAATTTATTGATTTCAGTTCATTTTCAATACTTTTAATCACATCTTTTTTATACACCTCCACCGCTTTCATAATCATATTCTTGATTGCCAGTGGTGATGATTTTCCGTGACCAATTATTGAAATTCCTTTTACTCCGAGCAAAGGTACACCGCCATATTTCTGGTAATCAAATCTTTGTAAAATATCTTTCATAGTACCTTTCATTAATCCGACTTTAACTTTTTTCATTAAACTTTCATCTGCATAACTTCTAAATGAATCCTTCAAAAAATCAAGAACACTTTCGGCAAATTTAAGAATTACATTCCCGACAAATCCATCACAAATTACAACATTACAATTCCCTTTTAAAATATCCCTTCCTTCTATATTTCCTATGAAATTTAATTTTGATTTTTCTAATAATTCATAAGTCTTTATTGTAAGCTCATCCCCTTTTGATTTTTCTTCTCCAACATTCAGAAGTCCGACAGTCGGATTATTTATTCCATACATAATATTCATATACATACTACCCATAATTGCATATTGGTATAAATGCATAGGTTTGCAATCAACAGAAGCACCTACATCATACACCATTGTCATTTCTCCTGAAGTAGGAAATATTGAACCAATTGTAGGTCTTCCAACTTTATCACNNGCGGTATTTCCGGCAGAAATACAGCCATGTGCTTTACCTGATTTTACAAGATTTAAAGCAACAGCCAAAGATGAATCCGGTTTTGATTTATAAGTTTCGGAAGGAGAATCTTCCATTGTTATAACTTCTTTGGCGTTTTGTATGGAAATATTTGAAGGGAAATTTGTTCGTTTACTGATTTCTCCCGTCAGTAATTTCTCATCACCAGTAAGAATGATATGTAATGAAGATTTATTTTCAGAAGCAGCAAGGATTGCTCCTTCTATTTCGTTTACAGGAGCGAAATCACCTCCCATCGCATCAACTGCTATATTGATTATTTCGCTCATAATTCAAATCTACTGCAACTATTTATTTTTTCGGAATGACAACTGATTACCCGTCATAAAAACCGCAAGTTGAACAAACTCTGTGTGAGAGTTTCATTTCTGAGCAGTTCGGACATGACAATAAAGTCGGAGCTGTAGCTGTATAATGAGTTCTTCTCTTTCTTCCTCTTGTTTTTGAATGTCTTCTTTTTGGATTTGGCATATACTATTAATTATTTTTATTTTTTAACAATTTTTCCCAAATGGGATTTATTTCATTCGTCGTATCAGATTTATATTCATTGTTTATTTCTTTTTCACAATACACACATTTTCCATCATGTTCATCAGGAATTTTTCTCATCGGTATATTCAAAATCAGAAAATCTCTAACATCATTTTTAATATCTATGTGATGTGTATTAGGAGATATGAAGATTAAATTAGAATCTTCATCGAATTCATTATTTATAAAATCACCTTTAAAATCAATTTTATATATCAATTCAAAATTAATATCAAAAGTTTGTTCATATTTATCAAGACATCTTTCACAATTCATTATATATTTGCCTGTTATATTAGCTTTCAGGTTATATTGCGAACCCGATTTATCAATTTCAACTAAAGTTTTAACGGGATTACTAAAATCAACATCTTTAATTTCAAAATCTATCGGATCAGTTTCAAAACTAAAAGAATGATTTCCATCATTTAAATTTGAAATTCTGATTTCCATATTCATCTTGTTCATTTTATTCATAGTAAAGAACGAATTATACTTAAAAAACTTATAATTAAAAAATTAAGATCCTATTAATGCTTTGTATGCATTAGCATCCATCAATTCGTTTAAATCTTCCGGTTTTGTAGGAGTGATTTTCACGAGCCATCCTTTTCCGTAAGGATCAGTATTTATATCGTTAGGGCTGTCGTTAACATCTATATTAATATCTTGAATTTTTCCGGTTACAGGGCTGTAAATTTGAGCGACAGTTTTAACTGCTTCAATCGTACCTATTTCCTCACCTTTTGCAACATCTCCATCAATCGAGTATTCAATTCCAACATATATAATATCGCCTAACTCACCCTGAGCATATTCGGTTATACCGATTTCAGCAACTCCATCAGAATCAATTCTGACCCATTCATGATCTTTAGTATATTTTAAATCTTCAGGTATATTCATTTATAAATTAAAATTGGTTTGTATTTAAATCTTTTTTGGTTGAATCAGATTACAAAATTCGCTGAAATTATAAAAAAGTAAATTATTACAGTGAACAAATAAGATACCAATTATAGCAATTTTATTCAATTCCAATTTTGATAGCAGTGAATAATGTCATTTTTCACAAATAAAATAAATCATTCCATTATCAATAAATTTATCAAGTATTTTGAAACCTGTATTTTTCAATATTTCTGACATACGATTTTCTGATAATCGGTATTTACAATATGAACTAACATTAAATTTCCAGTTTCCATTTTGTTTTTCATAAAATAAATCGTTCACTTTTACCTTATCTTTAAAAAATTCAAGAAAACATAATAAAATCCTATTTTCATCGCTTTTTACAGGTATAAACCTGTCGTTATTTTTCAATTCAATTGAATAATCCCGAAATGAAGTAATAAATTTACCACCATTGATTAAAATATCAAAAGAATCTTCAAGAATTTTTTCAATTTCATTTAAAGTTTCAAAATGCGTAATCGTATCACCCATACATATAATTAATGCAGGATTTTGTGTTGCGTAATGTTTAAGGTTTTTAATATCATCATAAATTGTTTTAACATCCTGACCGGCAGTATTTACTTTCAATTCATTTAACAACTGTTGATTAAAATCAATTGCCAAAACTTCATACCCCAGTTCAGCGAGTGCTGAAGAGTGAATTCCATGTCCTGCACCGACATCAATCGCAATTTCTTTTAAATCTCCTGTACTTCCTGTGATTTTATGGTTTTTAAATAAAGAAATAAATTTTTCTTTTCCGGATATGAAATCTCCTGCAGACCAACTGTAAAAATTTCCTAAGTAGTTATCGTAATGATTTTTTGTATTGTTTTCCCTGCTTTCCATATTATAAATATCAGATATTATTTAAGTGTATTAAAGATAAAAATTCTTCATATCTTAATTCATTAAATACTTAAAAATGCTAATTTAACTTCATAGAGTTTAGATATGTTATTGATTATTTTGAATTATATGAAATCTAACGAAATAAGAAAATCTTTTTTGGAGTTTTTTGCAGAAAAAAAGCATACAATAGTGCCTTCTGCACCTGTTGTGCCATTTGAAGATCCGACTTTGCTTTTTACAAATGCAGGTATGAATCAATTTAAGGATGTATTCCTTGGAAATGGAAAAAGGGATTATACAAGAGCAACCGATACACAGAAATGTATCAGAGCCGGTGGAAAACACAATGACCTTGAAGATGTTGGGAAAGACGGAACTCATCATACATTTTTTGAAATGCTTGGCAACTGGTCATTCGGTGACTATTATAAAAAAGAAGCAATTGAATGGGCTTGGGAATTGCTGACAAAGGTTTGGAAGATTGATAAATCTCGACTGTGGGTTACTGTATATAAAACTGATGATGAAGCATATGATATTTGGATAAATAATACCGATGTTATAAAATCACACGTACTTAGGTTTGACGAAAAAGATAATTTTTGGGAAATGGGAGAAACAGGACCTTGTGGACCATGCAGTGAAATTCATTATGACTTTACAGAAAATGGTTGTAAAGCAGATGATGTAAATGCGGGAATTGATGATGTTATGGAAATTTGGAATCTGGTTTTTATTCAATACAACAGAAATTCGGATGGTAATCTCGAACCACTGCCAATGAAACACATAGATACCGGAATGGGATTTGAAAGAGTAACGAGAGTACTTCAGAATAAGACATCAAATTATGATACTGATATTTTCCAGCCAATTATAAAAAAAATAACAGAGATAACCGGGAATAAATATGAAGGAGAAAAGATATCCCCTATGAATGCAATCGCGGATCACATAAGAACTCTCACATTTGCAATTAGTGATGGTGCAATTCCATCTAACGAAGGGCGAGGTTATGTATTAAGAAGAATTTTAAGAAGAGCATCAAGACTTGCAAGAAAACTTGACTATAATGAACCTGTGTTATATAAACTTGTTGATATTGTAGTTGAAAAATTCGGAGATGTTTTTCCTGAAATTGTAAATAAAAAAGAATACGCAGAAAAAATTATAAAAGCAGAGGAAGAAAGTTTTAATCTAACTCTTGACAAAGGAATTGAATTGTTTAATGATGTTTATGAAAAAATAAAGAGCAACAAAGATAAAATTTTTCCGGGTAAGGATGCTTTTAAATTATATGATACATTTGGATTTCCACTTGATTTGACAGAGGTTATCGCTGAAGAAAAGGGATTTAAAGTTGATACAAAAGTATTTAATGAAGAGATGACTAAACAGAAAGAAAGAGCAAGAGGTGCAAGGAAAGAAACAATAAATTCGATAAATAGAGAATCCGTTGAAAACTTAAATGTGAATTATAATCCTTATGATATAAATTCAAAAGGAATAGAAACTAAAATAATCGGAATAGATGAAGTGATATATCTTGAAACCAATCCATTTTATTCAGAAAGCGGAGGACAGATTAGTGATACAGGAAGATTGATTTTACCGGATAAAACAGAAATTATAATCACAGGTTCAAATAAATACGGTGTGATGAGTAAGGATAAAGTTAATTTACACGAAAATGATAAAGTGAAAGCAGTGATTGATTTTGAAAGAAGAAAAAGAATAGAGAGAAATCATTCCGCCACACATATATTTCATGAAACTCTGAAGCGAGTTTTAGGGGAACACATAAAACAGATGGGGTCTTTAGTTTCAGATGAATATTTAAGATTTGATTTTCCTCATTTTCAGAAAGTGACAGATTATGAGATTGCTCAGATTGAAGATACAGTCAACAACAAAATTTTTGAGAATATAAAAGTAAATACATTAGCGGATATTCCGATTGAGGAAGCAAATAAAATTCCGAATGTTAAGAAATTCTTTGGCGAGAAATATGGTGAGAAAGTGAGAGTTGTTATTATTGATGAAAATTTCTCAGTTGAATTTTGCGGTGGGACACACATTGCCAATACCAATGAAATTGGATTATTTAAGATTATAAAAGAGGAAAGTATATCTTCCGGTGTAAGGAGGATTGTAGCAGTGACGGGTGATAAAACAAAAGAATATTTAGAGAATAAAAACGAAGAACATAAAAAAATATTTTCAATTTGGAAAGATGAAATTAAAAATAAAATTAACTCTGAATTTACACCGGACAAAATTTCAGAAAATTTGAGTAATATAGAATTTACTGATTCCGAAAAAATGAAATTAATCAGTCAATCAATAATTACATCCGGAAATTTGATAAGAGAAGAGAACAAAAATCTGTTTGAACAGAATAAACTGTTTCAAAAAGAACAGATGAAAAAAAATCTTGAAAATATTTTTACTAAATTATCAGAGTTAAAGATAAATTCGATTAGTCTGAATGATAAATTTAATTTAATTAAAAGTGAATTCAATATATCATCAAAAGATGAAGTGAAAGAAATCGGAGATTATTTACAAAATATTTTAAAAGATTATGTTGTTTTTTTGTGTTTAACAAGTGAAGATAAAGTTAATATGATGTTAAGTATTGGAGATGTTGTTTTGTCTAAATTCGGTTTAAATGCAGGGAAATTATTAGGAGAATATGCAAAAAAATTCGGTGCAGGTGGTGGAGGCAAGGCAAATATTGCGACTGCAGGATTGAAAAATTCCGATGCAAAAGATGAAGCGATGAGTGGGTTTGATGAATTCTTAAAATCAAAAATTTTATAATAATGAAAATTGTAATACCTGTTGCCGGATTTGGATCACGATTGAGACCTCATACTTTATTACATCCGAAAGTATTGCTTAAAGTTGCCCATAAGCCGATGATATATTTTATTGTCAATCAGATTATAAAAGAAAATATTTCTGACCATATAATATTTATTATCGGGTATTTAGGTGATGATATAAAAGATTATATATTAAAAGAATTCGGAACAAATAATAAAATAAAGTTTGAGTTTATAACACAAGAAACGCCAAAAGGTTTAGGGCATGCTATTTACACTTCAAAACCTGCTTTTAAATCAGATAAAGAGAATGATGTTTTTATAATTCTTGGTGATACTTTATTCGATGTGGATTTAAAAAGTATGATTAATAGTAATAAATCAGTTATAGGCATTAAAAAAGTAGATGATCCAAGAAGGTTTGGAGTAGTTGAAAAAAATGAAAAAGGAATAATTACGAAATTTATAGAGAAACCGATTTCAAAAGATGTGTCTGAATCAGACGAAGCAATTGTAGGATTATATTACATTAAAAACAGCAATATTTTATTTGAGGCAATTGAATTTTTATTCAAGAATGAAATTAAAACCAATAATGAATATCAGTTAACAGATGCGTTGTCAAAAATGCTTACAAAAGGTGAGGAAATGCTGACATATTCAATAGAGGGATGGCTTGATTGTGGAAAACATAATACTATTTTAGAAACTAATTCTTATATACTTAATAAATATCATTTAAATAATATTTATCAATTTCAGAATACTAAAATCACTAAACCGATATTTATTGCAAAGAATGTTGAGATAGAAAATTCTGAGATAGGAGAGAATGTATCAATTCACGAGAATTGTAAAATAAAGAATTCTAAAATTACAAATTCTATAATTGAATCTAATTGTGAAATTTCCGGCTGTGAAATTACAAATTCAATTATTGGAGTGAATTCAAAATTAAAAAATTTTAAAGGTGAATTATCAATTGGTGATTTTTCGGAAGTAAAAGTTGATTAATTTTCAAGATTCCTACTTAAAAAATATTCAACTAAAATGAAAACTCCTGATAGTATTAAGAATATCCACCATAATTCAAATCCGCTTCTTAATTGAGTGATTGAATTTCCAATATTATTCCCTGCATTCATTATTTCAATATTCCTAAAATTATATTTTTCAAAATAAGATTCTAATTCATTTTCATTAGCATAAAGCAGATTACTTTCGACCGAATTTTTATTTAATGAGAAATATTGTTTATTCCCGAGTGAATCTGTTAACAAATAATTTCCGGGAAATTGTGTAAATTTGTTATAATCAATATTTATGTAATCGGAAGATACAAAAATATTTTTTGAAGTGTTATCAGGAGTTTCCAAAACCAAATTTCCGGGTTTTAATCTTAATTTTATTAAATTATTTTTTCCAATTTGAAGATATTTGTTCAGTTCAAAATTATTACTGAGATATAATATAGACCTGAAAATAACAGGTGCAAAAATCCGATTAATTGGAAAATCAGATTTATTTAAATCAGCAGGAACAGAAGATACAATTATACTTCCCTCTCCCACTTTTGATTCGACTAAGAAATCAGAATTATTATTTAGTGAAATTAATGAAACCGAGTTTTTATTTTTTAGAATTTCATAATATGATTTAATATTGACAGGATTATCAAAAACTACATCATCTGAAATAAATATATTCTCTATTATAGGATGTTTTGTATTGAAATATGTAAACTTCATTTCATTATAACCGTTCAACTCTCTATTTAATAATAATCCATTGAATCTGGAAAAGAAACTTGAGTTTAAATTTTGAAAATCAGGTGAGTTACCCGGAAAGACTAATAAGCCGCCACCGTTTAATACAAAATCGTATAATTTAATTGAAGTATTTTCATCAATAGAATTAAGTCCACTGAGGATTATTAAATTATAATTCTCAAGATTTTCAGAATTAACTGATGCCTTATTAACATTAAAAGTTAAGTTTTGCGAATAACCAGATAAATCCTGAATTTTTAATGAATTTATTAGCAGGTCAATATAGTTTGACGAACTGTTTTCAAATTCATTTATTAATATTTCATATTTATCAGGAATAAATAAATTAAAATAAACAGAGTTATCTTCTTTAATCTCATCCATTAGTAAATCATCACGGACTAATTCAATTTTCCCGAAAACATTTCCAATTTTTTCAACTCTGAAATTCATTTCAACATCATTTTTTGAATCAGGCAAAAGGTCAATATATTTTTCGGATACTTTATTTCCATCAACAAAAAGATTAACATTTTTATTCAAAGCGTTATACTTTGAATTATTTGCAATTTTAAATTTCAATTTCAACTCAGAGTCTGAATTTAATATTGAATTCTGAATTTCAAAATCTTCTATAGTTATATTATTAACAATTCTGTTTTCGTATTTTATTAAATATAAATCTGAGTTTTTAAAAGAATATATTTCGCTTTCTTTTATATTATCTAAATCTATTGTTTGAAAATCAGAAATTATATAGATGTCATTATTATCAATTCCTGTATTATTATTTATAATATTATTTGAATAGTTTAAAATTAGTGATAAATTATTTTTTATATATGAAATATTTACTGAATCTGTTTTTGGCTTAACAGAGTTTAAATNNACTAAAAAGTCTTTATATTTTAATAATAAATCAGAAGTCGGAATAATATATACATTATCAACATCTTTATATTTACTAATAATCTGATCTACAATATTTTTTGATTGGTCAAGATAAGAGCCGGATTCATCCCTTACGGACATACTGAATGAGTTATCTATAACAATAAATACATTTGAAATTGCTGAAGAACCGGAAGACTGGAGATTATTAATGACAGGTTTAGAAAAAGCCATTACAAGAAAAATTATTATAAATATTCTTGTTAATAAAAGAAGTATCTGTTTTAATTTAATTCTTTTTAGTTTTGATTTCTGAAGTTCTTTAAGAAACATCAGAGTAGAAAACTCTACTTTTTTCACTTTTCTCAAATTAAAAATGTGAATCAGAATTGGGATGGAAATTGCTGCCAGTCCCCATAACATAGTGGCATTTAGAAATGACATTAAATTAAAAATTATTTTTACAAAATTGTTAAAATGAGAAAAAAAACTGCTGTAATTTTTTTAAACGGTAAAGAACCGGACATTAAAATTATTAATAAGATTTTAAGTAAAAAGTCATTAACTATTATCAGTGCTGATGGTGCAACAGATTATTTATATAAACATAGCATCATTCCTGATGTAATAATTGGTGATATGGATTCAATATCGCCTAAGACTTACAGATATTTTAAATCTATTAATACAAATATTCTTAAACTTACAGAACAGGAAACAACAGATTACGAAAAAGCATTAAACTTTGCAAAAAAATCAGGTTTTAAAAATATTTTTGTTTGTGGTGCTGTGAGCAACAGAATCGATCATACTTTTAATAATTTCAGCGTTACAAAAAGATTCCATCCGGAAATGAATATCAAATTGATTAATGATGAATTTGAAATTTTTTATTTTGATAAATCAATAACTTTTAAATATAAAAAAAACGAAATAGTTTCATTTTTAGGAATTCCAATCGCAACAGGAGTAAAGACTGAAGGATTAAAATATCCTTTAAAAAATGAATCACTCGAATTTGGAGTAAGAGAAGGAACATTGAATGAATCAGTAAGTAATATTATAAAAATCAGTTACAAAAAGGGTTCGATGTTGTTATTCAAGAAACATTATTTAAAATGATTAAATTTTCATTAACAGATTATATTTTAGTTGGTTTATACTTTGCAATTGCTCTTTATATTGGCTTGAAATCTAAAAACACTGAAAATTCAAAGTTACAGTATTTACTTGCCGGGAGAACTCTTACTTTACCTGCTTTTGTAGCAACGCTTGTTTCAACATTTTATGGCGGCATTTTAGGTGTTGGTGAATTTGTATATATCGGTGGAATTTCCAGTTGGTTTTTATACGCATTTCCTTTTTACATTTTCGTTTTCTTGTTTGCAATATTTTTTGCAAAAAAAGTAAGAGAGAGTAATTTTTTTACCATTCCGGAAAAATTAGAAAAAACTTATGGGAAGAAAGTTTCCGCATTTAGCGGTTTAATGGTATTTCTTTTAATTACACCTGCTCCTTATATTTTCATGCTCGGAGTTTTAGTCTCTCTGATAACGGGAATTCCATTCGCTTATTCTACTGTTTTCTGTTTAATCATTTCTACGGTATTTTTATTTAAAGGTGGACTTAATGCAGATGTTAACGTTAATAAATATGAATTTATACTTATGTATCTCGGGTTTTTAGTAATTATCCCATTTTGTATTTCAAATATTGCAAGTTTACCGGAACTTTTCAGTTTATTAGACCCTAAATATTTAAGTATGACCGGTGATTATTCATTGCAATATATTCTTGTTTGGTTTTTCATTGGAGCATGGGCAATTGTTGACCCATCATTTCATCAAAGATGTTACGCTGCCAAAGATGAAAAAACAGCAAGGAACGGAGTATTGATTAGTTTAATTTTTTGGTTCATTTTTGATACACTAACTACAATAACAGGATTGTATGCAATTCTTCATTTTAATAATCTTGAAAATCCTGTTTATGCCTATCCTATGCTTGCCGAGAGTGTCTTACCGGAAGGGATTAAATCAATATTTTTTATAGGATTAATAGCAACCATAATGTCAACGTTACATTCATATGTTTTTATCTCAGGTTCAACAATGGGAAATGATTTATTCCCAAAAATATTCAAGAACAGAAAAAGTGATAAAGATAAAAATTTATTTACTCAAATTGGGTTGGTAATTACCGGAGTGATTTCTTTACTTATAATTTATCTTATTCCGTCTGTTGTTTCAATGTGGTACACAATTGGAAGTTTAGTAATTCCTGCCCTTCTAATAAGTGTAATTTCTTCTTATTATAATGGATTACAAATAAAAAGTAATTTCATATTAACTGCAATGATATTTTCATTTTTAATATCTTTATTTTCATTTATTTATGGTAATGTGAATACTTTAGATGGAAAAATTAATTATCTGTTTGGTATTGAACCTATGTATCCAGGACTTTTCATCGGTATTATAATTTTTTCAATTGGCTTAATAAATAAATATAAATTTTCTGAATAAAATTCTATTTATAATATTATTTTTAATTCCTTGCTTAACACTTGCTCAGGAAAACAATTCCGGTGATATTGTTGAGTTAAATTTCAGAGATCCTGTAAACTTTGATACAACTGATTTTAATTTATTCCCTAAAAAAATCAATAATAAAAAAATCGGTTTAGTATTAAGCGGTGGAGGAGCAAGAGGAATTTCACAGATTGGAATTCTAAAAGTATTGGAAAAATACGATATTGAGCCTGACTTAATAGTAGGAACAAGTATAGGCAGTTTGATAGGCGGACTAAAAAGTTCAGGTTATAGTTCAACGGAAATCTCAGAGTTATTTAGAAAAACAAACTGGTTAAGCGTTCTGAAATTAAGCAATACAGCGTCAAGAGAAAATCTTTATTTCGAGCAGAAAAAAATTCAGGATAAAAGTTTATTATCTTTTTCATTAGATGGATTTAAACCAATATTGCCAAGTTCACTTTCAAATGGTCAAAGTATTCTTGATTTGATTAATATTGAAATTTTAAATTCGAGATATAATACCGTAAATAATTTTGAAAAGCTGAAATATCCGTTTATATCGGTTGCTACGAACATAGATAACGGAGATTCAGAAATATTAACAAAAGGAAATTTAAGCGAAGCAATAAAATCATCAATTACATTTCCTTTGCTTTATTCACCTACATATTTTAACGGTAAAAATTTAATAGATGGAGGATTAACAGCAAATATACCTGTTCAGACGGCATTGGATTTTGGAATGGATTATACTATAGTGGTAAATTCTACAAGTCCTCTTAAAACATCTAAAGAACTTATAAATCCATTAAACACGGCAGATCAGATATTATCCATCACAATGGATAAGTTAAATGATTTGCAGCTTGCAAAAGCAAATTTTATACTTTCACCTGATATTGGAAATTATTCATCCACCGACTATTTAAAAATAGATTATTTAATAAACAAAGGGGTTGATGAAGCAGAAAATAAAATTGAAGAATTAAAATCAAAAATTGATTCGTTAGAATATTATTCTTCAAAGTATTTTAATAATTTTGTAATCAATCCTTTAATAACTTTATCAGGCATTCGGAACATAGATACGACAGTATTTAATTTAATTAACAAAAGGGACATAATCAGATATTCCGATATAGAAAAAGTTTTAAAGATATTATATAAATCGGGTGAGTTTGCAGATGTATATGCAGAGATTTCAAATGTAAACTCACAGGCATTTATCAATATCATATGTTTGCCTAATCCTGAATTGAATTCCGTAATAATTCACAATAATCCCGGGATAACAGATTCACTGATAATAAATTTTGAAAATTTATATAAAGGAAAACCATTAAATACGATAAACAATTTAAAGTTATATGAAGATATACTCGGAGATATTCGGAATAAGGGTTTTTCATTTATTGAGATTTCAAAATTTTATTACGATTATGAAACCAAAAACATAGTGATAAATTTTACTGATGGTAAGGTAAATAACATTTCTATAAATGGAAATTTCAGAACAAATGAAAGTTTTATTAACCGTGAACTGAAAGTAGCAGATAATAAATTTGTAACCCGTACTGATTTAGAGCAAAGTATAAAAAATTTATCCAGTACAAATTTATTCAGTCAGATTAGTTTTTATTTTGAAAAGGATAACACAGAAGAAATATTAAAATTAAACTTAATTGAAAAAAATACCCGAAACATAAGACTGGCTGTTAGGTCAGATAACGAAAGGAATTTTCAAGGATTGATAGATATACGTGATGAAAATTTTTTAGGCACCGGAAATGAATTTGGAGTGAATGCAATAGGAAGTTTAAGAAACCGTGAATTCAAAGCTGAATTCAGATCTAACAGATTTTTTGACACATATCTCACATACAATCTCACAGGTTTATATAGTTTCAATGATGTAAATACTTATATGGAAGATATTGATAATATAAACGGAGAATTTACACGAGAAAGAATCGGGACTTACAGAGATATAAAAAAAGGATTACGATTTCTGCTTGGAAGTCAATTGGAAAAACTTGGGATTTTATATTCACAATTGATTTATGAATTTTATAATTTAAATACTATATCCGGACAGGAAATATTAAGTGATAATCTGAGAATTATTAAACTGAGATTCGGTACATTGATAGATTCACAAGACAGAATTCCATTTCCGACAGAAGGTTCTCTTTTAAATTTATATTATGAAACAAGCCAGGATAATCTCGGCAGCAATGTCAGTTTTTCAAAAATATTTGTTAACTATGAATTATATATTCCACTGGGACAAAAATTCACATTAAAACCAAGATTTATTTTTGGTTTTGCTGACAGAACAACACCATTTCAGGAACAATTTTCACTTGGAGGAGAAAGTTCATTTTTTGGTATGGTGGAAGATCAGTTAAGAGGAAGACAAAAACTTGAAACATCTGTAGAGCTGAGATATATATTACCAATAAAAATATTTTTTGATACTTATGTAAAATTCAGATATGATTTAGGCAGAGTGTGGGAAAATTCTGAAGATATAAGATTTAGAGACTTAAGACACGGGCTTGGAATGTCTATAAGTTTTGATTCACCGATTGGAGAAGCAAGTTTTTCAGTTGGAAGGACTTTTCTTATAAATAAAGGATTTACCGATAAATCTTTTCTTTTTGGACCATATACATTTTACTATTCTATCGGTTACGATTTGTAGTTCTATTTTGAAGAAACTAAAATATATTTAAGACGTAATTTAAATTAGTGTAAAGTAATAATATTCAACTATTTAATTGAGATTTTTAAATAAAATACCTGAAAATATATTACGAGGAGTAATAATATTTATTACTCTTTATTGTGCTACAATAATAGGAATTATTTTTGTGAAAGCTACTTTCACGGAAAGACTTAGTATAGATGATTTAAAGAAGAAAATTTATGTAGAATCAAACAATAACGTCGGTGCATTCGTATTTGATGTTACTGAAAATGGTGTGAGCTATGAAGCCGGTATAAGAGAGGGTGACTCAATATTATACTTGAACGGATTAGAATTTAAAAGCGATGCCGAATATCAAAAGATATTAAATCAATCTAAAGAAGGTGAATATATAAATTATACAGTAAAGCGGAATAATGAAATCTTAAATTTCAAAGTCAAACCTTATAAATATTTTCATTTAGTTTATTACATCTTTTTTGTTCTTTCTTTCGGGTTTCTGATGATAGGATTTTTGGTTGGATATTCAAAACCAAAAGAATATATATCGCAGGTATTTTTCCTTCTCGGATGTTCTGCTTCATTTGGGTTTAATACATTTGGAGGAGTCTGGAATTATATTGGGATGGATTCATTCATTTGGTATAACCTTTCTTATGGTGCATTATTTATGTTTCCATTGTTTTTTCATTTCTTTTTAATTTACCCTGTTAATTATGAATTTAAACTGAGAAAAGTATTAGTTCCGTTAATTTATATTTATATAGCGTTATTAATCATTTATGTATATTCAGTTACAGTTTATAAAATAAATATATCTGTTTATTTAATAACAATTATTCAGATTTCACCATTAATATTTTTATTCGGCGGATTTATTTTATTTATCCGGTCTTTTACAAAAGTAAAAGACCCATTTTTAAAAAAATCACTTAGGATAATAGGAGTCGGATTTTTAATCGGAGGTGTAGGTTTCATTTATTACATACTTGTTTTCAATGTATTTTACAAAGAGTTTAGTCTGAATCCCCTCTTCCGTTTGCCTACCATATTACTTTTGGCAATACCAATCTCTTTTGGATATTCAATTTTCAAATACCGAATTCTTGATACCGAATTTATTGTAAAGAAAGGATTGGTATTTGGGTTTGTTACTGCTATACTAATTTGTATTTATCTGATTTTTTTATTTGCAGTAGATATTTTGCTGAGTCAGTTTTTAGTCGGCAACAGACAACTATTCACTATTGCATTAATTATTCTTATAACGTTTACTTTTGATTTCGTGAATAAGAAAGTTAAAGAATTTGTTGACAAACAATTTTATCGTGAAAGATATAACTATAGACAAACACTTTTAAAATTTGCTGAAGAACTTCCGTATATAAAAAACAAAAATGAAATTTTAACAAAAATAGGAAAATCTGTAAACGAAACAATGGGTATAGAAAAGATAAATATTTGGCTTAATGAAGATAGATTTCCATTAAAAAATGAATCAGACGATATAAATCATCATTACAAAAACTTAAGTAAAGGATTTAAAAAAATATTTAAAGATAACACTGAGCCAATTAATTTTCTCGCACCGGATTACAGTATTCAATATTTAATAAATAATGAAATTCAAAAATTTTCAAAATCAGAAAAACTTGTATTGTCAGTACCAATATTCTTAAAGGATAATTTGATAGGGACAATAAATTTTGGAGAGAAAAAATCAGGCAAAGCATACTCAGACGAAGATATAGATTTATTAAAAACTCTTGCCTCGCAAAGTGCAGTTGCATTTGAAAATGCAAGATTGCAGGCAGAAGAAATAAATAAAAGAAAAATTGACAGTGAACTAAAAATAGCACAACAGATACAGTTTGGATTGCTGCCAAAAAAGGAAAATATTATAAAAGGAATTGACATAACAACTTATTATAAACCTGCGAAAGATGTAGGAGGTGATTTTTATGATATAATAAAAGTCTCTGATGATAAATTTATAATAACTGTTGCTGATGTATCGGGTAAAGGAATACCGGCAGCTTTATATATGTCAAAAATTCAGGCAATGATTCAAATAGCATCAAAAATATTTAAAAATCCAAAAGAAATTTTGACCGAAGTTAACAAGCAGATTAAAAATTTTATAGATAACAAATCATTTGTAACTGTAATCTTATCATTGATAGATATTAAAGAAAAGAAAATTTCTATTTGCAGAGCCGGTCATCCTCCTGCCATTTTATTTAATAATGGAAATACAAGATTAATAAACGAAAGTGGTATTGGAGTCGGAATTTCAAAAGATAATGTTTTTGATGACAATTTATCTGTATGCGATTCAGAATTAAAAAATGGTGACTATTATATATTTTATTCAGATGGATTAATTGAAACTATGAACTCAAGCAATGAACTATTTGGAATTAACAGACTTATAGAAATATTAAATTCTGCATCGTTAAATTCTGCAAAGGAATATAGTGAAGTAATTCAGGAGAAACTGTTGGATTTCAGAGGAGAAAAAGCACAACAAGATGACATTACATACGTAATACTAAAAATAAATAGTTTATGAGATTTTTTAAAAACTTATCAGAAAGTTCATATAGATTTCTTTACATATTCATCGCGATATTCAGTATAACGCTGATAGGTATCATATTTTTGAACACGATGATTATAAATCGGTTCACTGTGGATGATTGTTTATGGGTTGATAAGATGGAGAATAAATCTGAATTGGATACAGGATTTTATATTGTGCAGATTGTTCCGGGTGGTGTTGCTGATGATGCAGGTATTCAAAACGGTGATATATTGTTGAATATAAACGGAAATGTAGTTTCAAAAGCTCTAAAAACTCAGGAATTATTAAATACCTTTGCAAATGAATATATTACTTATACTATAAAACGCGGTGATTTAATTTTTGATACTAAAATTTGGGTTTATAAATTTTTCAACGTAAATCTTTTTATTTTCTGTATATTCGGATTTTTCTTTATTGTAGTATCATTAATGGCAGGATATTCCAAGCCAAAAGAACCTGCAACAAGGTTATTTTTCTTTCTCGGTATAACAACAGCATTAGGATTATTAACATATTCTGCATTCAATTTCACTTCGAACGGTGCGAATTATATGATATTCATTTTACTCGCATGTTCTTTTCTGTTTCCTCCTTTATTCATTCATTTCTTTTTAACATACCCGATTAAATATGAATTCAAACAGAAAAAATATGTTTTATATTTCAGTTATGCTTTTCTCGGACTGTATGTATTGATTGCTCAGTTTATTTTACTCCCTCTTTTTAAATATAGTCAATATTTGTTTTATATAAGATTGATTCTGACGTTTTTATATATTTTTATAGGTTTAGTTATTTTTTACAGTTCATATAAAAAACTAAAAAACAGTGAAACAAGAAAACCTTTAAACATATTATTAACCGGACTAATCATTGGGACTATCGGAATGATTTATTTCTTTACTATTCAGATTTTTCAGACATCTCCGGTTTTCTTATTAGACCCGTTAATTTTATTACCTTCGGCATTATCTTTAGCTATTCCGTTTTCATTTGGATATTCAATATTTAAATATAAAATTTTAGATACGGAATTTATTGTTAAACGTAGTTTAGTATTTGGGATTCTTACTCTTTTTATTATCAGTATATATCTGATTATACTTTATATTATTAATGTATTATTCAGAGATTACCTCAGATTTGACACACAAATAATTGTAATTGTAACAGTAATAATATTAACATTATCATTCGATTTTATTCAGAATAAAGTTAGGAACTTTGTGGATAAACAATTTTATAAACGAAGCTATAATTACAGACAATCATTGCTCGATTTTACCAGAGAATTACCTTATTTAAATAATATAAATGAAATATTCAAAAAAGTTATTACTTCTGTTAGTGATTTAATGGCAGTAAAAAATATTTCATTATGGATTAAAGATAAGGAATATGAAGAATTACTTGATAGAAATTATGTAAAATATTTTAATAATCACCTTGAAATGAGAGAAAGTGAAAATGACACATTTTTAGAACGAATTTATTCAGAAAACAAAGAACCGGTTTTATTTTATGAATCTGATTTAATGAATATGAATTTGACCGACTTAGAAATTGAAATTATCAAAAAGAGAAATATAACTATTTCAGTTCCTATTGTACTTAAATCACGAGTGATAGGAGCATTGCAGTTTGGACAGAAGGGATCAGAAAAACCATACAGTGATGAGGATATAGATTTATTAAAAACACTTGCGTCCCAATGTGCAATTTCATTTGAAAATGCCCGACTTCAAAGAGAAGAACTTGCAAAAGAAAAAATAGAGGAAGAAATCAAAGTTGCAAAACAAATTCAAGATGAGTTAAAACCGACAATTGAAACAGATATAACAGGATTAGATATTTCGAGTTATTCACAACCGGCAAAAATGATAGGTGGAGATTTCTATGATATTTTAAAAATTGATGAAAATAAAATATTAGTAGTAGTTGCTGATGTATCAGGTAAAGGAATACCGGCGGCACTTAATATGTCAAAAATTCAGGCAATGTTAAAATTTGCATCGGGAGTTTTTGAAACCCCAAAAGAATTACTATCTGAAATTAATTCACTCATTTATGAAAAAATAGACAGAAGATCATTTGTAACTATGATAGTAGCATTGTTTGATTTGGAAAGTAATAAGGTAAAAATTGCAAGAGCAGGACATAACCCGGCAATAATTCAGGAGAAAAATGAATTTAAGGTTATAATGAGTAAAGGATTGGGTTTAGGATTGGAAAGTGATAAATTATTTAACTCTAATCTTGAAGAGTTAGAAATTTCATTTGATAAAAATCAATTTTTTGTATTTTATTCAGACGGTCTTTCAGAAGCAATGAATGAAAACAGAGAAGAATTCAGCACAAATAAATTAATTGAAATAGTGAAACAAAATCAGAATTTTGATTCAAAGACTGTGGTAGATCGGTTAGTTGGTTCTGTAAAACAATTTACAGGATTTGCAGAGCAATTTGACGATATTACTTTAGTTGTAGTTAAAACCTAATTTCAATTTAAAATGATAGAAAGATATTCACGAAAGGAAATATCGCATATTTGGAGCGATGAAAACAGATATAAGATATGGCTTGAGATTGAAATACTCGCCTGCGAAGCTAATAATAAACTTGGATTAATTCCAAACTCTTCACTCAAAAAGATAAAATCCAAAGCAAACTTTAATGTAAAAAAAATTCTTCAAATTGAAGATAAAGTGCATCATGATGTTATTGCTTTTCTTACCAATGTAGCGGAATATGTAGGGGCTGACTCAAGATTTATACACTTAGGAATGACAAGTTCCGATGTTGTTGATACTGCTATCTCTGTTCAACTGAAACAGGCAGGTAATATTTTATTGAGAGATTTAATTACCGTTCATAAAACTTTAAAAAATAAGGCTAAAAAATATAAAAACCTTTCTATGATTGGGAGAACGCATGGAGTTCATGCTGAGCCGATTACATTAGGATTAAAATTTGCTTTATGGTATGATGAAACAACGAGGAATATTGAAAGACTTAAAAGAGCTTTAAAAGTAATAAGTGTTGGTCAGATATCAGGAGCTGTTGGAACGTATGAACATATATCCCCAAAGGTAGAAAAATATGTTTGTTCAAAATTAGGTCTTGAAACAACTAAAATCGCAACTCAAATTTTACAACGCGATCGCCATGCAGAGTTTATGACAACTTTAGCAATTATAGCATCATGCATTGAGAAATATACAACAGAAATCAGGCATTTACAAAAGACAGAAGTATTAGAACTTGAAGAATCATTCGTAAAAGGACAAAAAGGGTCTTCGGCAATGCCACATAAAAAAAATCCGATAACTTGTGAACGACTTTCAGGTTTAGCGAGAGTATTTAGGGGGAATGCTTTAGCATCTTTAGAAAATATTCCGCTTTGGCACGAAAGGGATATCTCACATTCTTCAGTGGAGAGAATTATTTTTCCTGATTCAACAATCTTAATGGATTATATATTATATAAATTTAATAGTTTAATAGAAAATATTGTAGTTTATAAAGAAAATATAAAGAAAAATCTTGAACTTACAAACGGATTAATGTTTTCTCAGACTGTATTACTTAAATTGATAGAAAAAAAAATGAGGAGAGAAGATGCATATAAAATTGTTCAAAATGTGGCTATGAAATGTTGGAAAGAAAAAATCAGTTTTGAAAAATTATTAAAAGCAGATAGTGAAATTTCAAAATATCTTAATGAAAAAGATTACAAAGAAATTTTCAACTATGAAAAATCAAAAAAACATATAGACTTTATATTCAAAAGAGCCGGAATTTAGACGTTATGCTGCAGCAGTCGAATTAAAATTCCGTCTTAATTCTATAACTTTACCTATAATAGCAAAAGGCTTATTAATTATAGATTTATATTTAGAATTTGACGCTTCAAGATAAGCATTTATTTTTGAATTTTTCAAAGTTTTCACGGTAACTTCGTCATCAAGCATAGCTATTACAATATCACCATCATCAGCAGAATCCTGCTTCCTCACAATTACGATATCACCATCATAAATGCCGGAATCAATCATACTTTGTCCTTTTACTTTTAGAGCAAAGTGAATTTTGTGAGAACTTCTTCCACGTGTATGAGTAACATATCCCTGAATATTATCGTCGGCAAAAATTGGCTCTCCTGCTGCAACACTTCCATAGAGCGGAATCATCTCATATTTTGTCGGATCAATTTTACCGGTATTTGAATCCTCATTTTGTGGGACAACTTTAAAACCTCTTGCGATATCTTTAATGCGTTCAAGTGCACCTTTTTTTTGCAATGCTGCAATGTGATCCTGAACAGTACCGATTGTGATTTTAAATCTGTGAGCGATTTCTTTTAAAGTTGGAGGAAAAGAATTTTCAAATGAAAACTTTTCTATGAAATCGAGAATAGATTTTTGTTTTTTTGTTAGTTTGATAGCCATAACTTAATATGGCATAATTAAGTAGGATTGTCAAGTAAAATATTTTGTCAGAAATTTAATCTGAATCCTGCATTGAAATTTCTGTTTGGTGCGGGTATTCTTTCTAATTCCTGATAAAACTTATCAAAAATATTATTTACTGCCAGGTAAACATTTAAATTTTTAGATACATCTTTGCTAACTTTTGCATCCATTATGAAATATGATTCCGGTTCTTCATATTTATAAAATAAAACTTCTTCAACTTTACTTACATATTTACCTGTAAGGTTAAGATTAAATCCTGAATAATTTAAATTTGTTTCAAGATTGATATTGTGTTTTGGTTTATATGGCAGAAAATCATCAATTCTACCTTCAGAAAGATCCTGAGCATTTACATACGTATAGTTTGCAGAAATATCATAATTAAATTTATTTCTATTTAATTCAAAATAATTTTTATACCCGGTTGAAATTTCAAAACCGTTAATTTTTGCTTTTGCAACATTCTGAACTTGAAAAGGACCATAAGCACCTGAACCAATATTTACATATTGAATCAAATTATTATAATTATTGAAAAACCCTGAAACATCAAATGAAAAATTTTCAAATTCTTTTCTGAAGCCAAGTTCGATTGAATAAATTTCTTCCGGTTTCAAGTTCGGATTATAAATAAAATCAAATCCACCGAATAATTCTTTTTTGAAATAAAGTTCAGCAATGGAAGGAGCGCGGAATGCTTTACCAATTAAAAATCTGAATGATGAAAATTCAAAAAATCCGTTTTGACCCGGAGAAAAAACAATTGATATTTTAGGTGATAATTCTGATGAGTTTACACTGCCTACTATTTTAGCAATATCATATCGCAAACCGGCTGTTGCAGATAAGTAATTAAATCCGTTTTTATCATTTATAATATAAATTCTATGCTGAGCAAAAATTCCGAAATTATTCATTTGCTGATTACCATAGAGAATTTCCGCAGGATTTGAACGGACAATATTCCATTGCAAGTCTAAACCTGAAATTAAATAATTATTATAATCAAATTCATAATCAAATTGAGAAATGTTACCAATATTATAAGAATTTATATAAGTTTCCAAACCAATATCCGGAGTTCCGAATAACAATGAAACAGGATTATTTGGGTTATAAAATGAATTACTGTTTAACCGATAAAAATAAAATCTTGTTGTATATTTTGATTTATGATTTGGGAATGCTCTATAGAACAAATCTACACTTGATGATTGTTTATCAATTTTATCGCCAATATAGTATTCTGCTACTTTAAATGGTTCTGCAAGTTTACCAGGATCTTTTCTCCAATAATGAGGGAATCCACTGTTAGAATTTGTATATTGCAGAGTAAGCTCGAGGTCTCTGTTAGAAATAATATCAAAATTAAATTTTCCGGTTAAACCATAAAATTCATAATTCGTTTGTTGTGCATGCCCGTCATTTTTCTTATAATTTAAATTTAATAAATATGAAAATCCTTTGTGAGAATTACTTTGTAATACATCAATTCCTTTGAAAATTTGTAATCCATCATTGAATCTAAAAGACTCGGATAGTTGATTATAAAAACCAAAATTTGAATTGATAGATGTGAATGATTTTAGAGTAGGTTTTTTTGTAATGACATTTACTACACCACCAATAGCACTTGAGCCGTAAAGTGATGAAAATGCACCTTTAACCACTTCAGTTCTTTCAATAATTGATGTTGGAATCAGAGCCCAAAGAGCACCTTTTGAATCTCCTGTTAAAGAAGGTCGGCCGTCAAGCAATAGTAAAACACGATTACCTATTCCTCCTCCTGCAACATCAGAGCTGCCTCTGATTGATAAAGAAGAAATATTTATTCCGTTGCTTCTTGATATTAAAATTCCGGGAATATCTTCCAAAATATTGTCAAAAGTTAAAATATTTCTCTTTGAAATTTCTTTGAAATCAACTGTAGTAATTGTAGAGGGAGTTTGTTGCAGAGTAACTTCGGTTTTAGTTGAGGTTACATTAATTTCCTCAGTATTATATTGGATGGAATCTTGAGTTTTTTCCTGAGAAAAAAGAGATGAATTGAATATGAATAACAGAAACACAGTCAATATTTTCAAATTCAATACCATCTCTTTTTATAATACGTTAAATAGATTTTTTAATTTTAATAAACCTTATTGGTTGTATCTGCCCATGAAAGGAAATTAATTCCTTCAACTCCAACGTTATTATCAATTAAAACTCTTGTTGGATTTAAAAAGCAAGTTGATCCAAATCTTGCTCTTGCGGTATCACATCCAAGAACCCCCATTATAGGGCTCTGTCCGCCGGTATCTTTTCTGAAACCAACAGCTATTACGTAATTACCGTTTTGAACACCTCTTAGTTTATATTTTGCTTTAAAGACTCCTGCTTCTTTGATAATTGTTAAAGTATCAAAAGCAGAAGGAGGACCAAACCAAAAAGTTGGTGGTACCGATGGATTTGGGAAAGCACCGATGTCATATTTACCGCCGGTGGTTATAAAATTTGTATCAACAAATATGATTTCACCACTGATTGAATTATTTTCAGGACCGGTTGGAGTAACAGGGTTATCTTTGTTGCTGCATCCGTTAACAGCGAAAACAGTTGTGAAAATTGCAATAAAAACTAATAGTGATAATGATTTTTTCAATTTCTTTAAGTCTCTTTCTTAAATGATTTTAATTGGTTTTTAATATTGAATAACAAAAAATAATACGAAAAGTTCTTAGGAATGTTTTTAATTATATTGATTTGGAGAAAAAAATCAAATGATATTCTGATTTAACAAAAATATTAATGTTATAAAACTTTTTCAATTTAAATNNATTTAAATAGAATTACCTTGATAAAAAAGAAAAGCCGTTTTTACAACGGCTTTAATTGGTGGGTTAGGGAGAAAAAATGAGAGAAAATTGTTTATTAAATTATTAGTATAAAATTAATTTTTTGAATATTTTCCTAAATGTTTTAGGTATTTAATTTCTTTGTTTCTATCGGTTTCTAATTCATAATAATACTCACCGGGCAATAAATTTTCTAAGTCAATATTTTTAGAATAAAATCCTTCTTTGAGAAATTTATTTGAATATATCTGTTTTACCAGAGTTCCGGATAAATCAAAAATATTCAGATTAACTTTTGAATTATAAGGTAAATTAAAATCAATGCAACAATTTACTTTTTTAGAATTATTTAAAGAATTGAGATTGTAATATTGCATTAATCTCATAAAAAAATTTGGTTGTTGAATAGTTGCTTCCATAATTTTATTTTTAAAATTCTAAATCATTAACAAATTTAGATATCTAAATTACAAACTCTGTGCCAAACTTATATAAAGTCCAGAATATTGCTATATTGTAATATTATTCATACATTTTCAGTAAAATTTTAGGAATTTATCAAAAATTATCAATTTTAGTATTTAAATTTTCATAGAAGTTTATTATTTTATAAACTTCTAATAAAATTAGGAAGATTTGCGCCCGTAGCTCAATCGGATAGAGCATCAGCCTTCTAAGCTGAGGGTTAATGGTTCGATTCCATTCGGGCGTACTAAAACATTTATTTTTTATTAAATTATTGTTTTAAGCGGATTTAATGTCCGCTTTTTTTTATTTAAGGAGAATTTTATGAGAAAAATTGCATTAGTTACCGGTGGATCAAAAGGTATCGGAAGGGCTATAGTAAAATCATTATTAAATGAAAAATACATAGTAATTGATGCTTCAAGGTCAAGAGTAGATTTAAATAATCAAGATTTTTATTTTATTAAAACAGATGTAGCTATTGAAAGGGATATTGACAATCTTTTTAGTTTTATAAATGAAAAATTTGGAAGATTGGATGTGTTAATAAATAATGCAGGATTTGGAAAATTTGCACCTTTTAATGAATCAAAACTGTCAGATTTTGATGATATGTTTGCTGTAAACGTAAGAGGATTATATATGTGTACGAAAAAGGCATTAAATTTTATGTTGGAACAAAAATCAGGTTTTATTGCAAATATTGCTTCGATAGCAGGAAAAACAAGCATAGAACAGGCATCAATATACTGTGCGACAAAACATGCTGTAATGGGATTGACAAAATCACTTTTCCTTGAAGTAAGGAAATCAGGAATTCGCGTCGTGGCAATTTGTCCTGGTTCAGTTGATACAAACTTTTTTGACCAACCCGGAACTACTCTACATTCAGACAGAAATACTCTTTTAGCACCGCAGGATGTTGCAGATGCAGTTATATATGCTCTGAAAAGTCCTGAAAGGTGTCTTGTTAATGAGATTGAACTAAGACCGCTTAATCCTGTTAAGAAATCATAAATTTATTTTATAGCGGAATTTTTTAGGATTAATTTGTTGTTATATCTGCATAATTAAAAAAATCATTACATAATGCAAATATGACTTACAATTTATCTAATAAAAAAGTCGATACAAACAAACTAAACCTGGCATATTCTCATTGTAAGTTTATAACAAAGACATATGCAAAGACATTTTACTTCACTTCAAATTTCCTACCGGAAAATAAAAAAAACGCAGCTTACGCAGTTTATTCCTTTTGCAGATATATTGATGACATAGTTGATTTAAAAAGTATTAATCAGGAAAAAAATCCTGAAGAAACAATTTTTATTGCAATTGAGAAATGGCGTTCAGACTTAAAAACAATTTACAACGGTAATTTTATTGATCACCCGATAATGATTTCTTTAAAAGATACATTGTCAAAGTTCAACATACCTCAAAATCTTCCAAATGAATTAATTGATGGTGTAGTAATGGATATGACAATTAAAAGGTATGATAATTTTGAAAATTTAAGAACTTATTGTTACAAAGTAGCATCCGTTGTAGGTTTGATGACTATGGAAATTTTTGGTTATAATGATAAATCTGCTATTGAGTATGCTATTGATATGGGGATAGCCATGCAACTGACAAATATATTGCGAGACATAAAAGAAGATGCTGAAAAAAACAGGATTTATATACCTAAAGATGAGTTTGAGAAATTTGATTATAGTGAAAATGAGTTTTTAAATTTCATTTATAATAAGAATTTTATAAATCTTATGAGATATCAGATTGAAAGAGCAAATTACTACTATGACCGAGCAGAAAAAGGCATAAAATATCTGGATAGAGATTCACGGATGACCGTTGGGCTTATGTGTAAAAATTACAGAAAAATATTAAATGAAATTGAATCAATGGATTTTAATGTTTATAACTCACGGGCTTATGTTCCTTTTTACAAAAAAATATTAAATGTTCCAAGAGTATATTTAGAGTTTAATTAATTTTTCCCTTATTTTCGGAGAATAACACCTCAATTTTGATTACATTTCTTATATTTAATTTCCCTTCTAAATTGATTATATTTCAATAATTTAGTTCATTCCTGATATTTCAAAATCTAATTTTTTCCTTCAATAATTTTTAAATGAGAAAATTTTTTTTCTGTTTAACTGTCATATTTTTATTGTTTGATTCAATAAATTCTTATAGTCAAATAAAAATTTTTGAAAGAAACACAACTGACACTATAAAAAACAAAAATCTATTTAATGAGACTTCTAAAAGGAGTATTTTTTCATTAATCGGTTTATGGAAAATTTCATTTAATGAAGGTTCAACTTTTTCTGAGTTAATAGTCCCCTCTTCATATGAATTTGAAGGTAAAGTTGAATTTAAGAAAAATTTCATCCTGCCTGATACTTTAACTGACAAGTATAGTTTCATTTTAGTAGCCGAAGGAATAAATTATGCTTCTGAAATTAAAATTAATAATGTATTCATAACAAAACATACCGGTGGATATTCTTCAATAATAAATATTATTGACGAAAACATTTTAAGTAAAGAAAACATCATAGAAATTTCGGTTGATAATTCATTAAGTTATAATTCAACATTACCTTTAAAAAGCCGAATTGATAATCAAAAAAATTACGGTGGAATTTTCAGAGATATATATCTTGTAGCAGTGCCAAAGATATTTGTTCAATCTGTTAAATTTACATTCACTGGTACACCATCTAATCCAAATATTACAAGTCTATTTTCCGTTAAGACAACTGACTTAAATAAAATTTTTCAAAACAATGAGTATAAAATTTATTTTGAAGCAAGGGAAACGGTTACGGGTTTTGTAGCAGGTAAAAGCGAAGAATCAGTATTCACAACTGATAATTTCAATACTAAAGAAATAGAAATAAATACAAATTTTAAAAATCTTAATATTTGGTCACCGGATAATCCTAATTTATATGATATAGTTTGTATCATAACGGATACAGAAAATAATCATATAGACGAATATATATTTCAATATGGTTTTAGAGAAATAAATTTCAATAAAAATTTAATCACACTAAACGGAAACGCTTTTATATTAAAAGGAATAAATTATTTTGAGAATTCACCGAAATTTGCAACTGCTGTTGACTTTTCAGAGCTTGAAAAAGACATATTGAATATTAAAACTCTCGGTATTAATGCGATAAGATTGCCCGGCTCAGGAGCAAGCCCTTACTTGATTAATTTGGCAAACAGATATGGAGTTTTTATAATTGAAGAAATACCCGTAAATGAAGTACCGATGAATATTTTAGATGATTTAGAATATCAGGAAAGTGCAAAAAAATATTTGTCAGAATTAATCCTTAGAGACAGAAATAATCCTTCTATATTGTTCTGGGGTGTCGGAAACAATTTTGACGTGAATGATAAAACTGCTAATCAATACATTCAAATGATGAAAGATATTGCAGTAGGGTTTGACAATAGAAAAATTTATTACACAACAAGAAATTTGTTTAAAAACAGTGTAACATCATCAGATATTACAGGGATAAATTTAACAGATAAATCAATTGAAGAAGTAAAAGAATTTTTAAACTCAGGCATAAATATACCTGAATTAAAAAAATTTATGGAAAGTCCCGTGATGATTACATCTTATGGAATTAAAATAGATAATAATAACAGGAATGGATATAGCGACAGATATTCGGTTGAATCACAAACTAAATATTTAACTGATGTTTATAGTCTTATTAAAAATAAATTTTCCGGAAGTTTTATTTCTTCATATTCTGACAGAATCGCAGACAGACCATTAAATTTTCCTTTAAGTTCAAATAATGAATTATGGACAGATGGAATTTATACAATAGAAAGAGATGTAAAGCAGGCGGCTCAGTATGTAGAAAGAATGCTTAAAGATCAGGAGTCTCCAAAAATCCTCGAAGGTGAGAATAAAAATGAAGAAAGCAATGTGTTTATTTTAGTAGGGGTGTTAGTAAATATAATATTTATTTTTCTGCTTACTCAGGTAAAAAAATTCAGGGAAAGTTTTTTTAAATGTATGTATGCCCCAAAAAACTTTTTTATGTTTTCAAGTGAACAGTTTATTATACCGAATTTACTGAATTTTACCGTTAGTTTATTAGTGTCAATAGGTATCAGTTTATTTTGGTCTTCTGTAATATATTTTTACAGGGATTTTGATTTATTTGATTTATTATTAGCAAATATATTTCAAAGTAATAATTTAAAAAATTTATTTTCAACACTTTCTAATAATCCACAATATGCCATTCCGTTTTTCACTGTTCTAAATTTAGTTTTAACGTTTATAGTTTCTTTATTAATATATTTAATATCACTATTTTCAAGAAATTTTATAAACTATAAAAATGTATATACGATTTCAGTATGGAGTTCACTTCCATTTATAATATTTCTTCCACTTGGAACAGTTATTCTAAAATTAGGATATTTAAATACGGATTATATTTATTTCAGTATTTTGTTATTTTTTATAATTCATATTATATATCTTTACAGAATTATTTCAGGAGGCAGAATATTACTTCAATTTTCATTTACAAAATCACTTATTCATGCATTAACAATAATTCTGCTGTTCTACGGAAGTATTTTTACTTACTACTATTTTTCACGTGATACATTTTCATTATTAGGATTAATATTAAGTTATAATTAATTGCATTTAAAAAAATTAGAAATATTTGGTTTTAAATCTTTTGCTGAAAAGACTTCAATAGAGTTTAGCAATGGAGTATCTGCAATAGTTGGTCCTAACGGTTCAGGTAAATCGAACATAGTTGATGCGTTGAGATGGGTACTTGGTGAACAAGGAGATAAAGCACTTAGAAGTGAAAAACGAGAAGATGTAATCTTCAATGGGACAAGATCGAGAAAGCCACTTAGTGTTGCTGAAGTTTCTTTATCTATAGTAAATGATAAGAATATTTTACCTACTGAATACAGCGAAGTTCAGATTGCAAGAAGGTTTTACAGAAACGGAGAGACTGAATATTATCTGAACGGAGTAAAGGTAAGATTAAAAGACATTAAGAGTTTATTTGCCGATACCGGAATTGGTCCTGATGCATATTCTGTAATTGAATTAAAAATGACAGAAATAATTCTTTCTTCGGTAAAGAATGAAAGAAGGAAACTTTTTGAAGAAGCAGCCGGAATTGTATCATATAAACATAACAGAGATTTAACCATAAATAAATTAAACTCCGTTAAAGATACACTGCTGAGAGTTAACGATATAATAAGAGAAAAGCAAAGAAATGTGAATGCACTTGAGAGGCAAGTGAAAAGAAACGAAGAAGCCAAGTTAGTAAGTGAAGAACTTAAGCAATTAGAATTATTAGTATTTAATTATGATTATGCAAGTTTAAAGAGAGAAATAAACAATATTAACGAAAATGAAAAAGAGAGCTTAGAATTAAAAGATAAACTTGAAATAGAGATAAATGAAAACAAAATAATTGTTGAAAAAAAGCGAATAAATTCGGAAGAACTTGAAAATAAATTAGACAGTTTGACTATTGAAAGAGAAAAAATAAGGAATGAACTGGAGCTAAAGGAAAGAGAAAATATAAAGATAGAGTCAGAGATAAAATCTAACGACCTGAATAAAGTCAGGTTACTTTCTGAAATTGACAGCTCAAAAAATTCAATTTCAAACAATGAGAAAAAACAAAAAGAAAAAGCAGGTAAAACAGAAATACTGAAAGAAGCATTGAACATTTCGGAAAGTTCTTTAAGAGAGAAACGGGAAAAAGTGGAAGGATTACGAATGATTATCAATGAGAACAAAATAAAAGTACAGGATATTACTTCAAAACTTAAAGAGATTAACAAAACGATTTCTAATAAGAAAGAAGATTTAAACAAAACTTCACTAAAGCTTGAAAATAATTTTGAAAGATTAAGTTCCGTATCGAAAGAAAATGAAAATATTATTACTGAATTGAAAGATCTTGAAACAGAAAAATTCGGATTGGATGAACTAATAAATAACCTTAGTAAAGAAATAAATGTAATTGAGAAAAAACTTAATGAAGCGGAGAAATCGAAAAATGCTTTCGAAAAAGAAATAGAATTAAACAGACAGAGTTTAACAGATCTTCAGACAGAATATAATAAAACTAAAACTAAAGCAGATTATTTCGCAGGGCTTGCTGAAACACTTGAAGATTTTTCTGATGGAATCAGATATCTGACAAAAGATATAAAAGCAAAAAATGCAGGGACAATTCTTGACATAATAGAAGTTGATGATAAATATAAAGTTGCAATAGAAACAGCACTTGGTGAGGTATCAAATTATCTTGTCTTAGAGAATGCAAAAGATGTGAATAGATACATCAATCTCCTTGTAAATAACAAAAAAGGAAAGGTTACTTTTATCTTAAATGATAAGATTAACTATGATAATTTTTATTATCTCGAATATTATGGAGATCCTGAATTCATAAAAGATAAGGGCATAATCGGATTCGCTGATAAATTTGTAAATGTAAAAGATAAAAAATATGAGTCATTAATAAATTACATACTTGACGAATATATAATAGTAGAGAATCTTGATACAGGATTAAAATATTCAAAAGATAATTATTATAAATTTATTACGCTTGACGGAGATATTATCACAGACTCAGTGATAAGGGCAGGAAGCGAAACAAATGTTGAAAGTATAAGATTAGGAAGAGAAAATAACGTAAATCAACTAAATGAAAATTTAGTAAAAATTAACTCCGAAATTAAACTGTTAAATGATCAAATTGAGACGGCTAAAAATTCGATTGATATATTAAAGATAGAAGATATTCTAAATGAACTAAAAGAGAAGGTAAACCAGAAAGAGAAAATAAAAATTGATTTATCTAAATTAAATTTTAAGATTGATGAATTTGGTAAACAAATCACAAGAAATGAAACTTTATATAAAGAGTTAACCTCAGAAAACAAAAAACTTCAGGATAAAACCAATCTCATAATATTAGAACTTAATAAAGATTCCGAACTCCACAAAGAATTTGAAGAAGAAGCATACAAATTAACTGACATTGTAAATAATATTCAAAACGAGTTTTCACATGCGACAACTGAATTTAACGAGTATAATCTGAAAGTAATGGAAAGCAAGAAAGAATATGAATATGAAAACGAAAATTTAACAAGAATTTCATCAGCCATTCAGTTTCACAAAAATTCACTTGAAAAAAATATTTCCTTGTTAGAACAGACCGAATCGAAGATTACTGAAAATCAGAATTTTTTTAAAGTTAATACAGAAGAAATATTAATCCTTAAAAAGCAGTTTGAAGCATCAGATGAAGAATACAGAAAAATGAAATCTGAATTTGATAAGATAAGGGCAGAATTAAACAGTTTGGAAAGTCTTCAATATGAAAAGGTTAATTCAGCAGATAAAATAAATAAATATTTATTTAATTCTCAGCTTAAGCTAAGTGAGAACAATCTGAAGTGTGAAAACTTAAACCAAATAATTAAGAAAAAATATGAGATTGATTTGCCATTGTCGGATGATATAATAAATAATGAAATAAAAAATAATGATTTCCTTGAAATTCTTAATGAAGATATAGATATAGAAAAATTTAAAACTTTGATTGATAATCTTTCAGACAGACTAAAAAAACTTGGCGGTTATCAGGAAATTTTATTTCAGGATTTTAATGATGAGAAAAAAGAATTGGAAAATTTGATAACTCAACGCAATGATTTACACGAATCAGAAAAAGATATATTAAAAACTATTGATAAAATAAATAATGAAGCAAAAGAAAGGTTCTTATTAACTTTTGAAAAAATCAGAAATAATTTTATAATGATTTTCAAGGAGTTATTTCAGGAAGGTGATGAGGCGGATTTAAAACTTATATATGATATCGATGAAGAAGGTAAAATAAACAATGATCCACTTGAAGCAAAGATTGAAATCACAGCAAAACCAAGAGGAAAAAGACCAACTTCAATCGAACTTCTTTCAGGTGGTGAAAAAACCTTGACAGCTATAGCATTATTATTTGCAATTTACCTTGTTAAGCCATCTCCGTTTTGCGTATTGGATGAAGTGGACGCACCTTTAGACCCAAACAATTTGGGAAGATTCAATAATATGATAAGAAGATTTTCAGATAACACACAATTCATTATGATTACACATAATGAAAGAACAATGGAGACAGTTGACAGATTATACGGAGTTACAATGCAAGAACCCGGAGTAACAACAATAGTAGAAACAAAATTTAAACATAAAGTAGCGTGAATAAAGATTTCAACGAAAAATTTCTAATAGATTTAATAAATGAACCCGGACCTTCCGGATACGAAGATGGTGTTCAGAAAATTTGGCAAAAAGAAGTAAAAAAATATTGCAATAATATTTCTAAAGATGTACATGGAAATATTACCGCAACTATGAATCCAAAAGAAGAATTCAGTTTAATGATAGTTGGTCATGCTGATGAGATAGGGTTAGTAGTTAGTTATATAGATTCTGATGGATTTATTTATTTTAATTCAATAGGCGGAGTTGACCCGTCAATATTGGGTTCACAGAGAGCAAGAATTTTAACTAAAAATGGAATTATTGAAGGGGTGTTCGGTCAAAAATCACTACATCAGGAAGAAACATCCGGTAGAAAATTTCCGAAATACCATGAAGTTTTTATAGATATTGGTTCTAAAAATAAAGCCGAGACACAAAAACATATAATGATTGGGGATCCCATAATTTTTGGGAATAATTATAAATCATTAATGAACGATCTTGCATGTGCGAGATGTTTTGATAATAGAATTGGAATATTTATTGTTGCTGAAGTGTTGAAGAAATTATCAGCTAAAAAATTTGGAACAAAGGTTTATTTTGTTTCTTCCGTTCAGGAAGAGACAGGTGTGTGGGGTGCCGGAAATGCCGCATATAACCTGAACCCTACAATGGCTATCGCAATTGATGTAATGCCTTCAACAGATTACCCGGGAATATCTAAAACACAATTTGGAGAAACTTCACTTGGAAATGGTCCGGTATTCCGAAGAGGTGTCAGGACTAATAAAAAGATTGCTGATAAAATGATATCTGTAGCACAATCAAAAAAATATCCTTTTCAAATTGATATGGATAACGGTAAATTTGGCACTGATTCTGATCCTATTTCTGTCATTAAGAGCGGAATACCTGTAGGCGGATTGGAGATTGCTACAAGATATTTACATTCCAGCGAAGAAGTATTATCACTGAAAGATCTCGAAACATCAATTAATTTTTTATCAGACCTGATATTAGATATTGATAAAGATAAGAATTTTCTGAACTGAAATCGGTTGCAAAAAACAAAATTAAAAATTTTCACAGATTTCGACGGAACTATTTCACAGTCAGATGTTTGGATTAATGCTTTTGACTGTTTCATAGAAAATAAATCTGAACGTGATAAATTAATTGACAGATATAATAATTACGAAATTTCCAACAGGGATGTTAACCAAGGTGATCTTGACTTAATAAATAATTTTAGTTTTGAAATATTAAATAAGAATCTGGATGGGGTTTTAATTGACAAATCATTTCATAATTTTTATAAATATTGTAAAATAAATAATTATGAATTGACAATTTTAAGTGAAGGTTTAGATTATTATATTGATTATATTTTAAAAAGAGAAAACCTTGATTTAAAATTTTACAGTAACCATTTAAGAATAGATAATTCAAATGGAAAAACAAAACTTGTTTGTGAGTTTCCATATGGTGATGAAAATTGCAGGTGGTGTGGAGTTTCAAAAAGAAACATTCTGATTAATAATACAGATGAATTTAACAATGAGATATCTGTTTTTATAGGCGATGGGGAGTCTGATGCTTGCGCAGTTATGTATGCAGACATAGTCTTTGCGAAGAAAAAACTTGCATCTTTTTGTTGGAAAAATAATATCACCTATCATGAATTTTTTACATTTAACGACATTATTTCTAAACTTGATAATTTGAAAAAAGAGAAAAAACTTAAGCAAAAACAATTTGCTAAACTAAACAGAAAGGATGTTTATTACGGCGGATGAATAGTTTGAAATCAATAGGTAACATATTATTTAAATACCGAAGTTATACTCCATTACCATTTGTTATATTAATGTTAATTTTTGCAAACCCAACTTTAGAAAAATTAATTATTGGTTTTTTAACAGCATTGTTCGGTGAGATTATTAGGTTGTTATCTGTTTCATATGCAGGCAGTGAAACAAGAACAACAGAATCCGTTGGAGGTTCATATCTCGTTACTCAAGGTCCATACTCAATTGTACGAAATCCATTATATATTGGAAATATAATGATATATACAGGAATTGGAATAATGAGCAATGCACTGTTTCCATATCTACCATTAGCGGGATTAATTTATTTTTCATTTCAATATTATTGCATAATACTAAATGAGGAAGCATATCTATCCGATACATTTAAAAACAAATTCAGGGTTTATACTGAAACTGTTGGTAGGTTCTTCCCTACTTTTAAAAAAATTCCTGCTGAAATTAAATCCGATCTGCCATTTGACTTGAATAGCGGTATAGTATCTGAAAAAAGGTCTTTGCAGGCATTTATATTTCTAACTGCAATTATAATTACAATCTATGCACTTAATATTTAATTCTGAATATGTCAGAGAAAATATTTATACTTACAGGTGAATCTTCAGGAGAAATGTATGGTGCTTCTCTGGTTAAAGAACTACTTAAATTAAACAAAACATTAAAAATATCAGGAGTAGGAAGCGTAAACCTGCAAACCGCCGGTGCAGATATAATTTTTGATTATTCTGAGATAAATTATATAGGATTTTCTTCAATTGCAAAAAATATATTCAAAATAAAAAAGAAACTTAATGAATGTATAAGTTTTATAAAAAATGATAAACCTACCGCAGTAATATTAATAGACTTTCCCGGTTTCAATCTAAAATTGATTAAAGAAATTAGAAAGTTTTATACCGGTAAAATAATTTACTATATTTCTCCTCAGTTATGGGCTTGGCACAAAGAAAGAATAAAAATAATTCAAAAATTTGTTGATAAAATACTCGTTATATTCCCTTTCGAAGTAGATTTTTATAAAAAAGAAAATGTAGATGCTGAGTATGTAGGTCATCCTTTAAAAGAAAAAACTGATGAATTTATAAGTTTAAACAAGAAAAAAAAAGAGGATGGTCAGAAATTAACATTAACTTTGATGCCAGGCAGTAGAAAAGAAGAAGTGGAAAGAATATTACCGGTTTTATTGGAAGCATCTGATAAATTGAAAGATATATTTGACCTGAAAATTAATATTCTTTGTTCAGGTAATATTGAATTAAATTTTTATTCAGATAAATTGAATAACAGAAAAATAAACTTGATATACGATGATGGAACTAAGATAATTGAATTTAGAACAATTTTCGAATCAGATTTATTATTTACAAAGTCCGGCACTTCAACTGTGGAATGTGCATTATTGAAATCACCATTCTGCATAGTATATAAAACCGGTTCATTAAATTATTTGATAGGAAAATATTTCATTAAACTGAAAAATATTGGAATGGTCAATATATTGTTAAAGGATAATGTTGTAAAAGAATTTATTCAACATGATTGTAATGCGGATAATTTGTTTCAGGAAGGGAAATTAATACTTACGAATAAACCTTATAGAGATGAAATGATTAATAATTTTAACAAACTTGATATATTACTGGGGAATAAAAAAGCATCCGAAATCGTAGCAAAATCAATATTAGAACTAATTGGATAATTTCTTAAAAAAATATTTATATCCGAACTTATTATTTTTATACCTATCAACAATCAGAATTAATTTCAGAAATGATTACAATAAAGATGCTATATTTATATTCTGGCATTCTAATATGCTGGCAGGTTGGAAAGTATTTAAAGGTAAATTATTTACTGCTTTAGTTTCAAAAAGCAACGATGGTGAAATACTTACGAATCTATTGCGAAAATTCAGTTATAAAATAATAAGAGGTTCAAGTTCAAAAGACGGGAAAAAAGCTATTGAAGAAATTTTGAATGACAAAGATTTGACATCAGTAGTTTTAACTCCGGACGGACCAAGAGGACCTTCGAATGTGATAAAAAACGGAGCATTGATTTTATCTAACAAATTAAATATTCCGATTATTCCTGTTAAAATAAGATATAATAAATTTTTTGTATTAAGAAAAAGTTGGGATAAATTTAAGATACCATACCCATTCTCAAAATGTGAGGTGACATTTGGTAATGAATATTTTTATCCGGAGTATTTGGAATTATCTGAACTTGAGAAATACAAACATTTAATCAGTTCAGAAATCTAACATATATAATATTATTGAAAAATTTAAGAATAATACTGTTTCCATTTTCATTTTTATATTGGCTAATTATTTTATTTAGAAAACTATTATATNNATATAATGCAGGATTTCTGAGCAAATACCATTCAAACAAAAAAATTATTTCAATTGGAAATATAAATACCGGAGGAACAGGAAAAACTCCATTTACAATTTTTGTTTCAAAGTATTTTTTATCTCAAGGTAAAACAATCGGTATTCTTTCAAGAGGTTATGGAAGAAAAGAAAAAGGATTTAATATAGTTTATAATAACGGATTGGCAGGAGATATAACTAATTCCGGAGATGAATTAATAATGATAGCATATAATTTGGAAAAAGAATTTAAAAAAAAAATTATTATTATAGCAGATGATAACAAAAAGAATGGAATAAAATATCTTGAAAAAGAAAATGTAGATTTAATAATTCTTGACGATGGTTTTCAATCAGATTATATAAATAAGGATTTAGAAATAGTATTGATAGATACAGAAGAAATGATAAGTAACAGAATACAGGATAATTTATTGTTGCCGGCAGGAAACCTAAGAGTTCCAAAATCTTATTTAAAAAATGCCGATATTATCATTCAAAATAATAAAAGTAAAAATTATTCTTCTTTAAAAAGTGAATATGTTGTGTGTGAGTATATATCTGAAAATATATATGATTACAACAATAAAATTATTGATTTAAAGGATAAAAAAGTTATTGCAGTATCAGCAATTGCAAAACCTAATTCCTTTTTAAACAGTATAAACAGAATAGGGATTATTCCTATTAAATCCATTAATTATAAAGATCATTTTGACTATAGTAAAGNNTCAACTTAATGAGTTGTTGAATAAATTCAATCCGGAGTTTATAATAACAACAGAAAAAGATATGGTAAAAATAATTGAAATTATTTCCGAAGAAGAGAAAAATAAATTCTGCTATTTAAAACTTGAATTAAAGGTGTCAATTAATGAAGATATTTTATTAAAACAATTGAATAAATTTGTATAATTATGAAAATAGGAATTACAAAATGTGACTCAAAATTTGACAGGTATTTAAATTGGTTGGATAAATATGAGATAAAATATGAAATTTTAGATTATGATAAACCTAATGAAGGGTTTAGTAAATTCGAAGAATGTTCAGGGTTAATTTTATCAGGCGGTGTTGATATTTATCCGGAAATATACTGCGATTGGGATACTGTTGAAACTAAGGGTACATATAAACCGGAAAGAGACGGATTCGAACTAAAACTTTTTGAGACTGCAATGAATAAAAAAATTCCTGTGTTAGGTATTTGCAGAGGTTGTCAGCTGATAAATGTTTATTTCAGAGGAAGTTTAATTTTTGATATTGAAGATATTAGAGGAGTGAATCATCGTAAAATTTCTAATACTCAAGACAGAATTCATAAAATAAATATTTTTAAAAATACATTATTAAATGAAATAACAGATTTAATTGAAACTGATGTAACGAGTTCACATCATCAATCAATAGACAGACTTGGAGAAGGATTATTGATTAATGCGAAATCTCCTGATGGCATTGTAGAAGGTATTGAGTATGCAGATAAATCAAATGGACATTTTATGATCGCTGTACAGTGGCATCCGGAAAGATTCAAGAATTTTGATATTCCTGTATCACAAAATATTTTATTGAGATTTTATGATGAATGCAAGAGGTATCGTGAGAATAATTAGAGGAATAATATTACTATTAATTACGGGGACAATTTATTCCTGTTCCGGAATTCCCAATGAAGCTGTTACAAATTATGGAAGAAATGCTGACGAACTAATAAGTAAAATAAATAGTAATTCTGATAAAATAATTTCAGTATTTTCTGAGGGGACAGTAACAGTTGATTCACCTGAAATGTATAGTTCAGGAAATATTGAATTTGGAATTTTAAAACCTGACAGTATATATATTAAGATAGGCGGACCATTTGGAATTTCTATTGCGAGATTAAATATAAATTCAGATAAATTTATCTATTACAATGTTCAGGAAAATTATGTTATAAAAGGTTCTTCAACAGCAGGTAATCTAGGAGCAGTACTTCAGGTTAAAATTTCTTTTCCTGATATTATTAAAGGTTTTACAGGTTCATTTAAAATAAATAAGGAAGACTATGATTCCGTTGCAATAAATGATTTATCGTTAATAATGGAAGTTCAGACATTTCAAAATGACGGTAGGAAAATGAAATATTTTATAAACAAAGAAAATGCTTCATTAATAAAAGTTGTTTCTGAAGAGGAAGGTAACCATATAGAAGTAGATTATGAAAATTTTAAGAATTACGGAGATATAATCTTTCCTTCGAAGATAACCATAGCGAATAAAAACATGAAACAAACAGTATATTTAGATTTATCAAACACAAAAATTAATAACAGAATAAATTATCAAACCGTAAAATATCCTTTGAGTGCGAGACTTATTGAATGGAATTAAAATTTACAAAATATTGCATCCTGTTTTTAGTTATACCATTTGTTCAATCTTATGGGCAATATGATTTTATAGCAGATAAGAATAAACAAATTGAGAATTACAAAAAAGATATTATAAGTTTAGATGAGATTAAAAAAACTAATGAGAATAATATACAGGCATATANNAAAGATATTATAAAAATAAATGAAGAACTTGCTTATTTGGTAAAATTTATGGATTTGGTTGATCAATCAAAAAGTGAAGAGATTCAAACGGCAATGACAGAAATAGAACTTCAGGAACTTAAGAATAAATTAGAAATACAAAAAAATAGTCTCGCAAAAAAAGTTGTAAATATGTATAAAGCAGGAAAGTTTTATGAAGACCAGATGATTTATGCGTCAAGTTCTTTAAATGAAGTAAAACAAAAACTTACTTATCTTAATAAATTTTCCGAATCAAGAAAAAAAGATTATGACAAAGTCCGTGACTTATATAATTTACTTGAAGAAAAGAAAAAACTTTCTACATTAAGATCGAGAGAAAAGATAATGTATATAAGAGATAAACAAGATGACCAAAGGACATTGTCAGAAAAAAAAGTTTTATTAGAAAGCAATATATCTGAACTGGAAGATGAAAATAATATAATTGAAATTAACAAAACAAGAATATTAAAATTAATTTATAAAGTTTCTCAAAGCATTAGTGAAAGAATTGTAAACCCTACTTTTAACATATATCAAATTGTTGACTATCGGGGAATTCCAATTCCTGAACTGCTCGGAAGACTCATATTTCCTGTGCAAAGTCCCAATATTATTGAAGATTTTGGAATTAAAATTAATCCTGAAACTAATACTTTAACCATAAATAACGGAATAGATGTTTCAATTGCCGAAGGCTCAGATGTAAAGAATATTTATGATGGCAGGGTTGCTGATATTTATTATGTACCTTCATTAGGTAATATCGTTATAGTTGATCATGGTTATGGTTTCAGCAGTGTTTATTCCAATGTTAAAGATATAAAAGTGGTAACGGGTGATGCACTGAACGCAGGTCAAATATTTGCTAAAACTTCTCAAAATTTCAGAGGTCAGTGTTTTCATTTTGAACTTTGGAATAATAAAATTCCGATGGACCCAAAAATTTGGCTGAGAATAAATTAATTCTGACAATTGAATATTTCAAACGTAAAATATAAAGTATCTGTAATAATCACATTATATAACAGAAAAAACTTAATATTCAGAGCCATTAAATCAATTGAAAATCAAACTTTTAATAATTTTGAAGTAATTATTGTTGATGACGGAAGCGAGGATAAGATTGAGATTGATTTAATACATTATATAAAAGGCAAAGATAATTATAAATATTTGAGACACTCCAACAGAAAGCCGGCACTATCTTTGAATACCGGTATATTATTGGCTTCAGGTGAGTTTATTACATTTCTCGATTCTGATGATGAATATTTACCAAATCATTTAGAAAAAAGAATTGAGTTTTTTGAAGAAGAAAATAATATTGAATTAATTTGTTCTACTGCCAAGTTGATTGGAGAAGAAAAGGAGTTTTATGTGCCAGATGTAAATGATATAAGTAAGTTAATTCACATTAATGATTGTATTATAGGAGCAACTTTGTTTGGCAAAGCTGAAGTATTTAACAAATTAAATGGTTTTAAAGATATGTATTCATACGATTCAGATTTTTTTATCAGGGCAAATGAATTAGGGGTTAAAACAAAAAAAATGGATTTGCCGACGTATATTTATTACAGAAATAATCCTGATTCCGTTATTAATAATTTTAGAGAATCTATTAAAAAATAATATATTTGACAGAAGAAGAAAAAATAATGGACAAATGTATTGATTTAGCAACGAGAGGAGCCGGTTATGTATCCCCAAATCCATTGGTTGGATGTGTTATTAAAAAAAATGGTCAAATAATAGGTGAAGGTTGNNAATTCAGCAAAGAAAAAAATATCAAATTTAAAAGGTTCGGAATTATATGTTAATTTAGAACCCTGTTCGCATTTCGGGAAAACACCACCTTGCGTTGATTTATTAATCAAAGAAAATATTAAAAAGGTTTTTATTGGGATAAAAGATCCGGATAAAAAAGTTAATGGTAAAGGGATTAAAAAACTAATTGATGCAGGGATTGATGTGAAGGTGGGTATTTTAAAAGAAAAATGTAAAACTTTAAATAAATTTTTTATATCGTTTATTAAGAACAAACGACCGTATGTGACATTAAAGATAGCACAGTCAATAGACGGGAATATTGCTTTGAAAAATTTCAAATCAAAATGGATTACTAATGAAAAGTCACGATATTTTGTGCATCAAATGAGGTCAGTTTATGATTGTGTATTAGTGGGCAGAAATACAGTTGAGAAAGACAATCCTGAATTAAAAGTAAATATACCAAAAGAACGCGACCCTTTTAGAGTCATTCTTGACTCCAATTCAAAATTATCACCAAACCTTAAAGTATTCAAAAATAATTTTGACGGAAAGACAATCAGATTTTCTAATATCAAAAGTAACAGAGATTATGACTATTATTTAAAATCACATAGGAATAAATTCAAGATAAAAGATGTTTTAGATATGTTATATAAATTAGATTTTAATAGTGTAATAGTTGAAGGCGGGTCAAAAACATTTTCGAAATTTCTAAAAACCGGTTTATTCGATGATATTTATTTTTTTGTTTCATCAAAAATTTTAGGAAATGGAATAAGAACATTTAATGATTACAGTTTTGATAGTTTGGCGGATGCTAACAACCTAAAGATTAAATCCGTTAAACAATTTGAAAATGACGTTTTAATTTTATGCAATAAATAGTATGTTTTCAGGAATAATAGAAACAACAGGCAAAGTTATATCAATGACTGATTCAGGAACCGGTTTAAAATTCAGTATTAGTGTAAACAATATTAACTTCTTCAAAAACTTACCTGTAGGAGCGAGTATATCTGTTAATGGTGCATGTATGACAATTGAATCGAAAAAAAATAAATCATTTAATTTCACAACAGTTAAAGAATCATTATCAAAAACTAATTTGGGGAAATTAAAAATTAATGATTATGTGAATCTTGAAAAACCAATTTCGTTAAATACATTATTACATGGTCATATAGTATCAGGACATATTGACACAACCGGAGTCATTACGAAAATATTAAATAAGAATAAGAGTTGGGAATATTTCATAAAGTTTAACAAAAAATACGTTAAAAATATAATTGAGATGGGGTCAATTGCTGTAAATGGTGTCAGTCTGACAATAGCTGATATTATAAGACCAAAAGGAAATTCAGCAGAAATAAAAGTCGCAATTATTCCACATACATATAAAGAAACTATATTTCAGTATAGTATAGTAGGAGATGCAGTCAATTTAGAATTTGATGTAATCGGGAAATATATATTAAATAAATAACAATATGGCATTTGAATCAGATAAAACAATGTTTGAAATCTATCGTGAAAAAGATTTCAATAAAAAATTCAGATTAATAATTTATACTGAATTAAACGAGCACAATAAACATACAGAAATTAACAGAGCATTGGATGGAGAAACAATTTATGATGGTTTTCTAAAAGATTTAACAAAAAATGACGGGAAAAAAATATTGGCAGAAATTGTTAAAGAGATGAATGAAAACAACAAAGCATATACTAAAGAAGAAATTGATGTAAGATTAGAAAAATTTTTAGTTTAGAATTTTTGAATTCACATATTTGCTAATTTCTTGTTCATTTATATCCAGCATACATCTGAAATGTTTTTCAGGACATTCCTTGTGTCCGTGAATTCCACAAGGTCTGCAATATAAATTTTTAATTTCAAAAATAGCATCGTTTTTTCCGATTGGATAAAATCCAAAATTTGGAATCGTCGAACCAAAGATTGCCGCAACGTTAGTTTCTACAGCATTTGCTAAATGTAATGGTGCAGAATCATTAGCTATTAACATTTGGCTTCTTCTTATCAATTCAGCTGATTCAGGAATAGATAACTTCCCTATTGCATTATGAATTTTTCTATTACTTACACGTGTTTTAATAAAATCTCCCGTTTCCATATCTTTCTCGCCACCAATTAAAACGACATAAATATTTTCATTAAGCCCATTTATCAGATTAACAAACTTCTCTTTAGGAAATTGTTTAGTGAACCATACTGAGCCCGGAGCAATTGTGATGAATTTTTCAGGTATTTGATTAATTTTTACATATTCATCTATCTTTTTTTCCTTTTCTTTAGAAATATATAATTTCGGTTTTATAATTTCTTCAGAATTGAAATCCAATGGTTTTAGTAAATCAAGATTTCTTAAAATTTCATGTTTATTTTTATTATACCTTACAATATAATTGTAAAGAAATGATAAACTTGAATTATTAAATGTTATTCTGTTTTTTACACCGGAAAAAGTAGATATGAAAGTGCTCCTGAATGACCGATGAGGGGATATAATTAAATCATATTTTTTGGATTTTATCAGTTTTATGATTTCAAACAAATAACTAAATTTCCTGTTTTTTCTTTTATCGTAATAAATAATCTCATCAATTAATGGATTGGGATTTAAAATTTCTGATAATTCCGGAATAGATAATAACGATACAGTAGTATTTGGCAGTTTATTTTTTAAAAACTGAATTAAAGGTAAAGTGAGAATAACATCACCAAGATATGCAGTTTGAATAATTAAGATATTTTTTATTTTAGAACTGTCAATCATTTTTTTAGATGTTTAAATCTCCTGTGAAACCAGACCCACTGTGATGGATTATCCTCAATAACTTTTTGCAAAATAGATTGCAACTTTTGAGTAATTTCAACTTGAGTTAGATTTTCATAATTAATTCTCTGCATATACAAAGAATAAGTATAATCATCATTTCTGATTGCATGAGCAAATAATAATTCGGTATGATATTTTAATGATAATTTTGAAACACCATTAAAGGATGCAACGTTCATACCAAAAAAGTCAACGTAATCAGCTGAATTTGAATGTGCAGATTGGTCTATTAAAAAAGCAATTATATTATTACCGGGNNTGAATAATTTTATTCCCTGAAATTGAACGGGTTTTATTTATTAAAATATTCAGTTCATCATTAGATTGTTGTTTTGCTATTATATCCAGAGGTTTTTTAAATATAAGTGGAAAAGCATAAGCACTTAATTCCCAGTTAGAAAAATGTCCGCTTGTTAATAAAATTGTCCTACCGGAATTAATAGCATTTTCCATTACTTCAGGATTTTCAACTGAAAAATATTTTAATACATTATCAGAATTTATTTTATTGAAATAAAAGAACTCAAACAAATTTATGAATAAATTTATATATGCTTTTTTTAAAATTAATTTTTTCCAGTTTTCATCTTTTTTAGGGAAGCACTTCTTTATGTTTTCATAAGCTATGTTTTTTCTAATCGGAATCAGATAGTAAACTATTATTCCGATAAATTCGGCAATTTTTCTAATTAAACTTATTGGTATTATTTTGGCTGAAAAACAGAGAAAGTAAAATAATATTTTACTTATGAAATCTGCCAATAGGATTATTCTACTGTTTCTCCGAATAGAGTGGCTGAATTACATTTTGAAATTCTTACATCAATAAAATCACCGATTTTATAATTATTATTTAAAATTAAATCTCCGGATTTATCAACATATGTTTTTTGAGGAAGAGAAGGAATAATAACCGATTTATTGCAATCGGTTCTCGCCATAAGATAATCATCTGATTTTTTGCTTATTGTTTCAATAAGCACATTTGTTATTTTGCCTATTAGTTTTTTATTACTCTCATATGACATATCTCTTTGAAGTTCGATAATCTCATCCAAACGTCTTGTTTTAACTTCAGGTTCAATATCATCTTCCATTCTGAATGCTTTCGTATTTGGTCTTCGGGAATAGGTGAACATATAAGCATAATCATACATAACTTCCTTCATTACATTTATAGTCATCTTATGGTCTTCCTCAGTTTCTGTAGGAAATCCTGAAATGATATCAGTAGAAAATCCAATACCGGGCATCATTTCCCTTGCCTTATGCATAACTTTCATATAATCTGAAACTGAATATTCCCTGTTCATTAACTTTAATATTCTGTCTGAACCTGATTGAATAGGTAAGTGAATATATTTACAAATATTATCATGCTCCGCCATAGTTTCTAACAGTTTCAAATTTAAATCATACGGATGAGAAGTAGTATATCTAACTCTCATTTTAGGAACAGAAATTGCAACTTGCTTTAATAAATCTGAAAAATCATAGTTCTCAAATTTATATGAATTCACATTTTGTCCTAATAGCCAAATATCTCTTACACCTTCATCATACAACCTTTTTGCTTCATCAATAATAGAAGTTAGTTTTCTGCTTCTTTCCCTACCCCTTGTAAAAGGAACAACACAATAAGTGCAAAACTTATCGCAACCTCTCATAATAGTTATCCAAGCTGAAACACCATCTCTTCGTATTGGTATAATATCATCGTAAGTTTCAACTTTAGAGAGTTTAACAGCAATCCCCTTTTCACCTGTTTCAAAAACATTATCAATAAGTTGTGGAACTTTTCTGTATTCATCCGGTCCAACTATGATATCAACTATTTTTTTATTTTCAAGTAAATCTTTCCTTAACCTTTCAGCCATGCAACCTAATATACCAATTACAAGGTTTGGATTTCTTTTTTTGAAATATCTTAATGCATCAAGCCGATAAAATATTTTCTTTTCCGCATTTTCTCTGATTGAACAAGTATTTAGCAATATTGCATCTGCGTTATTAATATCAGTTGTTTCGTTATAACCTGATTTACTTAGAACGCTTAAGACTATTTCAGTATCAGAATAATTCATTTGACAACCATAAGTTTCAATATAAACTTTTTTGTCGTTCTCAGATTTATTAAAATTTAATCCGGAAGTTTTATTGTTATTGTCTAATATTAAATTATTAAGATTTATCAATTGAATTTATTTTGCGTTTAATTTAAAATCTCTCACGGATAAGTGATATATGTGTCCTGTGCAGACTGATGATTTCAAAGTTATTCTAAGGTACAATTCTCTTACCAACCCCGGAGAAGATATATTTACAACTTTAGTTTCAGGAATTTTAAATCCTTCAATATTCAGAAGATAATTTGTCTGATCTGCTTCAATATAATATACCTGAACAGAAGCCATATCTGCATCTGATGAGTTATTTAATTCAAACTTTAAATCTGAAAATTCATTAAAATTTATAATTCCTAATTGTCTTGTTCTTACTATAACACCTGAACAATCTCCACCTAAACTGTCAATTAAACCATTAAGTTCTAACAGATTAGAATATGGAACCTCAGGACTCGTTACATTATCAGAGCAACCATAAGTAAAAAAACAGGTCAATATAATTGCAATAATTATTCTCAAGAATTTATTTTTGTTTTTATTGATTGAAAAAGGAAATTTTTAACAGTTTCAGAAATTCCTTCCGCGTCAATCATAATTTCTTTATATAATTCTTCAGGTTTTCCATGCTCAATAAATCTATCAGGAATTCCATGTATCAATAAATCATTTTTGTAACCCAAATTTTCAGCAAATTCTGCAACTGCACTTCCAAACCCCCCGATAACGGTATTATCTTCAATAGTAATAATTTTATTAAAACGTAAGAAAATATCATTCAACAATTCTTTATCCAATGGTTTTACAAATCTCATATTTACTATTTCAGCATTAATATTTTCTTTCTCAAGTAATTCAGCAGCTTGTAAAGAATTCTGTACCATATTCCCAATTGCTAAAATTGCAACATCCTTTCCGGATTTTACAATTTCACCTTTACCAATTTCAAGTTGTTCAAAATCTTTCAATTCCACGCCTAATGCATTTCCACGAGGATATCTCATTGCAATTGGACCTCTTTTGTATATCGTAGCAGTATAAAGCATATTCCTTAGCTCTTGTTCATCTTTAGGAGCCATTACCACCATATTAGGAATTAATCTCAAATAAGTTAAATCAAACGTACCGTGATGTGTAGGACCATCAGCACCAACTAATCCGCCTCTATCCATTACAAATACTACAGGTAATTTCTGAATTGCTACATCGTGAATTATCTGATCAAATGCCCTTTGCAGAAAGGTGGAATAAATTGCGGCAACCGGTGTAAATCCTTCAGTTGCTAAGCCTGCACAAAAAGTAACAGCATGCTGCTCAGCAATTCCTACATCAAAATATTTTTCAGGTAATTCTTTTTGTAAAATATTTAAACCGGTACCATCAGGCATAGCAGCGGTTACTCCGATTATTTTATCATCTTTTTTTGCAAGTTCAGTTAAAGCTTCGCCAAAAATTTTAGTATATGTAGGAACACTTGATTTCTTTAGTTCAATTCCTGTAGTTTTATCAAATGGTGTCAAAGCATGTATTTTCTGAGGATGTGCATCAGCATAAGATGGTCCTTTCCCTTTTTCAGTTACAACGTGGAGTAAAATTGGTCCTGAAATTTTATTAATATCCTCAAGTATTTTCACAAGATTTATAACATTATGTCCGTTCACCGGACCAAAATATCTGAAGCCGAGAGATTCAAACAACATTCCCGGAGTTATAACGCCTTTTAATCCGCCTTCAATTTTTGCAGCAACTTTTCTTATTCTGTCACTTGTGTTCTTATCAAACGAACCGGTTAATTCCCATACTTTACTTCTGAATCTATTGTATGTGTCATTAGTTAAAAATTCATTAAAATAATTTTGAATAGCCCAAACATTCGGAGCAATGGACATTTTATTATCATTTAATATAACCACAATATCTTTTTTTAACAGACCGATATTGTTCATCGCTTCATAAGCCATCCCACCCGTCATAGAGCCATCTCCAATAACAGATACAACCTTATAATTTCTTTTTTGGAAATCACGTGCAGCGGCAATGCCGAGAGCTGCTGAAATTGAGGTAGTTGCGTGACCTGCTCCAAAAACATCATATTCAGATTCTGATCTTTTTAAAAATCCGCTGATACCNNTCTTTTTGTCTAATGGTTTTTAACGAATCCCTTCTGCCGGTTAATATTTTATGAATGTAGCCCTGATGACCTACATCCCATATAATTTTATCATCAGGAGTATTATAGACATAATGTAAAGCTAAAGTTAGCTCAACAACACCTAAAGATGCCCCAAGATGACCTCCAATTTTAGAAACAACATCAATAAGATATTCACGGATTTCATCCGATAATAATCTTAAATCCATTAAATTTAATTTTTTTAAATCATTTGGATATTCAACATTTTTGAGAAATCTCGTTTTATTTAGGTCAAATTCGTTTGTTGACATTTTATATATTATATTCTGAATTAATTTTTTCTATTTTTAGTTCTGCTTCTTTCAATTTCTGCCTGCAGATATTTATCAATTTTAAACCCTCTTGATAATTCTTCATTAACTCATCTAACGAAGTTTCATCTATTTCGGATTCAAGTTTTGACATAATTTTTTCAAGTTTTTTATAATTAAACTCAAAATTTTCATTTTCGCTTGTTTTTGCCATTAATCTATCACCTCTGCATTTTTATCACCATCTTTAAATTTAATTGAAATTTTATCAAATAAGTTCAATTCATTAACACTTGAAATGTATTTTTCACCTTTTTTTATTATAGAATAACCTCTTTTCAGATTATTTTCCGGAGATAAGTTAAAAAATATTTTCTCGATATAATTTAATTTAATATTCAATTTTGAAATTTTTTCAATTGAAATTTTTTGTAAATCTTCTTCATAATCATCAAGATTTATTTTGAAAGTGTTCAAAGTATCCAGCGGTTTTCTGAAGAAATAATTGTTTTGAATATAATTTAAATCTGATGTTAAACTATTGATTTTTCTAGTACCTATATTAATGATAAGATACTGAAATCGGTTTAAGCGTTCAAGATAATCATTTTTATCCGGAAGTATAATTTCAGCGGCAGCAGAAGGTGTTGGTGCTCTTTTATCTGAAACAAAATCACAAATTGTAAAATCAGTTTCATGACCAATTGCACTTACAACAGGTATTTTCGAATTATAAATTTCTCGAGCCAAAGATTCGTCATTGAATGCCCATAAATCTTCAATTGAACCTCCCCCTCTTGCAATACAAACTACATCAATTTTATATTTCGGATTATTAGCAGTTTTCAATGCGTTTATTACTGTCTTTGCAGCTCCTTCTCCTTGCATAATAGCAGGGAAAATTTTTAAGTTTATTAAAGGAAATCGTTTTTCAGCAACACGCTTAAAATCCTGTAGGACTGCACCTGTTTCCGATGTAATTATCGCCACATTTTCTGGAAATTCAGGTAATGGTTTTTTGTGAAATTCATCAAATAATCCTTCATTCCTTAGTTTTTCTTTTAATCTTTCAAAAGCAATTTGCAAATCTCCCAGCCCCGATTGATTCATTTCCCAAACATCAATCTGATAAGTACCGCGAGTATCCCAAACAGATATTCTTCCTTTAACAATTACTTTTAAACCGTCTTTCGGTGAGAAATTTAGTTTAGAATTATGTGTGTTCCACATTACCGCATTAATTGCAGATTTTTCATCTTTAAGAACAAAATACATATTCCCTTTCGGAGTGTGAAGTTTGTAATTTGAAATTTCACCTTCCGCATAAATAAATTTAAATTCAAATTCCATTACAGATTTAATTCGATTTGTAAGTTCGGTAATTGAAACAGGTGTAATATTTTCCATAAGTTCAAATTATAAATATATTTTAAAAAAGCCAATATAAAATGGAAAATGGAATTTATTATTTAAGAAAGGAAGGATTAAATAAAAAAGCCAATGTTTTCACATTGGCTAAATTGCTCGGCGTTCAGGATTTGAACCTACATCCCGATAAATCGGGATAACAGCCGATTTAATTAGTTCTTTCCAGCTTTATGAAATCTTCAATAGCTTTCCGACTTTTGTAACTTTTTAATTTTCTCTCTTCTTTATGTGCAGATTTTTTATCCGGATATTCTTTTGCAAATATTATCTTCCATGGTCTATATCTACTTGTAAATCCTTTTTCAATCGTATTATGATATTCTAATCTAATATATGGGTTTGAACTTATTCCGATATAATATTTACCTGATTTTAGTGATTCTAAAATGTAAAGAAAATATTTCATATAAAAAAAGCCAATGTTTTCACATTGGCTAAATTGCTCGGCGTTCAGGATTTGAACCTACATCCCGATGTATCGTGATAACAGCCGATGTTTGACTTTTGCTCGGCGTGTAAGATTTGAACCTACATCCCGATAA
>DKKL01000007.1 GCA_002455255.1 Candidatus Tepidiaquacellales bacterium UBA6667 | reverse complement strand
AATGTGTTTAGAATTCTGATTCAAAATAATACTTTCAATATGACATCCCCAACTAATAATCAAATTGGGTTACATATAAGAAACAATTATAATGCAGGATATCCAAGCGAAGCACCTCAAAGTCCACTTTATCAACTGAATATAATATCAAACTCATTCAACTCCGGAACAGTCGGAATGGCATTAATGAACACAGCCGGAATAATGATACCTTATTATGTATATGACAACAGGTTTATTGGAACATCAAGCGGTTATTATGGAATAATAGGGAAGAAAATGACCGGCAATATTAAAAACACAAAATTTTTTAACACAAATATTAATCAAGGAATCAGATTAGATTTAAGTGATGTTAACTTATATGGTAATATAGTAAACAGCAATGAAGATAATATAAGAATAAACGGACTATCCACTGTTAAAATGGAACCTATAATAAATGGTTTAAATTACAATTGGGTTGGTGGCAGAAATAAAATGAACTCAAAATATGCAAGTAATTTAAACTTTGATAATTCTAATTTACCCTTACTAAACTTTGGAGAGAACTGCTTTGAGTTGCAGAGTACGAGTTTAGGAAGTCATCTATTGGGAATATCAGCAAACATATCATCACCATATTATTGTAGGAATAACAGTTGGACATATACAAGCGGAATTCATTTTTCAAATATAACCTTTAGCGGGAATATAGTTGTTCCTTTCATATCACCTGTGATAAGTTGTAACAATACGCCTGTTTTTGACAGTTATTCTTACACAGAAAGAGGATTTGATATAATTGATACAGTAGGGGTATCAGAAAGAGAAGATACCACAACAATCCAAAATGATGAGGCACTTTTTGCACAAGGACATTTTTATTATGAAGAAGCAGATTATACAAGTGCAATTATATCGTATAAAGAATTAATAGATAATTATAACAACAGTTCAACACTCGTTGAGGCAGTTTGGACTTTATATGGATGTTATTCACAGCTTGATACCGGTCAAAACGAAACATACCGAGATGATTTATACAGTGATTGTAAAATGTATCTGACAAATAAGATTAACAGTGGAAACTATCAGAATGAGTTTACTGATGCTGCATATCAGGTGATATTAATGTGTGAAGCAAATTTAGGGAAATATAATGAAGCAATGGACGGATATGAGTTTTTAATCAATTTTCATCCCGATCCGATAATAAGAATAAATGCAAGTTGGGATTATGAAGATATAGCAGAATTGTTAGGCGAGGGCGGATCACGGAAAGTAACAAATGTTACAAACGAAGAATTCAGAAATAAAAGACTAAAAAAACTTGATAAATTAATATCCCGAGATCCTTTAAAAGAAAAACTGCAATCTTCTTATAACAGAATATTAATAAAAGAATATTTAAAGACAGGAAAAGTAGAATATACAAAGAAAACAATCACTTCTTCTGAAAGAATAAACATAGAAAAAAAGATATATAGTCATAATCAGCAAAGAATGATAGAAAGAAGTGTAGATAATACACGGTTTGCAGGTATAAGAACAAAAGAAGAAAAAGATAAGAGATTTTTGGAAGATATAATAATCAGTGGTGGAATGGACATAAATTCATTGAATAACGAAAACGGAAAAATAATACCTTCAGAATACAGGCTACACCAGAACTATCCAAACCCGTTCAATCCTGTTACAAATATATCTTACCAGATACCCTTTGACGGATTAGTTAAACTTAGAGTCTATGATATATTAGGTAAAGAGGTTGCAAGTCTTGTGAATGAAGTTAAGCAGGCAGGGAATTATCAGGTTACTTTTAATGGCAGTAATCTTGCAAGCGGAATTTATTTTTATAGAATAGAAGTTAATTCAAATAAAGATGGTGTTATTAATTTTATTGAAACAAAAAAAATGATGATGGTGAAGTGAGAAATTGAATTTATAAGAATAAAATTAATATCTATGTATAAAGCATTGTATATAAGTCCGATGATACCTTCGTTTGACTTTGAGGTTACGGGAAAGTTTTTTGAAGAAGTTATGGGTTTTACGAAAGTATATAGCTCGGAAATTTATTTAATATTCGAGAAAGATAATCTCACAATTCATATTCTGAGAGCAGGAGAGAATATTGGGGAAATGGAATTTTATCTTGAGGTAGATAATATTGATGAGGTTTGGAACGGAATAAAAGATAAACTTGAAAATGTTAAACACAAAGAACCACACAACAGAGAATATAAAATGAGAGAAGCACATATTATCATACCTGCAACAAAATGTTTGATGTTTATAGGACAGTCAATATAAAATTGCTTAATTAAAAATGAAAAATATTTATTGTTTTATAGTTCTGATTACATTTTTTTCGATTGTTTCTATAAATTCATATTCTCAAGAAAGGGAAAATAAATTTGCGGATCCGGATTCAATATTGATAGGAAATAAAGTTCTACCTAAAGTATTACTAATAGGCAGCTGGCATTTTAATTATCCGGGATTGGATGCTCATACTACCAAAGAGGAAAACAGGATAAATATATTTTCTGAAAAACGACAAAAAGAACTTCAAGAGTTATTAGATTACATCTCTGTTTTTAAACCGACGAAAATTGCTGTTGAAGGAGGCAGGAACAGTGGATATATAATCAGACGATATGAGAGGTGGAAAAGTGGAGAAAGTCCGTTAGGGGCTTCTGAAATTGATCAAATTGCCATAAGATTAATGGATAGATTTGGACTTGATACATTATATGGGGTTGATGCATATCCATTATTGCTTGAACTTCGAGATCAAAGAGACAGTAGTTTGCCAAAGGGATATACCGATGAGATATTGGAAAAACATTATTTCGGAGGTGATGATGAAATGGCAAAAAAATACAGTGAGTTTTATAATTATTCGGACAGAATAAAAGTTGACAATAGTTTGCTTGAAAATTTTTTATATTTAAATTCCGATAAAAATCTTGACAGAGGGTTTGGTTCGTATATATCTGGAGGTTTTTTTAAAGAAGGTGATAATTATGAAGGAGTTGATGCTTTATCAATGTTTTGGATAAACAGAAATTTGAGAATATACAGAAACATACAGAACATTGATTACACAAACGAAGACAGAATATTAGTATTATTTGGTGCCGGTCACATTTCTATTTTAAAATTCTTATTTGAATGTTCTCCGGAGTTTGAGTTAGTTGATTTTACAAAGTTAAAAGATATCAAACAGTAGAAACAAAAAAATTAAAACAGAATTGAAAAAAATTTTTATAAATTAAATTAATTTTAATTATTTTAATATCAGAATAATTGTTATGGAAAGCAGTGCTTTCATTATAAATATAAAATTTTATTTTTAAGAAACCGGTTTATCAATCATTGCGAGTTTCATTAACTCATTTGAGGTTTAACCTCGCTAACTCTCCTATGCCAAACAACTCAGCAAATTCCGTGAGGGTAGATATCCGCCATATTGTTTAGGTTGGGACTGATAATGGTTTAGTAATATATAAAGAAATTGGAATTGTAGAGGTTGTGGGTTATTTTTTAAACTACTTTTTCTCACTTGACTTTGAAAAAAAAAAAATAAATTTTTATAATAGAAATAAAAATTTTATAAGATATATTTATGATTAAATATTACTAACTTCGCTTAAATAAAAAAGCCGTGAGATGAATGTGTAATTAAGTTCGCCGAATCAATTAAATTCTAAATCTTAAGTGTTCTTCAATTTACCATAATAGTTTATTTAGCAACAAAGTTGTTTAAGTTAAATTTAATCATTTTTTGGTTACTTAACTCTTTTCATTTTAGAAAAGATAAAATTATTTATTTATAATAACCATTGCAGTGTGTTGAAGAAAATTTTATATAAAATACTTCAAACCGGGAGTTATGAGTTTGAGTGGAATGGAGGAAGTAATTCATGCGGAGTTTTTTACTACACTTTACAATCTGAAAATTTTAAAGAAACTAAAAGAATGGTGTTGGTGAAATAAATATTTTAAATAATTATATATGAAAAAAATAATTTTAATAATTGGTTTATTTATTATATCAGGAATATCTCAAGCACAGTGGATAAAGCAATTATCACCTTTGCATCCGGTGAGAGATATAGAATTTATAAACAGATATACGGGTTGGGCATGCGGAGAAAATTTCATTTATAAAACTACTGACGGAGGAGTAAACTGGATTATGCAACCTAATCCGGCGGTTGCGAGTATTAACAAAATTTTTCCATTAAACTCAGACACCGTTTATGCAGTCGGTGACTGGACAATTCTTAAAACTACCAACGGTGGAGAAAACTGGATAGGAATAAGAGCAGGAGGACCTAATTCAGGTTTTGCAATATTAGAAGGTGCATATTTTATAAACGAACAGACAGGTTGGCTTTGCGGAAGTGTTACTATAATGAAAACTACAAATGGATGTCAGACCTTTGATTCAGCAAGAATAGATGGAAATATGCACGATATATATTTTAAGGATTCTCTAAATGGAGTAATGGTAGGAGAAGGAGTTATTTTTAAGACAACAAACGGGGGCGTGAATTGGTTTAGAGGAAATGTAAATTCTGTCACATATAGAAATCCCTTTTTATATAGAGTAAGTTTTATAAATGATTTAACCGGATTTACTTGTGGATTTACAAATGTTGTGTTTAAAACAACAGATTACGGAACAAACTGGGATAGTATTGGATATGTTGATACAATAAACTCGCCTGTTGTTACTTATTGCATAGAATTCGCGGACTCGATTGTAGGTTACGCAGGTAGTTCCAATAAATTATCAAAAACCACAGACGGAGGAATAACATGGAAAGACCAATATCAAAGCGTTCCGGGATATGTGAGGAGTATATATGCTTATTCAGATTCAATTGTTTGGCTATGCGGATTCAAAAAAATTTTATTTACCGAAACCGGAGGTCAGGTAAATATAAATCAAATCAACTCGTCAATTCCGGAAAGTTTTAAGTTACATCAGAATTACCCAAATCCATTTAATCCTATTACTAAAATCAGAATTGAAATACGAAAAACAGAATTAATAAAATTAGTGATTTATGATAATCTGGGAAGAGAAATAAAAGAAATTATTAATAAAAAACTTGAACCGGGACTATATGAAGCGGAATGGAATGCGGATAATAATTCAAGCGGAATTTATTTTTATACACTATACACAGAAAATTTTATAGAAACTAAAAAGATGATGTTGGTGAAATAATCCATACAAAATGAAAACAATATTTATAATAATATTTTTACTGTTAAGATTTGATGAATCTTATTCACAATGGATTCAGCAACAATCAGGAACCACAATCACTTTGCATGATATAGAGTTTATAAATGGATTAACAGGTTGGGCAAGTGGTGACGGAGGATTAATATTAAAAACATCAAATGGAGGTATAAACTGGATAAATCAACCAACTGAAGCAATTGGTAAACCTTTACTTGGAATTCACCCTGTAAATGAAAATATAGTATATGCCACAGGATGGTATAATACGATATTAAAGACAACAAATGGAGGTCAAAACTGGATTTCTATCCGAAACGGACCTGTTGGTCAAGGAAGAAGTTTTTTCAGTTTATTTTTTATTAATGAACAGACAGGATGGGTAAACGGATTATCAGGTCTTGAAGGAAGTATGGTTCTAAAAACAACAGACGGAGGAGAAAACTGGGCTGACATTTTTAGTACAGGAGTAATGCGAGATATGTTTTTCAAAGATAGTTTAAATGGGATTGGAGTTGGGGAAGGAACTTTTATTAGCAGAACTTCAAATGGAGGAATCAATTGGCTTTTTTATACAATTTCACCGCCAGGTAACTTTTATAGAATTTCATTTATAAATGATTTCACCGGTTTTGTTATTTCTTCAAATGGATATGATGTATATAAAACAATGAATTTTGGAGAAAGTTTTGATAGTGTAGGATATATTCCCGGAATACAAGAAAGATTATATTGTTCAGAATTTATAAATGATAATATTGGTTGGACAGTATCAAATTTTGGGGAAATTTTTAAAACAGAAAATGGTGGTAGTAACTGGAAAATACAAAAGGTAATTAATTCATATATATCAAGTATTTTCGCTTTAAATGATTCAGTAGCTTGGATGTGCGGAGCTGGGGGTAAAATTTTATACACTACGAACGGAGGTGATACAATAACATCTATAAGTCAAATATCAACAACAATTCCTGAAGATTTTGAGTTAACTCAAAATTACCCTAACCCTTTTAATCCAAGCACGACAATAGAAATCAAAATAAATGAAACAGGAAGTTATTTATTAGAAATATTTGACATTAACGGTAAAATTATTCAAAATGTATTATCAAGCACTTTCAACCCGGGAACTTATAGATATGTTTTTTATGCAAATGGATTGAGTACGGGGATATATTTTTATCGTCTTACAAATACTGATAAAATAATAAATAATTCAACGACGAAGTCTATGATTTTATTAAAATAAGCCAATATAAAATATTAAGAGGACCCTTGACCTGGCAGTCAGTTAAAAAAGAATTTTAATATTCTTTTAAAGGTCCTCTTTTTTTTAAAACTTAATTTATAAATCTATGAAAAAGATATGTAAAAATCTTTTAATTTGTTTTTCTCTTTTTTTATTGTTAAAAACAGATGTGTATTCCCATGACCAATGTGGAACTACTGTCCTTCCACAAGTTTTAGAAGCTCAACCATTAGTAGGAGGTTATTTGAAACCTGAAAGGACAGATTTATCAAATGGGGTCCCAATTCCGCCGGAAATTCAGGATCAAGCTTATTTTAATGTTCTTTTTGTTTTTATTCAATTTGCTAACGAAGTAGGAGCATCATTTGAATGGCCAGTTGGACAACCGCCAAATTATATGAATACTTTGCTTGCTATTGATAAAAACCCTATGGGTAATTTTTGGGATAGGTATAACTCTCAAACACAACTATTATCTGATTATTATCAAGAAGTTAGTCAAGGGAAATTACATTTAACCGGAATTACTAAACATATTGTAATGCCTTTTTCGCATTCTTATTATGAACAATTAGGTCCAAACCGATACGATTTATTGTTGACAGATATATATAATATTTTAAAAAATGATCTATCTATAAATTGGATTGATTTAGACAAATGGTCGTTTAATTCATCCAATCAAAAATTTCAGTTAGAACCTGATGATTATATTGATATGATGGGTTTATTCTTCAGGACAAATACATTTTTTTCAGGTAACGCAGCAGGTTATGTGCCATTAGGTGGTCCATCTGATTTTGAAATTCATCCCGATCCTACTATTAATAAATATATAGGTGCAGAACGAGATTATCAAGGTTCAGGTTTTTTTTCAATCGGGAATCAGGGACCACTGCCTAAAAACAGAGCCTTAGGGATTGCTATTCATGAAATAGGGCATTATCTTTTTGCACATAATCATTCTGAGTCAGGAATAATGACTTCAAGGGGTGGAATTTCAATAAATGATTTTTTCTATTCCGGATTTGAACGATTTAAACTTGGTTACGCGCCGGCAACAACCGTTGACTTCTCCGGTAATGTAAATCAGTTAAATGACGCATCAGGTAGAGATGGTATTGAAAATATTTTCTTGAAAGTTCCTATAAGTTCAACTGAGTTTTTTTTAATAGAAAACAGAAGGAAAATTTCTAAATATGACCATTATATGCTTGGAGATCAATGTAATTTAAATCCATTAAATTATACCGGTGATTTAGGTAAAGGAGTATATATTTATCATTCTATGGATAATATGAATTATACATCTAATGTAGATCTTGAATGTGCCGATGGTATTTACAATTGGATTCAAGATGGAACTGCGATTCCGGATTGGAATTTTGGAGCGACACTACCGTTAGTTAAGAGATATGAATTACCATTAGTTATTCAAAATGATAACAGTTATTGGCAGCTTTCTAATCAATATAAAGATGGGGTATCAGCTCATGCTTTCAGGCAAGATATCGGTGGAATCGGGGCTTATTTTTCTTTGGGTAAAAGAAATACTATTCAAGGTCAGATTGGAGATGATAAATTATTCACAAATTATCCGGATTGGTGGACATCAAGAGAATTATGGGGAGATAGATGGGATGCTTGGAATCTTGGATATAATGAAATTTTTAGTCCATATTCAAACCCAAATACAAAAAATAAAGATAATTTAAATACAGGTATTTTTATACATTACACAGGATTAAACGGTAATGATGCAAGCTTTAAATTTTATAAAGCGGGTGTTGGTGGTTATACAGAAGACGAAGTTTTGCAACTTACTCCTCCGTCTAAGCCACAAATTTTAGAAATTGAATCTCATTGGAACGGAAGAAATTGTAATCCGAAAATAGTTTGGAGACAAAATATGGAGCCGGATATGGTTAGAACAACTGAGATTCATGAACAAACTTATAAAAGATATAAAATTTATAAATCAGGAAATTTGAATGGAATGAACAGTCTTCCACCTGACCAAATGTTTTATCCTGAACAGGTCTATCAATATGTGACAACGGTTGATTTTAATCCATATGAAACAGATGCTTATTGGATTGATCCAAATGTAAACTTGTATGATTGCAGTGAAGTAGGTGAAACACCGGGAATACCTTATCCTGTAAGATACAGAGTTCAGGCAGTTGATAAATATAACACTTCATCAGTATTATCAGATTTCAGAAGTGCAGTTGGTGTTAAGGATGGAAGCGGTGAGCCAATTGGTGATCCGGAAGAAAATCCTATTTTGAATACCGGCACGAATCAAACTGAAATTCCTGAGAAATATTTACTTAAACAAAATTATCCAAATCCATTTAACCCTGTAACCAATATTCAATATGATTTGCCAGTTGGAAAATTTGTGGTATTAAAAATATATGATATAAATGGTAGAGAAGTTAAGACACTTGTTAATGAATTTAAACCTGCTGGAAGATATGTTTATTCATTTAACGCAGGTGAACTTTCAAGTGGTATTTATTTTTATAAAATAGAAGCAGGGGAATTTGTAGTTACCAAGAAGATGATATTGTTGAAGTAGGGGTGCTGTAGATATTGATGGTTTAAAAACAAAAAAAGCGGATTTAAGTCCGCTTTTTTTATACAATCGTCCAAAATATTTAAAAAAATTAACCACTAATTACCACGAATTCAATGAATTACACAAATAATATGAAATTATTTTAACAATCTTGGTAAAAAATAAACATAAACATTAAAACAGAATTTAAAAATTTTTATAAATTAATTTTAAATATTTTAATATCAGAATAATTGTTATGGAAAGCAGTGCTTTTTTATAAATGTAAAATTTATTTTAAGAAACAGGTTTATCAATCATTGAGAGTTTCATTAATTCCTTTTCTTCAGGGCTGATGGCTGACATTCCGAGAATTCCGCCGGAAGATTTTGCAATTGCTTCGGCGTAACTTAAATAGCTTTCGTATAATTCAAGAGCATATTCAGAATCAATTTTAGGAAGAATATGGTTTAATCTTCTGAGCATATTGCTAACTTCCAGAGTTCTAACCGCAGCATCATCAGGAAGATTTTCTATAAAATCTTTTAAAGAATCGTTTATAGTTTTACTTACTTCATAATAATAATCGTGTAAAATCCAGTTTTCTTTGCTTGCTCTGAAGTGTGTCATTTTTTCAGCCCAGTTTAGTTCTTTGTTGTCAATAACTTTATCAGCACCGGCAACCAGAACAGCAATTAAAGCCGGAGCATTCATCAGTAATGTTTGTTCTTCTTCGTTCAATAATGAAAATTGTGGAATCATAATAAATTTTGTAAGTGTTTAGTTTAATATAAAAATCTGTAAATTAAATTACCTATTCAATTCAATATTTTTATTATCTATCCACAACCGTCCAAAACATTAAAAAACTTCACCACTAATTTACACGAATTAAACAAATTACACCAATAATAATAATTTTTTATAAAAAACTAAGCAAAATATAATCTAAAATATTGAATTTATTTTGGAAAGCATAAAAATATAATAAATTAGTAAAATATAGGGTAGTTCTTAAACTATAAAAATATTTTTTTTAAAAAGATTAGAATTCAATTAATTCTAATTTAAATAAATTATTTTGGATAAATTTATAATCTATCAATTCTTTTGTAATTCCTTTGCACTTTTTATTGTAGCATCTGTGATTTTATCACCACTAATCATTTTTGCAATTTCGGTAATTTTTTCTTCTTCTGTTAGGGTTTTAATATCTGTGTGAGTGATATTATTTTTAATTGTTTTGCTTACGAATAAATGATTAGATGCTTTTGCTGCAATTTGCGGTAAATGAGTTATTGAAATAATTTGATGTGATTTTGCTAATTCTTTTAATAATTTACTCACTTTGATAGCTGTGTTTCCGCTAATACCCGTATCAATTTCATCAAAAACCAAAACTGAAATATCATCTTTTCCGGAGAGAGCCGCTTTAATAGAAAGCATAATTCTTGATATTTCACCTCCGGAGGCAGATTTTCTGAGCGTTGAAAATTCAGTTCCTTTGTTAATTTTTACCATAAATTCAATATCATCTATTCCATTTGATGTAATTGTTGAATTCTTATAATTAAAGTTTTCGTCAGAATTAGAATAATAATTATCAAATTGAATTTTAAATTCAGTATGTTCAAGAGCTACATCTTTAAGATAAATGGAAATGTTTTTTTCTAAATCAGAAGCATATTTTTTTCTGTTTTTGGATATTTTTAAAGCAGAGTTAAATAATTTTATTTTTTCTTCTTCAATGTTTTTTTTCAATTTATCAATTTCAAAATCAAAATTTTCCGCAAGGTTAAGTTCTTCTTCAAGATTTTTAGCTTTATCTATTAATTCATTAACAGATAAATTATATTTCTTTTTAAGAAAATTAAGACTTCCGAGTCTGTCTCTAATCTGGTCAATTCTGAAATTATCAAAATTCAGGTTATTTTTATAATTAATTAATGAATCTGAAATTTCTTTAATATTAATATAAACATTTTCTAAATCATTTAAGTACTTTTCAAATTCAATATCAAATTTAGATATTTTTTTTATTTCTTTTATAACAGAAGAAATTTCGGCTATTATATTATTTTCGTTTTCATATAATAAATTTACTGCTGCTGATAATCCGTTTGAAATATCTTCAGAGTTTTCCAGTTTGTTTAGTTCATTTTCAAGAACATCTTCTTCATCTAATTGTGGATTTATATTATTAATTTCTTTTAACTGAAAATCAATCAGATTTTTCTTTTCAAGAATTGATTCTTTTTTATTTAATATTTTATTATAATTATTAATTAATTCTTTATATTTTTCAAAATCATTTTTTAAAATATAAACCTGATTTTCTAACCCGGCAAACTTATCAAGAATATATAATTGCATATTTTTATTTAATAATGATTGGTGTTCATTTTGAGAATGAATATCTATAATCATATCACCAAATTCTTTTAAATCAGTTATATTAACCGGAGTATCATTAATAAAACTTCTTGAAGTACCTTTATTTGAAAGTTCTCTTCGTAAAATTACAAAACCATTATTATCATCGAGATTCTTTTCAATTAAAAAATTTTTTATATTTAATTTTCCTGAAAGATTAAAAACACCTTCAATTATTAATTTATTTTCTTGGTTTTTTATTATGGAATAATCCGCTCTATCTCCAAGAATTAAACTTAATGCATCGAGAATTATTGTTTTACCTGCACCTGTTTCACCTGTGATTATATTAAGACCACTTGTGAAATCAATTTCAGCATCTTTAATTAATAAATAATTTTTAATAATTAACTTCTCTATCATTATAATGTTTTTATATATATAAAACCAGTAGTAGTAGTAATGGTGTTAGTTTTGTTAATAACTTTTTATTTATAAAAAAAACGCAGTGAAATCAATATCTAAGAGAATGTTTTATAAAAATAATAAAATGTTAATAAATACTGAATTATAAACACAATTAACAAACGAAAAAAAATAGCTTTGAAATTGTTAATATCTTCAAATTTATTAAAAAATAATTAACAATATTATTCACAAAGATTAATATATAAGGAAAGGGAAAATAAAAATAATGATATAAATGAATTAGGGTGAAAGAATTAAAATTAGGAAAAAGCAAATAGAAAATGTATTACACTGTTGTGTGAGATCCTTTCCCGATACATCGGGACAAGCTGCATTGCTCAGGATTACAATAAGAAACAGATAGTTTAATTATTCTTAATTTTTTCCCGCAGAAAATTTAGTTGTTCGGTTATTTTTTTATTATTTTTTTGAAGAGCATCAATTGTTTTGACAGCATAAACAACAGTGGCATGATCTTTACCATTAAAGAATGAACCAATCAGAGATAAAGTCATATCGGTTAATTCTTTAGCGAGAAACATTGCAATATGTCTGGCAAAGACAATTTCCTTTACTCTTTTTTTTGATAGAATATCTCTTTTCTGAATATTATAATAATCAGAAACCGTATCAAGAATATTTTCCAGAGTTATACTTTTAGATCTGCTTGCCATTCCAACAACGCGTGTAACTACTTTTTCCGCAATATTTATGTCAATGTCACCTTTATGAATAAAAGTGCTTTCAGCAATCATACCGGCAATACACCCTTCAATAGTTCTTATACTGTCCTTCACATTAGTTGCGAGGAAGTGGATTACATCTTCCGGAGCTTCAATATTTGCAATCTGAAGTTTCTTTTTTATAATAGCCACTCTGACTTCCCAACTTGGAGGTTGGATATCGGCAATCATACCCCATTGAAATCGGTTAAGGAGTCTTTCTTCAATTCCGATTATTGAAGTAACAGGTTTATCGCTTGAAAAAATTATATGTTTTTTTTCGTGAAACAGGTAATTAAAAATCTGATAAAAATAATCCTGAGTTGAGGTTTTACCGCTAAGATTTTGAATATCATCAATAATTAAAACATCCAAAGATTTGTAAAACTTATCAAGTTTTTTTGTTCCGTAGGCACCTTTATTAGAAAAATCCATTCTATTTTGTGCAATACTGTCAGTGAACCGGTTAGTAAACTCAGAAGCAGTAGTATAAAACACTCTTTTATCGGGAAACTTTAACTGAATTTCGTTTCCGATTGATTGGACAAGATGAGTTTTTCCGAGACCAACACCGCCATAAATAAAAAAAGGATTGTAGGATTTTCCCGGATTGTTAGTAATTGCATAAGCAATAGAAACGGCTAACTCATTATTCTCACCCTTAACAAAAGTTTCAAATGTATTTTTCGGATAGAGATTAGAGCTGAACTTATCTTCTTCGTTATCAGTAATTTTATTATATAAAGTTGGAGTAAACGATTTATTAAAATTTCCGTTTTCATCGGAGATTTTAATTTTTATAGGTTCAGATGTAATTGTTTCATCAGAATCAAATAAATCAAGTTGGCTAATTTCAAATTTCAAAACCGCCCCATCACCAATAATGCTTTTGAGTACATTATCAATTTCTTTATTAAATCGTGATTCAATCATACCATAAATGTCCTGATTTGGGACACTAACGGTAAGAGTTTCGTTTTCAAATTTAACCGGTTTTAGAAAAGTGAACCAAGTTTCGATTACACTTTTTTTAATTTTTGATTCCAGGAGTTCCAGGAATTTACCCCAGATATCGGAAGCTTCACTGAATGAAGGATGTTTTTTATTAACATCGAAATTATCAGAACCAAAACTATTTTGAAAAGCAGAGAGGGTAGAGTCGTTCAATTCTATAACTGTATTAAAAATTTATTAACAAGACGATTTCAAATAAAAAATTACTTTAAATCACACAAAAATCAGTATCAGAAAAAACTTAGTTTTAAACAAAGTTATTAACAAAAAAGAATTGTTTAAAAGCTATATTTATAAGGAAGTTACGAACTTAATAATGATTTATTAACACTGAGTGTTAATAATTACAATTTATTAATTGTAACTTAATATGTAAAGAAATTATTAAAAAAAGTTATTAACAACTTATTAACAGAAAAAACTTAAAAAATTATATATATAATATTACTTAACTTTTAACAATTTGTCAATTAAAAACAGCAAAAAATTTTTTAAAAATGAAAAAAAATTTCTAATGTCAAAAAAAATAAATATAAATTGGATTATGCATTAAGTAATTTACAAAATGCATATATATAAATTTGATGAGACATTTTATGAGACAAAAGCAGAAATAAATTTAACCTCACTTATAAAAAACTTCAATTTAATTAAACGAGAATCACAGAAGAACAATAAATCTAAGAATAACCCCGTAAAAGTCTGTTCAATTGTAAAAGCAAATGCATACGGTCATGGTATGTATGAAATTTCAAAAGAACTAACTGAAGCAGGAACAGATTATCTCGGAACATCAGATTACATAGAATCACTTTCCTTAAAAAAATATCTGCATAATAATTCAAAAAGGAAAGTTAATATTCTTTGTCTTGGAACATTACCCGAAAACAAGAAACTACTTTCAGAAATAGTCAACGGTGATATAGAAGTATCCGTTTCAGATATTGAAACGGCGAAATTGCTTAACAGAGTTTCAAAAGCATCTAATAAAAAACCAAAAGTTCATATACAGTTTGACACGGGAATGAACAGAGTGGGAATTACTTTTCCTGAAATATTATCAGCAGTTAAAAAAATATCTGAATTAAAAAATATTTCTATAAAAGGTATATTTTCACATTTTGCAACATCAGAAATAAAGAACAATACATTTGCAAAACACCAGATAAATTTATTTACAGAGGTAGTCAGATATCTTGAGAACGAAGGAATAAAATTTGAATTAAAGCATTTTCAGAATACCGGAGGAATATTTAATTACAAGCGAGATTTTTTTAATATGGTAAGACCGGGAATATCGCTATATGGTTATTATCCAGAACAGACAAAACCAATAAACCTACCTGAGCTTGAACCGGTTATGAATTTTATAACAAAAATAAATCAGATTAAAAAAGTGCCTTCCAAAACGAGTATCTCATACGGAAGAAAATATTACACAAAAAAAGATGAACTTATTGCATCATTACCTGTTGGATATGGAGACGGTTATTACAGAGGATTAACAAACAACACAGAAGTAATGATAAACAAAAAGAAATATCCTGCAGTGGGGACTGTGTGTATGGATTGGGTAATGGTAAATTTAAAAAATAATTCCAATATTAAAACCGGAGACAAAGTGTTGTTATTCGGAAAAGAATTTCCTGCATACCATATTGCAAAAAAAATGAATACATTACCATACGAAGTGTTATGCAATATTTCAACAAGAGTAAAAAGAATCTATTATAAATAAAAAATTGCTGAATAAAAATTTCAAATATATAAAGTTTATTTTGTCGAGACTTAGGGATGAATTATATCTTAATGGATTTGAAATGAAAAACACAGAGTCAGAAAAAATTATATCATTTCTTGAAAAGTCGGATGATATATTGCGTGATATTTTTCAGTTATCAGGTTTTAAAAAATATATTCCGCTTTCAAGTTATCTGATATTTATATACAAAAAAGTAGAAGACAGAGATATTAATTACGGAAACTTATCTGTAAACATTGAAAAAGACACGGATTATCTTAAAAAAATATTTATCAGCAGTTTAAAAATAGCTAATCTAAATACATCGCTAAATACGGATTTAGATGAAAGTCTTAATGCAAGTAATAACACAACAGAAATAACAAATTTATCCGAGACACAATCGAACTTTGAAGAGTGGGAAGTTTCGGGAGATATAACCCCTGGAATGTTTTCAGTCGGAGATATAGAAAAGGATATAGTAACTGAAGAATTCAGCGAAGATGAAATACAGAAACTATACATACCATCAGAAAGAGAAGAAGAAGATGATTTTGTTTCGAGCGAGAAGAACAATAGTGAGGAACAGTTAATTGATAAAAATAATATAGCCGAAGAAGAATTAATTGACCAAGAAGAAATAAAAGAAAATCTGTTTTCAGAAACAGAAAAATTAACAGAGGAAGTTCCGGATGATTCAGAATTGAGCGAATATTTAAAATCAGAAATAAATTTAAACGAAAGCGAAATTTTAGAAGTAAATACAAACACAGACCAAGAAATTGAATTTCCGGAAGAAGAAACCGTTTATGAAAATGAAACCGAAACAGCAAGTTTAAATTTTACAGAAGAAATTGAGAAAGAGGAAGAAATACAAGTAACGGGAAGTTATCTGACATTTTTAAACGATTTATCAGATAGGCATAACACTTTAAACAAAGAATTTTATAAATTATTAAATTTAAGTTCTGAAACTAATCAAACCGAAAAAAACGAAATCACAATATCAATAATTACAAAAACATCAGAACTTAAAGATATTTCCGATAAGAAGAACTTTGAAATAATTTCAAATATATATTCTTTTATATTAAATTATTTTAAAAACACAATAAGCATACCATTTAAACCCAAAGCAGAAGATTTAAATACATTTTCATTATCATTAGATGGAATTATGAATTTTCTTCAAAATGAAGATGTTGAGATTATAGAGCAAGTATTAAATGAATATGAAAATATATCAACAAACATAGAAAGTGAGAGAGCAAAAGCATCAGCGGAATCAGAAAAAAGAGAAATAGAAAAAGAGAAGGAAAAAAACATACAACTGTTAGAAGAAGATAAAATAAAAACGGAATCATTAAACACCGGTGAATTAGAGCTGATACCTGTGGATGAGCGGAAATATTTATTAAAACTTTTAAAATATGAAATTACAAGTTTAGAAAAAGTTTTCAACTCAATTTATGAAATAAAAACAGATTTTCCTGTTTATGAGGCACACAGACAACTATCGAAGACATATCACATACTGAAAAAGATACTTAGTATTTCAAAACGGATTAATCTGCCAAAACTTGGAAGACTTGCAGATGCAACATATACTTTTATAAAATTTGTTCAAAGCTACAGATTAGATCCTTTTACAGACACGATAAATCAGATATTTAATTATATAATATATAATTTTAAACTTATAACACTTGATAAACCGACGAAGTATTATGAGGAATTTGTAAAACATCTTAATAATCCGATTACAATTTTTAATAAAAAAGAAAAACAATAATTTTCAGAATAATGAGTAATTATGCAGTAATAATGGCAGGCGGAGTAGGCACGAGATTTTGGCCTAAAGGCACAGTAAAACATCCGAAGCAATTTTTAAAAATCGGCGACGGAAACTATACAATGATACAACAAACATTTAAGCGACTTGAAGGATTAGTTGCTGATGACAAAGTTTTCGTTGTAACAAACGTAATGTATAAACAAGAAGTTCATAAACAGCTTCCAAAAATTCCTGAAGAGAATATAATCTGCGAACCATTCGGAAGAAATACTGCACCATGTATTGGGTTGGCAGCATTATTTATAAAACAATTTGATCCGAAAGGAAATATAATAGTACTACCTGCAGATCATATAATAAAAGATGTTCCGGAATTTCAAAAAGTTTTGAAGTGTGCATTGAAATTTGCGAGCGATAACGGTGGAATAGTAACACTTGGAATTAAACCTACAGAACCATCAACAGGTTATGGTTATGTTCAGTTTGATCCGGATATAAACATCCCAATAAGTTTAACTGAAAGTGAAACACCAGATAAAAATGTATATAAAGTGAAAACATTTGCAGAGAAACCTGATTTACCGATGGCAAAAATGTTTATTGAAAGCGGAGATTTTTTGTGGAATTCAGGAATGTTTATATTCAGAACAGATACAATACTTAAAGAGATGGAATCATCTTTACCGGATATGTTTGAATCAATAATGTCACTCGAAAAAGAGTTATTGTCAAAAGATTTTAACAAACACCTTGAAGATGTTTACGGTCAGATAAAAGGCATATCAATCGATTATGGCATAATGGAAAAATCAAATGATGTATATACAATAAAGAGTGATTTTGGTTGGAACGATGTAGGTTCGTGGGATGAAATATATAACATAAACCAGAAAGATGAAAACGGGAATATAATATTCGGAAAAGCACAGACATTTGAAAGTAAAAATTCGTTAGTAATGAATGATTCAGGGTTTACCGCATTAATTGGAGTGGAAGATTTACTTGTTATAAATACAGAAAACGGATTATTAATCTGCAAAAAATCAGAATCACAAAAAGTAAAAGAGGTAGTAGAATATCTGAAACGAAAAGGTATGGAAAACTATTTATAATTAAAGGATTAAATTTTGAAATTAAATCATTTAGGAATAGCAGTAAAATCTCTGAAAGATGCAGTTCCGGTATTTGAAAAAATATTTGGAGTGAAGGCAACAGAGTTGGAATATGTAGAAGAGCAGAAAGTTAATGTGAGAAAACTGCATTTAGAGAATATTGATATAGAGTTGCTTGAAGGGACATCACCGGAGTCACCTATATCAAAATTCATAGAAAAAAAAGGCGAAGGAATACATCACTGTTCATTTGATGTTCCTGACATATTCCAATCGTTATCAGACCTGAAAAATGGAGGTATAGAATTAATAAATGAAACGCCGAGAACGGGAGCAGATGATATGCTTATAGCATTTCTCCATCCGAAATCCACAAACAATATACTGATAGAGCTTTCCCAGCATAAGGATAAGTAATTCATTTTCTATAAAAGAATGAGCACCGTATCCGAAAATATAAAAGATAAACTTAGTAATTTACCTTCAACTCCAGGTGTTTATCAATTTAAAGATAAAGCGGGAAAGGTATTGTATGTAGGGAAAGCGAAAGTTTTGAAAAACAGGGTCCGCCAATATTTTCAAAACAGACCTGTAACCTCAACTCGTCTTGACATTTTAGTTTCCAAAACTGAAGATATAGAATTAATTCAAACAGACAACGAAGTAGAAGCTTTGATATTGGAGCTGAACCTAATAAAAGAATTAAAACCGCGATATAACATAAACCTGAAAGATGATAAATCATTTCCATATATCGTGATTACGAAAGAGCCATTTCCGAGAGTATTCCCAACACGAAAAAAAAGGTCAGACGGGTCAAAATATTTTGGACCATATACAGATGTAAAAAATATGAGGTCTGCACTTAAATCAATCAGAGATATTTTTCAAATACGGTCATGTAAGCTAAACTTAACTGAAGAGTCAATCGCTGCCGGAAAATTTAAAGTATGTTTGGATTATCATATAAAAAAATGTGAGGGACCTTGCGAAGGATTGCAGACAAAGGAAGAATACAACAGAATGATAAGTCAGGTGGCGAAAATGCTTAACGGGAAAACAACTTCTCTTATAAAAGAAATGAATTTTCAAATGAATGAACACTCCGCAAATCTGGAATTTGAAAAAGCAGCAAAACTTAGAGATAAGATAGAAGCACTTGAGGTATATTCATCAAAACAAAAAATGGTGGATGAAGAGATGACCGACAGAGATGTAATAGCGATTGAAAGAGAAGATAATGATGCGGTGGGAATGGTTTTAAAAATCAGAGATGGAAAAGTAATCGGAAAATCACATACATATATAAATAATGTATTAGAAAAAGAAGATGATGAAATAATTGAAAACTTTGTAACAAATTATTATTTGAAAGCGGAGTATATACCTGAACAAATTTATCTTGAAAAAGAAATTGAGAATGCAGACACACTTAAGAAATGGCTTGAGATGAAACGAGAAGATAAAATAGAAATTGTTATACCAAAAATAGGTGAGAAAGCTAAATTGGTAAATATGGTCAAAGCAAATGCGAAATTTGTTTTGAATGAATTGAAAATTCAAAAACTAAAAAAAGAGTTTATACCTCATTCACTTGAAGCATTAAAAAGAGATTTAAGACTGACCAAACTGCCAAGAAGAATTGAGTGTTATGATATATCTCATATTCAGGGAACAGATACAGTTGCTTCAATGGTAGTTTTTATAGATGCGAAACCAAAGAAATCAGATTACAGAAAATTTAAATTGATGAACATATTAAATGAAGTTGGTAAACCCGATGATTTTTTATCTATGAGAGAAGTAATACACAGGAGATTTAGGAGAATAGACGAAAACGAAGAAAATAAATCAGACAATTCATTTTCTTCTGTTCCTGATTTAATAGTAATAGATGGAGGAAAGGGACAACTTTCATCAGCGGTAAAAGTATTAACGGATATTGGTTTAGAAAAACTAAATGTGATAGGTCTTGCTAAACGACTTGAGGAAGTTTATCTGCCGGGAGCTTCAGATCCACAATCCATCCCGCATACATCAAGTGGTTTAAAATTATTACAGAGAATCAGAGATGAGGCACACAGATTTGCAATAACATTTCATCGGAATTTAAGAAACAAGAGGACAATTTCATCAGAGCTTGAAAATATTAAAGGGATTGGAAAAGTGAAGGCAACTAATTTACTAAAAGAATTCGGCTCAGTATCAGAGATTGAAAGATTATTGAAAGAAGATTATGAATTCATTGAAAAAAAAGCAGGAAAAAAAACAACAGAAATATTAAAAACTTATTTTTCAGAAAATAACAACAACGAAAATGAAATTTAAATTCTCACCATTTATTGCAATACAGGTTAAAGATCATTCAAAGGCAACAGAATTTTATAAAAATATACTTGGGATGGAATTCAAAGAAGAAAAGGGCAACGATGTATATTTAAACAAAGACGGAATAAATTTTGTTTATGAAAACGGGGGAAAACCGGGAACAGTATTTTTTGAGTTTTCTACAGATGATATAAAAGAGGCACAGAGAGAGTTAGAAGAGAACGGGTGCAAAATGACACAGGAATTTTCAGAAAAATCAAAAATGTTTTCAGACCCATATGGAATGAATTTTCATATTTGGGAAGAGTGAATTTATTAATACAGAAAATAACTGATTAATTAATTAAATTAATGTAAAAGAGATTATATCAATGTATATTTCATTTTTACAGTTTAAACCTGAGTTTGGAAATGTTAGTTATAACATTGACCGAATTCAGGTTTTGTTATCTAAATATCTTAAAGAATCGGCAATAAAACCGGATTTGATGGTTATTCCTGAACTTGCGAATTCAGGGTATTTATTTTCCGGTTTTGATGAACTTGAAGCAACTTCAGAAACTGCTGGAGAAGGTGAATTTTATAATTCATTACAAAAAATATCATCAGAAAATGGAATTAATTTTGTTGCAGGTTTTAATGAAAAATCCGGGAAAGATTTTTATAACTCTGCTTATATAATCAGACCTGACGGTAGTTTTGATGTTTATAGAAAAATTCATTTATTCGATGAAGAAAAAAAATGGTTTAAACCCGGAGATAAGCCCGGAATTTATTCGCTAAACATAAACGAAGAAGAAGTTAAAATAGGTGTGATGATTTGCTTTGATTGGTTTTTTCCTGAAACCGCAAGGTATCTTGCTTTAAAAGGTGCTGATATAATTTGTCATCCTGCAAATCTTGTAATGCCATATTGTCAAAGAGCAATGTTCACAAGAGCATTGGAAAATCAGGTTTATACAATAACAGCTAACAGAATTGGAAAAGATATAAACGGAAGTAAAGATATTTTTTTTACAGGGGAGTCTGTTATTTTAGACCCGAAAGGAAACTATCTTGCAAGAGCAAAAACAGACAGTGAAGAAATTCAATCTGTAGAAATTGAACATACTATAGCAAGGAATAAATTTTTAAATCCGAACAACAATATTTTTGACGACAGAAAAGTGAATATTTCAATTGAACAATAAAAAAGTAAAACTTAAAAATATTTATGAAAAATTTAATTTTAGTATTGTTAACAATTTTTGTATCCAACCAATTTGTGAATGCACAGTGGACATCGGACTCTGCACAGAATACCACAATATATAGCGGAACAGGAGATCAGGTTTTAACTAAAGTAGGGTTAACATCAGATGGAGGATGTTTTATAAGCTGGTTTGATAACAGAGGAAGTGGTTATCAAGTAAGACTGCAAAGATTGAATGCACAGGGAATTAAGCAATTTGCTACAGACGGTTTAGTAGTTAGCAGCAACGCACAATCTTCTTCGCTTGTTGATTATGATATGATAGTTGATGATTCAAACAATGCTGTTATAACCTTTACAGATATAAGAGACGGGAACCCAATAAAACCTTATGCATACAGAATTAGTTCTTCCGGTCAGTTTTTATGGGGTGCTAACGGAATAACACTTTGGTCAGACGTAGCAACAAACCAGCCGAATCCTAAGGTTGCTCAACTGAGTGATGGGAATTTTGCTTTTATATGGGTTTACAGTTCATCACCACGAAGGGCACAGATGCAAAAACTTTCAAGAGCAGGAGATAAACTTTGGGGGACAAATGGAATATTTATTTCACTTCAAGGAACAGAAAATGTTGACTGGCCAAAACTTGTTGCATCAGATGCAGGAGGGATTATAACAATGTATTCCGGATATACCGGTTCATTTATCAGTCCACAGAACTACAGAATATATGCACAAAAATTTAATTCATCAGGTGTTTCAGTTTGGAATGCTACCGCACCGGATACTGTTTATTCACTCGGAAGAATAACAGGATTTTATAATCCCGGGCTTTCATCTGATTTCAACAATGGAGCTGTATTTACCTGGTATGATGACAGAGCATCTACAAACACAGGTAATCCGTATGTTCAAAGAGTAAACTCAGCGGGAGTGAAACAATTTCCGGTAAACGGGTCATCGGGAATTACTGTGGGTACATTTTTAAGAAATCAACCATATTCAGTTTTTGTACCACAAACAAACGAAACATTTTTATTTTGGAGAGAAAATAATTCAAATCAATCGCAGTCAGGGTTATTTGCACAGAAATTTAATGCTTCGGGAGTCAGGCAATGGACTGATGGAGGAAGAGAATTCTTACCACTTTCAACAGAAGTAGTAACATACATTTGGGCAGGAGCAAGAGATACGAATGTTGTTTGCGTATATACACAGCAAACAGGCGGAGCAACATATGTTACGCGAGCATTGAGAACCGGACCTTCTGGGGTTGTTCACTGGAGAATAAGTGTAGCATCAAATCCAAGTTCAAAAACACAAATGAATACTCAAATTTTAAGAAATACGACAGGAATGGTAGTAACCGGCTGGGGAGATGACAGAGCTGGAAGTTCAGATATATTTGCACAGAATATAAATTTAAGCGGAACACTTGGAAACCCAACAGAAATAACCCAGACAAATAATATAATACCCGAGAAATTCAATTTGGAACAAAACTATCCAAATCCATTTAATCCTGAGACGACAATAAGATTTTCAGTTCCGAATAAATCAAAGGTTACACTTGAAATATTTACAATTACAGGACAAGTGATTTCAAAAATAATTTATGGGGAACTGAACGCAGGAGTTTATTCATATAATTTCAATGCATCAACTTTGAGCTCCGGAGTATATGTTTATAAATTAACAGCCGGAGAATATAGCGGTTCAAAAATAATGTCTTTGATAAAATAAAGAATTATAAAATTATTCCTGTCTATAAAAACGGACAGGAATAATTTACACTTAGTTTTTATAACATACCTAAAAAAATTACCTTTTAAATTTCAATGAGTATTTTAATTTTATTTATAGATACAGAAATCTAATCCAATAATAATATGAAAAAAACATTTAAAATTCTTTTGTTATTTCTTTTGGTCTCAGGTAATCTTTATTCACAATGGTCTTCCAATCCTATGGAAAACTTGAGAGCCATTAGTTTGAACAATACACAATTGTTACCAAAAATTGCTTCTTCACCCGATGGAGGATTTTATGTTTCCTGGTTTGATTCAAGAGGCAATGGTGAGTTAAAAGTTTACTTACAAAGGTTTGACAGATTTGGAGTAAAACAATTTGGTAATGATGGTTTATTAATCAGTGATAAACCACAAAACAGTTGGTTGGGTGATTATTCATTGGTATGTGACGCTTCAAACAATGCAATAATTGCTTTTTCAGATAAAAGAGCATCTACAATGTCTGATACAACTGTTAATCCATATGCATATAAAATTTCTCCTGCCGGTTCTTTTTTATGGGGACCTGATGGAGTAACATTAACAAGCGAAACAGCCAGATATCAGATGTGGCCTAAAGCAGCTGTGTTGTCAGATGGCTCGGTTGCAGTTGCCTGGTGGTATGTTTACACTCCAACAAACACAACATGGGTTAAATTTCAACGGTTAAACTCAAACGGAGTGCCTCAATATACAAATGCAATTAATATTGAATCACCAGACGGTAAAAGGTATCAATATCCGAATATTATTGCATCAGATGCAGGGAGTTTTATAATCAGTTGGGTTTATGGACCAAAGGATACAGTTGGAAGTTTTGTACCTGATAATATTTCTGTTCATTGTATGAAATATAATCCTGCGGGAAATCCTGTTTGGGGTTCAACACCTAAAACAGTTTATTCTGCTGCAGGTAATACTGTACCTATTTATATGGTACCTGAAATAACATCCGATAAAAATAACGGTGTTGTTATTTCATTTTTCCATACTTCGGGTTTACAAAATATATCATCAGGAATTCAGAGATATACTTCTGACGGAACACAGATTTATCCAAACAATGGAGTTAATTTATCAACGAACAGTTCGAGGATACATATAGAACCATTTTCCGCAATTAATCCTATCAACAATGATATATATACTTTTTTTGTAGATGCAGATGCAGCAACTCAAAATTTTCAGACTGTTTACGGTCAAAGAATTAATTCTGCAGGTCAGAGATTATGGAGTGATACGGGCAGAACATTTGGTCAGTTAATCAATTCACAAGTAGCGTATATCAATTGCTTTAATGTTGGGGATTCAAATGTAACGGTAACATACGGACAAGAAGTAGCCGGACCGATTAGAGATTTGATATATGGATTCAGGACAGGACCGAGTGGTGTAATGCAGTGGAGCGGTGCACCTGTTTTAATGAGTTCAGTTGATAGTTTCAAGGATTATATAAATGCAGCAATCAACTCACAGGGAATGTTAGTATCAACATGGCAAGATAATCGTTTTGGTACAATGGGTAACGGAACAATCTTTGTTCAGAATTTGAAATCAGACGGAACATTAGGACCTGTAAGCATAAAACAAATCGGTACATCAGTTCCGGAAAAGTTCAGTGTTTCACAAAACTATCCAAATCCATTTAACCCAACGACAAAAATTAAATTTGATGTGAATAAAGCCGGATTAGTAACATTAAAAATTTATGATAATCTTGGAAGAGAAGTAAGCACACTTGTGAATGAAAGTTTGACCAGCGGAAGTTATGAAGTTAATTTCACTGCAAATAATATTCCGAGTGGGGTTTATTTCTACAGCATATCAAACGGAAGTGAAAAGATAACAAAGAGTATGATGTTAATTAAGTAAAATAATTATAAATTTAAGTATAACAAAAAACCCTGACAGATTGCTCTGTCAGGGTTTTTTTATAACTTCTCCGGAATTAAACAGGGAAAGTTACATATTAATAACTCATCATAAGATTAGTTATTTCCGAAGACTCTCCAGTTAAATCCAGCACCTAAAGAGTAAACTAAAACTCTATCAGTTTCTTTATCAAAACCTGCTCTTACATAAGAAGTTAACCAGTGAGTTAAGTTATAATCAAGTCTTGCACCACCACTGATTAAAGTTCTTGCATCACCTGTGTTAGGTGATAAATTTATGAAAGAAGCAAATCCGGAAATACCGGCTTTGTTATTGATAGAGTGAGTAATGTCAGCTCTTGCACCGAATAATTTATCTTTTCCACCGATGTAGCTACCACCATAAAAACCGGTTCCGTTAGTTCTTACAAAGAAATCAAGATTGTTTCTATCCGGAAGGAAAGGTAAGAAAGATGGGAAAGAGAAAGGACCACCGAAACCTGCAGCAGGTCCATTACCACTTGCTAAAGAATCAAGAGCCATTGCGAAGAAACCTGATAATAATAACTGAGTTTGATCAGATAGAGGTTTTCCGAATACAGCGTCAAATGATAAATAGTGATCGTGTGGTTTGTTTTTTGTTTGATTGAATAACTGATACTGAGCTTGAATTTGTGCTTGGATACCGGTATATCTTGGGTATCTTACATATCTTCCTCTTGTATTATTAATAGTTTCATAAACTCTGATTGTTTGAGCCATAGTTAAAGGACCACTAACAACTCCTTCTTTTTGTAAGAATGACTGAAGGTCAGTGAAGAAAGCGATATCCTGATCATCATGATTTTTTGTATCATAGTCACCATTTGCTCTTCTTTTTAACATATTAGCAATACCAAGAGTTACAGTGTTTGAGAATCTGTTAGATGAATTTAAAACACCACCTCTTACTAAAGCATCTTCAACATCTTTAGCTGTAGTAACAGTACCAGCATTATAAATTCTTCCGTATCCTAAAGCACCCCAAAGGTAACCAGGACCTTCATAATCAGAAATTGAACCGCTTGCACCTGTATCTTGATTAAATCTTGCATAAGATAAACCAAGAGCACCTGTCATATAAATTTGATTTGGTGTGAAATAATATGAAGCACCACCAAAACCAAGAGCTGCAAAGTCTGTTCTTCCGACTGAGTTACCGCTGTTAACTTTTAAAGAATTGTAATTAACACCGGTTGCAAAATAACCACCAAGTAAGACACGTGAATCAAATCTCCACTGTCTATAATCAGCGTTTAAATTTAAATTCATATCTGTAATTGTATCGCCACCTTGAGTTTGGAAGTGGTCAACACTTAGAAGATCAACACCATAAACTTCTAATCTTCTACCTTCTGAATTTGGGTCTCTGTANNTAAAACTAATTTGTAGATATTCTTCATACTGTTTTTTTTAATTTATTAAAATTAATACTATGCAATATAACAAGAATAAAATTAAAAATCAATAAAAAATTACTTTAACATAGTTTCGTAACTACTTTATTTATTTGACCATTAGGGATTTCGTTCGTCATTGACAAAAATAAATTTAGTAAAATTGCGAAAAAACTGCTTATTTCTCACTAAAAAATAATTAATTAAAAAGTCTTTATTCATTTATTTAAATTATCTTTTTATTTAATTTGAATTTTCAAGAAAAACGGTCAGATTCATTTATATGCCATCAATTACAATAGATAATCATCAGATAGAGTTTACACCTGGACAGACTATAATACAGGCTGCCTTATCATCGGGTATAGATATTCCTTACTTCTGTTACCATCCCGGACTTTCCGTAGCAGGAAATTGCAGGATATGTTTGGTAGATATAGAAAAAATGCCAAAACTTTCAATTGCATGTGCAACTCCGTGTCAGGAAGGTATGGTAGTTCATACAAAGAATGAAAAAACCATACATGCACAAAATGCTATAATGGAATTTTTATTAATTAATCACCCTTTAGATTGCCCGATATGTGACGAAGCAGGAGAATGTAAACTTCAGGATTATGCATACAAATATGGAGTCGGAATTTCAAGATTTGATGAAGAAAAAAACCACAAAGATAAAAGAGTAACTCTTGGACCAAATGTGATGTTTGATGGAGAAAGATGCATTTCCTGTTCAAGATGCATTAGATTTTGTGACGAAATTGCCAAAGATCCTGAGCTTACTTTTGTTCAAAGAGGTGAAAAAGTTACAATTGAGACATTTCCGGGTGAAGAAATGGATAATCCGTATTCAATGAATGTTATAGAAATTTGTCCTGTGGGAGCGTTAACATCTAAAGATTTCAGATTTAAATCAAGAGTTTGGGAAATGTCATTTACAGATACCGTTTGTCCCGGTTGTTCGAGAGGTTGCAATACAGTAATGGGTGTTAGGAATAATCAGATTCTCAGGATTGAACCGAGAGAAAACCAGGATGTTAATCAATACTGGCTTTGTGATTGGGGGAGATTGAACACAATAAATAATGTGAATGATGAGAAACTCAGAATATCTTCACCGATGATAAAAATTTCCGGAACAGACAGTATGGTTGAGGTTGATTGGGATGAATCAATATCACAGGCAGCATCACAGTTAAAAGGAATTAATTCAAACGAAATATTATTTATTGCGTCACCATATTCAACGCTTGAAGATAACTATGCATTGAAAAAATTTGCGAAGACAGTTTTTAATTCAGATAATATAATTTATTTACCTCACATTGATGAATCATTTGAAGATGATATATTGAGAAAATCAGATAAGACACCAAACTCGAATGGATTAAAGTTGCTCGGCATAAATCCATTTACAAATAATGACATAGCAGATTTACAATCAGGACAATTTAAAATAGTTTATGTTTTAAACGAAGATATAACAAAACTCCCTGAATTTTCAAGTTTCATAAAAAAAGTAGATATAGTTATTCAACATCTTGAGCAGAATAATTCTTATTCGAATAAATCAAACGTTTTATTTCCTGATTCGACATACGCAGAAATAAACGGAACCTTCGTAAATTTCCAAAACAGAATACAAAGAATAAGACCGGCGGTTTCGACTCTTGAGATAGAAAGATTGCTTGGCGATTTTGAGATGTCAAGATGGGATAAATTTGGTGCACCTAATGACAGATGGACACATGGAACGAAATTTAATTCAAGACCGGCATGGAAAGTTATAAACAATCTGGCAAAAGTATTAGGTCATAGTTTTAATTTTAATAATTCAGAAGAGGTATTTATAGAGCTTGCAAATACAATTGACGGAATGAATGGTTATGATTATGATACTATCGGTAAACAAGGAATATTAATCGGTTCAAAAGTTTTAACGAATTAATATTTACTATAAAAATTTAAAAAAACAGAAAGGGCTAAATGCCCTTTTTTATTAAATATCAGATGCTTGAGATAAAAAATTTAATACATAATTTTAAATCACCGGATAAATCGGAACAGAATGTATTAAATATAGAACAATTCAAACTTGATGAAAATTCTCAAAAAGCAATTTACGGAAAAAGCGGATCAGGAAAAACAACATTTATAAATTGCATTTCCGGAATAACAAAACCCACAAGCGGAAAAATTCTATTTAATTCACAAAACATTCCCGACCTAAATGAATCACAAAGAGATAAATTCAGATCTGTCAATACGGGAATAATTTTTCAAAATTATAATTTACTTAAATCATTTTCAGTTTTAGAAAATGTTTTGCTTGGAATGAAATTTTCAGGAACAGTTAATAAAAACGAAGCATTGGAAATATTAAAAAGAGTGGGGCTTTTCGGCAAAATACATTCAAAACCAAAAAACTTATCTTCAGGTGAGCAACAGAGAACGGCAATAGCAAGGGCGGTTGTCAATTCTCCTAAGCTATTGCTGGCAGATGAACCTACTGCAAATCTTGACAATAAGAATTCGGAAATCGTTATTGATTTAATTAAAGAAATATGTACTGAAAAAGGAATTTCACTTTTATTGATTACACATGAAAAAGAAGTTATTGAAAAGTTTGAAGATAAAATAAACTTTGACGAATTAAATAAAAGAAAAAATTAATTACTGATGTCAATTTTTAAAATAGTTATAAAAAATATTTTTGAGCGAAAACTATCATCATTTCTGACGATAGTTTCCACAATGCTTGGAGTAGGATTAATTATATCTATTTTAATAATAAGAGAAGAAACAAAAAAAGCATTTGACCAATCGGCGACAGGTTATGAATTAATTATTGGTCCAAAAGGCAGTCCATTACAGCTGACTTTGAATACGGTATTTCACATAGGTTTGCCTGTTAACAATATGCCTTATAAGACATATGAATTATTAAAAGCAGACAGACGAATCAAGACAGCGATACCATATGTGTTGGGAGATAATTATAAAAATCACAGAATTATCGGGACAACTTCTGATTTATTAAACGAGTTTGAATTTATTAAAGGAAAAAAATATACATTCAAAGAAGGAAAAACGTTTGAAAATAAATATGATGCAGTTTTAGGAAGTGATGTTGCAGAAAAAACCGGTTTAAAAACAGGTGATAAATTTACAGGTTCTCATGGCGTGGAGTCATATGAATTTGCAGAAGAACATAATGAACATGATTTCATCGTAACAGGAATTTTAGAAAAGACCTACACACCTAATGATAATGTTATATTCACATCTTTAGAATCGGTTTGGGATATACATTATCATATACCGGAATCAGATAGCAAAGATACATTAACGACGAACAACAAAGAAACCCATATACATAATCATTCAAACGAACATAATCATAACCACGACCATAACCATATTCATAATGAATCAGATAAAGATACATCAGTAGTAAAGACATTAAATAAAATACCAGAAGAACGGAAAACAATATCCGTAGTTTTAGTAAGTTTAAAATCACCTGTATTTTTTGATTTATTAAGAAGACAGATAAATGATGATAAGTTTGATGGGATAATAGCCCAAGCGGTAATTCCATTAATGGAAATAAAACAACTGTTTGATATAATAGGAAATATAAATTCAATTTTGCTTTTAATTTCGTATCTTGTAATAATAGTTGCAGTGATTTCGATTCTTGTTTCAATTTATAATACTATAAATGAAAGAAGAAACGAAATTGCAATAATGCGTTCATTAGGTGCAGGCAGGAAAGATATATTTTCAATGATAATACTTGAGGGTTTTTTTATTACAGGCATTGGAAGTATATCAGGATTTATCATCGGTCATCTTGCAGTATANNCCAGTATATTTAATGAGTTCATATATATCGGAGCAAACAGGAGTATATATAACAGGTTTGATGTTCGGTATTTTTGAATTATACTTAGTTTTAGGAACAATTATATTGGGAATTACAGTATCAATATTACCAGCGATAAAAGCATACAGAACAGATGTCGCAACAAACCTTTAGTTTTGAAAAAATTAATTTTAAATATAGTGTACTCAATAATAATAATAACAATATTTGTAGCATTATTTGCAAATACCAAATCAAAATCTGAATCATTTGTATTAACTCCGGACGGTGAATATATAAATACATCCGAATTAGTTAGTAATGCAAAAAAAAATCAGGACAGCACGAAGAAATCGCCCGGAGATAAAACAACACTTGACGGGGAAAAAACTATTAACACACCGGAAAATTTTTCTGCTCCGGTTGATACCACATTACCGTTTAATAAACTTACATTCAGAACATTACGAACATATATACCCGGTAAAGAGATACCACAGGAGATAAAAGATTTAAACGGAAAAAATGTTGAGATAAACGGATTTATGACACCACTGACAGCATTACAGGATATGGATGAATTTTTACTTTGTTCAGCACCACCGCTCAGCTGTTACTGTGCACCTCCGATTTTTATTAATGAAATTATTTACGTTAAACTTAAAAATAATTTAAAGACGGATTATAAAACAGGAGTTGTAAATATCAAAGGCAGATTGGATGTAAACTTTGATATTAAAGATGAATATTCGGATGTTGTATATACAATAGACGCAACCGGTATAAAATAAAAGTTTTAATGGAAAAAATTACACCTGATATAATCAGAAAAGCAAAGCGGAATGGATTTTCAGATATACAGCTTGCACATATTTTTAAAACAACCGAATCTGAAATCAGAAAATTCAGATTTAAAAACGGTATTTATCCTGTTTATAAAACAGTAGATACCTGTGCAGCGGAATTTGAAGCAAACACTCCCTATCATTATTCAGTTTATGAAAAATATAACGAATCAGTTTCTTCTGACAGGGAAAAAATAATTATTCTTGGCGGTGGACCTAACAGAATAGGTCAGGGAATTGAATTTGACTATTGTTGCGTAAGGTGTGTAAAGGCATTAAGAGAAGAGGGATTTGAAACGATAATGATAAATTGTAATCCTGAAACAGTATCAACGGATTATGATATAACAGACAAGTTATACTTTGAACCGTTAACAACCGAAGATGTTTTGAATATTGTAAAATATGAAAAAAATGTAAAAGGAATTATTGTAAGTTTTGGCGGGCAGACACCTTTGAAAATATCAAAGGAACTTGAAAAAAACGGATTGAAAATTTTAGGGACTTCATCCAAAGATATAGATATTGCAGAAGACAGAAAAAAATTTGGAAAGTTACTTGATAATCTTGAAATCCCGAAACCTGAATATGACACTGTTAAAACATTACCACAGGCACTAAAGACAGCAAATAAAATCGGATATCCGGTATTGGTCAGACCATCATACGTATTAGGCGGAAGGGCAATGCAGATAGTTTATAATGATGATACACTAAAATCTTTTTTTGAAGAAGCGTCAAAATTTTCCGGTGAACATCCGGTATTAATAGATAAATTTTTGGAAGAGGCACGGGAAATTGATGTTGATGCACTATGTGACGGAAAAAGTGTTTACATAGCCGGCATTATGCAGCACATAGAAGAGGCAGGTATTCACTCCGGAGACAGTACATCAATTTTACCACCGATATCACTTTCCAAAAAAAATCTGAACGAAATAAAAAAATACACAAAAACTATTGCCTTAGCACTTAATGTAATCGGGATGATAAACATTCAGTTTGCTATAAAGGATAATGTAGTATATGTGATAGAAGCAAATCCCAGAGCATCCAGAACAGTTCCTTTTGTAAGTAAGACAACAGGAGTTCCGATAGCTTCCGTAGCTGCAAAAATTATAGCAGGAAGAAAATTAAAGGAATTTGAACTTAAAGATTTTGAATCACTTGATTATATAAGTATAAAAGAATCGGTATTTCCATTTCAGAAATTTCCGAGAGCAAAAATGTTTTTAGGACCTGAAATGAGGTCAACAGGTGAAGTAATGGGAATATCTAAATCATTTGGTGCAGCGATGGCAAAGGCACAGGATGCAACGGGTAATCCTTTAAGAACTTCCGGAAATATTTTCATAAGTTTAAACAATAATGATAAAAAACCCAAAGCAGTAAATCTTTTAAAAAGATTTGAAGAGTTAGGTTTTGGTATTTTTGCAACACACGGAACAAATAAATTCTTAAGAGAAAACAAGATAAAATCAGAACCTGTATTTAAAGTAAATGAAGGCAGACCCAACATAGTAGATTTAATTAAAAACGGAGAAATCCATTTAGTTATAAATACACCACTTGGTGAAGAATCAAGATTTGATGAATATGCAATTGGTTGGGCAGCAGTGCAGCATAAGATACCATTTATAACAACACTTTCAGCAGCACAATCAGTTGTAGAAGGAATTGCAAGAATAAAATCTCATGATTTATCCGTAAAATCATTACAGGAATATTATAAAAATTAAAAGTATATTTAAATAAACTAATCGGTTTTAGGGGGAAAATAAAACTGATTATAAATGAAACTAATAATAATAATTTTTCTTTTTTTACTCACACAAAGCATAAATGCTCAGTGGGTTCCTTCCACAGGACTTTCCACAAAAAATATTACAAGTATAGTAAAAACATCTGACAAGATTTTTGCCGGAGGAAGAATAAACATATTCACTTCAGGTGAAATTTTTGTTTCTTCAGATAATGGAATCAGTTTTTCATTAGTTGATATGGGTTTTGATCCCAGCGGAATTTTTTCAATGATTTCGTTTAATGATACAATAATTGCAGGTACTTATGAAAAGGGAGTTGCAATATCCACTAATAATGGTGTTAACTGGATATTGAATAACGTAAATTCGCAATTTCGTCCCGGTGTATTTGAAATAATAAAAAACAAAAGTAATATAATAGCATATGTTAATGATGGAGTAGCTTTATATTTATCATCGAATGGTGGATTTAACTGGACAGGGATTAGCGGTCATAATATGACAGTGATTACAAATTTTTATGCAAGCGGTGATACTGTTTTTGCATCACACAGGCACGGTATATCGTATTCGACAAACAACGGATATAACTGGACGAGACCGGCTAACAATGGATTGACTGCGAATCCGGATTTATCAACTCCAGCAAATTCAATAATTAAAGTAAATGATAAATTAATTTGTGGAGAATTAAGAAAATTATTTGTTTCTACCGATAACGGTAATAATTGGATACAGGCAGGAAATTTAGAATTATCACAAAACAGTGTATTTACTGATATAGTTAAACACAATAATAAATTATTTACGAGTGTTTACAGGTTAACAAGTCCTAATCCATACGGAGTTTATGTTGATGAAAATATGAATTTTAACTGGGGTAATATTGCGTCAGGTTTACCAGTCGGAAGTATTATACATAACTTAATGATTCATAATGGCAGATTATATGCCGGTTTGCAGGCACACGGAGTATATTCTATGGATTTGAATAATTTAACCAACATTAAAAATTCAGTACAGTTACAGGAGTTTAATCTGATAGAATGTTTTCCTAATCCATTTAATCCAAGTATAAATATAAAATTAAAAATTAAAGAAAGCACGGAAGTAAATTTGAGTATTTATAATTTAGGTGGAATGAAAATCAAAGAGTTGTATAAAGGCAAACTACAAAAAGGTAATTTTGAATATAAATGGAATGCAGAAGAAAATGTTTCCGGAGTATATTTTGTAGTTATGAATGCAAACGGAAATAAAACAGTTCAAAAAATAGTGTTGATGAAATAAGATTTTCTATCTAAATCAAAACTGAACGCTTACCCCTCCAACAGGAAAAAATGCCCATTGGTAAATTGTACCAAGTTTATTTTTTTGTACATTCCAAAAATAGTTGTATATATTTTCTCTGTTGAACAGGTTTTGAATTTCCAGATAACCTACAATGCTTACTTTTTTAAAGTTGAATTTTTTATCAACTCTCAGGTCAACTCTCATATAATAAGGATATCTCGCACTGTTAAAATCAGTAGTTGCAAACACACCACGATTGTTCTGTTCTGATAAAGTAATATTATAAGGAGTATAAGGTCTTCCTCCGGCATATTTCCATTTAATCCCGATTAGCCAGTCATTTTTAAATTGATAGCCAGCAATAAAAGTGAATTGATGTTCCGGATCAAACTCACCCGGCTTATCCCCACCTTCGATAGCTCTGAACCTTGAATAACTGTAAGAATAATTTATTAATCCATATAGTCCGTTTTTTGTAAGTTTTTTCTGAATAGAAAAATCTATTCCTCTGATGAATCCATTACCGGCGCTTACTGCTTCGCCAACAATATTAGGTCCGTTATCAGCACCACCGTCAATTAAAATAAATGTGGGAATATCTTTCCAAACAGGATAGTCTTTATGTTTTTTTTCATAAACTTCCAACGTTGCTTTAATTTCGTCATTAAAAAAATGTTCAATACCTGCTATGAAATGTTCGCTTCTGATGCTGTTAAGCTTGTAATTTTCAGGATGTGAAGTGACCCAGATATATTGTGGATTTTGAAAATAAATTCCATAAGCTCCGTTTAAAGAAGTATTCTGATTTAATTTATAAGAAATGCCGACTCTTGGAGAGAAAGTATTTTTAAGTCTTATATAATCAAATCTATCTATTCTTATACCGGTATTAAGAATTAAATTATCCTCTAAAAATTTTGAAGTGAGGTTAATGTGTGAGAATAATTTGTATGTGTTAGTTTTCACATTGGCATCAATTGCATCATAAATATAACCAGCCGCATTTGTGTCGCCTTTTAAAAACAATTCATTTTTCAGATTTATATATTTTCCTCCCACTCCGGCATTTAGAGTTAAAAAATTATTTAACTGATAATTCACATCTGATTTAAAAGTCAACTCGTTTTCATAAGCATTACTTTTAAATCTTGTAATAGATTCATCATTGATTTCAAACTGAATAATGTCATATCCGGAATAAGAATTTGATAAGACGGTTTGCAAATATCCGTTTGAAAATAATTTTGTCCAGTTTAATCCTGCAACAAAAGCATTTTGATTAGCATTCGATTTTCCATAAGGATTATCATCTTCAGTTTCTCCGGAAAATTCAATTTTATCAATTTCAGAAAATCCTATCAGAGTAATTTTATCATTTATCCCTGCATTAAAATTAACCTTCATATTTATATCCCAGTAGTTTGGAACAGCCGCCAAACGAATAGAGTTTTGAATTAACTCAAGATAACTTCTTCTAACAGAAAAAAGATAAGATGAGTTTTGAGAAATTGGTCCTTCAAATATTCCGCCAAACCCTGCGATTGATAGATTTATGTCCTGAAAATGATTTCTAAAACTTCCCTCTCGGAATTTTATATTTAAGACACTGGAAAGTCTATCCCCATACAATGAAGGAAATCCACCTGTAAACATATCAGCATCAAGAATAAATTTTGAGTTTATAAAAGAGATAGCACCGCTTGATGAACCTTGAGTACCGAAGTGGTTTATATTAGGAATTTCAATTCCGTCAATTAGAATTAAATTTTCCGAGGGTGAACCTCCCCGAACAATCAAATCATTTCTTTGATCGTTCCCTATTGAAACACCGGGGGCTGATTGCAACATTCTGGAAATATCTTCCACTGCTCCTGGTGCTCTACGAATTTCTTCATAATCAAGATTTAAAAAACTTATATTTATATCCGATTTTTTCTGATAGAAATTTGCCTGAACATTTATCTCATCGGTAGAAAATCCTTGTGGATTAAGGTAGAGGACAATTTCAAGCGGTCTGCTTGCATAAAGAACTAAATCTGTTTTTAAAATGGGTTCATAACCTATGGCAGATACTTTAATCTGATAAGTTCCGAACTTTAAATCAGAGAACTTAAATTCACCTGATGAATTTGTTTCAGTTTTTAATTCTGAAATTTTATTTTCATCAAGAATTTCTATTATTGCACCTTCTAATAAACTTTGTGTTTCTTCATCAAGAATCTTTCCTTGAATAACTCCATTTTGTTGAGCAAATAGATTCCCGGTGAAAATGAGAATGCAAAATGCAAAAAATAATTTCATAAGTATTAAACATTTATAACCAGATATACAGTATAAAGAACATATATAATTAGAAATAAAATTCCCTCTTTTCTTCCGATTTCATTTCTGCTGAATAAAAATATACTTAAAAAAAGTAAAAGACTGGATAAAACAACCATTAATATATCAATATTATTTCCCTGAGTAAGTGGCAAAGGTTTTATAATTGCACTTACACCCAATATCCAAAAGATATTGAAAATATTTGAACCAACAACATTACCAATTGCTATATCAGATTGTTTTTTATATGCTGCAACCGCACTTGTGGCAAGCTCAGGAAGAGATGTACCAATTGCGACAATTGTTAACCCGACAAGAGACTGACTCATACCGAGACTAAGCGAAATTTCAACGGCACCATCAACAATCCACTTACCTCCAAAGACAAGCCCTACTAATCCGAGCAAGATATATAAAACAGATTTTCCGGTTGATAACTCTTTGACATCTCCCGATACTTCGTCAGGGTTTTCTCTTGCGATTGCAAAAACATAAACCATAAAAATGCTAAAAAAACCGAGCAAGGTTAAACCGTCAGTTCTTGAAATTTCATTTTGTGAATAACCGTCAAGAAAAATATCGTTACCCATTACAAGAATAATCAGACCGGCTAATAAACTAAGCGGAATTTCTTTCCACACAGTATTTTTCTGAACCCGCAGAGGATATATAATTGCCGATATTCCGAGAATTAATAAAATATTTGCAATGTTACTTCCTAAAATATTTCCGACTGCAATTTCATTGTTTCCGGAAATACTTGCAAATAAATTTACAACAAGTTCCGGAGCAGAAGTTCCAAAAGAAACTATAGTCAATCCGATAACAATATTAGATATTTTAAACTTCTTTGCAGTGGAGGCAGCTCCTTCAACGAGTAAATCAGCACCTTTGATAAGAATAACAAAACCAATTACAAACAGAATATATGTCATAAATATTTTTTATTAAACAAAAATCAGAAATTCAATTATTAATTTTTAGTCTGAAAAATTGCATAAAAACGAAATGGATGTTTCTGAATTTTTATTCTCTTAAATCATTTATATTTTGGAAATATGAATAAAGTAATAGCAATAATAGGTCGTCCTAATACAGGAAAATCAACATTATTTAACCGAATAATAGGAAAACGGCAGGCAATAGTGCACCCGACAAGCGGAGTTACAAGAGATAGAAATCATGGGGAAGCAGAATGGACAGGAAAGAAATTTTTCTTAATTGATACCGGTGGATACGTTCCGGATTCAGATGAATTATTTGAGAAAGCAATCAATGACCAGATAAAACTCGCAATTGAAGAATCAGATAAAATAATTTTTACAGTAGATACTGCAAATGGCTTACACCCAATTGATAAAGATATTGCAAATTTATTAAGAAAATTTAAAGGAGAAAAAGACATTATACTTGTTGCAAATAAATCAGACAACAACGAAAGAGATGCTAATGCAACTGAATTTTATTCGCTTGGTTTTGATGAACCGGTTTCTGTCTCAGGTTTAAACGGTAGAAATGTTGCTGATTTACTTGATATGTTAACCGAAGATATCAGTGAAACAGAAGAAATACCCGATGAAAGGTTTAAAATAGCAATTGTAGGAAGACCAAATGCAGGAAAATCATCACTGTCAAATGCATTGTTAAAAGAAGAAAGAAACATTGTTACCGATATACCGGGAACTACAAGGGATTCCATTGATTCAGTATTAAAATATTATAACGAAGAGATAGTGTTAATAGATACTGCGGGGCTTAGGAAAAAATCTAAAATTGATAAAGAAGAATCACTTGAATTTTTTTCAACGGTCAGAACATATAAAGCTATTCAGAGATGTGATATCGCAATTGTTGTAATTGATGCAACATTAATAATGGAACAGTTTCGTGATACTACAAATATGAAAGATGCAATATTCAGGTTAGACAGACAAGATATAAGAATAATAGATGAAGTTGTAACTTTGAATAAAGGTATTTTAATAGTAATTAATAAATGGGATTTGATAGAAAAAGATTCAAAGACATCAGAAATCGTAAGGAAAAAAATCGAAGACCATCTAAAAAGTTTTGGTTATCTTGAGATAATATTTATCTCAGCACTTACAAAACAAAGAATTCACAGAGTATTAGAATCAGCAACAAGTATATATGAAGAAAGAAAGAAAAAAATCAAAACAAGCGAATTGAATGAATTTTTGGAGCAGGCAAAAATGTATAAACAGCCCCCGGCAGTTCAAGGTAAAGATTTAAAACTTAACTACGTTACACAGGTAAAATCAGCACCACCGGTGTTTGCATTTTTCTGCAACGAACCAAAAATGATTCCTGAAAATTATAAAAAATATCTTGAAAATACTTTCAGAAAAAAATTTGGTTTCAGGGGAGTACCTATTACATTTGTTTACAGAAAGAAAAATTAATTAATTCAATTTAAATTAATGATAGCCGAAGTATTCACAGCAGCAACTTATGGAATAGATGCAAATATAGTAAGAGTTGAGACATATACAGAACGGGGAATATTTTCATTTTCAATTGTCGGCTTGCCGGACAGTATCATAAAAGAATCAAAGGATAGAGTTATTGCCGCGATAAAGACAAATGGATATAACGTACCCGTAAAAAGATATACGATAAACCTTTCACCGGCAGATTTAAAAAAAGAAGGTGCTGGTTTTGATTTGCCGATAGCAATTGCTCTTTTAAGCGATTTGGGAATGATAAACTCGGAAAAATTAAAAGATTATATTTTAGTTGGTGAGTTATCTTTAGATGGAAATATAAGATCGGTGCCGGGAGTTTTATCTATTACAGCAGAAGCAAAAAAAAATAATTTTAAAGGAGTAATAATACCTGCCGAGAATGTTAAAGAAGCAGCATTCATCGAAGATATTGAAATATATCCTGTTGATAATCTGAAAACAGTAATATCATTTTTGAAAGATGAAATAAAATTATCCCCCTTTAAACTTGATTTGGAAGAATTATTCAGGGAAAACAATAATTATCAGGTAGATTTTTCAGATGTAAAAGGTCAGGCAGAGGTCAAAAGAGCAATGGAAGTAGCTGCTGCCGGAGGTCACAACATAATACTAATTGGATTGCCCGGTTCAGGAAAAACTATGCTTGCAAAAAGATTACCATCAATATTGCCACCGATGACATTACAGGAAGCACTTGAAACTACGAAAATACATTCCATAGCAGGCATTTTATCAAAAGAAAATTCAATTGTAGCGACAAGACCTTTCAGAGCACCTCACCATACGGCAAGCGATACGGCAATCGTCGGAGGCGGAACAAATGCAAAACCCGGCGAGATATCATTTGCTCATAACGGAGTATTATTTTTTGATGAACTTACAGAATTTAAAAAAAATGTACTTGAAGTAATGAGGCAACCCCTTGAAGAAAGAAAGGTAACGATAGCGAGAACAAAACTAACGGTTGACTACCCTTGCAGTTTTATGTTTGTAGCGGCAATGAATCCGACACCTGCAGCAAATCAGAAAGAACTTGACAGATATTCGGATTATGATGTTCAGAAATATTTATCTAAGATATCCGGTCCAATATTAGACAGAATAGATATTCATATTCAGGTAAATCCGGTACCATTTGATGATTTATCTTCAAAAAGAAAAACCGAAAATTCATCTGAGATAAGGGAGAGAGTAATATGTGCGAGGAAAAAACAACTCGAAAGATTTAAAGGTAGGGAAGGAATTTATACAAACTCACAAATAGAACCTAAAGATATAAAAGAGTTTTGCGAAATTGATGAAAACTGTGAAGCGATTTTAAAAATGGCAATGAACAAACTTTCACTTTCAGCGAGAGCTTATGACAGAATTTTAAAAGTCTCAAGGACAATAGCAGATTTAGACAGTTCTGATAAAATTACACCGTCACATATAAGTGAGGCGGTACAATACCGATCACTTGATAGGGAAGACTGGAATGTATATTAAAATTTAAAAATGAAAAACGACATAAGAATATCATCATGGAAAGAATTGCAGGAAGTTTTATTCAGGGATTCTTATGATAAAAAATTAAAACGATTTCGTTCAGGTTATGTTTACAGAGGATTGTCAGATTCAGAATATAAATTAAAATCAACATTAATCAGACTTGGAGGTGACTATAGCGAACTTGAAGGTCATCTTTTGAGAAATTTTAGAAAGTATGCACACAGAAGTCCGGCACCGGGAAGTTCAGTTTGGAACTGGCTGGCAGTTGCTCAACATCACGGATTGCCTACCCGATTACTCGACTGGACATATTCACCATATGTAGCACTTCACTTTGCCACTGCGAATGTATTTAAATATGATATTGAAGGAGTTATTTGGTGTGTAAATTATGTCAGGTCAAATGAGTTTTTACCATTAAAACTTAAAAGAGAATTAAAGGAAGAAGGTTCAAATATTTTTACACCTGAAATGCTGGAGCAGGTTTGCAAAGCACTTAAAGATTTTAAAAAATTAACACGTAAAAAATTTGTTTTGTTTCTTGAACCACCGGCACTTGATGAGAGAATTATAAATCAGCATGCTTTATTTTCTCTAATGTCAGATTCTAAAGCAATAATGGATGAGTGGTTAATCAAAAATCCGAAATTATATTTCAGAATTATAATCCCACCCGAATTAAAATGGGAAATCAGGGATAAACTTGATCAGGTAAATATAACTGAAAGGGTTTTGTTTCCCGGTCTGGATGGGCTTTCCTACTGGCTTAGAAGACATTACTCCCCGAAAGATATAGAAAGACTTGATGAAGACTCACTTCAATCCGAAAACCCAAAACCTTAGGTTATGAATTCGAGGTAGTTGGAATTGTTAATTAATTTTGTTTCAGATTCTGGATAGTTTTCAGTGAATGACTTTGGAAACTTATAATAATTATCTTTCCATTTTATTTCATAGGCAAACAGTTTCCCATCTCTTTCTTCAATCCAATCTATTTCTTGTTTATCATAGTTTTTCCAATAATAATTATTTGAGAAAATATTATTATTGTTTAAATATTTTAATCTTTCAGATATTATATAATTTTCCCAAAGTTTACCGATATCATCTCTGTTTTCTGTAAAATTAAAATTAGAAATTATTGCATTTCTAATTCCATTATCTATAAAATAGTATTTTGAAGTCTTGGAAATTTCAGACCGCAGATTTCTGCTAAATCCAGATAACTTATACAAAATAAATACTTTGCAAAGAATATCAATATATTTTTCTACTGTATTTCTGCTTATCTGAACCTTTTTGCTAATTTCCTCAAGAGATACATTGCTGCCAACTTGATAAGAAATAAATTTTAAAATATTAAATATCTTTTGAGAGTTTCTTATATTTTCATAATTCAAAATATCTTTTAATAAATAGTCATTGATTAATTCATTCAAGTATTTTTTTATGTTGTCTATTTCGTTAATATTTAAAATTTCAGGGTATGAGCCAAATATTAATCTCTCTTCAAGTTGAGCTTGCGTTTCTAATATTGATTGCTTTTCATTAATCTCTTTTTGAGAAAATGGATATAATATTAATGAATATTTTCTTCCTGTTAAAGGTTCACCAAATTTATTTGATAAATCAAACGAAGACGATCCCGTCAGTATTACAGTAAGTTTATCATTTGTATCTAAAAGTAATTTAATGATATTTCCGATATTATTAATTTTCTGTGCTTCATCTATTATCAATAACTTTTTCTCACCAATTAAATTTCTTATACTTTGAATATTTTCAATTCTAAACAAATCCATAACTGTAAACTCTTCTCCGATTAATCTTATAAAATCTTTATCAATTGAATTTGAAATCTGATTTAATAAAAAAGTTTTACCAACCCTTCTTGCACCAAGAATTAATATTGCTTTATTTGAATCAATTTGTGGAATTATATATTTTTCAATAGTTCTTAAATATTTCATTATCTTGAATGAATTAAGCTAAATTCCTTTAATATATTGAAGGAATTAGGAAAATAATAATCCAAGAAAGGAAAAATTTAAACAATATATTTTTAGTTTTATTAAAAAAGTGGGTTAATTATGCTTAATTATAACTTTATTATCATAAATAATTAATTTTTTAATAATAAATATAACACTATATACTATATGACTATTTACCCCGAAAAGTTAAGTTATATATGATTACCATAATATTGGTGATATATAAGATGAACTTATATATTCAAAATTCAGAGTATTTCTGGAAAGGCAAAAATTATGAGTGATATAATTAATTGGGTATTTCCTGATCGTTCGATTCTTGAAGCTTTTAATAAATTTTTGGAAGTAACTGACTTAGATGTTCAATTTTTTGAATTTTGTAAAGTAGTTGAGCATTCCCATTCAACTGAATTAGATTATGACAAAATGAATGATTTAGAATTTATAATTGATGATTTTAGTCAATTAAACTTTTTTGATTATTCGTATAGTGTTGAAGAATTAATAATTTTGGAATTTGAGGAAAAGTTAATTATTTTAAGCGGGGTAAAAACATTTTTATATTTTCGGGAGAATGGAATTAAACTAAGAACAAGATGGGTAAATATTGAAAAATTTTTAAGTTAACAAACTTTAAATAAACTGCAGAAAAAGATAATTTGTAGATTGTATATTTGTCATTGAATATAACGACAAATGCGTATATATTTATTTATGAAGAAAAATTCAACTTTAAATATTTTAGGTTTAAATAAAACAACCGATAGGAAGAATAAATTAAATAAATTAAATTTCCTGAACTATTCTATTAGCAAAAGAGCTTTTATAACTTTTTCTAAAAATATATCAACTCCACAATCAAAAGTCGCTGAATGGTTATCGGTTTCATTAAGGACATTACAGCGATATCCCGAAAATAAAAAATTAGAACCGAATGTTAGCGAAAAATTATACACCCTTGCTGAATTATATTCACTCGGAATTGAAGTTATGGGTAAAGAGAAGTTTAATATCTGGCTTGATATGGAGAACAAAGCAATTGGCAACCAAAAACCTTCTGAACTGTTAAATTATTATACCGGTATTCAAATTGTTAAAGATTTATTGGGAAGAATTGAATATGGGGTATATTCATAATGACGTTGTTTAGAGTTTCCAGGTGTAAATATATTAATGATTTATCCGGAGACGGTGCCAAAAAATATGGCGGAAGATGGAATAAAAAAGGTATTCCTGCAATTTATTTTTCATCAAGTATTTCTTTAGCAACACTCGAATTACTAGTAAATTTATCTGATATAAAATTTATCTCCGACTTATGCAGTTTGAAGATTGAAATTCCAGATTCTTTACTCTTAGAGAAAATTAATCATTTAAAACTTCCGAAAAACTGGAATGAATTTCCTTTTGATGATTCGACTGTGAATTTAGTTTCAAAATTTCTTTCACAAAACAAATCACTTGGCATCATCATACCTTCCGCTATTTTACCACTCAATATATTTAAATATGAATTTAATGTTGTCTTAAATCCCCTGAATAAAGATTTTAACAAAATAAAAGTATCAAAATCTGAGATTTATCCAATTGATAAAAGGTTGTATTAATACCTTCAATTGAATTGAAAGAATTAAGCTAAATTCCTTTAGTAAATTGAAGGAATTAGGAATTTCAAAGTAAGTGTTGAAAAAATATGAGTTTATGTGACGAAAAAATCCTAAAGGAGGTTACTTGCTAACTCGGCAAGTTCACTTCGCTCTCCTTTCACAAGGTTGATATGTGCGTATAGTTTTTGTCCTTTGAAGTGTTCTATAAGATATGTTAATCCGTTGGATTGTGAATCAAGATATGGATGATCAATCTGATAAATGTCTCCGGTGAAAACAATTTTTGAACCTTCCCCTGCTCTTGTTATTATAGTTTTAATTTCGTGAGGTGTAAGGTTTTGTGCTTCATCAATAATAAAAAATATTCTCTGCAAACTTCTTCCCCGAATATAACTTAATGGTTCTATCACAAGTTTTTGATCCTTAACCATTTGTGAAATATTCTGATGATTTTTATCAGTCTCAGGATATTGATCCTGAATTACTTTTAGATTATCCCAAAGCGGTGTCATATAAGGAGCGAGTTTAGAATCAACATCACCGGGTAAGTAACCTATATCTTTATTGCTAAGTGGAACAACAGGTCTTGCTATATAAATTTGACGATAATTTTTTCGCACATTCAAAGCCGCTGCAAGAGCGAGCAAAGTTTTTCCGGTTCCCGCTTTACCCGTCAAAGAAATCAATGGAATCTCTGTGTTTATCAGAGCATCAACAGCAAATGTCTGTTCAGCATTTCTCGGTAAAATTCCATAAATTGGAAGCTTATCAACTTTTTTTATCACATCGCGATTTACATCAGTATGAACTAAAACTGATCTGTTTGTATTTCTAAGTATGAAATATTTATTAGCAATAATCTCAATCTTATGTTTTTTAAAAGTCTTCGTCAGTTCATATTCAAACGGAGGAGAAAAAAGTTTTTGTAAAATTTCATCATCAAAATGCTCAACCACTTCCTTTCCGCTATAAAGCTCTTCTATATCACCTATTTTATCAGTGGTATAATCTTCAGACTGTAAACCTATTGCTTTTGCTTTCATTCTCAGGTTCACATCTTTAGTTACAAGTATAACAGGTTTTTTATTTTTAAATTTTCCATTTAATTCAAGTGCTGTGCTTAAAATTCTGTGATCAGGATTGTCTTCTTTGAAAATTTCTTTTATTTCTTCGTTTAGCCCTTTAGAAATTGCTATGGAAACTTTTCCTTTTCCTCTTCCGAGAGAAACACCGCCATTGAATAGTGCAGACCCGGTCATACTATCAAGAGTTCTTGCAAACTCCCTGGCGTTTAAATTTATCACCTGATTGCCACGTTTAAAATGATCAATTTCTTCAATAACTGTAATCGGAATTACTATATCATTCTCCTCAAACTGATGAATACTGGTAGCATCGTGAAGAATTACATTTGTATCCAACACAAAAATTTTTGATAATTTCTTTTTCGCCATTTAAGATAGTTTATAGAGTTATTTCAAGACTTAAGTTTAATCTATTATTTATATTTCCGTCAATTCTATCACTTCCTGTACCAATTGATTTTACACCTTCAAAATAAGTTTCTGCATACTTACCCGAAAGTTCAATATAATTTAAAGGTTTATATTTAACCAGAACATACCATCTGCTTCCTTTCCCATACATCGCAAGATTTGAAAATAAACCTGATATATCATTTTCATATTCATAAACCCTGCTATCATAAGAATCAGTATTAAAAATTACAAATCTTGTATCAACTGATAAATTTTTGAGAGCTAAAAATTTAAAATCAGTAAAAAATAAATAACCTTTTCCGTTTCCGCCAAACTCATCATATTTCACATTTACATATTCATATCTGGATTTCACTCTCATCTTTGGTGATATTTCATAAATAAACTCAATTCTTGAATTCAGTTGATTTCTGTTATCAACTTTTTTTACATCCCTGTTAAACTCATCTTTTATAGTTCTAAGTTCTTCTTTATTTTCATTTTTGTATTTCACTATCACTTTGAAATTCTTCATTGCTTTCCATTCTGAATATAATAGAAAATCATTTCCATTAACAGGGGTTTGCTCAAAAAAAGATCTGTATGGAAACTTAAACTGGTCAAAGTAAGCATTGACAAGCAGATTGTTAATTGGCTTCAGTGTTAATCCCGCATAAAATCCTCTTTCATTTTGTGTGTTTCCATTTTTTTCACCAAACCCAAATGAATGTACCGGAGAGAAATCTTCCGGATAGTTTCTGTATGAAAATACTGCTTCCGCATACTTTGCAAGGTCAATCTGCAATGATGAAATATACGCAATTGAACCTGATTGAGAACGTGCCACTTCGCCAAATAAATTCAAATTTTTAAATACATAATCATAATCAAAACTTAGCATATTACCTTTTCTCCCCGAAAAGTTAAATAGTTCTCTATCATCAGGTTTTATATTTTTTGAAAATTCACTTGCCCATCCGGATGCCCCGATTTTTAAACCGCTATTGTTATAAATTAATCTTGCTCCACCAATTTTTTCTTTAAGTGAATTTTTTCTCGAAATTTCAGAAATGGTTCTGTGATATCCGTCAAAATAAAAACTTGAAACTTCATTTAAAACTGTATCAATGCTTGCATCAAGGAAGTTATCTGAATAAAATAAAATAAATGTAAACTTATCATAAATTAATTCTGAAGCGGCACCTCTGAAAAACTGAACTTCATTCACGGATGTATATGCCTGAACTCCTCTGTCCCGTTTTTTAATATTGGCAACATCGTAGTTTTTTGAGAATGAGAGAGAACTCCACATTCCAAGCCCTTGCCCGAAATTTAATATATAGTCACCTGCGATAAATTTATTAATAAATTTAAACTTTTGAAACTCGGCAAATCCGGAAACAAAATCTGCAATATTATCTTCACCGGGATCTTTTTCTAATGTTACCCCAGCAGATAAATTATAATTATTTGTATAATATTTAAAATTTAACTGGTTATAAACTTTAGATTTTGAGCCGCTGTATTTTCCTGAATCAATAAAGCCCTGCTTCGTTTGTAAATCCTGAAGAAATCTTCCCCTGTATCTCAAATCAAAATCTTTAAACATACCTTTGAAAGATTTCTGTTTTCCGGTTAATCCTTTTTCAGAAAGAATTTTTTCTTTTGAAGCAGTTCTTACAATTAGAAAAGGTTTTATTTTTTCATAAATTAAATCTGTTATCCCTTCGATTTTGACTAATTCTCTTTTGGTGCGGAATAAAACATTTTCTTCACGATATTCTATTATTTTTCGCGCAATTATAGAATTTATAAATGGAATATTTTCCAGTTCAGAAACTGTAACATTGTTTAAATCATAAGGATTTTTGCTTAACCCTTGCAGAAATTCCAAAAGTGGTGAGTCTTCGTTTTCGTCCTGAATATTTTCGAGAATTGTTTCGGCAGGATCTGTTTGAGTAATAGAATCAATCTGTGAATCTAATGTATCTGAGAAATCAGATGACTGTGAATAAATAAACTCAGTCTGTAAATTAATTTTCCAAAATAAGATAGCCAACAGAAAAATTAATTTATAATTCAGATCTGATTTCACATTATAAATTTATACCATTCTAAACGGAAAATAAAAAGATTATTTTAATTTACAACTTTTACTTTTTCTACTCCAAATACTTCTTTTGTTGATACAGATTGTAAAAAGATTACAAAATTAGCTTCGTTTATATTTATAACAGGATCAATAGCATAATCAAATGTTAAATTAACGCTTTGAGATGGAGAAACCGATACCGATAATCCTGATGATGGAGTTATTAAATCTCTCATAACATTTTCGAAATGAGTTTCACCGTTTTGCCCGTTAAACTGTAAATCATTTTCAGTTAATACAACATGAATAACAAGATCGTTTATTTGATTCCCTGATATTTGCCCTATAATTACTTCAATATTTCCTGTTCTGGTGGCAGGTTCGTAAGAATTTATAGAGTTTAAACCAAAAGATGAAATTGAAGCAAGTCTTTGATTTATAAGATTTGTCCAACTGTTAGAATTAAATAAACCCATAAATGTTCCTTTTAGATAACCCCTTGGATTTGAACTTGCTGCATTATAATAAGTTATTCTTGCGTTCGCATCAGGTATATTATATTCATAAAAAGGATCAGCAGGGAATAGATTGGTGTGATACCTTATCAATATTACATTCGTATCGTTAATTGTAATCCCGTTTAAATTCATAATACCGTCAAGATATTCATTAGCCGGTACACAAGGAATACAACTTGTGTTTGTGAATAACTCCACAAGTGTTTTGTTTGTAGCAGATAGATTTGAAATACCTGTTACAATTCTTCCGTCATTGCTTTCACAAGAATAGAATGTTAAAGCCGGAAGAAGAAATAAAGTATATATTAATAACTTTTTCATATTTAAAACTCCTGAATTTATTGTTAAAATTGACTCATTAACATAAGTCTGAATCCTTCAAAAGGATTTACAAATCTACAAATTCCATTAGTACATTTTAGTCCGCCTCGCTCACTTCCATAACTTAAAGTTAATGTATTTTTTTGATTTAATTTATACAAAACTTCTCCCTGAGCCCAGAAGTCTTTTCCGGTTGGCTCTTCCTTGTCATTAGTAAATTCTGCATTGACGGAAAAGCTAAGTTCAGGTGATTTTGTAAGATTGAGAGATACATACTGATTCATATAACTTTTTTCCCCTGACCTTATCGAGTTATGAGCCCATTGCTGCTCTACATTTAACTTCAAAGCGTATTGAGAATTTATAATATATTTTATCTCCAATGGAATTGTTGTGTAAAATAATTTTTCGGAATTTAATGGTCTTGAATGATTATAAACAACAGAGCTTTGTCTTGAAAATGCTCCTTTAATATTCCACTGATTGTTTACGGCATAATCTGCTTCAAAAAATATTTCCCAAAACGGATTGAATGCATCGTTTAGATCAGGAATGAAGTTTGAACTTCTTTCAATTCTGTTATAAACGATAATCCCTGATGAATCTAACCTTGAATAATTATAATGTTCTGAAGAAATTGCCGCATTGAAATTCAAAGTCATTTTATCGTTCATTAAATATAAAATATCAAGCTGCCCTCCAACTTCATCGTTAAAGTTTACCACATGGGGATTTCTTGAAATTAAAGTATATGTATGTTCTTTAACTGCCGTAGGAGGATTTTGAAAAGGTAACATTTTAGTTGGTCTGTCAGCACTTCTGTTGTCAGGTGCTGTTAAGTCAAATCTGTAATTTTTATATTCTAAAGTGATTCCAATACCTGCTTTGGAATATGACATTGATGAATAAAATCCATCACCGTTAGCAGATATTTCAACAGGATATAAACTGTTAGGTGCAGTGTTTATATGCTTTCTGGCGTATGCACTATAAAATTGAAAATCTTTAAAATTCACCGACATATTTACTTCCGGTAAATATGCTTTTATGTCAGTTGATACTCCACCACTTGGAATCTGACCTGTTGCGTAAATATAACTTCCACCAAGTTTAAATTGTTTTACTGGTGATACATCAAAATTTATATTTCTGATTTTATATTCTTCTACCCTTGATAAAATTAAAAAATCTCTATACTCCAAATCCCCACCGATTATTTGTGCTCTCACATCCCACGGGGTTTCTTTATTTCCTAATCTGTTTTTATATGTAACCCTTACACCGTCAATTCCTGTATCATATGCTAGCTCCCTTTGTTCAAATACATTCAAAGTTAATCCTCGTGAAAATATATCAAAAAAATCTCCCGCTCTAAGTGATATTCCAATGTCATTATTGTATTCAATAAATCTCTTTTTTATTCCTTTAAAATCTACACCATATTCGATTGGGTCACTGATTTCATATCTTATACCTAAAATAACATCATTTATTGTAAACCTTGCATCAGTAATGTTTTCAAAATACTCTTTGGAATTTTTATTAGGTCCGAAATATTCATAACCGCTTCCGTATCTCAGAGTATTGTTCACTGAAGCATCAAGTTTGAGATTTATTGGAGGTATTGATATTTGTGAAAAAACAGGAATGGAAAAAAACACAAACAGAATTGTGAGTAAAGATTTTTTCATTTTAATGTTTTACATTATAAAAAAAATAATTGCTTATTTTAGCTGACCTATAATTTCTTCTTCAAATTTTTTCTCGTCTCCGGATACATATCCAAGATGCTGAGCCACAATTTTACCGTCTTGAGAAATAAAAACGGAAAAAGGATGTCCATTTCCCTGATAAGACTCAAATACTTTTTGGTCAGCATCAAGCACAACAGGAAACTCATATCCGTTAGCACCTATATAAGATTTTACTTTTGATAAAGACTTCTGATCATCATTATTAACCGCAACATAAGTGAATCCCTTATCTTTATATTTATTCCATAGTTGATTCATATATTTCATTTCTTCTTTGCAAGGCGTACACCAGGTAGCCCAAAATCCAAGCCACACAGGTCCTGATTTTAAAAGTTCACTGATTTTTACTTCGTTTCCTTCAAGGTCACTGAGTGTAAAATCAGTATAGTTTTGAGCAAACGAATAGTTTGATACAATTAAAGTAATAAATAAAATTAAAAAATATTTTCTCATTTTCAAAATTGATTAAAATTTATAACTAATTAATTATAGTCAGTTTAAAAGGTTTTAGTTCAATAATAAAACTACTAATGCGGTTATAAAAAGGTTTAAAAGTGCAAGTGGCAACATAACTTTCCAACCCAAATCCATAAGCTGGTCATATCGGAATCTTGGTAATGTCCATCTTACCCATATAAAGAAAAACACTAAGGCAACCACTTTTATACTAAAAGTTAAAACCTGTAAAATACTTGTAACAATCGCAGGTAACCCAAAATCCTGTAAATAAGGGAACTGCCATCCGCCTAAATATAAAGTTGTTATTACAGCAGATGCTACAATCATAGCCGCATATTCAGCAAGGAAAAACATAGCAAATTTCATTGATGAATATTCTGTATGATATCCTCCGACGAGCTCTTGCTCTGCCTCCGGAAGGTCAAAAGGTGCTCTGTTAGTTTCCGCAAAGGATGCCACAAGAAAAATTATAAATCCGACCGGTTGCAAAATTATATTCCATTTCCAGCCATATTGAAGTTCTACAATTTTATTTAATTCAAGAGTTCCTGTCATTATTATTATTCCGAGAACTGCAATACCCATTGAAAGCTCATAACTAATCATTTGAGCTGATGACCTTAAACCACCAAGCAAAGAATATTTACTATTAGAAGACCATCCGCTGAGAGTAATGCCATATACACCAAGAGAAAGCAAAGCCAATATATATAATATACCTATATTAACATTAGCAATTTGCAGCTGAATAGTTCTTCCAAACAGTTCAATTTTATCTCCAAAAGGAATCACAGCAAAAGTTGAAAGTGCAACAACGATTGAAATTCCCGGAGCCATAGCATGAATTCTTCTATTTGCTTTTTCAGGAACTATATCTTCTTTCATAAGAAGTTTTATAACATCCACAAGCGGTTGCAGTAAGCCTTCAGGTCCAACCCTGTTCGGTCCATATCTGTTTTGAACAAAACCTGAAATTCTTCTTTCGGCATATACGGAATAAGCAACACCTGTCAGCAAAACCCCGTGAACAACGGCAATTTTTGCTAAAATAATAAGTAAATCAATTAACCATTCTGGCATAAAATAAAGATTATTTCGTTAAAACTTAGGATTTTTACAAATTCAATTTAATCTGTAATTTCATAAAAATTACTCAAAAATAAAATGAAGATAAAATACTCGGATAAGTATAAATTGCCGGGAAATCAAATAAACTACCTGTTATCAATTTTGAATTTTTCGGTTCTTTTTTTATAAATTTTCTTGAAATGCATATGTGCAGGATTTATAAGAATGTTATATTCTCCCTTAACTACAACCGAAGGTACTTTCAATAAACAATACTTATTTTCAGTAATAAATTTATCACCAATTTTTTTTGTTTCATAATTATTGGGAAATATATTCCAATCGTCAGGGAGTTCGTTCAATTTTATTTCTTGAAATTCTATTTCATCAGGTATCATCATCGTAATCAACTCAAAATTTTCAGGTATTATTGCGGCGGTATAATGAACGAGTAATTCGGCTATTGTCAATGCTCTGTTTTGAGAAGTATAAATTATTTCAATACCTTTTGAATTCCATCTCGCACCATTTATTGCCGCTCCTGCTCCTGTCAGAATTTTAGAATATTTTTTTCCGGCTAATCTGAATACTTCCATTAAATAAAAATCCCTTGTTCTGAGTTTACTAATTCTGTTTTTAACATTTCAATACCATAGCTGTCGGTTAGTAATTCTTTTGGTTTTATATTTCCAAATGCAAAATTTGGTGTCTCAAGCCAAATTTTAAACTTTTTAAAATTTCCAAATAATTCTCTTCCAATACTTACTATTTCGGCAATTTCCATAATTTTTTCTGTATATATTGGTTTAAATTTTTTATCATCATTTTTTAAGCGTTGAATTGATTTGGAAGATATATCTAAAAACTCAGCCCATTCTTCTTCGTTAAATGGTGCAAATTTTTTTAAAGCTCTATAAAATGAATAAGAAACACCAATACTTATAATATACCGAAGTTCTGTTTTATTTTTGAAAATATCTTTGAACTTAATTTTTTTATTACTTTTTTTATAAAATATTGTACCGGTTTCATTCACTAAAATATCTATTTCTTTATCTAATTCCGAATAGATATTTTCTTCAATATTACTATTATTATTACTATTATAATAATCCATTTTTGGACATTTGTCTATAAATTTAGTTATTACTGTCCTAAATAAAATGTTATTTTTTTGCTCACACTTCGCTTAATTTCTTCTTAAGATAATGTATTGGCTCTATCTCTGACGGGTCAACTTCGTTTAATATTGCCAGATAAAAACTTATCCAGTCTCCAAGATATATCATCTCAAATATTCTCGCAAGTTTAAATTCAGAGTTTCCGGAAATCTCAATAATCTTATCTGAATATCTCTTGTAAATTTCTTTTGTTATATCCATCCTCAGTTTTATTCTTTCATTATCATCTTTGTCTCGTAAATATATCACAACGATATTTTTCATAACTTCTTTGTTTATTCTCCACCCTACAAGTTCGTTGTGATTCATTTCAGGATATACATTTCCGAATGCAAGAGTTTCCGCATTTTCGCAAATTTGCCCTCTCCATCTGTAGTTAACCACATCCATTACATCAATTCCGGAATATATTAACGGCAATTTTCCTTTTAATATTTCAGCAGTTATTAACGCCGTATTCATTTCATTTTGTTGTGTATAAACTCCTGATAATTCCTTAATAATTTTAATCGTCGCCTCAATCTCTTTTTCATTTATTTCTGCAAGTTTTAACTTTTGCATAATTTTCAAAACTATTAGAAATGAATATCCTACCGCACATCTTGGTTGATATCCTTTGGGCAATTTAAAAACAGGTAAATTATTTTCTTTTGCTAATGCTTCTACTTTTCCTCCGCTTGTTATACAAATTATTTTACAATTCTTATTTAGTGAATCTAAAAACGCAGCATTTGTTTCTTCCGTATCCCCTGAATAACTTGATATTACTGAAAGTGTTTTATCTGATGCAAATCCGGGCATTGAATAATTTCTGTTTATATACATTGGCACCGGTAAAGAATATTGCAAATAACCTCTGACCAAATCACCACCAATTGCAGATCCGCCAAGTCCGTTTAAAACTATATTATCAATTCCAGTAAAATCAAAATCTGACAAGTCCACTGAATCTGCTATCCTCAAAGCATCTTCACATTGTAAATAAAAATCTCTTAAAACTGAAAACATATTTCCTTTATCAAACTTTTTTATTTCAAGTTCTGTCATTTGTTGTTAATTTATAATTAAATTTTCAAAAAAATTGTTCACTTCTTTTTTAATTTCTTTTTCTGTCGGTAATTCAAGCAATGTTAATGCAAACTTTTTTAACTCCTTAAAATTTACTGACCTGATTATACTTTTTATTTCTGTAAATTCTGATGGGGTTACGCTAAGTTCGTCTGCTCCAAACCCTATAAGAACAATACTTGCAAGTTTGTATGATGCCATTTCACCGCAAACCGAAACAGGAATTTTATTTTTATGTGCGGCTTGTATTACTTTAAATACAGCCCTTAATACTGCCGGATGAAATTCCTGATACCTGTCTGATATTCTCTCGTTCCCTCTGTCAACTGCAAGTATATATTGAATCAAATCATTCGTTCCGATACTGAAAAAGTCAACTTCTTTTGCAAGTTCCTCTGCTAAAAAAACTGCTGATGGAACTTCAATCATAATTCCAACTTTTATGTGTGAATCAAAAAGCTTTCCCTTTTTAGCAAGTGAAACTTTTACTTCCTCCAATATTTCTTTTGCGCGTCTGACTTCATCTATTGAAAATATCATCGGAAATAAAATCTTAATATTTTTTTTTGTTGATGCTCTTAATATAGCAGAAAGCTGTTCTTTAAAAATCTCTTCTCTGTCGAGACAAATTCTGATTCCCCGCCATCCAAGATAGGGGTTATCCTCTTTTTGTGAAGATGGAAGTAATTTATCCCCTCCTATATCATAGGTTCTTATTGTTACACACTTCGGATATGTTACCTCTGAGATGTGTGTATATTCTTTTACCTGATAAGACTCCGGAGGAAAATCTCCTGCTTCCAGAAATAAATGTTCTGTTCTGTATAGGCCAATATCGCAATGTCCGTATTTCGTTACAAAATCTATTTCTTCGTCAAATTCAATATTTACAGATAATTCAATTTTTTTTCCGTCTTTGGTTTCGCTTGGTAAATCAATTACTTTAAAAAGTTTCTGCTCATATTCTTTTACTTCAATGAGTCTTCTTCCGTATGTTTCAATCGTTTCTTTTGATGGATTTAAAATTACAACTCCGTTAAATCCGTCAATAATTAAAAAATCCCCTGTCAGTACATTTTTAGAGAAATTTTTTGTTCCGACTACTGCAGGTACCCGCAATGCTCTTGATATAATCGCCGCATGAGATGTAACCCCGCCTAAATCCGTTATATAACCTTGAACTTTTCTTCTTGAAAATAAAATTGTATCGGCAGGGGTTAACTCGTGTGCTACAATTATAGAGTTCTCTTCAACTTTAGAAACAAGTTTCTCCCGTTTCATATTTCTAATTACTCTGTTTTTCACATCAGTAAAATCTGATATCCGTTCTCTCATATATTCATCTCCTGCCATTAACACATTTTCAATTTTACTTATTTCATTATCAAATATAAATCCCGCAGTTTTATTTTCTTTTATTATTCGTTCTTTAACCTGATTTAAAAATAATGTATCGTTTAAAATTTCTATCTGAACATCAAATATTTTTGATTTTTCTTCTCCTATTCTCTCAGTAGAAATGGAATGAATTTTTTTCAATTCCTTAAGTGAAAGCTGTATTGCTTTTTCAAAATCAAGCAACTCATTTTCAATATCCTTCTTGCTTAATTCTGAAATATCAACAATAGTCTTACTGCGAGAATATACATAAGCAATGCTCATTGATATTCCCGGTGATGCCGGAATTCCTCTGAAAATTTCTTCACCCATCAGTTTAATTTAAATACTTCTGAAATATAAAATCAAATCCGTTCCCGGTATGTCCTTTACATCAAATTGCCGTAACATCGTTACTATCTGCCCTCTGTGAAATGTGGAATGATTCATACAGTGCATTATCAGTTGCCAAACCGGATTATTAAACTCTTTTCCTTCCATATTCTTATATGAGATGGTTTTACTTATAAATTCATCTCCTTCGGTTGAAACCATATCAGAAAACCTGTTTGAGTTTGTCAGTAAGAGCTGTACTGCTTCCACTATATCCCCATTAAATGATTCACTTGGCCATTTATCAAACGAAAATCCTTTTATTCTTTCATACCAAATTAGTTCTGCATCCCATAAATGATATAATGTTTTTCTGATTGTATCAAAACTGCTTTTCACTTGTTTATCCAAAAGCTCCGCAGGTAATCCTGTCAGCTTAAAACAAATCTTTTCATTTGCCCAGTGATTATATCTGGTGTAGCTTAATAATAATTCTTTCATAAAAAAATGTGATTATCACTTAATATAAACACGAATTTAAAAATAATAAATTCATATTATCAATATTTAAATAATTAAATTCTAAATTTCTTATTTAACTTTTTATTGCGATTTTCGTATAATTATATGTTAATATTATAATTCTATGATTCCCCAGAAAAATGTTGTTGTTGTAGGTGCGGGATTTGGTGGCTTACAGGCAGTTAAAAAACTTTCAAAAAATAAATCCCTCCGCATTACGCTTATTGACAGAACCAATCACCATTTATTTGCTCCTTTATTATATCAGGTTGCTACCGCAACGCTTAGTCCTGCTGATATTGCCATCCCTGCAAGAAATCTTACAAGAAAAAAAAGAAATGTAACCGTTTTAATGGATAATGTCGTATCCATTGATAAAGAAAAAAATCTTGTCATCTGTAATGAAAAAACTGTATCGTATGATTACCTCATTCTTGCTATGGGCAGCAAAACCGGTTACTTCGGAAAAAATGAATGGGAAAAATATACTTATGGTCTAAAAGATCTCTCGGACGCTCTCAGGATAAGAAAAAAAATTCTTACCTCTTTTGAAGAAGCAGAAAAAAATCCCGAAAGGTCAAGAGAACTTTTGAATTATGTTATTATTGGAGGGGGTCCAACAGGGGTTGAACTTGCCGGCTCTATTGCTGAACTTTCAAGGCACATTTTCAGAAATGAATTCAGAAATATTGATACTGCAAACTGTAAGGTTACTTTGATTGAAGCAGGTTCTCGTCTCCTTTCTGCATTCGATGAAAAGCTTTCTGAATATACAAGAAAAAGTTTGGAAGAAAGAGGTGTTAATATAATTCTTAATACTAAAGTTGAAAACATAGAAGAGAATAAAGTTTATATTCCTCAGGGTATTTTACATACAGATTTGATAATTTGGGCTGCTGGAGTTGAACCGGTTCCGATTGTTAAAAATCTTAATGTTCCACTTGACAGACAAAACAGAGTTATCGTAAATCAATTTTGCACTTTAGAAAACTTCCCGAATATTTTTGTTATCGGGGATATGGCACATTTTGAAGAAAACGGAAAACCTTTACCGGGAATCTCTCCCGTTGCTATGCAACAAGGCAGATATGCTGCTTCCAGTATTTTCAATGATATTAAAGGAATCAAGAATCAACCGTTTAAATATACCGATAAAGGAATAATGGCTACTATTGGAAGAAAAGATGCTATCGCAGAAAAAGATCCACTCAAATTAAAAGGATTTACAGGATGGCTCGCATGGTTGTTTGTTCATCTGTGGTATCAGGTCGGATTTAAAAATAAAGTATCCATTCTTGTAACTTGGATGTGGAGTTATCTGACTTTCGGGGCTTCTGCAAGACTTATTCAATCTCCAATTGATTCAGACCAAAAAGAAGTCCATTAAAAATTTATTTTTCCCAAAGTTCATACCCGTGATTTTTTATAATTAATTTATAACTTTCCGGAATAAATTTTTCCGATTCTATATATTCACCTCTGTTAATATTATCTTTTTCAATAATCACAAATTTTTTATCTGAATTTTCAAGTTTAGTTTTTACTTTACCGGCATCGTTATTTATTTCAATCAACTCCCACTTATATTTCTGATTCCACCCAATATCAACACCTTCAAAATAATAGCTCAACTGTGGATTGTATTTATAACTCGGAGTAATATACGCAAATTCTGTTTGATTATTCTTTGCAATATGGTTTTTTATTTCAGACAGTCTAAATGATGAGTCAAATAAAGGAGGATTGGTAATTAACAAAACATTGTTCAAAACAAAAATAATCACAAGCAAATATTTTAAATCTTTTTGAACATCACGGTTTTTATAAAACTTTGAAATAATATAATATGCTAAAACTAAAATGATAACTGAACTGATTATAATTACCGCAAACAATAATAATTCATTATCATATAAATATTTCAGTTCAACAATTAATCGGCTTCTAAATTCATCCCAAAAAAACCAAACAAGGTTAAACATAACCAATAAAATAATTACAGGTTTTTCTTTTTCTGATGGTTTATGATTTATAATAAAATAGCTGAGTAACAAACTAAAAGCAGGAAGAAACAATAATGAATATGATTCAAGTTTCGTCTTAAACAAGGAGACGATTACAAGTATAATGAGAAACCAAACCCAAACAAATATTCTTTGAATATTAATTTTATGAATCTGTTTTATATCCGTATATAAAAAATAAAAAATCAATAATGAATAGGGTAAAATAGTTATCAAAAATTTTATGTAATAAAATATTCCACTTGGTTTAGTATTGTCATCAACTCCTTCTATTGCCCTTTGGAACAAATGAAATCCGAATAAATAATCAGTGAACACTGCTCCGTGTTTCATATACATATAAAGATACCAGGGCAAAGCAATGACGGCTCCTATTAAAACAATTATCCCAACAGATTTAAGAAACTGTTTTATGCTAATTTCTTCTTTATTTCTCAAATATAATATCATAAAAAATGCACTGATGATAATCGGAAGTAAAATCCCAACAAGTGCTTTTGTCATAAGCGACAACCCGAAACAAATTCCACAAAAAATTAAATATTTTGTTTTCGGATATTTATAATATTTTATAAAAAACAAAAATGCACACAGGATAAAAAAAGTAAAGGGTATATCGAGCTGAAACCTTTTTACATAAATACTGAAAATAAAATTTGATGAAAATATGATGACGGAATAAATTGCGGTTTTATTGTCAAACAGTTCTACACCTATTTTATATAGTATTATAACAGACAACAACCCGAAAACCAACGGAATTATTTTAAATACCCATTCGTTAAAACCAAATAAAATTGTTAAAATATACCCTGTCCAGATGACTAATGGTGGCTGTGAACCACTGTCCATACCTGCTACTGAGTATTGAGATTGGTCTAAGAAAGCTCCGAATTTTTCGATGGCTAATACTCGAGTTGCATACATCCCTTCATCCCAGAGTTGTATATCAGAGGTAAAAATTGGTGGCAGTTTAACAACTAATAAAAAAAGTAAAATTACAAATAATATGTAATAACCTTTTTTAAAATTATATCCTTTCGAAGTTTGTATATTTTTTTAATACTTCCGGAACAACTATATGCCCGTCTTCTGTCTGATATGACTCCAACAAAGCCACCATCAGTCTTGATGTTGCCAAGCCGGAACCGTTTAAAATGTGAACAAGTTCCGTTTTTTGTTTACCGTCTCCACCGTGTCTTTTAAATCTAACCTTTGCTCTTCTTGATTGAAAATCTGTACAGTTGCTCACCGATGAAGCCTCAAGCCATTTATCTTCCGCATAACTCCAAACTTCTATATCATAACATTTACTTGCAGCAAACCCTAAATCACCTGTGCATAATTCTATCACTCTGTAATGTATATTTAAATCTTCCAATAGTCTTGTCGCATCAGATAACATTTTTTCCAATTCATTATATGAATCTTCAGGTTTGCAAAAATTAATTAATTCAACTTTGTTAAACTGATGTACTCTTAAAAATCCTTTTGTATCTTTTCCGTAGCTACCTGCCTCTCTCCTGAAACAATTTGTAAAACCGCTATACCTCATTGGTAATTCCTCTTCTTTAAGTATCTCATCTCTGTGTATATTCAAAATCGAAACTTCTGCTGTTGGTATTGCAAATAAATCATCCCTCTGTATATAATACATATCATCTTCAAACTTTGGAACTTTTTCTGCTGCTTCCATTGATGCCCTGTTGGCAAGCACAGGAGTTATAACTTCGTTATATCCGTTTTTAGAAATGTGAGTATCTAACATAAAATTTATTAAAGCTCTCTCAAGCGTTGCCCCTTTTCCTTTGTATAAAGGAAATCCACTTCCTGCTATTTTTGTACCCCTATCAAAGTCAAGTATATCAAGCGATTTTCCAAGTTCAATATGATCTTTAGGTTTGAATGTTAAACTCTTTTTTTCTCCCCATACTTTTACCTCTACGTTTTCCGTTTCATTTTTTCCTATAGGAACACTTTCGTCAGGTAGAGCCGGTATGTAATACAATTCTTTTTCAAGTTCTGTTTCAAGATTTTTTATCTGCGAATCTAACTCTTTTATTTCATCTCCCAATAATCTTGTTTGGTTAATTGCTGTTGAGGCATCAAGTTTGTTTTTTTTCATAACAGCAATTTCGTCAGATGCCTTATTTCTTAATTCTTTCAGTTTTTCAAGTTTATGTAATATCTCTAATCTGTCTGAATCTATTTTTTGAATCCTGTGAATTACTTTATCATCTTCTCCTCGAAGTTTTAATTTTTCTTTCACAAGTTCAGGATTATCTCTTATTAGTTTTATATCAAGCATATTTGTTTATTGTTAATATCCTAATTGAATTTTTAATAGTCTTAGTGCTTCAAGTGAATCCATTGGTTTAAACCCAAGTTCAGATTGTGCTTTTAAAGTAATCAATCCCGAGTCTAAAGGTCGTGGTGCCGGTTGATTCAGGGATGAAGTTTTTATTTTTGAAACAAGTTTCTTATCATAACCAAAAACTTCACACATTTTCATTGCAAAATCAAATCTTGAAAGTATATCGCTGCCTGCAATATTGTAAATTCCTTTTTTGTTTAACTCAATAATTTTTAATGTTCCAAATGCAAGATCATCGGAAATTGTAACATTACCTATTTGGTCATCAACAATATTAATTGGTTCATTGTTTTTTAATTTGTTAATCATCCAAAGTGCAAAATTTGGTTTGATATTATTCCCAATACCGAATAATACCATTGTTCTTATAATAGTATATTCTGTTCCGCTTGTCAAAAGAGCATTCTCACTTGCGAGTTTTGACCTTCCATAAAAAGAAATAGGATTTGGTTTTGAATCTTCACCATAAGGTCCGTTTTTTCCGTCAAAAATATAATCTGTTGAATAATGAATTATACGTGCGTTATTTACACGAGATGCTATTATTAAATGTTTTACTGCATCCACATTTATTTTCCAGCAAAGCTCTCTCTCTGATTCACATTTATCTACATCAGTAAATGCAGCACAATTTACTATTACATCAGGTTCATAAAACCCAATTAATTTTTTTACTTCATCCTTATTTGTCAAATCAAGTCTTTCATAAGTATGTCCGAGTTCAGAAGATGATTCAACCTCAACACCGCTGGTAATCAATTCAAAATCAGATTCACGAGTGAAGATTGAAGTTATAGTTTGTCCTAATAGTCCATTTGAGCCTGTTACAAATATTCTCATTTAAGTTTATTTAATTCCTCTATTCCCTGAAGGGACGTTTTATATGAAGCAATTCTGTTTGCATAATGAATACTTTTTGTAAAATTATTTGTTTTATTGTAATCAAGAGTAAATGCTGCTGCGAATACATCACCGCATCCTGTTGAATCTATAAAATGTGAATTTTCAATAGCAAATATATCTTGCTTGTCTATATCTATAAATTTTTCAGTACCAAAAACTTTTTCTTTTTTTGTAAATCCGGATAACCCTGCTTTACCCCTTGTAATTATTAATCCTTTAACAGAACTTTCATCACCCATAAGAATTTCCTCTGCAAACTGATATTCATTTTTTAATTCTTTTGATATATGTAGAAATTCAAATTCATTCATCTGAAGTGTATCAGAATTTTTACACCATTGTTTCCAGTTTTCAGGATTTCTGTAACTCCTTTTCCCGTCAGGATTCGTTTCCAAAACTAAATTATGAATATCTATATGAATCTTACCTTTAAAATTTTTCCTTAGTTCGAGATATGCTTCTAATGTTAAATCAACACCTGAAATTAAATTTATCAAAATCCCATCCGCATTTTCTAAATACGGACTTATCTGGTCGAAAGTCAGACTTTCTACCGGTGATGTGGAGTATTCTAACCTTTCACTTTTAATTCCTTCTATGTTTGTATAGTCAAGTTTCACTTGTCTCATAGCCAAGTCTGATTTGTAAATTCCATCAGTCTTAATATTTTCATATTTATTCAGAATGTTTATCACATTGTCATATTCATCATTACCGGAAATCATCACAGGAATAATTTCATCATTTTTATCTGATAGCAATGAAAGCGTGATTAATGAATATAAAATTCCTCCATAACTTTTAAAAGTAGTTCCGTCAGATTTAATTATATAATCTGCACAAGGTTCACCAATTACAATAAATTTCAAAATTAATAAATTATTTTTTAAAAGAATTTTTTAGTTGGTCTTTTGCCATTTCTCTGGCTTTCTTTCCGCCGAAGTTTACCGTTACACCTACCTGATGTGTTAATCCCAAATCAACCGAATTATGAATTGAATAATCTAATTGTAATACATCATAATTAATTCCAATTCCTCCGGAGTATATAGATGGTTCAGTTCCTACCCCACCCCTTATATCAATATATTCCATTAGGTTATATTCCATTCCTGCCCTGAATGACAAAGGAAATCTCACATCTTTTTCTGCTTCAATCATTATATTAAAATCCTTCTGAGGTTGAAATGAAAATCCCGTTTTATAAACCTGAGAAATTTTTTCTTTTGATTGACCAATTGTTGATCCTGTAAGATTTTTCCCCATAAACCCGAATCTCATAAAATCTGTTATATAAGCCAAAACACCAACATCTATACCAATCGAATTTGCTGTGTTATAATTTTTTATACTTAAATGATAAAAATTCAGATTAGCACCGTAAAAAATTTTGTTTTCGTAATTATTGGAATAATTTACAATAGCATTTATTTCTCTGTATAATTCATAACCATAGTTCTTAAATGCAAGACCAAATACACCATAGTTTGTGGGTTCTGCAAAACTAATTGCTGATGTGGAAAGCTCAGATAAACCGTATGGTGATGGTGAGTAAGAAACTGATATCTCTCTGAATTTCAGTTGCGACATTCCGCCGGGATTATAAAAAATTGCGTTTGAGTTGTTTGCAAGCGAAGTGAACGCACCGCTCATAGCAGTACTCCTGGCTCCTATATCTAAATTTTCAAACTGAGCGTAAGAAACTTTTATAGAAAACAGAGATATAAATAATATGGTTATATATTTAATTTTATACATATTTTTGGTTAATTGAACATATTTTCAGCGGTTTTGAAAATGAATTGAAAATATAATCTATTAAAACAATTTTAATTTAATTAAAAGCGAATGAAAATTCAAAATACTATTAAATTCGGTTTTCTGTTAATTATAATAGCAATTCTTTGTATAAGTGACAAGGTTTACGCACAAACTTATCAGGATTTGAATGCGACTGTTATTGTTGAGGATCAGGCATTACCAACCGATGCAAGGGAAAGATTAAGAAATTTTAAACAACAGGTTCAGGATTATCTGAACAGGAATAAATGGCACGATGAACCAATCCCAACTATAAATTGCACTTTTCAGTTTAATTTCAGAACTACAAATGGATTTGATTTATATGAAACCCAACTTGTTGTTGTCGCTCAAAGAGAAGTTTACAGAGTTGATAAAACTGAACCTATAAGATATACTACAATGTTCAGGATTCTTGATGAAAGATGTAATTTTAGTTATCAGAGTTCTATGCAGTTTATAAAAAACGATGTAATTTTTGATCCTTTGCTTAGTTTGCTGAATTATTATGCTTATCTAATCGTTGGATTTGATGAAGATTCTTATTATCCAAAAGGCGGTACTAAATATTTTCAGAAAGCACTTGATATCTGTAATAAATTAATCACGGATAAAAGAGGTTGGACAGAAACCGGAGGGGGTTCTAAACCTTCGAGATTACAACTTGTGCAGGAATTAACAAGTGTCAAATTTGATGATTTCAGAAAAGGTGTTTTTGAATATCACTGGATGGGTGTTGATTCACTTGCGATAAATAAAAATAATGCATATCAGTATATAGTAAAATCTCTGGAAAAAATGAGCAATATAAAGAAAAAAGAAATCAAAGCTTTTAATGTTGATATTTTCTTTGACACAAAATATCTTGAAATTGCCGATACTTTTCTTGACTATGGTGATAAAACTATTTATGATAAACTTATATTAATAGACCCTACTCACCGATCTACATATGAGGAGAAAAAGCGACAGGCGAGGTGACGTCGCTAATAATCAAATATGGCTGAATTAAAAATTATCCCACTTAAAATTCCAAACCGAAACGGTGATAATATAACTGCGGATTTCAGAATAATTAATCCTGAATCCGAGATGAAAATTAATTCCGGTAAACTACCACTTGTAATTTTTTGTCATGGCTTCAAAGGTTTTAAAGACTGGGGAGGATTTCCATATATGCTTGATAAAATTGCATTATCAGGAAACTTCACTGTCAGTTTTAATTTTACATACAACGGCGTAGGGGAGGATGGTGATGATCTTGTAAACTTTACACGTCTCGATTTATTTGCCCAAAATACTCACACAAGAGAACTTAATGATATTGAAGATTTATTGAATTATCTGGAAATAAACAAAGATGTTTATAATTTTGATTTTGAAAACATAACATTGATTGGTCATTCTCGCGGTGGTGGAACTGCTGTTGTTTTCTCTGCAAACGATAAAAGAATTAAAAAACTGATAACTTTATCAGCCATTTCCGACTTTGACAGATATTCTGAAAGACTAAAAGAAAAATGGAAAATTGATGGATATTGGGAAGCTGAAAATGTCAGAACAAAACAATTGATGAGAATTAATCTTTCATTGCTTGAAGATATTGAACATAATTTTGAAAAACTAAATATTGAAAAAGCAGCATCTTTAATTAATATCCCATGGCTGATAATACATGGAACGGAAGATCTTGCTGTTGACTATTCCCACGCTGAAACCCTAAAATCTGCAAACCAATTAGAAACAACCGAATTAATACTAATCGAAAACACAGGACACACCTTTGGAGTTGTCCATCCTTTCACCGGCTCAAATGAGAAATTTGATTCCGTCATAGAAATAATAAAAGAATTCATACAAAATTAACTCTTGACAATGAATTATTATATTTCTAATTTTGTAAAAGTATCGTAGTTAGAGATACGACAAAATATTTAATTTAACAATCTAAAATTAATATGAAAACAAAATTACTTTCCTTCGCATTTCTGATTTCACTTTTCTTAGTCGCAAATGCAAATGCTGTTGTAAGAAATATAAATGTCGGACAAGGTGGCGGAAATTCTTTCTCCCCGTCCAATGTTGCTGCAAATGTTGGTGATACAATTAAATGGACTTGGGTTTCAGGTTTCCATGATGTAACGAGCAATTCAGTTCCGGGAGGAGCAGCTTCATTTGCTTCAATACAAACCGGAACAGTGGGTTTCACTTTTACATATGTGGTTCAAGTGGTTGGTGTTTATAATTATGAATGCACTATACACTCAGGTATGAATGGCAGCATCAGTGTAGTTTCCGATATTAAACAAATCTCATCAATTGTTGATGTTTTTGAGTTAAGACAAAACTTCCCAAATCCGTTTAACCCATCAACAAAAATTAATTTCAGTATTCCTTCAAATGAATTTGTAACATTGTCGGTTTTTGATTTAAGTGGTAAAGAAGTCAGTTCACTTGTGAACAGAAATCTTACTGCCGGTCAATACGAATTTGATTTTAACGGTGGAAATCTTTCAAGTGGAATTTATTTCTATACTTTAAAAGCAGGAAATTTCACAGAAACTAAAAGAATGATATTGGTTAAGTAAAAAATTTTTTTCTCTCACAATTTATCCCCCTATAACCAAAAAGACCTGTTGATTTTCGCAGGTCTTTTTTTTGAAACCCTTTTGCCATAAATTCGTCATAATATATAATTCAATAATTTAATCCTTAAAAAATGAAACGAATATTCTTTCCCTTATTTATCTTGTTTGCATTTCTTACAGCAAATTTATCTGCTCAGGATCTAACTCAAAAATACGATGAATATATAAATAAAAGATTTGAAAAAGGTGACTTTATGGGAGTCGTAATGATTGCCAAAAATGGAAACCCTGTTTATACCAAAGCAATCGGTTATGCAGACATATCAACAGAAATACCAAATTCACCGGAACTGAAATATCTTATTGGCTCAGTTACCAAACAATTCACAGCGGCTTTAATTTTAAAACTTCAGGAAGAAGGAAAACTTAAAACTTCAGACAGAATTTCAAAATATTTTCCAAATTTTAAATATGGCGACAGTATAACTATAAAACAATTATTAAATCACACATCCGGTATTAAAAATTATACTGATATAAAAAACATAATAGGAAAAATTGACACTTATGAGAATATTTCAGCATTATTGGATTCAGTTTTAATATTGGATCTTGAATTTTCTCCAGGAGAAAAAATGAGTTATACAAATACAGGTTATTTAATGTTAGGTGAAATAGTTAAGCAGGCATCGGGAAAATCTTTTAAGGAATATCTTCAGGAAAAAATATTTACCCCTGCCGGAATGTTACATAGTGATATTGATGCCGAAATTATTTCAGGTGATGATTTTGCACAAGGTTATACAAAAAACGACAGTAATCAAATTGTGAAATCAATAAATATAAACCTGAAATATGCAGGATCTGCGGGAAGCATATCAAGCACACTTTCTGATATGTTAAAATGGGATAATGCATTATATTCAGAATTAATTTTATCCAATGAATCAAAAAATGAAATGTTCACACCCGGTATGAAAAAATATGGATATGGATTTTTTATTGATGAATATAAAAATAAAAAACGTGTATGGCATAATGGCAGAATATTCGGATTCGTTGCATCATTTATGAGATTTTATGAAGACTCACTTACAGTAATTGTTTTCGGGAATAATGACAGGGATAATGTTGACCAGATTGCACATGAACTTACACAAATTACGCTTGGTGAAACTATAAATTTGTCTGACCCAGTGGAAATTACTGTTGACCCTGCAATTTATAAAAACTATACAGGAGTTTATGAACTTTCACCGGCTTTTGCCATTACTATAATAACAGAAGACAACAAAATATTTGCACAGGCTACAGATCAGGAAAAATATGAAATTTACCCTGAAGCAGAAAACAAATTTTTTTATAAAATTGTTGAAGCTAAAATTGAATTTTTCAAAGATGAAAACGGAAATGTAAATAAACTGGTTTTGTATCAAAGTGGCAGAGAATTACCGGGAATAAAAAAATAATTTTGAAATCCCCGCTATGCTGTGAAACCCATTTTAGGTTTTTCTATAACCTCTACCGGTTTAAATTCTTCAACATCCGATAAAATAATTTTTTTATAAGTTTCTTCAGTTCTTTTTTCTTTAGGAATGTCCACTATTCTTATATGATGATTTTTTATAACCTCCTCCACAACCTTTCTAACTTCTCTACCGTTTCCAAAATGACTGTCTCTCATCTTATCCAAAGAATCAAAATATTTTTTTAAATGTTTATACGAATCTTTATCAAAGTAATGTCCTTCATTCTGAAGTAAGTTTTCAGCGATAATAATTAATTCATCTGATGTATAATCTTTAAATTCAAAATATTTATCAAATCTTGATTTCAATCCGGGATTTGATTCTATAAATCTTTTCATCTCTCCCGTATAACCAGCAACTATCACAATAAAATCACCTCTGTTATCTTCCATTCTTTTCAATATTGTTTCAATCGCCTCAGCTCCAAAATCATTACTTCCTCCGCTGTCGAGTGAGTATGCTTCATCTATGAATAAAACTCCACCCATCGCTCTGTCTATCACATTAGAAGTCTTTATTGCTGTTTGCCCTACATATCCTGCCACAAGCCCTGCTCTGTCCACTTCCACTAAATGACCTTTTTCTAAAATTCCGAGTGCTTTATAAATATCCGCAAGTATCCTTGCTACTGTTGTCTTTCCTGTTCCCGGATTTCCCATAAAAACAGAGTGTAATGAAATAATATTTTTCACATCTTTTTCAAGTTCCCTGTAATATCTCACAAGTTTTACAATTTCGTTTACTTCTTGTTTAATGTTATCAAGCCCTATTAATGAATTGAGTTTTTGAAGTGAGTCTCTCAGTAATTCATCATCAATTGGAATATCAACAAATTTAGTTTTCCTTGTTTCAAATACAGAATTAATATCTTCAGATGTAATCGTGGTAAGTTCTTCTTTGTTTATCTCATTCAGGTTTTTTGATTTCACAAGTCTCAGACCCATTTTCATTTTTGCTTCTTCTATAATACCGTTTATATATCTCGCATTTCCAAATGTTCTGTCTCTGTTTCTATATGCTTTTATAACCTCCTGATACAGATTTGCTCTTGCGTCTTCTGCCATTTTCATATTTGATTTGAACATATTATAATCAGCAATATGTAAAAGCTCGTCAGGTGTGTAATCAGGGAAATTAAAATACTGATTAAACCTTGATTTTAATCCCGGATTTGATTCTATAAAAGTATTCATCTCTTTCGGATATCCTGCAACTATTATAGCAATATCACCCGGTCCATCACTCATTTCTTTTATTAATATCTCAATAACTTCTTTTCCGTAATCTTTCGAATCTTCTCCTGTACGGGCAAGAGAATATGCCTCATCAATAAACAAAATTCCACCGCGTGCCTGATTTATTGCTTCTTTCACTTTTGGTGCTGTATGCCCGATAAATTCACCTACTAAATCTTGCCTGTCCACTTCGTGTATATGTCCCTGAGTAAGTAAACCAAGTGATTTATAAATTTTACCAAGCAAATTTGCAACCTTAGTTTTTCCTGTTCCCGGATTTCCGGTAAAGACAGAATGTAAATTTATTTTTTCCTGTGAATCAACTCCTTTTTCTTTTTTGAGTTTTAAAAATTTTATATACTCGGCATAGTCACTTATTCTTTTTTTAATAGTATCAAGACCAATAAGTTCATTAAGTTCTTTAATTGCTTCTTCGAATGTCACTTCCTTTTCACCTGCCGACTGTTCAAGTTTTTCTTCTGTTTCTTCGGGTGATTTTAATGCATTAGCATAAAATTCTTCATCTGCCGCTTCATCAGCATTATCTACTTTGAATGGAATTTTTGCAATTATCTCTTCCATAAATATTATTTCAAGATAATATATTCCATTATACCAGCTTCCACCTTTTGCATTTCCCCATCCGCCAATAAAATTAAATTTTTTATCCTTTTTATAGATGAATTTCATCTGTTCATCTTGACCTTTTAATTCCCCGATATCGGTTTTAAAATTAAAAAATAACTGACATGCCCAGAAATCGTGACTCTTTACGAGGTTTGTACAGTTAAGTTCAAAATAAATATATCTTGTAGTGGCACTGTTAAATGTTTTTAAATATTTTATTTGAGTATTCGTTTCAGTTCCTGATTCGTATAATTTAATAGAATTAATTTTAAAGTAAGGGTTACTTGTTTTTGTAACCTTGCCCTGATTTTCAACATAAAAATTTGCTGAGCCGATTGATTTTCCGTCCACATGAGCTTCCCATCTGTAACTGCCCCTTTTCCAAAATGTCCCGTTGGCATTACCCCAGCCGTTTCTTATAAAAATTATGTTTTCATCCTTTAAAACTTTTCTTTTTACAGGCAGGTCACATAACTGTGTTCCTTTACTGTCAAATGCTTTCAGGTTTAATTCAAGCTCCCATTCTTCTTCATCAAATTTTTTGTTGAATAAAGAAACCTCAGCATCAATATATTTTACGTTTTGCTGTTCAAAGACTGTTCTGTATTTTTTCTGACTACCATATAACCACTCATCTTCTGCATATATCTTTATTTCTTTAAACTTAAAATTATCTGACATAGTAATTTAATTCTAAAAATTTATAATTCAAAAAATTTAAATATTTTGTGTGTATAAAAAAAGTTAGAAGTGATTTTTTTAAAGGCGTTTTAATATTACAAAACTAATATCGTCATTTGGATTTTGATTTCCTCTGAAAAGTTTCACATTTGAAACGATTACATTTTTTATTTCATCGGCAGATTTATCACTGTAATAATACATAACTGACTGAATGTTTTCCATTCCGAATTGTTGATTTTTATTATTCATTGCCTCATTCAATCCGTCTGTATATAATAACAATAAATCACCGGAGTTCATTTTTATAGTTTCAGAGTTAAGTGAGTTTTCGAATAATCCGTTTTTACTTAAACCTATTGCAATTCCGGATGGTTTTATTTCTCTGAATTGTTTTTCCTTATAGTTAAAATATAATGCGGGATTATGACCTGCCCTTGATATTGATATTTCATCCTCGTTTACAAACGCATTTAAAATGCTCAGGAAATATCCTTTTTTGAGTGAACCTGTTATTGTTGAGTTTAATTCTTTTAAAAGATGTATAGAATCCGGCTTAGATTTTAAAATCTGTTTAAGCAGACTTTTTGTTTGAAACATATATAAAGCGGCACCTAAACCTTTTCCGGAAACATCTCCTATTGTAACGTTAAAATAATTTCGGTCTTCATAATGATAAAAATCTATAAAATCACCACCTACTTCCTGAGCGGCTTCATAAAAATATGAAACTTCATATCCCGGTGATGTAGGGTTTTCTAATGGAAGTAAACTCTCCTGAATATTTCGGGCAATTATAAGTTCATCCCGTGCAGTGAATTTATCGGTAACTTCCAGTAATATCAGGAAAATCAAAAGTATAAAAGATGTTGATACATAAAGCCAATCTTCAATAAAATAAGCATATATAAACATTAAGACAGATAAAGTAAAAATTATTCTTCTGCCATAGCTTAGTTTTCTTAAGAAAGTTATTGCAAGATATTTTGAAAAATATATGAATTTTTTTAAAGAGCTTTTGGAACCTCCGCTTTTATCAATATTTTTAATGAAATACTGATAAACACCTTGTGGATCTTGATGAAATAATTTCTCAAACTCTGAGTATGAGAAATCTTCAGAATAAAGTTTATAAATCTTATTTAAAACGGATTCTTTCACTATACTTAAAATTACGAATTTTATTCATTTTAGTTATGTTTTATCAATAAATAAACTCATTATCAATTGGTATAAAATTATTCATTTACCTGTATGATTATTTATTATAATTTCATTGAAACCAAGTATCCCCGGTCAATATAATTTTATGAAAGTATTAAATATAATTTTATTATTTTTGGCTTTAAATATTCCGGGATATTCCCAGTTTGTTGATTTCGGGAAAAATAAAGTTCAGTATTCCGATTTTGACTGGCATACTTTGTCAACGCCTCATTTCAAAATTTTCTATTACAACGAAGCAAAAGAACTTGCAGAAATAGGTGCAAACTATGCAGAAGAAAGCTATGCAATACTTTCTCAAAAATTCAAACACACCCTTATTGATACTGTCCCGATTATATTTTATTCCTCTCCTTTACATTTCAAACAAACCAATACTACACCGGGTTTAATTCCCGATGGTGTCGGTGGATTTTTTGAATTTATAAAAGGTCGTGTCGTAATTCCTCACGAAGGTTCACTTGGTCAGTTTAAACATGTAATCCGACATGAACTTACTCACGTTTTGATGGTGAGCAAACTTCTGAATCAACTAAAACTTTACGGGAAAATTAATGACAGAATGCCGCCTTTATGGTTCACAGAAGGTTTGGCAGAATACTGGTCAACCGAGTGGGATGCACAGGCAGAAATGATTTTTAAGGATGCTGTTCTTTCTGATTATTATCCCGGTTTGTCAGATTGGGAAGAGTCATACGGTTCTTTTTTAATGTATAAATTAGGTCAGCGGGTTTTGGAATATATAGCTGATAAATATGGTGAAGAAAAAATTCTTGAACTTATGGATAATTTTTGGATGGATGATAATTTCTCTGTTGTTATGAAACACACAATAGGGAAAAATTATGAAGAATTTGATGCCGAGTTCACTCCATACATTAAAGAATATTATAAAGAAAAAAAAATACAGGAAAACTCACCATCAGATATATCAGAACTGATAACTTCATCTGAGTTTGGACATAAGCCAACCTATAATTCATGTTGCAGCAAAAAAGAGGTTTATTATATAGGTAATAATTCAGGTTACACAAGTATTTTTAAAAAAGATTTATCTTCAAAAAAATCATCATCTGAAATGTTTCTCTTTGGGGAACGCTCTGATGAATTTGAATCATTTCATTTTTTCAGAACCGGTATGGATGTTTCTTCTGACGGCAGGATTGCATTCGTCTCACAAAAAGGTGAAGCAGATGCTTTAAACATTTTTGATGTCAATACAGGTGAAGATCTTGGTGATTTTTCTTTTGATAAAATTGTAGGGATTGGTTCACCCGCTTGGAGCAAGGATAATACCAAAATAGTTTTTCCTGCAACAGATTTTTCAGGTAAAAGTGATATTTATCTTTTTGATATAAAAGAAAAAAAACTAACCCGTCTTACGAATGATTTTTATGATGACAGAGATCCGGATATTTCACCGGACGGAAAATATATTGTTTTTTCTTCTGACAGAACTACACTCGGCGATAATAATAAATACAATTTATTTTTATATGAACTTAAATCCGGAAATATTGACTATCTTACAATAGGTAATCAGCTTGATTACTCTCCGAAATTTTCTGCTGACGGCTCAAAAGTTATTTTCACTTCCGATATAGGTGGAAATCAAAATTTATGGATGATTGATTTTGCCAAACACTCAGCGGTTTCAGGTACTGATAACAGCTCAGGTTCATCACCGGAGATATTTGATCTCGAAAGATATTTAGATATAAATTTATCTCCCGAAAGCAATTCCGCCCCATTGCAGATGAGAAGTCTCACCAATCTGACAATATCGGCAATGGATCCTGAGTGGGCAGGTACAAACGAAATACTTTTCACATCATTTGAAAAACGATCTATGAAAATCAGAAAATTAACTTCTGTAAATGAAAAATATGATTCAAGCAAAATGATTGTAAATATTGATTATACTAAAAAAGAAAATGTATGGGAACCTGAAAGATTAAAAGGAATTTATGGGGAAAACATAGTAAAATATGAAAAAGATTTTTCAATGGATTTAGCAACCACTTCAATAACTACCGATCCTGTATTCGGGACTAATGCCGGTGGTGTCATTTCGCTTTCTGATATGCTCGGAAACGAGAGATATTATTTTTTGATATTTAACAATTCTGACCCGAGTTCAGATTTCTGGAAAAGTTTTAACGTAGCAATTTCTAAAGTATCACTTGAGCAAAGGTTAAACTATGCTTACGGAATCTATCACTTGTCCGGTAAAAGATATGACATATCCGAATCTGACGTATCCTATTATGAAAGGATGTATGGAGCATATCTCAGTATGGCATATCCATTGTCATTTTTCAGACGGCTTGAAACATCCACATCACTTTCACAGACAACCAAAGATATTGATTTATTAAATTACAGAAAATCATTATTGCTGTCAAACTCTATTGCATATATAAAAGATAACGCAATTTACGGCTTGACGGGACCGGTTGATGGTGAAAAGTTCAATACCACAATTGGCTATACAGCCGATATTCAATATTCAAATGAAAATTTTTATAGTTTGCTAATTGATTACAGAAAATATTTTCAGGTTTTACCCGGTATAACTTTTGCAACTCGCGGACAGTGGTTTATGAACGAAGGAAAAAATGCGAGGAGATTTTATATGGGTGGTTCCTGGTCTTTAAGGGGGTGGGCTTTTAATTCTTTCAAAGGAACAAAAATGTGGCAAACGAATGCAGAGTTAAGATTTCCTGTTTTTAGTTTATGGCAGAATAAATTACCACTCGGATTGAATTATATTATTCCCGGAATGAACGGAGCAGTTTTTTTTGATGCCGGAAATGCATTTGATAGTTTTGAAAATTACGGACAGACTTATGGCAGCTTCGGAGCAGGTCTTCGTTTAAATTTATTTGGATTTCTTTTCCTCAGATATGACACCGGAAAGCGAATCGAAAACAATTTCACAAAAGTTCAGGACGATTTATTTCATCAAATCTTCTTCGGCTGGGATTTTTGATTAGAGGAAAATTATTTAATTAAATCAAAACTGATTAGTTCTTTTTCTAATTGAAAATCAATCGATCCAATTTTAGAAACAACTAATACTAATCCTATTCCGGGAGCATAATATTCTCTATAATATTCATTCCCTAACATCAAACAATTAGTAAATTTCCCTAACAAAGTTGTAACACTTTCATTTGTACTTATTACTTTCAATGGAAATCCAAAAGTAATCCATTCTAGATTTTCTTCCAATGGAAATGAAATTAATTTGTATGAGTAATTTCCAAGCATTTTATTTAATCCAAAGTAAGCCAATGAATTACCAATTAATTTATACTCCCCGGATTCTGTTAATTTTATTTCATTAATTTGATAAGAAATTAAGTTGGAAAAATAATTTATCACTATGTTACTCCAATTATCAGCAAAACTATCTACAAAATTTTTTTCATAATATGAAGCAGAATTATTCCTTTGCCAATATAGCATTTTACTTCCAACCTTGTGAGTCGGGAAATAAGTTTGTAAAAATTCAAGTTCATTATTTGATAATTTATAAGTTATCTTATATAAGAAATCAAGGTTATTTTTATAAAGTTCAGTTTCTGGGTTCATTTCTACAGCTATTTTATAGTATTTGAAAGCTTCTTCAAAATTTCCAACATTCTGATAAGCAAATCCTAAATTATTTGCAATGATGGAATTACTATCAAAGGAAAAAGCTTCTTCAAGATAATATATTGCTTCTTCATAATTTTCAATCTGAATTAATGAGTAACCAAGTTTAAATAAATATTCTTTTTTATAGTATAAATCTTTTTCAATTAAACTTTTTAATAGTGGTATTACGACTGAAAAACTATCATGATTATAAAGTGAAAAAGCATTCAATCTCTCTTCATTAAACTGAAAACTTTCTTTTAACAATAAATTGTTTTGAAATTCACTTAAAAAATCATCATTTATTTTTGTATTCTTTTCTATCTGATAAATTTCATTTGAATAGTTTTGAATACTGTTTATTTTCCAAATATGTTCATTATCAAAAATTAAACATTCTGAATTACTAATAGGTATAAAATTAAGTTCTTCATTTTCAAACGGTAAATTATTGTTCTCAAAAACCCAGTTATATCCATCGGATGATTTAAATATTGAATTTTTTATTATTAACCAATAAGAATTATCACTTCCTTTTTTAATATTCACATTACATGGTTCAAATGTATTAAAATTGAAGTTTGTTTCAACCCAAGAAATTCCTTTATCAGTAGTCTTCATTAAAAAGTAATCAAAATCTTTTGGTTCGTATATATCATCAAACACATATTTAATATTTTCCGTAGAACTACTTTTAAATTCTCCATCTTTATTTATTTTTGAACAAACCATATACCCATCTGTTTCTGTAAAAAATTTAATAAGATTAATATCATTAAATGAAAACGAAGTATTTATATTCCAATTATTTCCTCTATCAGTGGTTGTGTAAAAGTTTATAAAACTATATTTAGATGATTTTGAAAATTCACTTGTTGCAGTAGCATAAATATATTGATTGTTTATGTTATAATAAAATCCAATATCTTCATTAATGAATTGTAAGGTTGATCTATTCGTTGATGCTGATGTGCTTTCGCTTTCGTAGGAATTAGGAATTTCTGTTGCCATTAAAAACATTTTTTCTCTCATAGCGTTTGTATAAATGAATATACTATCTATATGATTATTATTAATATTTTCAGAACTTAAATAAAAACAGATATTTTTATTAATAACATTTTTTAAATCTATATATTCATTTTCAAAATGAATCCATGTCTCATTTGCAATTCCCAAGTAAAAAATAATATCACTATAAGGATTACATGAAACACTCAACATTAATTCATCATTTATTAAGTATATATTATAATCAAAAAAACTTTCATCAGATTCAAATTTTCTAAGTATATTATTTGATACTTTGTCTGGTAATGATATTCTGTTGAATTCATTTAAATTAGTAGATACCTTATATAAGTACTTTGAAGTAAGTAAATATCCAACACCTTTTGACCCTAAAACAAGATCCTTTATATATTCCTCTTCAAATAAATAAGGAAAATCAACACTTCTAATTGAATTAGAATATAAATTTAAATTAAAAATTTGCTTTTCAGTACATAAATATAAGTTGTTATTATAATACTCTGCTTTTATAATGTGTGGTTTAACTTCAGGGATTTCTATTTCAATCAAGTTGCTTTGAGAAAACCCGATAGTTGAATATAGAATTAAAAAAATAACACAAAAGATCTTCATATATTAAATTATTAAAATATTATTTTGTTGAATTAGGAGAAATATAATTATCGCAGTATATGAGAAAAATAATAAAAGTGTTTGACTATTAAAACAATTATTTTGAGTTAGGAATTTGTTTGAATGTTTAATTATTAACTTAACTGGTAGATAATTTTTCTAATTCTAAAATATGATTATCTAGTAAATCAATTTTATATATGTAATTTTTATTATATTTATTTGAGTAAATTGAAAATGGACCCATTATTATATTTTTATTAAGACTAATAAAATTATCAAAATAATTTTTGATGATTGCATTATCTCCAGAAAGTTCTGTCTGAGTTAACCAAATTATTGGTAAAATTAAAAAAATATGGTTTTCTAAATTATGAGATGAAATTTTATTTCTCCTTTTATTAATAATTTTAGATCCTACTTCCTCTAAATAATTTTCCTTCTCGAAATTCGGGTGAATGTTATATATTTCGACCAAATATTTATTATTATTTAACTCAATTAATAAATCAAAAGTTGGCTTATTTTTTTCTAATTCATATTCTAAATCTAATATTTTTGTTTCATTATTAAAATGAAATTTATAAATACAAAATAACTCTCCTATTGGGTTTAAGTAATTATGATTATTCAAATTAAATAAAGTTCCTTTTAACATATTTCTAAGTTTTATTTTGAACTTGTAGTCCATAGAAGTATAAAGGGTAGAAAACATTGAATCAATTTGATTTAAAAAGCATACTTTTGATAATTCTCCATTTTCAGCCATTTCAATGATATCAAATAAATTAGTCTCTTTTTTTTGACCAATTTTAAAAGATCCGTAATGTTCTATAAGATTATTAAGTTTTTCATTCCAAAATTTCTCTTTTTTAATCTTTTTATCTAATGACAACACACTATAAATATTAGGGAGATATTTATTAAAATAAAAATGTAAGGTTGAATTATAATTCATTTTTCTATATTTATGAGCTTTTCTAATTTCTATATTTATGAGTTTTTCTAATGCTGATTCTATTCTCTCATCTTCTGTATCCTTAAAAATTAAATATAAAGATAATGGATCAATATAATTTGTATCTGATAACATCTGTGGTTGATATTTCCATACTTCAATAAATTCCTCACCTTCAATTTCATTTAAACTTAGTTTCCTTTGATTAATCATTTCATAAAATTCATTCTTATATATTGCGATTCTTTTTTGTCCATCATCTGCAATATTAGTGTAATGTGATAAAGCTGATAAATTTGTTGTTAGAAATTTATGATTTTCTAACCTTTCAATATTAAAATAGGTTTTAACAACAGGGCTACTCATATACGGTAATGACTCATTCCAAATTTCTTGTTTTGTTTTATTGAAATATATTTCAACTTCTTTGTTTCTTTTTTCTTTACAAAGTCCTGTTTCTTTTAATTCTTTTATTGCCCGGCTGATTGACATTTTTGAATAATTTGTTTCCCTTGAAATTTCATCTATACTTTTATATTCAATAGAATTTTTTAACAAATGATATAAAATTAAAAATTGTGTGACCGGACTTAGTTTGGTAATATTCTTATCCTGACTCAATCTGAAATTTGTTATGTTGACCAATAAATCAGGTAGAAAAACCTGCTTATTTGCCATAACAAAATTAACCTTCTTTTCCATTAACCTATTTCTGTTGTATGGTAGTAAATTGTTTAAAAGAAAAATAACTTTAATACCCAAACTTTTATATAATATATCTGAATGTTTTCTATAATTATTTGCCGAGATTTTTAATTTATTTTTTTGTTTTACAATTAAAACATTTACACCTAAAATTTTTGCTTTCTGAAAATTATATATTTCTTTATAAATAAAAGGGATCATTGAAATTTCATTCAAAGTTAAGTCTTCAAATTCAATTTCAAAACCAAACACTTTTAAATTTATTTTTGCTAATTGCATTATATACATATATTATAACATAATAATTGTATTATAACAATTATTATGTTATAATATAAAAATAATGTTATAATAAATAAGATTCAATAATAATTTCGATATTGTTAGATATTAATATAAACCTGAAGATTAGAGCTGAACATTTTAACCCCACTCACGCCAACGGTTTTTCGCCATTGTTGAGCATATCCATTACTTTTCCTGCAATGTAATCTGCAAGGTCATTGAATGTCTGTGGGTTGTAATCAAATGCCGGCATCGCAGGTACTACCATTGCTCCCGCATCCATTACATTTGTTAAGTTTCTTAAATGTATTTTATTTATTGGCGTTTCTCTCGGAACTATTATTAACGGTTTCTTATGTGATAATGCCCAGTCGGCACATTTTTCAATCAGGTTTTCACACTCACCATCAGCTATGCCGGCAAGCAATCCCATCGAACAGGGTGATATAACCATTCCATTAATATTAAATCCACCTTGAAATAAATCTGATTTCAAATCAAGATTGCTGTGTATATTAACAGATGATTTCAGCATTAATATTTCTGGAAAAATTGAAGTTATATTTGACGGTTTAATCTCTACATTACATTCACTTGCGAGGGAATATGTGGCGTATTCAGATAAAATAAGTTCTACATTATATTCGCTTAGCAATAATGCACGAAGCATTCTCAATCCGTAAATTGCTCCGCTTGCACCTGTTATCCCAAGTACGATACTTTTTCCGTCACCATTATATGTTTTTATTAATGGTTTAGTTTGAGTTTTTATGTCTATTGAAGTTTCCTGCTGTGGCATTTTAATCTATTTTATTTCCGGTTTATCAGTGCTGATAATATTATAAATATTGCTGATAAACCGAGTATAAAATATATATTCTTAAATATAAAAATCTGAATAATGAATACAAGAATACCCATTACCATTGTTAAAAGCACTTCAAAAAATTTGGAAGTGCTGTTGTGTTTCGTATTTTCAAGTGAGAAAGGAAAATTTTTATCGAATAAACCTGCTATTGAATTTATAAATATTATTCCTGAAATTATAAATATCATATTTAATGCAACTGTTAAAACGTCAAGTCTTACTAATAGGATTAAAAAAACTAATATAAATACAGGAATTAAAAAATTGAAATAAATAAATTTGTTCACCCCATTAAATATCCAAACATTCTCTTTCACAGGAATTGTTTTATAAATCCAATCAGTATCGTTTGAATTTTCGTCGGCAATTTTAGTTCCTGAAATTAATAGTCTTGAACTCATAATTAATATCATTGTAATAGATGGTCCAAGAATTAATACTCCCGTCCCTAAAGAACTTATCTTGCTTGAGTCGAAATATAAAAATCCCTGTTGATTACCTACAACAGCAATCAATGCAAATATCAAAGGTAAAAAAACGAATGGAAGATTTTTTAATTTTAACTGTTTGGAATTTGCAAACTGATTTTTAGTTAAACCATAAAATGCCTGTTCTATATTATTGTTTAAAAATTTTGCAGTTATAAATTTCTGAATTCCTTCAAGATATTTTGCGGGTATAAATGATTTTTTCTTTACCTTAGTTTCAAATGAAAGATAATCTGAAATTTTTTCATAATTCATTTTCATATAAAAATAAAAACTAAACCCCAAAAAAAGTGTTAAACACAAACACAAAACTAAAAATAAATAGTTTTCTATCCCGCTGTAAAAATATGTTTGAGGAAGATATTTTACTGCCTCTATTTCTCTGATATCTGTTAATCCTTTTTGATCTCCCTTCGATGATATTGTGCTTGTTAATACTATAAAAGCAACAAATATAAATTGTAAAACAGTTACAAGTTTGTTTGATTTTCCCTTGCTCATAACTATTGATACCGACTGAAGGAGCAACAATAAAAAAAGTAAAAATAAAGTGAATGATATATTAATTATTATAAAAAGTAAAACTCTGCTTACCTCTCCGGAATACATTGCAAAAAATATTATCTGAGGTAACAGTAATACTAACACAAAACTAAAAATATACAGAAAGGCTGATTTAAACTTTGCAGCAAAAATTTCTTCCGGCAGAACGGGTAAACTCGAAAATATCTCATTTTGCTTTTTTGAAAAAAATAATTCTCCGTATTCTGTTAATGCTATGAATGTTATAAAAAATATATTCATACTCATTGCCAAAACTGAAAACCCAAATTCATCAAATCTTATATAATTGCTCCAACCAATAAAACTGTTTGCAAAAATATACGAAATCATTATACCTAAAAATCTCTTATAGGTATTTTTTTCTTTATCTCTGTAATCTGTTTTAAGAAATAATCTGAATATTGTTTTTTCGTTCATTTAAGTTTTTTTCTGTACTCTTCTGCTGCCTTTAAATGTTTTTCGTATGTTTCTGAAAAAGTATGCCCGCCGTCTCCTGTTGCTACGAAAAATATATAGTTATGTTTTGCAGGATTCACCGCTGATTTTATCTCGTCTAATCCCGGATTATTTATAGGTCCCGGCGGAAGTCCAAAATTCCTGTATGTATTATAAGGTGAATTAATTTCCAAATCTTTGAATAATAATCTTTCCTTTGGTCCGTCAGGTAATGCATACTGCACCGTCGGATCTGCCTCTAATCTCATTTTCTTTTTTAGTCTGTTATGATATACGCCGGAAATTATCTCAAGTTCACTTTTTATATGTGTTTCCGCATCTATAATGCTTCCAAGCGTTACTGTTTCAAGTAAATTCATACCCATCTCATTCATCCTTTTCATTAATTCTTTATCATTAATAACTTTTTCATTAAACCTGTTCACAAGTATTTTAACAATATCATTTGCATCAGAATTTATATCAAGCGTATATGTATCGGGAAATAAAAACCCTTCGAGATTTTTAACTTTACCTTCAAGCCCGAGTTGTTTAATAAATTCCGGATTAGATGTTTCTTTTATAAATTCATCTTTATTAATACCAAATCTGTTTTCAACTGTTTCTGAAATTTTTCTGATTGTCCAACCTTCCAGAATCCTTAATTTAACGGTTTCTATATACTTGTGATTTGAAATCATTTTAAGAATTTCAAGATTTCCCATACCGGGTTTGAAAATATAATTCCTCGCGTATATTTTTTTATCGAGATTGGTGAGCTTTGCTGTAAGTTTAAGGGTAAATCCGCTTGAGATAATTTTTTGCTCTTCAAGGTTTTTTACAATCTGCGAAAAGTTTTCACCTTTGGATATTTTAAATTGTTTATCGGCTGTGAGTGGTCGCGTGTTTGAAAAATGATATAGAAAATAGGAACTGACAGTTAATATAAAAATTAAACTGCCGATTAAAATGAATAATAAAACGCTTATAAAATTAATTTTTTTCAAATACTTAACCTAAATTTATTCATAACAATTTGTGAAATTCTGCCTGTCCCGATTTATCGGGATTTAATTCGTGAAATTCGTTTAATCCGTGTTAATTCGTGGTGAAACTATTTTACCTTCAAAACGGATATGTTATTTTTTTGTAGAATCCTGCGGCAGCATCTTTTCAAGGTCTTTTGCAAACTTATAGTTAGGATCTGCAGCTAAACTTTTATCAAGATGAAACTTTGCTTTTTCATTAAACCCGTTTTTTAAATAATAGTTCGCAAGCTGAAGGTGTGCTTCTTTAAATTCGGGATACAGTTCCACCGCTTTCAGTAAACTCGCTTCCATATTTTTTGCATCGTTTGTCATTGAGTATGCACTCGCAAGCAGAAAATATGTATAAGATGAGTTCGGAGTTGAAGCAATTGATTTGTTTAATACATTCACTGCCTGCGGAAACTGCCGCTGCTGCAATAAATTCTCCGCATACATATTTATTGAATTGGATTCCTTACTCAAAATCACTGTTGAATCCGGAGTATATTTATAAATTTCCATAACTTCCGGAGGTAAAGAATCTGCTGTTGAGAATAACGGTTTTTGATTTACAACACGATACCATTCTCTTAAAAAAACCAAATATGTTACACCTGATTCTTTCATATATTTTTCCATATCCTTAACATAATTTCTGTCGTGAATTTTATCTATTAGTTCCGGTGTTACCAAACCTGCTACATCTACTATCTTTCTTCCGCTGTAAAATCCAATTGCACCGACATCATGCGTCCCTATTATGTCGTTTTCATTTGTGTTTTGATTTATCCATAACGCTGCTTTTACTTGTCTATCGTATATGTATTTACATTCATCTGCATATAATGATTTATTTTCATTGTAATTCAGAACGCTCATCGAAAGACATATTAATAAAACGATTATATAAAATCCGTTAGCAAAACTTCTGCTGTTAAAAGCACTTCCTATAATCTTCGATGCATCTCTGAAACCTGTAAGTCCAACGAGAATTAAAAACGGAATTATAGGCATTAGATATCTTCCAAACCTGTGAGCATAAGGCAGTTTATACCAGTAAATGAAAACAAGCAGAAATGAAAAAAGTATATATGAAAAATTACTGCTGTATTTTTTCTTGAATAAATCAAAAATTGTTTTAACAGTTGAAAATAAAAACCCTATCATTAATACACCATAAGCACCTGAAGTAAAATAATCCCAAACTTCAAATTTGAAAAAATCGCCCCTGCTTCGGAATTCCGGTGAGTAATAAGCCAGCTTTGCATTGTAAGTGTTTGGCAAAAGCGAACCTGAAAGAATCAAATTCATTGCGAAATAAATCACAAGTAAAATTCCGAAAGTTATCCCAACTTTTATTAAATCCTGTTTTGAAAATAAATTTGTTTGTTCGCCTTTTGTGTTTTTTGAGAGCCAAATCAGTATTAGGTAATCAATTACAATCGCGGCATAAAAAGCAACTCCGTCCGGTCTTCCCCAAAGTATCAACCCCAGCATAATGCCTAAAGGTATCGCCTGTCTTTTTTTATAAAAATAAAATCCGAGTATAATCATAAATATATACATCGTAGTTTCCATACCCGAATCCGCAATGAAATTCATCCATTTATCAGAGAGGAAAATAACCGATGCACCAATAGCAAAATAAGTTTCTTTTCCAAATTCAAACCTGCTTAGTTTATAAAATGCAAACACAGAACAAACAAGAAAAATAATCCCGAGTAAATAACTTAAAATCATTTCATTTTTTGTGAATATAAATCCTATGGCAAGAAATAAAGTATAAATCGGAGAAGTAGAACCAGCAGTTGCCATTTCATTTTTGAAATATGAAAAACTTCCGAATTCAACTAAATTTTTTGCAAAGGTCAAATGAATCCATGGGTCGTCGAGCGGAAAACTTAAAAATCCGTTTTGTCCGGATGCATACATAATGTAGTTCATTGATAGTGAAACCGATATAACAGCCAGTATAATATAAATTATATAGTTCTGGATTTTTGACGGTTCATAAGCCAATGAAAAATCAATTTCGTTTTTTGTTACTTTATTAGTTGTTTGATTTTTATTCTTTGTTTTATTCTTTTTCAATTAATCTGCGGATATATTTTTAAAAATTATAACTTATAAATTTTTATACTTATTCTGTATGCTGTGTATGCTATAAAAGGAGCAACCGCCACATCCACTGCATAATGTGCTTTTTGCATTAAGACTGAATATGCCACAAGTATTGTTCCTGCAAGTAAAAAATATTTATAATATTTATCAAAACCTGTAACAGAAATTTTATCGGATGATTTCTCATACTTAAATGTTATCAGAGTAAGTAAAACCATAAGAGAAGTATGTCCTGAAAAAAATAAATCTTTCATAAAAGTTGTGCCACCACCGAAAACTGTAACAATAGGATCATGAAAATAAATTGCCCCATCGGGAACATCAAGCGGTGTAAGATACATCATAAAAATCCTTGTCAGTGCTACAATACTGTAAGAAGTAAAAGCAATTAAAATTAGTTTTGGTCTGAAAGCGATAAAAACAAAAAATGAAACTATGGAAATATACATAAGAATAAATGCATAAGTATCTAAATCAACCGCCGTAAAAGTATTTAAGACCGGATCATTTAATTTTACGACCTCAGTCCTTTGCTCGTTGTAGTTCAGATATGTAGTAACTGCACACAAAGTTGAAAAAAGCAAAATAAAATTAAATATCAGCTTTAATATATTACTTCTAACCTTTAAAAACGATTTCCAGCTTTCTGAAAACATTAAATGATTTAATTTAAACAAAAATACAGTTAATAATTTATTTTACAAACTCAAAACACATTTATAAAGTCCCCCTTTGGAGGGGGNNGGAGCGAAGCGACGAAGAATCTCAGTAGCAAACCATTATACCTGTCATTCTGAGGGAGCTTGCGACCGAAGAATCCCGTGAAAGATACAACAATCAATCCCCTCACGATCTGTCATTCTAATCGCAACTGCCTGTCCCGACCTGTCGGGAAAGAATCCCTTAAACACTCCTGTCATTCTGCTTGCCCCTACGGGGAGGAGCGAAGCGACGAAGAATCCCATGAAAGTTACAATAACCAATCAGTGTAAATTCGTGATAATCCACCCTTCTCCCGCAGGAGTCTCTCGCAGAGGACTCCTGCGAGTTTCTCCCATATCAAACTGAGTTAGCTTTACTCATATTTACTAATTTGAAACTCATCTTAAAATTTCATATTTTGACAAATAATGTCAAAACAAAATCATTCAAAATGAATTCTCTCGGTTCAATTATAAAAAAATTACGAGAAAATAAAAAAATCCCACTTAGAAAAGTATCGGCATTTCTGGATATTGATCAGGCAATACTTAGTAAAATAGAAAGAGGACAGAGAAAAGCAAACAGAGAACAAGTAATCAAACTTGCCAAGTTTTTTAAAATAAATGAAAATGATTTACTCGTCAATTGGTTATCTGACAAGTTAGTATATGAATTAGCAGACGAAGAAATGGCTTTGAAAGCCTTGCAAGTTGCAGAAGAAAAAATAATGTATAAAAATAAACCTGATTCAGTTAAATCTGATTTTGTAAATTCAATCAGGTCTGAATTGAAAAAAGACGGCAGAGTATCTTCCGCATGGTTGTTTGGATCAGTGGTAAGAAAAGAAGAAAATCTAAATAGTGATGTAGATATTATGGTAGAAATGAATAACAAAAAAAAATACTCTATGTTCGATCTGCTGGATATAGCTCACAAAATAGAGCATAAGATCAACAGAAAAGTAGATATAGTGGAAAAAGATTATTTAAAAAACTTTGCTTTAAAATCGGCATCTAAAGAACTTATGAAAATTTATGGATAAACCAACACCTAAAGAGAGAATTGAACATATTCTTGATTCAATTCGGCTAATCAGGGAGTTCGTTGGTTGTCTATACCAACTTTCACCTTGTCTTACTGAGGGAGCATGCGACCGAAGTATCCCCGGAAAGTTCTCCCTTTGGATGTTGAGTTAACGAAATCCCAATTTGTCGGGAGGGGATTTTAGGGAAAGATAAAATCAATTTCGAGCAATTCGTCCAATCCGTGAAAATCCGTGTTAAATGTTAATGCTGTTATCCCCCAAGTCATATTGAGTAAGCTTGCAATCGCTCGTCTCTGCCTGTCCAGATGAAGCTGGAATGTATTAGGAAAGTGTTTCTGCATAAATGATGAATCATTTAATTTACTGACGAGGTACGATAAGGAAGGAAATATAACTAAGCTAAAAAGGTTTGGTTCTAACAATAATATACTTGATACTTTCAGCTATTCCTATTATTCTTATACCAACAAGTTAAAAAATGTGACCGGAACATCAACAAATCAGTATGTATATGACCTAAATGGAAATATGACATCAGATTCTATCAATGGAATATTTGAAATGAAGTATGACCACAGAAATCTTTTGACGGAGTTCAGAAAAATTGTTACGACACCTTCTGATCCTCCAAGTTATGATGTATATTTGACAGAAATTAAATACGATGATGCGGGTTTAAGAGTCAGAAAGAAAAATTATTTATATTCAGGTCCCGAACAGTATCCTGTTTTCAATGAAGATAGCCCGACGGGTTGGACATTACAGTCAGATGAATATTACCTACGTGATGTATCGGGAAAAGAGATAGCTACTTATGAAAGTTCGAGTTTAGAAAGAATAAATATTTACGGTTTTGAAAACGAAGGATATTTAGATTCGGGTGGTGATGATTATTTTTACCTGAAAGATCATCTTGGCAGTGTGAGGGTAGTTCTTGATGAGGAAGCACAGGTTTATTCTGCACAGGACTTTGACGGATGGGGATATTTAATGGAAGGAAGGGAGTATAACAGTGAAGCATCGAAATATAAATATACAGGGAAAGAGAGAGATGAAGAAAGCGGATATGATTATTTCGGAGCAAGGTATTATGATTCAAGAATAGGCAGATGGGGACAAACCGAACCTTTAGTTGAAAAGTATATTAGTTTCAGTCCGTATTGTTATGGGGTAAATAATCCGATTATTATGATAGATCATTTAGGAATGGATGTATTTATAAACGGATCAGATGCTGAAGAATCATTTGAATATTTAAAAAAATTATCAGATAATTTAACATTTGAGAGAAACAAGAAAACAGGTAAGATTTCAGTTACAGGGAAAGCTTCAAATATGTTAGAAAAAATATTAGTTGAGGCAATTAATAATGAAAAAATTCATGTAAATTTATTAACAACAAAATATAATGCGACACAAAATGATGATGGAACTATAAATACAATTAATGTTGGATTATTTGACGGAAGTTATGTAGCAAATGGAATTACTTATGCAACACAATATTTTAATTTAGAATTAGCGAAGAAATATGAAGATGCAGGAGGTTCTTCCGTTGAGATTTCTTTAATGCATGAAATAGATGAATCTTACATTTCAGCAAAAACAAATCCTGGACCATATACTAACGAAAGATATAATCAAGCTCATAATTATATTGAAAATCTTGAGGACATTATTTTTCCTGGAATTTATAGACCTCAAATAGCAATTGTTATAAATAGAGGTGAGAAACCTACTGTTGAAAATTTTGTAAAAACAATAATATTTCATGAAGATGGTACTAATTCAAATTTTTTTGATAAATTAAATTTAAAAAAATGAAGAAATCAATTTTCATGTTAATGTTGTTTCATTTTTTCATTTCTTGTTCAAGTGAAATTTCAAAAATTGATTCACACTTTGATAGTATAGTAGAAGTTAAAATATCAAGTATTGATACTGGGAGTTTTTTGAAACACATTCTTTATTATGGAGTTGATTTAAAGACAAATCAGGAAATTTATTTAATTTCTGAAAAAGATAGCAATATATCTTTAGATATTTATAATGAGAATATTCAAAAAATTTATTCTTATATAATTTATAGATTCAAAATACAAAAAGCTCCTCCTGATATTGCAATGTGGTATGGATATCCGAGAATAAGTGGCTTTGGAATAGAAAATGATATAAAAGATTATAAACCTATTTGGTTCAACGGAAAATTTGAAGTTGATGTTTACACTTCCCCCAATATTATTGACAAATATTATATTAAATGATTTGAATTCTGGAATGAGTAAACTAGAGATTTTCAAATAAAATATAGCTGAGTATTTTTACTTAATTAATCATCATACTTTCTTTGATAGAGGTATGATGCCGCGAACATTATGGTAATTTAATATTAGAAAATTGAGCACAAAAACGAAAAATATTTTACTTAAATTATTTATTTTTTTATTTATCCTAATCTTTAATCTAAAATTTGGTTGCAAGGATAAGTCATATGAGGATTCATTAAAATTTTATGAAGAGAACAAACAGGAAATAAATTATTTTGCTGATAAAATTAGAGAAGACAGTAATTTTATTAGCATTAAAATTGCAGATCCAAGTTTATTGGGGTTTTATTCTTGTCAACATCCATATTATTTTGTAACCATCAATCTTTATAAAGATTATTTTAATTTTCCTATAATTTATCCATTCAATCGTCTCAATGATTATACAGGAATCAATTCAAGATTAAAAAAGTGGTGTGATGAAAAAAATGTTGATTTTGATTTAGTTCTTAAATTATCAGACTTTGCTATTGAGAAAAAACTAAACGTGATTGGTAGAGAAACTATATTTTCAGAAGATATTAAAATATTTATGTCAGCTCGAACTCGTTTAATTAATTTTAGAAATTTAAGAAGTAAAAAACATTTTGAAGATCAAAACAGAACTTTTAAAAATATTGAGGGCGAATGGTATTATTATAATTCATTTGAAAAAGTAGATAAAAACGGAAAATGAAATTTTGGACTCAGAGTAGGTCGTGAAATGTAAAGCCACATAAATATAATATATTACTAAAACTAAATAATTAAAAATTTAAATAAATCACATTTATGTATAAATTTAATTATCTCTGACAATAAGTTTGCACTTGGTGCAAAATATATTTCATTAACTTAAAACAAAAAAAATGATAAAAATTAAATTATTCATTGTCCTCGCTGTGATATTCATTACTCTTAATCAAGCGAATTCATTCAGTGGTGGTCCTTCAGAACCAAAAAATTTAGTTGTTACTGCTCATTATTTCGGTACGACTGAAAATCCTTTTCATCCTTTTCTCACTTGGGATAGTGTTCAAGGATATAATATTCAATATAAAATTTACAGGGCCCTCTCTACCGGCAGTACTCCAAATTTTATTCACATAGGGAATTAAAATACTCCAAGTTTTATGGATAATATGATTCTATATACTTTTACCGGAGGAAGCGGAATTTGTGAATATCAGTATAAAACTTTTTTATACAGAGTTACTGCAATTGACAGTGCCAATAACGAATCTGATCCATCAAATTTAGATTCCATTTCCGGATATGACGACCCTTGTGCTCCGGAGGATAAATCTAATATAAATCAAAATCATTTTGAACTGAAAAAATTGATGAATTATCCAAATCCTTTTAATCCGGAAACTAATATAAGCTTTGAAATTACAAATTCTGCAAATGTTTCATTGGTTATATATGATATAAATGGAAGGGAAATTATGAAACTCCTTAATAATGAAAATATCAGTGCCGGAGTTCATAGTGTTAATTTTAATGCTGTGAATTTACCATCCGGAGTTTATTTTTACAAACTCTCAACAAATGAATTCTCGAAAATTAACAAAATGCTATTGATAAAGTAAAATATTTTCTAATGTAAATAAATAAAAGCGGAAGGGATATTCCTTTCCGCTTTTTAATGATTAATATAATTTTATTCGAATAAATAGTTTTAGTTTTATTTGCAACTGTTAATTTCCCCACACCCCATATTTAAACCGAAATTATCATAAAAATTGATTAATTTACAGCTTAATCAATTTTTCAACTCTAATTACTTACTTTCCTAATGGCTAAAAAATATCAAAACTTTATTAATGGTGAATGGAGAGATTCTTCTTCTCATGAATCTTTCGAAAATAGAAATCCTGCTGACTGGGATAATGACCTCATTGGTACTTTCCCTTCCTCTAATGTGGATGATGTGGATGATGCTGTCATTGCTGCTCGTGCGGCTTTTAAAAAATGGAGACTTATTCCCGCTCCCAGAAGAGGCGATGTCCTTAAAGTTGTTGGGGATAAAATGCTTAAACATAAAGATGAAATCGCTTTTGAAATGACTCGCGAAATGGGTAAAGTTATCGCTGAAACTAAAGGTGATGTTCAGGAAGGTATTGATACCGCTTACTATGCAGCTTCCGAAGGCAGAAGACTTTTCGGTTTTAATGCTCCAAGCGAAATGCCTAATAAAATGAATCTCAGCTTCCGTGTCCCTATCGGTGTCGGCGGATTTATTACTCCATGGAATTTCCCAATGGCTATCCCAACATGGAAACTTTTTCCTGCTCTCGTCTGCGGTAATACTTGCGTTTTTAAACCGGCGGAGCTTACTCCGAAAACTGCTACGACACTCGTAAAAATTATTGATGAAGCTATGAAAGAAGTTCTCGGCAAAGATTATATTCCGGGTGTACTTAATCTCGTTCACGGCAGCGGTGCTATAGTCGGCGAAGCTATGACTTCTCATCCTGAAATAGATTTTATTTCTTTCACCGGTTCAAGCGAAGTCGGCAAACGAATTAATACTGTTGCCGGCGGTGACCTCAAAAGAGTATCTCTTGAACTCGGCGGTAAAAATGCTCAGATAGTTATGGATGATGCTGATATGGAGCTTGCTCTTGATGCTGTTCTTTGGGGGGCTTTCGGAACTACGGGGCAAAGATGTACTGCTACTTCAAGATTAATTCTTCATAAAAAAATTCACGATAAATTTATTGATAAACTTATTAAACGGGTTGATAAACTTAAACTTGGATATGGAAATAATGAAGGAGTTGATATTGGACCATGCGTCAGTGAAACTCAAAGAGAAAATGTAAACAAATATGTCAATATTGGTATCGAAGAAGATAAGGCAACTCTCGTTTATGGTGGCGACTATGCTGTCAAAGGTGATCTTTCAAAAGGGTGGTTTTATAAACCTACTATTTTTACAAATGTAACTCAATATATGAGAATCGCTCAGGAAGAAATTTTCGGACCGGTTCTTTCTGTGCTTCAATGCAAAGACCTCGACGATGCAATCGCTATCCTTAACGGTACTCAATACGGTTTGTCTTCAAGTATTTTTACAAAAAATGTGAATAATGCTTTCAAAGCCGTGAGAGATATTGAAGCGGGTATTACTTATGTGAACGGTGCTACTATCGGTGCTGAAGCACATATGCCTTTTGGTGGTGTCAAAGCTACAGGTAATGGTCACAGAGAAGGCGGATGGACTGTTTATGATTTTTATACAGAATGGAAAGCAGTTTATATTGATTACTCCGGTAAACTCCAAAGAGCACAAATAGATAATTATTGATTTATTTTAATCGTCTAAGTGCTTCTCTTGTTGCAAGTTTGCTCAGTTCATTTTCTTTAACAAATTTTTTTACAAGTCCGGCATCGGTATAGGTTAGCTGTCGCAAAGCCCATCCGATGCCTTTCTGTATAAAAAACTCTTCTTTACTTTTATTCCACCTTATTACTTCAAATAATAATTCCGTATCAGTTTCTTTACCATAGTTCAATTGAAAAATTATTGATGTCCTTACTTGCCATATATTTTCAGCTTTTGAAAATTTAATAATCTCTTTTCTGAATTTTCTTGGATTTAATTTATAAACACCTCCTATCAAATGTGACGCTATCATATCTACAGTATCCCACCACGAATTATCCGTAATTAAATAAGAAAAATTTTCAAAAAATTTTTCCTCCCAATTTTTCTTCGTCATCTCCAATATGTTCAATGCGATATACTGAAATTCTCTTTCTTCCTTTTTCCAAAAATAATCTGCTGTTGAAATAATTTCATCGCCTTTCAGACTTCTAATTTCTTTATGAAATGGTTTTAAAATTTCCGCTCTCTTTGGTCTTGGCAATCCGAGAAATTCAAATTTATTTCTCATATATTTTGCCATCGGCTCTGCTATTTTCCTATCCGAGTTCTTTAAACATAGTTTTTCAATTTCTGTAGTTAACTTACTCATATTTTTTACTAAGTTGCTGTTTTTATTGGCTTCCGAAATTTACAAAAACTTTAATTATAAACTAAAATCAAAACTTTTGTTAAATTTTTTTACAAAAAATCATTAAAAAATTAGAATTTTCTGTCAATTTTTATGAATTTTCGGGTAAATTCGGGTGTTTTTTGTGTCCTTTTCAGTCGCTTTTTTCAAATTTTTAATCAATTTTAACAAGTTCTTTCACTAATTTTTAACCTCATTCAGGTTTTTTCTTAATTTTATTCCGCATAAAATAATTAGTAATCCTATAATTAAAAAAATGATTTGAAGCACATCAAATGTCCTTATCATTATTACTTGTACAATAATCCAGAGTGTTAAAAAAACACCTTGTGCTATTATAAAAATTGGTGATGGTTTTATATTTACAATTGTTATAATTGCTAAAACCATACTGCTCAATCCGTTAAAGAAAATTAATATAAATGCCGGGATTAAAAAATCTGAAAATGGAGAGTGGACTAATAAATCAGTTGATAAACGGAGTAACTGTCCGTTTGGTCTAACTACTAATAAAATTCCTCCTCCCATAGCTGACATCCCGTTTAAAAACAATAAAACTACTGCTAAATTTTTATACATTATTTCTTTCTTTCATATTTCCAGTTTTTTGATTTTCCTTCACTTAGCCACTCAATAGCTATATCCATTCTTTTAATTTTTGTTGGTTCTGTCTTTGCCTCACATATCCATTCTAAATATTCCCTCTGATGTGAAGGTGAAAATTTCTCAAATGTTTCTTTTGCTTGTTTATTCTTCTTTAAAAGTTTTTGAAAATCTTCCGGCATAGAATATTCTTTTCTCTCGTGTTTCGGTGATACATTTTTTGGTAATTTTATACCTCTTTCATTCAGGTCTATTGCTTCAAGTATCCATTTTTTTATTATTTTATCTTCCGGCAAATCTTCAAGTGAAGTTATCTTTCCAAGATTTCCCATTGCTCCTTTGCTTTCTTTGCTCAATAAAATTTCTTTGTCTTTCATTATTGCTGATTTCCAAAACATTATTGCGCAGTGTTCCTTAAAACCTGCGAATCCGCAGACTATACCTTTGTATTCAAAACTCGGCATTCCCCATTTTAATTTTTCTTCTATATTAGGAAATGTTTTATGTACAAGTTCTCTAAAATGTTTAAACACCGGTTTTGCAAAGGGTTTTATCTTTTCGTAATATGCGTCAAATTCTTTTGTAAATTTTCCCATAACTTATTTTTTTATTAAACTTTTAATAGTATAAATCGCCCACCCGTGATGTGCTACCTCTCTCGCATCCGGCAGACTTTCTGTTTCAAACCATCCGGTTTCAATTAACTCTTTTTCGGGATTTATTATTTTTGTATCATCAAGATTCGTTTTATAATGGAACACTAAATGCCACGATTTGTCATTTCCAGTAAATGATTCTATTTCTCCTAATTCAACATTTACATTTTCAATTCCTAATTGTTGTTTTAAAATTCTTAAAGCTGCGTCTTCAGGATGTTCGCCGGCTTTCATTAAATCATCCGGTAAAAACCATCCTTTCTGATGGTCATACTTATTCTCATCGGCATATTTTACAAGCAATACTTTTCCCGAACTGAAAACAGCTATATCTACGACTAATTTACAATTATGTAAATTCGGATTTTGCATTTTTAATTAATTTTATATTTCAGAATTTAAATAATAAATTTTATATCATAAATCCAACTTTTATTCCTTAAAATGATTTCAAAACTTCCTAATACCGGAACGACAATTTTCACAGTGATGTCTGCTCTTGCAAATGAACATAATGCTGTGAACCTTTCTCAGGGGTTTCCTGATTTTCCTGTTGATAAAAATCTCATAGACTTATGTTATAATGCTTCTTTAAATGGATATAATCAATATGCACCTATGCCCGGACTTCCCACGTTGAGAAATGGAATATCTGATTGTATAAACTCAATTTATGGAAAAAATATTGACCCGGATAAAGAAATCACTGTTACATCCGGAGCAACCGAAGCTCTTTTTGCAGCAATATCCGTTATTGTAAATAAAAATGATGAAGTAATTATCTTTGATCCTTCTTATGATTCTTATGAACCTGCTGTAATTCTTGCCGGTGGCGTTCCTGTAAGAATTCCGCTTACTTTTCCGGAGTATAAAATTGATTGGGAAAAGGTTTTTGAAAGAGTTAATAAAAAAACAAAACTTATAATTTTAAATTCTCCTAATAATCCTGCAGGTTCTGTTATTGATGAGAATGATATTTTTAATCTTACAAAATTAATTTCAGGAAATGATATGTATATTCTAAGCGATGAAGTTTATGAACACATTGTCTTTGACGGAGTTAAACATTATTCAATGCTGATTGATGACGAATTGTATAAAAAATCATTTATAGTATCTTCATTTGGAAAAACATTTCATATTACCGGTTGGAAAGTAGGGTATTGCACAGCACCGGAGAATTTAACTTCTGAACTGAGAAAAATTCATCAGTATCTTACATTTTCTACTTCTACGCCATTTCAATGGGCACTTTCTGAATACATTAAAGATATTGATAAAATTAAAAATTTAAAACATTTTTATGAATCAAAAAGAGATTTTTTTCTTTCATTAATCAAAAACACAAAATTTAAACCGCTTAAATGTTCAGGAACATATTTTCAGTTACTCGACTATTCAGATATAACTGATGAAAACGATTTTGAATTTGCAAAACGATTAACGATTGAGTATAAAGTTGCATCTATACCCGTATCAGTTTTTTATGAAAATAAAACCGACAATAAAGTATTGAGATTTTGTTTTGCTAAGCAGAAAGAAACGATTGAAAAAGCAGTTGAAATGTTATCAAAACTTCGGTGACATTTCTAATTAGATATTCTATAAACATTAAAAATATTATTTTTATAAAACTGTGTTAATGAAAACTTTATTTAGATTATATTTTGTATTAACCGCAATGATTTCTTTTTCAGGTTGTGATGAATCTGTGAAAAATGCTGTTGAGAAGCAACTAATCGAAGTAAATCAGGTTAAAATATATGTATTTGATGAAGGTAAAGAAACGATTTCAAATACAGAAAATGTGATAACCATAAAAAATCAGGATTCTGTAAATATGCTTAAAGAATCAATATCTGATTTACCGGCTGATTTTTATAAATGCGGATATTCCGGAGCTATAGAGTTTTTTAAAAATAACGAAAGTATAAGTAATATGTCATTTAACATAATGCCGGATTGTAACCATATTGTTTTCAGAGTGAAAGACAGAATGATTTCAAGAAAACTTACTGAACAGGGAATAATTTTATTAAAAAACTATTGTAAAAAATGATTTCAAAAATTTTAATTTATTTTTTTGTATTTATAACTGTTTCGAACGCACAAACAGATAATGAAAGTATTTATAAAAATGCCAGTGAAGAATTTCAAAAAGCAAACTACAAAGAAGCATTCATTTTATATGATGATTATATAAAAGCAGAACCGGACAGTCTGAAAGGGTATCTTGGAAAAGCAAATATACTGATTCTAATAAAACAAAATGACGATGCTCTTGCAATTCTGAATACCGTTATATCGAAAAATCCAAACAGTGCATCTGCATTGGCGAGCAGAGGTGTAATTTACACTTTAAAAGGTGACTATGCATATGCAATTGAAGATTTTAAAAAAAGTATTGAAATAGAACCTGACAATACAGTCGCATTAAATTCATTAGGAGCAACATATTTAAGAGTTGGATACATAGATGAAGCAATTGAAACTTTTAATAAATCAATTGAAATAAATCCGAATAATTCAGAATCTTTCAGAAACAGAGGAGTATTATATTTTAATCTTAAAGATACAACCAAAGCGTTTGCTGATATGGATAGAGCGATTGAAATAAATCCTAAAGATATAAATGCATATAACACAAGAGGAGCATTGTATAAAGAATCAGGAAAATATCAGTTAGCAATAAATGATTACAATAAAGCACTCGAACTTGATGGTAATAATGCGGAATCATATTGCAGAAGAGGTGTTGCATATTTATTTCTTGGAGATAAAAAGAAAGCAATCGAAGACATTGAGAAAGGTATTGCACTCAACCCTGCTTATAAAGAAGAAATGCAGGATTATTTAATGGAAGCAAAAAATTAATTTTATGAAAAAAACATTATTTCTTATTTTTTTCGGTTTATTTAATATATCGGAATCATATTCACAATATACTCCAGAGCAGATTTATGCATTCGGAAAGACATCATATGAAGGAAAAGATTATAATCAGGCGATAACATGGCTAAGCGAATATATTCAGATTCAGACACAAAGTGCTGATGCTTATAACCTGAGAGGATTAAGCTATGAGGGATTACAAAATTATCAAAGTGCATTAGAAGATTTTGGAACAGCAATTCAATTAAACCCAAATTTTAAAGACGCATATATAAATCTTGGAAATCTTCAAATGATGCAGAATAATAACAGTGAGGCAATAAATAATTTTACACAGGCAATATTAACAGACCCAACATCTGCAGTTGCTTACCGGCAGAGAGGAATAGCATATATGAATTCAGGCAATTATGATCTTGCAATTAATGATTTGAAAATATCAATACAAAGGGATGCAAATCTTTCAGACAGTTACAGATATTTAGGTTTGATTTATTTGCAACAAGGTGATACAGCAACAGCATTACAAAATTTTGCAAAAGGAATACAGATTAATTCACAGAATTACAGATTATATTTTGACAGAGCAACTTATTATTATAATACAAAGCAAAACACAAAAGCTCTTGAAGATTTAAACAATACAATAAACATAAATCCTGATGACTATGAAGCATATCTGATAAGAGGATATATATTAAATAGTATGGAGCAATATAATCTTGCTTATGATGATCTTACAAAAGTTGTTGAATTAAAACCTGAAATGGCAGATAAACTCACTTTTCTCATCAATGAAATTAAAGCAAAATTAAAATGAATAAATTTTTATTGATATTAATTTTTATAACTAATGTTCAGTTTTCTTTTTCACAGGAAGATACTGAACAAATATTAGATCAGGCGAGAAGTGCTTTTAATTCTCAAAATTTTATTGAAGCGATTCAACTGATAGATTTATACACAACTTTTAAAACAGATAATGCAGAATCATATTATATAAGAGGTAATTCAAAGTTAAACCTAAAAAAATATTTTGAAGCCCTTGAAGATATTAATAAAGCAATTGGATATGATACAAGCCAGGCAGAATATTATTTTATAAGAGCACTTGCTCACAAAAACGTCAAAGATGAAAGTGCTGCACTTGAAGATCTGAATTTTGCAATTAAGAAAAATCCTGAAAAAGCGGAATATTATAATGAAAGAGGGATGATATATGGAAATAAAAAAGTTTATGGAAATGCGATTATGGATTTTAACAAAGCATTGAAAATAAATTCTTCTTATGCTGAGGCATATTTTAACAGAGGAATAATAAGTCTTGAAAGAGAATCTTATGAGAAAGCCATAGAGGATTTTTCATCAGCGATAAAATCAAATTCTTCATTTGCTATTGCATATATGAGCAGAGGAATTTGTAATATGATTTTAAAAAAATATGATAATGCAGTGAACGACTTACAGTATGCAATCGGTTTGGATAAATCACTTGATAAGGAAATTGCTCCATATCTTGATGAAGCAAAAAAGCAAAGCAAAAAATAATGTTTAAATATTTTTTAATTTGTATTTTGTTTATCTCCTGTTCAAAAGAAGAATACAAACAGCCGGAAATACAGAATATTTTTCAGAATACAGAAACAGAAGAAAAAAAAGAAATAGCAGAGCCAATACAAATCACTACCAATGATGCTTCAGAAAATATTGGTAATAATGTTCTTTTAAAGGGGTATATTGCTTCAGTAACGGAGAGAGAAAAAGTAGCATATTTGAATTTTGATAAAAAATACCCCAATAATAAATTTACATGTGTAATTTTTTCAAAAAATTTTTATAAATTTGATAAACTGGAAAATTACGAAAAGAAAATCGTAGAAGTTACAGGAAAAATTTCAGTTTTTAACGGTAAACCTCAGATTATTTTGGAAGACAGTGAACAAATAAAAATATTAAAAAACTGAAATGAAAACATTTTGCGGATATATATGTTTATTCGGAAAACCGAATGCAGGAAAATCAACAATACTGAATTCACTTATGGGATTTAAACTTTCCATTGTGAACAGAAAAGCACAAACAACAAGAAATAAAATTTTAGGAATTCTGACGGAAGAAAATCATCAGGCAGTACTTACTGATGTACCGGGAATTATAGAACCAAAATATGAACTGCAGTCATTAATGGTGAAAGAAATAAAATCGGCTTTGAGTGATGCAGATTTTATACTGTATATAATTGATTCTGCTGAATATAATAAAGATGAATTTATTGCAAATCTAAAATTGATTGATGATAAAAAATATGCAATCGTATTAAACAAAATAGATGAAATTAATAATGAAAGATTAATAGAAATCGGCAAAGAATTAAATGAAATTGTTAAATCTGAAATAATTCCTCTTTCGGCAAAATCAGGCTTTAATATGGATACACTTAAAAAAACTATTTTTGAAAATTTACCGGAGTCACCATTTTTATATGATTCGGAATCCACTACAGATAAACCCGAAAAATTTTTTGTATCAGAAATTATAAGAAATAATATTCTTTCACTTTTTCAGGAAGAAATTCCTTATAGTGTTCACATAGATGTAAGGGAATTTAAAGAAGAAGAGAATAAAAAGGATTTTATTAATGCCGATATAATTGTGGAAAGGGAATCACAGAAAATTATCATAATCGGAAGAGGCGGAAATATGATAAAAAAAATCGGACAAAATTCCAGAAGGCAAATAGAAGAATTTTTAGAAAGAGAAGTTGTGTTGAAATTATTTGTTAAAGTTAAAAGTGATTGGCGAAGGGATGAAAGATATTTAAAATCATTATTTTAACTCCCCTGTAATCTGTCAATCTCATCCCTCAGTTCTGCAGCCCTTTCAAACTCAAGGTCTTTTGCTGCGGTAATCATTTCTTTCCTTAATTGATCAATCAGTTCACTTCTCTGTTCATTTGTAATTTTATTTTCAATCGGATCATTCATTATACTTAATGCAGATTTTTTGTTTTCTCTTTTTTTGTTTTTCTTTATATCGATTTTACTTTTAGAATCAGCAACTATAGTTGAAGACATAATCTCCTCGTATGTTTTATAAATAGTTTTTGGCTCTATCTTATTTATATTATTATATTCTTCCTGAACTTTTCTTCTCCTTAGTGTTTCCTCAATTACTTTTTTCATAGATTCTGTCATTTTATCTGCATAAAAAATAACAAGACCGTTTACATTTCTTGCTGTTCGTCCGGCAGTTTGCAACAGTGATTTTTCGCTTCGGAGGAAACCTTCTTTGTCAGCATCAAGAATTGCGACAAGAGACACTTCAGGTAAATCCAATCCTTCCCGTAACAGATTAACACCGACAAGCACATCAAACTCACCAAGTCTCAATCCTCTTAAAATATCTATCCTGTCAAGAGTTTCAATTTCCGAATGCATATACTTCACCTTAACTCCAAGATTAATGAGATAATCCGTAAGGTCTTCGCTCATTCTTTTAGTTAAAGTAGTAACGAGAACTCTTTCTCCAATTTCAGATCTCTTTCTGATTTCGCTTAATAAATCATCAATCTGATTTTTGACAGGTCTAACCTGTATTTCAGGGTCAAGTAATCCGGTTGGTCTGATAATCTGTTCAACAATAACGCCGCCACTTTTTTCAAGTTCATAATCACCCGGAGTAGCACTGACGAAAATCGCCTGTTTCACCATTGCTTCCCATTCCTGAAAAGTCATAGGTCTGTTATCAAGGGCAGAAGGTAACCTGAAACCGTGTTCTACAAGTGTTTTTTTTCTCATTCTGTCACCGTTATACATTCCACCAATCTGAGGGATGGTAACATGTGATTCATCAACTATAAGTAAATAATCTTTTGGGAAATAATCAAACAAACAAGAAGGTCTTGAGCCGGGAGGTCTTCCGTCCATTTGTCGGGAATAATTTTCAATTCCATTACAATACCCGATTTCTCTTATCATCTCAATATCGAAGTTTGTTCTTTGTTCTATTCTTTGTGCTTCAATAAATTTTCCTTCTTTTTGAAAATATTCTATTTGTGTTTGCAATTCCGCCTGTATGTTTTCAATAGCACTTTCAATTTTATCCTTATTGCTCACAAAATATTTAGCAGGATATATTACAACACTTATATCTGTTCCGGTAATTTTTCCGTCATCTCTGTTTATATATGAAATTTTTTCAATTGTATCATCAAAGATTTCAATTCTAATTCCTGTTTCATCTTCATAAGCCGGAATAATTTCAATCAAATCTCCTCTGACTCTGAAAGTTCCGCGTTTAAATTCATAATCATTTCTTACGTAATGAATATCAATTAATTTTTTTAAAAGCTGTTTACGGTTAATTTTTTCTCCGACTCTGACCACCAACATCTGAGCTGCATATTCATCAGGTGCACCGATTCCATAAATACAACTTACTGAAGAAACAACGATGACATCTTTTCTTCCTTCAAGAATTGATGCGGTTGCTCTCAACCTTAACCTATCTATTTCTTCATTAATAGAAAGGTCTTTTTGAATATAAGTGTCCGTAGTAGGAAGATATGCTTCCGGCTGATAATAGTCATAATAGGAAATAAAAAACTCTACCCTATTATTCGGGAAAAATTTTTTAAATTCGCCGAAGAGCTGAGCTGCTAAAGTTTTGTTATGAGACATAACCAAAACAGGTTTACCGATATTCTCAATAACATTAGAAATGGAAAATGTTTTTCCGGATCCGGTAACACCTAAAAAAGTCTGATATTTATCTCCGCGCAATACCCCATCAGTTAGTTCAGCTATTGCTTTAGGTTGGTCTCCTGTTGGTTTATATGGAGCAATTAATTTAAAATTCAAATTTATGTTATCTCAGTCTTAAGATTTATTTCTTTTAGAACAGATTGAATTCTTTTAAGTTCCTCAAACTCACCGGACTTAACAACAGATTTACCTTTGGTATGGGCTATTATTGCAATTTGTTCGCAATGAATATAATCATAGCCGGTTGCCTTGTTCAGTTGCCTGACAACATCATCCCAAAAATGATTTGAGTTATGCAGAAATAGTTTTTTGACGACGTCAATACCTGAATCAATAACTGATTGTTCTAATTCTTTTATTGACATTATTTTTTAATTTAAAATTAGTAAAATTTTTAATATGGAAAACTTCCTTCAGGAATATTTTTTTCAGTATAAATACTTTGTAATAGACCTTTTTGTTTTTTTAATAAAATAATATAAAAAATTCCCGATAAAACTATTATTCCACCAAGTAATAGCATTACATTTTCAAGACCAAACGGTCCAATCAGAAATCCGAATAACATCATTAATACAGATGAAAGTCCCCAACTAAACATTATATTAACACCTAAAACCCGACCAACAATATTTTTATCACTGAACAATTGTAGCAAAGTATTTGAAATACCCATAGCAGCAATGAAAGAGAAATCTACAAACATTCCAAAAAAGAAACTTATGGGTAATTCTCTTGAAAATGCCAAACCAATAATTGCCATAGCAGATAGAAAAATACATAAAATTAAAAACTTTAAAAGATTTTTAGTTGATTTTCTTCTACCGAGGTAAAAACCTGCTACGAGCCCACCGACTGCACCTGCAATAAATAATATTCCAAGATCACTTGAACCGCCTTTTATAAACCCAGTATCAATAGCAGGTAATTGAAAAGTAACAAAAACAAAAGTGCAACTTATCAATGCAGTAACAAGAATAATCCCTGTTAGAATTTTATTTTTTAAAGTGTAAGAAAACCCCTGTTTAATCTGTAAAAATACACCGTCAGATGGTTGTGATTCGTTTTGTTTTAATCCTTTTAAGAATAAAAATGAAATAAGAGAAACAATATTAAAAAATAATCCCGTTATAAAGGTACCGGTAGCACCAATAAGTTTTAAAAGAAAACTGAAAGAAGAAGAAGCTATTAATTGTCCTATCTTTGCATTAGATGAAGCCGCACCCATAATTTTCGGAAATTCTTTTTCATCACTTATCATATCTTTCACAGTTGCAACAAGTGACGGATAATACAGTGAATAAAAAGAGCCAAGTGCAAAACAGAAAATTAAAATGAAATCAAATGTAAGAATATTTAGCAACTGAAAAATTAATATTAATGAAGAATTAACAATAAAAAGACAATTGAAACCAATTATAAGTTTTTTTCTATTATATCTGTCGGCTAAAACGCCACCATAAATACTGAAAAGCATAAAAGGAACATTCTGAACAAACCCAAGTATTCCAAGTCTTGCCGATGAATGAGTGTGATCATAGCTTATCCAAATCATACTCATAAACATCAGATACACACTTACAAATACACAAATGTCAGATGTAAAATAATGGAATACATTTTTCTTTTCCTGTGGTGTTAACATTAAATTAATTTCTTGAGAATTGACAAATGACTTCACATATATCGTCTTGAATTTTCCTGTTGTAAGATCTATCGCTGCTAAATCCGTTCATTGCTATATAAAACATAATTAATTCATTATCCCGAGATATCGCATAACCTGATAAAGTACTAACACCGTTTAAGGTTCCGGTTTTTGCTCTGATGTTTTTATATGCTTCACCTTCTTTCATTCGGTTTTTTAAAGTACCGTCAATTCCACCAACTGCCAAAGAGTTATAAAAGTAATCAAAGTTTTTCACATCATCATACATATGTTTTAATATTCTTATGAACATATCAGAGTTTACCATATTATTTCTTGTGAGTCCGGAGCCCTCAAGAATTTCAAAACTACCTCTGTCATTTCCGAGTTGAGTAAGAAAATCAATAGCAGCACTTTCTCCTTTTTGTAAAGTTCCCGGCGGTGAATCATAGACAGCTCCTACAACTTTAAAAACTGTTATTGCTGAATGGTTATCACTTTGTTTATTCATCCAACTAAGCACATCAAAAATTGAATGTGAAATTTCTGCTAGTTCTTTTGATGCAGGAGGAGTAATTCCTGATACAACAGACCCATTGAATTGTATTCCAAACCTTACAAGTTCAGAAGCAAAAAGTTCACCTGCAGTTGATGCAGGATTGTAACCACCTTGATTTTTATCGAGGTTTAAAGCTGAAACATAGGGCCAATACTGTGAACGCGTATCACCTTTGTAATAATTAGACAATCCGTAATAATTATTATCAAGAAAAGATTCATCATAAATCACATTGCCTGTAACAGACTTAATATTTTTTTCAGATATTTTTTGTGCGAGTAAAGAAATATCACCAGAGTTTAAATCAGGATCGCCATATCCTTTAAGATAAATATTTCCGTTTACAACTCCATCAGTAATCGTTCCGTCAGTAAAGACGATAGTTTTAAATTTATAATCAACTCCGAGATATTTAAGAGCAATACAGGCAGTAATGACTTTTGTAATTGAAGCAGGAATCATTTTTACTCCGGGATTATGAGAGTAAAGTAAATCATATTTTGAAGCACTAACAATCTGAACAGAAACATTTCCATCCGCAGCGGCGACAATTTCGTCAAGGTTTTGTTTTAGTTGGTCAAGTTTATCATTTGCAAAAACTGAATTTGCAAATATCAAAAATGTTATAATTAAAATCTTCATTTATAATTTCCTTTGTAATATTTTTTAATTATTCTAAACGCTTCCTTCACTGTTTTTCTAAAGGAAACATATTGAGCAATTTTAACAGCATTATATTCAGTTAACCATTTATAATTTGAAACTTCCTTCATATCAATTTTTACTTTTTCGGAAAACACTTCAGCAAAAAAGAATTTGTTTATCTTCTGATAAGTTTTTCCTGATTTGTTTTTGTAATCATAAGTTTGCTTTAACAAAACTTTTTTTGAAACAAGATTTATTTTTTTTATACCGGTTTCTTCAAACAGTTCTCTTTTAGCAGTTTCAAGTATTTTCTCTCCTTTTTCCCTGTGACCTTTTGGAAAACTTCCCCATTTATCACTGTCCTTTAGAACTAAAATTTTGACAGAACGCGGAAATTTTTTGAATATAACAACACCAAAAGCATAATCAATTTTCAATCTTTTGTTTTAGCCCTTTCCCAGATTTCATCCATTTCTTTCAGAGTCATATTTTCCAATTCAAAATTATTTTCTTTTGCAAATTTTTCAATTTCATTAAATCTTTTTCTGAATTTATTTATTGTTCCTCGCAAAGCATCTTCAGGATTAATTTTCAGAAATCTTGCATAGTTGACTATTGAAAACAGCAAATCTCCAAATTCATTTTCAATATCTTTTAAATCTTTTTTATTATCAATATTTGATTTTAATTCATTAAGTTCTTCAAGAATTTTTCCGAAAACAGGTTTTTCATCTTTCCAGTCAAAGCCAACTTTAGCAGCTTTTTCTTGAATTCTGAATGCTTTAAGCAAAGCAGGTAATTCAGCCGGAATACCATCAAGGACTGATAATCTACCCTCCTTCTTTTTTAGTTTTTCCCAGTTGGTTTTAACTTCATCAGAACCGTTCACTTTCAGGTTTTCAAAAATATGAGGATGTCGTTCAATCAGTTTTTTTCTTTCTATTTGCAAAATGCTTTTGAGAGAAAATAAATTTTCCTGTTCAGCAATTACAGAATGGAAAATCACCTGCAACAATAAATCACCAAGTTCTTTTTCCAGTTCGGCAATATTATTGTTATCAATTGCCTCAAGAACCTCATAAGTCTCTTCAAGTAAACATCTTCTGAGAGATTCGCGTGTTTGTTCTTTATCCCAAGGACATTCATTTCTAAGTAATTTAACGAGTTCATAAAATTTTATGAATTCTTCTTTTAAATTATTTTCAGAATAATTTTTCAGATAATTTTTAAGTTCTGTAGTGTCAGTTTTTTCTGTCAATTAATATTTTCTCCCAACAAAGAAGATGATTCGGTAAGTAATTTAAATATAAAAAATATAAACGACAAAGTTAAATAATAAATTTTAATCTTTACAAAAATATTTAGTTAAATTATGAAAGAATATAAATCAATTAGAGCGAGATTTTAAAATTTAATTATAAACCGAATATAACTATATTGATAAAATATCAAATAATTTAATCAAAACTATATGAAAATAGGTGTTCCAAAAGAGATAAAAACCAATGAGAACAGAGTTGCGTTAACTCCTATTGGTGCTGAAGTATTAAGAAGAAATGGTCATAAGATTTATGTGGAAAAAAATGCCGGTGTAGGAAGTGGTTTTTCAGATTCAGATTATAAAAAAGTTGGTGCCACAATATTAAATAAACCGGATGCAGTATTTGATGTTGCAGATATGATAATGAAAGTGAAAGAACCTATTAAACCTGAGTATAAAAGAATCAAAGCAGGTCAAACAGTTTTTACATATTTTCATTTTGCTTCATCCAGAGAGCTTACCGAAGCAATGATGAAATCAAAATGTATAGCAATAGCTTATGAAACAGTTCAAAAATCAGATGGTTCATTGCCATTGTTAATTCCAATGTCAGAAGTAGCCGGAAGAATGGCTCCTCAAGAAGGTGCAAAGTATCTGGAAAAAACGATGGGCGGAAGAGGAGTGCTTCTCGGAGGTGTTCCGGGAACGCAACCTGCAAACGTTGTAGTATTAGGCGGCGGAATAGTAGGAACTAATGCTGCAAAAATTGCTGCAGGATTTGGTGCAAGAGTTACCATAATGGATAATAACTTATACAGACTAAGATATCTTGATGACGTTATGCCGAAAAACATACAAACTATGATGAGCAATCCATTTAATATAAGAGAGGCAATAAAAGAAGCTGATTTGGTAATCGGAGCGGTTTTGATTGCGGGAGCAAAAGCACCAAAGTTGATTACAAAAGATATGTTGAAATTAATGAAACCCGGTTCTGTAGTTGTTGATGTTTCAGTAGATCAGGGTGGATGCATTGAAACATGTAAACCAACCACACACGAAAACCCAACTTATGTAGTTAATGATGTAGTTCACTATTGCGTAGCGAATATGCCCGGAGCTGTACCTTTCACTTCAACAATTGCTTTAACAAATGCTACCCTTCCATATGCAGTTGAAATTGCTAACAAAGGAACAATGAATGCACTCAAATCTAATGAAGAAATAAAACTTGGTTTAAATATGATAGACGGAATAATTACTTATAAAGGTGTTGCTGATGCTTTCAAGTTCAAATACACACCTGTAGATGATGTAATTTAAAAATTTTTATTTTTATTTTATAAAAGGCAGTGTGATTTAAAAATTCACTGCCTTTTTTTATACAATAGAATACTCAAAATAATACTCAAATTTATGAAGAAAAAAATTTCAAAAGACGACGAAGAAAAATTAATTTCAGTTTTAAAAGAAAGATTTGAGAAAAATATGCGGAGGCATAAAGGAATAAAATGGGAAGATATTGAGAAGCGGTTGAAAAAATTTCCGAAAAAACTGACAGTATTAAATAAAATGGAAAAAACCGGAGGAGAACCTGATGTTATCAACGTTGACAAGAAGACCGGTGAAGTTGTTTTTTGTGATTGTTCAAAGGAAAGTCCTTCAGGGAGGAGAAGTTTATGTTATGACAGAGAAGCATTAGACTCAAGAAAAGAAAATAAACCAAAAGGAAACGCGGAGGAAAGAGCAAAGGAAATTGGAATTGAGATATTAAATGAGTTGGAATATGTTATTTTTCAAAGTACAGGTAGCTATGATACAAAAACATCAAGCTGGTTAAAAACAGATGAAGAAGTAAGAAATTTAGGTGGAGCAATTTTTGGAGATTGTAGATTTGGAAGAGTCTTTATATATCATAACGGAGCTGAGTCCTATTACGCCGCAAGAGGTTTCAGAGGAAAAGTTATAATTTAATAATATTTTATTATAAATATCAGAACTCAAACTAATTATATGTGAAATTTAAGTTCCGTAAGATTTTTGAGGTCTGTTTTTAATTCGTTTATTTATATAAACGATAAGTAAAATTATTAAGCCGATTAGAGTTATAATTGCTATTACAGGTGCGAGTATTGCAAGCAGAGAGATGACAGAAGAAACAATAAGTTCAAAAGTTGAGACTATAAAATTACCGAAACCTGCAGTTATTGTTGAAGAAACCGCACGAGCTTTAACAGTTAAAATCTGAAATAAAGAAGCGGAACCACCACCGAGAATTACCGCTGTTGACCATTTTAACATAGGGTCAAGGTCAGAGATTACTGCAAGAGATGTAAAAATTCCTGCAATGGCAGCAAGCGGAGTTGCAATAGTATCAAATAAGTTATCAAGCCAAGGAATATAATAAGCACCTACTTCGAGCAGAGTAGCAACAGCAAAACATATTAGAGCAGGAACTGAACCTACCCAAACGAAATCTTCCGATGGAGTCATATATCCCGTATGTGAAAACACACTTAGGAGCAGTAAAGGGACAAAAACTCTGAATCCACAAGCAGCAGCAAGACCAATCCCGATTAATACAGGTATTATATATTCCATATTTAAAATTATTGATAATTTTTAATAAAAAACACACTAAATAATAAACTCTTTTTTAACTATAATTATAATTTCAATACCTCTATTTTAAAAAATAAATTAAAATAAGCGATGAAAAAGACTTATCCACCAATATATTATTCTGATTATTTGCAACTTGAAAAATTGCTCGGATCACAGTCGTTGAAAAGTGATGAATATGAAGCACATGCTCACGACGAAATGTTGTTTATAATAGTTCATCAGGCATATGAATTATGGTTTAAACAAATTTTATTTGAACTTGATTCGGTAATGGAAATGTTTGCAACAGAAAATATAGAAGAAACAAATATAGGAAAATGTATCGCAAGGTTAAGAAGAATAACTGCTATACAGAGATTACTTATCGAACAGATATCCGTCCTTGAGACAATGACTCCACTCGATTTTCTTGACTTCAGGGATTTTCTTGTTCCCGCATCAGGTTTTCAAAGTATTCAGTTTAGAATTATTGAGAATAAACTTGGTTTAAGACCGGATTCAAGAATCACATATAACAATAAAAGTTATTATTCTGTAGTTTCAAACGAGCATCAGGAGATTTTAAAAGGGTCAGAGAAAGAAAAATCATTTCTTGAATTGATTGACGATTGGCTTTCGAGAACACCTTTTTTAAATCTTGAAGGTTACAGTTTTTGGGAAAAGTATAAAGCATGCGTGGAGGAGCAACTAATGCTTGATAAAGGAATAATTGAAAATAATCCGAGTTTAAGCGAAGAAAAAAAGAAAAAACAACTTGATGAATTTGAAAAAACAATTGAACATTTCAGATGTCTTATAAAAGAAGAAAAGTATAACGAATTGGTAAAATCAGGACAAAGGAAACTTTCTCATAAGGCATTTCTTGCCGCTTTATTTATTAATCTTTACAGAGATGAACCGATATTGCATTTACCATTCAGATTTTTGAACTATTGTGTAGATATAGATGAAAATTTTACAACATGGAGATATAAACATGCATTAATGGTACACAGAATGATAGGAGCAAAAGTAGGAACAGGTGGTTCATCCGGTCATCACTATCTTTTGCAAACTGCGGAGAAACACAAAGTGTTCAGAGATTTATTTGATTTATCTACGTATCTTGTTCCGAGCTCAGCAAGACCGGAGCTTTCAGAGTCATTAAAAAAAGAATTGGGTTTTTATTTTACATTTAAATAATACAAAAGATGGAATATGCAGCAATAATAATTTTAGCTTTTTTTATTTTAATTTTGTTTTTGAAAACAGCAAGAGTGGTTCCTCAAAAAACTGTATTTATTGTTGAACGATTAGGGAAATACAATGCAACACTTGATGCAGGTTTTCATATACTTATTCCTTTTATAGACAGAGTTGCCTATAAACATTCATTAAAAGAAATGGCAATGGATGTTCCACCTCAAACATGTATAACAAAAGATAATATTCAGGTAGATGTTGACGGAATATTATATTTGCAAGTTATAGATCCTGTGAAGGCATCTTATGGAGTAAATGATTTTGCATTTGCATCTATTCAGTTAGCTCAGACCACAATGAGAAGTGAAATAGGAAAAATAGAACTTGATAAAACATTTGAAGAAAGAGAAACCATAAACGCCTCAATAGTATCAAACATAGATAAAGCCTCATCCCCATGGGGATTAAAAGTAATCAGATATGAGATAAAAAACATAAATCCTCCGGCAAGCATAAAAGATGCTATGGAAAAGCAAATGAGAGCAGAGAGAGAAAAGCGTGCTGTGATAGCAGAATCGGAAGGTGAAAAGCAAGCAAGAATAAACCGTGCAGAAGGTGAAAAGCAGGAAGCAATTGCGAAATCAGAAGGGGAAAAAATGAAAAGAATAAACGAAGCAGAGGGAAGAGCTCAGGAAATTGAGAGAGTAGCGTTTGCGACAGCGAAAGGCATAAGAGAAATTGCAAATGCAATAAATGATAAAGGCGGTGAAGATGCTGTTAATCTGAGAATAGCAGAACAATATTTGAATGAATTTGGAAAACTTGCACAGAAAAATAATACACTTATTATTCCATCAAACTTAAGTGATGTATCGGGAATGGTTGCTACGATAGGAAAAATATTTACGAATTCAAATCAAACAAATTCTCAAAATAAAAATCAGGAAGACAGGCAAAAATGAATGAGATAGAAATTTTATCACTTGTTTGGTTTATAGTTGGTATTATTCTTTTGTTATCTGAATTAATTATACCCGGATTCGTAATTTTCTTTTTCGGGATAGGTGCATTGGTAACATCACTTATTATTTTCTTTGTTGGGATAGAATCAGTTCCGATTCAGATATTGATATTTTTATTATCATCAATTTTAAGTTTGGTATTGCTGAGGAAATATTTCAGTAAATTATTCAAAGGAAAAGTTGATAATAAAGAAGAACTAAAAGATGAATTTTTAGGAAAGAAATGCCTTGTTATAAATGAAATAAAACCAAATTCATTAAAAGGAAAAGTTGAACTAAACGGTGCAATATGGGAAGCTGATTCTGAATTTTTTATTGAAAGAGGTGTAACTGTAGAAATAATAGGTAGAAATAACATTACATTAATTGTTAAACCGGTTGAAATATGATTGTATCTTTAAAAAATAAAAATGCGATAGTTTGCGGAAGTTCACAGGGAATTGGCAAATCAATCGCAATGCAGTTTGCCGAATCAGGTGCTAATGTCACATTGATAGCAAGAAATGAGAGCATTTTAAAAGAAGTCATAAAAGAACTAAAAAATAAAAATCAGAATCATCAATATATTGTTGCTGATTTTGATAATTCAGAAAAACTTGGTGAAATTATTACAGAATTTACAAATAACAATCCACCAATACATATATTAGTTAACAATACGGGAGGTCCGAATCCCGGCTTGGCAATAGAAGCAAACATTGAAGATTACTTTTGTGCTTTTAACAGACATTTAATCTGCAATCAAATTTTAGCAAAAGCAGTAACATCCGGAATGAAAGAAGAAAAATATGGAAGAATTATAAATATAATTTCAACATCAGTAAAACAACCTATTCAGGGTTTAGGAGTTTCAAATACAATTAGAGGAGCAGTAGCAAATTGGTCAAAAACTTTATCATTTGAGTTAGCCCCCTTTGGAATTACTGTAAATAATGTATTACCCGGAGCAACATCAACTCAGCGACTTCAAAATATAATTTCAAACAAATCTAAAAAATTATCAAAAGATGAAACTGAAATTACAAATGAATTAATGAGAGAAATACCGGTTGGAAGATTTGGTATGCCAGAAGAGCTTGCATTTGCAGTAACATTTCTTGCATCAGAAAATGCTTCTTATATAAACGGAATAAATTTACCCATAGACGGAGGCAGAACACTTTCATTATGATAATTTATAATGTTACATTGAATATTGATAAATCTATAATAGATGAATGGCTTGAATATATGATTTATACACATATACCTGATGTTATGAAAACGGGAATGTTTACAGATCATAAATTACTTAAACTTTTACATCCGGAACCTGACGAAGGGGTTACGTATGCAATTCAATATTTTTGTAAAACTCAGCAGGAATTAGAAGAGTATCAGAAAAATTTCGCTCCGGCTTTGCAAAATGAACATATTGAAAAATTTGGAGAAAAAGTTTTTGCATTCAGAACAGTTTTGGAAACAGTAGAATAATTAATGGAAAAATTAAAAAATTATATTGGCGGAATTTTAACAACACCTTATAATAACAATTATATAAATGATGCAAATCCTGCAACAGGTGAAGTTTTTACAATGATACCGGATTCTAACAATGATGATATAGACTTGGCAGTTCAGTCAGCAGAGAAAGCATTTTATAGTTGGTCAAACTTATCAGCAGAAAGACGCGGAGAATATTTAAACAAAATAGCGAGGATTATAGAATCAAAGCTTGAAAAATTTGCAATTGCAGAAACAATGGATAATGGCAAACCACTTTGGTTATCCAGAAGTGTAGATATTCCGCGAGCAATTAAAAATTTTGAATTTTTTGCATCAGCAGTAACACATTTTTCAAGTGAATCCCATTCAACCGATAACTCAACTATAAATTACACCTTGAGGCAACCAATAGGGGTTGTCGCAGCAATTTCACCGTGGAATTTACCTTTATATTTATTATCATGGAAGATAGCACCGGCCTTAGCAGCGGGAAATACTGTAGTAGCCAAGCCATCCGAAATTACACCATTAACAGCGTTTATGCTTTCAGAAGTTTGCATTGAAGCAGGATTACCGGAAGGAGTTTTAAACATTGTTCACGGATACGGATATAAAGCAGGTCTTGCTTTAACTTCACATCCGAAAGTGAAAGTAATTACATTCACAGGTGGAACAAAAACCGGAATGGAAATTTCAAGAATTGCAGCACCAATGTTAAAAAAACTATCTTTAGAGCTTGGCGGAAAAAATCCAAATATAATATTTGCGGATTGTAAATATGATGAGATGCTGGAAACCACAGTAAAGTCATCATTTTTAAATCAAGGTGAAATCTGTTTGTGTGGTTCAAGAATATTAATAGAAAGAAGTTTATATGAAAAATTCAGGTTTGATTTTATAAATAAAGTTAAGGAACTAAAAATCGGAGATCCTCTTGATGAAGATACAAAAATTGGTGCGATAGTATCTAAACAACATTATGAAAAAATATTATATTATATTGAGCAATCTCAGAAAGATGGCGGAAGAATACTTTGTGGTGGAAAACCGGTGAAACTTGAAGGAAAACTTTCAGAAGGATTTTTTATCGAGCCAACAGTTATTGACGGGTTACCGTTTGATTGTAAAACAAATCAGGAAGAAATTTTTGGTCCTGTTGTAACACTGATACCTTTTGATACTGAGGAACAAGCATTGATGATAGCAAATTCGACAGAATATGGTTTAGCTTCAATTATTTGGACAGAAAATTTATCACGTGCAAACAGAATGGCATCAATGTTAAAATCAGGAATAGTTTGGATAAATTGCTGGATGCTGAGAGATTTGCGGACACCATTTGGTGGAGTTAATAATTCAGGAGTTGGCAGGGAAGGCGGATGGGAAGCATTGAAATTTTTTACTGAGGCAAAAAATGTTTGTATTAAATATTAAAATGATAAATATAATTTTTATTTTAGGTTTTTTGTTTTTCGGATCAAATTGTAGAGAAGATAGAATTCAAGCAGATCCTTTCAGTAACGGTTATACAATAATTGCATTTGGAGACTGGGGGCGAGAAGGAAATAAAGCTCAATTGATGACAGCCAATCAAATGGCAATAACAGCACAAGAAAATAATGCAAAATTTATAATCTCATTAGGAGATAATTTTTATGAAAAAGGCGTGAAAGATATAACTGATAAACACTGGGAAAATTCATTTGAAAAAGTTTATAAAGAGGAATCATTACAAATACCCTGGTATGTAGTATTAGGTAACCATGATTATATGGGTAATGTTCAGGCACAGATAGATTACAGTAAAAAGAGTGACAGATGGAAAATGCCTTCGAGATATTTTAAAGATGAAATAATGATTGATGATTCTACTGAGGCATTATTTGTTTACATAGATACAAATCCATTTTTAGAATCATACAGAAAATCAACAAAATATAAAAATGTACTGGAAGGTGAGACGGATATACAATTAAAATGGATAGACAGTGTGTTATCAACCTCCAATGCAAAATGGAAAATCGTATCAGGTCATCACCCGATTTATTCATACGGAGATCATGGCAATACAATTGAGTTAGAAAAAAAACTGCAACCAATATTAGAGAAGAACAATGTAAATTTATATTTATCAGGACATGACCACGATATGCAACATTTATATGCCGGGAAAAAAACTAATTATTTTGTAAGCGGTGCAGGGTCAGACACAAGAGGTGTAGGAGCGGGAAAATTAACAAAGTTTGCCAGAGGTGATATTGGAGGATTTTTAGTTTTAAATTTTGAAGCTTTAAGAATAACAGCGAGATTTGTAGATAACAAAGGAAACATAATTTATAATACAGAAATAAATTAATATGCTATCATTTTGGGAAAAAAATTCATTTTTAAATTATGATGTGATAATCATAGGCAGCGGAATATTAGGGTTATCCGTTGCGTCAGAATTATCAGAAAAATTTCCCGAAAAAAATATTTTAATACTTGAAAAAGGTATATTACCAACCGGAGCAAGTACGAAGAATGCAGGGTTTGCATGCTTTGGGAGTTTGACAGAAATCCTCGCAGATTTTAAAAATAAAGGTGAAGATGAAACATTAAAATTAGTCTATGACAGATTAGCCGGAATAGAAATTTTGAGAAAGAGATTAACAGATGAGAAAACAGGCTATGAGAACAATGGTGGTTATGAATTGATAACAGAAAAAGATTTATCAAAACTCGAAGAGATAAATGAAGTGAATGATAAGCTAAAAAGTTTAATAGGAAACAATGTCTTTGAAATTTCAAATGAAAAAATTCCCGAGTTTGGATTTGATGCCGGAAAGGTAAAAGCACTTGTTTACAGTAAGTATGAATCGCAGGTTGATACGGGTGAATTGATGAAGAATTATATCAAATACGTTAACGAGAGAGGTGTAACAATTCTGACAGGATGTGAGGTTAAAGAAGTTCAGATTAAAAATTCAAAACCCGAAGTTGTTGTTTCACACAATGTGTTTCATGAAGAAATTAAATTCAGTTGTGAAAAAGTGTTAGTATGTGCAAACGCATATACAACAAAGATTTTTCCCGAAATAAAAGTTAATCCCGGAAGAGGTCAGGTATTGGTAACGAAACCGATTGATGGATTAAGGTTGAAAGGAGTATTCCATTATGATGAGGGATTTTATTATTTCAGAAATTATAAAGACAGGATTATTTTCGGTGGTGGCAGAAATCTTGATTTTGAAAATGAAGAATCATTTCAATTCAGATATAATTTTAAAATTATAGATGACCTTGAAAACAAATTAGTAAATATGATTTTACCGGCTGAAGAATTTGAAGTAGATATGATTTGGACAGGAATAATGGGATTTACAGAAAACAAACTTCCGTTAATAAAAGATATAGATTCGAAAATTATATCTGCAATAAGCTGTAACGGAATGGGAGTAGCACTATCAGGATACTTAGCAAAAAAAGTAATAAAAAAATATTTTTGAAATGTCAGAAGATTCAGTAAAATATAATTCATCACGAGCACCTGAACCGGTAGGATTGTATCCACATTCAAGAAAAGTAGGGAATTTATTATTTCTTTCAGGAGTGGGACCGAGAGAAAAAGGAAATAAAGAAATTCCGGGAGTAAAACTTGATTCGGAAGGGAATATAATTTCTTATGATATAGAAACACAGTGTCATTCAGTATTTAACAATGTGAGATATATACTTGAAGATTCAGGTTCAAGCTGGGAAAAAATAGTAGATGTAACTGTTTTTCTCACAAATATGAAAAAGGATTTCCCTATATTTAATAAAATATACGCAGAATATTTTAAAGATAACTTACCATGTAGAACTACAATAGAAATTAATTCATTACCAACTCCGATTGCAATTGAATTAAAAGTTATCGCAACAATTTAAACTTTGTAACTTCTAAAAATAAAAAATGAACAAACACATTCAGTCTTATTATCCGTTATTTCTTCTAAGAGGTTTTTTGGTAGCATTGCTCGGACTTGTAGCAATTTTCACTCCGGCATTGGTAATAAATTCATTTATGACATTCCTTGCCGCAGTTATTCTGTTAGTTGGAGTTTCTATGNNAGACAAACCAATTTCTGATAACGTCTTAAAAATAATTGAAGGTGTAGTATATTTAGTATTTGGGGTGATAATATTAAAGAACACACAAGAATCAGCAGATGTAATAATTACCATATTAACATTTCTTTTTGTACTTGGCGGATTGATACAAATAGTAGTGTCCATTGCGATAAGAAAAATAATTCAGAATGAATTTTTAGGAATTCTAAACGGATTTATTACTATATTACTTGGAATTTTAATCTGGTTAGATTTTGTAACAAACAGTTTTGGAACTGTAAGATTAATCGGACTTGTATTATTAATTACCGGAATAATTTCAATATGGCAATCTATGAAAATTAAAAGTTATAATTTTTAAAAAATAAAAAAAACTGAAATGGAAAAATTACAAAAATCTTGGTGGATAGTTACACTAAGAGGAGTATTAGCAGTTATTTTTGGAATATTGGCATTTGCAACACCTGAATTAATGCTTGCATCGCTTGTACTTGTTTTCGGAATATATGCAATAGTCAGTGGATTTTTTCTTTTATTCGGAGGATTCAGTTTACCGGATTCAGACGACAAAATTTTCAGTATATTTGAAGGATTATTTTTAATATTTCTTGGTTCGTTGTTTGTATTTTTACCGGGATTAAGTGTTATGGCTTCAATCTTATATATTTCAGTTTATGCAATTATTTCAGGATTATTTCAGTTTTATTATTCAATAAAAATGAAAGATTCCAACCGAAATGAATGGTTTGGAATTTTAAATGCTGTGGTTTCTATTATATTCGGTATTGCATTACTTGCCGATTTAATAGTTGGTGCAGAAGTATTAGTAATGGTTCTTGGAATGTATTCAATATTTTTTGGAATAATGGCAATAGCGATATCATTTAAAATTAAGAATTTAAAAAATTAATAAAAACAAATATGAGCATAGATCACAATAAACTTGATAACGAAAGAGCAGTAACAATTTTCTCAACAGGAAATGAAGCAGTTGAATCAGTTGTAAAATCGATATTAGATGAAGCAAATATCAAATATGTTATAAGAGGAGAAAATGTTGAAAATTTATTTGGAGTAGGAGTGATAGGCACAGGATTCAACCCTGTTACAGGACCTATAGAAATACAGGTTATGCCTGAAGATGCGGAATATGCGAGAGAATTACTAAAAGACGTTAAAGACGACTAAGAAATTACATATATTCCAAACTTACATCATTTGTAAGAGGGTGTGACTGACAGGTAAGTATGTAACCTTCTTCAATTTCAGCATCTGACAAACCTTCTCGTTCATCCATTTTCACTTTACCTGAAGAAAGCTTTGCTCTGCACGTAGTGCAGATTCCGCTTCTGCAAGAGTAAGGCGGGTCAAGACCTGCATCCATAGCCGCTTCAAGAATTGACTGATTTGGTTTAACAGTAATATTGTATTCTTCATTATCCAAACTGATTTTAACCTGTCGGTCGTGAACAGCATCAGGGATTTCATCGTTTAAGTTTAATTTATTCAATACTTCTTCCTTTTTTACAGATTCCGGAACAGGTGGAGTAAAAAATTCGATATGAATTTTTGAATCGGAGATGTTCCATTTTTTTATTTCATCTTTTGCTAAATCCATCATAGGTAAAGGACCGCATATAAAAAATTCATTTGAAAGATTTTCTGAACTTCTGAAATCATTTATTATTCTGCCGAGATCATGAATATTAATTTTACCCTTCAGACCTTTCCAGTTTAAATCATACTTTTCAAGAGAATAGAATTTAAAAAATTTATTTTCATAATTTCTTGAAAGCTCGTCAAATTCTTTTGCAAACATTATATCAGTCTCTTCATTGTTACCATAATAAAGAATAACCTTAGAGTGCTTTTCAATCTGAAGAATTGATTTTGCAATAGAAAGCATTGGTGTAATTCCGCTACCTCCGGCAATTAGAAAATAAACTTTATAATTATCAGGATTTAAAGTTGGAGTAAATTTTCCTTGTGGGGGAAGAATTTCAATCATATCCCCTTCTTTTAAATCTTTTACAAGGTATTTTGAAACAATACCACTGTTTATATATTTTGCAGCAAAAGTTAACGGTTCGTTTACATCAGGAGAGCTACAGAGAGAGTATTCCCTTCGGTATTCTATGTTGTTAATGACAACCCTGATTCCAATATATTGACCGGGTTTATATTTAAAAAGTTCCTTTTTATCATCCGGAATATCCATTCGAAATGATGCAGAATCCGGAGTTAATATTGTTTTATTTTTAATTTTTAGAGGAATGTATTTCAATGACATATTATAAAAATCCTAATTCTAATTTTGCTTCTTCAGACATTTTATTCATATCCCAAGGAGGTTCAAAAGTTATTTGTACTTTAGCATCATTTATCATAGGATGTTCCTTTAATTTATCTTCAATTTCAGTCGGCAAAGAGCCGGCAACCGGGCAAGATGGGGAAGTTAAAGTCATAATAACTAAAACATCACCATTTGTGGCTACTTTTACATCATAGATTAATCCTAATTCAAAAACATTAACAGGAATTTCAGGATCATAACATGACTTCAATACTTTGATTGCTTCTTCTTTTATCACTTCAACGGGATAAGATGAAATTTTATTCTCTGACTTTTCAGATTTTCCGGAACTAACTTTCTCAAGTTCAGAATTATCTGTTTTATTCAAATGTTCCTGATTTTCTTTATTATCTACATCTGAAGAATCCACAGAAACACTTTCAATCTTTCCGTCTTTTTTAATAATATTAAAACTTGGCATAATTATTTTTTTGAATATACTTCTGCATATTTTTTCATATAATTTATCATAGAGCTCAATCCGTTTGATCTTGTAGGAGATAAGTGTTCTTTCATACCAATTTTGTCAAGAAAATTTAATTTTGAATTTACAATATCTTCAGGTTTTTGTCCCGATAAAACTTTTACAAGTAGAGCTATTAAACCCTTAGTAATAATTGCATCACTGTCAGCATAAAAAAAAATTTTACCATCTTTATATTCCGGTTTCAGCCAGACCTGTGACTGACAACCTTTAACTTTAAATTCATCAATTTTAAACTGTTCCGGAATAAGCGTTAAATTTTTTCCAAGATCTATAATATATTCATATTTATCTGACCATTCAGTAAAAGTATTAAAATCTTCAACTAAACTATTTTCAATTTCATCTATCGAATTCACCCGATCATTTTTTTAACTTTATGAATTCCTTCAATCAATCTGTCAATTTCTTCGAAAGTATTATAAACAGCAAAAGAAGCTCTTACAGTTCCGGGTAATTTATAGAAATCAATTAATGGTTGAGTACAATGATATCCTGTTCTAACAGCAATCCCAAGCTGGTCAAGAATAGAACCCGTATCATAAGGATGAATTCCATTAATTATAAATGACACAACGCTTGCTTTGTGTTTTGCAGTTCCAATTATTCTCATTCCATCAATTTCATTCAATTTATCAGTAGCATAATGGAGTAATTCATTTTCATAAGTTGAAATATTTTCATATCCAAGATTTTCAATAAAATCTATTGCACTACCCATACCGATAGCCCCGGCAATATTTGGAGTTCCTGCCTCAAACTTATAAGGAAGTTCATTGTAAAGAGTTTTTGAAAATGAAACGGATTTTATCATTTCCCCTCCACCTTGATAAGGAGGCATAGATTCAAGAAATTTTTCTTTACCGTATAAAACCCCGCTACCTGTCGGACCGTAGAACTTGTGTGATGAGATAACATAAAAATCAACATCAAGCTCTTGAACATCAATTTTCAAATGAGGAGCTGCCTGAGCACCATCTAACAACACAGGAATATTTCTGCTGTGAGCAATTTCAATTATTTCTTTTACAGGATTAATTGTTCCGAGAGAATTTGAAACATGAGTGACTGCTACTATTTTAACTTTTTCAGATAAGAGATTTTTATATTCATCAATAATAAGTTCACCTTTTTCATTTACGGGAATAACTTTCAGTTTTGCATTTTTTCTTTCGCACAACATTTGCCAGGGAACAATATTCGAGTGATGTTCCATTTCAGAAATTACAATTTCATCACCGGCGTTAATATATTTTTCACCGAATGAAAATGCTACAAGATTAATACCATCGGTAACACCTTTTGTAAAAATAATTTCTTCTATACTTATTGCATTCAGGAATTTTCTTGATTTTTCACGGGCAGTTTCAAATTCGATTGTTGCTTTTTCGCTGAGAGTATGTATTCCTCTGTGAACATTACTGTTTATAGTTGTATAATATTCATATACTTTTTCGAGAACAGAGAGAGGTTTTTGAGAAGTAGCAGCATTATCAAAATAAACAAGAGGTTTACCGTTAATTTTTTGAGTAAGTATCGGAAATTGACTTCTTAATTTATCGACATCAAATTTTAATATTTTACTTCCGGATTGCAAAATTATTTTCCCAATTTTTTAAGTATAAGGTTATGTAAATGTTGCCTTAAACTATCTATCTTAACTGAATCAATCACTTCACTTGAAAATGCATTCATTAATAATATTTTAGCTTCAACTTTAGATATACCTCTCGACTGAAGATAAAACATAGAGTTTTCATCAAGTTGACCGGAAGTAGCACCATGAGAACACTTAACATCATCAGCAAAAATTTCAAGTTGAGGTTTTGCATTTATCTTAGCATTCTCTGATAATAAAATATTTTTATTTGACTGATAAGCATTTGTTTTCTGAGCATCTTTTCTTACCATAATTTTACCATTAAAAACACCTGTTGCCTTATCATCAATTAAACCTTTATAAAGTTCGTTACTGTTACAATTTGGGACAGCGTGGTCAACCAAAGTATGGTTATCAACAAATTGTTTATCTTTAAGCAAATATAATCCAAAAAAATGGCTTTCGGAATTTTCTCCGTTAAGCGTTGCATTCAGATTATTTCTAATTAATCCACCACCCCATGAAATAGTTGTATTGCTAAATCTGCTGTCACGTTCCTGCTCTACCTGAATAGTCCCTATATGATATGCATTACTGCCATCATTTTGAATTTTATAATGTTCAAGAGATGCATTTTGTTTTAGAATAATTTCCGTTACAGAATTTGTAAAAAACGGATGATCACCAATTGTATAATAATCATCAGCCATAAGAATAGAAGAACCTTCTTCAAGAATGAAAAGATTTCTCGGCTGAGCAATGAGATTTTCTTCTCTTGAATCTGCAATATTAAGAATAAGGAGAGGTTCATCAACAGTTACGTTTTTTTCAAGATGAATAAATACACCATCAATAGCAAAAGCAGTGTTTAATGCAGTGAGACTATTTCTGTAATAGTCAGCATATTTTGCGAAATAATTTTGAATCAGATCGTTATGTTTCTCACGGGCTTCCGAAAAACTTCCGATAAAGACACCATCTTTTTGAGTAACAATTTTTGAGAATTTTACAGAATAGTGACCGTTAATCAAAACAATGATATTCCCTTCAAATTCAGGATAAATAAACCCGGCAACTTCTTCAAAAGTTAGATTTATTTTTTCAGGAATGAGAAACTGCCTAAATCTGTTTTTTGTAATATTTGATAAATTTGTATATTTCCACTCTTCAAGTTTTTTCACGGGAAATCCAAGTTCTTCAAAAACAGAAATTGCATCCTGTCTGATTTTGTGGAACGGACTTTTAGCTTCACCGTTTAACGAAGACTCCAACAGTTTGAAGTCTGAGATAAGTTTATATTTTAATTCTTCTTCCATTAATAAATTCGGTTTTAAATAAATTAAGCTGTTACTTCCAATTCTTTAATCCAGTCGTAACCTTTTTCTTCAAGTTTCAAAGCAAGTTCTTTGCCACCTGATTTTACAATTCTTCCATCATACATAACGTGTACAAAATCAGGAATAATGTAGTTTAAAAGTCTCTGATAGTGAGTGATAACAAGAAACGCATTATGTTTATTTCTAATTTTATTCACTCCGTCAGCAACGATTTTTAAAGCATCAATATCAAGTCCTGAGTCAGTTTCGTCAAGAATAGAAAATTTAGGATTAAGCATAGCTAACTGAAAAATTTCATTTCTTTTCTTTTCACCACCGGAAAATCCATCGTTAACATATCTACTGAGGTATTCAGGGTTCAGACCGACAAGAGCGGCTTTTTCTTTGAGAAGTTTTAAAAATTCCCCTGCTGAATATGGTTCTTCACCTTTTGCTTTTCTCACTTCATTAACTGCAGTCTTCATAAAGTTAGTATTTGAAACACCGGGAATTTCCACAGGATACTGGAAAGCAAGAAACAAACCTTCTCTGGCTCTTTCTTCCGGATCGAGGTCAAGCAGTTCTTTCCCTTCAAAAGTAACTTCACCACCGGTAACATCATATCCTTCTTTACCTGCGAGAACAGATGCGAGAGTGCTTTTACCTGAACCGTTTGGTCCCATAATAGCGTGAATTTCTCCGGCATTAATCTGAAGATTAATTCCTTTGAGAATTTCTTTTTCTTCTACACGAGCTTGTAAATTTTTAATAGTAATCATTAATATATTTATTTTTTATTATAATTTTTTATCCGACACTGCCTTCAAGAGAAATAGCCAGAAGCTTTTGAGCTTCAACAGCAAATTCCATCGGGAGTTGGTTTAAAACTTCTTTTGCATATCCGTTAACTATCAATGCTACAGCATCTTCTTGAGATATACCTCTTTGCTGGCAATAGAACATTATATCTTCACCAATTTTAGAAGTTGTAGCCTCGTGTTCAACAATAGCAGAAGGATTATCAATTTCAAAATACGGAAAAGTGTGAGCACCACATCTGTCGGTCATTAGTAAAGAATCACATTGAGAAAAGTTCCTTGCATTTTCTGCTCTTTTGGAAACCTGAACAAGTCCTCTGTAACTGTTATTACTTTCACCAGCCGAAATACCTTTTGATACAATTCTGCTTTTAGTGTTTTTTCCGATGTGATACATTTTAGTTCCGGTATCTGCTTGTTGTTTGTTATTTGTAACGGCAACAGAATAGAATTCACCAATTGAATTATCACCTTTTAAGATAACACTTGGATATTTCCATGTAATAGAAGAACCGGTTTCAACCTGAGTCCAACTGATTTTAGAATTATTTCCTGCACAGATACCCCTTTTAGTAACAAAATTATAAATACCCCCTTTGCCGTCTTTATCCCCGGGATACCAGTTTTGAACAGTTGAATATTTTATTTCAGCATTCTCGTGAGCGATAAGTTCAACCACCGCTGCATGAAGCTGATTTTCATCTCTCATTGGTGCGGTACATCCTTCGAGATAGCTTACGTAACTTCCTTCTTCAGCAATGATGAGAGTTCTTTCGAACTGTCCGGTGTTTTCCGCATTAATTCTGAAATAAGTTGATAACTCCATCGGGCATCTGACACCTTTTGGAATGTAAACAAAAGACCCGTCTGAAAACACAGCAGAATTAAGAGAAGCAAAATAATTATCAGTAATAGGGACTACAGAACCTAAATATTTTTTTACAAGTTCAGGGTTTTCCTGAATAGCTTCGCTTATAGAGCAAAAAATTATTCCGAGTTCAGCAAGTTTTTCTTTATAAGTTGTAACCACAGAAACACTATCAATAACAGCATCCACAGCTACACCTGCGAGAATTAGTTGCTCCTCCAGTGGAATACCAAGTCTGTCATAAGTTTTTTTAATTTGCGGATCAAGTTCATCAAGACTTTTTAATTTTTTCGCATTTTTAGGTGCCGCATAGTAATATAAGTCATTATAATCTATTGGTGGATACTGAACATTTTGCCAATTTGGTTCTTTCATCGTGAGCCAATGTCTGTAAGCTTTTAATCTCCATTCAAGCATAAATTCCGGTTCATTTTTTTTTGCAGAAATGAACTTCACAATATCTTCATTTAGACCCTTTGGGGCTCTAACTTCTTCGAAATCAGTAGAAAAGCCATATTTATATTCACTACCGGTTAATTCTTCTAATATTTGATTTTGGTCACTCATATATAATTTTTATTGAAATCTTTAAAGGTATAATTCCTTAATAAATAGTAATTAGGACTAAAATAGTCGTATTTAGTATCAAAAAAAAGCCAAAAGCAGTGTCATAATTGATGTATTTTTCATTGTTTAAATGATTAATTTTTATAAACTTATATTAATATGACAGAAACACAAACACAACAAGAATTTATTTCATCAGATGATAAACTTCTTTCATTAGTTTCACATCTTTCAGCATGTTTAGGTGGAATATTAGTTCCTATAATTATCTATTTCATACAAAAAGATAAGAGCAAGTATGTTGCTTACAATGCACTTTCGGCAATTTTATGGCAATTAATATATATACTAATTATTTTAATACTGTCATTTGGGTTTATATTTATAGGAGTATTAATACCAACACTATCAGTTGCTACAAAATCTGCTGAAGCCCCTGTAGTATTTATTATTTTTGTTATATCTATTTGTGCAGTGATAATTGGCTTGGTAATATTTTTTCTCGGATATGCGATTTGGGCAGCAATAAAATCATATCAGGGAGAGTTAATCAAATATCCTTTTATAGGGAATTTCGCTTATAAAAATGTATATGGAAAAAACATTTAATATTTTTGAATATTAAATTTACTCCATTGTTCTTTTGCATAATCAAGAAAACCGGGAGGAGCAGATGAAAAGGCATTATCAGCTTTGAATTCACCACCTTCTGAATGAGTTTTACCGTCAATTTCGTATTGAATTTTTGTATCACCTCTCAAGGCATATTTTACATTACCTTCATGCATCATCAATTTCAGATCATCAGGACTTACATCACCTTTGCAGCTAAGAGCATATAAAAAAGTATTTTCTCCAATTCCGTTTTTATTTATATCAGTAACAGATAAAGATTTTGGAATAAATTCAACTCGCATATCCAAAGGGCAATCCTTTACAAAATCTACAATATCCCATAAAAGCTGAGTTTTATTTTCAGTAACAACATAGCAATAAGCATGAATTTCTTTTGAAGTAACTTCATTACCATCGTTAAGATAATTTTTAACATCAGTTTCAGAAATAATAAGAATGTTTTCTCCATTTTTATCAATCCATTTAGCACCTGACACTATATTCCCTTTATATTTGGTATCAGAATTTAAATCTCCTTTTCTAAATTCAAGAATTTTTATTCCATCAGAAATAACCTCACTTTTATTCTGACCTTCATTAACAGAATTTTCAGATACATTTTTATTTAAAGATTTCTCATTAGATTCTTCAGTAGTTTCTTTTGTAGATTCAACTGTTTTTTGATTTTTACCGCAAGAAATAAAAACCAAAGAAATTAAAAATATTACTATTAAATTTTTCATAGATTAATTTAATATATTATATAACTTAATTAAACTTATAATAAAAGAAAAAAGTGAAATTAAGAAAACTCATTAAGAGAAATATAATCCCAATTAAAACAAATTTTAGAGTTAAGTTTTTCTGAACTTTGTAAAACCTGATAGTGGTATGCACCGATTCCGGAAAGAGAGTTTCTTCTTACCCCATTTACATCTTCAAATTCCGGACCGGAAAAATTTACAGAGGATTTTATTTTCAATTTTTCTGATAATGGCAAAAGGTTTTTATCACTTTCAAACAGGGGATTTTCAGAGAAAGAGTTTAAATTACTTTTGTAAATTTTTTCAATGTTTGATAAATCCCCAATCGGTTTATCATCAACAATTGCTAAAATCACACCGGTAGTAAAAAAATTATTAAAGTCTATATGATTTTCAGAACTTATATTTTTGAAATTAAACACAAATCCGTCAGAGAAATTTGTAAAAATATTATTAATGATTTTAATTTTATCACAATTAAAAATTTCCAATGATGAAGAATAATAATTACTGAATAATTTATTTTCTTTAATTGCAATTGTATTGTAAGCAACATTTATATTTATACATCCGGAATCTATTTTCAATCCGACACCATTTCCTGAATATGAATTATTGGAAATATTAAGCATAAAAGAATCTATAAACTTTGAATCGGCAATACAGATTCCTGTATTAACAGATTTATAAAATTTATTCTTATTAATTTTTGAAATACCGTGAATATGAATTAACTTTATTCCATCATAGATATTTTCAAAATAATTTGATTCAATCGTAAGGCCGTTTATATTGTTTAGATTTATTGAGTAATAACAATTAAAGAATTCATTTTCATAAAGAGTCAGGTTTGTAATATCAGAATTATTCTGAATATTTTTAACTGCCACAAAGGAATTCAAAAATAATATATCTTCCAATATAATATTTTCAATCAGTGTTCCATTAAATACTATAGCGGTATTGTAATCAGTTACGGGAAATTTTGGAGATTCTAACTTCAGCCCATAGATTCTTACATTATTAGAGTAGTCGGAAAATTTCAGCAAACCCGGAAATGATTTATTTAAATTTTTTAATGTTAAATTTTTAAATTCTACAAAACCACAACCTTCAAGATTTATTACATAATTTTTTTCAGCAGTTCCTGAATATTTAATCTCGACATCATCCCTGTTACCGGAGAGAGATTGAAAGATAATTTTATTTACATAGCTTGTACCTTTGATATGCGGAATAATTATTTGTTCAACATAAACACCATTTTGGATTTCAAAATTAACTTTCCCAGACACACCATTTTTAGTCAATTCATTTACTGCTGAATTTAAATCCGGAAAATACCCACCCGGACCAATTGAATAATTACCATTTAATTGAGAGTAACAATCAGAAAAGGAGAGAGGTAAAAAAAGTGAAAAGAAAAAAAGATAAAAGAAAAATGTCTTAAAATTTATATATGTTTTGGGGAAAAACATTCTGATTTATTCTATACTTTTAAATTAATTATCTATATATATTAAACAGCAGACACTCATTTGCGATTAATCAGATATACGTAATAATTTATAAAAATGTTTTAAAAAATGCATATACCATTATTAGCAGATTTAGTAGTAATATTAACGTTATCTGTAGCAGTAATTTGGATATTTGATAGGATAAAGTTTCCTGCGATTTTAGGATTTTTAATTACTGGTATAATATGTGGACCTTATCTTTTAAGTCTGGTTAAGAATGTGCATGATGTAGAGTTATTAGCGGAAATCGGAGTAGTACTCTTGTTATTCACAATTGGACTTGAGTTTTCACTCAAGGAATTATTAAAAATAAAAAAATATGTATTTCTCGGTGGAATCATTCAGATTTCATTAACTATTATAATTGTTTATCTGATTTCAATTTATACAGGATTTAACAATTCAGAATCAATATTTATAGGATTTCTAATCTCACTTTCATCAACAGCAATCGTATTGAAACTGTTGCAATCAACACAGGAGATGGATACTCCGCACGGAAAAGTTATATTGGCAATATTAATTTTTCAGGATATTATTGTTGTTCCAATGATGTTAATTGTTCCTATTTTATCCGGCGATTCGACAAACTTATTGGGAGAGATTTCCATATTACTTATAAAAGGAGTTTTAATAATTGCTGCTGTGTATGTCACCAGTCATTACATAATGCCGAAGATACTATTTGAAATTACAAAAACAAAAAATAAGGAATTATTTCTTTTATCTATTATAGTAATCTGTTTTTTAATCGGGTGGGGAACATCAACTATAGGATTATCATTATCTTTGGGAGCATTCATCGCCGGCATTATAATTTCCGAATCAGAATACTCTCATCAGGCAATTGGGAATATGATACCGTTTAAAGTAATTTTTGAGTCGTTTTTTTTCGTTTCCATTGGGATGTTACTTGATGTATATTTTCTTTTGAATAACTGGTTTGCAATAATGATAATTACAACAATTGTATTTACAATAAAATTTTTGACAGGGTGGATTTCAGCATTTACATTAAAAGTAGCATCGAGAACAATGGCATTAACAGGATTGATGTTGGCACAGGTGGGGGAGTTTTCATTTATACTTTCAAAAATCGGATTAAGTTCAGAATTGATTTCAGGTGATACATATCAATATTTTCTTTCAGTATCAATTATTACAATGGCATTAACTCCATTTGTTTATAAATACGGACATAAAATTACATATAAAATATTAGACACAAATTTTCATAAAAAATTTGATTCATTTATAAAATCAAAAAGTTTTACTGACCCTTCATTAACGGAAAAGAAAACTTACAAAAATCATATAATAGTTATAGGTTATGGATTAAACGGAAGGAACGTTATTAAAGCTGCAAATTATGCACTTTTACCTTATGTAATAATAGAAACAAATCCGGTTGTTGTAAAAGAAGAATTGAAAAATCACAGACCAATAATCTTTGGAGATGCATATAATGAGGATGTATTAATTTCTGCCGGTGTAAAAAATGCTAAAGTTGCAGTAGTGGCGATATCAGACCCATTAGGAACAAGAAGGGTTGTTGCAAACTTAAGAACTTTAAATGAAAATTTGTTTATTATTGTAAGAACAAAATATGTACAGGAAATTCCTGCGTTAAGAAATCTCGGAGCAAATGATGTTGTTTCAGAGGAGTTTGAGACATCAATTGAAATTTTTTCTCATGTGTTACACAGATATATGATTCCTTTTAACGATATAGAACAATACATAAATGTAATCAGATCAGACGGATATGAAGTATTGAGAGGATTTTCAGAATATGGAGGGAAACTTGCTGTTTTAAATTCAGAGTTAACAAATGTAGATGTAACTCCATTAAAAGTGAAACAGGGAAATATACTTATAGGAAAGTCATTAGCGGAATTGGATTTAAGAAACAGTTATTCAATAACATTGCTTGCAGTAAAAAGAGGAACACAAATAATAAATAATCCTTCAAGCAATACAGTATTGGAAGAATCTGATATAATTTATGTTTTCGGAGAGTCTGATAAGATAATCAGATTCAGGCAAATATTTATTTAAGTTTTTATTCCGTATAATCTAAATCTTTACCAAAAGATTCTTCAAGTGAATTTGTGGCAAACAACGCAATAACAGCCCCTACAAGTCCGACAGTTAAAGCACTATAAATAATTCCTATTCCCGGTTTCAGATATAAAAATGCAGTAGTGCTTAATATTACCGATCCCCTTATAAAATTTGGGACAGAAGTAGTTACGGTTGCTCTGAGATTTGTGCCAAACTGTTCCGAAGCATTTGAGAGCATCAAAGCCCAATACCCGCATACAACCCCGATAAGAAAACAATAAAAATATAAAACATTAACACCAAATTTATTTAAGAATAAAAAAACAAAAATCATTATGATTACACCAAATATGAAATAGTTAATAGCCTTTTTTCTCGAACGGATTAATTGACTTATATACCCGCTAAGAAAATCTCCTGCCGAGATACCGATATAACAAAACATAATAGCTTTACCGGCAATTACAGGTTCAGTGAATCCAAATGCCTTTCCAAACTCCGGAGAAAAAGTAACTAATACACCAACAGCAAACCAAAGCGGTAAACCGAGCAATATACAATTCAGATATTTAAAGAATAATTTCTTAGAAGAAAATAGTTTTAAGAAATTACCCTTATCAATATTTGAGTGCTGAATTGATTTATACATACCTGATTCATAAACGCCAACTCTTAAAAGTAAAATTAAAAAACCCATTCCACCACCGATGAAATATGCAGTTCGCCAATCTGTAAGGTCGCCAACAAGCGCTGCTACAACAGCACCAAGCACTCCTATGCCTGCTACCATCATAGTTCCATACCCCCGTTTTTCCTTATTCATTGTTTCTGAAACGAGAGTGATACCGGCACCTAACTCACCTGCAAGCCCAATCCCTGCGAGAAACCGTACTATAGCATACTGAGGAATATCAGTAACAAAGCCATTGAGAATGTTCATTACGGAATATAAAATAATCGAACCGAATAAAATAGAAACGCGTCCTTTTTTATCACCGAGAACACCCCAAAGAATACCCCCTACAAGCATACCACCCATTTGCATATTAAGAAGCAAAACGCCGGAGGAAGTGAGTTCATCACCGGTTAATCCGAGAGAAGTGAGAGAGGTTATTCTTACAATACCGAACAGCACGAGGTCATAAATATCAACGAAATAACCTAATGCGGATACTATAACAATGGGAGTGAAAATTCTGTGGTCTTTTTCCAAAAAATAAATTTTGGAAAAATGGATAAAAGCATATTAAAATTCAATATTAATATAAATTATTCTTGAAGAATAATATCCTTAGTTTTGGAAGTGTTTTTAATTTTTAATTCGGAATCATTTTCATCAACCTGTTTAACTTTTTTAATCATAAAAATAGCGATGAAAGTAAAAACAACTGCAATTAATCCGACGAAGGGATAATTTTCAAGTTGTCCGTCAGGTGATTTAGTAATTATCATCCCTGCCAGAAGAGAAGCAACACCGGAAGTAATTTGCATAAACGCAAAATTGAAACTCATAAAAGAGCCGCGATATTTAGCTGAAACAACGGAAGTGATGTAAGCAGTTGCGGGAACAAACCTTCCACTGAAAAATACGAATACTAAAGTAGTAAAAATGAGAGCAATGGGAATACCTACTTTAGGCATATTAGTTACAGCAATAATAGGTATAAGGGAAAGAAAACCCATAATGGTAAATATTTTTGGTTTACCGTATTTATCAGCGAGTTTACCTATTTTCGGAGAGGAAATAATAGTAGCCGCACCACCAATCAGATAAATCAAAGACAGTTCACCATCAGTAAAACCAATATTTGATGACATATAAGGACTGATAAAAGGAACAATAGTGAACTGACCTAAAACCAGCGAACCAATAAAAAGGAGTGCAATTCTTAAATTACTGTTTTTAATAATGTAAATAAATGAATCATAAATTTTACTATCATCAGATTTATGATTTAAATGTTTTTTAATATTAGGAACATATTTGAAAATCATAAATAAAATAATGAGTCCGAAAAAACATAAAAGATAAAATGGAGCGTGCCAGTTTGTAAAGCTTGCAATAAACAAACCAAACGGAACACCAATAACAGAGGCGAGTGAAAAACTTGTTGCCACATAACCGGAAGCAGTACCTCTTTTATTTTCTTCAAACATATCACCAATTATTGAAAAAACAACAGCACCGGGAATTCCACCGAATATACCGGTAAATATTCTTGCCAGCATTAAAAATTCATAAGAAGTAGCTAAAGCACAGGCAAAAGTAGCAACAACTAATCCCGTAAAACTGAAAAAGAGAACTTTTTTTCTGTCAAAAAAATCAACCCAAAACACACCTATCAAACTTGATATACCTGCTGCAAAAGTATATGCAGAAACCAAAAATCCGAATTGCTGAGGGGAAATTTCGAAAATTCTCATAAGTTGAGGACCAAGAGGCATCATAATCATAAAATCAACTATGACAATAAACTGAACGGCTGCCAGAATAAATAATAATATTTTTTCTTTTTTAGTCAATTACGGAGTTTATCATTAATCAAAAAAAAATATTCCTGCCCTAAATAAACAGAACAGGAATATGCTTAAAAAAACTACTTAATATAAATTTATTTACGGATAAAATAAAAAAAAGTTTTAATTAATCGAAAAAATCATTTCTTTCAAGCATAAGAATGGAGTGCTGAGGAACAATGAAATATTTTTCAGATTCAAAATATATTTCATATGAACCTTTCTGTAGAAAGATTGCTAAATCACCTTCCTTAGCTTGCAGAGGGATATATTTAATTTTTTCATCTGATTCTTTCCAACTTTCATCCATATTATCAGAAGGTAAAGGTATAGGATAACCCGGTCCTACTTTCATAACATATCCGCTTTGTACAATTTCCTTCTCTTGAACGCCGGGAGGAAGGAAAAGTCCGGTTTTAGTTCTTTCGGTTTCAGATTTGGGTTTAACTAAAACTCTATCACCTACTATAATAATATTTTGTAATTTATTTACTGTTTCAGTCACTTTATTTTACTTCCGCTTCCTTTTCTTTTTTTAATTTTTCTTCTTTTCTGTGATTTAAATATCCGATAACAATAGGCATAACTGAAAGTATAATTACACCTATAATTACATATTCAAAATTCTTTTTTACGAATGGAATATTTCCAAAATAGTAACCAAGCAATGAGAGAGATGTAATCCAAACGATACCTCCGACAACATTAAAAGTTACAAATTTTCTGTAATTCATTTCTGCAACACCGGCAACTATTGGTGCAAAAGTTCTTGCAAACGGCACGAAGCGAGCATAGATAATAGCTTTACCTCCGTGTTTTTCATAAAACTCTTTAGCTTTCAGCAGATGGCTTCTTTTAAAGAAGCGAGATTCTTCCCTCTGAAAAAGTTTTGGACCGGTTTTTCTTCCGAACCAATATCCGACAGTATCGCCAATTATGGCGGCAAGAATAAGAGAGATATTTAACCAAAAAATATCAAGATAACCTTGAGCAGCAAGCAATCCTGCAGTAATTAGCAGAGAATCGCCGGGTAAAAAGAAACCGATTAATAAACCGGTCTCGGCAAAAATTATAATAATTAAAACGGTAAGTCCACCCCATTTAATAAGAGCTTCTAAATCACCAAGATTTTTAAAAAATTCTGTTATTACGTCCATTTATAAGATTTTAACAAAAATAAATATATTAGGTTTCAAAAGATATGAAGACAGAAATATTATTTTTCTTGCCAATCATTGTTGAGAAGTGATAATTTAAATTCTTTAACTTCACCTTTTACTACACCATTTTTTACGGCAGGATCGTTATCAAGAATTTTTTGTGCTTCAGATAGATTTTCGGCTGAAAAAACTGCAAGCCCCATAGAAGCATCAAGGCATGGACCTGCAAAAAACAAAACCCCTTTTTCCATTAAGTTTTTGAGATAGAGAAAGTGTTCTCCCATTATTTTGAAATCTTCCTGCGAACCGGTTTCATTAAAATTTTCTTTTTTCGGATGAATTTTATATAGAAAAGTTGCCATAACAATATTTTTAAGAAATTTTATAAAATTAGTCTAAAATAAAGAGTTTTTCAGGTAATTATTTTTGTAATTAAAACTTACAAAAACGTTAATTCTGAACGATTTAAGCACTTTTTTAGTAAATTCTTTGTAATTTTTTCTAAAACTTTTCTTTTGATTCTAATACTTATACAAATATTTTTGAATGTACTTACTTAAAGCTAAAAAATTTAAGTAGTATTATCCCACTCTTATTACCCCTGTTTTAAGGGGGGATAAGAGTGGAAAATTTTTAAAACTTAAACAGGGGATTATAAAAATGAAAAAATTTACTTTTACACTTTTAATCAATTTTTTTTTGATTACACAGTTAAGTTTCGGGCAGTTAACCGGAACAAAAACAATTGACAATACAGGTTCGGGTGATTACATCTCGTTCAGTGCCGCTATAACAGATTTAAACTCACAAGGTGTCGGAATGGGAGGAGTTACATTTAATGTGAAAACAGGACAAACATTCACAGAATCACCAATGCATATCACCACAAGCGGATCATCAACTGCACCAATTGTATTTCAAAAATCAGATGCGGGTTTAAATCCGGTAATATTAGGAACAAGCGGTACTGTAAACCCTATGGCATACGGATTTCAGGCTGATGCTATAATAAAAATATCAGGAGGTGATTTTATAACATTTGACGGAATAAATTTCAGAGACAATCCGGCAAACACTACCAATACGTTAAGAATGGAGTATGGAGTTTTACTTGCAAGAAGAGATGCTGATACAAATGCCTGTAAAAACATTACAATTAAAAATTGTAAAATAGAATTAAACAAAGTAAATGAATATACAATCGGAATACTTTCGACAAATTATACTTCATCAAACAGTTTAATTCAGAATGTTTCAGTTATTGATACAAACAAATCGATGACATATTTAAATATTTCTTCAGACTCAATTATAAATTGTTACAATGGAATTGTTATACTCGGATTAAATCCTATCGGAATAAACTATGGAGTATATGATAATAATATTTTTATTGGCACTGACGGTGGAAATACCATAACAGGTTTTGGCGGGGGATTTCAAACCACATACGGGATTGATATAAGGCAGGCAAATAATTTTTATATTTCAGGAAACAGAATTTCGGGTGGAGCGTCAACAGCCGGATCGGTTTCGATTTTTGGAATTAACACATTTCCTTGTTATGAGTCTGACTGTGAGATAAACGGTAACAATATATCAGTAGGAACAAATAACGAATCAAACTCAAGCAGTATCCACGCCATCAGAAGTGGTGCAAACGGTATTGTCAAAATTTTTGATAACAATGTTAATAATTGTTTCGGTACAGGAAGTTTTTCAAATCCGGGTTTATTATATGGAATTCATCAGTTTGGTTCCGGAGGTAACAGAATAGAAGTTTACAACAATGATGTATCTAATATGACGGGAAATGGAATAAACTATGGAGTGAGAGCAATACAGGTAAATACACAAGATGCTGACAGTGTTAATATTTACGGGAATGATGTTTTTAATCTTACACATAACGGAGAAGGGTTTGCGAGCAAGATTCACGGAATATTAGGTAAAAATATACATCATAACAATATTTATAATAATGAAATAAATTCAACTGATGGATCGGTTACACTAATTGGAATAGAAGGAGAGAATGTATATAATAATCAAGTTTATAACAGCGAGAATTGTATTGGAATAATAGGTTCCGGTAATATATATAATAACAAAGTGTATAATCTAAATGCGGTTGAGTTTGGAAGTGTTTACGGAATTTATGTATCAAAATCATCAAATATATACAACAATTTTGTAGGCAATCTAACAGCAACTTATGGAGGTGTAAATGCAATAGCCGGGATAGTTGGAATTTATATTTACAATATTTCTAATATTGATGTGAATTTATATTATAATACAGTTTATCTGAATTCACAGAGAGCGGGAATAAGTCCACTCTTCAGTACTCATAGCATTTATTACTGGCAGCAATATGAATCCACAACCGGAATTTTTGATATGAGAAATAATATATTTGTAAATATTTCAAACAAAGGAAATTTTGGATATACAGCGGCGTTTGGAAGTACACAGGATTTCAGAGGTAATTACTCTGCTTTGTCAAATAACAATTGTTTTTATGTAAATCCCGGAGAAGATAACTTTATTTTTAGAAGTCCGGTATTGGAAATTGGTTCAATAAGTCAATTCAGGACATATGTATCACCGAGAGATAATCAATCAGTAACAGAATTACCTCCGTTTCAAAATATTGCAGGAAATCTTCCTGATATAAGAACAGATATTGCAACTCAATTGAATAATGGAGGAACCCCTGTAACAACACCTATAAGTGTTACAAGTGATATATATGGAAATATGAGAAACGTTACTATGCCTGATATTGGTGCGGTTGAGTTTAACGGAATATCAATAGATAACGATGTAGAAGCAGCAAGTATAAATTATTTTGGTACATCATATCACAAGAACAATACGGTTAAGAACTTTACATCAACAGTAAGAAACAACAGTAATATAGCAAAAACATTTAAAGCATTCAGAAAGGTTTCGCCGGGAGGTTATATAGATTCAATTCAAATTAACAATTTAACTTCGAGAACTGATACTGTGATAACATTCAAAGATTTTACATTTATTAACAATGAAACCTACACAATAACAGATTCAGTTTATCTATTTGCAGATCAGATAGAAGCCAACAATGTAGCATCAGGAACATTTTCACCACAAAATTCAAAAACGATTTTATTATTAAATGGTCATACTCAAAGTAAAAACAAATTTATTGATGTTATAAACGCAGATGGAAGATTTGTAAATGATTATGATACAATGGGTGTAGGCAACATAAATACTTCTTTAACAAATTGGAAAACAATTATAGTATTTTTCAGTGGATATAACTGGGATGGATTTACTACTTGGAATGATGAAATAAGAGATTCATTAAAATCATTTCTTGATAACTCAACTCTCTCAGATAAGAAGACACTTATGGTATTTGGAAATAAACTCGGAGACAGAAATGATAATGATTTTGATTTTAGCAGTGTGGAAGATACAACATTTTACAGGCAATATTTAAAAGCGAGATATTTACAAACAAGCTGGGGACCTCAGGGGAAATCAATGGGCGGACCACCTTTTGCAGATGATGATGGAAGAATAAAAGGTTTGGGATTCTTCTCGTCGATAACAGATGACACAACAGAAATTCCTTATTCATCGCCTGATTTGATTATTTCAACAAACGGAAGCAGTGTGGCATTTGTACCTCTTTCAGAGAGTGGAAACGGAGACTCTGCGGTATCGGTAGTATATGGAGGTGTATCAACTAATTATAACACTTTTTATACTGCAATCTCATTCAACTTTTTCAAATTTGGTGGTGGCGGAAGTGCCGGTGTTAGAGGAATAAATTTTGGAGCGTTAGGATTTTTTGAACAGCTTGCAGATTGGGTGCAGCAACCGGAGATTGGCGGTTCAGGTTCTTTACCTGTAGAATTGATTTCGTTTACCGGGTCACTGGAAAATAATAATATCACACTTAAATGGTCAACATCAAATGAACAGAATAATTCGGGATTTGAAATACAGAGAAAGAAGACAGGTGTAACAAACGAATGGAGTAAGATTGGATATGTTCAAGGAGCAGGAAACTCAAATCAAGTAAAAAACTATACATATTCAGACAGCAGATTAAATTCAGGTGTATATGCTTACAGATTAAAGCAAGTAGATTTCAACGGAAACTTCAGATATTATACACTTGGAAATGAAATTTCAGTTGGAGTTCCTCAGAACTATGAAATTTCACAAAACTATCCTAATCCGTTTAATCCGACAACAAAAATAGATTTTTCACTTCCATATAATAGTGTGGTGAGTTTAAAGGTTTATGATATGCTCGGAAGGGAAGTGGCTTCAATAATAAATTCACAAAATATTGAAGCAGGATATTATACGAAAACGCTTGATTTAAATAATTTTGCAAGTGGAATATATTTTTACAGGATAATAGCAAAGTCAACGGACGGAAAGGAATTTATAGTATCCAAAAAAATGATATTGATGAAATAACTGATTGGAATAAAATCAAAGGGGCTTTAATCAAGCCCCTTTATTTAATAATTCATTTGTTTTTTTTAATAGCCAGTTTCTGTGAGAAAAATTATATTCGTTGTTTAGGTCAACTAAAATTTTATTTAATTCAAACTCATTGTTTTTTCCACTCATTTTAATTTTGAATAACTTTAAATAAATTTTCATAAAATTTTTATACAGTTTGGTATGAAAATCTTTTAAATGTTTATCACTTGAACTATAGTGCTTAAAGCTATCAATCAGACTTAAGGCATTTTCATAATAATTTAGTTCATAATAATTCATAAGATAAAACAACTTAACATCAGCTTTAATAATCTGAATATTTGATTCAACTTTTGGTAAATGAAACAAAGATTTTTCAAAATCGCCATCAATGAGATATGTAAAAGCTTTGGAATAATGCAAAAAACTTTCTTTGATTTCAGGTTTTAATTTTGGAATATATACTTTTATAAATTCTGATACCCAATCTTTATACTCTAAATATTTGACAACGATATTTCTGCATAAAATAGAATCCAAATACTGAGAATCATCAAAACTTAAGATTCCGTTTTCAATCATAGATTTGTATAAATTAAAATAATAATTACCTGTAACATAAAATCCACATTCATATTTTACCGAAATCATATAATGAATACCGATAAATAATTTTTTTAAATCATTTTTAGATAATTTTGATTTATATTCTTCAAACATTGAATAAAAATTATCTTCAATTTTTTTGTTTTTTGGGTTTTTTTGAGCCAAAGTTAAGTAATGATAAAGATTAATCAGTTTATCTTTTTCATCAGTTGAGGTTAAATTGTTTTCAATAAATGATTTTGAGTTAAATGATTTTTTATGAAGATTCAGATATTTATCATTTGAGTTTACATTATAATATTTTGAAATTTCAAAGTGCTGAATACATTCATTGCTTCGGAATACAAAAAATCTTGTCAGGTTTTTAAGATATTTTAGAATATACTCATCTATTTTTTTAATATCAAAATTTTCAGTATAATATAGAGTAACGATTTCATAGATTTTTAACTCAAAATTTAATACATCATCATATGGAAGTTCAGCATTTTTTAATTTTTTCTCTATTTGTTTAAGCTGTTTGTTAAATAGTTTATTTAGTTTACAAGTTCTGTATTTATCAAGTTTTATAATTTCTGTTTCAATTTCATTTTCTTTGATAAATTCATTAACCAAAAATTCATCAAGTACATTTCCTAAATCATTCAATATAACCCTCATCAGATTCAGGTCTGTTTTTTTATCCGGGAAAAGTTTTTTGAAAATATTTTCTATCGAGATATCATTTTCTGAGAAATCAGGATAATATTTTATGAGGAGTTCAAATAGTGGAATAACAATTTTTCGTTTGTGTCTGTATGTATATACGAAATGTTTTAAATCATTTAAACTTGTGCTTTTGACAATTTTAAGAATGTTTATAACTTTTGTATTTTCCATACAGAATTAAGAGCTTAAATATCGTTCATTAATAACATTAATGTGATGTTCCATATGACCGGCGATGATATAAGCCAATGAATTCGCTGTGATTGGAGAACCATTTGAAGAGCCGGATCGGTTTAACTCTTCATCAGAAAGCTGTGACACTAAATTTACCGTTGACGCTCTGAGGTATAATAAACCATCAATTAAAGTCTTCATACTCATTTCATTATACCTTCCATTTGCGATATAAAAATTTTCGTCAAAGCCCGGTAAGTCAGTTTTATCACCTCTTGAAATTCTCATAAGTCTGTAAGCGAAAACTCTTTCAGCATCCGCAAGGTGACCTATAATTTCTTTTATAGACCATTTATTTTTTTCATATCTGTAAGTGCCTATTGATTCAGGTATATCTTTTAAAAACTTAATTGCAGTTTTTCCCTGAGAAGTTAAAATCTCTAAAATATCTTCTCCATCTATTTCATCAATGTATGGTTTATAAAAAACCGGGAATTCGTTTTCATTTGGTTTCATAAAAATTTCAATATTTTAAATTTAAAATTCTTATTTTTACATTATAATGCAATTCAAAATTATGAATAAAAAAGAAATAATAGGTGGTATTATAGCTATAATAATTTTCGGATTTATTTTTTCTTTAGTGTTTAATATGTACACAAAAGAAGGAAAAGAAAAAACGATAGTAGAATTAAACAAGTCATCTGATACTGTAAACTATATAGATATAGTAATTAAAGTTGTAGCAATGGATCCACTATCAGGAGATATGACGACAAGAGTTTTTATATCACCAAAAGGAGATTTAACTGATAAGTATGAATTGCTAAAAAGGAACATTTATTTTTATACAAACTCAGCATCCGGTACACAGGATTTTCTTTTTCAGAAAGGAATGCAGGTAAACCCGATTGAAATAGAATACAACGTTTACGGATTATTAACTAAATACCCTTTTGATGAATATGATTCGCCAATAATAATGTTTTCTGAATTAAGAAAAACAGGTGATATGATAGATACTACGTTGATAGGTTCAGAAATTACAGACGACATACCAATTTCCATATCATTTGAAGGTTCATTACACGGATATAATTTTCATCCTGTACAGGATACTACGGTCAGTAAAATATACAGTGCGATAAATGTAAATATACACAGGTCAAACTCAACATTATTTTTTTCTGTATTTATAATGATAGCAATGTGGTTACTATCAGGAATAGTTATATTGTTAGTATTGTCAGTTGTTGTAAGAAAAAGAAAAGCTGAGCTTGGAATGATGGCTTTTATTTCTGCAATGATATTTGCGTTACCCGCATTAAGAAATATGCAACCGTTAGTTCCAACGATTGGTACATTTTCAGATTATGTTTCATTTTTCTGGGCAGAGAGTTTTATGGCAATAAGTTTATTTGTGATAGTCTTAACATGGTTAAGAAGACCACCGGAAAAAAATTAAAAAACCCTCAGAAAAATTAATTTCTGAGGGTTTTTACGTGCCCGGGATCGGAATCGAACCGATACTGCCATTACTGGCAACAGGATTTTAAGTCCTGCGCGTCTACCAGTTCCGCCACCCGGGCATTTTTTTGGTAGATTGCAAATATATTAATTATATGATTTATTTTATATGTAAAGAATTTTCTCATTTTTATAAAAATATTATCTAAGATTTTATATAATCCATTTTATTATAATTATATTTTATCTCTTAGTTGTCCAAATCAATTTATTGTATTTGTTATGAATTTCACATATTGTTTATACAGTTTCGTATGATTTGTGTAATTCGTTTAATTCGTGGAAATTCGTGATGAAGTTTTTAAACGTTATGAATGGTTGTTTTGAAAAATTCATAAGTCGCCATATTTTTGACTGTTAGAAATAATTTCAATATTATATCTTTGTAAATCCCTGATGCAAAACTAAAAATCCAATGAAAAAAATTTTATACAATGCAGTTTTTCTGCTTTCATTTGCTGTAATATTATCATCTTGTTCAACTTGCAAGCGTATTGGTTCAGGTGATTCATTTCAAGAGTCTGAAAATCCAAGCGTTAATCAGATAGAAATGTACAGAATGAGTTATACTCAATCAGGCAATAGAGATTTGATAATTGATTTACTTCCCGGTGAAGCTACATTTTTAATGGAATACACAGGCAATTCAAATTTCAGAGTAAGACTGTTAACGAATTCCGGACAGTTTGTTCAGGAACTCGCAAATGCTAACGGAAAGTATAACGGAGTAGCAAAATATACTGTTCCTGAAATTAATCCTTATCTACTTGAGATAAGAGCTGAGGGACCTTGGAGTATAAATTACTATTAATAATTTAAGAATAAATTAACTAATGCCATTAATAAAATAAACTAAACTTTTTCCTTTTGGAAGGTTTAGTTTTTTTATTATATGATGACGATGGTTTTCAAGAGTTCTTACAGAAATTGATAGCAATTTAGAAATATCATCAGATTCCAGACCTGATTTCATCATTGAACATATTTTCAGTTCTGATTTTGTGAGGAACGGATATTTTTTTGATAATCTTTCAATGAATTTCATATTTAACTGATTCAAAGTTACTTCAAGTTTATTTAAATCTTCATTCATTCTTTTTTTCTTTTCAAGTTCCCTAATAAGCCCGAATAATTTAATTTTTACATTTGCCCCTGTATCAGTTGATTTTATATATTCTTTAATTTCAAAAGTAAATCTGTCAATGAATTCATTTTTTAAAACTAAGTAGTTGGCTGATTTGCTTAGTTCTTGTTTTTTGATTTCAACTTCCTTTTTGAGTCTAACACTTTTTAGTTTATAAATTTCAGCTTCTTTTTCCGCCTGTTCTTTTTCAAAAACTGATTTCATTTCCTTAATTTCTTTTTTTAAAGTATCATTTAAACTTTCTATATATAAATTATGATATTTCTTAAAATAAAAAATTTCTTTTTTGAAATCTCCGGATTCTCCAAAAATATCTGACAAAGTTCTGTAAGTAGTATATATTTCAATTTTGTCTGAAACATATTTTTCATGATTATTTGCCAGTTTCAAATATTTATTGATTTCTGATTTATTCCCTAATTTAAAATATATCAATACATAAAATACGAACGCACCGTAAATGTCATTATTATTTCTGAATATTTTTGAATACTTCAAATACTCACTGTTATATTTCAAAGATTCATAATAATCCCCAATGTAATAATAACATTTTGCCAATTCATTGAGATTATTAATTTTTATATAGTCGTTCTTATATCTGTCGCACAATTCAATTGAAAGTCTGTAATACACAATTGCTTTTGAATAATTTTTAGAGTCAAAGTAACCTGAGGCAATACCACCGTAAATAGAATTTTGCAATTCAATCTCGCCTGACTTTTGAGCAATCTTCATTGCCTTTTTATAAATATCAATACTTTTTTTATATTCTTTTTCAAAAGTATTATAGTAAGTGCCTAATCGAATATAAGACAAAATCAAATCTCTTTCAGCATTGAGCTTTGTCTGAAGTTTAATGGCTTTTAATAAATAATTTAAACTTTCCACAGGTTTGTGAACTTTATAATAAACATTTCCCAAATAAGAATAAATTTTAGCGAGAAAAGTTTCGCTGTCAGTTTCTTTATTAAAAACCTCCAGTGATTTCAAAATATTTTTTAGAGAAGAATTAAATTCACCTTTAAGATTATAATAAATACCAAGTTCATAGTAAATTCTTGATTCTAAAATATTATGTTTTGATCCGAGCGTTAAAGCTTTGGTAATAAAGTGAATTGATTTATCAGGGTTAACGTTTTTATACTTTGCAGATTTTAAAAGGAGGTTTTCAATTTTAGTTTTAATAGTCATATATCAAAATCACAAATTACACTAAAAAATTCAACTACTCATTTTCTACTCATTTATTGACAAACCCTTGTAACCGCGAATCAATGTATTTAATTTTGATTTAAACTTAAATCATAAGGGGGCTTATGAAAAAATTAATATTTATTTTATTCGTTTCAATAATAACATTATCAAATGATGATATTATTGCACAGGTTTCAGTAGTCGCAAATTCAAATACAACTGAATATACAAACCTGAATCTTGCATTTGATGCAATTAATACCGGATTACACACCGGAGATATTATAATAAATCTTACGGGATTTATGTCAATTCTATCTACTGCCGTATTGAATTCATCAGGAAACGGTTCCGGATCAAACTACAGTTCAATTCTGATAAAACCATCCGGATTAAGTTTCCAATATAATCTTAATGCAAACATAAATTCACCGATGATTGAATTTAACGGGGCAGATAATGTAACAATTGACGGAAAAGATTCATTGCAAATACAAAATTTTGAAGATGGTGATTTTGCCTCTGTTATTGTTTTTAAAAATGGTTCTTCATTTAATACTGTGAAAAACTGTTATATTCGGACTAACATAATCGGAAACTCAAGGGCAAGTATTGTGTTTTTTACATCAACATCTACAGGAAACAGCAATAATTTAATTTCAGGTTGCCGATTTTTCAATTCATCAAATTTTTTCACCGGTTCAAACCACATTCTTTCATCCGGAACAGCATCTGCATTAAATAATTCCAATACAATTTACGGAAATCAATTTTCAGAATTTACTAACAGTGGAATAACAGTTTCTTCAACCGGGAACGGTAGCAACTGGATAATAAGAAAAAATTCATTTTTTCAGAAACAGAACGATCCTGTATTCTCATTAATAATAACTGCAATAGATTTTAATGCCGGAAGTAATTCAGGTAATAATATCATAGACAGTAATATAATTGGAGGAAGTGATTCATTAGCCGGAGGTAATGATTGGGCAAATGCATCAACCGTAACATTCAACGGCATAAAAGTTAATTGTAATACAACAGATTTATCACAAATTAAAAATAATGTTATACAAAATCTTACCTTCACAAATTCAGGTTCAACAACATTTTCAGGAATTAATATTGTTCAAGGCAGGACAAATGTAGAAAATAATCTTATAGGTCACATTACTAATCCGTCAAGTATTGATATCAAAGGAAATCAGAGACAGTACGGAATATTTGTATCGGCAACAGCATTAACAGAAATTTCAAATAATGTAATATCAAACATCTCAAATATAGCCACATCACCAAGCAGTGTCGGTGCATTAGTCGGGATAGATGTTGGAAATGGAGGCGGTTCGGCATCACCTGCAATTATTAAAGGAAACAAAATTAGTAATATATCAACAAATGCAACAATGACGAGTTTCTTGGGAAACAGAAGAAATTTAGTTGGTATAAATTTTAATCCTTCAACATTCGTATCAGGTAATATTGACAGTAATACAATCAGCACATTGATTTCATCATCAACAACATTAACACAAATTTCACCTTGCGGAATACTTGCAAATAACATTACGGGAAAAATTACAAAAAATATAATCAGTGATATAAGGAATGCAGGAACCGGTACAACCGCAACCGTTCCTCCGAATGTTACAGGAATTTGCATAAGAAATTTCAGTAGCAATGAAAACAATATGATTGCAAATAATATGATTAGTTTAGGCGACGGGCAGAACACAAATACATCATTTATCGGAATAAACATACAAACAAATAATCCGAACAGAACAAGAATTTATTATAACACAATAAAGATATCCGGAACAGTAACCTCAGGAAGTTTAAATTCATTTGCATTATTGAGAGGAATATTTAATACTAATACACAAACAAATCCTGTTGAAATTAAAAATAATATATTTGATAATTCCAGAACAGGCGGAAGTGGATTTCATTTTGCTTTTGGAAATCAAGGAACAACAGTAAAAACAGGTTGGCAGGAAGGGTTTGTTGATAATAATTTATTGAACAGTTCATTACCTGAAGCATTGGGATTGTGGGGAAATACAAATGTAAATATTGCAAACTGGAGAGACAGCAGTTCAAACGACAGATTCAGCCCATCAGGATTTTTTCAAAACTATCAAAATGTTGCAATAGGAAATTTAAGATTGAACAACGGACTTTCTCCATCTCCCGTTGAATCAGGAGCTATTGAAATTTCATCAGCAACAAACGATATAGATGGAAATGAAAGACCAAAACCGGGAGCAATAAACGGAGGTGGAAATTTTCCTGATATAGGAGCAAGTGAATCAGATATGGTAAAGATGGATATATTTCCACCGCAAATTTCATTTACTCCGTTATTAAATTCTCAAAATACGGTAAGCAGAGTTTTAAATAATTTTGCAATAATAATAGACTTAGGGTCAGTTGTAAATATCACACCAGGTGTGAAACCAAGAATATATTATAAAAGGAAACAAGATATAAATTCATTTATAGGAAACAGCTCAAGTGATGCAGGATGGAAATTTTCTGAGGCAACAAATGATTCATCCGCATTTAGCTTTGTAATAGACTATTCAAGGATTTTTGGTGGAACGATTTCTTCAAATGATACGATTCAGTATTTCGTAACAGCACAAGATATTCAGTCAATTCCAAATGTATCAGCACATCCATCATTAGGATTCAGTGCAACATCGGTTGCAGATATTATTTCAGCACCGGTAAATTTACCGGAGTATATTGTAACACTTCCACCATTAAGCGGAATAATAAATGTAGGGTTGAGTTTATTCAATAATATGTCAGGATTGAGAGTTACATTTGATATAGATAAAAATTCTTCACAAAATAATAATCCAATGATTGCCGGAAAGCCATACAAAGGAATACTCAGATATCATCCTGATAATTTGGATATGACTTTGTTTAATATAAATGCGTCAGGAGTTTATCCGACATAAAGTGATGCTATTGAAGATATAAACAGAAGGGGAATTGACGGACCGATACAAATTTTATTGCTTGATTCAGTATATGAAGCAGAAAATTTTCCGATTAAATTAAAAATTGAAAATGAATTTAACACCACGATTAACAATACGATTACAATAAGACCATCAGCCGGAGTAAAAACAGTTATAAGAGGAAATGTTCCCAATGATGCACTCTTAATTTTAGAAGATATGAGCTTTGTAACAGTAAACGGAAGTTCAGAAACGGACAATACAAATTCACGAGATATTACATTAATAAATTTATCGGAGATAAACTCTGAGATAGCAGAAATTATAAACAATGACACAAATGATGAAGCAACGGTTAAATTTTTAAATCTATTATTTCAGGCAAAAAATTTAATAGAGAATGGAAATGAGGCACCGGGTTTAAGAATAAAAAAGAATCCTAATATAAATTCATCAATAAGGGATTTACAGATACTAAATAATTTTTTTGCAGGAGCCGGAACAGCAATATTTTTTGATGGGGTAAAAAACAATAATGATGATTTATTTGCTTTTCGGGATGTAAAAATAAATAACAACAGAATGGATTCGGTTGGTGATTTTGCAAATAATAATATTGGGATTGTAGTAAAAGCAGCAGATGAAGTTGAAATTTCAGGAAATAAAATAGGAAACTTTAAATCTCAATTTGCCACAACAGATGCCGGAATTGTTATAGGTGAAGGAACTAAGGATGTAATAGTTGCAGAGAATGAAATTTATAATCTTGGTCATACAGGAAATGCCGGAAACGGGGCACATGGAATTAATATCAGTACAAACGAACCTGCGTCAAAAGTTAAGATAGTAAATAATGTAATTCACGGAATCTCGGGAGATGGAAGTAATAGCGCGACAACGGAAGATATAAAAAATCCTGCCGGAATTTTTGTAAATGAATTTGAGGCTGATGTTGAGATAATTCATAATTCAATTAATTTATACGGAAACACATTAAACAAAACTGGTGCAACATCATACGGAATAAACATATTTTCAAATCCTGCAAAAGTAAAAATTTTGAACAATAATATTTCAAATAATCTTGGTGTCAATACAATAGGAACCGGAACAGTAGGAGTAAGAACAAAAGATGTATCAAACATATTAGAGGCAAATGGAAATAATTATTATATAAATCCGACAGGACCCGGCAAAAAAGGAGTTGGAAAAGTCGGAACGGACTCATCAGATAATCTTGGTAATTGGCAGATGAAAACAGGAAAAGATATTTTTTCGGGAGAAGGAAATCCCGGATTTACTTCTAATACAAATTTGCTTCCTAATATACTTGATGAAAATAGTTGGAATTCAAACAACTCAGGAGTTTTTACAGATGAAGACAGAGACTTTTTTGGAAATGACCGAAGCACTGAGCCATCAACAGGAAGACCTGATGTAGGAGCTTTTGAATTTGACCCGTCTGCAGAACCGTCAGGTTTCAATGTTCCTTTTTCTGAAAATATGAGCATTACAAACCCGAATGGAACGAATAAGTTAGCAGATTTTTTATTTAACAGTTCATTGTTATCCAGTGGCGGTGTAGCCCCCGAATCATTGAAAGTGAAGTATTTTCAGGGTTCCGCACCGCCTTCTGTTATTCCCGGGTCAAACTTTGGATTTTCATATTTGAAGATAGAAGTTGATTCCTCTTTACCTTCCGGAATGACTTATGATATAACATATTATTTTGATTCACTTTCAACTGGAAGTATTGTAAATCCTGAAACATCTATTTTGCTTGCAAAATTTGATGGAGTAAATTGGGAGTCATATCCGCGAGGTAATGGTTTATTACAATCAGAACTAAACTGGGAAGAAAAATATGTCAAAGTCAGAGGGTTATCATCATTTTCAATTTTCGCAATTACGGATGAATCAGCTCCATTACCTGTAAATCTTGTTTCATTCACATCAGAGGTGATAAACAAAGATGTAAATTTAAAATGGGTAACCGGAATGGAAGTGAACAATTCAGGATTTAGAATTGAAAGGAAAAGAATAAATATAACAGAAGAATGGAAATATATTGGATTTGTGGAAGGTATGGGAAATTCAAATCAACAGGTTACATATAATTTTACTGATAAAAATTTAGAACAGGGAATATATAAATATCGGATTAAACAAACAGATTACAATGGAAATTTTCAGTATTATAATTTGGATACAGAAATTAATATTTCAGTTCCGGATAAATATGAGTTGAGTCAAAATTATCCGAACCCATTTAATCCNNCAAGCGGAATATATTTTTATAAAATTGTCGCCGGTGATTTTAAGTCAGTAAAGAAAATGGTCTTGGTGAAGTGAGTTGAGACTATAACAAAAAAGGGGCGTGAAGCCCCTTTTTTGTTTTTAGTATGATTTTAGAATATTTACAGTGCGTTTATTTTTGGTCTTAATTCGACCTCATATTTTGGGTTTAATCTGATCGCTGTTTCCCAATCTCTTCGGGCATTCTCTTCATCTCCTATCATCTGATATGTTGTACCTCTATTGTAATATGCTTTTGCAAGGCGAGGGTCAACCTGTAAACCTCTTGTATATTCGTATATTGCCTGTTCATAATTTTGAAGATAATCATATACTACACCTTTATTAAAATATGCAATTGTATCGTTAGGTTTCAGTTCAATTACTTTATCATAATCATTTAACGCTGCCTGATAATTTTTTAATCTCTCGTGTGCATTACCTCGATTCATATATGCAGAATGGTTTGTCTGAATCATTGAAATATATTTATCATAATCTCTGATTGCTTCTCTGTAAAGTTTTATATTCTGGAAATGATTTCCTCTGTCAAGATAAGGTCCGGGATTGGTGGAATCTCTTTGAATTAAGAAATTATAATTTTCAAATTCTTTTATGTTGTAATATTTATACACACTGTCACGAGGTTTGCTGTATCCCATATGGAAAGTTTCAAGACTGTCTCTATAGTCATAATATCCGGTGCCGTATATATCTGTGCTGTCTCCGCTTCCCGGAATTTTCCATCCGTCTCCCTGCGGTTGCATATTAGGGTCAGTCGAACCTGGTGTATTAACGCCTAAAGTATTTTCTTTTTTTCCACATCCGTTTAATGCAATTGCAAAAACAGAAATTAATAAAAAGATGTTGAGTATTTTCATTTTTTTAAATAAATATAGTTAACCAACTAATAATGTTACAAATATTATACCAAATTTTTTTATTATTGTTTCTGAGCGTTAATTCTCGAAACCTGAAGTTTTTCTTTTAAATCACCTTCATAAGATGGGTCAAGCAAAATAACTTTTTCAAAATCAACAACTGCACCTTTAAAATTTCCACCATTATAAAACGCATTTCCTCTGTTTAAAATTGCACCAATATTGTTTGGTTGTCGTTTAATAACCTCAGTATAATCCTGAGTGGATCTTTGATAATTCCCTGCTTTATCCAGAGCATTACCTCTAATCATATAATAATTTATATTATCGGGACTTAAAGAAATAGCCCTGTCATAATCAGCGATTGCCATAGGTAAATTTTTGTATTTTTCATGTAAAAGTCCTCTGTTTATATAATCATCTGCACCGGGATAAAGAGCAATTAAATTATTATATTCTTTTAATGATTCTGCATATTTATCAATTTTTTCGTAAGTAACTGCGAGTTTTCTTAACGCTTCAAGATTAAATGGGTCAATATTCAGAGCAGCATCATAATCCTGAACTGCCTGCAAGTATTGTTGGTTTACAAAATATATATCTCCTCTGGTAACATAATAAAACGGGTCTTGAGGATATTGGTTAATTAAATTTGTGTATTTATTAATAGAATCAATAGCAGACTGATCAATACCATCATTGCAACCTGTATTTACAGAAACTACAGATGTTACGATTAAAACAAGGATTATATAAATAATTTTATTATACATTTTTTATTTATTTAATCAAATATATCAAAATTACATACCTTATTAAATCCATTAAAAAAGTCAGGAAATCAAAATTTTCACATCCGGCAAAACATTTACGAACTTCACCGCCCCGTAGGAGCAGGCGAATTACACAAATGATACAAAATTATTTTAACAATCCGAGCATTATATTATCAAATATTTATTTCAAATAAATTGTTTTAGAATGCTATGCCAAATTTGATAAAAAGGTATTAAAAGGTAACTTTCAAATATTGCATATTAGAAGTATCTTTATAGCTTATTCAAAAAACATTTTAGAAATTATGTTATTAAAAGAAAAACTTGCTTCTCAAATTCCCGGTTTAAGAGAGGAAGCGAAATCAATCGTAAAAAACTATAACACAAAAGTTATAGGAGACGTTACGATTGATCAGCTTTACGGAGGAATGAGAGGGGTTAAATCACTCATTTGCGATACTTCTGAGGTAGGATTAGATACCGGATTAATAATCAGAGGTATTCCGATATTAGAATTAACTGATAAACTTCCTGAAGAAATTTTTTATTTGTTATTAACAGGAGAGTTACCTTCTGCTGAAGATTTAAAAGCTTTAGAAAAAGATTGGGATTCGAGATCAAACGTTCCTGATTATGTATGGAAAGTAATTGACAGTTTACCAAAGGAAACTCATCCTATGGTGATGTTAAATACTGCAATACTTGTGATGGAAAATGAATCTGAGTTCAGAAAACAATATGATGCCGGATTAGGAAAAGATAAACTTTGGGAGCCGATGTTTGAAGATTGTATGAACTTGATTGCGAGAGTTCCTTCTATTGCGGCATATATCTATAGAAAGAAATTTAACAAAGGACCGAGAATAGAATCTGACCACAATCTTGATTGGGCAGCAGATTATGCACATATGCTTGGCATTGAAGATAAGGATGGTTCATTTAAAAAACTTATGAGACTTTATATGGTACTTCATAGCGACCATGAAAGCGGAAATGTAAGTGCCTTTTCAACTCAAACAATCGGTTCAGCTTTGTCTGATATATATTATGCGGTCAGCGGTGGATTGAACGGTTTAGCAGGTCCATTACACGGCTTGGCAAATCAAGAGTGTTTAAGATTTATTGTTCAAATGAGAAAAGATATTGGACACTCACCGACAGATGCTGAAGTTAAAGATTATTGTCAGAATTTACTGAATAATAAAAGAGTGATACCGGGTTATGGTCATGCGGTATTGCGTGTTACAGATCCGAGATTTACTGCATTTTTGAATTGGGGTAAAGAAAATATTCCGAATGATGAAACATTTAAAATTGTGGAACAATTGTTTGATATAGTTCCGAAGATATTAATTGAGCAGGGTAAGGCAAAAGACCCTTGGCCTAATGTTGATGCGGCATCAGGTTCATTACTTTTTCATTACGGATTAACTGAGTATGAATATTATACAGTATTATTTTCTGTATCAAGAATTCTCGGTTTAACAGCCCAGTCAATAATGGCAAGAGCAATGAATGCTCCATTAATCAGACCAAAATCAGTTACCACAAACTGGGTTAAGAATCAAATAGGATAAAATTATATTGCCCTGAGAAATCAGGGCAATAAATTATTTAATCTTCCAACTTTTAATTTCATCTAACATTTCATAATTTGTCAAATCGTAATGAACAGGGGTTAAAGAAATATAACCTTCTTCGATTGCTTTTTGATCAAATTCGATACTTTTATCAAGAGAAGCCATTTTACCGGTGAGCCAGAAATATTCTCTTCTGTTAGGGTCTAATCTTGAATCATATCTGTCATCCCAGAATGATTTTCCCTGTTTGGTAACTAAGACACCTTTTATTTTTTTTTCAGGTAAAGCCGGAACATTTACATTAAGCAAAGTTCCTTTTGGCAATCCTTTTTTTAAAACAGTTTTTGCAATCTTGGCAGAAAACTTTGCAGAAGTAGAAAAATCATTATAAGTGAAACTTGCAAGCGAAACAGCGATAGATGGGATACCGAGAATAGTGCCTTCGGTAGCGGCAGAAACGGTTCCTGAATAAATAATATTTATAGCAGTATTAGAGCCGTGGTTTATTCCTGAAATAAGCAAATCAATTTTTCTCCCTTTAAGCAGATTTCTAACAGCAAGTTTTACAGAATCTGCCGGAGTTCCTTCAACAGCATATCCGTAAAAATTTTTATCAATTAAATTTTTTTTTGCTCTAATCGGATTTGAAATAGTAATGGAATGTCCGACAGCACTTTGCTGAGTTGCCGGTGCTATTACAATTGTTTCGGCAAATTTTCTTATTTCTCTTGCGAGAGCTTTTATCCCGTCTGATTCAATGCCATCATCATTAGAGATAAGTATTAAAGGTTTATTCTTCATTTTTTAATTCTTCGAGTTTTTTCCAAAGCAAATCTTTTAACAAATCAAGATTTTCACCGGTAACGGATGAAATCATTATTTTCTCTATTTTAGTTTTTAATTTTTTAATTCTTAATTTTGTATCGTACGATATTGCGTCACATTTAGTAAAACAAATAATTGCAGGTTTATCTAACAGATTTTTATTAAAATTTTTAAGTTCATTTTTTAACACTTTATACTCAGATAATAAATCACTTTCTTCAAAATCTACATTTACAGCATCAATCATAAAAAGCAAAATTGAAGTTCTTTCTATATGTCTTAGAAACTTTAGTCCTAAACCTTTACCGTCTGAAGCACCTTCAATAATTCCCGGAATATCAGCAACAACAAAAGAATCATATTCTCTGTATTTAACAATTCCAAGATTTGGTGTAAGTGTGGTGAAAGGGTAATCGGCTATTTTTGGTTTCGCGGCTGATATTTTAGAAATTAAAGTAGATTTACCTGCATTTGGAAATCCGACGAGGCCAACATCAGCAATTAACTTCAGTTCAATCACAACATCTTTTTCAATTCCTTTTTCACCGGTCTGAGCATATCGTGGTGATTGGTGAGTAGAGGTTTTAAAGTGAGTATTTCCAAGACCACCTCTTCCCCCTTTTAAGATGATAACTTCTTCTTCATCTTTCAAAACTTCACCGAGAATCTCATTTGTTTCAAAATCTTTTATAACACTTCCTACCGGTACATTTATAATAATATCTTTACCATACTTACCGGTTTTATCACCACCTTGTCCATGCGTTCCACGACCGCCTTTATACAGTCGGTTATATCTTAAATCAATTAAAGTATTAAGGTTTGAATTTCCTTTGAAGATAACATCACCACCTTTCCCACCGTCGCCACCGTTCGGACCGCCACGCGGAACGAATTTTTCACGTCTGAAACTAACGCAACCATTTCCGCCGTCACCGGATTTGATTTTGATTTTTACATAATCTATAAACATTAAATTTTTATATTCTCCTTATTTCTGAAATATTCATTTAGTATATCTACGAATAAAATAACTTTTAAATCATACATATCAACATTGTTTTTTAAAAACAAAGACTTCAAAGACTTAGTTGCGGAGATCCAATCGGGAATTTTTTCCAATTCATCAAAAGTATCAAACATTTCCTGCTTATTATTTTTAAAAATTTTTTTTCTAATCGCGTCAATTTCATCCCTTTTGAATAACCTCTTCACTCTTTTACGTTCTTCTTCAAGAGAACTTTCGTTTACAACTTCGACAGGTAAAGAAATATCAATTTTTTCAATTTCGATTTCAGAGTTATCATTGACCTGACCGGTAATATCTCTTTTATGATCATCAAAATTTTTTATGTCGGAATCAAAATCAACAGAGATAATTTCCTTTTCGGTTATTACTGGCAATTCAGTTTTTTCATTTTCAACATCAATTGTAACAACATCAACAGAATTAAATCTATCAGTGAAAACTTTTATAATATCTTTTAATGAAATTTCAGAGTTATCAAAATCGTTTTCATATTCAAGCAGTTTCTCAACATATTTATTAAAACCTTTATCATTTAAAAAATTTGTTACCAGAGAAAAATCTACAGATGCTTCGAGATTTATCTGTTGTTCATCAGAATATTTTAATTTGAAAATCTGAATAAAAAAATTCTTTACTTTTTCAGTTGTAATTTTTATCTCAAGTTTTTCGAGCAATACAGTATTAATCTGATGTAAAAGGTCTTCAATGTGAGAAGACATAACGATTAACTGGTTATTATCAGTAATGTATTGTTCAATTGTATCGGGATAATATTTATAATATTGAAAAAGTTTTAATCTTGAGATTATCAAATGGGAGGGAACGGATTCTTTATCCCCAAAGATAAATCTTTTAATTGTCCAGCAAGGTCTGATAGTGTAATTAAATTTCAGTTTTACAGCATCTTCAATCATTAGATGTAATTCGTCAAAAGAATATTCATCGTCATTAATTTTATATTTCACATAATCTTTAATATATTTAGAAAGAGAAGATTTATTAAGATCGTCAATATCATTAATTATAAAATTTTTAATTTTATCTGATTCAGACGTGATATGAAAAGCCAAATAATTTTGAAGCATATTATCTTACACCCTTAACTTTATTTAAAAATATAAACCCTAAAATAAAAAGCATTCCTACAGTTAAAACTGCAAGTTTCTGGTTTCCACCGGAAAAGTAAGAAACAGTTCCGAACAGAATCGGACCCAGCAGAGTGGAGGTTTTATCCATTAATGCATAAAATCCAAAAAACTCCGCTTTATTTTCCAAAGGTAAGAGTTTACTCATTAAAGCTCTTGAAAGACTTTGAGTTGAACCCAAAAAGAATCCGGCAAAACTTCCAACAATGTAAAAGAGATGAATCTCAGTCCCTGCAATTGAGATATAAGAGTTTTTATCAACAAAGAAGAAAATGGATAATATAATTAATACCCAGAAAAACAAATTTATATTTAATGATTTTAATAAACCTAATTTATCACCGAGTTTAGAAAACAATAAAGAACCAAAGAGAGCGGTTATCTGAACGAGAATAAAAAATATTGCAAGCTGAGTGATGGAAAAACCAAGAGTAGTGCTGGCAAAGATACCGGAAAAGAAAATTATAGTATTAATGGAATCTATATAAAAGAAAAACGAGATTAAAAAGTTTTTTAAATCAGGAGTTTTTCCAATGTTTTTCAGTGAATTTTTTACTTTAGTGAAACCATATTTTATATAGTTAATTTTTTCATCAATAATCCGGGTTTTCTTTTCTTTCAACCCAAGAAACAGAGGCAGTGAAAACAGTATAACGAGAAATCCTGTAATCAGAAATAATAAATTAGGATTATCTTTCAAAGGAAAGACAAGAAAAACAGAAATAAGAGAACCAACATAACCTACTGCATATCCGATACCAGAAATTTTATTATACTCTTCAGGACTTCCAATTTCAGGAATGAATGCATCGTAAAAGGTCATCCCGGTTTGGAAACCGATATTGGAAAAGATAAAAAGGATTAAAGCGAAAACAACAGTACCGGTTCCTGTAAAAAACATTAAAGAAGTTGGAACTGCACAAAGAATTGTAAAAAAAATTAAAAACTTTTTTTTATTTGAAGTGAGGTCAGCAATTGCACCGCAGACAGGATTTAACACGGCGGAAATAATCATTGAAATATTAATCCCCAAAGACCAGTAAAAATCGCCAATAGGTTTTTCTTCACTGATAACATTTTTAAAGAAGACGGCAAAAACAAAAGCGACAATTATGGTAGCGTAGGTACTGTTGGCAAAGTCGAATAAGCTCCAAACGAAAACATCTCTTTTATTTTTAATTTTCATCTTTTACTTTTTTTCAAATCCACTAAACCTTTTCCGCTTTTATTCAGAGTACCTTCGTTTTTAAGATCATTAAGAAATGAATCTAAAATTCCATTAACAAATTTTCCACTGTTGCGAGTGCAATATTCTTTTGCAATATCAATTGCTTCATTAATAGAAACTTTAGGAGGAATCTCAGGCATATACAAAATTTCAGCCATTCCGATTTTCAAAACTAATTTATCAATTACAGAAATTCTTTCAAGTTCCCAATTATCACATTTAGCTGATATGATATCATCAAGGGATTTCCCATTGTTGATAATATTTGAAATTAAAGTATCGAAGAATAAATTATTTTCAGAATCAAGTTCGGAACCGACAATATCTTTTTTAATTTTATTTATGGGGTCACCGGACATTTCATAAGCATAAAGAATTTGCAAAATTTTAACCCTGAGGTCACGGCGTTTAATTACCGGTTGTTTTTCTGTTACTTTTTCCTGTTTAATCTCTTGTTTTGCCATATATTTTTAAAAATACCAATAAATAAGCACTAATTAAATTCAATATAAATTAACCAATACCAAACATCCAAAAACTTAAAATTGCAAAAACCTCTTTAATACAATAAACCAGTTTACCTTCAGCAGAAAGAGGAGTATCAGTAGAGATAGTAAGATTATTTATTCCATTAAAATCAGCAATTTCTTTTACTCTCAGCAAATGAAAATTATCAGAAATAAGAATTACATTTTCCCAGTTTTGCCTTCGGTATAATTTATCACGGAGAAAAAAAATCTGTTCAATAGTTGAATTAGAAGTATTTTCAATTATTAAACTATTATCTTTCATTCCATATTTTATCAATTCATTTTTAGCAACATCAGCTTCGGTCATTTCATTTGGTGAACCTCCACCAGTGAGAACAAGTCTTTTAACATATTTTTTCTGCCACATTTCATATCCTTTATTTATCCTTTCCCTTAAAACCGGCGAAGGTCTGTTACCGCCCCAAACAGCAGCACCAAAAATTATACCTGCATCTGAAGATGTATTTTGTTCACTAATTAATTTATAATCATCTTGATACAGATAGACACTAACAAAGAGTGCAGAAGAGCAGATAAGAAAGATTAACACTGTATAAATCAAATTATTTATAATCCTTAATCTTCCGGATTTAGATAAATATAACTGAAACAGACCAATAAAAATGAAAACATTAATAATTGAAAAAATGATTACATAGAAAACTTTTTCATCTTTGAACTGTAATAAGTTAAAAAAAAGAAGAGTTAACAGTCCGCCAATTCCACATAAAAGAATTATAAATAAAGAAATTAAAGACAGTTTGGATGAGTTGAATAAGTTTAAAAAAATGAGAACAAAAATAATTCCGAATAAAAGAATGGTAATGATATTTCCAGATTTAGAGTAATCAAACTCACCGAGAGTTAAACCTTGATTGGTATATCTAAGGTTAGTAAGAATAAAAGCAGTTAACCCTTCGACAAAAAAAATGCATATTAAAATTAGACTTTTAATGAGTTCTCAGATATTTTAGTTAGAATTCAATATCTAAATTTTAATTTTAAGAAAATATTAAAAAAGTAAGTTTAAAAAATTAAAATTTGACTACTTATTAAATATTATTTTGCGGATTTTACTCTTTCCACTTTTACAGGATAACTTTTAATTTTTCAAATGTTTATAACTTTTGAAGGTATTGATTTTTCAGGAAAATCAACTCAAGCGAAACAATTATATAATTATTTAAAAAGAAAAAAAAAGAAAGTAATTTTCGTGAGAGAGCCGGGCGGAACAAAACTTTCAGAAAAAATACGTGAATTACTTCTTGACAAAAAAAACGATAATATGACAAATGTATCTGAGTTTTTATTATTTTCAGCATCGAGAAATCAGCTTACAAATGAGATTATAATTCCATATTTAAAGAAGAAATATATTGTTATTTGTGACAGGTATTATGATTCATCAACCGCATATCAGGGATATGGGGGGAAAATTGAACTAAATTCGTTAAGTTTAGTTAATAAAATAGCATCTTCAGGATTAATACCGGATCGGACATTTCTATTAGACATATCATATAAAGATACATTGAAACGGAAAACTAAGACAGGCACCGAAGACAGAATTGAGAAACGGAAATCAGATTATTATAATAAAGTAGCAAAAGGATATTTAACAATAGCAAAACAGAACAGGAAGAGATTCAGAATATTAGATGCAATGCAACCCAAAGAAGAAATTTTTATAAAAATTTTGAAAGATTTAAATATATGAAACTAAAAAATTTAAAAATTATTTCCCTATGTGTATTATTCCTTGTATTTACAGGTTCAGTTTTTAAAGGAGAAGATGACATATATGATAAAATTAATAAAAACCTTGATGTTATCGGTAAGGTTTACAGAGAAGTTACTTTAAACTATGTGGATGAAATAGATGCGGATAAATTTGTTAAAGCCGGAATTGACGGGATGTTAAATACATTAGATCCTTATACATCATATTTTGATGAGAACAGCAGAGATCAGATAGATTTGATAACTTTAGGAAAATATGGAGGAGTAGGCATAACAGTCGGCTTCAGAGACAGTATTGTAACGATAACGGAAATTATGAATGGCTATGAGGCACAAAGAAAAGGATTGAGAAGGGGAGATCAGATTATAGAACTTGACGGGACACCGGTTACAAATTTGAAAATAGAAGAGTTAAGAAGGAAAGTAAGAGGTGCGGTAGGTTCACAAATTAGATTTAAAATATTAAGAGATGAGGAAACGATAGATTTTGATTTAACCCGAGAAGAAATAATATTAAAAAATATTTCATACACAGGTTATATAGATGATAAGAATAAAGGAATAGGGTATATAAAGTTAGAAAGATTTACTCAAAATTCAGACACTGAATTTGAAAATTCTTTGAAAACACTTCTTGCATCAGGACCTTTAAACGGGTTAATACTTGATTTAAGAGGAAACGGCGGAGGACTTTTAGATGCAGCAGTAGGAATTTTAAATAATTTAGTAGATAAAAATTCATTACTTGTTATAATTAAGGGAAGAAACATAAATACAGAAAAAAAATATTTTTCTAATAAAGAACCATTACTTCCTAAAAACATACCACTTGCAGTTTTAATTGACAGTAATACCGCATCCGCTTCAGAAATTGTAGCAGGTGCAATTCAAGATTTAGACAGAGGCGTAATAATAGGGAATACATCATTTGGAAAAGGATTAGTTCAGCAGTTTAAAGATTTAAATCCTGAATCACAACTAAAGATAACACTTTCGAGATACTTCACACCATCGGGAAGATGGATACAGGAAAAAAATTATTTCAAAGAAAACAAAAGCGGTGTATTTTTAAATAAAGATTTATTTTCAATTACAGATTTTAAAACATTGAACGGAAGAAAGGTTTCAGCATTCGGAGGAATTTCGCCGGATATAAAGTTTGGTGTGACAATAGAAAGTGATATTCATAAAGATTTGATAAATAAAGATCTGATATTCAGATTTGCGAACAATTATCTTATGACAAATCCGGTAAACGGATTATTCAGGTCAGACGACAGAACGTTTGATGAATTCAAATCATATTTGAATTCTACAGGTTATAATTATAATTCACTATCAGACAGAAAAGTAAATGAGTTAAGGAATATAGCCGCAGGAAAAAACTTTGGTGATAATTACAACCAATTGCTTGATCAGTTATCTGATCAAATAGCAGCTGAAGAATTGAGTGAATTAAATTCCGCAAAAGATGAAATCTTAAAAAGTATTGAAATAGAGATTAATAAAAGACAAGTATCTGAGAAAGAACAAATAGAAGCGAGATTTCCGGCCGATGTAGTATTGATGGAGGCGTTGAGGGTTATTACAGACAGAAGTTTATACGATTCATATTTAAAACCATTCTGAAACAGATTATGAGAATTGGAATTTTAGGCGGTGGTCAGCTTGCAAGAATGTTAATAGCATCTTCATACAGATATGGATATACGTTTAAAGTATTAACAGGAGATATAAATTCTTCTGCATCTAAAGTTACAAATGAAGTTTTCTGTGGAGATTTTAATGACGAACAGGATGTTTTAAAATTTTCAAATGATTGCGATGTTATAACTCTTGAAAATGAATTTATTAATTATAAAATACTTGAAAGTTTAGAAAAATCCGGAAAAAAACTTTACCCTTCCTCCAACTGTATTAAATTAATTCAGGATAAATATTTTCAAAAAGAAAATCTTGTTAAGTCCGGAATACCTGTAGCGGATTATATAAAAGTAGAAACTGAAAATGATATATTAAAGTTTGCAGAGAAATATGAATACCCGGTTGTTTTAAAAACGAGAACAATGGGTTATGACGGGAAAGGTAATTTTTTAATTAAATCAGAATCAGAAATAAAAACCGCTGTTGAAGAATTGTCAAAAAGAGGAAAACTGATGTGTGAGCAGTTTATAAATTTTGAAAAGGAAATAGCAATTCAAATAACACGAAGCGTTAGCGGTGAAATTAAAATCTATCCACTCGTAGAAACTATTCAGAAAAATCATATCTGCCACATAGTAAAATATTCCGAAGATCTTTTTGAAAAAGAGATTGAAATATCAGCAAAGAAAATTGCAGAAAAAATTGTTAATGATATTGATTATACCGGAACAATGGGTATAGAAATGTTTTTTAGGAACAACAATGAATTATTAGTGAATGAATTAGCACCGAGAGTTCACAATACAGGACATTATACAATAGAGACATCAAAGACATCACAATTTGAAAATCATAACCGTGCAATATTAGGACTACCTTTAGGCGATGTATCTATGAATACAAAGTCAGCCGTTATGATAAATATAATCGGTGAGAGAAACGGTAAAGCAGAAATCAAAGGATTAGATAAGTTATTAAAAAAAGAAAATGTTTATTTACATGATTATTCAAAAAACGAAGTAAAGACAGGAAGAAAAATGGGGCATATAACGGTTTTAGATAATGATTTGAATTCTGCACTTAATACTGCGAACGAATCCCTTTCAGAAATTTCCATTTAATTATAATTGAATACGATTTTCAATATATCAATAATTACATTAATATTAAAATTCAGTTTATTGATATCAGCACAAGGGGTTTATAATACGAAAACAACACAATTGCTGAACAAAAACCGAGATACTTTAAAAACTACTTCATTGGAAAAAAATTACATAAAAACACATTTTGATGCTATCGTAGTAGATACGCATAATGATTTCATCTGGCAGGTTCACAATAAAGGTGCAGATTTAGGGGTAGATAACGGATTTACTCATTCAGATATTCCAAAATTTAAAAAAGGCGGTGTAGATGTACAAGTGTTTGCAGTATGGATACCGATGAAAGAAGTGAAAAGATCTTTAAGTTTTACGAAAAAACAAATTAACAGATTGTATGCATATCAGGATAAATATTTCAAAGACTTTGAAGTTGCAAAAACCTATGAAGACATAATCAGAATTACAAATGAAGGAAAATTATGCGGATTAATAGGAGTTGAAGGAGGTACAGCAATTGAAAATTCTGTTGATAATGTGAATCTGCTTTGGGAGGAAGGTGTCCGGTATATAGGTTTAACATGGAATAACTCAAATTTGATAGCAATCTCAGCTAAAGATGAAACAGAAAAAGGTAAGCGAGGAGGATTAACTGCATTTGGTGTGGAAGTGATAAAAAGAATGGATGAAGTAGGTATGCTGATTGATGTTTCACATTTAGGAGAGGCGAGCTTTTGGGATGTAATGAAAACTACGAGAAACCCTGTAATAGCATCACATTCAAATGTATATTCAATAAATCCACATTTCAGAAATTTAACAGATGAACAGATAAAGGCGATTGCAAAAACTGGTGGAGTAATTCATGTGAATTTTTATGATGAATTTTTAGATAAGAATGCAAAACTTAACAGGACACAAAATGCATATCAGATGTTTTCAGAAGAACTGAATGAATTGAATGAAAAATATGGAGATGACTTAATATTATACAACAAAAAAAGAGATGCATTTTTGAAGGAAAAAAATCTAACATCCGGCACAACAATTGAAATATTATTAGACCATATTGATTATATAAAAAATCTTGTAGGTATAGACCATATTGGGATTGGTTCTGATTTTGACGGGGGAATTACACCGCCTGTAGAACTTTATGATGCAACGACATACCCAATACTTACAAAAAGATTATTTGAAAGAGGATATAAAGAGGATGAAGTAAAGAAAATTTTGGGAGGAAATTTTTTAAGATTGTTTAAAAAAGTATGCGGATAAAATTAATTAAAAGCTTATGAAAGACGAAGAAAAAATAATTCATAATATCGAAGATAAATCAAAAGACATAACAGTATCAGATATAGATAAAGTATTGTCAGATGAAAAGACTGTAACAGCAAAAGAAGAACGACTTAAAAAAGACAAATTATTTAAATTATTTGATCAGGTGAAACTGGCTATGGAGATGCTTAAAGATTACAGAGCAAAGAGATATACAGATATACCATGGAGAACTATCGGATTATTGACGGCTGCTTTATTATATTTTATAAACCCATTTGATTTAATACCTGATTTTTTACCAATTTTTGGTTATACAGAAGATGCTGTGGCATTCCTTGCAATATTTAAATCAATACAAACAGATTTGAAAAATTATTGTTTGTGGAAAGGATATGATACAGATAAATATTTCTGATTATGGAAGAGAAAAACATAAAGATATTATACATAGGTGACGTTATAGGAGAGCCCGGATTTAATTTTCTGAAAGAAAATTTTCAAATACTCAAAGATAAATATCAACCTGATTTTATAATTGCAAATGCAGAAAATATAACAGACGGACAGGGTACACTTGAAAGGGATGCACAGAAATTACTTGGATTGGGAATAGATGTATTAACAGGCGGAAATCATTCACTTGACAAAATTCAATCTCATAAATTTTTTCAGGCATCCGAAAACACATTAAGACCATTAAATTATCCAAAAGGAGTATATGGGAGAGGATTCGGAATTTACGAAATTAAAGGAACTAATTTATCAATTGGGATTATAAACCTAATAGGAAGAGTGTATATGAAACCACTTGAATGTCCTTTTAGAGCTTTTGACTATGCATACGATATAATTTCAAAGAAAACACCATTAATTTTTGTGGATTTTCACGCAGAAGCGACGGCAGAAAAAGTAGCATTTTATCATTATGCTTCCGGTAAATGTGGAGTGATTGTCGGCACGCATACACACATACAAACGGCAGATGAAAGAATTTCCGAAAAGGGAACTGCATATATTACCGATGTGGGAATGACGGGAGCTTACGATTCAGTAATCGGGGCAAAAAAGGAAGGTTCCATTCATAAGTTCATTTATGGAACACCACACAGAAACGAAGTTGCTGTAAATGACTTACATATTTGTGGTATTTTCTGCATTTTGAATGATAAAGGAACTGCTAAAGGCATAGAAAGAATTTTTTATCCACCTTTCTAAAATTTTAAAAACTAACATATAAAAAATGAGAAAAAACTTTTTACTTTTATTAATTGCTTGTGTTGTAGGTTATGTAGCAACAACAGGAAGCGGATGCGAAAATAACACAAATAATCCTGTAATAATCACAGATACAAACGTATTGGTATTTGACGGAAGAATATTGACAGAAAGATTCACAGATGCTGATTCATGTGCAATAAATTTATTGACCGGACAAGTAGTTACCGGAGCTAACATAACAAAAGATATTCAACTTGGAGATTCTAACGGAACAAGTGCAAATTTCTTTTTAAGGTCAGGTGATAAACTTGATAATTCAATTCCCGGATTTGAAACAGATTTTAAAATGTTTAGAGAATATGATAATATAACGAAAGCACAGTTTGATACTATTTCAAGAATTAAAAATGTTGGAACTTCATCAGGAATAGATCCAACAAACTATGATATTGAAAGAACAGATAACTATGGAGATGTTTCAACAGCATTAAAATATTTTAACACAGGAACTCCTTTTAATCAAAGAGTATATTCATTTTACCTCAGAGAAAAATTTAACAGTGGAATAACAACAGTAAGAACATTTGGTATATTACATGTTGAAAGTTTAACTATTGGCGGTGATGGTAAAAAGAAACTTAAAATCAGTGTCAGAATAAACAAAGCCGGTGAAAATCAATTTTTAAGACAATATACAGTTAACCAGTAAAAGTTAATTTAATATTTCTATTTAAAATTAAAGGGCTGTCAATCAGCCCTTTTTTATTTTAAATCAATAAGAATTTTGATATTTTAAATAACATTAAAATGTCAGACTGGAAAAGATACTTAGTTTTTTCAAAAAATGAGAAAATAGCTGTTGTTTTTATAATAGCAATAATTTTAATTGGTTCGATTATCAAACTATATTCCGAAGTTTGGAGCAAACAGGAAAATACTTCGATTAATTTTGAAGAATTTAAAGATAAACTCAAAATACAGCTGACAGATGACAGTATAAAATTATTTTCAAAAACGACTGAATTAAATCAGGATACTTTATATAATAATTTTATTCTGATAGATTTAAACACAGCGGGAATAGAGGATTTGGAAAAACTTCCGGGAATTGGTGAAAGTATTGCTTCGAGAATAATAGAATATAGAAACCAAAATGGTAATTTTAAAAAAATCGAAGATATAAAAAAAGTAAAAGGTGTAGGGGAAAAAAAGTTTAATGACATTCAGAAATTTATAAAAGTTAACTAAATTGATAAATACTTCAATAAGTTTTACAAATAAAAAAATCAGAGTACTTTGCATTGATAATAAAAATGAACTCATATATATAAATGAGGAAGATTCACCGATAGATTTTAGCGAGGATATTTCAGTTTATAATGAGAATGAAAATTTGATAAATGAATTATCAGATATAATTCAGGATATATTTAAAGAAGGAAACGTTACACCGTTAAGTGCAAAAATTGTTTTAGATGTAAATCAGTTTTTTATAAATTCGATTCCGGTTGAAACTTTTGAACCTGAATCAGTAAAATCATATATTGTCTGGGATTTATCAAATTTCTTTCCGGACTCATATAAAAATTATCTGATTAATTATCACAAAGTATTGACACAAGAGAACCCTTATTCAGAATTTAAATTACTAACATTTGCCGTTAAGTATAATACTGTAAAATTCATAAACGATATTATAAATAAATGTAATTTAAAGACAGAGAAGCTTGATATAGATTTATTTTCTTCATATAACATTGCAAAATTAAAAAACATATCAGAAAAATATCTTATTTTAAATTGTTATAAAAACAGAATAGATTATATAATTTGCAGAGAAAATGATATACTTTGTTATGAATATATTTATTTCAAAGAAAACAATTTTGATATAGAACTTGAGAATAACATTAAACTTTTGAATATCAACAAAGATTTTAGCGGTGTAAAGAATATATATATTACGGGAGAAGAATATTCCGAATATGTAGTAAATGAGATAAAAAGTTTTTATCCGGATTTAAATGTTAAACTACTTAATTTTGATGAAACCTTAAAAGTTTCCAATAGTTTATCAAGCAGTGATTTTATAAATAAATTTGGATATAAGTTTATTTCATTAGCAGGAGCTGTTATTTAAGTTATGAGAATTATTTCCGGCATTTACGGAAGGCGGATATTGAAATCACCTTCGAAGGGGACTGTAAGACCAACTACAGACAGAGCTAAAGAGACTTTATTTAATATACTTTCGAATAAAATAGATTTTAACGGATTGATAGTGGCAGATTTATTTTGTGGCTCAGGGAGTCTTGGTTTAGAATGTTTATCGCGTGGTGCAGATGAAATTTATTTTACAGATATAAATATTGCAAATGTTGAATCAAATATTAAATCACTTGGAATAAAATCAGGAGTTAAATTAATTAATTCAAATGTTTTAAGTTTTTTAAAAAAACACACTGATGTAAAGTTTGATTTAATATTCGCTGATCCACCATACAATTATGAACAATATGAAGAACTAATAAATCAAGTTTCAAAATGCTGTTGTTATTTTATTCTTGAACACGAATCTAAAATCTCATTGCCGGAAAATTTTTCAGAATTTATAGAGACAGAAAAAAAAACCGGAATTACAAAATTCACAATTTATAATTTTTCAAAATGAAAAAAATCACAGCTATTTATCCCGGAACGTTTGACCCGGTTACTAATGGTCATATAGATATTATCAAACGTGCTTCCGGATTATTCGATAAAGTAATAGTTACAATTGCAATAAACTCAAATAAAAAACCAATGTTTTCAAAAGATGACAGAATAGAAATGTTGAAAAATTCTTTGAAATCTTTTAAAAATGTAAGTGTAGATTATTTTGAAGGATTAATTGTGAATTATGCGAAAAAGAAAAAAGCTCAGGTTTTAATCAGGGGGTTAAGGGCTGTATCGGATTTTGAATATGAATTTCAAATGTCACTTATCAATAGTAAACTTTCGCAAGAACTTACCACAATATTTTTAATGCCAAACGAAAAATATACTTATTTAAACTCATCAATAGTGAGAGAATTAGCATCGTTAAAAGGCAAAACAGATGATTTTGTGCCTGCCTTTGTGAGGAAAAAACTGAATCAAAAATTTAAGGATTAAAATGAATAGGAAGTTGCTGTGAATTAAATTCACAGCAACTGTAAATTTATAATATTGTTGAAAGGTCGGTTGAGGAATATTTTCCATCTCGGAAATATTCCAAAACATTTTTAAAATCTTCAGCATCAATATAGCCCGGAACACTCACAGATTTATTTCCATTATATACAAATGATATTACAGTTCCATCAGGATTTAAAAATACGTGAGTAGGATAGCTCATAGTTTCAAAACTTTTTGCAATTTCTGACCCTGTCATATCTTTACCGTTATAGTTATATTTATCAGATGAATTCCCGTCCAATCTTACAAAAATAAAATTTGAATTCATTAAATTCATAACATCAGGATTTTTATATGTTTCATTCATTTTATCAACCCAAGTATTATCGGTGACATAAATTTCAATCAGGATTTTCTTGTTTTGAGATTTTCCCTGAGCTAATCCATCGTTAAAATTATATGCAGTTTGAGAAAACGATAGATTTGCAAATGAAAATAAAGCAAAAATTAATATAAGTAATTTAGTATTCATTTTTTTAAGTTATTGAAATATCAGAACATACTGATATTTCATTTACCTTTAATTTAAACTTAAAATATAAATAAATGTTTCAATATGCAATAAACATCAAAAATTAATTAGTTTTAATCCCGGACTGTTTTAACAATGTTAGATATTTAGCAATTAATATTTCGTAATCCTCAGAATATCCACTTTTCTGAAGTTTGAGGAATTCTTCTTTTAATGCATTAAAGGAATTTGGACCGCTCAAAACAATTTCAGGAGGTGAATTTCTTACTACATTTTCACCTGACTTTGATTCTCTTTTTTGTTCAAAATCTTTTTCTCTTTGAGAAAGCTGAGCATCGAGCATTCTGGATAAAATTTTATTTTGTTTTTCAATAAGATTGTCATCTACTTTATATTCACTCATTTGTTTTACAACTTCATCCATTTGCTTTTTTATTTCATCAAGATTACCCAGTAATTTTTCACCGCTTCTTTTTTGTTCTTCTTCAAATTCTTTTGAAAGTTCTTCAAGTGATTTTGAAAGTTGTTGTTGTTCCATTCTCAATCTGTCAATTTGATTTTTTTGATCCTGACTCATATTTCCATCTGAACCGGTTCCATCTTTACCTTCTTTTCCATTCTGACCTTCTTTTTGCTGCTGACCAAACTGACCCATTTGCCCTGCAAGACCTTGCTGCTGAGCAATCATATTAGCGAGTTGTTCCATCAATTTATCCATATTACCTTTTCCGGATTTTCCATCTTTACCTGATTTACCATTTTGACCTTCCTGCTCCATTTTGGAAATCATATCACTTAACATATTTGCAGATTTATCAAGTGATTCTTTTGCTTTTCCCTGATTTCCAACAGCATCTTCTTTTTTACTGTTTTCAAGATTTTGTTTGGAGTTTTCCATTTTGTTAAAAGAATTTCCAAGCTCTTTCCCGAGTTCAGGTGTTATATTCATTCCATCTTTTGACATATTCATCAGGTCATCAATGTTTTTTGATAAGTCCTGTTGTAAATCCCCCTGCTCTTGTTTATTTTTATTAAAACTGTTTTTATCTTTTTCCTCTAAATTTTTTGTTTTATCAATTAAATCTTTTTGTTTCTTGCTTAAATTTTCCAGATTATTTTTAATATCTTTCAGTTTATCCTTCATTTTATCCATTTGGTTTTGGCTATTGAGCATACTTTCCAATGCATTTTGCATATCATCATTCATTTCATTTAAATCTTTCATAATATCTTCCTGAGTCTGTTCAGATTCATTCTTATCTGATTTCATCTGCTCGGAAGATTTATTCATTTTATCACTTGTCTTTTTATTGTTCATTTTTTTAAGCAAATCTTTATACTTCTGCGGATCCATATCATCATCACCTTTTTGTTTCATTTCATTCATCTTATCAATTAAGTCCTGCATTTCTTTTTTAAAATCATCAGTGTTTTGTTTTATATCATTTTGCTTTTCAGATAGTTCAGACAGTTTATTATTATCATTTTTATTGGTTTGTTCAGTTTCATTTTTAAGCTGTTCCTGTTGATTTTTAATTTCATCTAATTTTTGAGTAAGCTCACCAATTTTCTGCAAGTTTTCTATTTTATTCATTATATCTAAAATCTTTTCCATATTTTTTTTGAACATTTCTTCATCAAAATTAAAATTTTTCATTGCATCTCTAAGTTCGTCAGCATTTTTCTTTTTCAGTGCATCCTGAATTTTTTTTAACATTTCCTGAAGTTCAGGTGTGTTAATTTTGTTGAACAATTCCTGCATCTTCATATACTGTTCCAAAGTTTGATCATTGAGCATATTGTTTTTTTGCATTTCATCAAGTGACTGTTCGATTTTGTTTTGTGTTTCGTTTAGAGTTTGCTGAAGATTTTCAACTTTATCTTTTATCTGATTTTGCTTGTTAGGGTCATTAAGTCCTAATTCCTCATTTGTCTTGTTGTAATTTTTTGACTGCATTGATTGCTGAGATAAATTCTGAACATTCTCAAAAATAGATTTCAATTCAGCTTTTAATTCTTTTGTAAGTTTCTCAGTTGCTTTTAACAATTCAGTTGCAGAAAAATAGCTAAGTGATTTAGTTTCACTTTTTCCGGTTTTGCCTGAGTTATCGGTTACTTCAAAAAAGTATTCAATTTTCTGATTTTTTCCGGGTTTAATATTTCTTATATCCCAGAGATATGGTACTTCTACAGATGTTGCATTTAAATTTAAAACAGGGATATTGATAGAGTTGAACCTGGCAGATGCAGATGAGTTTGAAGAAACTAATCGGTAATTTAATTTCAAATTCATAAATCCTAAATCATCACTTATCCTCGCTCTAAGAAGAATATCATTCTCATTTTTGAGTTGGTAGTTTGATTCCTGAGGTTGAGTAATTATAACAGTGGGAGCTTTATTTTCAGAAACCGTAATGTTATACTCAGAGTAATTTTTCCCTTCATTACCATCAGAATCGGTTAATTTAAATTTATATTTACCACTGATATCAGGTTTTAACATACCTGTAGCAATATTATTATTTGTTTCGAATTTAAAATAATTATTGTTATAAATTAATCCCGCTTCTTTTAAATCTTTATTAGACTCTAAATAAAAAAACAATGTGCTTCCTTCCGGAATATTTACATTTCCTTCGTTTTCAGATAATTTTTTATCCGGCAGATTAAATAGTTCAGGATATTTAACAGTCAGGAATAATTTTTTTACGACAGGATAATCGGCAACGGAAATTTTAAATTTTTGTGAATTAACTTCTTCCAGCTCAGCATAATAAACTAAATCATTATTTATATCATTTAAAACAGTTTTAAAAACATTGTTTCCGGAAGAAGTAACTTCAAATTCATTTTTAAAAATTTCACTTCCATCTTTTGTTTTATCAAATACGAATAGTTTTATATGATCAAAATAAATTTCTTTCTGAATAGTGTTAACTTTTATTTCAACTTCAAGATTACTTCCTTTAAGAATTTCTGTGCTTCCCGGTTTCACGTCAAAAGATATGCCGTATAAATTATTTACAAAACTGTAATTGTAATTAGAATATCTGAAAAATGCTCCATTTAATTGTGAGGGAAAAAAAAGAAAAGATAAAAAATTAAATGTTAGAACCGCGATTAAAACATAAAGCGATGATTTAAAGAAATTAAAATTTAAAAAAGAAGAAATATCTTTATTTTTAATTTTATCATTTGTTGTAAGAAGATTTTGATAAATTAACTCTTCAGAAAATGAATTATTAGACTTGTTCTCATAAAGAAAAATTGAATTGGAAAGTTTATCTTTTATATCGTTATAGTTATTTCCAATTTTAAGTGAGTCATTTACTATATTTTTTTCTTTGAATAAATTTTTTAGAAGATTTATTACTAAATAAAAAACAGTAACAGCAAAAAAAGATATAAATCCGAAATAGATAAACATTCTAACTGATGACGAAAAATTAAAAATTACTTCAAGAATCAAACAAACAAAAAACAATCCGGCAAAAACTGAAAAAGTAATAAATAGATTTTTTGTAAATCTAAAAAGATGTTCTTTGTTTGTAACAGATATAATTTTTCCGCTAAGTTCTTTGTATAGGGAATCCGCAGTGTATTGTAAAGTTGTCATAAACAGTAATTTATATAATATTAACCGAATATAAAATATAAAGTTTCATTAATAAATTGAATCCTGAACACAGTAAAAAAGTGAAAATTAGTCAATTATAAAATAAAGAATTGATAACATTTTTTTAAATTTAAACTCTCGTTTTTTCGCTGTATTTTTAGTTAAAATTTTAAATAATTATAATTTTATGAGCGAACAAACTAAACCGGATTTCAGTAAAATGACAACCGGACAAAAAATTATAATGGCAGTCAGAGCATATTCATTTCCTGCTTCCGTGATTCCTATAATTTTTGGATCAGTTTTAGCACTACCTGAATTAGCAACATCAGGCAAAAGTTTCAATTTTCTTTTGTTTTTTCTCACACTTATAGGTGCCGTACTTGTACACGTAGGTACAAACGTAGTAAATGATATTTATGATTTTAAAACAGGTATGGATAAGGCAGATGATAAACTTGGGATTCCACACGGAGGCTCAATGGTTTTATCAATGGGAATTCTTGATACATCAATGATGAAAAAAATTGCTTTCATTTCATTAGCAGTTGCAACGATAATCGGTATTTATTTATATACTCAAGTTGGTGTTTGGATTTTATATTTGACAGGTTTTGGATTATTGTCAGCAATATTTTATACTGCAACACCTGTTGCACTAAAGTATAAAGCACTTGGTGATATACAGGTGATTTTATCTTTTGGTGCCGGTATGACCTTAGGTGCTTATATCGTACAGACAGGACAATTCAGCTGGATGCCGTTGATATTTTCAATCCCATTAGGATTGTTAATAGATGCAATATTACATTCAAATAACGTGAGAGATATAAACTTTGACGGAAAATTTGGAATAAAAACATTACCAATAATAATCGGTGAAAAACCTTCGATTATTTTTTATTGGATTTTATTGGTAGGTGCTTATTTATCAGTAGTAATATTTGTTGTATTAAAATTAATTTCACCTTTTGCGTTGCTTTCGCTAATCACATTTCCAATTGCATTAAAATTAATGAAGATGATTGGTGAATTACCCAATGAACCTCAAGCGAGATTTGAGATGGGTTCAAAACACATAATGATGACGGCACAGTTAAATATGCAATTTGGATTAACTCTTATAATCGGTTTATTGATAGCATATTTTTTCTTTTCCAATTAAAAATTAAAACGAAGTCGGAAATTATCAATTCCGACTTCATAATTTTATTCAAGTAATTTTAATATTTTAAACGCCAGCATATCCGGACTAACGTTAGACTGCTGATTATAAAATACAATTACAAAGCAATCAGTATCAGGGTTATAAAGCGACATATTTGTATATCCCGGATATCCACCGTTATGACCATAATACTTATCATTTACTCTAAACCAGCCAATACCATATTCAAAAAAATCATTTACTCTATAAAAATCTTTTCTTAGGTTCTGAGTTTTCTTATTTAGCAATTCACCTTTAGCGAGTGCTTTAATATACACCTTCATATTTTCAAGATTTGAAATAATATCACCGGCAGCACCAGCCCAAGAGGGATCATATTTTGCTGTTACATCAATTAAGGGTAAAATTAGTTTTTTTGAATCTTCATTATATCCAGAGGAAGCATCAGTCTTCATTAAATTATTTTCAGGTACATAAGTTTTATTCAAATTTAATTTATCTATAATTCTTGATTTGGTTTCCGATTGAAGAGAGTTACCTGTTATTTTTTCAATTATCATTCCAATAATAATGGTATTGGAATTGGAATAATGAAATCCATTTCCGGGTTCAAAATATGGTTCATTTCTGAAAGCAATTTCCAATAATTCTTCAGGTTTCCATTTTTTTAATGGATTATTATTTAAGGTATCGTCAAATTCTTCAGCTTCAGAGTAGTTGAAAATTCCGCTTGTCATATTAGTTAACATTTTTATTGAAATATTGTTGCCATTAGGAACGAAGTCAAGATATTTTGAAACAGGGTCATTTAAATCAATCAGTCCATCTTGAACTAACTGAAGCAAAACAGTTATGGTAAAAGTTTTTGTAACACTGCCTATTCTCCAAAGTCTGTCAATTCCCATAGGGATTTGGGTATAAACGTTTTCAAATCCTTTTGCTTTTTCATAAACAAAATCACCGCACTTTACAGAGATAATCATTCCCGGTGAACCAGTGGCAACGAGAACAGAATCTGAAAGAAAGTCTATTTTTTCTGTTAAAATTTCTGATTTAGTTTGAGAATAAGTATTTAAGCTTGCAAATAAAAAAGAAATCAGTAATATGAATTTTTTCATAATAAAATTGTTTGAAAATTTTTTAATCGGATTATTGCAAAATATAAAAAAATTCAGAAGAAATGAAAAGTGTAATAGGAAGGAAACTAATTTAGAGTGCAGATTGTGGTTTTATGATTCTCTACTTTACAGTTTAATTCTTTTTTTCCGAATTCAAAACTGAAATAAACAATTTTATATTCACCTTCTTCAAGTTCAACGGTGTGAGGTCGGTCAAAATGATATCCGGATTCTCTTACAAGTTCATCATTCTTGTTAAAAATTTTATAAGGTGCAAAAAGTTTTCTCTCAATACCGTCGTCATTAACTAATCCGATATAAGAGTCTATTTTCAGATAACCATTATAAATTTCAATTGAAAAGGAATTTAAGGAAAGAATGAAGAAGAAAACAAGACTTAATGCGAAAATGTATTTTTTCATATATATTTACATTAATTTTATATTTAATTGTTATTAAATTGTTACAGTTGTATTAATTTATTGTAAATTATGAAAAAATATATACTGCTAATATTTATAACATTATTTTTCACAGAGGTATTTTCTCAAAATATATTGGAAAAGGGAAGAATTTCCGGATATATGTTCGGAGATTATTTCTACAATGCTACTCGTGATACAGGAATATCAAATATGAAAGATGTTGTAAACGGAGGTGAAAAAAATCTAAATGGATTTCAGTTCAGAAGGATTTACCTGACTTATGACAATGATATATCAGAACAATTCGTTGCAAAATTCAGAATTGAGGCAGATCAGGAAGCAAATACGAATAATGGAAAAATAGGTATTCAGGTTAAGGATGCTTTCCTAACGTGGAAAGATATATTCAAAGGGAGTGATTTAACATTTGGTATTCAACCAACACCATCATTTGAAGCATCGGAATATATTTGGGGAAGAAGATATTTAGAAAAAACAATATTGGATTTAAGAGGAATTGTTTCATCAAGAGATATTGCATTATCATTAAGAGGTAAAACTGATAATGAAGGATTTTTCAAATATTGGTTTATGATTGGAAACGGGAATGGTAACAGGCCGGAATTTGATAAATATAAAAGATTTTATGCAACACTTCAGTTTTCATTTTCAAAAGAGTTTATAATGACACTCGGAGGAGATTATCACACGCGAGCAAAAACAAGTTATTCAATGTTTCCCGGTCAGACTTTTGAAAACAATGAGTTTACAATTTCAGGATTTTTAGGGTATTTAAAGAAGAATGAATTTTCACTTGGAATAGAAACATTTATTAATCAGCGTGAAAATTCTATTATTTCAGGAGGTGAATTAAAAAATAATCAAAAGTTTGGAGTTTCAACATTTGGCAGTTATTCTTTTAATAATAAATTTTCATTAGCCGGAAGATTTGATTTTTTTAATCCGAATTTTAATATTGATAATGCAAAAAATTCACGTAATTTAATACTCATAGCATTTGAATATAATCCGATTTCAAAAGTTACAATCAGCCCAAACGTTTTAATAGAAACTTATCAGACAGATGCCAACGGAAGAGAATATACACCATCAACAACAGCAAGACTAACAATAAATTATATTTTTCTTTAGACTAATTAATAACGATACATTCTGTATCTATAGAGCAACCGCTTTTCAAAAACATTGCCATTGCAGAGCAATATTTTTCATATGATAATTTTACAGCGTATTCCACGTCTTCCTTTTTTACATCGGGCGAATTTACTGTGTAAATAATTTTAACATTTGTAAATATTTTAGGAAACTCTTCAGCCCTTTCACCATCTATTACAACTTTAAATCCGTTTATCGTTTTTCTTTTTTTTCTTAATATATTTAATACATCAATGGAAGAACAAGCACCCATTGATTCAAGAAAAATTTCCATAGGGGAGGCAGCTGTATTATCACCTCCATGATTTTCAGATGCATCAAAAAAAGTCAAATGACCTTTTCCGTTATTACCTGCAAGACGCATTCCAGATTCGAGATTTAATTCCACTTTCATAAATTACTTTTTTTGGCAATGTTAGAATTCAAATAATAAGAAAAAATTCAATAAAAATATACTGAACTTTTTAATATTAACCTCGTAATAGAAATAAATTTCCCTATAATTTCTTAATTAAATAGAAGCACAATGAAAGCATTTTTATTTATTTTAATTATCGGGTTATTTTATCTAAATTCCGGTTTCAGCCAAGAAACTCAGGATTCAACAAATCAGACTTCCGATACTGTAGAAACAGATGAAATTGAAGTATTCACCGATAAGCCAAATATAGAATTCAGCGGTGAAAAATTAACTTATAATGTCAGCAAAGACCCCACAACAAAAGGTGAAACAATAATAGATGTATTAAAGAAAACACCACTTGTAAGCGTTGATCAGGATAATAATGTGAGCATAAGAGGAAATAATGGAATAAAAATACTTGTTGACGGCAGAGAGTCAAAATCGTTTACACAGCTTGATAAACTTCCTGCTGAACTGCTTGAAAAAGTTGAAGTTATTACTAATCCGTCAGCGAAGTATCAATCCGAAGGAGTTGCCGGTATAATAAATCTTGTTTTGAAAGATCAGGATATATTTGGAACTAACGGAAATGTAAGTGTGAATGTAGGAACAAGTGACAGATATAATGGAGGTATCAATTTTAATTTAAAGAAAAATAAATTTTCAAATGTAACGAATTTATTTACCGGTCAATGGTATGGAACAGGGGGAAGCACTATTGCTCGCGAAAATTTTTATTATGATTCATTAAAATATATAAATTCAAAAGCAGATAACACAAACAGATCTAAATGGGTTTATTTTGCACCGAGCTTAGACTATACATTTGAAAAAGGAACATATCTCGAAATATTCGGTGATTACGTAATGTCAAACTGGACATTTAATTATGATGCATTGACAAAAAATACAAATTCATTAAATCAGCTTGTTAATGAACTAAACGTGATGAACAGGACAGAAGGAAAATGGAGAAGTATGAACTTAGGATTATTTTTCAACAGAAAGTTTGATGAAAAAGGACAGGAACTGAATTTTCAGGGTTCATATAATAAACCGCTTAACAATCAGGATACAAGATCAAACAGGTTTTATACAGATAATCAGGGGAATATGACAACACCAAACCCATATACATTTTATGATAGAAGAGATTTCAGTTCAAATAATGTAAATTTTTCAGCAGATTACACATTACCGCTTGACGAAATAAATAAAGTTGAAACAGGATATAAAGGCACTATAGAAATGGAAGACTATGAGTTAATCTCAGATTCTTTGAATTATTCAACAGGAAATTATGACAGAAATCTTAGTCTATCAAATAAATTCAAATATGATAAAAATATACATGCGGGATATGTGGTTTTTAATACAAAACTTGTTGAATTTATAATGAAAGCCGGAGTAAGAATTGAAAATGCTTATATCAAAGGTGATTTAGTTACATCCGGTCAAAGCTTTTCTCAAAACTATACAGATTTATTCCCGAGTTTAAACATTAGCAGGAAATTAGGAATTACAGAAGAAATAAAATTTTCATACGGAAGAAGGATAAACAGACCTGTCAGCTGGTATCTGAATCCTTTTGAAAACAGAAATGCACCTCAAAGTATATTTAAAGGAAACCCAAACTTAAAACCTGAATATACAAATAATTTTGAACTCGGATTCATGAAATTTTTTGGATCATTTTCAATTACTCCGACTGTATTTTTCAGAAACAAAACAGATGCTATAACATCATATGTTACTATGATTGATAGTGTAACTACATTAGTTACGTATGATAATATTGGTTCGGTGAAAGATTATGGAATAGATTTTATATTAGGCGGAAGACCGTTTGACTGGTTAAACATAAACGGAACATTAAGTTATTACAGAAGTGAATATGATAATTCATCAATTAATCAAAACTTAATTAACGGAAATTTATGGAAAGCGAATTTAAACAGTTCAATTATGTTGCCCGATGCATATTCACTTTCAATTAATTATTTTTATCAAGGTGATGCGGTGACGGCACAAGGAACTACCAAAGGAAGTCATTTGGTCGGTGCAGGTATAAGAAAAAGTTTTTTTGAAAACTCACTTACTCTAAATCTCAATATGCATGATATTTTTGATCAGTCCGGTTTTAAGCAAGTTACAAACGGAACTACATTCAGATCAGATTTTAGCGGATTCAACGGACAAAGAAGTATAAACTTTTCTATATCTTATATGTTTGGAAAAATGGAGCAGGAAAATAAACCGAGAAGAAAAAACGAACCAACAACACAACAGCCACCTCAGGGGCAATAAAAAAATATGAAATTAAAATGAAAAGGCAGATATAATCTGCCTTTTTTATGTAAGTTTTAAAATTATATCTTTATGATCCGGAAATAGTTTTAACAGGTATTCTCTTTCACCCATTTCAAAATCTTCAAAATCAAATCCCGGAGCAACATTACATCCTACTAATGAATAAGAATTTTCTTCGAGAACATAAGCACCAAACCAAACTCCATATTCAACAATCGCCTGAGGTAACTGACCTTTTGAAATATCATTTCCTAAAGTAAAATCAAAATATCCTTTTTTTTCTGAAAGGCAAACAATTTTCACGGGGCTGCCACTATGAAAATACCATAATTCATCAGATTTAATTCGATGAAGTTTAGAAACATCTGAACTTCGTAAAAGAAAATAAATAGATGTTGAAAAAACTCTGTGATTTACATATCTATCCGGCAGGTGATCCTTATGAATAATTTCATCACTTTTAAAATTTTCTTTAAAAAATCCCCCTTCAGGATGAGGCAACATATTCAGTCCGTTAATATAATCTTCTGCTTTCATAAAATTTTATTTAGTTAAAAATAAAAAAACTCCATACCGAACACCTTTGGAAGAAACAATAATTTCTTCAAAATTAAAATATCTCATAAATTCATGCAGTATTAAAACTCCAGAAGTTATAATATCATTTCTTCCTTTCATATAACTTCCGAGAGATAAAATTTCATCTTCAGATAACCTCGTTAATCTATTAAAAATTATATCAACTTCATTTACAGAAATCACTTTTTTGTGGATTAATGTTTCATCAAAATTTTTTAATCCAAGACTTAAAGCACACAATGAAGTAACTGTCCCTGCAATGCCAACAAGTTTTTTATCTTCTATGTTCAAAAAATTTATTTCCAAGAATTTTTCATTTATAAATTCTTTTGCAAGACCAAGCGTTTTATCGTTTATACCATTTTTAAAAAACTTTTCTTTCACCCTCACTGAGCCAACATTAATGCTTTTACAAAGAAAGAGACCATCATTAATAAATGAGTTTTCAGTGCTGCCTCCTCCGATGTCTAAGACTGTATAATCTTCAGAAGAAATAGAATTTTCAATATCATATAATGCACCATAATATCCAAACTTAGCTTCGGTTACACCATTAATAAGTTTAATTGTAATATCAGTTTTTGAAGCAACCTGTGAAATTATGTATTTTTTATTGGCAGCATCTCTCAAAGCACTGGTAGCAAATGCATAAATTCTGTCGGCTTCGTAGTTTCTTGAAATATTAGAAAATTCTTTTAGAGTTTTTAATAATCTAAGGAGGGCTTGCTCGGAAATATTTTTTGTTTCATCAACACCTTCCCCTAATCTGGGGAAATCCGTAGCTTCATAAAGTTTAGTTATTTTATTATCAACTTTTTCTGCAATAAGCAGAATACAAGTGTTGGTTCCAATATCAATTACTGCTATCCTGCTTGATTTTGATTGCATATATGCCAATCCATTCAGATTTATAATGTTTTTTCAAAATCTCAAAACCATTGTTTAGTAGAGCATCGGTTACATCTTTTTCTTCTATTTTTAGAATACCTGATAAAAATAATTTTCCACCTGCTTCAAGTTTCGAATAGATATCATTAAGATTTTCAAGAATTACAGTTCGAATTATATTTGCAAGAATAACATTAAATCCGGAATCGTTCAGCTGATTTAATTCATACATATATAATTTAATATCCTGAGTATTATTAATTTCAAAATACTCCTTAGAATTTTCAATGGCATCAGCATCATTATCAATGGCGATTATATCATCAGCTCCTAATTTAGATGCGGCAATTGCGAGAACACCGGTACCACTTCCAAAATCAAGTATTTTTTTATCAGTATCTTCAAAATTTTCAACCATCATTTCCAGCATAATCTGAGTTGTTTCATTATGCCCTGTTCCGAATGACATTTTAGGGTCTATCTCAATAATAATTTTATCTTCACAGTTTTCGAGTTTGTCTTTTTTCCAAGAAGGCGTTACAATGATTTTATTTTTTATATTAACAGGTTCTATTGATTTTTCCCATTCACTGTTCCAATCTTTGTTTTCAAATTTCTTTATTACAAAATCTTTTTCTTTTATAACTCCTGTGCCGGTAAATATATTTTTTAATTCTTCAATTTTCCATTCAAGATTATCCTCAATATAAATTTTTATATATCCTTCCTCTTCCAAAATATGCTGAATACCATTATAATAAAGAACATTATAAATCTCCTGATAATTTTCTTTATTATAAAATATGTCGATTTCGTAATAAAACATATATTAAGGATAAATTATTTTTTTATATGAATCAAGAGTGTTTTTCATTAACATTGCAATAGTCATCGGACCAACACCACCCGGAACAGGGGTAATCAATGAGCATTTTTCGAAACAGTTTTTGAAATCTATATCTCCGGTTATTTTATAACCTTTTTCAGATTCAGAATCTTCCACTCTGTTAATTCCAACGTCAATTAACACAGCACCATCTTTAATCATATCAGCTTTAAGAAAATCAGGACTTCCTATCGCTGCAATTATAATATCAGAGTTAAGTGTGAAATGTTTAAGATTACTTGTTTTACTGTGACAAATTGTAACAGTTGCATTAAACTCTTTTTGAATTAATAAATTTGCAATCGGTTTCCCTACAATATTGCTTCTGCCAAGAACAGTTACATTCTTACCATTAGTTTGAATCTTATATCTTTGTAAAAGTTCTATAATTCCAAAAGGAGTGCAGGGTATGAAAGATTTAATTCCTGAAACCAACCTACCCGTATTTTCAGGATGAAATCCATCAACATCTTTTTTATAGTTTATACTTTCAATGACTCGTTGTTCGTTAATATGTTTTGGAAGCGGAAGCTGCACAAGTATTCCATCAATTTTATCATCAGTGTTAAAGTTACTTATCAGGTTGATTAATGATTCTTCGGTTACAGATTCAGGAAGTCTTTCAGTAACAGAATAAAAACCAATATCTTCACAGGCTTTGCCTTTACTTTTAACATATACTTTTGAAGCAGGATCTTCACCAACGAGTATAAATGCAAGTCCGGGTTTTCTTCTTCCTGAATTTATAATTTTATCAACTTCAGTTTTAATTTCCGATTTAACAATAGCGGAGATTTCTTTTCCATTAATAATTTTGTTTTCAGGTAAATTATTCAGTGCTGAATTCATTTCTTATATTCATCAACAAGTTTCATAAATTCAGTAAACAGATATTTACTGTCATTTGGACCAGGTGCAGCTTCAGGGTGATACTGAACAGACATAACCGGATATTTATTATGAACTAATCCTTCATTAGTTCCGTCGTACAGGTTAGTGTGAGATATTTTTATAACATCTTTATTGAGAGAGCTTTCATCCACGGCGAATCCGTGATTTTGAGAAGTTATTTCAATTTTATTTGTTAAATGATTTTTAACGGGATGGTTTCCGCCTCTGTGTCCGAATTTTAATTTATATGTTGAACCGCCTAATGCAAGAGATACAAGCTGATGTCCAAGGCAAATTCCGAACAATGGTATGCCGGTTGGAATAAGAGCCCGGGTATTTTCAATTGCATAGTCCAATGCTGCAGGATCACCGGGACCATTTGACAAAAAAATTCCATCAGGATTATAATCCAAAATTTCCTTAGGTGAAGTATTTGCATTAAATACTTTTAGTTCATTCTCAAAAAGCAAAAACTCTCTGAGGATATTTTTTTTAATACCAAAATCATAAACAGCTATTTTGTATTTAGGTGAGTCAGAAGAGACAATATAGTTTTTAGCGGTGGTAACATTTTTTACAAGGTCAAGCCCGGACATTGAAGGAATATTCAAAACATCATTTAAAAGTTTTTCATCAGAAGAAATATCAGGCGAAATAATACCTCTCATAGCACCGCTTGAGCGGACTTCACGAGTTAATTCTCTCGTATCAATACCCGTAATAGCGGTTACATTATTTTGTTTTAAAAAATTATTAAGTGATTCAATTCCTTCAAAATTTGACCAATCATCTTCATAGTTACCTGTTATAAACCCACTAACTTGAGCTTTTATTGATTCTGAATCTTTTAAATTGGTACCGTAATTTCCAATTAATGGATAAGTCATCATAACAATTTGCCCATAATAAGATGGATCTGTTATAATTTCCTGATAACCTGAAAATGAAGTATTGAAAACAACTTCACCTTTGGCAGTTCCATCAAAACCAAATATAAAACCTTCGAAAACTTTTCCGTTTTCTAAAACTAATTTACCTTTTCGCAATGAAATTAAAATTTACTTAGTCTTATTTCTTGTGAAAGCATCTTTATATCCACGAGAAATGACAGTTCTTAAATAATTATTAGCAGTTTCAACATTATCAAAAGTACCGACGGTAACTTTGTATAACCCGTCAAACGGATCAAGATTTACTTCTACTCTTAAGTCAAGTTTTGTTCTTGCTTCTGTAGCATAAGCATCAGCATAGTTTCTGTCCCGAAACGCCCCAATCTGAACTGTAACTTTATAAGGAATAATTTCCTCAACAACAACAGGAGGCATTTTTATGGTATCTTGAATTACAACCTGACCATCAGGATTATAACCATCTTGCCCCGGTTCACAATCAGGACAATAAGAACCACAGGAATTAAAAGAAAATGAAGCAAGCATTAAAATTACTAATGGTAAGTAAAGATAAATTTTTTTCATAATTTTTATCTTAAATGTTTATCTAAAAAATTTATAATATTCTTAAAAGCATTAATTTGATTTGAAATTTTAGAAAAGCCGTGACCTTCATCTTCAAAAAGAATATAATCAACTTCTTTTCCATTTTGTTTCAGTTTATCCACTATCTGGGCTGATTCTTTTTCAACAACTCTCGGATCATGCTTACCCTGAATTACGAGAAGCGGACATTTGATGTTATCAATATAATTAATTGGAGACCTTTCTTCAAGTAAAGATTTATCTTTTTCAGCATCACCCACAAGATCTGCCATCCCGGCTTTCCAATGGTCAGGAACAGAATTTACAAAAGTAATTAAGTTGCTTGGACCAAAAATATCAACAGCACATTTCCATAAATCAGGAGCTTTTGTAATACAGGTAAGCGTTGCAAATCCACCAAAACTTCCACCTACAACAGCAACTTTTTTCATATCTACGTATCCAGAATCCTTAAGCACATCCATCGAAGTTAAAATATCCGCAAACTCTGCACCACCCCAATCGCGATATATTTTTCTCTGAAAAGATTTTCCATATCCGGTACTTCCTCTGAAATTAGGAGCTATAACTATATATCCATTGTTTGAAAATACCTGCATCCATCTTGAAAAATTATGTAATTCCTGTGCTTCCGGACCTCCGTGGGGCCAAAGTATAGCAGGATTTGAGCCATCTTTTTTTAATCCATTGGGTATATAAAGAAGTGAGTGAATTTTTAAACCATCAAAACTTTTATAAAACACATCAACGGGTTTAGTAAATGCAGATTTATTAATTCCACCGACAGTAGAAAAAGTTAACTGTTTTAATTTTTTATTTTTCAAATCATAACTGAAAATATCACCGGGAATTTCAGGAGAGCTTAATTTGAAAAATATTTTTTTATTGTTTTTTGAAAACCTTAAATTTGAATAACAACCTTTCGGAAGGTTCAGTTTAATTTTTTTATTTTTTTTGAAATCGATAATTTCAGGATATTCAGTCCCATTTTTCGCTACAATATATGACAGAAATTTAAAATCTTTTGAAAAATGAATCTGAAAAATTTCAGTATTTTTATTTAAAATCCATTTGAATTCTTTTTTCTTTATATCGTAATACCGCAAACCTCTGAATTCTTTATTATGGTCTGAGTTAAAATAAAAACCCGAAGAGTTTTTATTGAAAGCAATTGTATAATTTACTTCAGTATTTGAAGCATCTCTATTTGTGATGTTTTCCAGCTCACCGGTTTTTAAATCAAGAATAGAAATATCTCTGTCTATATTTCCATAAAAGGACTGAATGGTTATATACCTTTCATCAGGACTCCATCCATCAGGAATTAAAGTTACTTTTTGATCAGTTTTAAAAACTAACTTATCTTCACCGGTTTTCATATCCCTAATGAAAATGTCAAAATTAAATTTTGTTCTTTGGTTATTGCTCCAAAGGAATTTAGTTCCTTTTTTATTAAAACAGCAAAAGTTTGAAATAGAATCGGAATATTTCTCCGTCAGACACTCAACAATACCACCATTTTCATTAACTTTATAAATCTGAAGAATTTCATTTCCATTGAAATCAGAGAAATACAATAAATCCTTAGAATTTGGAACAGGTACCACAGCTTTAATTGCCTGATCTCCAATAGTTATTTGATTTGACCATCCTCCGTCAACAGGGATAGACCAGATTTGAGATAATCCTGTTGTATTGGTAATATAAAATATTTTTTCACCATCTGAAGACAATTCAAATGAAGATAATGTTCTTGTAGAGAAAAACTGTTCAACAGGATATTTTGTTAATACATTATCCTGCTTTTGTTTTTTAGTTGAGGATTTACGGGACATTACAGTAAATTTATATCAAGTAAGTTACAAAAATTAATTTCAGTTTAACATATATTTATTTAGTATTAAACAGCAAATTATCAGGTTGAAACCTATGTATTTTATTTGAATTTAAATAATAAATTAATTGAGTTAAATTGAATCTTTATGAAAACAATTTTAAATATTTTGTAATAAATGCTGAATAAATTTGCAGAAGATCTGAAAAAACAAAGAGAAGCAAACGGTGTATCTCTTCAAGAAGTAGCTTTAAAAACAAAACTGAACATTGGAACTTTTGATAAAATGGAAAATGGTGATTTCAGTTTTGAAATCTCCGCATACGTAAGAGCATATTTAAAACAATATGCAATTTGCATAGAGTTAAACCCTGATGAAGTTTTAAAAGATTTTGATTTAGCCAAAGCAGGAAAATATAAACCAAAAGTTTTTGAATCAAAAGAAACTGATAAAAAGGAAACTGTAAAAGAAGAAATAATAATAACAGAAACTGAAAAGGAATTATCAAAAGTTGAACCGGATAAATCCGAAAAAAACATTGATGACAAACAAACAGAAGATTTAAAAACTGAAAAAAATGAAGTAAAAGAAATTCCTGAAAAAATTATTCAAAAAGAAACAGAGTTATCTTCAGAAACAAGAAGAAGACCAAAAACAAAAAGAGAATATACCGTTAGTGTAAATGAAAATGCATCGTTAAAACATAAGTCACCATTTATTTCTCAATCAGCATTAAAAACTACAGGAGTTATTGTTTTAATTTTACTTGGTATTACAGGTTTATATTTTCTTATTAACTCTGTTTTCTTAGATAATGGAAACACAAATCCTGTAATCGAAAGACAAAATTTTGATGATGTTGTTGCTGAAAATGAAAAAACAATTTTAGGAAAAAGAACTCAGGAAGAAATTGAAGATTCAATCAGGAAAGCCCTTGAAGAGCAAAGACTAAAAGATCTTGCCGGTGGATTAGAATTAAAAATTATTCCATCTGCATCCGGGTCTGTAATTATATCAAGTGATTCCAACAGGTCAGAAATGCAAAGAGAAATTGAATTTTCAAAAGGTGATACCGGAGTTTATACTGCACAAAAATTTTTTCTGATAACAACTAAAAATGCAAAATTACTCAATGTATATTTGAACAATAAAAAACTTGAATTTGAAAGGAATGTATATACAAACCTGATGATTACAGCAGATGGAATAGTTCAGAAAAAACCTACTCAAACCGGCAACCAAAATACTGAAACAAATACTGCACCGAGAAATACACGCGAAACAAGAAGAAATAATACAGAAAGAAATACGAGGGAAGAAACGGTTACTACACCGGATAATAATACACCAACAGATAATAACGGAAACAATACAGAAGAATAAGAATGCCCGCACAGGAAAAAATTATTAAGAAAGTTAACGAGTTGAGAAAAAAAATACTCGATGCTGATTATAAATATTATACTCTTGCCCAACCTGATATTGATGATTTAAAATATGATATGATGTTGAAGGAATTACATGAAATTGAAAATAAATATCCTGAACTCATTACCTCTGACTCGCCAACTCAAAGAGTTTCCGAATCCCCAACAAAAAAATTTGATGTTGTTTATCATAATATTCCAATGCTTTCATTGTCTAACAGTTATGACTTTAATGACCTTAATGATTTTGATAAAAGAATAAAAAATTTACTCGGAAATCAAAAGTATGAATATGTTTGTGAGCTTAAGTTTGACGGATTGGCTGTTTCATTAATTTATGAAAATGAAAAATTTGCAATTGGTGCTACAAGAGGAGACGGAGAGAAGGGAGACAACATAACTCAAAATTTAAAAACTATTAAATCAATTCCACTGTCGGTTAAAGGGGATAAAATAAAAAATTTTGAAGTCAGAGGAGAAGTGTTTATTAAAAAAGATGATTTTATAAAAATTAATGAAGAGCAGGAATTAAAAGGTGAAAAACTTTTTGCAAACCCGAGAAATACTGCTGCGGGCACTCTCAAGCAAAAAGATTCCAAAGCAGTTGCTGCAAGACCATTAAATTTTTATTCTTATTATTTTTATACAGATGAAATAAAACTTAAAACACACACAGAAGGAGTTAAAATACTTGAGCAATTAAAATTCCCTGTGAATTCCCATTATAAAAAATTAAATAATATTGAAGAAGTTAAAACTTACTGCAACGAAATTGAGCAAATAAGAGATGACTTGCCTTATGAAATTGATGGAGTTGTTATAAAAATAAATTCTCTTGAACAGCAACAAAAATTAGGTTTTGTTTCACGCTCACCCAGATGGGCAATTGCATATAAGTTCAAAGCCAAACAACAAATTACAAAAGTAAAAAATATAGTTTGTCAGGTTGGTAGAGTCGGGACTATAACACCTGTTGCAGAACTCGAACCGGTATTCCTCGCCGGCTCAACTATCTCAAGAGCGACCTTACATAATTTTGATGAGATTGAAAGACTTGATATTAGAATTGGTGATTATGTTAAAATAGAAAAAGGTGGTGATGTAATTCCAAAAGTTACCGAAGTAATTAAAGATAAAAGAACAAAAAATTTAGTAAAATATTCAGCTCCCGAAAAATGTCCCGCCTGTGGAAGTCAACTTGAAAAACCCGAAGATGAAGTAAATTATTATTGTATTAATTTCAATTGCCCTGCTCAGGTGCAAGGAAGAATTGAACATTTCGTCAGTCGTGATGCTATGGAAATTGAAGGTTTAGGGCAAAGTATAATAGAAATATTTATTAAGGAAGGGTTTGTAAAAAATTATACAGATATTTACGGTTTACATATACATAGAGATAAAATAATTTCTCTTGAAAGATTTGGAGAAAAAAGTGCTGAAAATATTTTAAGCGGAATAGAACTTTCAAAGCAAAAACCTTTTGACAAAGTATTATTTGCACTTGGGATAAGGCATATAGGAGAAAGAACTGCCAAGATACTTGCAAAACATTTTGAAAATATTGATAATTTAATTAACGCTTCGGAAGAACAATTGAACGAAGTGAGAGAAATAGGTCCGAAAATAGCAATCAGTGTTAGAGATTTTTTCAGTAAAAAAGAAAACTTAGAAATAATAGATAAACTTAAATCCGCCGGATTAAAATTTGAAATTGACACCTCAGTTAAATCAAAAACACATCCTAATATTTTAAATAAAACATTTGTATTAACAGGAACATTGCCGACATATTCCCGCGACGAAGCATCAAAAATTATTGAAGATCTCGGAGGAAAAACTTCTTCTTCAGTTAGCAAAAAAACTGATTACTTATTAGCCGGTGAAGAAGCCGGTTCAAAACTCGAAAAAGCAAAATCTCTCGGCATCAAAATAATTTCAGAAGAAGAATTCAAAAAATTGATTTCCTGAAAAATATGACCTCTGAGTTTTAACTCAAGAGTGTATATATTTTCCCCTTTTTATTTAATCTAAAATGAAATATTGTTGTTAAAAATAATTACAACAGTTATGCAAAAATTAATTATTAGATTTTTGCTTTTCCCTTTGTTGCTGTTTTCACTCCTCAATGAAGGTTACGCACAAAATATTCTAAACTGGAGTTCACCCGGTTCCGGGTTTGATTCACCGGTCAGGTATATAACAACATATCAGGGTAAGCCCGTCGCTGCAGGTTCTTTTAACTATTCAAACAATTCTTTCGATTCATTAAACAAAATAGCATATTTAGAAAATAATGTATGGAAAAAATTTGGAGTAGGTTTTAATGGAGATGTAAACTCCGTTGTCGTATTTAATGGTGAATTGATTGCAGCAGGTAATTTTGTATTATCCGGAAATATACCAGTTAATCGAGTTGCAAAATGGAATGGTTCAAGCTGGATTCAGTTAGGCGAAGGTCTCAATGGAATCGTATATTCGCTTTGTGTTTATAATAACGAGTTATATGCAGGAGGAATTTTCACTATGAGCGGAGCTGACTCGGTAAAATATTTAGCAAAGTGGAACGGTTCATCTTGGCAAGCTGTGAAAAATACCATCAGTTCATTTGTAAGAACAATGACCGTTTTTAATAACGAATTAATAGTAGCGGGATTTTTTACAAGTATAAACGGAAACCCCGTTTCAAGAATAGCAAAATATAATGGAACAACTTTTAGTCCGTTTGGAAACGGATTTAACAATACTGTAAATATTGTTAAAGAGTATAACGGTGAGCTTTACGCAGGAGGTTCATTTACATCATCCGGCTCTACACAGATATCATCAATAGCAAAGTGGAGCGGAACTGAATGGACTTCGATAGGAAACGGATTAACAGGTCAAGTATATGATTTATTTAAATCCGGAAATACAATTTATGCAGGAGGTTCAATAAGTTCGTCAGGAATTGTAAATATTTTGAATTTTGCATACTGGAATGGAAACCAATGGCAACAGTGTGGGAGCGGATTTTCAAGTGCTGTGAGATATGTAGGTGAATTAGACGGAAAAATAATTGTCGGAGGTGACTTTTCAACATCAGGTGCTTTGCAAATCAGAAGAATAGCAATTCAGGATACATCATCATTAACCTGGAACAATATAGGCAATGGGTTTAATTCAGTAGTAAATGCAACAACGGTATTTAATGGTGAGCTAATTGCCGGAGGATCATTTACAATGAGCGATGTTATCGGAGCAAAAAAAATAGCAAAGTGGAACGGAACACAATGGGTGCAAATGGGAAGCGGATTTAATGAAGATGTTTTGACTTTAAAAGTATTTAACGGTGAGCTTTATGCAGGCGGTATTTTTGATTCATCCGGAAATAACAAAATAAATTATATCGCAAAGTGGAACGGAACTGATTGGGTTAATGTAGGTCAGGGTTTTGATGATCAGGTATTCGTTTTGGAAATTCATAATAATGAGTTATATGCGGGTGGTGCCTTTTACTACTCCGGTACAACCGAACTTAAATATCTTGCTAAGCTTTCCGGTAACAATTGGGTTAATGTCGGAGGAGGTACTGATAATGCCGTTCTCGCAATCTCAAGTTTTAATAACGAGCTTGTAATAGGAGGTTCATTTTTCAAAGCAGGTAATCTTAACTTCAACAGAATTGCAAAATTCAACGGGTCGTCTTGGTCCGGATTTAGCAGTGGTTTACCGGGGACAGTATTCACACTTGCTAACTATGACAATAAACTTATAGCGGGAGGGACATTTGCTCAACAGGGAGATACAGGAATTAACAGACTCGCTATGTGGAACGGTTCAAACTGGGAAAAAATGTATAACTCAATTGACAGAGTATTTGGCTATCCATTATATATCAAAACTTTATTAGTTCAAAATGGAAATTTATATGTCGGAGGAATATTTAATAAGATTAACGGAATAACATACCAAAACATTGCAGTTTATAATTCATCCGGTTGGAGTTTTGCAGGATTCGGGTTAAACAGCGTTGTCCAAACGCTTGGAGTTTTTGAAAATAATATAATCGCAGGTGGTGGATTTACATTTTCAGGAAACATCAGAGTAAATTATATCGGGAAATTCAGCGATAAAACAGTGAGTATAAATCCAATTTCATCTGTAAATAATCCGGAATTTAAATTATTCCAAAATTATCCAAATCCATTTAACCCGAGTACAAAAATTTCTTTTTATTTGCCTTTCAAAGATGAGATAAATTTAAAAGTCTATGATATATCAGGAAAAGAAATTAAAACTTTGTTTAGTGGAATTGCGGTTTCCGGAAATTATGAATTCAATTTTGATGGTACAGGTTTACCTTCCGGAGTGTATTTTTACAAATTAACTTCATCTAAAAATTCAGTTACTAAAAAAATGATTTTAATAAAATAATTATATGAAAAAATTAATTTTTATTATTTTGCTTTTGTCAAATCAGTCTTTTGCAGACTGGATTATTTGTCCGGGTTCTCAATCATTAACCGGCAGGTATGAAGATTTATATTTTATAAATGAAAACACAGGATGGATAGTATCATATTCAACTATTAAAAGAACGACTAACGGAGGTGCGACACTTGAAACGCAGTTTTCCGGAGGGAATTTTTCGTTTAGAAGTGTGGCATTTAATAATGCAAATACAGGATGGGCAGGGACAATAAACGGTGAACTGTTCAAAACCACAAACGGCGGATTAAACTGGATGAGGATTGATGATGTGATGAATATCAAAGCAACAGGTTATTGTGAAATGTGGGTTATAGGTGATTCTTGTATGTATGGTTCCGGAAGATACAGCGGACCAACAAGCTTCACTTATACTACAAACGCAGGAGAGACATTTAATGTAACGGATATGGGAGCATTCACTTCATACCAGATTGGTGTTTATTTTAAAAATAAAAGTTTAGGTTTTATTGGTGGCACAAGTTCGTTACCTTCAGAAGGAGCAGTTGTATTAAGAACTACTAACGGTGGAATTTCATTTCAAAAGAGATATAGGTCATATCAATCAATGGAACATATATGGCAATTGTTATTTAATGATGAAAATTTCGGGTATGGAACGGTTCAAAGTTTTTACAATACACCAATGTCATATATTATAACTACCGATGGTGGAAATACTTGGGAGAGAAAAATAATTCCGGGAACAAACAGCACATCTCAATATGCTGAGTCAATCTCGTTTATAAATCAACAAACCGGATGGATTGCAAGCGGAAATGGATTTGGAATGTATCAAACTACAAACGGCGGAGCGAGTTTTCAGTTTATCAATACGAATTATTCATCTATACACAGTATGTTTACAGTTAATGATAGTATAGTGTTTGCAGGCGGATTGAGTTTATATAAATACACAAGAAATACAACAAATATCGAAACCGGAATTGAAACCGGAATACCTGTGAATCATTCATTAAATCAAAATTATCCTAATCCGTTCAATCCGTCAACCAAAATTAATTTTACACTTTTCAGGAATACATCAGTATCAATCAAGATTTATTCTATAAAGGGTGAATTTATAAAAGAGCTTTATAAAGGATTCACTAAAATAGGAAATCATACAATTGAGTGGAACGCATCTGACTTACCGAGCGGAGCATATTATATAAATATGCTTACTAACGAAGGACACTTCACAAGAAAAGCAATTTTGGTGAAATAAGGGAAATAAAAATAAAGTAAAAATAAAATTCTGTATTGTTAAAAAAATATTAAAACCCCGCCATATCTGATAAATATTAATTCAGACGCATTTAGGATAAAAAAATTCCTGTTATAAACAAAGTTCAATTATTTTAATTAATAGAAGAATTTTAAATCTTGACAATTAAAATAAAGTAATCTAACTTATATAAAATTTCCGAGTATCAATGAAGAATTGAAAAAAGCTGAAACACAGGTGACAATATAAGACCGCAAATTATCAATTTATATTAATGAAACTATCTGCCAAAGTAATTTTTTTAGTTTTAATCAATCTGTAAATGATTACTTTATGAAAATTCATAAAAAGTTTAAAAAATAATTTTTGAAAACCGCTAAGATTAAATATTTACTTATAATTTCAAGTTTCATATTCACTTCAAATTTCATTTCATTAGAATCAATAAAAGCACAAGTAACTCAACAATGGTTTCAAGCATATAATTACGCATATAATACTTCAAGTTATGGATATAAAATAAAATGTGATAAACAAAACAATGTATATCTTTTAGGAATAACCAGAATTACTCCTGAATCACAACCATCAATTTGTCTTATAAAATTTAATCCAAACGGAGTAACTCAATGGATTGCGAGATATGATAATGGTTTTAATGCATATAATTATCCGGGAGATATGACTATAGATTCATCGGGGAATATTTATATTGTTGGTACTTCTCAAAGAGACAGTCTTGGAAACAGTTCAGATTTAGTATTATTAAAATATTCTAACTCAGGTCTAAAATTGATGGAAAAAAGATATAGTGGGAATACGAATTATTATTATGTAGGTGGAAAATCATTATGTTTTCTTAATGATATAATTTATATTTCAGGTCTAATATTTGAAGAAAACGGTGGGAATGGTGTAAAATATTGCGCTACATTTGCTTATAATTTAAATGGTGATTTATTATGGATAGACAAATATGGTGGAAACGATGGCAGAACAGATTGTCATGGCTTATATATAGGATATGATAAAGATAATAATATATATACAGGTGGTTATTCATTCCCTGATTCTCTTTCATATAATGAAGGTTTTTTTGTTCAAAAATTTACTCCAAACGGAACTAATCTTTGGAGAAAATCAACTTTTTTTTACTGGAGATCTTATCCATATGCGATGGAAGTATCACCAAACGGAAATGTTTATTTGGGTGGAGGGATTAACCATTCCAGTTCGAGCTCATTAGATATGGGAATCGTAAAATATGACAGTTCAGGTAATTTAATCTGGACAAAAATATTTAGCCACGAATTTGAGAATAACAAAGTTGGCTCTTACGATTATATTCATGACATTAAAATTGATAAAAAAGAAAATGTATATTTTACGGGCAGGGATATTGTACCCGGTAACTTTTTGGATATTGCAACAGGGAAAGTTGACTCATCAGGGAATACAATCTGGTTAAATCATTTTGATCCCAGAGCAAGTGATGATGATGTTGGAATTTCTTTGGCTTTAGATGATTCAAATAATGTATATGTAACCGGAATAACAGGATTTAGTCAGGGATCTGATGTAGTAACATTAAGAATAAATAATAACGGCGAATTTAAATGGCATAAAATATTTTCTTCAATTAGTCCAAGTAGCAGTGATGAAGGACATTCAATAGCAATTGATACTCAAAATAATATATTGGTGGGAGGATTTTCCGGAACAACCCCAAGCACAGTTGATATGATAGCTATTAAATATTCACAATCAACTAATATAAATTCTATAACGACTAATATTGATGATTTTAAATTATTTCAAAATTATCCTAATCCATTCAATCCAGTTACAACTATAAGCTTTACTATTAATAATAAAGCAAATTATGAATTGAAAATATTTGATATCACAGGAAAGCAATTAGTAACTATATTAAATAAACAATTAAATTCCGGAAGTTATAATGTTAGTTGGGATGCATCAGCTTATCCAAGCGGTATTTATTTTTACGGTTTATATAAGGACGGTGAAAAATTTGATATGAAAAAAATGATTTTAATAAAATGATTTTGATAAAATGAATAGAACACGATATATAACAATATTAATATCAACGGTGATGATTTTTATAATTAGCTTTGTGCAAGAAGGATATTCACAGCCACGGCTTGAATGGGTGTCAAATTATATATCAGACACAGCACAATTTCATTTTGCAATAGATATGGCAAGGGATTCTTCAGGGAACACATATATTTTAGGAGCAGAATCTAACTACGCTATCTTAATAAAAATAAATCCTTCAGGAAATATTGAATGGAAAAGGCAACACTTAACACAGGGACAAAATAATGTAAAAAATGTTTTTGTAGATAAATCAGGGAATATAAATATATATTTTTATTCTGATGGATTATATTTTATAAAATATCGTGCTGATGGAGATTCTATAACCGGGAAGAAATTAAATATATTATTTAATACATTTTCTGGAACAAATTTGAAAGTAAATGATAACGAAGAGGTAATTATTGGAGGGACATTTACAAATATTGCTAGTATTAAAACATATATAATTATAAAATTAGATATAAATTTTAATTTAATATGGGAGTATAGAGAATCTTATCCTCTTTCAGAATTGAATAATGCAGAAATTCTCGATCTTAACTTTGACTCTCAAAACAATGTATATTTTTGCGGTAATGATGCTTTATTTTCAATTGGAGATACTTCACATTCATTCCTGACAAAAATAAAAAAGAGTGGAATATTTGAATGGAGAAAGGATTATGCTCCACCGCATACTCAAACATATAGTCATAGGATATTAATAGATAGTAATGATTTTATTTATATTGCAGGCAGTCTTTACTTTATTCCGGAACAGGGAGCACGCTCATTATTGCTAAAATATAACACAACCGGGAATTTGATATTGAGTAAATATTATCCTGATAGCCATATAACCGGAACAGATTTTTATACGAGGGATGTAAAGTTTGATAACGATGAGAATATAATTGTTGCAGGAGTTTTCTTTTCTCAAGGTACAAATGGAGATGATTATAAATTAATTAAATATTCGAAAGAAGGCAAAGTGTTGTGGACTAAAATTTATGAAGGTGAATATACAGCAGAATACTTAACATCTATCGCAATTGATAATGAAAATAATATATATGCAACAGGACATCAGTCAACTTTTATAGACACAAGGGTATATACGGTAAAAACAAGTTCTTCAGGTCAAAATATATGGGAATTGAAATACATATCTCCAAATTTTAAAGGCAGGGGAAGAGGATTAGGAAAGAAAATAATTGTTGATAAATATTATGATATATTCATTGCATGTGAAGGTCAGATTGTTGATTTAACAGGAGATATTTACTGTTTGAAATACAGTCAGTTGAGTAATACATATTTTAATAATGAGAAAATAAAAAATTTTGAACTTTTACAGAACTATCCAAATCCGTTTAATCCTGAAACTAATATTGTATTTCATATAGGAAATTCTGGTAATTATGAAATCAAGGTGTTTGATATTTCAGGTAAATTAATAGAAGTAATTTTAAATAAAAATTTAACAACGGGAATTTATAACATAAACTGGAATGCTAAATCACATCCAAGCGGGATTTATTTTTATGGTTTATATAAGGACGGAGAAAAACTTGATATGAAAAAAATGATTTTAATAAAATGAATAGAGCACAATACAATAAAGTATTAATATCAGCGGTAATGATATTTATAATTAGCTTTATGCAAGAAGGATATTCACAGCCGATTATGTTATGGGAGAGGTTTAATATTGCACCAAATAACGGAGCTTGTTTTCCTATTGATATGAAATTAGACAGTAACGGATTTATATATAATTTATGTGCAGAAGGAGGATTTTCCGTTTATAAATACGATAAATATGGAAATCTGATATGGAATATAAAATATATTCATCCGGGACTAAGGTTACTGACTATGCCTAAATCAATGGGGGTTGATATAGAAGGTAATGTCTATTGTACAGGCGATAACGGAGATGAAGTAGTAACGATAAAAATCGATAATTCAGGCAGGTTAAGATGGGTCAGGACATATATACCCGGTAGTGGATTTTATTCTTCGGGTGGTTTAGCTTTAGACACAATTGGAAATATAGTTGTGGTAGCCGGTTCTTATAGTAACAGTTCAAGAATCATTTATGGAGTAATAAAATACAACTCTGAAGGGGATACTGTTTGGAATAAAGTAAAATCAGATATCTCACCTGTAAGAGGTGGTATACCGAAAGATGTTTCTGTATCGCCAGATGGAAGTATCTATTTTGCCGGAGAATTGAATATAGATACCTTAGGTACTTCCGAATCAAGGTGCTATACAGTTAAACTAAATAATGAAGGTGATTTAGAGTGGTTAAGTAAATATTATTTAAGAATAAGTAGTTTAAGAAAGATATTAGTTGATTCAGATGGGAATAATATATACGCATTAGGAGGAATATCGGAAAATCAATTTGCAGATGTAATAATAATTAAATATAGTTTAACGGGGATACCCGTTTGGTATAAAAGGTATGATACTGATGAACATTATAGCGATGCGTTCATAGATGCAACACTTGATAGAAATAATAATATAATATTCACGGCAAGAAGTGGGACATTTTTAGGTAAAGTTCCATTCATTTTGACCGTGAAGTATAGTTCAAATGGAAATTTACTTTGGGATAGAAGATATATAGCAGAATCAAGTGCAGATAACATTCCTTTCGGAATTCTAACAGATAAAAGTAATAATATTTATATAACAGAGGATGTAACAATGGATAATTTATTTTCAAATATATTTTTTTTAAATCTTATCAAATATAATGAAATTGGTGAGCTACAATGGAACATTTTAAACGGTACTCCTAACAGAAGAAATACAGGTCATAAAATCATCAAAACGGGAGATTTTGTTTATGTTTTAGGTTCTATGCAGTGGACTAACGGAATGTTTAACTCAATATTGCTAAAATATTCAGAGAATCCATTGTCAATTTCAAACGAATCAGAAAAACTGAATTTTATCTTAGAACAAAACTATCCTAATCCATTTAATCCTGAAACTAATATTGTATTTCATATAGGATATTCTGGTGATTATGAAATCAAGGTGTTTGATATTTCAGGTAAATTGATTGAAGTAATTTTAATTAAAAATTTATCTTCAGGAATTTATAACATAAATTGGAATGCAAAATCAAATCCAAGCGGGATTTATTTTTATGGTTTATATAAGGACGGTGAAAAACTTGATATGAAAAAAATGATTTTAATAAAATGAAAAGAGCACGATACAAAATATTATTAATATCAGTGATTATGATATTCATAATTAGTTTTGGAAAAGAAGCATATTCACAGCCACGGCTTGAATGGGTATCAAATTACATATCAGATACAACACAATTTCATTATGCTATAGATATGGCAATTGATTCTTCGGGTAATACTTATGTTTTAGGAGATGAATCTAACTACGCTATTTTAATAAAAATAAATCCCGAAGGAAGTATAGTTTGGAAAAGGCAACATCAAACACAGGGTCAAAATTTTGTTAAAAATGTATTTATAGATAATTCCGGGAATATAAATATGTTTTTTTATTCAGGTAACTTATACTTTATAAAATATAATCAAAATGGTGATTCAATTTTGGGAAAAAAATTAAATGTAGTTTTTGATAGTTTTACTGCTACAAATTTAAAAATTAATAAAAATGGAGATATATTTGTTGGCGGTTCGTATGTGAATATAGCAAGTGTGAAAGATTTTATTATATTAAAATTGGATAAAAACTTTAACATTATTTGGGAATATAGAGAATCTATTCCTACTTCAATATTGAATATCTCTCAAATACATGATATTAACTTTGATTCTAAAGGGAATGTTTATTATTGTGGTTACGATGGAATTTTTTCCTCAGGAGATACATCGCATTTATATTTAAAAAAGATTAATTCAAGTGGTATTTTTGAATGGAGAAAAGATTATGCACCTCCTCATACACAAACAAACGGAAATTTTTTACTCATTGATAGTAATGATTTTATTTATGTATCAGGGAGTCTATATTTTATACCTGAACAAGGTGCTCGGTTTTTGATATTAAAATATGATATAAATGGAAACTTGATATGGAATAAATATTTTCCTGATAGCCATGTTAGTGGTACTGATTTTACTCCAAGAGATGCTAAACTTGATAAAAATGAAAATATCATAATTGGAGGTGATTACTCCTCAACCTCAACTATAAGTAACGATTATAAAGTTTTTAAATATTCAAATAATGGTGAATTATTATGGGATAAATTATTTAATATAAATTTTACTGCCGAATATTTTAAATCCTTGGATATTGATATTCTAAACAATATTTATATTACAGGTCATCAGAGCACTGATATTGATACTCGAGTACATACGATAAAGACAAGCCCACTCGGTCATACAGTATGGGTGATTAATTATATTTCCCCTTCTTTCAAAATGAGAGGAAGAGCTTTAGGGAATAAAATTATAGTTGATAAATATTTCAATGTATATATTTCGGGAGACGGAAATGTTGTAGACTATAGTACTGAAATTTTTTGCTTAAAATATAATCAGTTAACACAAATTTTTAGTCAGATCGATAATATAAGAAATTATCAACTATTTCAGAATTATCCCAACCCATTTAATCCGGAAACAAATATAGAGATTAAAATTAATATATCCGGTGAATATGAATTAAAGATATTTGATATATCAGGAAAGTTAATAGAAATTACCTTAAGCAAACAATTACATTCTGGAAACTATATTATAAGCTGGAATGCTGATAAATACCCGAGCGGGATTTATTTTTATAGTTTATATAAGGACGGTGAAAAACTTGATATGAAAAAAATGATTTTAATAAAATGAATAGAACACGATATNNTATAGTAATAATATCAGCGGTAATAATATTCATAATTAGTTTTGGTAAAGAGGCATATTCTAAACCAAATCTTCAATGGAAATCAATATTTCATAATGGAACTGCAAGTAATTATTTAACAGATATGTGTTTAGGTGATTCAGGGAATATTTATGTTGCATATCTGGCAGAAGGATATGTATTAAGGAAAATTTCACCTACAGGGACTTTAATTTGGGAGAGAGAATATTCCGCAGGATTAGGCTTAATCAGTGAACCAAAATTTTTAAGATATGACACAAATGGTTTTATTTATATAACCGGGGATGATTTTGGAGTAGAAATATTGAAATATGATTTGAATGGTAATTTAATTTGGTTAAGAAGATTTGATGACGGGGTTGGATTTAATTCAGTTGGAGGAATGGTAATAGACAGTGCAGGAAATTGTTATCTTGGAATAGGTCATTCGGCAGGATTATTTAACACAAAACATTATTCAATTGTAAAATATAATCCGAAAGGTGACTCAGTATGGGTTCGGATAATTTCCGGTTCTCAGTATTATGGTGCAGTTAGTGATATAATACTTGATAGAGAAAATAATGTAATAGTAACCGGTGTATCTAATGACTTAATATTGCATCCCACAAACAGTACGAGGACAGTAAAATTAAACGGAAAAACAGGAGAAGTAATTTGGAATAATTTTTATTTCAAGCCCTTAATATGGAATAGTGCTTATGGTATTGCTTTAGGTTGCGATAAAGATAATAATGTTTATGTTGGGGCGACATATTCTACATTTAACAAAGACGGTGCTCTTTTATTAAAATATTCTTCATCGGGTAATTTAATTTGGACAAGTCTTTATTATAATTTGGATTCATTATGTAAAATAAGAGATATTGTCATAGATAACTCAGGCAATTGTTATATCACAGGATCAGAAACATATTTAAATCGTAAGATGGAAGATTTTTATACGAATAAAATAGATTCATCAGGTATCATATTATGGAATCAAAAATATGGTTCTTCTACTGTAGATGCAACAGATATACCAAATCGAGTAGTTTTGGATGATAAAAATAATGTTTATGTAGTAGGAAGTGAAGGTTCAGTATTAATCGGAACTCAAAATTATACTAGCATGACAGTAATAAAATATAATAACGATGGTAAAGAAAAATGGATAATTAAATATATGAATGATAGTCTTAGGTTTTCATTAGGAAATATTCTATTAATTGATAAATATTCAAATTTGATAATTGGTGGGATAGGAAGAGAAGGGAGGGGTATATATCCTAACAGAGAATTTGATATTACTATTTTAAATTATTCTCAGATAAGTTCAATATCAAATAATTCTGTAAATGTTCATTCAGATTATAAATTGTTTCAAAACTATCCAAATCCGTTTAACCCGTTAACTAAAATTCAGATTGATATAAAAACTTCAGGTAATGTGATGTTAAATATATATGACATATCAGGAAAAAAAGTTGAAAACTTAGTTAATAAAAAATTATCTCAGGGAAATTACAGTTTCGTATGGAATGCTAATAAATTTTCAAGTGGTGTCTATTTTTATAATTTATTTGTAAATGAAAAATTAATTGATTCAAAGAAAATGATACTTATGAAATAAAATTTTATTAATTTTTATGATTAGAGCTCCATAGTAAATTAGAGCTGAAATTAAAAAAAGGCGGCGCAAAATCCCGGGCAGGATTTTATACCAAACTAATTGGTAACCGCCTTTTTATGTCTAAAATCTAAAAATTAAAATCTAATTAAAATGAAAATCAAAATAATTTATTTTATAACTATAATTACAATTAATTTGCTTTGTGCGAATATTTTAATATCTCAAAGCAATCAATTCAAATCAGTCAATTTTCAGTGCGGAGGGTATGTCTCAAATGTTGTTCCCGCATATAATCCAAGTGGAAATATGTCAACGCAGATTTTATATGCAAGAACAGATATCGGAGGTGTCTATAAAAGCACAAATAACGGGGATAACTGGATTTCAATCAATAATTATTTAAGAGCAGGAAATTATATAACTACTTCAGATTTAAGTGTTCAGGGAATTGCAGTTCATCCGACAAATTCTGATATAGTAATGATTGCTGTTGGAAATTACAGAGATGAAGACCATCCACTTAGTTCTATGTTTCGTTCTACAAACGGTGGAACAAATTGGTTTGAAGTAAATTTACCAAGTCCCGGCATGATTTTTAGAGGCAATAATTTTGCGATTAAAATAGGAGGTGAATGTATAAAATTTAATCCAATTGATCCTACCTTTATTTTTGCAGGAGGTGCTCCACCTCAAGGAGCAAATAATAATTTTCTATATTATAGTTCTAATAGTGGATTAAATTGGTATAAATATGATAATTTAAATTTATCAACATCAGATACAATAATTAGCATTCAATATACATCTGACGGAACAGAATTATGGGTAGGAACCACTAATGGATTATATAGAAGAACGAGTAGCGGTTGGGCAACTCAAACAAATAGTTTCGGTGGATTTCCATATTCCCGAAGAATTTTATTAAAAGGTAGCGGTACGGGTATTACAGCGTATGTCGCATACAATAATGATCCTGATGTTGTAACAGATATTGGTTTAGCAAAATTCACAAATTCCGGAGGCTGGGTAAATTTAGTTGGCGACTATAATTCAGGGTTTAACAGAGAATTTGTTTATTATTCGACTTCAACGCCTAATGCATTAAGAAAAACTTTATTCTCAACATTAACATTTGCCAATGTACCAAGTTTAGAAGATGAACAACAGATGGTTGAAATTGTTGTAGCGGGAAGGTATGGAAGACCTATAAGATATTCTTATAATAATGGTAGCTATTGGGATGGAAATCAAAATTTTGTAGGACAAGGTTATTCCGTTATGTTAAATTATGGTTCAGGTAATGTTTATCCCGGTCATCAATTTTCAGATGAACCATTTGTATATACTGGTCTTAATAATTTAGTTCAAAATCCATACAATAATAATTATTGGTATAGCACAGGTGGTGCTTCTCCTTTCAGATCTTCAAATGGTGGAATTTTTACAAATTCAACATGGCAATACAAACCAAATGGAATGAGTATGACAGTTGTGTATGATGTTACAATAAAGCCACATACATTTGATCAAATATTTTTTCCGATATCTGATTGGACTTTAGGATATCAATCTACTACAAATATTGCATTAAATAATTCTTTAAGGTATGATAGATCTTTAACACGCTCCGGAGGAAACACGGGAGATACATATATACCGAATGTTACCAGATTGTTACACGCACCAACTCAATATTTTGAGCAAGGTGTATCATATGCAATAGGAGGAAGCGTTTATTCTCCATATCCTGCAGCGATGTATAAAAGGACTCAATTTAAGTTTAATGGTGATCCGACTATTACAAGGTTAGCAAACTACAGTCCATTTAATAATACTGACAGAGCTTTTGTTGACGGAATTATCTCTCATAATTATGACAATAATCAAAGTAGATTGATTTTACTATTTGGAAGAAGTAAAGAAAAAGAAAAACCTATTAATACATACAGTGATTTAGGAGTTTATTATAGTACAAACAGTGGAGTTAATTTTTCAAAATCAAATTTTAATAATTTTAGTGAAATTTCAAATGAAAATGCCCAAGATATAATTGAGAATTCATTAATTCCAAGATTAATAGATGATACCCAATTGGGAAATTTATTTTCATCGCAATTTAACTTGGCAAATGATCCATCAGCACCAGAATTTAAGTATTTATGGTTAGAAGGATTTGCCTCCCCAAAAGGTGGTGGATTTTTCAGAAGTGCTGATCATGGAGTAAACTGGTATTATATAAATTCTGTCGTGGGAAATACAAGTTATCGTGGCGAAGGATGTTTAAAAGCTTCTAATACCGGAAAACTATATCTAACAATTAGAAAAACCGGGGCAAATGATGGAGGATTATATACAAGCTCAAATAAAGGGGATTCATGGTTTAAGGTTACAACTTTTACATCCGCAGAGCAAGTTGCAGCTAGAGATAATTGGGTTTATGTATATGGAAAAAAATCCACCGATAGTTATCCAAGACTTTATGTTGCCACAGATAATGGAAATAATACATTTTCTTCTTGGAATGAAGTTAACAACAAAATTACAAGTGTTAGAGCAATAACTTTTAATCCGGATCCTTGTAGGTTTGAACTTTTTATTTCTACAGGGGGGTTAGGCGTTATTAGACACACTCCAAATATATATTATAGCAATTGCGTTGCTGACGAGTTTATTATAGATGACAGTTTATTAGTTTATGATAATATAGATTTTGATCGTGATGTTGTTGTCAAAGAAAATGCAAAACTTACAATTAGCGATAGTTGTACATTAAAGTTTGGTACCGGAAAGAAAATTATTATCGAAGAAGGTGGAAAAATTGAATTATTAAATTCTTCAGTTGTTACATTTTCTAAAATTGAAAGTTCAAATAACTGGGGTGGAATAGAGTTCAGAGGTTCGGCGAAGGGAACTATTAATAATGCTATTTTTAATAATACTGAAACACCTATTACGATTGTTTCAGGGCAGAGTGAAGCTCCATCCGATACTATTCTAATCGAGAATAATGTTTTTAATGGTGGAAGCGTTTCTATTTCTGACAGAGCAGGTGTTAAAATTATTGATAATTCATTTAATTATTCCGGTGGTTCAGGATTAGTTGTCGCAGGTATTTCTACAACGGGTTCTAATAATATTCTAATCAAAGATAATGAAATTTATTACGCTGAAAATCTTACACCTACAATTGGAATCAATGTAATCTATGGCGATAATATTTTAATTTATAATAATAATATACAGGATTGCCATACCGGTATAAGTATTTCAAATTCTTCTCCGAAGATATTTTATAATAATATAAATGCGACTTATGAAGCTTCAGTTGGTATCTCTTTGGATAATTCGTTATCACCATATCTAAAAGGAAATTCTGTAGTAAATTATAATGTCGGAATAAGTAATTATTTATCATCTCCTGTTATGTACAGGAATAATGTTATGAATGAGTCATTTACAGCTCAAATCGGTCTTAAACTTGATTATAATTCAATAGCAAATCTTGAACCTGAAAAAGTTGATGATACACCTGAATGGGTTGCGGGCTGGAATGAAATATTACTTCCACATTCCGGATACGGAATATTTGTAAATGATTATTCATATCCAATAATGAAATGCAGTTTCAACAAAATTTATGGAGGAGAATATAATATCAAAGGAAAAACAAGTGTATCTGAACTTACTATAAATGCATTAAATAATAATTGGTATCATAATCCCGCAACGAGCAGCAGATTTGATATTGATTGTGATATAGAATATGAGACATATTCTGAAAGTGTACCATCATTTAATAATTCACCATCAATTTATGGAATTGGATTTAATATTCAAGATACACTTTTAAAATCAGATGAATCAACTTGTCCATCAGATAATTCAGGATTAGAAAGTTCAATATATTACTCAGCATCAAATGACGAAAGACAGGGAAATTATACTTCAGCAAAACAAAAATATGAACAAATAGTAAATAATTATGTAAACGGAAAATATTCAAAAACTTCTTTGAAAAAAATATTAAATTGTGCCGATAAACTCAACTATAATGAATCAGAATATGGAATTTTAAGAAATTATTATTTAACACAAAGAAATAATAATATAAACGATACTTCATTTGCAAATATATCAGAAGAGTTAGCAATTAAATGCCTTGTGAGAAAAGATGAATTTGAAACTGCAATAAATGAATATGAGAATATTGTTTCAGGATCAAGTGACTCAGGTAAAATCTTAAATGCTCAATTAAATATTATTGAAACATATTTAATAATGTCAGCACAGGGAGATAATTTGAACAGTTCAGGAATGACGAATTATACAGGAAGAATATCGTCTTTGAAGCCTATATCATTAAAAGATGCTATAGGTAAAATGAATAAAATATTAGGCAGGAATTTAGAAACTGATAATCCGATAGAAATACCTGTCAATTATGAATTATCGCAAAACTATCCTAATCCATTCAACCCTGTAACAAAAATTAATTTTGATTTACCAAAAGAGGGATTGGTGAAATTGAAAGTATATGATTTATTGGGACGAGAGATTGCAGTTTTGGTGAACAATGAATTTAAACAACCCGGAAGATATACTGTTGAATTTAACGGAACAAATTTAGCATCAGGAATTTATTTTTATAGAATTGAGACGAAAGAATTTATCCAAACAAAGAAAATGGTCTTGGTGAAATAAGGAAATAAAAAACGGGAGTTTAAATTTTTAAACTCCCGTTTCTTTTAAATTTTTTGATTTAATAAATTTATCTTCCTAAGAAATCTACTCCAAACTGAAACTGTAGTCCGCCAACATCTTTAATCGGTTGATCATAAAGACTGTTCACTTTTTTACCTACAAGCGGCAGATAGTAATAGGAAATTCCAAAATTAAAACCAATCGAATTACTTTGCTTAAACTGAAGTCCTACTCCCGCATATGGTCCAATCGCAAAAGCCGGTTGCAAATATCCCAACGCATTAAAAAAACCTCTTGAGTAAGGATTTGTTAAAACTAAAGTAGGTGCGATACCTGATTTTATGTAAGGTCTAAAGCTGTCATCAAGTTCATCTGCAAATAAATAATGCTGAATGCCGATGCTCAATGGAATCATATAAATTCTGTTCTCTTTATTTCTTATTCTTGAATTTCCAAATATATCATATTCTTCAAATTCCCGTGAATCTGCTACTCCTGAAACTGATAAATTTAAATCAAGATTTGTGCTGTTACTCAGTTTAAAATATAAACCTGATCTGACTCCGATACCTTGCTCAGTATATGATACGCCAAGTCCCCATTTGTTATGAGGTTCTATTGGTTCGTATTTTTTTGATTTTTCTAAAGGTGAATTATTTTGAGCAAATATTATTGAGGGGAAAATAAAACTTAGAATAAATATTATTGTTTTTTTATTCATAGGAATTCAATTTGTGATATTTTAAAAATAGTAATTCATATATTCTATACCAATAATTTGGTATATTCGTTCCAATATTCATCATTGTAAAACGTGACTGAAAAAAGATATAATAAATTTTCTGAAGTTATAAAGAAGCGACAAAAAGGATTTACTATTGTGATGGAAAATATTGATGACCCTCATAATGTAAGTGCTATTTTAAGAACTGCGGAAGTTGCAGGCATAGATGAAGTATATTTAATATACGGTGAAGAGGACTTTCCGAAAATAGGTAAACAATCTTCCTCAAGTGCCAAAAAATGGGTGGAGCTGAAAAAATTTACTTCAGTGAAAGAATGTTTTGATGAATTGCACAAAAAAGAATTCAAAATTTATTCAACTGCAATAATTGAAAATTCCGAAAATAAATATTTATATGATTTAGACCTTGCAGGGAATGTTGCAATTGTTTTAGGAAATGAAAACAGAGGAGTATCGGAAGAAGTTATAAAATATTCTGATAAAAATTTTATTATTCCTATGTTTGGAATGATACAGTCTTTAAATGTTTCAGTAACAGCGGGGATATGTATATTTGAAGGAGTAAGGCAAAGATTAAAAAAAGGTTTATATGAAAACACAGGATTTACAGAACAAGAACTGAAACTGAAACTTAATAAATATATTGAAAAAGGTGATAAATATGGATTACCACCAATCGAGATTTTAAAACAGGAAAAAAATAATCAATAATAATATGTTTAACTATGATATTTTAAAAAATGAAAACTCTTTTTTCTTAATTGCAGGTCCTTGCGTTGTGGAAAATAAAAATGTTACTTTCAAAACCTGTGAGAAACTAAAAGAGATTACATCCAAATTAAAAATTCCTTTTGTGTTTAAAGCGTCTTACATAAAGGCAAACAGAACATCGGCAAAATCTTTCAGGACTATTGGTATAGAAAAATCTTTAAAAATTTTATCAGATGTAAAAAAAGAATTTTCTGTTCCGATACTTACCGATATACACAGTGTAATAGAAATTGATATTGCATCGGAAGTTGTAGATATACTTCAGATACCGGCCTTTTTATCACGACAGACTGAACTGTTGGAGGAAGCGGGACACTCAGGAAAAATAGTCAATATAAAAAAAGGACAATTTATGGCACCGGGGGATATGAAATATCAAGCCGAAAAAGTTTCTCTTACTGGCAATAAAAAAATTCTTTTAACAGAAAGAGGAACTACATTCGGATATAATAATTTGGTTGTTGATTTTAGAGGAATATCAGTTATGAAAAAAACCAAATATCCTGTGATATTTGATGCGACCCACTCCGTGCAAATGCCATCTGCTGTGAACGGGGTAAGCGGTGGAGCACCGGAGTTCATTGAACCATTAAGCAAAGCAGCAATTGTCGCGGGAGTGGACGGTATATTTTTAGAAACTCATCCAAATCCATTAAAAGCATTAAGCGACGGCTCTAATATGTTACATTTATCAAAAGTAGAAAATTTGTTAACTAAACTGAAAAAAATATATAATGTCATTAAAAACGAAAACTAAATTTAATAAAGATAAAGCTGAACCATCTTTTTATATTGGGATATTTCTTATTTCTCTATGCACAATTTTACTTGAATTCACATTAACGAGAATTTTATCTGTTGTCTTATGGTATAATTTTGCTTTTATGGTTATTAGTGTAGCATTATTGGGATTTGGAATCAGCGGTACTTTTCTTTCTGTGAATGAAAAGATAAAAAAAATTCCAACGGATAAATTACTTTCTTATCTCTCGCTATCATACGGAATTAGTGTGATGTTCACATTTATAGTTATGAATAAAATTCCTTTTGACCCGTTCAGTTTATTTTCTGAATCTGTTCAGTTTGTTTATTTACCGATTTATTATCTGCTGATAACATTGCCATTTTTTATTGCCGGATTGATTATTTCTGTCTTGCTTACAAAATATAAATCTGAAATTAATAAACTATATTTTTTTGATTTAATTGGTGCCGGTCTTGCATGTTTTGCTTTTGTAATTTTAATGCCTTCATTCGGAGGTAATGGGACGATGGTATTTATTGCAATCGGTGGATTTTTAACTGCGATAATATTCGGATTTTCAAATTACAAATGGTTGTCGTTTGTAAATTTTATTTTGATAGGATTTAGTTTGTTTTTCCTTACAGACTTGGATAAAATGTTGCCGATTAATTCATCAGAAAATAAAATATATGGAAATTTTATAAAACAGAATCCTCATAAAAAACTGATGACCGAGTGGAATACAATTTCCAAAATAGATGTAATGAAAGAAGACGAAGGAAGCGAAGACGGATATGATATATTAACTGCAATCATTGATGACGGAAATGCCACAACAACTATACCGAATGTCAAAAAACTTCCACCTGAAACAAAACCTGCAGATGCATCAAACCTTGCATTTGCTACATTCACACCGGATGATTCAGTTGATAAAGTCTTTATTGTTGGTTCTGCCGGCGGAGGTGAAATACTCACAAGTTTATATCACAAAGCAAAGGATATTTCAGCAGTAGAAATAAACGGGATACTTAATGATATAATTTCTGAAAAACTTATTTACTGGACCGGACCTCTTGTAAAAGGGAATAAGAATGTAAGATTAATAACTGATGATGCCAGAAGTGTATTGAGCAGCAAGGGAGATATTTATGATGTAATATTATCCGCTCATACGATTTCATCATCTGCCGTATCAAGCGGTGCAATGAGTATGGTTGAAAATTATATACTTACACAGGAAGCTATTCAGGAATACATAACACATCTCAATGATGACGGAGGTGTTCTTTATATCACAAGACCTGAAACACAAATACCAAAACTCATAACATCATTAAGAAAAGCACAGAGTGTTACAAATCAAGGAAAGAATGATAACAAAAATAATATAATAATTTTCAGAAGAGCCCCATCAGAATTTGAAGGAGATAAAAGTTTTATGGGTGGTGTGATGTATAAAAAAGACGGGTATAGCGATGTTGATGTAATAAATGTAAGGAATGAAGCATCAATGTTAAATCTGGAAATTTTATATGACCCGCTTCAAAAACAAGAAGGAATTTATAAGGAACTGATAGAGTCTGACAATTTGGATAATATAATTGATAATTATAAAACAGATATTGAACCGGCAACGGATAACAAACCATTTTTTGATAATAATATTGGTTTTAAAAATCTGACGATTGAGAGTATGAAAGAAGTATTCTCACAAAATGAAAAGGCAATACTTGCTTTGAAAGACAGACCAGTGGCTGAAACAACTTTGATTGTAATTTTAATTCAATCAATACTTGTAGCGGGATTTTTTATTCTGCTTCCATTGAAATTAGTGAAAGATAAAGGTGATAATAAATTTAATAAAAAATTTCTTGTTTATTTTGCCTGTTTAGGATTGGGTTACATAATGATTCAGGTTTGTTTAATTCAGAAATTTACTTTGTTCCTCGGTCAACCTGTCTATACTTTATTGACGGTAATTTCATCAATGTTGATTGGTTCGGGAATAGGGAGTATGTTTTCATTTAAGTTCTTTAACAATTCAAACAAAAAACTTGTTATTATATTTTCATTGATAGCTGTGCTCGTTTTATTAATCGGGATTTTTAATCCTATATTATTTTCAAACAGTGTGAGACTTGAATTAATTTGGAGAATAATTATTACCATAATAATTATTTTTCCTTTGGGATTTTTTATGGGAATGCCATTTCCAATTGGAATGTCAATGATAGATAATGCTCAGACAAAATTTGCTGCATTGGGTTGGGGTGTGAATGGATTTTTTAGTGTTATTGGTACAGTTATAACGATAATGATGGCAATGACAACCGGCTTTACGGTTGTATTCATAACTGCTGCCATTGTTTATCTATTCGCTATGTTATTAGCATTGAAACAAAATAAATTAATTTTATCGGCAGGTTTAAAATGAAAATTGGAATATTAACATCAGGCGGTGATTGTCCGGGATTGAATGCTGTGATAAGAGCAATAGTCAGAAAAGGTATTCAATTAGGATATGAATGCACCGGAATCTTAAACGGATGGAAAGGAATTTTTGATGAACATTATCTTCCTCTTGGGAACAAAGAAGTAAGCGGAATAATAAATCGCGGCGGAACAATTTTAGGAACATCAAGATTCAGTCCGTTTGAAGTTGCCAATGGAAGAGATTTTTTACTTGAGAAAATCGAGTGTGCAGGATTTAATGCTATCATTGCTATTGGGGGTGAAGGTTCTATGCACATTGCTCAGCTTGCAAGCGAAGCAGGAATTAATATTATTGGTGTACCAAAGACAATTGATAATGATATATACGGAACTGATTATACTTTTGGGTTTGATACAGCCGTTTCTATTGCGACTGAGGCGATTGACAGACTTCATACAACAGCAGAGTCTCATCACAGAGTAATGGTTCTTGAAGTTATGGGAAGGCATGCAGGTTGGATTGCCTTATATTCAGGGGTTGCTGGAGGAGCGGATGTTGTATTGATACCTGAGTTTCCTGAAAAAATTGATGAAGTTGTAAAAGTAATAAAATCACGAAGCAAAAGAGGAAAATTATTTTCAATTATTGTTGTAGCAGAAGGTGCTACTTATATTGAAGATGAAATAAAGACATTTGCATTTAACAAAAAAGAATTTGAAAAGTTGGATGACTTTGGAAGAGTGCGGCTTGGTGGAATCGGGTCATTACTTGCGGAAGAAATCGAAAGAAGATCGGGCTTTGAGACAAGAGCTACGATTTTAGGCTATGTCCAGAGAGGTGGCGTCCCTACTGCGTTTGACAGGATGCTTGGAACAAGATACGGAGTATATGCGATGGAGATGAATCACGAAAAAAAATTCGGAAGAATGGCAGCGCTGAGGGGAGAAATCATAACTGATATTTCAATTAAAGAAGCAATCAGCAAACTTAAAACAGTAGATAAAAATACTTATGATGTAGCCAAAGTATTTTTCAGTTAAAAATATAAAATGAAAAAAACCGAATTTCATTATTCCGGACTTGCAACGAAACTTGGATTATTCACTGCCTTATTGATAGTGATAAGTTCAATGATTGGTTCAGGTGTTTTCAAAAAACTTGCACCAATGACAATGGAGCTTCAGTCAGGCGGATTAGTTTTGATTGCGTGGCTGATTGCTGGTGTGATAACGCTTTTAGGTGCAGCAACAAATGCCGAAATTGCGGGGATGATAGCCGAGCCAGGCGGTCAATATGTTTACTTTAAAGAAATGTATGGAAAGGCATTTGCGTTTATTTATGGGTGGAGTTGTTTTTCGGTAATTCAATCTGCTTCAATCGCATCCATTGCTTATGTGTTTGCGGAATCTGTAAATGTTATGATACCTTTACCGGAGCTTTCAAGGGATATGCAGGATTTTTCTATACTCGGCATATTCAATCCGTTTTATAATTTTGGTGTGAAGATGTTAACGATTTGCACAATTTTATTTTTAACTGTGGCAAATTATCTTGGTGTTATTTTTGGAGGAATGATAAGTAATATTTTTACGATTCTGAAAGTTAGCGGAATATTTATCGTTATAGTTTTAGGATTTTCACTTAGCGGAGGTTCCCCACAAAACCTTGAACCATATATGGCAAATCCTAATGTGGAATACGGTTCATCGCTTGGCTTGTTTGGAGCAATGTTTGCGGCAATGCTCGGAGCATTTTGGGCTTATGACGGTTGGAATAATATTGGTTATCTCGGCGGAGAAGTTAAAAATGCAAAGAGGAATATACCGATAGCATTGTTCGGAGGAGTTTCAATTGTAATTCTGATTTATTTATTAATAAACTTTGTATATTTTTATGTATTGCCTGTTGATAAAGTGATGGAGATTGCCGGGCAAAAAAATACGATAATTGCTGTTGAGGTGATGCGGTCATTTACAGGTGTTACTGGCGCTGTGTTTATTTCTATATTAATTATGATTTCAACTTTTGGCACGACGAATGGAAGTATTCTTGCATCTTCAAGGATATATTTTGCGATGGCAAGGGATAAAATGTTTTTTAAATCTGCAGCTAACGTACATCCAAGATTTAAAACTCCTTATACTTCACTTATTATACAAGGTTTATGGGCAAGTTTACTGACACTCAGCGGAACATTTGATCAGTTAACGGATATGTTAATATTTGCTTCGTTTATATTTTATGGAGCAGGGGCATTTGGAGTATTTGTATTAAGAAAAAAACTGAAAGACCAACACCGACCATATAAAGTTTGGGGATATCCATGGATTCCCGGAATTTTTGTATTGTTCTGTATTGTGCTTGTAGTCGTTACGATAATCCAAAACCCAAGAGATACAGGAATCGGTATGGTTTTAATCCTCACCGGAATTCCTTTTTATATGTTGTGGAGAGAGAAGTGAAAAAATTTTTATGAATTAAAACAATAATGATATGCCATCCGAAATATTTTTATTAAAAAAATTTGAACACACAGCAGAAAACATTGCATTTAGTGATTTATCAAGAAATTTACAAAACTCAAATGAACAATTTTTATTAATTGGTAATGTTGAGATTGAAGGATTTGAACTAGATGCGATTGTGTTTAAAAATAATGCTATCATTATAATTGATTTTAAAGATACAGGTGGAAAAATAGAATTCTCAGAAAATGAGGAATGGAAAAAAAATGATGGGACATTAATAAAAGCAGGGTCTCATAAAAATCCACTAATACAAATCAAAACTTACAAACACAAATTAGGTAATTATTTAGAAAAGAATAATGGGATATTTACGAATAGTACAATAGAAATAGGACATATAAATGGATTAATATTATTTTCAGAAGATGTCAATATAAATGTGCAGCATTTCCCCGGGAATATAAAACCTTGGTTTAAAGTTTGTTCAAAAAGTACGAGTTTAGTTAATCTCGAATCAATAGTTTCAAATGTAACAAATATTGATTTAGAAGAGATGAAAGAATTATTTAACACTAATAATTATCCTCTTTTCAATTTAACAGATTATAATAATACTCAAATTTCTTTAGTGACTAATCTTGAACCGGATATGAGAAAGGAAATGAATATTTTAAATTATTATATATCATGCCTTGAAATCTCCAATTTGAAAGATTTAACAATTAAAACCAGAGAAAAGAATAGTTATTTTAATTATGATTTTCAAGTACAAATTGATTTAGATTTACCTAATAATATTTTATTAAAGAATTTTTTAGTTAATGAATTAAGAAAACCAAACAAAAAAAATTTATTTTATGGAATTCAGGTTAAACAATTTAATGAAGAGCAAGTTATTAATGGACAAATTGAAAATGTGATATATTTGTATCCAACATTTTATGCACCGGTTGATATACAATTCCAGAATAATAATCCTAAATTTTTAATTTTTAATTTAAAATATGAATTAAATTCAGTTTATTTAATCAGATCTCAATATGATTTAGAGGATAATTCAGATAGAAATCAAATACGGGAAGAAATAGATAGAATTGATAATTTAAATGGAAAAAATAATAGGTTAACGCAATTAAATATAGCAAATGTTGATAATATTTATCCTAATAATATTTTTTTCTTTTCGAATAATTCAAATGCAACTAAAGATTTAATCACAGAATTAAACAGTTTAAAAACATATAAATATAATGAATTAATAAATTCAAATGCAAATTTATTAATAAATAAAGATAAAATTAATAAACCAGAAAACAACACCACAAATATTCCATTCCTTGAAGTTTCTCAATTAAATGAATTGCAGGAATTATCTATAATTAATTCACTTAATAATAAATTAACAGTTGTTACAGGACCACCGGGTACAGGTAAATCACAGGTTATTTTAAATTTAATAGCAAATGCGATTTATGAAAATAGATCAGTTTTATTTTCCAGCAATAATAATTACGCTGTAGATGTAGTTAAAAACAGAATTCATGAATTATTTGTTAATGACAATATTTATAAATCTTTATTTTTGAGAACAGGAAATAAAACAATCATAAATGAAGAATTATTAAACCAATTGGATTCTTTAACTACAAACATTGATCAATTTAATTATAATGCACAACATTCAGAAATATTAAAAAATGAAATTAATGACATTAATAATTCTTTAATTAATTTAAAAAAAATCATTAAAGAATCTAATGAATTTAAAAATAAATTAAGTGAAATCAAAAGTTCCAACAATGATTTATTGATAAGCTTATTATTAAATTGTCATCATTGTAGTATTGACGAAAGTTTAATAAATGTTACTATTGATGAACTTGAAGGATTTATTGAAAAAAAGAATTTAAATATTATTGAGAAAATTATTTTAAAATTATTTCCGAAATATTACCTCAAAAAATATTTCAAATTTTATAAAGAGCAAACTGAGAACCTTGAGCAAGATTTGAAAGAATGGGTTAATAATAATTATATATTTAATAAATTAAATTTTGAAGAACTGCTAAAAAATTTTATTTACTTAAAAATTTTAAAATTAAATTTTAAAATTTTAAAAGAGGCTTCAAATTTCATCAGAAAAAATATTGAACTTGACAGAAATGTTTTGAATACTGGAAATATGGAAAAGTATTTAGATTCAATTATTGAAAATAATAAGAGAAAAATCGAAAATGAAAAAATAATTAAAAGACAAAAGTCGTTTTTTTTACTTAAGCAAAAACTTTCAGAATTAGTTAGACATAGTCCTCAACTGATTAATTTAATAAAACGCTATAAAAATTATATTGATTCTTTTGTCAATTATGTTAACAATGGAGTTAATTGGAATATTAGGCAAACTTATATTGATTTTAGTATTTTGTATAAAGATTTATTAAAAAGTTTAAAAATTTGGATGTCAACTAATTTATCTATTAGAAAATCAGTTCCATCGGAAGAACCTGAAATCTTTGATTTATTAGTAATTGATGAAGCGTCACAATGTGATATCCCATCTTCAATTCCATTGTTTTATCGGGCAAAACAAATAGTTATAATAGGTGATGATTTACAGTTGCAACATATTTCTGGTTTAACTGACTTAGAAGATGTCTCAATTGCACAGAAGTTTCGATTAAATAATAATTTTTATGGAAAATATTCTAATGAATCATTATTCAAGCATTGTTTGAAAATTATTAATAATTCCAATCAACAAGAAATTTTTCTGGAAGAGCATTACAGGAGCAATTCTCACATTATGGATTTTTCAAATATATATTTTTATTTACCAAAAAAAGGTAAGCAAATGATAAATAGATTTATAGGACACACCGATTTTATATATAATGGAATATATTGGAAAGATGTAGTTTGTAATAACAATCCAGATGAAATAGACAGAAATTCAAAAAAAATGAATGATAGAGAAGTAAATGAAATTTTACATGTTTATTATAGATTACAAAATTTTGTTAATGATAACAATCTATCGGTTGGAATAACTACACCATTTAGAAATCAAGCAAATTTAATTTATAACAAATTACTGGCTAAGAGAATAAATGAAATTAATCAAATTAATGTATTAGGTGATACTGTACATAAATTTCAAGGTGATGAAAGAGATATTATCTTTTTTTCTCCGGTTATTTCATTGGGGAGTTTAAAGGGTTCAATAAATTTTATTAATCATAATTCACCTCAATTGTTAAATGTAGCTATCTCAAGAGCAAAGCAAGCGGTAATTATAGTAGGTGACAGAACAAGTTGTATTAAAGCAGGTGGTTTATTACAAAATTTGGCTAATTATGCAAATGATTTTGTATTAAATTAATCTATTAAGTATTATTAGATTTGGTTAATTCTTTTAAGTTATAATATAAAGTTATAATAATAAAAATTATCCAGAAAATATCTAAAATTATCCAAACTGGTCTTATTAATCCAATTTTAAAAATAGGATTTATAATGATAGCAGAACATATCCAAATTATCATATATGTTTTATCTGCTTTATCGCTTTCGAAATATGCAAGCAATATGAAACCTGTCATGCCCACAACCCTTATAAATTCATAATATCCATATGGTAATTTAAATACTGCACAAATGAATAAAATAATTAATATAATCTTAACGGATACTATGCTTCTATTTTTCAATTAATAAATATTTTGATATTAGTCGATACTAAATAAAATCTGAAATAGAAAAAACTATTTCCGTAGAATGGGAAAATTTTCCATTAATTTTGAGTTTTTTGAAAATTATGGGGAAAATTTTCTACTAAAAAGCCAAATCGTGGAAAAATTTTCTATTAAGAATACAAGAAATTGTTAATTTATTTACTTTGAGTTGAGGACTTTGTTAAACCTGAATATAAAACAAATGCGAGAATTATAAGAAATACTAATCTTATTATGCTTAACGTCTCCCATAATGATGCCCGATCAACTAAATTCTGATTTACACTTAACTCATATTTTGTCGATATTAAACTCATTAGTTCCGGAACGAAATATATGAAAGTAACAATTAAAACTATTGCATATCCGACTAATGCAATTACTATATTTTTTTTCCTTTCAGATTTCCAATATAACAACAATGTAACTATGAATAGAATTAAAGTTAGAGGATGAATTGTTTGCCAGAAGATGGCAGAATTAAGTCTAAATTCTCCTTGAAACATACTTAACGACTGAGGAGGAGAGTTAAACGCTTTTGGCCAAATTACTAAATGTTCATAAACTGCCGCACCAATTATTATTGAAAAACTCAAACTTAAAAATAAATAAATCAGATTTTTTATCTTATTCATTGATTTGATTATTAATTTGAATTAACTCCATATACGATTAAATGTTAATTAGTTTTCATATTCTTAACTTCTTCTATGGAATAAAATACAGGTAAGTTTTTGGATATTATCAGGTCGCGTTCTCGGTTTGCTCCGGGACTATCGGATATCATCAAAAGGCCTTCACATGCATTAATCACTGCAAGAGATATTTTCATAATAGCTTCATATTTATTTTCACAATCAGATTTACTTATAACCGGCAATGCGGCGTTAACTCCTATCAATGGAATATGTCCCATTTCTAATAATCTTGCGGCAGCTTCATTCATCAAATCTAAATTTCGTTTTCTCTCGTCCTCTGTATCTGCTGAATATTTTCCGGCGACTCCGATTATCATTTTAATTTTTTGTATGATTAAAATTAGGTCGCGGTAAAGAAATTACATAATTTGCAATTTGATATGCTTCTTCAACCGTCAGTGTGCCTCTGTCATTATATGGCATTTCATGATATATAAATGTCGCCGCTTCTTTTAATGTGGACATTCCTGCTCCGTTATTAAAACTTTCCTTTCCGGCAACCGGAGGAATTATAAAAGGTAACCCATTTGGATCTTCTTCAAAATTATTAGGAGCTCCAAGCCCTTCTGCTCCGTGGCACGAAATACATTTTTTTGAATACATAACTTTGCCAATTTCAGTATCAAGTTTTCCGTTATAAGACGGGATTGTAGAAATTCCCTGAAATTCAACCATTTTATGCTCCGGTACATATTTACTTATAAAATCAAAATACGCAATAATTGATTTCATCTCATAGCTGTCTTCAGGTATTGGCTTTCCATTCATACTTCTCATAAAACAATTGTTAACTCTTTGAAATATATTTAAAGTATCATTCAATCTTTCGATGTATTTTGGGTATCTTTTTGTTACCCCAACTAAATTTAAAGTTCTGGGTTCTCTTCCACCATTGAAATGACAATTTGAACAGTTCAATAAATTTCCGGCAAATCTGAAAGCAGGATCTTTTGCAAGCGGTCCTAAAACTTTTGATGTCTTTGTTAATATATCATTTCCGTAATTAATCATTTTTCCTGAATCAGAATTTAAATCTAATTTTCTTAAATCAGGAAGTTTCCATGCAGCGATAGAATCATTAATCATTACAGTAGCAATTTCAGTATTTTGGGATGCTCTAATAATTATATATCCCATTAAAGTTAAAACACAAACAAGTAAAATGATATGAAGTTTATCAATTCTCATATATATAATTTAATGTAAAAACACAAAATAAAATAATAAAATCAAGTAAATTATTTAAAAACAAATTAATAACTTTAATACAAATTTAAATTAAAGTATTTTTCTTAAAATCAAAAATATATGAAAATTTTTATAGATACAGCGAATCTTGAAGAGATAAAAGAGGCAGCTGCTATGGGTGTACTTGATGGAGTTACAACAAATCCTTCATTAGTGGCAAAAGAAGGTCACAAAGATTTTAAAACAATGCTTGAAAAAATATGTTCAATTGTTGATGGCGATATAAGTGCGGAAGTCATTTCCACGAACTGTGACGATATGGTAAAAGAAGGAAGAGAGCTTGCAAAAATTCACAATAACATTGTTGTGAAAGTGCCATTGATAAAAGAAGGATTAAAAGCGGTAAAAATATTTTCATCAGAAGGAATCAGAACTAATGTTACTCTATGTTTTTCTGCATCACAAGCAATACTCGCAGCCAAAGCAGGTGCATATATAATCAGCCCATTTGTTGGAAGGTTAGATGACATGTCACAGAACGGAATGGACTTGATTGCACAGATTGTAAACATATACAGAAATTATGATTATCAAACTCAAGTACTTGTTGCATCAGTGAGGCACCCGCTTCATTTTGTAGATTCAGCAATGCTTGGTGCAGAAATTGCAACTATGCCATTCAAAGTTATAGAGCAACTTGCAAAACATCCATTGACTGATATAGGGCTTGAGAAGTTTTTATCAGATTGGGAAAAAGCAAACAAATAAAACTTACGAATGAAAAAAACAGCATTTAACAATATACATAAATCACTTGGCGGAAAGATGGTTGATTTTGCCGGATTTGAAATGCCCGTTCAATATGAAGGAATCATAGCAGAACATAAAGCAGTAAGAAATTCTGTCGGTGTATTTGATGTTTCTCATATGGGTGAAGTTGAAATTCACGGAAATGATGCTTTTGATTATGTTCAAAAACTTACAACTAATGATGTTTCAAAACTGCAATTAGGAAAAGTTCAGTATTCATCAATGTGTTATACAGATGGAGGTGTTGTAGATGATTTATTAGTTTATAATTGTGGAAAATATTTTTTGTTAGTAATAAATGCAGCAAATATTGAGAAAGATATTGAATGGATGAATCAGAATAAATTTGGGGATGTAGAGATTAAAAATGTATCTGATAATATATCCTTGCTTGCGGTTCAGGGACCTAACTCACTGAATACATTACAGAAACTTACTAAGTTTGATTTATCAGTAATGGAGTATTACTCATTTACGTTTTGTAATCTTGCCGGTCAGGAAGTTTTGTTATCGAGAACCGGCTATACAGGTGAAAAAATTTGTTTTGAAATTTACTCCTCCTCAGATGTAAAAAAATCTGAAGAACTTTGGAATGCAATATTTGATGCGGGTTCAGAATATGGAATTAAACCTGCAGGCTTAGGTTCAAGGGATACCCTCAGATTGGAATATGCTTACAGATTATATGGGAATGATATGAATGAAAAAATAAATATTCTTGAAGCAGGATTAGGATGGATAACAAAACTGGAAAAAGGTATATTTAACGGAAGTGATGCTCTGAAAAAAGCAAAAGCCGAAGGACTTAAAAGAAAAGTTGTAGGATTTTCAACAGATGAAAAATTAATTGCAAGGCAAGGTGCAGAAGTTTATTCCGGTGATAATAAAATTGGAACAGTAACAAGCGGCAACATCTCACCAATGCTGAATAAAAATATCGGCATGGCATTAATTGACGAAGGATATAATAAGACAGGAACAGAAATTCAGATTGATATACGAGGAAAAAAAGTTAATGCAAAAGTAGTTAAAACACCATTTTTAAATTAAATTATTAAATGATAACTCCGACAATTTTTTTAACACATTCATTGATACACGATGAACTGACGTTAAAGGACAAAAACATTGTAATTATAGATGTATTACGAGCAACATCAACAATGGCAGTAGCACTTTCGAATGGTGCAAAAGAAATAATACCATCTGATTCAGTTTCAAAAGCAGCAAAAATTGCTAAGGGAGCAGGGAACTCATTGTTATGCGGAGAAAGAGGAGGTAAAATCGTTGAAGGATTTAATCTTGGAAACTCTCCGAGTGAATATTTAGAAGAAGTTATAAAAGATAAAACACTTGTTTTCAGTACGACAAACGGAACTATGTCAATTTTAAAAGCTAAGTATGCAAAAAGTTGTGTGCTTGCAAGTTTTATAAACGTTGACAGAGTTTTAAATTATTTAAAAGAACTTAATGAAGATTTTACAATTATATGTTCGGGTAAACTGAATAATTTTTGCATAGAAGACGCAGCATTAGCGGGATATATAATTATGAATTTATTCGGAAATAATTCAACAAAAGAAGAAATAAATGATCCGGAAAGAACTGCTGAAATTATTTGCAAATATTATTTAGAAGATAAACAACATCCTACAAACGAAAACATTTTCAGAATGTTTAAAGAAACTGAGCATGGAAAATATCTTGCAGAAATTGGATTTGAGAGTGACCTGAGATTTTGTGCTGAAATGAATTCATATCCTGTGTTACCGGTAATTCATAATGGAATAATTAAACTGAAAGAAAGTGTTGAAAAGGAATCTGAAAAAAAGGCAAGCATGAAAAAAGTATCGGTTGTTGAAGAAGGAAAATAAAATTTTTTTATTCTCTTATTAATAAGAGATATTAGATGAATAAAAAGACTCAAATAAGATTAAATAACGCAAACTCTGATAAAACTAAAGATGTTAAAAGAGTAAAAAACAAACAGGAAGATTTTAGCATATCAGTAGAAGCCAAGAAACAAATACTTGGCTTTTTTATTTTGATAACAGGTTTGCTTTTGTTTCTCGCCGTAATATCATATTCTGAAAAAGATCAGGCAACTTTACAAAGATTAGATTTATTATCGCTATTCAGAAAAGAAACATATTCAGCTACTTATGAAATATTTAACTGGCTCGGAATTGCCGGTGCGATAATCTCTCAGTTTTTTGTATTAAGTTTATTCGGATATTTTTCCATAATAATTCCGTTGCTTGTGATGTTTTCAGGAATTCTATTGATTATAAAAAAACCGTTTTCAGAATTTTACGGTTATTTTATTTATTCAATAACGTTTATGATACTTCTTGGCACCATAATGGGTTTAACAAAAATTCTATTTGGAAGTCAATTTATCTCAACTACACTAAGCGGAACATCAGGTGATTTTCTTTCTACGATTGTTTATAAATCAATAGGAAGTGTTGGTGCCAGTGTTTTATTAATTATTCTGTTAATATTAAACATATTTTTAATTGTTGACGGGAGTATAATAAAATCAATCGCTCGGATTAAACACCTTTTTGACAGATCAATCGAAAAATACAAAGCACATAGGGCAAAATTAAAAGAACAAAAAGAATTAGCAACAGAAATAAAGAAAGAAGAATTACAAAATACTGAAAAAACAAATGCGTTAGAAATTTCCAATGAAGAAGAAAAAGCAGAAACGATAACAGATAAATTAAAAAAAGAAAAAGAAAAATTAAGAAAACTAAAATATAACAGCGATGACAGTGAATTAAAAAATACTGAGCACGAATCAGATCCAATAAAAGAAACGGAAATAAAACGTCCTAAAAAAGATGAATTTATTACTGAGGAAAAGAAAGAAAAGAAAACAAAAGTTATTTCAGATAAAAGTATATTAGTTGATAAAGAGATTAAGCAGGATGCATCTGAAATTGATATAAACCCTGAAAATTCAAATGAGACAGATTTGCTTTCGGGTACTGATGAAGATGATTATTTAGAAGAAAAACTTGAAAAGTTTAAACTCCCGCCGGTAGATTTATTAACCGAGCCAACATCTTCAGAGATTGAAGTAATCAGTGATGAAGAACTGACAACAAACGGCAGACTTTTACAGGAGAAACTTTTAAAATTTGGGATTGAAATAGAAAAAGTATCAGCAACACCGGGACCTGTTGTAACTCTTTATGAGCTTGTCCCTGCTCCTCATGTAAAACTTTCAAAAATTGAATCATTACAGGATGATATAGCACTTGCATTGAAAGCAAGAGGTATAAGGATGATAATACCAATTCCCGGAAAAGGAACAGTAGGAGTTGAAATTCCAAACAGTAAAGCACAGATGGTGAGAGTGAAATCTATATTATCATCAAAAGATTATCATTCCAGCCAGAAAATTCTTCCGATAGCGTTTGGAAAAACTATAGATGGAGATGTTTTTATAGATGACCTTGCAAAAATGCCTCACTTATTAATTGCCGGTGCAACCGGATCGGGCAAATCGGTAGGAATAAATACAGTTATTGCGAGTTTACTTTACAAAATGCATCCGTCAGATTTGAAATTTGTTTTAATTGACCCCAAAAAAATTGAGCTTAACTTATATTCAAAATTAAAGAAACATTATTTATCAACAACAAAAGACATTAACGAAAGTATTGTAACAAGCCCTTCAAACGCAGTATCTGTATTGAAAAGTTTGGTATCGGAAATGGAAAAACGATATGATAAACTTGCCAATGCCGGTGTAAGAAATATAGAAGCATACAATCTGAAATATAAAGAAGGAAAACTAAAAGATAATGATGTTATCAGACATAAAAAAATGCCATATATTGTTGTGATAATTGATGAGCTTGCTGACCTTATGATTACAGCAAAAAGAGAAATAGAAGAACCCATCGCAAGACTTGCTCAAATGGCAAGAGCAGTTGGAATACATCTTATAGTTGCAACACAAAGACCATCAGTTGATGTAATAACCGGAGTGATAAAAGCAAATTTTCCGGTTAGGATTGCTTATCAGGTAGCTTCGAAAATAGACTCAAGAACAATTCTTGATATGGGTGGTGCAGATGCACTGTTAAGAAATGGGGATATGTTATATCTATCTTCGGCTTCTCCTAAACCAATCAGAATTCAAAACGCATATATATCAACAGAAGAATGTGAATCAATTGTTGATTTCATCGGCGGACAGGAAGGATTTAAGAAACTTCACCTTTTACCTTCAACGTTGGAAAACAGAAGTATCGGGGGAGAATATGATGATGAAAGAGATATAATGTTTAATGATGTAGCAAGACTAATATTTAATATGCAACAATGTTCAACATCTGTAATTCAACGGAGGTTAAAAATTGGATATGCACGTGCAGCAAGAATTGTTGATCAGATGGAAAGAGCTGGAATAGTAGGTCCTAATAATGGAGCAAAAGGAAGAGAAATACTTGTGACAGATGATGAGTTAGAAGATATTTTGACTCGTTAATTTTTTAAATAAGGTAGTAAACCGTGAACCCCACCTTCTCTGCCAAATCCACTTTCTTTAAATCCACCAAAAGGTGAGGCAGGATTAAACTTATTAAAAGTATTAGCCCAAATAACACCGGCTTTTAATTGTTTTAAAACTTCAAAAACTTTTGAACCTTTAGAAGTCCATATACCTGCAGATAATCCGTAACAAGTATTATTTGCTTTTTCTATTGCTTCTTTAGGAGTTCGGAAAGTTATAATAGAAAGCACCGGTCCAAAGATTTCTTCATTAGCGATTCGGTGTGCCTGGGAGACGTTTGAAAAAAAAGTAGGTTTAAAAAAGTAACCCTTTGCCGGAAGTTCACAGTTTGGCTGATAAATATTCGCACCTTCTTTAATTCCTGACTCTACAAGTTCAGTAATTTTTTTCAACTGTGATTTAGAATTGATTGCTCCAATATCAGTATTTTTATCAAGTGGATTTCCGACTCTTAGATAATTCATTCTGGATTTCAGTTTTTTGATAACGAGGTTTGCAATATTTTCCTGAACCAACAATCTGGAACCGGCACAGCAAACGTGACCTTGGTTAAAATATATTCCGTTGATTATGCCCTCAACTGCAGCATCTATCGGAGCATCTTCAAAAATAATATTTGCAGCTTTACCACCGAGTTCAAGTGTTAGTTTTTTATCTGTCCCTGCGATTGATTTCATAATATTTTTACCGACTTCAGTTGAGCCGGTAAAAGCAATTTTATTAATATTAGGATTATCAACAATGTATGAGCCGGTTTTTCCATCGCCTGAAATTATATTTACAACACCATCAGGTACTTCTGCTTCCTGAATTATTTCAGCAAGTTTATAAAGAGTTAGCGGAGTAGTTTCCGCAGATTTTATAACAACCGTATTTCCACAAGCGATAGCGGGAGCAATTTTCCAAGCAGCCATTAATAAAGGAAAATTCCAAGGAATGATTTGTCCTGCGACTCCGATTGGTTCCGGCTTAGAACTTCGTGAAATATATTCAAGTTTATCAGCCCACCCGGCATAATAAAAAAAATGGGATATTGCCAAGGGTATATCAATAGATTTTGATTCTCGGATTGGTTTACCACCATCTAATGACTCAATAACCGAAAATTCTCTGGCTTTTTCCTGTAATATTCTTGCAATTCTAAATAAATATTTTCCTCTATCAGTCGGTTTAGTTTTTTTCCAGTATTTCTCGAATGAATTTTTAGCAGAAGATACTGCTTTATTAACGTCTGATTTATCAGCGAAGGCAACTTCTGACAAAACTTCTTCATTGGAAGGGTTAATTGTTTTAAAATATTTTTTAGCTTTAACCCATTTTCCGTTTATAAATAAATCATATTTATTTTTAACAGAAATATGTTTTGAATCTTCAACAGAAGAATCATAAATAATTTCTGATTTATTTTTTTTAACTGTTAATTTATTCATTTGAAAAATTTTGAAATAAAAATTATAATCTTAATCAATTGTATAATAATCTGATGACTGATAATAACCTGTTACTTGTTTTTTATACTGCATAAGCAAATCATTCAAAAGAGAACTTGCTCCAATTCTAAACATATCATTATTCATCCATTTATAACCTAAGGTTTCATTTAATAAAACTAAATACGAAATTGCTTCTTTAGTAGTTCTGATTCCACCTGCAGGTTTCATACCGATTAAGATACCAGTTTCGTTATAAAAATCTCTGATAGCTTCGAGCATAACTAATGTTACCGGCAGAGTTGCAGCCGGCTGAATTTTTCCGGTTGAGGTTTTAATAAAGTCAGCTCCTGCAAACATTGCAATAAAACTTGCAATTCTCACGTTATCGTAAGTTTCAAGTTCCCCTGTTTCCAGAATTACTTTTAAATGGACATTAATTTCAGTTTTTTTCTTTGCAGAAAGTTTTTGCGAAGTTTGAATACAGGTTTCTTTAATCAATTTAATTTCATTGAAAACATATTCATAATCACCTTCAAGAAATTTACCTCTTGAAATAACCATATCAATTTCATCAGCCCCTGATTCTATTGCATTAATAGTATCTTCAATTTTTAATTTTAACGGATACTGTCCGGAAGGAAACCCCGTCGCAACAGAAGCCAGATGTATTCCGGTACCGTCAAGAAATTTAGCAGCATCAGAAATCATATTTGGATAAACACAAACAGCAGCAACAGGTCCTATACTTTCATCTCCTGCGAGTGGAAATTTTGCTTTCTGGCAAATAGAATATACTTTGCCTGAAGAATCTTTTCCCTCAAGAGTGGTTAAATCAATCATCGAAACGGCAAGTTTTATAAAATCAATTTTCGTTTGATTTTTTATACTACGAGATGCCAAAAAAGAGGCACGCTCTTTTGTGCCAATTTCATCAACCGGATTTTGAAATTCTTTTAAAAATACTGATAACTTATTCAATCTTTTAAAATTATTATTACAATTTAATTTTAAAAATTATCTTTATAAACATATTTAATCATATCCATAATTCTAAAATTGATTAAAATCATTAATTGACTATAAAATTTAATTATAGTTTTGCAATTTTAAAGTTAAATTCGATATTCTAAATTTATATGTCAAAAATAGTAAAATCACCAATTGGTGCAAATATTTCATGTAAAAGCTGGCAAACAGAAGCGGCGATGAGAATGCTAATGAATAATCTTGATCCTGATGTTGCAGAAAAGCCGGAAGAATTAATAGTATATGGAGGATATGGAAAAGCAGCAAGAAACTGGGAATGTTATGAAAAAATTATTGAATCTCTTAAAAATCTTGAAAATGATGAAACATTATTAGTTCAGTCAGGTAAACCGGTTGCAATTTTTAAAACACATACAAATGCACCGAGAGTATTAATCTCAAATTCACAGTTAGTTCCTGCATGGGCTACTTGGGAAGAATTCAGAAGATTAGATGCGTTAGGATTGATAATGTATGGGCAAATGACCGCAGGTAGCTGGATATATATCGGGACACAGGGAATATTACAAGGGACATTTGAAACATTTGCAGCATGTGCTCAAAAACATTTTAACGGTACATTAAAAAATAAATTTGTATTAACATGCGGACTTGGTGGAATGGGAGGAGCTCAGCCATTAGCTGCGACTTTGAATGGTGCAGCATTTCTTGGAGTTGATGTTGATAAATCGAGAATTCAAAAAAGGATAGATACAGGGTATTGTGATTTAATGACTGATAATCTTGATGAAGCTTTAAAGATAGTAATGGATGCAAAAAACAAAGGAATTGCTAAATCAGTCGGTTTAATTGGGAATGCCGGTGAAGTTTTACCGGAGATACTTAAAAGAGGAATAATCCCGGATGTAGTAACCGATCAGACATCCGCACATGATATGTTATATGGTTATGTTCCAATGGGTATGACTTTAGAACAGGCATTTGAATTGAGAAAGTCAGATCCGGAAAAATATATGCAACTTGCAAAAAAGACTGTTGTAATTCACTGTAAAGCTTTATGGGAATTTTTGAATAAGGGTTCAATAGTTTTTGATTATGGAAATAATCTTAGAGGAGAAGCTCTTAACAATGGATTTAAATCAGCTTTTGAAATACCCGGATTTGTTCCGGAATATATTAGACCATTATTCTGCGAAGGTAAGGGACCATTTAGATGGGTAGCACTTTCAGGAGATCCGGAAGATATATATACAACCGATGAGGCAATAATGAATGTGTTTCCGGAAGATAAACAATTACACAACTGGTTAAAAGCAGCAAAAGAAAAGGTTCATTTTCAGGGACTCCCTGCAAGGATATGCTGGCTTGGATATAGAGACAGAGAAAAAGCGGGTTTAATTTTTAATGATTTAGTAAAAACAGGAAAAGTTAAAGCACCAATAGTTATAGGAAGAGATCATCTTGATTGTGGAAGTGTAGCATCTCCAAACAGAGAAACTGAAAAAATGAAAGATGGTTCAGATGCTATAGCAGACTGGCCAATATTAAATTTTGCACTTCATGCAACGGGTGGTGCTACGTGGACATCCCTTCATCACGGCGGCGGGGTTGGAATTGGAAATTCTATTCACTCCGGAATGGTTATAGTAGCAGATGGTACAGAAGAAGCAGCGGAAAGATTAAGCAGATGTTTAACTTATGATCCAGGAATGGGAATTGTAAGACATGCTGATGCGGGTTATGAAGAAGCAATCGAAAATCAAAAAAAATTCGGCATTAAAATGCCTATGTTAAAAAAATGAAATTTTAATTTTTGAAAACTTTTATACTTATATTACTCCTTTGTTATTCCTCAGTAAATGCTCAGTGGTTTCAGCAGAACTCCGGTACAAATCAAAGTTTAAAAAGTATTTATTTTATAAATCAGAATACCGGGTTTACTTGTGGTTACTCTGTAGTTTTGAAAACTATGAATGGCGGGGCTAACTGGTCAAAACAAAATTTAGAGGGAAATTTAAATTCTGTTTGGTTTATAAATGAACAAACAGGATTTATATGCGGAGATTACGGAAAGCTGTACCAAACTGTCAATTCAGGAACGTCTTGGGAATTGATTCCGCTGAATACTGTAAATCATCTTAAAAAAATTAAATTTAAAAACAATATTGGCGTAATAGTTGGCAACAAAACAACAGTTTACAAATCAACGAATGCGGGTTTAAATTGGGTGGATATTTCAGTCGGAATTGATACATTGGATTTATTAAATCTGAATATTTTTAACGAACAAAATTACTTTTTAACAGGTACGGAATCAGTATTGTATAAAACAACTGATGGCGGTAAAACATATAGCGGAAGAAATTTTGGAATGCCCAATCCACTTTTCTCAATTGATTTTTATGATAATAACAAAGGTGTGATAAGCGGATGTTGCGGAATGTTACTTAAGACTGAAGATGGTGGAATGAACTGGTCACCGGAAGTATATTTAACCCCCGGATATACTGTTCATGGAATTCAATATTTAAATTCTTCAACATATATCATAGCATCCGAAGCCGGAATAGTTTATCGAACAACAAATAATGGCAATAATTGGGATTCTTTAAGTACACCTGTTTTTGTTGATTATTTTGGTATGCATTTTGTTAATAATAATTATGGTTGGATTGTAGGAAATTCAGGTGTAATTCTTTCAACCACAAATGGCGGAGGTCAGGGGTTTCCGATAGGAATATCAAATATTTCTACTGAAATACCTAAAACTTTTTCATTAAAACAAAATTACCCAAATCCGTTCAATCCTGAGACTAATATAGAATTTAGCATAAACGAATCAGGGTTTACTGATTTAAAAATTTATGATATAACAGGAAAATTAGTAGATTCACCTTTAAACCAAATACTTCCAGCAGGAAATTATACATTCAAATGGAATGCTGAAAAACTTGCCGGCGGTATATATTTTTATAAACTTAATTTTAAAAACTTAAGCTTAACCAAGAAGCTTATTATTAACAAATAAATATGAAAAAAACTATTTTACTCACATTTTTATTTATTTTTGCAGTAATAAATATTTCATTCGGACAAAATGCAGGAAGCAATCCGCTTTTCACTTTAATACAGAATGACAACAGTATTAACTACAGCAGATTAAATAACCTTGTAGATAACGCAGAAGTTTATTCTATAAATCAATCAGAACTTACTAACATTTATAATTCTAAACTTCAAAAAATAAACATAACATTACCTTTAAATTCAAATCAGAACATTGAAGTTTTTCTTGAAAAGCTGGAAGTTTTTCCTCCTAATGCTGAATTTGTTTTAAGAACAGAAAACGGAAATGAAACATTTACTCCGAAAGACTTAGCGATTTCTTATAAAGGGTATATAAAGGGACTTGAGAATTCATTGGTTGTAGTAACATTTGAAAAGGATGAAGTTTTTGCTATGATGTCAAATGATAAAGGAAATTTTATTTTGGGTAAATCTACAATTAATGACAATTCTTTAAATGGAAAATATATATTATATAAAGATACAGACCTTAGACAACAAAATGAATTTCATTGTCATACAGAAGATAACATTGGTGAAGATTATGCAAAAGAGATAAACAAAATTCTAACAAACAAGAGAGACAACGGATTGTTTGATTTGTTACAGGCAAACATTGCAATAGATGTTGATTATGTAACTTATAATAATATTTATCAGCAAAATCAAACTGCAGTTACTAACTATGTTGCTAAAATTATGGCATATGTAACTGCATTATACCTTAAAGATGTAAATGTAAAACTAAACACATCGTATTTAAGAATCTGGACAACTGCTGATCCATATACAGGTGCAAACTCAAATGCAATATTAACACAGTTTAGAAATCACTGGAACTCAACACAGACAAGTGTCCAGAGAACAGTGGCACATTTAATCAGCAGAAGGTCAGGTGGTTTAGGTGGTATTGCTTACTTAAATGCACTTTGTGCTAATGTTTCAAGTGGAAACGGATATGGATTCAGCAATACAAACGGACCAATAAGCAATTTACCTACATATTCATGGGATATTATGGTTGTAGCACATGAGCTTGGACATAATTTTGGATCTCCACATACTCACAGTTGTTCATGGGTTGGCGGACCTATTGACAGTTGTTATCAAACCGAAGGTAATTGTTATAACGGACCTGTAATTCCAAGACAGGGAACAATAATGAGCTATTGCCATTTAACAAGTCAGGGAATTAATTTATCACTTGGGTTTGGAACTCAACCAAAGGAATTGATAAGAATAAGAGCGGAGATTGCTTCCTGCATTAACCCTGCAACGGAATCAATCTTAATGACATATCCAAATGGTGGAGAGATATACAGAACTGGCAACCAGTTAAATATTTACTGGGGAACAGCTCTCACAGGAAATTTTACATTGCAATATTCTGTAAATAACGGATCAAACTGGATAAATATTTCAAGCAATGTAAATGCATCTGACAGATTATATACTTGGTTAATTCCGGAAATGAATTCAACCGAGCAGGCATTAATAAGAATTTATAATAATGCAAATCAATCACAGGGAGATACTGTGAATGGAGTATTTTCAATTTTATATAATTTACAATCTATAAATGCATTATATCCTCCCGCATTTAAAAGAGTGAATACAATGAGCAGCATGACAGATACATTAAATTTTGTATGGTCTAAATCAGGAAATCTACCTACTATTAATTATAAATGGAAAATCAGAAGAGGAGGTTCAAATCCGAATACTGCATTGATTTATACAAGTAACAATAACGGAATGGATACAATAAAAACTTTTACATTCCCTGAACTTGATAATATTGCAACTCAATTAGGAATTTTACCGGAGGAAGAAGCATTAACAACGTGGAACTTAACGGCATTTAACGGTAATGATTCGATAAATTCATCAAACGTAGTTATGACATTAAGAAGAACAACAGTAGGAATTCAAACAATTACTGAAGTAATACCTACTGAATTCAAATTATATACAAACTATCCTAATCCTTTTAACCCGGAGACAAATATAAAATTTGATATTGCAAAATCAGGACAGGTAAATTTAGCAATCTATGATATGACAGGCAGGGAAGTTGCAATTCTTGTAAATCAGCAATTAGGAGCAGGAGTATATAACTTCAACTGGAATGCAATAAATATGTCATCAGGAATATATTTTTACAGATTAACAACACCGGATTTTACAGATACAAAGAGAATGATTCTGGTGAAATAAAATTTTAATATATGCAGGATAATTTTAGTCAAAAAGATATAAACGAAGATAAGTATGATACTGAGATTATGACAAAACAGGGTAATAAGACGGTCATTTTCATGACCGTCATTATTATTCTTGTGATGGTGATACTCGGATTTCTTTGGTTTACAGTCTTTAATGTTTCCAAATATGATAAGGGAATGGAATTTTTATCCCGAAGAAATTATGATCAGGCGTTAATTCAGTTTCAAAATATTCCGGAAGGGTCTGGAGAATATAATTCGGCGCAGTCTAAGATTAATTATATAAACGGTGTAAGGCTATTCAACGTAAATGATTATAAAAACTCAAAAGAATATTTAATAAAAGTCAGTCCATCTGATGAATTTTATAATGAAGTGAAACTGATGTTAGATAAGATTGAAGATGTAGAAAAAGCAGAACAATTAAAGGAACAGCTGGAACAGGATGAAAAAAATAAGATTGTTGAAGCTCAAAAAATGGAAGAGCAAAAAGTTAAAGACAAGGTAACAAGTAAAGAATATTTCTCGACGATTCAAAGATTTGAAAGTAAATTTGAAAGTGAATTTGAATTAGCAAAAGTTGAGAATTCTGTATCTATGAAAAAAAATCTGAGAAATCTGAATGACATAAGACAACAAATGTTAGATTCAAAATATGAAGCAATTTTTCAAGATCCTGAACTTTTAGAATATAGATCAATGGTGGATACGTGGATGGCGAGATGTATCAGTTTTATAACAGAAGTTATTTCTGAAAATGTTTTGAGTATTCAGGATGCAAGCGTAAAAGCAAAAAATATACTTTCAGATGCTGATAAATATAAAGAAGAAGTGAACAGCAAAAATCAGAAATTAAAAAGTATATATTGAAAATTTATGAAGACCTTCCACTCTCAACAAAAACTACAATTGCCTTAGGCGGTAAAGCAAAATATTTTATTGAATGTGAAACAACTGAAGAAATATTTCAGGCAATTGATTTTTCCCGCAACAAAAACTTACCTTTCTATATACTTTCGGGCGGAAGTAATATTGTATTTCCGGATATAGATTTAAAAATCGTAATCATAAATATTCAGACAAAAGGTGTTTCAAAAGCTGAAAATGGAAATGATGTAATTTTAGAATGTCAATCAGGCGAGAATTGGGATTCGTTGGTTGAGTATTGTAATTCAGAAGGTTTAGCAGGAATTGAATGTCTATCAGGAATTCCCGGTTATGTAGGTTCTACACCAATTCAAAATGTTGGTGCGTATGGACAGGAAGTGAAAGATGTTATTCAATCTGTAAGGTGCATTGATATTGAAAAAAAAGAATTAAAAATTTTCTCAAATGAAGAATGTGAGTTTGATTACAGACAAAGCAGATTCAAAGGCAGAGATAAAGGGAAATATATAATAACTTCAGTTGTTCTTAAATTTTCGAAGAATAAAGAACCTGAAATTAAATATCCTGAACTATCTAAATCAATTGAAATTAATCCGCAGTATAATAAATCAACTGAAATAAAAGAAAAACTTTCGATAATAAGAAACACTGTAATTTCGATTAGAAAACAGAAATCAATGGTAATAGATCCAAATGTTAGAAATACGAAAAGTTGCGGGTCATTTTTTACCAATCCGATTTTAGAAGCTGATAAATTTTCAAAATTTATTTCTGACAATAAAAATTTAAATCCACCATATTATAAATTTCAACAAAGTTTTAAAATACCTGCCGCGTGGTTAATTGAAAAATCAGGCTTTTATAAAGGTTACAGATATAAAGGAGTTGGAATTTCTAATAATCACACACTCGCATTAGTCAACTACGAAGGTACATCAGAACAATTAATGGAATTTTCATCAAAAATAATTGATGCTGTGGAAGATAAATTTAGCATCAAATTATCTCCCGAACCGGAAATATATCAAATCTAATACTTAACAACTCCAAATTTTATCGTAACTTTGAAATTTGATATTCGTATCAAAAACAACGCGATTCATTGATTTCTAAAATTTAATATAAATTCAATGATTCAAAAAACCTAAAAACAAATATCATGCTAAAAAAAACCTACCTTTTTTTAGTATCCCCAATTTTTATATTTTTTTTATTTTCCGGTTATAATTTTAATTCAAATTCTTCAACTTCAGTACCCATTTGGACATCATCCACTATCATTCCAATATCAGTGAGAGCAGGGAATACAGCTTCTTATTCAAAAGATGGTAATGGTTGGTTAATTATAGTTTCAGGGAGAGATCAAAATGATTTAGTTATTAAAAAAACACAAAGATTTAATGTGAACACTGCCCAATGGGATACATTAGCTCCACATCCAACAGGACTTTTAGGATCAGCAACTGCAATTGTTGGGGATAGTCTATATATAATAGGTGGTGTTATAAATCCACCCGGATTTGGGACACAAACTGTTTATAAATTAGATATGAATCAAAATATCTGGTCAACATTACCAAATTGTCCGATTGATATTGTTGATGCAAAAGGTGTTTCATATCAGGACAGTATTATTTATATAGCCGGTGGATTCAGTGGTTCTGTTGGAGGTGGATTAGTTTATATGTTAAATGTTAAATCAAAAACATGGAAAGTGGCTACTCCCTTCACTAATTTTGGGAGAAGAAATTTTGGAGGTTTTGCAATAACCGGAGATACATTAGTATATATGTGTGGAACAACTCAATTTGGTTCAGGTCAGTTTTTCGACAGTGTTTATGTTGGAGTAATAAATCAATCAGACAGAAGTCAAATTAGCTGGCGTCAGGGTACAAGATTTCCAGGTCAAACCAGAACTTTTTTTGATGCTCATAATTGGGGAAACAAAGGAATTATTATGTCTGGTGGAAGTACTGATAATTCTTTTTCTTTTCCATCGAATGAATGTTATAATTACAGTCCCGGAAGTGATATCTGGACACAACTTCCAAATAAACCGACTGCATGGACTACAGGTCAAAGCGGAAGTGTTTTTTTAAACAACGGAGTTATGAAATTAATTTGTGCAAGCGGTTATAATGCAACTTATCTGAATACTGTTCAGATACTTACAGATACTACGACAAGCGTAAACATAAGTGTTATATCAAATGAAGTTCCTGAAATTTTTAAACTTATGCAAAACTATCCTAATCCATTTAACCCTGAAACGAGTATTGAGTTTAGCATAAAAAAATCAGATTTCACAACACTGAAAGTTTATGATTCATTGGGAAATGAAGTTAGTATTTTAATAAACAAAATACTTTCACCCGGTGTTTATAAATTAATTTTCAACGGAAGCCAATTTTCATCAGGCATCTATTTTTATACCCTCGAAAATAACGGATTCAAAGAAATAAAACGAATGATGTTAATAAAATAAATCACATAAATAAATTTTTAAATAAAACCTGTCTCATTTTAAAAGTGACAGGTTTTTTTATTTTATATTAATAAAATTAATCGTATGTTTATACAGTTATAGGGGGATTATAAAATTTAATTAAGAAAAATCTTATGAAAAAATTTGTAATCCTTTTTTTATTATACGGGCTGATTTATTGCAACGAATTATCCTCACAATGGATAAACCAACACCCCACAAATTCATTTAACATTTTTTCCTGTTCATTTCCAAATTCTCAAACAGGATATGTTTGCGGTTATGGAAATCTTATCAAAAAAACAACTAATGGTGGTTTGAATTGGATAGATATATCCAGACCCGGAACAGCTGATAATTTAAACTCTGTTTGGTTTTTAAATGATTTAACAGGGTATATAGCTTCTACAGAAAGTTATATCTTAAGAACAAGTGACGGAGGAATAACGTGGTCAGAACATTTTCCGATTTTCGGTCAGGGACAAAAATTATTTTTTTTAAATTCACAAACAGGTTGGTGTTCTTCAAACAGATTGTATAAAACTACAAATGCAGGAATGAACTGGGAACTTATATCCAATGAACCGGCAGATGATGTTACTTTTTTAAATGGAACTACAGGCTACCGTACTAAATATACCGGAAGTGGAAATTCACAGATTGATAAGACAACGGATGGCGGATTAAGTTGGTTATCAATTCACACAACAAGTGAATTTAAAATTATGTATGATGTTCAGTTTTTAAATGAACAAACAGGATATGTTTGCGGTTATAGAGGATATGTTGCAAAAACTACAGATGGAGGTGCTAATTGGGAGGTGCAAAGAAATGTAATGGAAGATGCTTACTTTTGTTTGAAATTTATAAATGTAAACACGGGTTGGTGTGCAGGAGAAAACGGAAAAACTATTGTAACAACGAACGGAGGAACCAATTGGAATTATGTTTCAGGAATTCCTTTTGGAAGATTGCTCGAAATAGAATTCATCAATCAAAATACAGGATGGATAGTGGGTGGATTCGGAATAATTGTGAAAACTGAAAATGCCGGAGGATTGACAAAAATTATTTCAAACGAAGAATCAATTACAAATTACACATTATCACAAAATTATCCAAACCCATTTAATCCTCAAACTGAAATTTCATTTTCAATTCCTAATGATGGAAATATAAATTTAAAGATTTATAATTCTACAGGTGAAGAAGTTTCAAATCCCGTTAAAACATTTTTAAGAAAAGGAACACACTCTGTTACTTTTTATGCCGGAGATTTACCAAGCGGAATATATTTTTATAAATTAGAAGCAGAAAAATTTTCTGAAGTTAAAAAAATGATGTTAATAAAATAGACTATTAAATAGCTCCCGGTTTTCCAACTACTCTGCGTAATAAACCAATTTGTCCACAGTGATATGATTCGTGAAAACCAAAAAATGCTATATCTTTCCTTTGCTTTTCGGTTAAATCATTTTTATTTTCAAGTTCATTCATTATTATATCCTGAGTTTTATTAATTAAATCCAATATAACGGATATATTTTCAGGATTTAAGATGACTCTGTTATTAGTTTCCCTTGCATAATATTTTTCGTAATGCTCAGGGATTATTTTTGTCTGATTTAATAATTCTAAAATATCATTTCTTGAAATCATAATATGTCCTAAAATCCAATTAATACAAGCACCACCATTTGAGGGAGTAATCAAAGAATCTTCCTGAGAAATACCATCAAGATTTCTTTGTAAAGTTACCAGATTAAATTTATATGTTGTGATTAATTCTATATTCATACTTTTAATTTGAATTTAAGCTTATAAAATCCGGATCTTTAATTCGTAAATCAAAACCCGCTTCAGCTATTGATTTAATATTGCAAAGATAAAACTGCCAGCCAATCGAACAGTCAACATAGATATTTGCTTTATGTTTATCATCAGTTTTGATATTAGATTGTGTAATTTCCACAACTGTATAATTATCTTTTTCGTAAAATCTCACAGTAACTATACAGTCACCTGCAAAAGTAAATTTAAATTCATCTTTACCATTTAGACTAATTACTTTTCCTTTCTCAACCACATTATATCCATACCACTCCCATTCATAAGAATCGCCGGGTTTACAAACCTCATCTTTCTTACGCACATTTCCTTTTTCATCATAAAAATCAGCCCTTCTTAAAAAAAACTTCTCAAGGTTACCCGATGTAACCCACCAATTATATAAATCAGTTATTGATTTTTTAACGGCAATTTTTCTTGAAAATTCGGACCAATTAAATTCTTTAATCGTATTAAAATTTAAAAAAACCGTTCCGGAAAATCCGGAACGAAATAAAAAAATTATTTAGGTGAGTGCATTGCAACTTTGTTACCTTCAGTGTCAATGAAAACTGCGAAATAACCAATTTCAGGGGTAATCTGAGTTTTTGGAACGACAACTTTTCCACCGGCAGGTTCCACCTTTGCAAGCATATCAGATAAATCATCACCACCATTAAGATAAACCATAACTCCGTTTTGCGAAGGTTCCATTCCTTCACCTGAAACTATTGCACCACCAACACCTTTTTCAGCAGGGAAAAATCCCATTAAATATCCGTTCATATCCATTTTTGTTAATTCTGAACCGAATATTGCACTGTAAAATTTAAACCCTCGTTCAAAATCCACTGCAGGAATTTCAAACCAATTAATTGCACTTGCCATTTTTTTATAGTCTCCTATTTTAAATTTAGTTTTAATCAAAAATAGCAGTATTAAGAATTAATGACTTCTTGAATTTTGCTAAATTATTAAAACTTTTGTTTTTCAGGTTTTAGATTTTTAAATCTAATAAGAAAACTTTGGTATGAGTTTCGTAATTCTTCAGGATATAACCCAAATTTTTGTTTAAATAACCAACTAAAAGTACTTAAACTGTTAAAACCAATTTCAAAACAAATTTGAGTAACTGATAAATCAGTATGCATTAATAAGCCGGATGCTTTAGATAATCTTTTTTTGATGATATATTGTTTTGGCGTATCTCCATATGTATTTTTAAAGGTTCTTATGAAATGAAACAAAGAGAGGCATGCAATTTTTGCGGCATCTTCAACTTTAATTTCATTGGAAAAGGAATCATCAAGAAATTCTTTTGCTAAATTCAGTCTTCTGAAAATTTCAAATTTGGTTGAAAGTTTTGAAGAAGAAATATTTGCTATCTGTTCATTTACCTTCCGATGCAATACAAGCATATTTTTTAAAAATGTAAAATATTCATCTTCAAACCAGTCTTCATCATCAACATTATTTTCTGAAGCCATTCGGAATTTCATAATAGAGGTTGTAAGCATTATATCCTGTTTCTGTATTCTTTCTATAAATCTCACAGGTAATTCAGAAATGATTTCGGGGTTTTCAAGTAACTTATCTTCCGGCACTATCAGACTGCTCAAGACTTGTTCGGCAAATTCTGGTCTGAAAAAAATTTCGAGAGCTTCCACTTCAGTTTCAGAATTTATCATAGCAGAATATTTCTGTCCCTGATTTAAAATCAGATAATTTCCTGCACCTAAAACAAATTCCTTTTCTTTTGTTTTAAAATGCTGAAATCCCTTAATTACAAATTTCACAGTCAAAGGTCCGGTGTGTTCAGGATAATAAGCAGACTTAGTTTTATTGTGAATTATCATATTGGGCCAGCGCCAAACGGGACAAGGAGCGTTAATATCAAAACCTTTTTTGTTATAATCAGGATATGCTTTCAGTATCATATGAAAATATAATTATAATTGTTTTAAAATTATATTTGATTTTATTACCTCAAATTTATATTTAATTTTTGCTTTTATTTACGTAAAATTAAAATAATTGTTCTTTAAATATTGTTTTTTACGGGGTGCTTGAGCATTTGTCCTCAGGCTGAGAGAGTCCCATAGAACCTGATCCGGGTAATGCCGGCGTAGGAAAAACGTAAATCAAAAATTTAACGTCTGTATTCTTTCTACCAGGTTCGGAAAGATGCAGGCGTTTTTTATTTTAAGGATAAAAATGAAAAATTTATTATTGTTTTGTTTAATTTTTTGTTTCTCGTCAGTTTCCTTTTCGCAATCCGATACACAGGATTCTGTAAAATATGAAATTGAAAATATTGAAGTAGATGCTTTAAGAGGTGTTGAAGGTACAACACCTGTTACATTAGAAAACATTGACAGAAAGGACATTGAAACGAGATTTTGGATGGAAGATTTGCCAATGTTTCTAAATGGAAGCACAAGTATAAATGCGTATTCAGAATCAGGTTCTTCTGTCGGATATTCTTATCTAACACTTAGAGGATTTGACCAAAGAAGAATTTCAATTTTAATAAATGGAATTCCTCAGAACGATCCTGAAGATCATCAGGTTTACTGGGTTGATATTTCAGATTTAGGTTCTTCAGTTGAAAATATTCAGATTCAAAGAGGTATTGGTACTGCTCTTTATGGTGCTTCTTCGATAGGTGGTGTCATAAATATACAAACCATAGATTTTATGAAAAATAAATTCTTAAATTTAAGTGCCGGTTATGGAGATTATAATTCAAAAAGATACTCGTTTGAATATTCTTCCGGAGAAGTATCAGGCGGTTTTGGTTTTTATGGAAAGTTTACAAAAATTAAAACAGACGGATACAGAGATTTAAGTTGGAGTAATCATACTTCTTATTTTTTCAGCGCCGGAAAAAACATAGGAAATAATTCTGTTTTAAAAATTAATGTTTATGGAGGTCCTATAAAAAATCATCTCGCATATCTTGGTGTAACAAGAGAATATTTGGATGGTCAAGTTACAGGAGATAAACTCGTTGATAGAAAATATAATTTTTTAACCTTTCCGAATGAAACCGATAATTACAATCAACCTCATTATGAGTTGGTATTTAATTCACAGATTTCCCCTGATTTATATTTATCCAATACTTTGAGTTATATTAGAGGAGAAGGATATTTTGTTACAAACTTTCCGGCTTATTACGGATATGATTTTTCATATTTCAGATTAAATCCTTTTTATGTACCTGATTCCACTTTATATAATCCTTCATATTACAGAAGAAATGCTGATGGTTCAGTTTATTTTGATCCAAGCAGAGGATATGAAATTATAACCTCAGATATTGTTGCAAATTTATTTGTGAACAATAATACATACGGATGGTTTCCGAAATTGAAATGGAATCATTCAGGAAATAAAGGATATCTTGTATTTGGCGGTGAGATACGAATTCATAACTCCGAACACTTTGGTCAGGTAGCATTTGGCGAAGCATTGCCACAAGGTACTCCACCGGATTATACATATTATTTTTATAATGGAGGAAAAAAAACATTTTCTGTTTATGCAAACGAGGTATATAATTTTTCCGATAAAATAACTGCGATGCTTGGGCTTCAATATACAACTCACAGATATGAAATTTCAAATGACAGATATAAACCATATAATTTCACAGTTAACTATAATTTTTTCACTCCAAGATTTGGTTTAAATTATAAAATTAATAATAATTTCAGAAGTTTTGTGAATGTATCTTATGCAAGAAAAGAGCCAAGGTTAAAAGATATATATGATGCAGAGAGCCCATATTCCATACCGAATTTTAGAATAGTAAATTCTACAAGCGGAATATATGAAGACCCATTAGTTAAACCTGAAGATATGATAGATTATGAAATTGGATTTGGTTATGACAACGGAAGATTAAAATCAAATTTAAATTTTTATTTAATGGATTTTAAAAATGAAATTGTAAGTAACGGTCAGCTTGATAATGTTGGACAACCGATTGCGGGAAATGCAGGTAAATCAATACACAGAGGAATTGAGATTGAAGCAGAATATAATTTATTAAATTCTGTAAATCATGATGTGACAATATCAGGAAATATAAATTTGTCTGAAAATTATTTTAATGAATACCGTGAAATTTTAGGCAGTGACAGTTCCGGAAATATAATTTATGGCAATGATTATTCGGGAAATAAAATATTACTGAATCCGGGTATAATAGGAAATATTATACTAAATTATAAAAACTCAATTGGAATATCAGGATATGCAGGATTGCAATATATAGGAAAGCAATATCTTGATAATTCAGAAAACGAAAGAAAAAATCCGAGTATCAGAAATCAACCTGGTTATGTGGATAAAGTAATTTCACCATATTCAGTATTAAACGCAGGAGTGAATTTCAATTTGAATAAAATATTAAAAACTTCTTATTTCAATAAACTTGAGTTAAGTTTCAGAGGAAACAATTTGTTAAACAGACTTTATGAAACATATGGCAGTGTTGACGGAGCAGGAACTTCATACCTGATATCGGCAGCAACGAGAAATTTTTATTTAGATATTACTTTTGGATTATAATTTTTATTTTAAGTAATGTTTGACTGGTTATTACATCTTGAATTATATATTTCAATTCCACTGATTATTGTATTCAGTGTAGGGATTACTGTCGGTTCTTTGATATTTATTAGGAAAAAATTTCATTATGAAGGAATTAAAAAAAACCACGAAGTAACAAGCTTTATATTCAACGGATATGGATTGATATATGCTGTGCTTGTTGCCTTTGTGGTTTTTGCTGTTTGGGCAGAATATGAAGATGCAAAAAAAGTTGTAACAAAAGAAGCAATAGTCTCTATAGAATTATTCCTTGATATAAAATCGTTGGACGATTCACTTGTAAATAAAGTAAGAAGATATATAATTGAATATGACTCAGTAGTGGCATACAAAGAATGGTCAGAGTTAACTTTAAAAACGAGCAGTAATGAAGCCAGAGATAAAATATCTGATATATTTATTGCTTTAGGAAAGTATAACCCTACATCGGAATCACAAAAAATTGTTTTGGACGAATGTTATGACAGATTAAATGAATTGGTGGAGCAGAGAAGAATGAGGGTTTTTCATTCTCAAAACAGAATTCCGGACATCATCTGGATAGTACTTATCATCGGTGCGATGCTTTCAGTTTTTTTCACTTACTTTTTTTATCTGGAAAGTCTTCTTGTTCATTGCTTACTGACAGGTGTTTTTACTCTGATGAATTGTCTGATATTATTTTTAATATTTGTACTTGATAATTCATTTGTTGGAGCGAGCGGGATTTCAAATCATACATTCATTTATATTTTAGAAATTTTAAATGAGTTTGTAAATACTCCGGGTTTATAATTTTTATACAAATAAAAATTTTGCAAATTCTTTTTTTGAAATATCTCCGATTAGTTCATTCAATTTAAATTCTGATAAAGCCGATTCAATTTCCGTATCTTTATATTTTTTTCCTACAAGTTTATTTTCAATTTCATTCATTTCCCCATACCCAAGAAAGTCACCATATAATTTTATTTCTTGAATAATTCCGTCTTTAACATTAATTCTTGCATCAATTTGACCGAAATCAAAACGGTGAATTTTTTGAATATTAAATTCGGGAGAGCGTCCATAATTCCATTCCCATGTTCTGTATTTTTTATCAGCAATTGATTCAACTTCACCCCATTGTTTTTCAGTTAAATCGAAGACAGGATAATTTTTTATATTTTCAAAAATATTTTCAAGTAATATTTTTTTAAAATCTTCAATTGAGATATCTTTATTTAAGAATTCTTTTATATTTGCTACACGGCTTTTGATAGATTTTATTCCTTTGCTTTGAATTTTATCAATTTTTACATTCAGTGCCTGAACAACATTTTCTAAATTCGAATTAAAGAGAAGCGTACCGTGTGAGAACATAGAGCGAGTATTAGAAAACTGAGCATTTCCGGAAATTTTTCTTCCTTCAACTGTTATATCATTTCTTCCTCCAAGTATCGCATTTACACCAATCGAGTTAAGAGCATTTAAAACCGGTTCTGTAAATTTTTTAAAATTATGAATTCTGTCATTTGTATATTTTGTTATAAAACTGAAATTCAAATTACCTTCGTCGTGATAAACCGCACCACCACCTGATATTCTTCTTACTACTTTTATATTATTTTCGGATACAAATTCCGAATTTATTTCTTCAATAGTGTTTTGATGTTTACCTATAATAATGGAAGGGCTATTTATATAAAATAAAATATAGTTTTTATCAGTAACATCAAGATTTCTTACACACCATTCATCGAGTGCTAAATTTATTGATGCATCTCTGTTATCATTATTATTTACTAATATCATTTAAGATTTTCTGTTATATCTTTTAATTGCGGTTTGTGATCTTCTCCAAAAATCTCAAAACTAATTTCATCAAAGAACATATCCATAACGCCTGAAGTGTCAATTGTATCTTTATAAGTTACATAACAACTTAACCCTTTCTTCATTATTGCTAAATCAGTTTCATCTATTGGGGTTTTACAATCAATTAATTCTTCGGGTGAAGATTGTATAGCAAACTTCATAGTCTCTGCTTTCCTTTCAAGATCTTTTGAACTCAAAGTAAAAAATGCTAATCTTTTTAAATAATCAGCACCATCATCTTTCATTTGTAGATAAACTCTTTTTACAACTGCATGATTGACAAGGTGATCATGAAATCCGCTGACTCCATAACAAGGGTAAGTTATAATTATTTCAGGTTTGATTTTTTCAATTTCTTCTTTTACTGCAGATTCAATAATTCTCGGATCAATTTCTTTTAACTCACTGTCAGGAAGATTTAATACTTTCATTCCATTCAAGCCGATAGCTTTTTCAACTTCCAACATTTCTTTATAACGAATATCAGCCATTTGTTCTTTAGTGTAACCATATTTAAATCTTTGTTTTGTAGCTTCGCCTTTTGTTAATGTTAGGAGGTAAACCTGATGTCCGGCTCTTCGCTGTGCAGAAATTGCAGCAGATGGACCGAATGATTCATCATCCGGGTGGGAAAATATGTATAAGATTTTCATATTTTCAAAAATAATTTCTTTTTATTTTCAAATAAACTTACAAATTTAGGAATATTATTATGATAGTGAAATTAATTTTGATTATTGTATTATTGGGATGTAATGATTCCGTAAATCAACAACAGAAATCTGTTATAGAGAATAAAAATGATTTTTCAGAAATTCCAAAAGGATTAAAAAAGCTTGTTAGTTCATATCCGGATTTTATAGATTCTGCAGATGCCAATACTTTATATTGGAAAGACGGAACCACGATGATTTATGATGACGGTAAAGAAAAAACCTTTGAAGAAATGCTTGAAAATCCTGATCTAGAAGATATGTTCAATATTGAATATCCTGTTGGTGATTGGACTCCTCCTCCGGGTGAAAATTTTGATCCCGGTAGAATACGCTACGATCCATTTTTTAAAAAGATGTATGGAAATTCTGCTTCCGAAGTTAAAAACAATATGGTTACCATTGTTTGGATGCCACAAACTGTTGGATTAAAATTACAGGTAAATAAAATAAATGGAGTTGCAGAAAAAATTGAGCAGATAGGAAAAGAATTTGATAACCTTCCGGAAAATTTAAAAAAATATGTAACAAGCTCTGCCGGTATATTTAACTGGAGACCAATTGCAGGAACTGACAGATTAAGTACTCATTCATTTGCAATTGCAATGGATATAAATACAAAATATTCTGATTATTGGCGATGGTCAAAATCACTCGAATATAAAAATAAAATTCCTCAGGAAATATGGGAAGTTTTTGAAAAATACGGATTTATTTGGGGTGGAAAGTGGTATCATTATGATACTATGCACTTTGAATACAGACCTGAATTATTAAACTAATATATTTTATTTTAATTTTAGATTGTATAATTTTAGATATCTTATCCTAAAAATTTATCAAATTAAAAATTAACAAAATGAAAAAATTAATTACTTCAATTTTTTTGCTTACCTTATTTTGTATTACAAATGTTTATTCTCAGGATGACGGTTCGATGCAGGCATGGATGAATTATATGACACCCGGTGAAGTTCATAAAATGCTTGCAAAATCTGAAGGCAAGTGGAATGCTACTTCAAAATTTTGGATGATGCCGGGTTCTGAGCCATCAGTATCATCAGGTACAAGCGAACTAAAAATGGTTCTCGGCGGAAGGTATCTGATGTCAAATGATAAAATGGAAGTTATGGGAATGCCGATGGAGGGTATAGGTTTCACAGGTTATGATAATGCATTAAAAGTTTTCCAACAAACCTGGATGGATAATATGGGAACAGGGATGGCAGTCTTCACCGGAACTTGGGATGAAGCAACAAAAACAGTTAATTATACAGGAACTATGACAGATCCTATGACAAGCAAAGTTACAAACGTAAGGCAAACAATGACTGTTGGTGATGATAAAATGTTAATGAAAATGTTCGGAAATGGACCTGATGGAAATGAATTCCAAATGATGGAAATAGAATTTGTCAGGGCTAAATAAATATTCTTAACGGGGGTTGAAATGACCCCCGTAATTTTAAATAATATTCTTGAAATTAATTTCATTTTTCTTTTTACTCGCATTATTATCCTGCAACAGGCAACAGTCCGATACCGAAATACAATCCAAAGATACATTAAATACCAAAGTATCTGATTTTAAAGATACCATTTCATTCTCATTTGTAGGTGATATTATGATGGGTTCAACTCATAATGGTAATGATTTGCCTCCAAATGACGGAAAAGAATTATTCACCGGAGTAACAGAGTATTTAGCATCAACTGATTTAACATTTGGAAATTTAGAAGGACCATTACTGGACAAAGGTGGAACTCCAAAGAACTGTCGTCCCGGTTCAAAATGTATTTCATTCCGCACACCTGTGAGATATGCTAATTATCTTAAAGATGCGGGTTTTGATGCACTGGCAACTGCAAATAATCATGCGAATGATATGGGAGAAACCGGAAGAAAATCAACCGCTGAAACTCTTGATAAAGCAGGTATTATATATGCAGGAACTTATGACTATCCATATTCTTTTACTTATTTTGATAGTCTGAAAATTGGTTTTACGGCATTTGCACCTAATGTAAATTGTCTTAATCTAAATGATATTGAGTATGCCAAAAAACTTATACAAAAACTAAAAGACAGTTGTGATATATTGATAGTTTCATTCCACGGAGGTGCAGAAGGAGGAGCTAACAGAGTGCCAAGAAGAAACGAAACATATCTCAATGAAAACAGAGGAGATGTATTTAAGTTTGCCAGAACAATGATAGACGCAGGTGCTGATGTAGTATATGGACATGGACCTCATGTAACAAGAGGTATGGAAGTTTATAAAAATAAATTTATTGCATATAGTTTAGGTAACTTCTGTACTTATGGAAAATTTTCCCTCGCAGGTGAGCAGGGGATTGCACCACTTTTACAAATTTATACTGACAGAAAAGGAAACTTTTTATATGGAGATATAATACCTATTAAACAAATAAAAAGAGGATTCCCCGTTTTAGACGAATCCTCAAAAGTTATATCTACAGTTCAAAGACTAAGCAAACTTGATTTCCCCGAAAGCGAACTTATCATCTCTGATAACGGGAAGCTAACGGTTAACTAAACCTTTTCTATCTCTTTTTTACCAAGTAATCCTGATGGTCTGAATAACAATATTATAATTAATATTGCAAATGCAATTGCATCTCTGAATGTTGGTGAAATATATCCTACAGTAAGAGTTTCAACAACACCAATTAAAAATCCACCAAGTACGGCACCGGGAAAATTCCCTATCCCGCCAAGCACAGCGGCAATGAATGCTTTCAATCCCGGAAGTAAGCCCATCAATGGGTCTATTGTCGGATAACTGATTGCATATAATATTCCGGCTGCTCCTGCCATTGATGAACCGAGAATAAATGTAAATGAAATAGTTTTGTTTATATTAATTCCCATTAAAGAAGCGGCAGTAAGATTATTTGATACTGCTCTTATAGCCGTTCCGATTTTCGTATTCATTACTATAAATCTTAATACAATCATAAGTACCAATGAAAATAAAATTACTATCACCTGAACAAATGAAATTGTAACACCTAAAAAATTTATATTAAAATTGTTTATTAAGTTCGGAAAAGCTTTTGGGTCAGCTCCGAAAACTAATTGCCCTCCAAATTGTAAAAACAGTGAAACACCAATAGCGGTAATCAAAACTGTAAGTTTGGAAGATTTTCTTAATGGTTTATAAGCAAGCACTTCAATTATAACTCCGATAATTGCAGTAATAATCATAGTGAGCAATAAAATTATTATTGCCCATGTGAATGATTCAGTCTGAACATTAAATAATTTCCCAAGATAATATCCGCTGAATGCACCAAGCATAAAAACTTCACCATGTGCAAAGTTTATGAATTTTAAAATTCCATAAACCATAGTATATCCTAAAGCAATCAAAGCATAAATTGCTCCTAACGAAAGACCATTTATTAACTGCTGAAAAAATTCTGTCAATTTTTATAAGCTGATTTATTATAGATAGATAAGGTATAATAATTTTTATTAATCATATCCCATCTCAATTCATAATTTAATTTATTTAACATATCAGTTAAGTCATCATAGTTTATACCAAATTCTTTTACATCAGATAAGCCAATCCTTCCTACAATTTCTTTTATTATTGGCAAATCAGTATTATCAAATTCGTCATTCATAATTGAATTTTCAGCCCAATTAACTAATCCTTCAAAAGTAATTTTTCTTTGAAGATATTCCAATATTTTTTCCGCAATATTTTCTTTGTTAATTTTCATTATAATTTAATGTGTCCCTTATCATTGGGAAATTTTTCGTGAATTTCTTTTAAATTATTATTTTCATCGTAAATCTCTTGTAAAAATTTTACAGTGTTTTCATCTTTATCAGTAAATTTAACATAAATTGCATACCAGCCATTTATTTCACTAATTTTTAATTCATATTTTCTTCAGCTTTCTAATTCAGTCCATTTATCAAACTTCTTTTCGTTAACTTTCCTTTTATCAGGCATCTTATGGAGCGATTGTCTCTTTATACACAAACTTACCGTCTTTGATTTCCATAACAACCGCTGGTTTTACTGCATTCCTTTCTTCATTAATTGTAATCATACCTGAAACTCCCGGAAAATCCTTCATTGTTGCAAGTTTATTTTTAATCGCTTCTCCTTCAGTAGAACCTGCTTGTTTAATAGCATCAAATAAAATCATACCGGCATCATAAGCAAGCAGTGCCATCGTATCAGGATTTTTTCCATATTTTGCTTTGTATTTAGCTACAAATTCCTGAATTTTAGGATCAGGATTATCTACTGATACGTGAGTAGAAAAGAAACTTCCTTCCAAAGCAGTTTTTGACTGAGGATTTTCAGTAAGTTTTTCTGATTCCCATCCATCTCCGCCAAAAAGTGGAACAGATATTCCAAGTTCTCTTGCTTGAATTGCAATTAATCCCATATCAGTATAATACCCCGGAACAAATATTGCTTCCGGGTTTGAATTTTTTAATGATGTAAGTTGTGCTTTAAAATCTTTATCACCTGCGGAATATTTTTGTTCATCTATTATTTCACCACCCATTTCAGTAAATACTCTTCTGAAATTTTCAGCTAACCCGGTTGAGTAGGCATTCTTTTGATCAATTAATAATGCAACTTTTTTAACTTTCATAGAATTTAATGCAAACTTTGACATAACAGTTGCCTGAAAAGGATCTATGAAACAAACTCTGAAAATATAATCTCCAATAGCAGTAACTTCAGGATTTGTAGATGCAGGAGAAATCATAGGGATTTTGTTTTGTTGGCAAATAGGAGCACCTGCTTTACTTCTTGAAGAGGCAACCTCACCGATAATAGCTACCACTTTATCTCTATTGATTAATTTCTGAACGACAGTTTGTGTTTCATTAGTTTGTCCGCGATTATCTTCAGTAACTAATTCAATTTGTTTACCAAGAATTCCGCCTTGGTTGTTAATTTCTTCCACTGCCAGCTTAAGACCGTTGTCTGAAGATATTCCAAAGGTAGCTTCACTGCCTGTTAAAGAGGCAAACTGTCCTATTTTTATTGTGTCAGTTGATTGTTTATTACAACCTGCAAGAACAATAAAAAACAAAAAAATACCTAATAGTTGTAAATTTTTCATTTTTCCTTTTTCTGTTAAATTTTTGGTAAAGTAACTGAAATTAAGATTAATGATTGTTAATTTAAAGTTAAAACTATTTTGATTAAATTGACTCTCATATAAAGAATAAATTAAAATCTAATAAAATGAAATCATTATTAATATTGTTAACTGCAATGATTTTTGCGGGATGTTCATCTTCATCGGATACTTCATATACAGTAGCATCATTTGAAAATACAAAATGGGTAATTGCCAATATAGATGGGAAAGCTCCAAGTTCTTCTGTTACAAATCAACCATATATTGTTTTTACCGGAACAACCGGAAATGTCAGCGGAAATTCCGGCTGCAATACATTCAGCGGTTCTTATACGAGCAGCGGAAATTCTCTAACTTTTTCGCCAATAGCAGCTACAAAAATGTTTTGTGATGGGGCGATGGATTTTGAACAAAGTTTTTTAAATCTGTTAAATGAATGTGATAGTTATCTTGTCAGCAATAATATATTAACTTTATACGGAAAAGACGGAAGAAAAGCGATGTTCAAACCGGCAAATTAAAAATTTAATTAATAAAACCGGAAATGATAAATTTCCGGTTTAATACAGAATAATTATGGCTAAAATAAATGTAACTATAATAGACGCAACCGGAAATAAAGAGCAGGAAGCCGCTTTGCCCGATGATGCACCTATCAAAAAAATTATGGAAAAATTACTTCCGATTATGAAAATGCCATTGACCGGACCAGACGGAGAACCTTTATCATATAAATTTCATCACAAAGCAAGCGGAAAGCAACTAAAAGAAAATCAATCTCTTTCTGATGCAGGAGTAAAGGAAGGTGATGTATTGAGACTTCATCCTGAAATCACCGCCGGTTAACCACACATCAAAAAAACCAATAATTGCCATTTCATATCTGCGTTGAAAATAACACACTTATTTTATAATATATTTAAGTGATAATAGATTTAGACAATAAATATTCCAGATTTGAACTCATCACATGGTGGGACCAATCCATTTTAAAAAATTCAAAAATTTTTGTTGTTGGTGCAGGTGCATTAGGAAATGAAATTGTGAAAAATTTAATTATGCTCGGAGTTGGAGAAATTTTTATAGCAGATATGGATAATGTTGAAAAATCAAATCTGACAAGAAGTATATTTTTCCGTGAAAGCGATATAGGAAAAAATAAAGCAGAAATTATCAGCAAAAATGCAAAAGATATAAACCCGGACGTAAAAATTTCTTTTTATAACGGTAATATAATGAATCTTGGTCTCGGCGTTTTTAATAAATACGATTTGATAATTTGTGGTCTTGATAACAGAGAAGCAAGGATGTTTGTTAATCAGTCATGCGGAAAAGTAAACAAAATTTGGATAGATGGAGCGATAGAAATTTTAAACGGAGTAGTAAGAGTTTTTCATCCTCGTGAAAAAGCATGTTATGAATGCACTATGAATGAAGCTGATTACATTTTAATGAATAAACGAAAATCCTGCCTTTTGCTTGGCATTGAAGAAATTGAACAGGGTAAAATTCCAACGACACCTACAGTTTCCTCAATCATAGCTGCCGTTCAGGTTCAAGAAGCTGTAAAAATTTTGCACAAATTTGATCCACAAAATATTCTTTTTGGGAAAGGGTTTGTATATTCTGGAGTTAATAATGAATCTTATACTGTAGAATATCAGATAAACGAATCTTGCCTTGCACATTATAATTATGATGAAATTATAAATTCTGATTTGAAATTTGAATCCACAAGTATTTCGGAAATTTTTGAATATTCAGATAAAAATTTTAATTTTAAAAATTGCGAATTAGTTTTTAACAACGAAATAGTCTATGAACTATTCGATTCGGAAAATAATTCTTCACAAGAATTTTTTGGAAATTTAAATCTCCTGAAATTGGAAGACATTAAAAGCGGAGAAAAAATTTTAAAAATTAAATCATTTCATTCGCTTAAAAATCAGAGTGAACTTTACGAAAAATTGAAGAATAAAACTTTAGTAGAATTGAAAATTCCAGTAAACGACATTCTCACTGTGCGAAATAAAAACTCCGAAAAATATATTTCATTCATTGCTTAACCGATGCAAAAAATTTATGTCTGTCCATATTGCCACAGTAACATAAAACAGGGAACAGACCTGAAAATTTGTCCCGTTTGCGAAACCCCTCATCATATTGAGTGTTGGCAGGAAAACAACGGTTGCACATCATTCGGTTGTTCAGAAAATCCCGAAACCAAAAAACAAAACCAATCAGTTATAATCCCGGAAATCCCTGAACCTGAAGAAATTATTTCAGTGTTTCCGTGTCCAAATTGTTCAAAGGAAATTGAAGAAGGTTCAAGCTATTGTAAATTTTGCGGATATAAATTAATTAATATCAGTGAAGAGAATAAAAACTCTGAATTTGAAAAAGAATTCAAAGCGAAATATAATGAAAAAATAAAGTTTCACAGAAACCGTCTTATATTGCTATATTCAGGAATCTTTCTTTTTATGGGAATTATCGTTTTCGGAATTTATAAAATTTCAGAAATATATTTTGAAAAAATTAATACTGAAACAGTGGCAATTGAGAAAAGACTTAACGATTGGCGAAGGGATTGGGAAAAAAAGGATTTAGAAAAATACGGTGAGTTTTTAAGTGATAATTATAAATATATCGGAGCAGATGGAAAAACATTAAACAAAGAAACAAAGTTAAAACGAATAGAAACAACTTTTGACAGATATAAATATATTAACATTATTTTTTCAAACATAAAAATTCAGTCAGTTAGTTTAAACCCTCCTGAATATTCAATTACATATAATGAAAAATACGAATCTGATAAATTTAAATCTGAAGGTAAAACAACTTTAACAGTTGAGAAAGAAAACGGAGAGTATAAAATCATAAAAGAAGTTTTTAAATAAAACTTTAATTCTGGTTAAATTTTGAAGTTTTCAATTTTTTATTCTGCTTTTAACTTTATAATATTTTATTTATTTTTTTATAATTAAATATTCAATATGAAAATTTTATTTTGCTTACTTTCCATCATACTCTTCTCGCATCAATCATATGCTAATCATGCCGGACTTAAATTCGGTGATATCATTTGGCAATTTCTGGTTCCTGATAATCCCGGTACCACACTTCAGGATAGACAGGTTCGAAGTCTAAAACAAATTCCCGATGTTACCGGAGATGGTATCAATGATGTAATAATCGCAACAGGAAATTACTGGACTATTTGCGTCAATGGTGCTACAGGAACAATTGTCTGGCAATTCAGCACTCATTTCGGTTCTATCAATACCGGTTCAGTCGAGTGGGAAGACGCAATGGATATAAGTGATCTAAATAACGACGGAATTTATGATGTTGTTATAGGATGTGGTGGCGGAAATGAAATGGTCTATGCATTAAACGGAGCAACAGGTGTCGTAATGTGGTCATATGGAAACTCAACAACTACAAACGACGGAGATATAGAATCAGTAAGCATTAAATACGATTTTAATAATGACGGAATTAAAGATGTTTTAATTTCCGCAAGCGGTGTTACAGGCGGAAGCGGTGGCAGGCATGCGGCAATTTGTCTTAATGCAGTAAATGGACAGCAAATATTTTTTTCAACTCAGTCACAACCATTTACAGATGATGCTATCGCTACCGAATCCGGCGTTGCAATCGGAGCAAATAACAACGGAACACCTTATGCAGTTAACGGATTGAACTCATCCGGTTCATTAGTGTGGACTTTTACAGCACCGGGAAATGTCTGGAGCTTAAAAGAAATCCCTGATATAAATGGAAATGGTCTCAAAGATATTCTTGGGTTAAGCGGATTTAATACTTCGCTATATGCAATAAGCGGTAACACCGGCTCGGCTGTATGGACTGCAACTCTCGGTTCCAGCAATAACGGAAAAATACAATTGCTAAACGATGCAAACGCAAACGGTTCAATAGATTTTTCATTATCGGCACCACAGGTTGCTTATCGGATAGATTCAAAAACCGGTTTAGTCTTATGGTCAAACTCACTTTCATCTTCATATATAAGAGGAATTGATAATATTGGTGATATAACAGGTGATATGATAGATGATATAGTTATCGCAACTCAACAGCCGGCAAGACTGCTTGTTTTAAACGGAGCGACAGGTGGAATATTATTCGAACATGTTTTCGGATTAACCATCAATCAAAGAGGTGACCGTGCAGCAGTTTTGAAAGACATAGATACAAACGGAGTTAATGAATTTCTCGGAGGTAACAGAGAAGGAAAAGTAATTTTATTTTACGGAGGAAACGGCACAGTTACAAACATTACTCATAATTCATCAATACATGAAAAATTCAATCTTTATCAAAACTATCCAAATCCATTTAATCCTTCTACAAATATAAGTTTTGATTTGCCATTATCATCGTATGTAACTTTAAAAATATTTGATATACTTGGCAAAGAGGTAACAACCTTAGTAAGTTCAGATTTAAATGCAGGTAGCCATACTTTTATGTTTGAATCAAAAGGTTTAACCTCAGGAGTTTATTTCTACCAACTCCAAACCAAAACCGAAACAAGAACAATGAAAATGCTTTTAACGAAGTAAAGATAATTGCATATTTCGTGCGTCCTGAGGGACTCGAACCCTCGACCTAATGATTAAGAGTCATTTGCTCTACCAACTGAGCTAAGGACGCTTTTAAATTTATATTCATTTCTTTCATAAATCAATGATTTTGAAATTCCAATTTACCGATGTATAATTTCCATCTCATTTGAGCCAAATTGATTTTAAATACTCGTTCTGCTATTAAATATTTAAAATTAAATTATTATCTTTAATCATCCATTTCGATTTTCTTCAATTTAATTTTCAAAATTGATTTCAAAAATAAAATCCAACTCAATGAAAAATTTCCTCAAATTTTTTCTTCCTGTATTTTTATTCTTAATAATTTTTTAAACTCAAAAGATTTCTGCTCAGGATTATGCTACTAAACTTGAAAAGCTACAGTCCCTTACCGACAGTGTCGCAAACTATTACAGACAATCTGTTGGGGTTAAAGATGGTGGATTTTATATTTATATAACTACTCCTGACGATACTTATATGGTTTATAGCGGAACTAATCAGGAAATAACTCCATTGTCTAATCTCCGGCTTGCAAGCATCACAAAAACATTGACGGCAGCTTCTATTATGAAACTTTATGACGAAGGATTGATTGATATTTCTGATGTGATTACTGATAATATTCCCGGCACTGATAAAAGTTATATTCCCAATGATGTTAATTATGATTTACCTTTTAAAAATAAAATTACAATTGAAATGCTTCTCGGGCACAGAGCCGGAGTTTTCGATGTTACAAATACACCTATACCCGACTCAATCAAACAACCATATGCAGGTATTACTTACCCGATGTATATAATGGAAACTCTGAAAGATTCACTTCATACTTTTGATTTTGATGAACTTACAGGGGTAGTTGCTAAAAATAAACTTTATTACTTTGAACCGGGTGATGGTTTTCACTATTCCAATACCGGTTATCATATTCTAGGAAAAATTATTGAAAGAGTTTCAGGTGTAACTTATTCTGAATTTATCGAAAATAATTTTTTTAATCCGTTGGGTATTAAAGCATATTCTGTATGGGAAGGAACCGATACTCAAATTCCTACGCCTAATATTCAAAGCTATTTACAAATAGACGGTAACTCAATAAACACAACCATTGATAATATGTCTCCGAATGTTGCTGATGGAAATGTTATTTCTTCTCCTGAAGAAATTTCAAAATGGATGAAACTCCTCATAACAGGAAATGCCGGAGTATCTAAAAAAAGTATTGATAGAATGATTCAAATGAAACCGGGGGATAAAGTTCAGAATTTATATGGACTCGGTTTAACTTTGAATGAAGGGCTTGGTTATGGTCATGACGGTGCTCACAATGCTTATCTAAATTTACTTAGGCATAATCCTGAAAATGGTGTTACAGTCTTCGCTGCTTGTAACTTTTGGTATATCAAAGATTTATATAAACAGGGATTCTCACTGAATAAATTTGCTGTTGATGCTGTTAAAATTGTTACAGGTAATTAAAATTTTTAAACTTAAAAATCGAACCGGGTAATATTTATATTATCCGGTTTTTACAATAAATTCATTTCTTTTCTTTTCTTTTCACAAATTTCTTCATACCTGCAAATTTTTTAATATTTTTTCATTTGACATAAGTCAAAGATTTTTAAACTGTTTTATTATTATTTTTATTAAAAAAAGTTATGAAAACAATAATAAAAATTATCATTTTAACTTTAATTCTTAAAACTCAAGATTTATTTGCCCAAACCGAATCTGCTTCATCTGTTATGGATATGAAAGTTTATACTGAATGGATGTTGGGGATTATATTTTTGATGTTTTTTATAATCTTTGCAAATTTAATTTTCAGCAAAGATGATGCTAAAAGTTTTTCCGAATTTGGAATAATTCAACCCCAAAATTTATTTACAGGTAACGCTTTTAACTTTTCTGCCGGATTCAGTATAGATTTAAATTACCTGGTCTATATGCTTATCTCTACTTTATTGTTGTTTGTATCAATTTTAACATTATTAATTATATAAAATTATGAAAACGAAAATCTTATTACCACTGATAACATTAATTTTTTCCCTCGTTATATTCTCTGATAGTTATGCCTGTCCGAAATGCAATCAGGATTTTAGAGAACAATTGATGAACGAAAGATCAAATACTTTAGGTGCTAAAGAATTATTAAAAACTATAGAAAACCAAACGGATTCTAATCAATATATTCCTTCCCCTGTAAAGTATGTGAGCAATAATGGAAATACTCAAATGAATGTATCTTCAGTAAATGAAAACATCGATAATAAAAACGAAGTAAGTTTATTTGACAAGATTAAACTGTTAGTTGTAACATTTTTTTTATTCAGATAAACAGATAAAAATTTTTAAATGAAATTAACTCAAAATATTATGAAACAGATTATATTAAAAAAGATTTTTCTTGTACTATCAATAGCATTAATATCTAACCAAAGTTTATTTCTAAATGCACAAACAAAAACTGAAGATAATCAGTTTATTGAAGTTATAAACAGAGATAACGCTTTGCCTATTCCACCTTCCAGTTATGTACCGCAAAATGCTAACATAAAACCTGACGCTTCTGTTACTATTGAACTATCCGAAGGTGAAGCATATTTAGGTGCCGGCGTTATGTTCAACGGATTTGTTATTAATAACAGTATTCCCGGACCGAATATCGTGGTGAACGAAGGCGACATTGTAGAGTTTACCGTTGTCAACAAAGGTAAAATTCCGCACGGTGCATCTATCCACTCTGCTTCAACTCAAACTTCAAAGTATCTCGGTAAAATATATGCAGGTGAAACTAAATCAATGCTTTTCAAAGCATCAAGACCCGGTGTTTATATGTATCACTGTGCACCCGGTGGACACGGAATTCCTTTGCATATTTTATTTGGTCAATATGGTATGATGACCGTTAAACCAAAAAAGAAATACAAACTTGAAGAAATGTTAAATAAACCTCCTGATGTTGAAATTTATTTACTTCAGCATGAAATTTATTCAAGCGGAAAAGATGCAATTGACGGAAACCCGATTTATACTTTATGGAATGGAAAACTTTTTAAATATGTAGAGCAACCAATTAAAGCTAAACCGGGGGACTATGTAAGAATTAATTACTTAAATGTTGGTCCTAATAAAGTTTCTACTTTTCACATTGTTGGTATAATGTGGGATTTTGTTTACTGGCAGGGAAATCCTGACCTCCCTCAGCCCGGAGGGCAAACTGTAACTTCAGGTCCTTCTGATTCTTGGGTGATAGAGTTCCGAATGCCACCTGATGAAGGAACTTATACAATGCTTGACCACGCCGTAAGTGCTGCAGACAGAGGCTCTATCGGTTTGATTATATGCGATAAAAATGCTGTAACTCCTGTAACAGTAACCGCAGATGGTCCGCAATATGAAGCAAAAGAATGGGAAGAAATTAAATCAAAAATTATCAGAACAGTTGCCCCTTTCGAACCCGGCACTCCTGATATAGACCCTGTTGTTGAATACGGTCCCGATGTAAAAGAAGTAATGGTAAAAATTATCGGTAACTGTTTTTATCCAAAATCAATTAAAGTTCATCAGGGAACGACAGTTGTTTTTCAAAATGAGGAAGTGTTCACATATATGGAAGGTGAGTTTTCAGGAATTCATACCGCTACTACTTACGATGCACCTGCACCATTTAACTCCCCATTGCTTGGGCATGCTGAAGTTTTTAAAGTAAAACTTGATAAAGTCGGTGATTACAAATACCTCTGTGCACCTCACCCTTATATGAAAGGTGTTGTAACAGTTATAAGTGGTGAAGGTTCATCAAATACTTTAGTAATGTGGATTATTATTTTAATAATTCTTGCAATACTTTTAATTTTCTTTATTTTAATTAAAATTAATTCAATCAAGAAAAAAGTAAATACTGTTAAAAATAATTGATAGTTTTAAAAAATTAAAATTGAAATTTTTTCATAACTAAACCCCGCCAATATGACTAATTAATATATCGTAAATAAGTTATATTTGTAAATGCCAACTAATTTAAACTTTTTGTAACCTCTTATATAACTTCCTTTAAATTTTTTATTTCTCAAAATTTTTCTCAAACTATGTCTTCTATTCAAGATAAAATTAACAATACTAAAACATTTGCTATTATCAGCCACCCTGATGCGGGAAAAACAACACTTACAGAAAAATTACTATTATTCGGCGGAGCAATTCAGGTGGCAGGTGCTGTAAAATCAAATAAAATAAAAAAAACCACAATATCGGATTTTCTTGAAATTGAAAAACAAAGAGGTATCTCAGTTACTACATCCGTAATGAATTTTAAATATAACGGAATGAATATAAATCTGCTTGATACTCCCGGTCACAAAGACTTTGCAGAAGATACATACAGAACTTTGACCGCAGTAGAAAGCGTAATACTTGTAATTGATTGTGTGAAAGGTGTGGAAGAGCAAACTGAAAAACTTATGAATGTTTGTAGGATGAGAAATACTCCCGTTATTATTTTTATAAACAAACTCGACAGAGAAGGAAAAAATCCGTTTGAATTGCTTGATGAAATAGAAGAAAAACTTGATATAAAAGTGAAGCCACTCTCGTGGCCCGTTGGCATTGGTTCAGGTTTTAAAGGTGTTTATAATATATATGAAAACACATTTAATTTTTTTAAATCGAACAAACAGAAAGTAGAAAAAGATGTTGAAGTTTTTAACGATATAAATGACGAAAGATTATCAGTTGTTCTCGGTGATTCAACCGAAAAACTTAAAAAAGATCTTGATCTTGTTAATGGTGTTTATGGTGACTTTGATGTAAATGAATATCTCTCCGGTGTTGTAGCTCCGGTTTATTTCGGCAGTGCTTTGAACAATTTCGGAGTTAAAGAATTATTAGACAGTTTTATCAGTATTGCTCCTAATCCGAGAGGAAGAGAAACTACGGCAGGAATTATAAATTCAGATGACGAAAATTTTTCGGGATTTGTATTCAAAATTCATGCAAACTTAAACCCCAAACACAGAGACAGAATTGCATTTCTCAGAGTATGTTCAGGAAAATTTGAAAGAAATAAATTTTATCATCATGTCAGACTTGACCGTGATATAAAATTTCCTAATCCCGCAGTATTTATGGCATCAGATAAGAAACTAATTGAAGAAGCATATCCCGGTGAAGTAATTGGCTTATACGATTCAGGAATTTTTAAAATTGGCGATACTTTAACAGAAGGTGAAAAATTTATGTTTAAAGGGATACCTACTTTTTCTCCTGAAATCTTCAAAGAACTTAGATTAAACGATCCATTTAAAGCAAAGCAAATGGATAAAGGAATTATTCATTTAACAGACGAAGGACTTGCACAGGTATTTATTCAATATAACGGAAACAGAAAAATTGTTGGCACTGTAGGTGAGCTTCAATTTGATGTGATTCAATATCGTTTGCAAAATGAATATGGAGTAGATTGTAAATTTTCACCGGTAAATTATCACAAGGCGTGTTGGATATTATATGATAAAGAGGAAGAAATTCAGGAATTATTAACATACAGATCTCATAATTTATTCACAGATAAACATAAAAACCTTGTTTTTATGTCGGAATCTCCATATCAAATTGAAAAAGCCATTATGAATAATCCGAAAGCCAAATTTTTGTTTAATATTGAACATAATATAGATACAATTGAAGAAAAATAATTTTTTTTTATGTTGCATTTATTATTAATTTTTTAGAACTTTGTATCAGATCGCAGATTTTAGTAGGGCAAACCAATCTCTGGTTTTACCAAACAATAAGTAAGAATAATCAATCTTCGGATTGATTCATTCCTTCCTTAATCTAAATTCATATTTCATGGCGGGGTATAATTTAATTTAACGAAAAATCTGCGATCCCTCCTTATTTAATCTCACTTTAAATTCTTAATAAATTTACTAATAAATACTTGTTTTTAAAGTTTTTATTTCACTTTTCTTTATTTACTTTTCAAGCAACAAAATAAAAGTTTATGAAAGTCTCAAAGGTTTTCATTTTTATTATAATATCAGTTGTTATACTTTATTTCCTTTCATACAAAACATCACCCGTTCTCACTGATGTGCAATCAAATGTTTTAAAACCCGGAAAATATACATCATTGGAATTTTCTGAACTTAGGAAAATTTTACCTGAAAGATTTAAATATATAGAAGAAAATTCTACATTTTTGAATCCTTATAATTCAGAAAAAATGGATTTACTGAAATCTAAGCTAACAAATGCTACAGATGAAGAAATGATAATGTTATCAGCTTTTACCCCAAATGCTGATCTTGATATGTTTCGTTTAGAATCCCTAAAGCCACCGGCATCTACATATTCTTCATTTCAGTTTCAGCAAGGAACTTTTGGATGGTTTTGGATTTACGGTACATTTATTGATTCACTTGGTGAGACTTCATCATATATGTTTTATTTGTTTCGAATAGATATATTTAATCCCGAGCTTACTGCTGAAATGAATTTACCTATGGGTTCTACAACATATTATTTCATCTCCACCGGAGTTGGAAAAGGAGATAAATGGGAATATTCACCTTTCAAAGTTTGTCGCGGTGAATATGAAATTAAAAATGATTCAAATTTTTCCTTTAATGCTTTAGATTTACCTGAAGGTTGGAAATGTAATTTTAATTTTAATACTTCAAAAAATATTGAAATTTATTCGACTTGGAAAAATGAAAATACAACAAATGATACTTCAATAAACAAATCTCATACATCAAATGGTATAGCGGTGAATATGTCATCTGTGAGACCGGCATTTTTCAACGGAAAAAGTGGCTGTGCTCCGTGTGAAGGAGGAGCAGGAACGCTGTATCTATCATACACGCAGCTTAAAATAAACGGTACATTAACGATTAACGATTCAACCACTTCCGTAAAAAACGGAATCGGTTGGATTGATAGGCAATGGGCAAATGGAAATGTTTCAACGGTATCACTGGCACTTCTGAATAATGTTATGAGTATATTTAAATCAACTGCAACTGGACTTGGAAAATATGTCTGGACAAATTTACATTTAAGCGACAGTCTTCAGTATATGATTTATAATTTTTTCCCTCTTGACCAAACTCTTTTACCGGGTACAATTTTTCAAACAACAATGAACAGATATGGTCCTGACCAGATTATCTGGTCACTTAAAGGTGAAGGCGAAGTTTTGGATACTGTTGTAAGAGAAGGAATAATTTTTCCAATAAAATATAAACTTACTACTCAAGACGGTACTTTCATATTAGACGGTTCAAAGTTTAAAAATTCTTTAAGTGTTGATATCACAAATAATTTTCACTGGGATGGATCTGCTATTATATTTGATTCAACAGGAAAAAATCAATTAGGCACAGGATTTTTAGAAGCAAATCAATTTACCGATCAGGTAGAATATGTGAAAAATGAATTGAGTGTAATGGGGTTGGATACTAATGAAGCAAATATTTCTTTATTTAATGAATCAGGAAGTAAACTTCCATTATCAAAAGGAATATTAAGTTTATTAATCGTCATACTAATAGCAGGATTTTTTATTTATATGTTAGTATCAGTTTTTAGGATGATTATTCATCGTAAAAAACAAGTGTAATACCTTAATTCTACATTTAAATTGACGCTTATATTCTGTAAATTGATTGTTTCCAAATTTTAATCAGATATAAATGTCAAAAAATACACCAATCACCGTAGCGTATGGCGACGGAATAGGTCCAGAAATTATGACCGCTTCACTTGATATACTTCAGGCAGCGGGAGCAAAAATAGATATCGAAATAATCGAAATCGGCGAAAAAGTTTATTTAAAAGGTAATTCTGCCGGAATAGAAAATTCATCATGGGAGTCGTTATTAAAAACAAAAGTTTTTTATAAAGCCCCAATCACAACTCCACAAGGCGGAGGTTTCAAAAGCTTAAATGTTACAACAAGAAAAACTCTTGGTCAGTTTGCAAATGTTAGACCGTGTGTATCATACTCACCATTTGTTCAGACTAAACATCCGGTTATGGATGTAACTATTATCAGAGAGAATGAAGAAGATTTATATGCCGGAATAGAGCACAGACAAACTCAGGATGTAACACAATGCTTAAAACTAATTTCATATCCCGGTTCAGAAAGAATTGTAAGATATGCATTTGAATATGCAAGAGCGAACTATAAGAAAAAAGTAACCTGTTTTGTTAAAGATAATATTATGAAAATAACCGACGGATTATTTCATAAAATATTTGATGAAATCGGGGAAGAATATCCGGATATAACAAAAGAAACATGGATAGTTGATATAGGTGCCGCAAAATTAGCTACAAGCCCTGAAGATTTTGAAGTTATTGTAATGGAAAACTTATATGGAGATATACTTTCAGACGTAGCAGCTCAGATGACAGGTTCAGTCGGACTTGCGGGCTCAGCCAATATTGGTGTGAGATGTTCTATGTTTGAAGCAATTCACGGTTCTGCACCGAGAAGAGCAGGTAAAAACCTTGCAAATCCTTCGGGCTTATTGCTTGCCGGTGTAATGATGATGGCACATATAAAACAATTTGACGTAGCGACAAAAGTTCATAATGCCTGGTTAAAAACTATAGAAGATGGAATTCACACTTATGATATATTTAAAGAAGAGGTAAGTAAAAAACTTGTCGGCACAAAAGAATTTGCACAGGAAGTAATTGCAAGACTTGGAGAAAATCCTAAAATTCTCAGACCTGTACAGTATTTTGCAAAATCTGATCCATTGGCAGAAGTAGAATCAAAAATGACAACAAGACCAGATGAGAAAAAAGATTTAATCGGTGTAGATATGTTTGTGCAATGGAGCAGATCAGAAGATATGGATATTTTAGCAAAACAATTAATTGAAATAAAACCGGCAGATTTAGAGTTAGTAGTAATTTCAAATCGCGGTGTAAAAGTTTGGCCCAAAGGAATTGTTGAACCAATGAGAGTGGATCATTACAGATGCAGATTTGAAACGAAAGATAAAACCAAACCAATTTCACATTCAGTAATAGCAGAACTTCTTGAAAAAGCAGGTAAAGCCGGAATAGATTTCGTGAAAACCGAAAATCTTTATTATTTCGAAGGGAAACCCGGTTACTCACTTGCACAAGGTCAGTAAAATTTAAATTCAATATTTTATATAATTAATCCCGTAAGAGAATTTTCATTACGGGATTTTTTTATTCTTGACATAATAAAAAAATTAAGTTAGTTTTACAAAGCACTTTATTTTTTAAAGTACTTTAGATTAATTAAAAATTATTATGGAAAATACAGAAGCAAAAGAGCAACTTGCTGTTATAAAAAAAATAATGGATGACAGCAGAAAAATTAATTTTGAAAACGGATTTTACTATATTTTTTGGGGAATGTTAATTTCAGTGGCATTATTAATAAACTATAGCTTGATTGTAACAAATTCTGAAATTGGAAATGTAATCATTCTCTGGCTCGTGATATCTGTGATAGGTGTAATAATCGCGTTAATTTACGGAGCAAAGTTTGATAAAAGATCAAACGTTAAAACTTTTGCAGGTCAAATTTCAAATTCACTATGGTTATCCTTAGGGGTTGCAATTTTTTCATTTGCCTTTATCGGTAATATAACAAATGCTTATAATCCATATCATATATCCGCAATGATTTCGATTTTATTAGGTATAGGATATTTTAACAGCGGAATAATCCAAAAGATAAATTGGTTAAGGAATTTGGGTTTTGTTTGGTGGCTTGGCGGATGGTCTTTGTTTTATTTGAAAGGTCCTATAATAATGTTAATTTTTGCAATTATGTTGATTTTATTTCAGACAATACCGGGAATAATTTTATACAGAAAGTATAAAAAGGAGTTAAGTAATGAATTAACATATCAATTATAAATAGTTAAATTTGATTAATATATAATGGATAATTTTGACTATAACGAAATTGATGATGTGATTCATTCAAGAATCCGAACAGCAATTATGGCTGTATTAACGGTAGTTGAAGAAGCTGATTTTTCATTTCTTAAAAATAAAATAAATGCTACAGACGGAAATCTGTCAGTTCATTTAAAAAAACTTGAAGAAGCAAAATACATTACTTCAAAAAAAATGTTTATAGAAAGGAAACCGGTTTCAAAATATAAAATTACCAAATCCGGTTTAAAAGCATTTGAAAATTATGTTAATAAACTTGGTTCATTAATAAAAAAATAAATTTATGAAACTTTCATCACAAGAAATCACAGATGCATTGGTTGTTATGTATGGTTGGGAATATCAAAATGATTCTCTTCAGAAAACGTTTAAAACTAAAGGATTTCCGCAAACTATGGCATTTGTCACGGCGGTTGGTGCGGTTTGCCAATCTCATGATCACCATCCTGATTTCTGCACATTTAAATATTCAGAAGTAGCGATTTCATTTTCTACTCATTCAGAAAATGGAGTAACGGAAAAAGATATAAAAATTGCAAAAGAAATTGACGAACTTTTTTCAAATGGATTATAAATTTCAAAACATTAAATTTTAAAATGAAATATATTGTATTATTTATTTTAGTAATAATTATAAACTCAGGATTCGTTTATTCACAATCAAAAGTATCTGGAAAGATAACAGATACTGAGAATAAGCCAGTTTACGGAGCAAATGTTGTTATTGAAGGAACAATTGACGGAGCAACATCGGATGAAAATGGAATTTATGAATTTACGACTCAAAAGACCGGTAGATTTAATCTTATAGTAACTGCAATGGGTTTATCAGAAAAAATTGTGATTATAGATATAAATCCCGGACAGGATTTGATAAAAGATGTGAAACTGACAGCAGATGAAGTGAAGACAGAGGAAATAGTTGTAACAGCAAGTTCATTTACTTCAGGTGAAAACTCAAAAGTTACTTTAACTCCACTTGAAATTGTCAGAATTCCCGGAGCGGATGCTGATCTGTTCAGAGCATTAACTACATTCCCCGGGACAAATCAGGTTGATGAAGGAAGCAGAATTTCTGTGAGAGGCGGTGACCCTGATGAAGTTTTAACAATTCTTGATCAGGCGACTTTATATAATCCATTTATCTTTGATAATACTTATAACACTTCTTCGTATTCAACAATAGAGCCATGGGGTTTGAGAGGTATAAATTTTACAAGCGGTGGATTTTCTGCAAAATTTGGGAATGCACTTTCAGGTGTGTTGGATTTAAAGAGTTATGAAATGACGCGAGGCAGAGGAATGTTTTTATTAGCCGGTATTGGTGCAAGCTCACTCGCTGGAGTGTGGACTTCCAATGACGGGATGTTAGGTGCTACATTTCAGGCAAACCAAAGTTATTTAAAACCGTTTTTTGATTTAAACGGAATGACACAGGAGTATTCCAAAGTTCCGGAGGCGAGAGGATTTGGAGGAACGATTGCACATAAATTTTCAAAAACAGGATATATGAAATTTTATGCAAACTACAGCGGAGATAGAATCGGAATCTTAAGTGAATCACCATCGTTTAAAGGATTTTATAATTCTACAAATGATAATTTTTTTGCAAACTATAAAGTTTCCTTTGCACCGACAGCAGTATCAAGTCTCTCAGCCGGAGTTTCATTCAGTGCATTTGACAGAAAACAAGATTATGGAGTTCTTGATTCAAGAAATCAAGATTATTATGGGAAGTTTAGAGTTGATTTTTCAAATCCATTGACAAGTAAAATTGAGTTTAACGCCGGTGCTGAATATGAATATTCAAATTCACATTTGAGCGGTACGTATCCATTATATTTTTATGACATAGCACCTGATTCCAGAAGTGAATATGTTGATACTAAGAACAGTACAGGAAGAGTTGGTGCCTATGCAGAAGGTTTATTCAGAATTTCAGATAAATTTTTTGCAATATCCGGAGTAAGAACAGATTATCATACACTTTCAAAAAACATAAATATTGACCCGAGACTTTCAATAGGATATCAGTTAAACAGTTACAATGCTATTCGTGGAGCAATCGGACTATATCATCAGTATCCTTCATTAAGTCAATATCAAAGAACCACGGATAATAATTTGTATGCAGAATCTGCAATTCATTATATACTTGGTTATGAATTTAACAAAGAGAATGATATAGTTTTCAGAGTTGAAGGATATTATAAAGACTATAGAGATTTGGTTACTGCATTTCAGGATGTTCAGTTTCCGCAACAGGGAAATGGATTTGCCAAAGGGATAGATGTATTTTTAAAAGGAAAAATTCAAAATAAACTGACAGCATGGATTTCTTATGCATATTCCGATTCAAAACGAAGAAGATTTGACGGTGGGGAATTATACTCATCGAATTATGACATAACTCATAACATGTCAATAGTATCAAGTTATAATATAACAAATCAGTGGACAGTAGGAGCATCTTACAAGTTATCAACAGGAAAACCTTACACACCGGTTGTTTCAAGCATATTTGATCCTGTTAATGATGTTTATATCCCAATATATGCCCAAGAGAATAGCGACAGATTTCCAACATATTCAAGGATAGATTTGAATTTGCAATACATAACTTCACTGTTTGATAAGTTTGCAGTATTCTTTGTCGCATTGAATAATTTGCTTGATACAAAAAATTTATATCTGATTTCTTATAACAGGAATTATACAGAAAAAATAGAAATACGTTCTAACAATAAAAGAATTATATATTTTGGCGTAGGATTGCAACTATAACTAATTAAATTGAATTGATTGTTTTATTGACCAAATATATTTTTGAACGGCAAATTAAAGCCCTTTTATATGCTTAAAAAAATTACTTTTTTATCTTTTGTCTTAGGAGTTTTATTTCTTCTGAATACAGACTCTCAGGCACAGTCACAGGATTTTTCTATGACAAATAATACCGGAATGACATTGATTGATGTTTATTTATCCCCATCTGCTTCAGATAACTGGGGTTCAGATGTAATTCCCGGAGATTTAATTCTTGACGGTGAAACATTCAATTTTACTTTTACCGGTTTTGATAAAGACAATTGTATGTGGGACATTAAATTTACTGCAGAGGATGGAGTATCTTATACAATGACGGGGGTTGATTTATGTGCGATAACAACCATCACATTAACAAAAGATTAAAGTATTATTCATTTTTTTTATAAATAAAAAAGCCTGCTAATGCAGGCTTTTTTGTTTAATAATTTATTATCATTTGTGTAATTCGTGTTAATTCGAGTAAATTCGTGGTGAAGTTTCAAATGTTTCAGACTGATGTATTAAAATTTACTTAGCTTATAGTTTTCAGTTTTGTTTCGTTTAGTTCACTTGATTTCCTGAACAATAATGCTGATAAAATCCAAAGGAAAACAAAAAAGAAATTAAATGCGATAACTTGAATAACTCCGGAATTAAATTCAGGTTGCCATATCGCCAAAGCAATAAACGGTACTAAGAACTGAGCAATAGCAGTAGCAAAAAGAGCATTTGACATTCCCAGAGGTTTGAATTGAGAAATTATTATACCAATCAATCCAATAGCAATAACAACAAAAAATAATAAGTTTGCCGGGTTATCTTCATTGCCAATGATACCGACTGCGAGATTTGACCAGATTATGAGAAATGAAGTGATAACTGCAAGTGCTACGGCTATTTTATAAGTCCAGTTGACTGCTTTTTTTGAAATAAACAGAAATGCCGATCCTGTTCCAAAAATCATTATAAACATAATTGCAAAATCAAAGAAGTTCCAGTTGACTTCAATTGTAAATTGCATAGCGATAAGCGGTATCATAAGAATTAAGATTGTTCCGATACCTAATTTGATTAAACTTTTGTGATTCATAAATATATTCTTTAAGTTTGATTTAAAAATTTGCGAAAATGTTTCGAGGAAAGTATATATTATAAATCCGGTTAAATTGTTACCTCCGTTTTTTTTCTCTTTTAATTGGTCATTAAATGTTTGCTCCATTTGATGAGCAAATCTTTTGTAAAATTTTTCAGGATATAGCTTAATTAATTTTGAATACCAATTCCTGAATGTATTTATATTTTTAAGATTCATATGCAATTTTTTCGGGGAAAATATTTATTTTCTTTGCGACTGATACAACTTCACGATATCGGTCAAGTTCCGCTTCAAGGGCTTTTTTTCCTTCACCTGAAATTTTATAATAAATTCTTCTTTCATCATCGAGGTTTGAATCAATTTTTTTATCTGATTCAATTATTAAACCTGCCTCAATCATACGGTTTATAGAACCGTAGAGAGTACCCGGACCCATTTTAACTTTTCCGTTAGAATCCGATTCAACTTGTTTCATTATTCCATAACCATGTTTATCACCATTCGAAAGAGCAAGAAGAATGTGAAGAACCGCAGGAGTTAGAGTAGATTTATTTTTATTAGCCATTTATACAAATATATCCGTAACGGATATATTTGTCAAGTTAGAAGGAAGAGTTTAATTAGATTGTAAAAAACATAAAACCATAACAAAACGAATAGTTTGGTAAATGGATAATATTAGCTTATATTTGCTATTTTAAGGAAAATATTTAACAAATGTAAATAAAAAAGCCGATGTTTTATTCAAACACCGGCTTTGAGTTATATATCTTGCGGAACCGACGAGACTCGAACTCGCGACCTCTTGAGTGACAGTCAAGCGTTCTAACCAAACTGAACTACGGCTCCGTATCTTATAAATTTAAACTTTTTATGCCTCATTTTCAATTCACATTTCGTTGTATTTTACTTAAAAACAGGTCAAAATTTTAGTAAAATCAATTCTGCTTTCAACAATAGGGCTATATATGAACATTTAATTCTTCTCTTTTTAAATGTATTTTAATATTGATTTTATAAGATTTTATAATTAAGTTTACAAAGTACTTTATATTTTAAAGTACTTTGTGTGTGAAATTTTCACACAATAAAACTTAAATTTACATCAACTAAATATGAAAATTTTTTTAATTATTACTGTTTTATTTCTTTTTACTTTTTCTTTTAAAAATTCCAAAGCAGATGAGTTTTCTGATGCAATGATTGCCGCAAAAAAAAATCTATACGCTGCAGCGGATAAATATGAAAGAAAAGAACTCATAAAAGTTAGAGGTCAGTTCGAAAGAATTTTGCAACTTAAACAAGAGGAATGGCTGGTATATTATTATATCGCTTTTACTGAGTATAATATAGCTACAACTTATATGCAGAATGATGATAAAAGTGATTTGAAAAAATATAATGTTGCAGCGATGAACTCAATTGATAAATCCATTGAAAAAAATCCTAACTTTGCTGATGCTTATGTTTTGCAAATGGCTTTAAATTTTAACAGATTTATTTACGAGCAAGATAAAATGATGGATATTGTTGCAGCATCCAATCAGTCAGAAGAGTTGGCAAAAGCAAATGAACCAAACAATCCGAGATTATTTCTTATTAAAGGAATTTCAACATTTTATACACCTGCTGCTTTCGGAGGCGGATATGATAAGGCAATAGATATTCTTCAAAATTCAGTAGATTATTTTAAAATCAGAAAAGAAAAAGCAGAATATTATCCTGATTGGGGAGCAGACCTTGCAAGCGGATATATGGCTTTCTCATTGATTAAAAGGGATAAAGATGGTGATATTGCTAAAGCAAAAGAATATATTGATAAGGCATATACATACAATCCGGAATCAGGATTTGTAAAAAATATTGTCCAAAAAGAGTATGATAAAAAAATATCAAAATAAATTATATGAATAATTTAAATAAAACTCAAATCGAAATTTTAAAATTGTTTGAATCTCATAAGTCTGAGGAAGAACTTATTTCATTAAAAAATTTTTTAAAAAATTATTTAAATGATAAATTAATGTTAGAGATAAAAAATTCAAATTATGATGAAAAACAAATTGAAGACTATAAAAATCTTCATTTTAGAATTCCAGACGATAAATGAGAATTGTATTAGATACTAACATTCTTATATCAATTTTACCAGAAAAGTCTAAAAATCATTTTATTTACAAACAATTTCTTGAGGAAAAATTTGATATCTTGATTTCAAATGACATATTGTTTGAATACAGAGAAATCATAGCAAAAATTTTCGGTAAAAAATCTTCAGAATTATTTTATTCATTATTTCATACATTAAACAATATAGAACTTGTAAATATATATTTCAAATGGAATTTAATTTCTGTGGATAAAGATGATAATAAATTTATAGATACTTATTTATCAAGTCAGGCAGACTTTTTAGTTACAGAAGACAAACATTTTAATCATGTGAAAGATTTAAAATATCCGAAAATCAATATTATTACATTAGAAGAGTTCTCTAAATTATTAAAAAATGATTAAGTTTTTTTCAATATTATTACTAACTGTTTTTGTTGTTTCTTCTTTATTTATATCACCGGTTTCAGGATTGATACTGGTTATTTCTTTTTCTTATATTTACTATTTTCTAAAAAACAATAACTATGCTTGATAAACTAACTCAACTTGAAGATGAGGTAAGGGCTTGCAGTTTACCTGAATTTCAAAAGCAGGAATTGATGATTCATATTGATAATTTAAGAAATGAACTTAACTCAACTGAACATCATTCCAATCCCGTAAAAAATGCGTTGAACAATTTGCGAATAGCAGCTCTTGAATTTGAAAAAGATCATCCAACTCTTACGAAAAATGTAAATGAAATTTCTATTATGCTTTCGAATATGGGTATTTAATTTTTAAACATAAAAAAACCGGCTTAAACCGGTTTTTTTAACTCTTATTTCAGTTTATTATTTCAATATCCGCCAAGTTTTACTTCTTCGTATGTAATTCCACCGGGAGGGTCAAGGTCGCTTTCAGAAATATTTGCATCAAGATTCAGCGATGTTGCTTCCAAAGTCATTCCTTCAGATTTTATTTTCAATGGAATCATATTGTTATAAACGCTCATTGTAGCACCGGGTGACATTTCATAAATATCACACTCTTTACCAATTATAGTTTCAGTGCCGACTTTTTTATATTTTGCAAGTTGCTCTTTCAAAGTTCCATAATCTATATTTGTCGGATCTTTTGATTTCATATCTTCAGATATTTTCATTTTCGTATTTTTTTTCATTACTCCCATATCCATAATTGTATAAATCCAATCTCCATCACTATAGCTTTTAATATCAATATTCTGACCTGCCATTCCATATTTCATTGCAGATTTAAACCTTTTATTCTTAACGGTTGTCGTACTTGTACCTTCCATCATTCCGGATATCTGATAAGTAATTTCAAATCCGTTTGAAGCAAGGTTTTCTAAATCACCTGAGCTATTGCCACTTGAACCTTTATTTTCAGTATTGTTGCCTGTTTCAGTTTTGCCGTCAGAAGATGTATTGTTTCCGGTTTGTTGGTTTTCTTTTGAACAAGATTGTAAACTTACAAACAAAACAAATAAAAATAAAAATTTAATTAGTTTTTTCATTTTTTGTTGTATTTTTTGTTATTCAATAACTTAATATATTCAATAAAGAAAATAAACTTATTTATACATAATCCTATATGAATCTCATTTTAATTCTATCTTTTTTGTTTAACTTTAATAATTTATCAGATTCAATAGTTTCAGGTCCTTTTGTTGGGGCTGTAACTGATAAATCTGCTACTTTCATCATTAAAACACTTGAAGAAAATTCAACAGTAAAAATTGAACTTTCGGAATCTGAAAATTTCAGTAATTCTATTTTTACTGATGAATATATTTCAGAAGGGAAAAATTTTAATTTTGTAAAACCGGAAATTAAATCGCTTAAACCAAACACAAAATATTTCTATCGTGCTGTTGTCAATAACCAACCCGGAAATTATATAAACAGCTTTAAATCATTTCCTAACAAGGGTAACTATAGCTTCTCTTTCGGATTTGGCTCTTGTCAGCAATCTCACTACAATAAATCGAAACCGGAAATCTTTAAAATTATTTCAGAAGATTCACTAAGATTTTTTCTTCAAATTGGTGACTGGGGATATCCCGATACAACAGAGAAAAAATACGGTTACAGATTTTTTACTAAACCTGATTTGATTGCGGGTAGTTATGAAACTAAATATACAAGAACATATCCATTTGCGGATAAGGTATTAAGCAAGATGCCTGTGGCTTACGTATATGATGATCATGATTTTGGGTATAATAATTCCGATGGGTCTGACCCTTCCAAACAAAACTCAATTGACGGATATAACATTTATTTCCCTCACTATGAATTACCAAATGCTGAAAATGGTTTATGGCAAAAATTCTCTTTTGGTGATGTAGAGTTTTTTATTATTGATACAAGAACACAAAGAAATCCAAACAAAGATGCACTTGATGAAAATGGAAATTATTTTGCAAAAGATGATCATTCAATATTGGCAGGATATAAAATTTCAGGTGAAGACCAGAAAACATGGCTCAAAAAATCGCTAAAAAATTCTAAAGCAAAATGGAAAGTTATCGTTTCGCCGGTGATGTTTAATCCATCTTACAGAAAAATTATCAGAGATACAGTTTTAATGAATGCATTTGAGAGGATAAAACTTGATATCATCGATAAATGGTCAGGTTTTGAAAAAGAGCAAAATGAAATTATAGATTATATCAAATCTGAAGGAATTGAAAATCTACTGATATTATCCGGAGATTCACATTCTGCTTATATTGATGATGGGGAAAACTCTGTATTTCCGGAATTTGGAAGTTCAGTTTTAGATGTAAATAATACCAAAGTAAGCCAAAGGTCAAGTTTTGTAGGTTATAATTTATTTAATCAAGGTGGTTATGATGGGGATGGCAGATGTTATGGAAAAGTATCATTTGTTTATGGAGATGAAGACTATTGTCTTATGGAAATAATTGATGATACGGGAAAAATAGTTCTGTCATACAAATTAAATGCAAAATAAAAAAAGCACACAAATAAATTTGTGTGCTTTGATTTTAAACTATAAAATTTAATTATTTATTTTTTCTCAGCAAGTTTATCTTCAACTTTTTTCTTTTGGTCAAGATAACTTTTTCTCGTGCTCCAGATTTTCAATGCATTATTAATATATTCAAGAGATTTATCATATTCACCTAAGTTGTAATAAAGCTGAGATTTAACATTATTTGGACTTGCCTCAAAAACACCTCCTTTAAAGTAAGGTGCACTTTTTTCAGCCCATTCAATTCCTTCAATAGTCATTTCTCTTGTAGCTTTTTCGTCTTTTGCAATTTTTGAACCTTTGCCCAAAAAATACTGTCCAATGTAAAAATTAGCAAATTCATCATCTCTATACTTTTCTTCAAGTATAGTTCTGTAATATTCTATTCCATCTTTATTATCAACTTCAATAGCTTTGTTGAATAAAGTTATGTAAGCATCTTTCAATACATTAGATTCGGGATATTTTCCGATTAAAGTTAAAATCTCTGTAGTATCTCCTTTTTCAAAAGTTTTTTGAAATATCACATCATCATAATATCCGGAAGTATTTTCTGCATCATTTGTAACAACGAACTCAAAATATTTTTTTGCATCGTCTGATCTTCCGATAGATGCGAGTTTTTCACCCAGTTCATAATTTGCTTTTACATCCGAAGGATTAGATTCATATATTCCTGTTAAATCTTTTATGGTTTTTTTACCTGCTGCTATATTTTGTATCTGTGTTAAAAAATCTTTTGGAGGAATATAACCGTAAATCCTGTCAACTTCATTTCCGTCTCCATCAACAAATACAATTGTCGGAAATCCCTTTACGTTATACTTCTTGGCTAAATCTATACCTTCACCTTTTTCAGCATCAACCTTCCAGTTGATTTGATTCTTATCAGCGAAATCTATTATTTCAGGATTTGTATAAACTTTTAAATCAGTCTGTATGCACCAGACGCACCAGTCTGTTATAAAATCAATCATCAATACTTTATTTTCCGATTTTGCTTTTTGCAAAACATCATTAAAACTACCTGCCTCAAATTGTAATTCATTCAATGAATAAGAAGAATTATTCAATATGAAAATTGAAACTATGATTAAAAATAACTTTTTCATTTAGGAACTATTTGTTTAAATTTATGTAAAATTTATATATGATACGATTAAATTATCAAATCCGTTTCACAATTAAAAGGATTTTAATAAGCATTTTTGTATTATTTTTATTCCAAAAATCGGTTTCTGCTCAAAAAATCGAATCTGAAGAAGAAAATACATTTTATTTGGGAATAGGATTATCTTTATCATCATATTTTGGCGGAAACTTCGGAGACAGATTTAAAATCAGTTACTCACAGGATGAAAGTTATTATTATGATAATTCTTATTATTATGAAGAACCGAGTTATTCATTAGCTCCGGTACAGTTTTCTTTATCCGGAGGAATGAATCTGAATAAAAAACTGTCATTAGAACTTGAAACTTCGTTTATTTCACATGGCAAAGGAAATATTAAAAATCGTGATATAATTGCAGGATATGATAATGGTATAAGATATACAGAGGCATATGACAGGGCAAGAACTATAGCAATTCCAATTTTAGCAAATATAAAATTCTATCCTTCAGAAAGAAAAAACAGTAGTTTATATATTTCTGCCGGTGGTGGATATGTATATATGAATGAATCAATCGAAAGGACAAAAACATTCAGATATACAAGTTCATATTACGGAAATCCATATTATTATAATGATTATAAACAAACAATTGGTTACTGGTCAGCAGGTCAATGGATGCCCGGAATTAAATTAGCATCCGGTATGAATTTTGATATATTCGGTTTGTTTAACGGAGATGTTGAAATTTCTTATTTCAGTTTTTTTCCTACTTCATCATTTACTTTCCCTCTTTCACTTACTTCAGATACTCCGGTACAGTCAATAAACCTTACTTCCAAATTTTTCTTTAATTTTTAGTAATATTTCGGTAATATAAGATTTTTATTTCTATTGTATTATTGAAATTAAATTCTTTATTTACTAAAATTTTACTTATATATTATGAAGAAAGGAATTTACCTTTTACCCTTTTTTGTTATAGTTCTCCAATTTTTTTCCCCTAATCAATCTTTTTCAACTATTCATACGATTAATGTATCGAGTAATCAGTTCACACCTGATAATTTAAATGTAATAGTAGGTGATACTGTCAGATTTCAATGGATAGAGGGTTTTCATACAACCACTTGTGATCCAAAAGTTCAAGCGGGTACATCATATCCCGGTGGGGCAGCCCCATGGGATGCGATAATGAGTTCAGGAAGTCCAGTGTTTGATTATGTTGTAACAGTTGCCGGTACTTATGTTTATGGATGTGTTCCTCATTGGCCCGGGATGTCAGGTACAATCAATGCCGGTTTCGGATATAAAATGTGGGATGGAGAAGGTGATGGGATAAGTTGGAGTGATGCTTTTAACTGGACAGACAATACTGTACCTGCATCTACAGACAGTGTATTATTAAATAATTTTTATGTACCTTTTACTTATGTTGTAAATTTACCAACCGGAGCGGTTAATACAACAGTTGCAAAAATTATTATTCAACCTTTAGATCCAAATTTTATATTTTTAAATTTAACTTCTGGCAATACCAATAATCCGGGTTTGACAGTTGGAAATTCAAATATCAATGACCCTGATTTTTAATTTATGAAAGAGGAGTATTTCAAAATCAGTCCGGTGCTGCTGCCGGTTTAGGAGTAAATGTAGCAAATGCGAATGACAGTATAAAAATTTTTAATGGTGGACTTTGGGTTCATAATACAACAAGAGGTACTTCCGGATTAACAAATAAATTATCGAGAGATCCTTTAACTGCAAAAGGTATTTTCAGATATGATGTTCCAACAACAAGTTCATTTAGCATAACTGCTTCAGGAATAATTTATGGCTCATTACAGTTATATGGTGTAGCAGGCGGTGGCGGTTTAATGTCAAAAAAATACATTAGAACCGGTGGTAGCCCTCTGACTGTCAGAGGTGATTTTTATATTGAAGAGCATGCTTATGACAGTTCTGCAATGTCATCAGTTTCAGGAAATTCTATAAGCATAGCAGGAGATTGGTCTGTTTATGGCAAAATGGAATTTAGTGCCGGCTCAAATCAATTTATAAGATTAAATGGAACTTCATTACAAACAATAACCGGAAACTTATCAACTTTCATTTCTAAAACAGTTGAGTTTGATAATCCTGCAGGATTTAATTTTACTCAGTCATATTATGTTGATTCAGTAAGAATGGTTAACGGAAATATAAATTCTATAATGGGTGCATGGCTTTGCGTTGGTTATGATGCTACAAATCCCGGTACATTAATAAGAACCGGCGGTATCGTTACAGGTCAACTCGAGAGATGGTTTTTTGATGGTGTAATTTCTGATTCTCTTGAGTATCCTGTTGGAAGTTCCACAACTTTAAAAACTGCAAAAGTAAGATATACAACACCTCCTACTACTCAGGGAAGAATCGGTATCAGATATGTTGACGGTACAGATGGAAGTGATTTACCTATTCCTCTTAACGATGGAGGATTTACAGTAACACGAAGATCTAACGCTTACTGGGAATTATCTTCAACTTTAATATCGGGAGGTTTAATTTCATTATCAATAGACGGAAACGGTCAAACCGGTATAAACAACGGTTCTGATTTAAGAATGGTATGGTCTAATACCGGAGGAATAACTTTTTCTTTACCCGGAACACATGTTAATGGATATGCAGATGTAGCAAAACGAGATAATATTGGTTTTCCATTCAGCAGATTTTATCAGGCAGGAAATTCAATTGTTAATCCTTTACCTGTAGAGATGAACAGCTTTATGGCTTCAACTATAAAAAATGAAGTGATACTTGATTGGTCAACTTCAAGAGAAATTAACAACTCCGGCTTTGATGTTCAAAGAGCAGATATTACAAACACTGAAAATGATAACTCTCCTGAATATGTCTCAGTCGCATTTATTCCTTCAAAAGGAAATTCATCAACTGAACAAAGTTATAAATTTAACGATAAAAATTTAAATTCAGGAAAATATCTTTACAGACTAAAACAGGTTGATTTCAACGGAAATTTCAGATATTATAATTTAAATTCTGAAATAATAATTGCAACACCGCAGGTATTTTCGTTAAATCAGAATTATCCCAATCCGTTTAATCCATCCACAACCATAACATTTGAACTGTCAAACGACAGTTACGTAACACTTGAAATTTTTGATTTAACAGGTCGAAAAGTTAGTTCACTTATTAACGGAAATATTTCAGCCGGATATAAACAAATTGAATTTAACGGTTCAAATTTAGCAAGTGGTGTATATTATTATAAATTAATTGCAACATCAGAAAATACAAGAAATGAAAAAATACTAAAGATGTTACTTGTTAAATAAAAATTTTTTAATTTATTAATTAGAAAACCCGGTAAAGTTTGTTTTACCGGGTTTTTTTTATTTTTTATAGATTTATATTTTCCTCAAATTAATTATTATTCTTGGGTATTTTACCTCACCAATGAATCCGATACTTAAAAACTTACTTGGTATTTCAATTTTAGTAATAGCAATCGCTGTTACTCTCGGATTTCTGTTTTCTGATCTTACTCAAAAATCTTTTTACGATGAGTCCGGTTTAAAAAAAGTTGCAGGTTTAAAAGATTCTGTAACAATTCTCAAAGATAATTTTGGAGTTTCTCACATTTATGCAAATAACCGTGAAGATATGTATTTCGCACAGGGCTATATTCATGCACAAGACAGACTTTGGCAGATGGATTTAACAAGGAGGGTAGCAGAAGGAAGACTATCCGAAATTTTTGGAAAAGATGTTTTAGATTATGATATATTGTTCCGCACTTTAGGAATTTATAAAACAGCATATCAGTTAATGGATAAAATTTCCCCCGAATCAAAACTTGTTTTAGAATCTTATACAAAAGGTGTAAATTCATTTATAGAAACTCATAATAAAAATTTGCCGTTAGAATTTGACATTTTAAATTATAAACCGGAGGTCTGGAAGCAGGAACATTCATTGATGGTGATGAGGATGATGGCATGGGAATTAAATTTATCCTGGTACACAGATTTTATGTTTGGTGAAATCGCAACTAAACTCGGAATTGAGAGAGCAAAAGAATTTTTTCCTGATTATCCTGAAGACGGACCTTTTGTAATTCATGATAAATCAAATTCAAAAGATACATCAAACAATACAAACAAACAGACTTCTTTAAGTCATATAGAAAACAGTTATAAAAATCTTTCGAACTTATCTTTTGATTTCTTTAATACGGTTAAAAATTATAAATCACATTTTAATATATCGGGCAGTTCAATCGGTAGCAATTCGTGGGTAGTAAGCAGTTCAAAATCAGAATCAGGAAAACCAATTCTTGCAAACGATCCTCATTTATTTTTATCATCACCTTCCAAATGGTATGAAATTCATTTATATGATAATTCTGTGAAATCAAGCGTAGCAGGGTTTTCCATTCCCGGAACCCCACTTGTTGCCATAGGAAGCAACAACGTAATCAGTTGGGGAATAACGAATCTTATGAATGATGATTCTGATTTTTATATACTTGATTTAAATCCTGATAATAAACTGCAATATAAAATTAAAGATACGTTTTACAATCTTGACAGCACTGAAGAAAGCATAAAAATAAAGGACGTGAAGGATGATTATTATTTCAGAACTTATAACACAAAGTTTGGACCGGTAATATCATCATTAAATAAAAGAAGTTTTTCTCAAAGCAGAGGATTTTCGCAACCGGAGAATAAAATTGTAACTTTCAGATGGACAGGTTTTGAAACGTCAGATGAGATTAAAGCTATTTACAAAATTAATAATGCAAAATCCAAAGATGAATTCAGATCAGCACTTACTGATTTTGGAGTTCCATCAGTTAATTTTACTTATGCGGATACATCCGGTAATATTGGTTATCAGGTAGCAGGAAAAATTCCTATAAGAAATAATCCGGAGAATATTTCGCAAATGATTTACCCGTCATCCGGAGAACTTGAATGGATCGGGTTTGTGCCGTTTGATGAGCTTCCTAATGAATATAATCCTCAAAAAGGATACATCGTAACAGCAAACAATAAACCCGTAAAAAATTATAAATATTACATTTCAAATTTGTTTGAACCTCACTACAGGGCAGAAAGAATTGAACAAGAGCTTACTTCGAGAAGCATTTTTTCTGCTGACGAATTTAAACTGTTACAAATAAATTTTTCAAACTTACAGGCAAAAGAATTTTGTGAGTATATATTTGAAGCATTTAAAGATTCAAATTCACTTCCGCCTGAATATCAGAAATATTTAACATTAATTAAAAAATGGGATTATCAGATGACTGCCTTTAGTCCGGCGGCAACTTTATTTGCACAGTTTGAAATACATTTATATAAAAATTTATATTATAATGTTTTAGGTCAGGATTTATTTAATGATTATTTATTCTTGAAAAATATCCCTGTAAGAAATACTTCACGTTTGTTAAAAGCAAATAAATCATGGTTATTTTCATTAAATCAAAATGATATAACAATAGCAACAGCACGTGATTATTATGTCAGAAAAAGTTTTGTCGAAGCGGTCAAAACACTTTCGGATTACACAGGAACAGATGATTATAATAACTGGTTATGGGGAAATTTTCATAAGGTTACAATTTCACATCCATTAGGTGTTGTTCCTGCGTTAAGCGGAATAGTAAATATCGGACCTTTTGAAATGGGTGGCAGCGGAGTAACTGTGAATTGCGGTGAATATAGTTTTTCAAAAGCATTAGCAAGCAATGAATTTGATTTTTCTCTCGGTGCATCAATGAGAATGATTGTTGATATGGGAAAAAATAAAAATTTATATACGATTATTCCCGGTGGACAGTCAGGACAGCCACTGCATATCAACTATGCAGATCAGGTAAGACTGTGGCTGAATGGAGAATATAAAAATGTAAGTACTGATTTTAATGAACTGGTTAAGCAGGAAATAAAAATTTTAAAATTAGAACCATAATTTTAAAAACAAATGAAAGACTTTAAAACTAATAAAATATTACTTCTTGGTTCTGGAGAGTTAGGAAAGGAATTTGCAATTGCTGCAAAAAGACTTGGTCAAATTGTTATTGCTGTTGATTCTTATAATGATGCACCTGCTCAGCAGGTGTCAGATTTTAGAGAAGTGATAAATATGCTTGATGGAAATGAACTCGACAGAATTGTTGAAAAACATAAACCAGATATCATCGTTCCGGAAATTGAAGCTATTAGAACTGAAAAACTTTATGACTATGAAGCAATTGGTATAAAAGTAGTACCAAGTGCCAAAGCAGTTAACTATACAATGAACAGAAAAGCAATTAGAGACCTCGCTGCAAAAGAATTAAATCTTAGAACTGCAAAATTCAGATATGCTTCTTCATTAAACGAATTAAAAATTGCAGTAAAAGAAATCGGAATACCTTGTATAGTGAAACCATTAATGTCTTCTTCCGGCAAAGGTCAGTCATCCATAAAATCCGAATCTGATATAGAAAAAGCGTGGGACTATGCATGCGAAGGAAGCAGAGGTGATTTTATGGAAGTAATAGTTGAGGAGTTTATAAATTTTAATTTTGAGATAACACTTTTAACAGTCACACAAAATTCAGGAGAAACACTTTTTTGTCCGCCTATTGGTCATAGACAAGAGCGTGGTGATTATCAGGAGAGTTGGCAACCAATCCCTATGTCAGAAACTCAACTCAAAGAAGCGGAACACATTGCAAAACTTGTTACAAAATCTTTAACAGGTTCAGGTATTTGGGGAGTTGAATTTTTTATGACAGAAAGCGAAGTATATTTTTCTGAATTATCACCAAGACCTCATGACACCGGAATGGTAACACTTGCAGGAACACAAAACTTAAATGAGTTTGAATTACATCTGAGAGCTATACTCGGTTTACCAATAAATGAAATCCGGCTTTTAAAATCCGGTGTAAGCTCGGTAATATTGGCAAATGAAAACGGAATAGAAAACCCCTGTTACAAGGGAATAGACGAAGCATTAAAAATTAAAAATTCCGATATTAAAATATTTGGAAAACCTGTAACGAGAAAATATAGACGAATGGGTGTTGCGTTAACTTATGACGAACAAGATGCTGATATGAATAAATTAAGAGAAAGAGCAAAGGAGATTTCTTCAAAAGTAAAAATTACTCATAAATAAATTTATGAAAAAAATATTACTAATTGTAATTTTCTTAATATCAGGCACAGCAAATACACAAACTATAGATTCCTCTGTCAGCTTTATAGAAGAATTAAGAAACATAATAGAATTAAGAAAAGGTTTCAGCGTTTCCTCAGAGTCCACATCACCGGCATTATTTTCATATTCAAAAAAAAATGATGACAGTGCAGTTTATACAATAGATGCGGCAATTTTAATAAAAGTTTTTAAATATCAGGATTTTTCAATAACACCGTTTGTTCAGTTTGATTATACAAGTAATGGCAAAGATAGAAAAGAAAAAATCAAATCAGGAATAACGGCAAAGTATCTTTTATACTCAAATAAAAAATCACGAGCAAATTTGATACCTTCATTATCATATGAAAAGGATTTTTATTCAAAAAAAGAACTCATTGATGTAAAAGTTTCATTCAACCCTTCGTTTCCTGATTTTGCAATACCAATCTTTAATGCATCATCATATAAATTTAAATATAACGGTAAGGATAACCACTGGGTTTTCGGAGTAAATCCGTCTATAGGAGTTGATTATCAAAAACAAACAGCTCCAAAAGCAAAAGATAATTATTATACATACAATTCTTTTATAAATATCGGAGCAACACTAAAAAGATATTATATGCAGTTTGATTTGTCTGGCAGGTATGAAAGGGATTTAAGAATTGATAAAACTTTTGGTTATTTATACTCGTTCACTACAACATTTTTTTTTGATGTTCATGAGATAGCATCCATAAATGCAAAGTTTGAACAGGAAGAAAAGGAAATGATTTTTATTAAAAGAAAAATTTCCATTGGATTCGGACTTAAACTATAAAAAATTATGAAAAATATAAATTTAAATACCGAATATTTAAAAAATTTTATTACTGATGAAGAAATAAAAAAATTTTCCGAGTTTGTTTATAATGCAGATAAGGAATTGACAGGAAGAACCGGAAAGGGCAAAGAATTTCTCGGATGGGTTACACTTCCGGAAGAAATTTCAGTTTCAGAATTAGAAGATATAAGATTATCAGCCGATAAATTCAGAATAATTTCAGAAGTTATAGTAGTTGTTGGTATAGGAGGGTCTTATCTCGGTGCAAGGGCAATAATCGAAGCACTAACACCACCCTTTAAAAATGATTATGGAAAAGGTGAACCTGAAATTTTATACGCCGGATTTAATTTAAGCGAAAGTTACCATGAAAAATTATTGGCTTATCTTGAAGATAAAGAGTATTCAGTAATAGTAATTTCAAAATCAGGCACAACAACAGAGCCGGCAATTGCATTCAGATTATTAAAAAATCATATTGAAAAGAAATTTGGAAAGATTGGGGCTTCCGAAAGAATTATAGCAATCACAGATTCAGAAAAAGGTGCGTTAAAAAAACTTTCAACTCAAGAGAACTATAAAACATTCATAATCCCTGACGATATAGGTGGTAGATTTTCTGTATTAACTCCGGTAGGTTTATTACCAATTGCATGTGCAGGAATAAATATAACAGAAATTGTGAAAGGTGCAAAAGATATGATGAATTTTATAAACAATGAGAATGATATTTTTAAAAATCCGGCATATCTCTATTCAGCAATAAGAAATATTTTATACAAAAAAAATAAATCAATTGAAATTCTTGCATCTTATGAACCTAACATAACATACATTTCCGAATGGTGGAAACAATTATTCGGTGAATCCGAAGGAAAAGATGGAAAAGGAATTTTCACTGCAAGCGTAAATTTCACTACAGACCTACATTCTCTCGGGCAGTTAATACAAGATGGTAACAGAAATATTTTTGAAACAGTATTAAAATTAAATTCCAATAAAAATAATCTTACAATTCCAAATTCTGATAATGATTTAGATGAACTGAATTATCTCTCAGATAAAAATTTAAGTTACGTAAACGATATGGCAATGCTCGGCACAATACAGGCTCATACTTCCGGCAATTGTCCGAATATCATAATCGAAATTCCTCAACTCAACCCTTATTATATTGGTCAGTTAATTTATTTTTTTGAAAGAGCTTGTGGTATTTCAGGATACTTGCTTGAGGTTAATCCATTTGACCAGCCGGGAGTTGAAGAATATAAACAGAATATGTTTAAACTGCTCGGAAAGAGTAAGTAAATCCGCTAATTTAATTATAACAAATATAGTTGTAAATCAATTTTATTCAACAGAAATTAAAGAGTAATTTCCATTTAATTCAAATAATATATAACTAATATGAAATTTATATTAACTCTCATCATTTTATCATTATCGGTAATTGTAAACTCTCAAAACTTACCAATTACCGGTGATGACCTCGATAAAAATCAGAATATAGATAAAATACTTATTGAATTTATGACGAAATGGAAAATTCCCGGTGGTCAGCTTGCTATTATAAAAGACGGATAATTTATTTATAATAAAGCTATCGGCTTTGCTGATAAAGACAGTAGTTTCCCGATTCATACTGATAACCTGATGAGAATTGCATCTTGTTCAAAAATCATAACAGCAATAGGTGTAATGAAACTTGTTCAGGATAAAAAATTAAAACTGACTGACAAAGTTTTTGAAATTATGAATGACTATCTGCCAACCGATATGCAATATGACAGAAGATTAAATGACATAACAGTTCAAATGTTACTTGAACATTCCGCCGGTTGGGAAACCGCTGTTTCCGGCGACCGAATATTTACAAAAATATGGAAGGCAGCAGACCATTTCAATATTCCACGACCAGCAAATACTGAATTCACAATAAAATATATTTTGAGAGAACCACTCGATTTTGATCCGGGCACGAAATACGCTTACTCAAATACAGGTTACTCTTTACTCGGTGAAATCATTACAAGAGTTTCCGGAGAACCTTATGAAAAATTTATTAAAGAACAAATTCTTGCCCCACTTGGAATAAATGATATGAAACTTGGAAAATCACTTTTCAAAAATAGATTTGAAGAAGAAGTAATTTATTATGACTATGAAGATTCTTACTCTGAACTTTGGAGTCATGATCCTTCTCATACCGATCAGGTGAATGCTGTATATGGCGGGATAAATAATATTGAAGTTTCATATTCCTCCGGCGGTTGGCTTTCTAATGCAAAAGACCTTGCAACGATTATTGCTTCTCTAAACCACGAACCAAACTTTAAATATGTCCTCGATAATCAAACCTTAAATTTAATGAAATCCCCTCCATTAAGCGGTTCAACTTTCCCAAGCGGAGAATATTACGCTAATGGAATTGTTGTAAATCCTGAAACTATGGCTTTTGACCATCAGGGAGCATTAGTCGGAACAAGCTCCATCGCAAGATATAACGGCAAACATAACGGAAAAAATGGAATAATCTGGGCTGCTGTTTTCAATTTCATGCCAATTAAAAACCTTGCGGAATATGTAACCGATCAAAAGGTCCTACTTGCTGATAAATTAAATTCAGTTATTAATAAGTAAATAAACTTAAAAATATAACAAAAATAAGTTGAGTTATGGCATAAGAATTGTAATTTAGAGTTCACAAATAAAATAAATCACAATTTTTAATGAAAAAATCATTTTACCTCTTTTTTCTTCTCTTTTTTGCCGGAATTGCACATTCCCAGTCAATTTCGCCAATTATTGAAGAAACTATCAATATAGGAAACGGAAATTATTACTCACTAATTGGTTATAATAATACTTCAGGTTCTGTACAGAATATTTCAATCGGTTCATCTCCAAATAACAGATTTAATCCAACACCTCAAAATAGAAACCAACCGACAACTTTTCAAATCGGAAGACAGTATAGGGTTTTCACTGTTAATCTTACATACGGTTCAAATGTAACCTGGCTTCTTACAAACAGAACTGCCACAACAGGTACAAAAAATGTTTGGGTTACTGTTGATGACGGCTCTACTATTATGCCACAAGTCGGACAAAATGTTACATACACAATTAAATATTATAATAATGAAAACAGCACGATGCAAAATGTTCGAGTCAGAGATACCATACCTACAGGTTTGACTTTTGTTTCCGCAACTAACGGCGGTACTCTTTCAGGTAATGCAGTCGTCTGGACTTTACCTCAATTGGCAGGGAATGATTCCGGACAAGTTCAGGTAACTTTTCAAGTTGCATCTACACAGCCCGAATATAACAACAGAGTTTTTCTGAGAGGAACAATGGGTAACAATATTGGTGCTAATAATAATGATGTTAATTCACCATCAGGACCCACAACTGTAACTTACAGAGATTCATCTTTAATAGCTTTTGAAGACCTTAAAAACAGTGGCTGGAATGATTGGGATGTAAATGATTTTGTTGCTTCATGGAAATCTGCAGTTGAAGTTAATAATAACGGCGGGATAGTAAAAATTACTTATAACTATGAAGCTCTCGCAAGAGGTTCTTCTTTTGATCATACTTTGTTTCATAATTTAAACCTTGAAGGAAATACTTCAACAAACTTAACAGTAAGAGATACACTCGGTAATATAGTTAATGCGTGGAGTTTTTCAAACCAACAAAACTCAGGACAGTTCACAGCGAATATATTTCAATCAACCATTCAGGCAATGCCTGCACCTTCAATGGGTAATCCTTTTGCAAATACACAGCATTTTCAGGTTGGAATCATAAAAGGTTATACTGCAACTCTTGAGGTTACAGTTGATCCTGCACAGAATAATTACAATTCCTGGATAAACACAGTTTCAAATTCAGATCCTTATATCGTAACAATTTTAAATCAGAATATTCACATTGCTTCAATAGCCGGAGCTCTCGGTAATACTCAAAATGTTGATAATAATGTTGATTCAACAACAGTACTATACGGATATTTTTTAGACCTTGCTTACAAACTCCCTTATGACTGGAGATGGCCTCTTGAAGGACCTACCAGTGCAATTTGGAAATCTTATCCACAGTTTGAGTCTTACATTTTAAGTAATAAAAATAGTTTTACTTCTTGGTATAATAATCCCGATACTTCTAAAACCTGGAACAGAAGAGTTATAACCGGAGACAATAGATTGTTTGCAGGCAGTGCCGGGGAAATTGATACCAAACTTCCTTACAGATATAATCCTAACGCAGATATAATTTTTACAGATTCTGCTGATTCTTATTTTTCTTCACCAAAACTTTCAGATTTGAATAACGACGGAAAACCTGAAGTTATTATTGGTAATCTTGATAAAAAATTATATGTCTATCAGTCAGACGGAACTCAACTCCCCGGTTTCCCTTATTCTACAGGCGGTTTCATTAGGTCAACCCCTGCAATTGATAAAAATAATGATAATACATCAATAATAGTTTTCGGTTGTGAAGACGGAAAGTTATACGCAGTAAATCAATCAGGACAGGCAATTACAGGTTTCCCAGTAACTGTCAGCAACAGACCTATTAAATCATCTCCCGTTATAGCAGATTTAAATAATGACGGCAATAAAGAAATAGTTGTGTTCTCAGGTGACGGACAAATTTATGTTTACTCAAAAACAGGACAGTTACAAAACGGATTCCCAGTTAGAGTACAAAACACTGAAGATCAGTTTGGTAATTTAATAATAATGCCATCTCCGGCAGTCTTGGATATAACTTATGACGGATTTAAAGATATAATCGTCGGTACTTTAGATTCAACTTTGAAAGTTATTGACAGAAACGGAACTGTATTATCAACAACAAATCTGAATGGTTCGGTTTACTCAACTCCTCAGATTATAAAACAATCAAGTGATTTCAGAATTATAACAGCTACAAGCTCCGGAACAATTTATAACATAAACTGGAACGGAACAGTAATCTCAAGCAGAAAATTTAACGGTGAGTCTTTCATATCTTCACCTGTAGTTATTGATATGTTTAATGACGGGTCACCTGAAATCATTACAGCATCTATGCAAGGGAAAATCAGATTATTAAATCTTGATGCTTCGCTTTCACAAAGATGGTCAGTTAATGTGGTTCAGGAAATTATTTCTTCTCCTGTTGTTGCAGATATTGACGGTGATAATAATCTTGATATTTTATACGGATTGATGAACGGATTTTTAATTCCTGTAACTCGTGATGGATTTTTAATTGATGATACAACTATGCAGTCCGCATTAGTTCCTTTCAATTCATGGATAGTTTCAACTTCCGCAATTGCCGATATTGATAATAACGGAAAACTTGATGTAATTACAGCATCATTTGATAAGACAATTAAAACTTTTGAACTTCCGCAAACGAATTCAAATTCAAAAGTCGCTTGGGGAATGTTCGGCGGTAATGCTAATAATACAAATGTTTCTCCTGTATCGGTTAAGAAAATTGAAAATTCTTTAACTCCTCTTAAATATGAGTTAAATCAAAATTACCCTAATCCTTTCAATCCTATTACAAAAATTTTATATCAGATTCCTGAACAATCAAAAGTTAAACTGACCGTTTTTAATCTTCTCGGACAGGAAGTTATGACTTTGGTAAATTCAGTTCAGACTGCGGGAAATTATGAAGTGAATTTGAACTTTAATGGTATGTCAAGCGGTTTATATTTTTATACACTTGAAACTGATAAGTTTAAAGATACTAAGAAAATGATGCTTGTAAAATAAGTTTGCTTCATTATCCTCCTCCTTAATGTAAAAAACGGGACTTAAGTCCCGTTTTTTATTTCATCCAGTTTTGACAGTAACCATTCTTTGTTGGCAATATCATCTCTTGATTTCAAATCACTAAACACACTCTCATCAAATACTTTTTTACCTGTTTTCATATCCAGTATTTTATTTATTGTGTTTATATAATTTACATACGAGTTCACTCCGAAATAATATTCTTTTTCTTTTATATCCAAAAATTTGCTAAACTCTGCCAGTTTTTCTTTTACTTTTGCATACTCACTTAATTCATAATAGCAGTTTATAGTTTGCAGTCTCACCTGATATTCAAGAGGTCTGAAATTCATTTCAACTTTTGATAGATAGTCAAGTGCAGATTTAAAATCTTTTTTGGCAATACTCATATAAGCGTTTGAATAAACCTGCATATTACTTCTCATTTCAGGTTCAAGATACTTAATGCAGTCTCGTATAAAATCTTCAGCCCAGTTTAATTCTTTATTCCATATAGCATTGCGAAGTGTTGATGTGAACATCGCGAGCGACATATATGCCTTTTTTTCTTCATTATACAGACCTGCTTTTATAAGCAATTTGTTAATCGCAAAAAGTTCTTTTTTATAAAATGTTCTGTCAAATTTTGATCTGAATAAACAAATATTGTATGTATTTGTAAGTACATTTTCCTTTACACTTTTTTCCATCCGGTCAAAATTTGCTTCAATTGTTTCTTTTAGTGATATAAAATATTCTTTGCTTCTTAAAAACAAAATAGACTTAAAAATTTTATTATATATATCAACTAAAAATGAATTCGGACTGTTATTCTCTCTCAGGAAATTTACAAGCGAATCCATATTTAATTCTTTTAAATAATATTTCCCAAAAGTTGTCTTAGGTGCTTCTTCAAATCTAAGTTCCGAACCAATTATATTCATTGCGAGCTTTACAGATTCAACTATTGAAAATGTTATTAAATATTCAAGTGCAAGTACATTAAAGTCATATCCAAGATAATTTTTGTTTTGACTTAATAAATGCAACCAATAATTTGAATATGTCTCATACTTCCTGAAAAGATTATCCTCATTTTCATCGTTCTCTTCACTTGCGATATCTTCATTCAAATTCAGATAAAACTCAGTTTTATCTTTTAGTTTTCTTGATATGCTTTCTTGTATAATTAATTTATTTTTTAAATATAAATTTTTTTCAAACTTAATTTCGGCAAGAAATCTGTCGGCAAAAGAAACTAATTTTTTAAGTTTTACGATATCTCCGGTGGATTTTCCGTTTAAATATAATTCATAAATCTCGCATAATTTTTTATCTTCATTAAAAAAAGGAGAATCCAAAAATTTTTTAAAATTTATTTTATCCTGTTCGCTGAATGTATTAAATATTTGAGAAAATTCATCCAATCCTATTAGATTTATTGTTTCAGTTTTTTAAGCATATCCGAAGCATTTGTATTATCAGGATTTAACACTAATGATTTTTCATAATTAATAATCGCATTTGCGTTATCACCTTTCACCATATATGCCTCTCCCAAACTGTCATAAACATTGAACGACTCAGGAAAACTTTCAACATTCAGTTTTAATATTTCAATTGCCGCATCTATATTATTCCCCTGTAAAAATGTATAACCGAGAGAGTTAAGCTGGCTTTCCTTAAAATTATATTTATCGGGTTCGTTTAATTTTAAACCTCTGTATGTTTCTATCATTGCCTGCAATCCTTTTTCTATAAATACAGGAATCAAAGTATCTTCAAGTGATTTTCTCGGTTCGCTAACGCTGATTAGTTCCACATCGAAAATCAAAGTAGCACCGGGCGGAATAACATTTCCTGCACCTCTGTCTCCATAGCCAAGCTGTGGAGGGATTATCAGTTGCATCTTATCGCCAACGCTCATCAGACCGATTCCTTCATCCCAACCTTTTATTACTTGACCTTCCCCCAAAATAAATTCAATCGGCTCTTTTCTGTCATAAGAAGAATCAAACTTTTTTCCGTCAGTTAATTTTCCTGTATAGTGAACTTCAACGGCTTTTCCGTTTACTGCCTTATCTCCGCTTCCTTTTGTGATTACAATATATTTTAATCCTGTTGCGGTAGTTATAGTATCATTTTCAGCAATTGCATATCCTGAAAATAAAAATAAACATAAAATTATTTTTAACATTATTTGTTATTTTAAAAATTTTTCTATAAAATCTATTAAACTGTGAATTACCTTAATATGAATTTCCTGTGCTCTGTCGGAATATTTTGATTTCGGAGCTCTTATCTCAACATCACAAAGTCCTTCCATTTTGCCACCATCTTTACCGGTCAGTCCAACAACTTTCATTTTTTTGTTTTTTGCCGATTCAATTCCCTTCAAAATATTCCCTGAGTTTCCGCTTGTGCTTATTGCAAGTAATACATCACCCGGTTTTCCTATTGCAGTTATATATCTTGAAAACACCTGTTCATAACCATAATCATTTCCTACGCAGGAAATATGAGATGCATCAGAAATTGAAATAGCCGCGATTGGTTTCCTGTTATCCTTGAATCTTCCGGTAAGTTCCTCTGCGAAGTGCATCGCATCACACATCGAGCCACCATTGCCACAAGAGATAATTTTATTTCCTTTTTTTAATGCATTCACCATTACCTTACCTGCTTTGGAAATTTTCTCAAGATTTTCAGTATCAAACAAAAATTCATCCAGAATTTTCTTCGCTTCTAAAAAGTTGTCCCTCACCAGAGCTACACTTTTATCCATTAATTAGTATTATTTTATTTTAAAACAATATTTCTTATTTTAATTTAAAATTAAATGGAAAAAAATGAAAAGAATTCTGTTCATTATTACAATTATTTTATCACTATGGGGGAAAAATATTTATTCACAATGGCAATACATCAACCCTTATCCAAATGGTGAGGATATTTTCAGTATTGAAATTCCTGCCCAAAACCGAATCGTTGGAGTTATTAACTGGCTCGGCAATTGTCTGGTTTCTTCTAACGCCGGTGCTAACTGGATTACTACTCCAATAGGTGACGGAATTATCAGGCAGTTAAGTTTTTGGAATGCAAGCACCGGTTACGCTGTTGGTGCATTTACTGAAATGATGTTTAAAACTACAAACGGAGGTTTAAACTGGACACATCTTCCCGGCTCTCCTGATACTACTAAATACGGAGTTGACTTTGCTTCTCATCTTACCGGTTGGGCTGTGGGATTCAATGGATTTATAATCAGAACAACAAATGGAGGGGTTAACTGGGTTTCGCAAACAAATCATTCTGTTACTAATAGAACATTATACGGAGTTTTTGCTCCCGGCTCTGCAGTAGCTCACATCGTTGGCAATACTGACGCAGTTTTAAGAACAACAAATGAAGGCGTAACTTTTACTTCACATCCGCAAATTTTTCCTTCAGCTACTGATTATAGAGGCGTAAGGTTTGTGGGAACTTCTACAGGTTTCATTTGTGGTTCAGGAAAAAGAATTGCTAAAACTACAAATGGTGGTATTAACTGGGAAGTATCTTATAACCCCGGTGGAACAGGTCAGCTTTGGGCTATTGATATGACAGTGCATGGCAAAGGTGTTGCTGTTGGTGCAAATGGAATAATTATCAGAACTACAAATTTCGGTGCTAACTGGACAGAGACTTCCATTCCCGGATTCACAGGGACTTTTTATTCTGTTAAATTTGACGGCGATGATTTTAATGTATATATTGCCGGTGCTGATTCAAGAATTTACAAATCTACTGATGACGGTGCAACATGGAATGAAGTTTCAAAAAGATTTACTACTACTTCTATTGAAGGTGTAAGTTTTGTAAATGTTAATACCGGCTGGGTTGTCGGTCTTACAGGTATGACATATAAAACTACAAACGGTGGAACTACGTGGATAAATCAGACAACAATTGCCACTCAATTAGAAAAAGTTCAGGCAATTGATGAAAACAATGTATATGCTGCCGGCTATTCCGGAAAAATTTTAAAAACTGTTAATGGCGGTACAAACTGGACTGAGCTAACAAGCCCGGCTACAGGCGAGCTGCTCGGTCTTGATTTTTTAAATCTTAATACGGGTTTTGTTGCCGGACAAAATGGACAGGTCTTAAAAACAACAAACGCAGGTTTGAACTGGGTTAATATAAATATTCCCGGTACTGCATTGCTGTATGAAGTTGATTTTGTAAATGAAAATACGGGATGGGTCTGCGGAGTCGGAGAAGTGATTTATAAAACTACTAACGGTGGCTCAAGCTGGACTCTCCAGTGGGATGGTACATCTCTGGGCTTATATGCACTTTCAATGTTTGATGCTAACAACGGAGTTGCAGGTGGTTCAAGCGGTTTAGCTCTCAGGACTACCGACGGAGGTAGTTCTTGGGTACCTGCTACTACACAACCCGCACAATCCGTTTGGGATATGAAAATGAGAAATGCTTTAAGTGGTTATATCGCCTGTGCCAGCGGTTATATTTATAAAACGGTTGATGGAGGTGCTAACTGGATTTTAGAAAAGAGAATTACAATAAATACATTTAATTCCATTAATATCTCAAATGATGGATACGGATTTGCTTGTGGAAGTGGTGGAATATTAATCAGATCAGTTTCTCCTTTGACATCTGTTGAAGGCGGAGAGTTTACGGAAATTCCAAATGTTTATAAACTAAATCAGAATTATCCTAATCCTTTCAATCCTGAAACAAAAATTCAATTCAGCATTCCTGTTTCGGGTTTTACAACTTTAAAAATTTACGATATAAGAGGCAGGGAAATTTCCGAATTGATTTCAAGTAGATTAAATGCCGGAGTTTATAATGTAAGCTGGGATGGAAAAAATTTTCCGAGTGGGGTCTATTTTTATGAACTAAAATCAGAAAACTATAGTAAAACTATGAAAATGATACTTTTAAAGTAATATGAAAAAATTATATTTAATACTTTTTTTATTATCGTGTCCTGTTGCTTTGTTTTCTCAGCAGGTTTATATCACAGAATGGAAATCTGAAGCAGATAAAAAGGTTTACATTTCAGATTGGAAGTCAGATGCTGATATGCTTGTATATGTAACAGACTGGAAGTCAGATGCAAAACCAAATTCCGGAATGTGGTATTTTACCAAATGGAAATCTGATGCAGATTGGAAGATTTATTTCACAAACTGGAAATCCGAAGCAGACTTAGTAATAAAATTTACTACCTGGAAATCAGAAGCAGGATGGACTGATAAAGGCAAGAAAAATTTTAATATAACAGATTAAAAACCAAGAGGGGACTTTGTCCCCTCTTAATACACAAAAAACCGTCAAATTATGTCCGGCAAAAAAGTTGAAAACTACGCAGGAAACAAAGAAAACAAGCGAAAATGAACAAACAGCCATCAAAAACCTTAAAAAAAATGTCCGCACCAAATTGATTTAAAGTTATTATATTTGTAATAAACAAATTAAAATAAAATATTCGCCTTACGATAAACATATACAAATATTTTTTTAGATAACTAAAAACCGCTTACAATGAGTAAATTAAAAAAACTAACATCCACATTCGTAATAATAATACTGACAGTATTTAGTAAAGATATATATTCCTTTGAAATATCCACAGGTAATGAAACAAGTATTGCAATTTCAAATACAACAGGAGAAACTTTACGCCCGACAGATTTAGGATTAAAACTTAGCCGGGGAAAGATAGACACAAAAGCAATGAGTTACAGAATGAAAGATACGATAGTAATAGGCAGATTTAATTATGAAGATGATTTTGAAGATGTAGCAGTATATTATGATACAAAAAAATCATTAGTAATATATAAGAATGATTTCAACGGATCAATGTCAGTATTCAGAGAATACTCATATCCTGAAGGTATAAAAAGAATAGAAGGAATAGAGAAAGACCATATAGCATATTCAAAACAAACAGATATAAAAGTTATACATACAGATAACAGCGAAAGTGTATTGACCTCACACAGGATGAACAGCACCGGAGAGACAGAAGGGAAAGTACCATTAAGAAATATCTTAGATGATGCGAGAGTATTTCAATATGATGCAAGTGCGATAGGTTTTACCAGAATGTGGGAGAGCTGGCGTGGGGGGCAAGGTCATAGAGGCAGTACGATAGGAGATATAGATAATGATGGAAAGACAGAGATGATATACACATTTTATCCCGTATCAGATTCCATACCACTTTGGAAACCGACAAGGATAGTAATATTTGAAAATGTAACCCCTACAACCTACAGAATAGACTGGGAGACAACCTCAAGTGTCGGTGGCTGGAATCATCAGAAAGAGATATTTGATTTTGACAGAAACGGAAAGAAAGAGTTTTTGGCAACCGGACCGGGCATAGTATATCCAAATTCTTTATATGAAGGTATGTATGAATGTGAAGGACCCGGGCAATATAAGTTTTATAGAGCCAGTTACCATTTAGGTGCAGTTCGTAATTTATATTTAAAAGATTCAGTGTATATAAACGGTGTAGAAAGACCTGAAGTTTGGATAGGATATTCACCGGGTGAAAACTCCACATATATAAGTAGATACAGATTTGTTTCTAAAGAAAGCATAATGTACACATTTGTTAGTCAGATGTATTGTCAAACCCCCGGATATGTTTACTTCACTTGTCCAGGAGATGTGGATAGGGATGGTAAAGATGAAATATTGCTTGGAGCATCGCAATGGGAAACAAACTTTATGGAATATTTAGATTCAACAGGAGGAACTCCATCGGCATGGGGAGGATATAGAGTAAAGTTATTTGAGCCGAACGCTCCACTTTGTGCAGGGTATGCATTTATGAAAGATTATGATCTTGACGGATATCCTGAGATTACAACAGCAGGCATAGGTAACGGAAGCGGAAGCATAGGAGTAATAAAACATACAGGAGCACCCGGTGATACGGCATTCACTACTATGTGGTGGACAACTGAGAATATATATGCCGGTCCAAATCTTGGTATAGATACCGGATTAATTGAAGGGAAGTTGGCAATACTGTATCCTTTGATAAGGTCAATTGGAAGTCCGTTAGTTGATAATACCGATACACATATATATTTAAGAAACAATCAATACGATTTTAATTCAATTTATTTCAACTCATTCGATTCAGTCTCATTTCTAATGGCAAAATTTGGTTATCCAGATAATGATAACAAAATTAGTATTCTAACCCCATTAGGGAAATGGACACCGTCCGGACAATCAGGTCATTTTCATTATACAAACTTTAAACAGTTTGGAACAGTAAATATAAATGTAAACAGTTCAGTGATACCTGATGATTTTAAACTATATCAAAACTACCCAAACCCGTTTAATCCTGTTACAAAAATAAGATTTGATATAAAGAAATCCTCAGATATAAAATTAATAGTATATGATATTAACGGAAAAGAAATATCACAACTTGCAAACGGAAAAAAAGAAATCGGAAAATATGAAGTTACATTTGACGGAAATTCAATATCAAGCGGAATATATTTTTATTCATTAATCATAAACGGCTTAAAAACCGACACAAAAAAAATGGTGTTGGTAAAATGAGAAAATAAGAAAAAATAATTTTTGCTTTAAAAAAAAGCAGGGCATCCATATTTAATAATTGAAGACTACCAGGAATTCAAAATTAAACTCAAAACTAAAAATAGTTTTGGAGATGCCCTTTTTTAATAACATAAAAAAAATCAAAATGAAAAAACATTTAAAAATCTCGCTGTTTGTTTTACTTTTTGCCTTTATGGCAACTTTTGTACTCTCCCAAGAGGAAAAAGAAGAAGGACCTCCAACATTGCTAAATCCGAGTGATATTGGAAGCATCAACTTTAGTGCACAAAATCCGAGAAATTTTTTCTCTTTACAGGAAATCTCAACCTCAAGATTAGATGTTGCCTCCGGTTTAATTACAGGTGATAATAATCTATCTTACAGATATGGTAATTGGATTTCAAATGTCGGTAGCGGTCAGTTCAGTAATACAATTAATCAGTTTTACTCACAGGTTTATACGAGCTTAAACGATAACAGATATCACGGTGTAATTTCCGTAAAATTAAGATCAGGTACAAAGAAAGATATTGTAACTGCTCAATCAGAAGATTTAAGAGTATTCTGGAATGATAATAATACAATTTCTTCTCAGCAACAAAATATTAATGTCGGTTCGACTTATATTGAGAAAGGAAGATTTAATCATCAAGATGATTACGAGGATGTAATAATAGTTCAGTCAAATGGTATAAAAATATATAAAAATGACTATAATGGATATTTAAACACTTCACCGTATTCATTCTCATATAATGCAACGCTTGTAAAGTTGAAACAGATAGACAGTTATAATGATGAGTATGTTATTGGAGTAAATCTAAATAAAGACGACTTAATTTTTACAAATGGTGGTAATGTCAAAATTTACTTGAACGATGGGAACAATGGTTTCCAATCATCTGCTTTTGCTGATATCAATACAGGATTAAATACGATTACTGATATAGCAGTAGAAGATGTTAACAACGACGGATTTAATGACATAATAGTTGTTAATGAAAGTAATCTGAAAGTATATTTAAATTCAAGCGGAAGTTCCATTGATGGAACTGCTGACTATGTATTAACCAACACCTCCTATTTGCCATACTTACCTAAATTAACTATTAATGATTTTAATAAAGATGGATATAATGATATATTAATGGTTGGATATGAAGGAGAAGGATTTTTATTTGTTAATGATAAATCATCTTCCTTATATTCTTCAGCTCCAAATCAAAGCATAGGATATACACAAGGATGGGTATCAACAGGAGTTGGAGTGGATAATATTGAATCGGCTGATATGTATAATACAGGTGGTATTGCATTAGTTGTCAGTTATGGCGGATTTATAAAAATGATGAATGCTTCAAATATGAATCCTGCACCTCCTCCACCTGTAATACATAAAGATGTTGTAGTAGATGGAGGTTTTTTAAGACCAAGATTAATACTTAAAAATAGAGATGAACGAGATTTCAATAAATATAAAATTTATAAATTAGATACCGGACAAGTAAGTTATCAATATTTAGGTGAGACTTCCGGTTCTGAATATGTTGATAATACTGAAAATGTTTATGTAGGCGGAGAAGTTCCGCAAGTTTCAGCAACTATTTATTATAAAGTAACTATGGTGGATAATTCTTCACAGGAATCAGATTATTCTAAGCAAATCGGATATACGATTCAAGGAAATTACATTCCTGATAATTCAAATGAAGAATTAAATACAATGAATTTTGTAAAACCTGAAAACTTTTTCTCAACTAACTATCCGAATCCATTTAATCCTTCAACGAAAATTTATTATACAATTCCAAAAGGTGATATGGTAAAAATCACAGTTTACAATACTGTTGGTCAGGTGGTTGATGTTTTAGTAAATAAATTCCATTCAAATGCCGGAGCTTATGAAGTAAATTTCAATGGCTCAAATCTTTCAAGTGGTTTATATTTTTACACTATCGAAGCCGGGAATTTCAGAGAAACAAAAAAGATGTTGTTAATTAAATAAATCTGACATTTGTATTTTAAATTAAAAACAAGGGCTAAATGCCCTTGTTTTGCTTTAATGTTAAATAGGCATTAAAAAATACACATTTTAAACTACTGTAAAAACATTATTTAACGATTTTACATACCGGGGAATTTTTATTAATGTCCGGATATTTTTGTTTTAATTTATTTATATTTGTATATCAAAAGAAAATTATTGAAAATTAAGTTATTAAAAATTTTTATGTTAATGATGATTTTTGTTTCATCAGATTTATATTCACAAACAAACTGGATGTGGCAAATGCCAAAGGTAACCGGAAATGTTTTATATGATATAAAGATGTATGATGAAAATCTCGGCTTTGCCTGTGGCACAAACGGTACAATTATAAAAACTTCAAACGGTGGAATCAATTGGGTATTGATGAATACGAATTTAATAACAAGATTAAACTCTATTTTTATTATAGATTCTTTAAATATAATCTCTTGCGGAGACTCCGGTAAAGTTCTAAGAACTTCCAACGGTGGTAATAATTGGTCAGTTTCAAGTGTTACAGGTAATATATTTCTTTATGAAATTACATTTGTTAATTCACAATCAGGTTTTGTTGGAGGAACCGGCGGAACTTTATTAAAGTCAACAAATTCCGGATATTCCTGGTTTACTTTGAATTCATCAACAACAGCAGCACTTTGGGATATAAAATTTTTAAATAATAATACGGGATTCATAGGTGGCAGTAGAATAGTTTTAAAAACGACAAATGGAGGATTGAATTGGTTAAATTGCGGGGTTACTTTTATTAGTGCATTTGCACAGGCATATAATATCGTTGCCTTTGATACAAATAATGTTTATGCAATGATAGTTTCAGATAATAGAGTTGCAATTTCAAATAATGGAGGTCTAACTTGGACTTATAAAGATATACCATTTCCTGATTTAGGAGGAGATATAGATATCTTAAGAAATATGAAATTTGTTAATTTCAGCACAGGATATATTGCTACAGATTTTGGAAGAGTATTGAAAACTACCGATGCCGGAAACAATTGGAAACATGATTCAACATTTAAAGTTCATCCAAGAATGATAGGTGTACTTTGGGGGTTAGAATTAGTAAATGATAACCAGGTATTTGTAACAGGTGGTGGAGGAACAATAGCAAAATCAATAAATTCAGGAAATACTTATACACTATTAAATGGTTGGAAGAATCAGATAAATGATTTAATTTTTTTAAATAATTCAACGGCATATTCTGTTGGTGACAGAGGAGATATATATAAAACTACGAACGAAGGTAACGATTGGACAAAATTAAATTCTCCAACTTTTAATAATTTAACAGGTATAGATTTTATAAATTCAGAAACAGGATTTATCTCAGGAGATACCGGCGTAATTTTAAAAACAACAAATGCCGGAATGAACTGGAACAGAATAATCACGCCATATCAGAGAATAGTAAATGATATACATTTCAAAAATGATATGACAGGATATTTTACGGGTAACTTAGGCGCAATATATAAATCAACTGATCAGGGAAATAACTGGTTTAGGAGTGATAGTATTCAGGGAGTTACATTTACAAGAATTAAATTTTTAAATAATGATACAGCAATAATTTTAGCTATCGGAAGAGTTTATTACACCACAAATGCCGGATTTAACTGGAACTTTAGTCCGAATGTCTCATGTAATGGTATGCATTTCATCAATGAGAATACAGGTTTTGTTACCGGTGGTAACCGAATATACAAATCAACAAATTCAGGATTAAACTGGACACAAATTTCTATGACAATTGGAACAGGAAAAACGGGAATATATTTCACAAATGAAAATACTGGTTTTGTTGGGGGTTTAGATGGTTATTTAATAAAAACTACTAATGGAGGGGTCAACTGGAACAGAATTTATGTTACAAATAATTTTATTTCAACAATTTATTTTCAAAACAGTGAAACCGGTTATGTAGCAGGAAGTTGGGGAAATATAATAAAAACAACAAACGGAGGTTTAACATACATATATTCTAATTCAGCATCTGAAATACCGCAGGATTTTGAGTTATATCAAAACTACCCAAACCCGTTCAATCCAAAAACAAAAATTTCCTTTACAAACAATAAACAATTTTCAGATGTGTCGTTAAAAATTTATGATATATCGGGGAAATTAATAACAGAACTTATCAATAAAAAATTAGGAACAGGATATTATGAAACAGAGTTTGACGGAACAAACCTCGCAAGCGGAATTTATTTTTACACATTAAAAATAGATAATCAATATCAATCTAAAAAAATGATTTTAATTAAATAACTTTAAGTTCCTCTAAGGGCATACCTTTAACGCTGCCTGATATTTCTCTATGAACCATATCTTCTCAGGTATGAATCCTTCAGTCTCATTTATCTCTTGCAGGTAACTATGGGCTATTTTACTTTTCTCTTCGCTCGTAATTTGCTTCGCATCAATAAATTTCATTAATCCTTTTATCAAATGTCTGAACTTTGTAATGATTATCTCTATATGGTCAGATACATTTTTATTCCGTTTTAAAAATTTTCTCAGATTCTCCAGCTCATTTGTTATTCCCTGAATATCTCCTTTTTCATAATAAACTTTACAAAGAATAAATTTTGTTACGGTATGGGTTAATGGTGAATGTAATTTAATTCTGCTTAAAAACTGTAAAACTTCATTATATTCTTTTTTTAAGAAACTGATTTTTGCTTTAGCAAAACAAATGTTATCATCTGTAATATCCTTTTTAATAACTTTTTCATATTTATTTAAAAATTTTTCTGCCCAATTTAAATTTCCCGTTGTGATGCAAGCCGAGATAATATTATTAAACAAATCATTTTCTATACTATTCTGTGAAATCAAATAACCGCCTTTTTCGGCAGTGTCATATAAATTAAATATTTTTTTTCTGTATTCAACATCACCTGTATCCGTTACAATTTTCCAGTATCTGTTCAGCAGGTATAAATTATAATGATATAACTGATCTTTATCAAATCTTTTTTCGTTTTTCTTGAGATATAAAGTATATTCCCTTTCAAGTATCTCGCATCTTTCAGGATTTTTATCGCTAAGTGAAATCAATACTGTTAAATATATCATATACACATTAGGATGATTTTTCTTTGTGATTAGTTCATTTTTTTCTATATCTTTAAGAATAAAATCAAGAAGTTTAAAATTAATTTTATAATTTTTCCCTGAATTTCTGTTGTGGATTATATATTCATTATAATTGTGCAGGTAATTAAAATAAAAATTAAATTCTATATTCTCTTTTATCTCTTCAAGAATCTTTGGTTCAGTGTACATTAATTCATTATACATAAAATCATAATATTCCGTTTCTATTATTATTCTGTTTGTATAATAATTTTCATCACGCTTATATGTATTCTCAAATTCTTTTCTGAACTTTTTAAGGTTTTTGAAAAATCTGCTCTTCTCATCTTTTGATTTCAAAGCCCTAAGATTATACATCTTATATGTTTTTTCATCCCGCTCAAATTCTTTTTGGGTTAAATATTTCTCTGCAAGTAATCGGAATTCTTCAATAGTATGTAATGGATAATTATTTTTTAATTCTGAAGTTATATTAAATCCTATAGAGGAATAATTCTTCAAAATTTCTAAATAAGTTTTATTCGTGTTAAAATATGGTGAGCTTAAGAATTTTTTAAATTCTTTTAACTGCTCTTTTGAAAATTTGCTGAGTATATCTGACATTAATTACAAAAATATGAAAATTATTTAACTTATTAGGTATATTTATTATTTACATTTAAAATTAATTGTATTTAGTTTAATTTTGAAAAAATATTACAATGAAACTATCACAAACTTTACATGATGAACTTAATTTACAAATCAACAGGGAATTAAGTTCCGAATATGCTTATCTGGCTATGGCTGCTTATTTTGAATCTATTAATCTGGATGGGTTTACAAATTTTTTCAAAGTCCAGGCAGCTGAAGAACATTTCCACGCAATGAAAATTTTTAACTTCTTAAATGCTATCGGCGGAAGGGTGAAATTGCTTCAAATAAATGAACCTAAAACTGATTTTAATAATGCATTGGAAGTGTTTGAACTTGCTTTGCATCAGGAAGAGCATATCGAGTATTGCATTGACAAACTTATGGATCTTGCGATTAAAGATAATAACCATGCGGTTATGAGTTTTCTTAAATGGTATGTAGATGAACAGGTTGAAGAAATTGATTTATTCAATAAATTAATTGCAAAAGTCAAAATTGCCGGAAATGAAGGTTCTGCAATTCTTATGGTGGACGCTGAACTTGCAAAAAGAAAGGCTTCACCTGAGATTTTATCAATCAGAACTGATGACGGTGAAGGTGAATAATTTAAAATTTTAATTTATAAATCTTTAAGGGGCGAATTGCCCCTTTTTTATTTTATGTCAACAAAAAATTTTAGTGAATTAGTTTTGAATTTTGATAACTACGGTATTGATGATGATACTTTAATCAATTTATATAAAGCTTTGCTTCTTCCAAGAATGATTGAAGAAAAAATGCTTTTGAATTTAAGACTTGGTAAAGTGAGTAAATGGTTCTCAGGTATTGGACAGGAAGCAATATCTGTTGGTGTTGCTGAGGCATTGGAATCTGATGAATATATTTTACCTATGCACAGAAATTTAGGAGTCTTCACTTCCAGAGGACTTCCGCTTGATAAATTGTTTATGCAACTGCAGGGTAAACAAGGTGGCTTTTCAAATGCGAGAGAAAGATCTTTTCACTTTGGAACTAATGAACATCACATCGTCGGAATGATTTCTCATCTCGGACCTCAAATGGGTATTGCGGATGGTATTGCTCTTGCCTGTGATTTAAATGCAAAATATAAAAAAGATAAACCGAAGGTAACAGTTGTTTTTACCGGCGATGGAGGAACGAGTGAAGGTGATTTTCATGAAGCACTGAATGTGGCGGCTGTGTGGAATTTACCTGTGATTTTTATTATTGAAAATAACGGTTACGGACTTTCTACTCCTGTGAATGAACAATATAAATGTGAAAATTTATATGAGCGAGCTGCAGGATATGGAATGAAGGGAATTCAAATAGACGGTAACAATATTCTTGAAGTTTACAGTACAATAAAAAAACTTTCTGAAGAAATTAAAAAAAATCCGGAACCGATTCTTGTGGAATGTATGACATTCAGAATGAGAGGACACGAAGAAGCTTCAGGCACTAAATATGTACCTCAGGAGTTATTCGAAATTTGGAATAAAAAAGATCCGGTTAATAATTTTGAAAATTATCTTTCAGATAAAGGTATCATTAATACTTCATTCATAAACAAGACAAAAAAAGATTTTAAAGAAAAAATTGAATCTGCTCTTGAAGTTGCCTTTAACGCTCCTGTTGTTATTGCCGATACTTCAAAGGAAATTTCTGATGTTTATAAAAAATATGATCCTGTTATAATAAATCCATCAGGTAATTCAAAAACAGAAAAAAGATTTGTTGATGCAATCTCCGACGGAATTAGACTTTCAATGCAAGAAAATGAAAATGTAATTTTGATGGGGCAGGATATTGCGGAGTATGGAGGTGTTTTTAAAATCACAGAAAATTTTGTAAATGAATTTGGAAAAGACAGAATTCGTAATACACCTTTGTGTGAGTCGGCAATAATTGGTGCAGGGTTGGGGCTTGCGATAAAAAATTATAAAGCAGTTGTTGAAATGCAATTTGCTGATTTTGTTACTTCGGGTTTTAATCAGATTGTGAATAACCTTGCAAAGATACACTACAGATGGGGTCAGAATGCTGATGTTGTAATAAGAATGCCAACCGGTGCGGGAGTTGGAGCGGGTCCGTTTCATTCACAGTCAAGCGAAGCTTGGTTTTTTCATACTCCCGGTTTGAAAATATTTTATCCGTCTAATTGTTATGATGCTAAAGGGATGATTGCTGCTGCAATTTTAGATCCTAATCCTGTGATGTTCTTTGAGCATAAGGCATTATACAGAAGTTTAAAGGAAGAGATACCTGATGATTATTATACAGTGGATACTACTAAAGCAAATATTATAAAAAATGGAGAAGATGTTACAATTGTAACTTACGGACTTGGAGTTTTATGGGCGAAAAATTTTGCTGAAAAAAATAAAGAAATTAATTGCGAAATAGTTGACCTGCGGGTTTTGTTACCGCTTGATATTGAAACTGTTTATGAGTCTGTCAGAAAAACCGGAAAAGTTATGGTGTTGCACGAAGATACTTTGACAGGCGGAATAGGGGCTGAGATAGCCGCATTAATTTCTGAAAATTGTTTTGAAAATCTTGACGCTCCTGTTGTAAGGTCTTGCAGTCTTGATACACCTGTTCCGTTTGCAACAGAGCTGGAACAGAATTTTTTCCCTATACAGAGATTTGAAAAACAAATGAAAGAGCTGATTGAATATTAACTAAAAATTGTAAATTTTGAAGTTTATTTTCGCATCATTTTTCTTTTTTGTAATCTGGGTAATCTCAGAGTCATTTCTTATTCAAAAATTTAATTCAGTTTCATCTCTTTATAATTTTGGTTTTTACAATTCAGCAGTATTCTTTCTCGGGATAGGTTTATTCTATGCTTATGATGATTTAAAGAATGATAAACTTGAATACAATTTTAGTTTCAAAGATTATTTTTTATATGGATTAAAAATGGTTGTTTTATTTTTAATACTTGGAGTATTCTTTACTTATTTTTATTATGAATATTTTAATAAAAAAATTATCAACGAAGTAATATTAAGCATAAAAACTAATCCACTATTTAAATCTAAACAACTTAACTCATTATTTAATTCTGAAATAATTAGATTTGAGTTAAACACTTACTTCCTTTCATTTAAGTTTGTTATATATAACTTAATCTCCGGAATTGTATTCATATTGATATTTTCTAAAGTTTTTAATCAAAATCACTATAAAAACTCTTAAAAATGTAGTATTTTAACTTCAATTATATTTTTTTAAATATTGAGATTAAAATTTAGTAATCTTAACTTATTAACTTAAATTTAAAAATGTTAAAACCGGAAAGTATAAAAATCTTAGTCGCCGAGGATAATTATATCAACCAAAAATTGATAAACAAATTGTTAATCAATAAAGGGTATGATGTAACGATAGTAGATGACGGACAAAAAGTACTTGATGAAATAGAAAAAGCAAAATATCATCTGGTATTGATGGATATTCAAATGCTTGTGATGGATGGATACCAGTCAACAAAGATAATCAGGGCGAAAGAGATAACCAACGGAACATATATACCCATAATAGCAGTAACAGCATTTGCCATGGAAAGCGATAAACAAAAGTGTTTTGAAATTGGAATGGACGATTATATATCAAAACCTTTTAACAAAGACGATTTTTATAAAATAATAGAGAAACATTTATTAATTCATTACGGATAAAAATTAATTTATATTCATACTAATTAAATAAAAATTAATTTTTGTCAAAATCTATATTATTGTTAATATTGTGTTTGTTTGTTTTATCTTCATGTGATAAAAAACCGGATAAGCGAGGATTCAAGGCTGACTTCTCAGAAATTTTTAAGAATGATACCGGCTCATTTATTCTTTATGATTTTAATAACAGATATTATTTAATTCACAATGAAGAGCAAACCAAAGAAAAATATTCTCCCGGTCAAACTTATATTTATCTTTCCTCTTTAAACTTCCTAAACAAATATAAATCATCGGGATTAAAATCCGGAGAAGTGTCTGATTCGATAACATTAGCAAAACTTATTGATTCGACAGGTTTAGAAATTCAAAAGAAAAGTATAACAGAAAATAATTACGGTAACAAAGACACATCTTTTATTAATTCAGATTTTTATTATAATTCCGGATTAAAAATTTCAACTTCTGAACAGGTTGAATTTATAAAGGAGTTATATATTTCAAATGAAAATTTTAAAACTATAAAAAATGATTTTGTAACTGATACTGTGAAAGCAAGAAATGTTTCATATATTGTTTCATCAGATAATGAAGTTTCCTGGTGTGTAGGAACTGTGGAATATGGGTCTAATATATATGTGTTTGCGTTAAACATTCTTTCAAGCAATAAATTACGTGCATTAGAGATAACTCAGAAAATTTTATATAGTGTAAAAATTCTTGAAGAATTAAAATAACTGCTATGAAACAAAATAATATCGGCTTATCAGTTAAACTTACATTCTTATATTTTGTCTTTGTTTCAATCGTAATTATTTTTTCGGATAAACTTCTTATCTCCGGAGGACTTGCACCAGGGTTTTTTTCAGAGGCAGATATTTACCGAAAAATTTTATTTATTATATTATCTTCATTCCTGTTTTATCTGATTTCAAATCAATTAACAAAAAATATACCTGCCAAGACTAAATCTGAAATTCCCGATAAATCAATTGAAACCCTTGTTAAGCAAAAAGAAAGTGCTGAACATTCCAACAGAATGAAGTCAAAATTTTTAGCTAATATGTCGCAAGAAATCAGGACACCTATGAACGGAATAGTAGGTATGAGTGAATTACTTTCACTTACCGAACTTACAAATGAACAAAAAGAATATCTCGATATAATAAAATTTTCATCGAGTACATTACTTGCGATTGTGAATGACATAATGGATTATTCAAGGATAGAATCCAATACATTCAAATTGGAGAAAGTAAATTTTAATTTTGAAGAGCTTGTAAAAAATTCGTGTAAAGTGATGGATGCGGATGCAAGAAAAAAGAATATTTCATTCACATCAAATTTTGAAAATACACATTTACTTGAAGTTATAGGTGATCCATTACGTGTTAATCAGGTAATTCTTAATCTTTTATCCAATGCATTAAAATTTACGGACAAAGGAAAGGTTGAGGTTGTAGTATCAGGTAAAAAAGAATTAAATAAAATAATTTATACCGTCAAAGTAAAAGACACCGGAATAGGTATAGAACCTGAGAAATTAGATAAAATATTTAATTCATATTCACATCATCAGGAAGATGAAAAAATGGTTTACAGAGGAAAGGGACTTGGGTTATCAATATCAAAATATATAATTAACCAGATTGGTGGAAAGATATTAGTTCAATCGGAAGTTAATCGCGGAAGCATATTCACATGTATTTTACCATTCGAATATAAAGAGTCGGCAGAAATGCAATCGGGAATTCCGAAATATAATTTTAATCAAGATGGTTCTGAAAAAATAAAAATACTTGTGGCTGAAGATAACTTTGTGAACCAAAGACTTGTGAAAGAGTTATTATCACGAAAAGGTATATCAGTAGTAATTGTGGAAAATGGACTGAAGATTTTTGATATACTGGAGGTTACAAAAGATTTTGATGCTATACTTATGGATGTTCAAATGCCTGTTATGGACGGGCTTGAGGCTACTTCTATTATAAGAGAAATTGAAAAGGAAAATGGAGGTCATATACCAATTATAGGTATAACAGCGTATTCAATGAAAGCAGACAGGGAAAGATGTCTTGAAGTTGGTATGGATGATTATCTGTCAAAACCATTCACTAAAGAAGATTTTTACGATATGATAGAAAAATATGTTGTCAAAAGTTAAATTAAAAATCCTCTTTAAAATTACAGAATAATAAATTGGAAAAAGAATTTGAAGTAAAAGGAAATATTGTAGATATTATTAACAGAAAAATATTTCCGGGAAAAGTTGTAGTTCAAAATGGAATAATTAAAAGTATAACAGAAGATGAAAATAAATATGATACTTATATTCTGCCGGGATTTATAGATGCTCACATCCATATAGAAAGTTCGATGTTAGTCCCTTCTGAGTTTGCGAGGATAGCCGTTAAGCATGGTACCGTAGCGACTGTTTCAGACCCTCACGAAATAGCAAATGTATTGGGAATTGACGGAATCAGGTATATGATAAACAACGGTTCACAGGTTCCGTTTAAATTTTATTTTGGTGCTTCATCTTGCGTTCCTGCAACAGATTTTGAAACTGCAGGTGCAAAAATTACATCTGAAGAAATTGAAGAACTTTTTGAAGTTGATAATTTGAATTATTTAAGTGAGATGATGAATTATCCCGGAGTTTTATTTAAAGATAAAACAGTTTTAGAGAAAATACAGATTGCACAAAAATTTAATAAACCTGTTGACGGTCATTCACCGGGATTGAGAGGTGAACAGGCGAAAGAATACATAAACGCAGGTATATCAACTGATCATGAGTGTTTCACTTATGAAGAAGGCTTAGAAAAGCTTAACTTAGGAATGAAAATAATTATCAGAGAGGGTTCCGCTGCAAAAAATTTTGATGCGTTGCATCCTTTGATAAAAAACAATTATAAAAATCTAATGTTTTGCAGTGATGACAGGCATCCTGATGATTTATTAATTGGTGAGATTGATTTATTGGTGAAAAAATCAATATCTCTCGGATATGATTTATATGATGTGCTGACAATGGCATGCATAAATCCTGTTATTCATTATGGTCTCGATGTAGGTTTGTTGAGAGTTGGTGATTTAGCAGATTTTATAACAGTTAATAATCTGAAAAATTTTTCGGTTCAAAGTACATATGTTAACGGTGAGGCAGTGTATGAAAATGGCCAATCAAAAATAAGAAAAATATCTTCCGAAATAGTAAATAATTTTAATGCTGAAAAAATTTCTGTTAAAGATTTAGAAGTTGTAAAGATTAAAGATAAGATAAATGTTATAAAAGCAATTAACGGAGAAATTGTTACGGAATCTTTTGTAGCACAGTCAAAATCTGACAAAGGATTTTTAGTATCTGATATAGAAAACGATATATTAAAATTAGTAATTGTTGAAAGATATAATAATGGAAAGCCAACTGTTGCATTCATAAACGGGTTTGGTTTGAAAAGCGGTGCGATTGCATCAACGGTAGCCCATGACTCGCACAACATAATAGCAACAGGAACAAATGATAAAGATATAGTGAAAGCGGTAAATTTGTTGATAGACAATAAAGGTGGTGTTTGTGCTGTCAACGGAGAAGATATTTGCTTACTTGAGCTGCCTATAGCGGGTTTAATGTCCGGGGAGAGTGTAGAGATTGTTGCCGAAAAATATCAGAAGGCAGATGCTTTAGCAAAAAGTTCCGGCTCAAAACTTGATGCTCCTTTTATGACACTTTCATTTATGGCATTACTTGTAATACCTTCATTAAAATTAAGTGACAAAGGTTTATTTGACGGTAAAGAATTCAGGTTCACAACACTTCAGGTAGATTAGCGAAATATTAAAATAGGTTGTCCTTTTTTTGAATTGAAATTTCATTTATCTAAGAGTAATTTTAATATTACACATTTAAAAACACACTAATTTTGAGGTTTTTTCAATCTTTATTGCTGATATTTACATTTTTGGCTGTGAATAGTTATGCACAAAATGACCGTGAACAGGTAGGCAGACCGGACATACTGGGAAATACAACGGGAGGATTTTATAACTACTCAGATCCGAACAAAGTGAATATAGAAGTAAGTGTTTGGGGTTATGTAAAATATTCAGGAAAATATCTGATACCTGAAGGTTCAACGATACAGGATTTGATATCCTATGCAGGCGGACCGACAATAGATGCGGAGTTAAAAGATATACGTTTATTCAGGCCTAAAAATGATTCACTTGGAATAACGAAAGATCAGATTATAAAACTTGATTATGATGATTTATTCTGGAACGAAAATCTTGGAAGCAGTACAAACAAAAATAATCCGATTCTCTCACCCGGTGATGTATTGGTATTTCCGGGAGAACCTAAATTATTCTTTGCCGATAAATTATCGCTTTATCTCGCCGTTGGTTCCACATTGATTTCTCTCGCAATCTTGATTTTAAATATAAGCAGAAATAATTAAATAATTATTAATTAACAATAACTTTAACAGGATTTATATATTTAAAGCACGTTAAAAATTAAAACATTCAAATGTCATCATACAAATCATTAAAAGATAAAATTTTAAAAAATAATGAAGTTATAGGTATTATTGGGCTTGGCTATGTTGGTTTGCCTTTAGCACTTGAGTTTGCTCACAGTAAGATAAAGACAATCGGTTTTGACTTAGATCCGAGGAAAATAAAAAAAATAAACTCAGAGAAAAAATCTTACATTAAACACATACCTTCTGAGAAAATTAAAGAATCAGTAAATTCAGGAAATCTAAAAGCCACTACTGATTTTTCATTATTAAAAAAAGTTGATGTTATAATTATTTGTGTTCCTACACCTTTGGATAAGAACAGAGAACCTGATATGAGCTATATAGTAAATACAGGTGAGACTATTGTAAAATATCTGAGAAAAGGTCACATGGTAAGTCTTGAATCCACAACATATCCCGGAACTACTGATGAATTGCTGTTAAATATTTTTGATAAATCAAAACTTAAAGCCGGTAAAGATTATTTTCTTGTTTTCTCTCCAGAACGTGAAGACCCTAATAATAAAAATTATACAACAGCAACCATTCCAAAAGTTTTAGGCGGATATTCAAAAGAATGTAATGAACTCGGAAAAATGGTTTACAGTAAAGTTATAGAAAAAGTAGTTTCTGTTTCTTCTACGAGGGCTGCTGAGGCAACAAAACTTCTTGAAAATATTTTCCGAAGTATTAATATTGCATTGGTAAATGAACTGAAAACTGTTTTTGATAAAATGAATATTGATATTTGGGAAGTGATTGAAGCGGCTTCAACAAAGCCATTCGGATACACACCATTTTACCCAGGTCCGGGATTAGGCGGACATTGCATTCCGATTGATCCGTTCTATCTTACATGGAAAGCCAGAGAATATGAAATACCGACTAAGTTTATAGAACTTGCCGGTGAAGTAAATACTTCAATGCCTTTTTATGTAGTTGATAAAGTTATCCATGCTTTAAATGAAAATAAAAAATGTTTAAACGGAGCAAAAGTTTTATTGCTCGGGCTTGCTTATAAAAAAGATATTGATGATTTAAGAGAATCACCATCATTGAAATTGATTGAGTTGCTTCAGGAAAACGGGGCATTGGTTGATTATAATGATGAATATACTCAAGAGATACCTGAGCTTAGAAAATTTAACTTTAAGAAAAAATCGGTTGTATTGACAAAGGCAAATTTGAAGAAATATGACCTTGTTTTGTTATCAACAGATCATACTTATTATGATACAAAATTTATTCTTTCAAATTCAAAGATAATTGTTGATACAAGAAATTTATTTAAAAAACACAAAAGTAAAAAAATATACAAAGCATAAAATGAAAGTACCATTATTAGATTTAAAAGCACAATATGCATCCTTAAAGACTGAATTAAATGAAGCATTAATCAGATGTGCTGAATCACAAATATTTATACTTGGAAATGAAGTAACAGATCTTGAAAAAAATATTAATGATTATATAAAATCAAAATATTCAATAGGAGTATCATCAGGAACTGACGCATTATTAATTGCATTAATGGCAATTGATTTAAAACCGGATGATGAAGTGATAATCCCTACATATTCCTTTTTTGCAACTGCCGGAGTAGTAAGCAGATTGAATGCAAAACCGGTATTGTGCGATTGTGACCCGGTAACTTTTAATATAGACCCTGATAAGATTGAAGAATTAATTACCGAAAAGACAAAAGCTATTGTTCCTGTTCATTTATATGGGCAGAGTGCGGATATGGATAAGATTATGAGCATAGCAAAAAAACATAATTTAAGAGTTATTGAAGATGCTGCTCAGGCAATAGGGACACAATATAAGGATGGTAGATTTGTCGGAACAATTGGGGATATAGGATGTTTTTCATTTTTTCCAAGTAAAAATTTAGGCGGATTTGGAGATGGTGGTTTGGTTTCAACTAATGATGAAGAGCTTGCAGAAAAGTTAAGAATCCTAAGAGTTCACGGTGGAAAACCTAAATATTATCATAAAATAATCGGCGGAAATTTCAGATTAGATTCGATTCAGGCAGCGATATTAAAAGTTAAACTTCCACACTTACAAAGCTGGACAGAGGGAAGACAAAAAAATGCTGAATATTACAACAGTAAATTTATTGAAACTGGTTTAGCAGAAAGTTTAGGCAAAACAAAGTTTGACGATAAGAATAAAATTTTATTGCCTGAACCTGTTTATAAATCTTCAGGAGTTAAAAATTATCACATATATAATCAGTATATTATAAGAGTTGAAAAAAGAGATGAATTAAAAAATTTCTTAACTGAAAACGGAATAGGCAATGAAATTTATTATCCGGTTCCTTTTCATTTGCAGGAGTGTTTTGAATTTCTTGGAAAAGTTAAAGGTGATTTTCCTGTTTCCGAGTTTTGTGCAAATTCATCTCTTGCAATACCAATTTATCCGGAACTAACTTCAGATCAGATGGATTATGTGGTTAATAAAATTTCAGAATTTTTAAAAAAGTAATTAATGAAAAAAGCAATTATAACAGGGATTACAGGTCAAGACGGAAGTTATTTAAGTGAAATATTGATTGATAAAGGATATGAAGTCCACGGAATAATAAGAAGGAGCAGTTCATTTAATACTTCAAGGATTGATCACTTGTATAATAATAAAGAGATATTAAACAATAAATTATTTCTTCATTATGGTGATTTAGTGGATACAAGCAATATGAACAGGTTGCTTGAAAAAATACAACCGGATGAAATTTACAATCTTGCAGCACAGTCACACGTAAAAGTTTCATTTGAATTACCTGATTATACAGCACAGGTTGACGGATTAGGTACATTAAGATTTCTTGATGCTATCAGAGAAACCGGACTGAAGAAAGTAAAATTTTATCAGGCATCTACAAGTGAACTCTATGGTAAAGTACAAGAGATTCCTCAAAATGAAAAAACCCCATTTTATCCGAGAAGTCCATATGGAGTTGCAAAAATTTATGGTTACTGGATAGTAGTTAATTACAGAGAAGCTTATGATTTGTTTGCATGTAACGGAATTTTGTTTAATCATGAATCACCAAGACGCGGAGAAACATTTGTAACAAGAAAAATAACAAGAGCTGCAGCACGCATTAAAGCAGGTATTCAAGGCAATTTAAAAATCGGAAACCTGCATGCAAAAAGAGACTGGGGATATGCACCTGAATATTGCGAAGGGATGTGGCAAATTTTACAGCAGGATAAACCTGATGATTTTGTTTTAGCAACAGGTGAAACACACACAGTGAAAGAGTTTATAGAAAAGTGTTTTGAAATACTTGATATGCCTCTTGAGTGGAAAGGTGAAGGAATCGATGAAGAAGGTGTTAATAAAAAAACCGGAAAAGTTTTGGTTACTGTTGATAAAGAATATTTCAGACCTGCAGAAGTAGATTTATTAATTGGTGATGCGACAAAAGCAAAAAATGTTTTAGGGTGGACACCGAAAACTAAATTTGCAGAACTTGTTGAAATTATGACAAAAGCCGATTATGATAAAGTATTAAAAAAAGGTTATTAAAAATGTATAAAGATATAAAACTTGCGATAGTCGGATGCGGTAAATGGGGAATGAATCATGTGAGAACGGCAAATTTGATTCTTGGTAAAAATTTTAAAATTGTCTGCGATAGCTTTTGTACAAACAAAGATAAAATATCTGAAATTTCATCAGAAATAATTTATACTGAAAATTTAGATGATATTATAAATGATAAGGAAATTAATGCAGTCATTGTATCATCTCCTGCCGAAACTCATTATGAAATTACAAAAAAATTATTGCTTGCAGGTAAAAATGTACTTGTAGAAAAACCAATAACTTTGGTTCCCGAAGAGGCGGAAGAATTAATCCAAATTGCTAAGAAAGACAATCTTAAACTAATGGTAGGTCATGTATTGTTATATCATCCTGCGGTTATGAAAATAAAAGAATTAGTTGACAAGGGAATTATTGGAAAGTTGCAATATATTTACAGTAACAGATTAAATCTTGGAACAATAAGAAGTGAAGAAAATATATGGTGGAGTTTTGCTCCTCACGATATTTCAGTAATTCAATTTTTAAATGAAAGTGACCCTGATGAAATCAGTTCGAACGGGGCAGATTTTATTCAAAACGGTATAGAAGATACTACTTTAACTTATTTAAAATATCCGGGTAATGTTCATGCACATATTTTTGTAAGCTGGTTACATCCATTCAAAGAGCAGAGACTTGTTGTTATAGGAGATAAAGGTATGTTGGTTTTTGAAGATTCTCTGAAGTCAGAAAAACTAAAATTTTACAAAAAAGGATTTCACAAAACTGAAAAAGGTCTTGAAAAATTTGAAAATGAATATGAAGTAGTAACATTTGATGAAAAGAAACCGCTTGAAGAAGAACAAAAACATTTTTTTGAAAGTATAATAAACAATACAACACCTTTAACTGACGGAGTTCACGCATTGAAAGTATTAAATATTCTGGAAAAAGCACATAATCAATTGAAAAATTAAAATGGAAAAAAATTATTTTGTAAATAAATATGCTGTTGTAGATGATGGAGTGGAAATAGGGGAAGGAAGCAAGATATGGCATTTTTCTCACGTTCAGCCGGGTTCAAAGATTGGGAAGAAATGTGTTTTAGGTCAAAATGTAAATGTTGCTAACGATGTTATAATTGGTAATTATTGTAAAATACAGAATAACGTAAGTATTTATGAAGGCGTTACTCTTGAAGATTATGTCTTTTGCGGACCATCAATGGTATTCACAAATATATTAAATCCCAGATGTAAATACCCTCAGGTTGGAAAAGAATTTTACATCAAAACACTTGTAAAAGAAGGTGCATCACTTGGAGCAAATTCAACAATAGTCTGCGGAATAACAATAGGTAGATTTGCATTTGTAGCAGCCGGTGCTGTGGTTACTAAAGATGTTCCCGACTTTGCTTTAGTTAAAGGTAACCCTGCAAGAATTTCCGGTTGGTATTCTGAAGCAGGAAAAAAACTGGAATTTGATAAAGACGGTTTTGCATATTGCGAAAAATCAAATGTTAAATATTTCTTTGACGGAAAATCAGTTTCCGAAGTAAGTAAATAATAAAAAGTTATGAAAAAATTTTTATTTTCAATTAAGCCATACATTCCTGATTTTTCTCTTTTGTTTTTAAGAGTTTATATTTCTATGTTAATGATTTTTAATCATGGAATAGTTAAACTTGAAAATTATGATACAGCATCAAAAACTTTTTTTGATCCTTTTGGAATCACAGCTGTCCAAAATAAAT
>DKKL01000042.1 GCA_002455255.1 Candidatus Tepidiaquacellales bacterium UBA6667 | reverse complement strand
TTGCATCGTTTTGGACGGATGTGGTTTAATTCTATAAAATATCCAAAAATATCCATTTTATATAATTTGTAGAATTTGTAAATTCAAGTTCTATGTCAAACTTCCCACCAAACGAATTAATAAAAGAAAAAAGTCCTTATCTATTGCAACACGCATATAATCCTGTGAATTGGTATTCATGGAATAGCGATGCATTAAAAAAATCTAAAGAAGAAAATAAACCTATATTTTTATCTATTGGGTATTCAACTTGTTATTGGTGTCATGTAATGGAAAGAGAAGTTTTTGAAAATCCGGATATTGCTAAGCTAATGAATGAATATTTTGTAAATATTAAAGTTGACAGGGAAGAACGTCCGGATATTGACAGAATTTATATGCTAGCTCTGCAATCAATGACAGGATCAGGGGGATGGCCAATGAGTATATTTCTTACTCCGGATCTAAAACCATTTTATGGCGGAACATACATCCCTCCAAAAGCAAAATATGGCAGAGCAGGTTTTGAAGATGTTATAACTCAGATAAATGAACTTTGGAAAACCAAGAAAGAGGAAATAATTACGAGTAGCAATGAAATTTTTAAATTCCTTGAAAATAAAACAAAGTTTTCTGCTTCAGATAAAGAGGAACTGACAGATGAACCGGCAAGGAATTGTTATAAACAGGCGAAAGAATTATTTGATTTTGAGAATGGCGGATTTGGAAGCGGTAATAAATTTCCCAGAACTGTCGAATTAGATTTTCTAATTAATTACGGAATATTATATAAAGATAATGAAGCAATTGACATAGTTAAATATACCTTACAAAAAATTTATTTAGGTGGAATCACTGACCATTTAGGTGGTGGAATTCACAGATATGCAGTTGATACTGTTTGGAGAGTTCCACATTTTGAAAAAATGTTATATGACCAGGGGCTTGTGATGAAAGCATACTCAGATATATATTCAATTTGCGGAAATAAATTATTTTTAAATGGGGCACTTGAAATAGCAAAATATGTAAAACAAAATTTATTATCACAAGATGGTGGATTTTATTCAGCTGAAGATGCTGAAAATGAAACCATTAAAGGAGATAAGTCAAGCAAGGAAGAAGGTGATTATTATTTATGGACGAGAGAAGAGCTAATAAAAGAATTAGGGCAGAATGATGCTGATATTTTTATATTTTATTATGGTGTATTGCATAATGGTAATACAATTTCAGATCCGCATAACGTATTCAGAAATAAGAATGTACTCTATATAGCAAATGATTTATATGAAACTTCAAAGAAATTTGAAAAATCACCGGATGAAATAATTACTATAATAAATGAATGTAAAGATAAATTATTAACTGTTAGAAACACACGAGTAAAACCTCAGCTGGATGATAAAATTTTAACTTCATGGAATGCAATAATGACATCAGGTTTTTTAAGACTTTATGAAGTATCAGGAGTTGAAGAATTTTTAAATATTGCATTAAAAAATCTTGAATTTATAAAATCAAAGCTTTATGAAGACGGACAATTATATCACAGATATAAAGATGGCGAGAAAAAATTTGAAGCAGGACTTGAAGATTATGCTTTTTTAATTGATTCAAATTTAAAAGCTTATGAAATTACATTTAACATATCTTATTTAGATTTTGCAACTGAACTAAACAAGATTACTTTAGATAAGTTTTGTGATAATGCAAATGGTGGATTTTTTGATAGTGAAGAAATCAGCAGTTTGATTCTCAGAACTAAAGAAATTTATGATGGAGCAGAACCATCAGGTAATGGCGTGCAACTTCTTAATATGATTAAGTTACACACGATAACTCAGGATTCTGAAATTGAAATTAAAACAGAGAAATCTTTAAAATTATTTTACAATGAATTAAACAAATCTTCATTTTCATATCCTGTTTCGATACTTGCATTGCTTAATTATTTAAAGCAAAATACTGAAATTATATATACAGGTGCCGATGCTGATATCAATGAAATGAAAAACTATATAATGAGAAGTTTTATTCCATTTAAGATATCAATAAAGGCAAATGATGAAATTGAAAAATATTCAAAATTGATTAATAAAGATTCATTTAATTTTTATAAACCGAGTGTTTATATTTGCAAAGATTTCAAATGTGAAAAGCCTGCAAATAATTTAGAAGAATTAAAAAAAATAATTATATAAAAATTTAAAATCATAAAATTATGGTATTCGATTTAGACTTAATAAAATCTCTTTATGAGAAATTAAATAAAAAAATATCTGAGGCAAAAGATGTTTTAAAAAGACCAATGACATTAACTGAAAAAATCTTATATGCACATCTTTGGGAAAAACCAAATAGGGCTTACGAAGGTGGGAAAGATTTTGTAGAGTTTGCTCCTGACAGAGTGGCAATGCAAGATGCGACTGCACAAATGGCACTTTTGCAGTTTATGTCAGCTGGTATTCCTAAAGTAGCAGTCCCTTCTACAGTTCACTGTGACCACTTAATTCAGGCGGAAAGTGGATTTCATCATGATCTGAACAAAGCAATGACGGACAACAAAGAAGTTTATGATTTTCTTGAAAGTGTTTCGAGTAAATATGGAATTGGCTATTGGAAACCCGGTGCCGGAATTATTCATCAGGTTGTATTAGAGAACTATGCTTTTCCTGGTGGAATGATGATAGGTACAGATTCGCATACACCAAATGCGGGTGGATTGGGAATGATAGCAATTGGTGTTGGTGGTGCCGATGCTGTTGATGTAATGGCAGGTTTACCATGGGAACTAAAGTTTCCAAAATTAATTGGTGTAAAACTATCCGGAAAAATGAACGGATGGACATCTCCAAAAGATGTGATACTCAAATTATCAGGAATTTTAACTGTGAAAGGCGGAACTGGTGCAATAATTGAATATTTTGGGGAAGGCACAAATTCAATTTCATGCACGGGTAAAGGGACTATATGTAATATGGGTGCAGAAATTGGAGCAACAACTTCTCTCTTCCCATATGATAAAAAAATGTATGATTACCTGAAAGCAACACAAAGAGAAGAAATCGGGATGCTTGCAAATAATGTAAAACATAATCTAATAGCTGACGAAGGAAGTGAAAAATATTATGATCAGATAATAGAAATAAATTTGGATGAACTTGAACCGCATATAAACGGTCCATACACTCCTGACCTTGCATGGCCCATATCAAAATTCAAAGAAGCTGTATCAGAAAATAATTATCCGGAAGAATTAAAAGCAGCATTGATAGGAAGCTGTACAAATTCATCTTATGAAGATATGGAAAGAGCATCATCAGTTGCTCAACAGGCAATAGAGCAGGGTTTAAAAGCAAAATCAATATTCGGAATAACTCCTGGTTCTGAACAAGTGAAAGCAACTATAGAACGAGACGGACAACTTGAAATTTTTGAAAATGCAGGAGGAATGGTTTTAGCAAATGCGTGCGGACCTTGTATTGGTCAATGGAAAAGAAATGATATTTCAGAAAATGAAAAAAATTCAATAATTGTTTCATATAACAGAAATTTTTCAAAGAGGAATGACGGAAACGCCGGAACACATTCATTTGTTGCATCTCCGGAAATAGTTACCGCATTTGCTTTTGCAGGAACTTTAAAATTTAATCCATTGACGGATACATTAGTAAATGAAAACGGAGAACTTGTTAAACTGAAAGAACCTGTTGGTGATGAGTTACCTGAAAATGGATTTATAAGAGATGAAAATGGCTTTCAAAAACCTTCAGATGATGGAAGTCAAATTCAGGTTAAAATAGACCCTAACAGTAAAAGATTACAGGCACTTGCTCCATTTAACGCACCTGATGTTTCAAAAGATTTTAAAGATATGATATTGCTACTGAAAGTCAAAGGAAAGTGTACTACTGACCATATTTCAATGGCAGGTCCATGGTTAAAATTCAGAGGGCATTTGGATAATATCTCCAATAATATGTTTATAGGTGCAGTAAATTATTTCAATGATAAAATGAACAATGTTAAAAATATAGTTACCGGAAATTTTGATGAAGTGCCAAAGGTTGCACGTGATTATAAAGCAAAAGGAATAAGTTGGATAGTTGTAGGAGAAGATAACTATGGTGAAGGTTCTTCCAGAGAACATGCAGCAATGGAACCGAGATATCTCGGTGGAAAAGCAATCATTGTAAAATCATTTGCAAGAATACATGAAACAAATCTAAAGAAACAAGGGATGTTACCATTAACATTTGCAGATCCGAATGATTATGAAAAAATTAAAGAAGATGATAAATTTGATTTGGATGTAGAAAATCTTAAACCGGGTGAAAGATTGATTTTGAGAGTCAAACATTCAAATGAAAATGCAGATGTTGATATTATTCAACTGAACCACACTATGAATGAACAACAAATAGAATGGTTTAAAGCAGGAAGTGCATTAAATTTGATAGGAAAAAATAAAATTTAAGCGAAATTTAAGGAAACTAAATAGGAATATGATTGTTTAAGTATCATAATTCTATGGAATTTTTAACTGAATTTTTGTTAAAATTTCAGTCTTGACTTAAAAATTGATTTTAAAAATATTGAATAAATCAATAAATTAAATAGGAAAAATATTAGATTAGATTTACCATTCGTAAACCCAATAAAAATATGAAAAAAACACTAAATGCAGTATTGTTTTCGGCAGTAATCCTATTTAATTTATACAATCCTGTTCAAGCACAGGATAAATATGCCGGAGAATTTTTAGCTATCGGGGTTGGGGGCAGACCACTTGGAATGGGAGGAGCTTACGTTGCATTGGTAAACGATGTGACAGCCGGTTATTGGAATCCCGCTTTACTTTCAAAAATTAATTACCCGCAATTTTCACTTATGCATGACGAAAGATTCGGAAGTCTTGTGAACTATGATTATGGTTCAATAGGAATTCCATTTGGAAGTGATGCATCATTTGGTTTCAGCGTTATCAGAATGGGTATTGATGATATCGCAGATACCAGAAACGCATTGATTGATTTAAATGGAAATGGTGTATTAGATCCGGGAGAACGATTAGATCCTGATAAGATTACACGATTCAGCACTACTGATTATGCTTTTTATTTAACCTATTCCAAAAAGCAATCTGAAACATTTTCTTATGGAGCAAACCTTAAAGTTTTGAGAAGAAATATCGCTGATGCCAGTGCCTGGGGGTTAGGTTTAGATTTAGGTGTCGCTTATAATCCCGTTGGCAGATTATTTTTAGGTGCAAATATTCAGGATTTGACTACAACCTATATAAGCTGGTCAACAGGAAAGAAAGAAACTTTGAAACCAACTGCAAAAATCGGTTCAGCATATCAGTTTGATTTTTTGAATGGAGTAATCACACCGGCTTTGGATTTTGATGTTAGGTTTGATGGAAGAAAATCTTCCGCAAATGCAAATCTCGGACCTGTTTCATTTGATATGCATGCCGGCGTAGAATATACATATAGAGATTTGTTTAGCATAAGAACAGGTTATAATGACATAGGAAATTTAACACTCGGAGCAGGTGTTAAACTGCCAAAAATAAATATTGATTATTCATTTGCAAAATTTGATGGCACATCTGATTTAGGAAATACACACAGAATAAGTTTAACATTCACACTCGAAGAAGAAAAATTCCAGAGAAAATAAATTAAATTATTGTAAACAAAATAATTTTTATTAAAAAAGGGTGCACGTCACCCTTTTTTTATTTAACATTCAAATTGAATAATTTATAATTCTTAAATAAATAAATTTATGAAAAAAATCGGATTGGCAATTCATGGTGGGGCGGGAACAATAAGAAGATCTACGATGTCACGAATTTTAGAAAAAGAGTATATAAAGGGATTGAAAAATTCACTGGTTGCAGGATGGAAAGTAATTTCAAAAGGTGGGAGTAGCTTGGATGCTGTTTGTGAATCTGTTGTTATTCTTGAAAATAATCCGCTCTTCAATGCCGGGAAGGGTTCGGTTTTTACTAATGAAGGTAAAAATGAAATGGATGCTGCGATTATGGATGGAAGAAACCTTGAATCCGGTGCTATTGCCGGGGTTATGGGTATTAAAAATCCTATTCTTCTCGCAAAAGAAATAATGCAAAAAAGTGAATTTGCATTTCTTTCAGGAAATGGTGCTGAAAAATTTGCAAAAAAAATGAAACTTCAATCTGAAAATGAAAAATATTTTTTTACTCAAAAAAGATGGGAGCAGCTACAAAAAGCAAAAAAAAGCGGGAAAGCATTTTTAGACCATACAGATTTTGATAAAAATTTAAAAAACAAATACTATGGCACTGTAGGTGCAGTTGCTTTAGATCAACATGGAAATCTTGCCGCAGCAACTTCTACCGGAGGTATGACAAATAAAATGTTTGGAAGGATTGGGGATTCACCTTTAAACGGTATCGGGAATTACGCTAATAATAAAACTGCTGCTATCAGTTGTACCGGCTCAGGTGAATATTTTATTAAACTGACAGTTGCTTTCCGCATTTCAGCATTAATGGAATATAAAAAACTTTCACTCAAGAAAGCTGTGGAACAAGTTATACTTAAAGAATTAGTTAAAATTAATGGTGACGGTGGAGTGATTGCAATTGATAACAAAGGAAATATAAACCTTACATTCAATTCTGAAGGAATGTATAGAGGTTCGATGAACGACAGTGAAACATTCATCGGTATTTATTGATTTTATAAATTGGGAATATCTGATTGATTCAGCTCTATTGTACTTAAACTATCCCTGTATTCATTAACAAGTTTGATAGCTCTGGGTATATTATCCGGCAATACTACAACTAAATCACCTTTTTTTGCTTTTTTCAAAGCAAAATTTATAGCTTTAACTTCGTCTTCAATAATTTGAACAGGTGCATTTGGATTTGTACTTCTAACTCCATTTAAAACTATTTTAGGAATTTCACCTTCTTTCCTTCCCCGTAAAGATTCATCTTCTCTGATAATTATATCTGTAAACATTTTTCCACCGATTGCTCCCATACTGAATATATCTTCATCTCTTCTGTCACCTGTTCCACCAATAATTCCAATTTTATTTTTTTCAGGTAAATTCAGTACAAACTTCGATAGTGCTTCAAATCCGGCAGGGTTATGTGCGAAATCAATTAATACATTGAAGTCACCTACTTCAATAAGATTTAATCTACCCGGCGTTTGAACAGCAGAAGGCACAAAAGAATTCAAACCAAATTTTATATCTTCTATAGTTACACCTTGCAGAATATAAGATGCCAAAGTAGAAGCCAAAACATTCTGAATCATAAACGGTGCTTTACCTCCGTATGTCAATGGTATATTCAATACTTTTTCAACTCTGATTTTCCACTGGCTTTTTATTAATGTAATCCAGTTGTTTTCAAGAACACAGGCAATGCCACCTTTTTTACAATGTTCAATAATTGCCGGATTTTTTTCATCCATAGAAAATAATGCGATATTACATTTCACATCATCTTTCATTGCTAGAACTAATTTATCATCAGCATTTAGTACTGCATATCCTTTTTCAAATACTGCACACGGAACTACTGATTTAACTGTTGCCATATCCTCCAGAGTATTTATATCCTTAATACCTAAATGATCTGAAGTAACATTTAATACGACTCCAATATTACAATGATCAAAACCCAGACCTGCCCTTAATATACCACCTCTTGCAACTTCCAAAACTGCAAATTCAACTGAGGGATCTCGCAATACCATTTTTGCAGAAATAGGTCCGGTATTATCTCCCGGCTGAATTAATCTGTTTCCTATATATACGCCTTCTGTTGCAGTATATCCTACATTATAACCAATATTTTTTAGAATGTGTGAGATTAATCTTGTCGTTGTTGTTTTTCCGTTAGTTCCGGTAACAGCAATAATCGGAATTCTAAAAGGTGCACCTTGTGGGAACAACATAGATACAACAGGTTCAGCAACATTTCTTGCAATTCCTTCAGATGGAGCAAGATGCATTCTGAAGCCAGGAGCAGCATTAACTTCCACAATGCCGCCGCCATTTTCGAGTAATGAACTTGATATGTCTGTAGCAATAATATCAATTCCGGCTATATCAAGACCTATAATTTTTGCTATTCTCTCAAACATAAAAATATTATCAGGATGTACTTCATCAGTTCTGTCAATTGCTGTTCCACCTGTTGATAAATTTGCAGTTGATTTTAAATAACATCTTTCACCTTCTTTTAATACAGTTTCTAAAGAGTAATTATTAAATTCAAGTATTCTTAAAGTCTGATGATCAATATCGATTTGTGTTAAAATTTTCTCGTGACCGTAACCTCTACGCGGATCCGAGTTTTCTTTTGCAATCAATTCATTGATAGTTAATTTTCCATCACCTGTAACATAAGCCGGTGTTCTTTCGGCAACAGAAATTAATTTATAATTTATAACCAATGCTCTGAAGTCAACACCTGTAAGGGATTTTTCAATAATAATTGCCTTCGAATGTCTTTTAGCAGATTTAAATGCAGCATAAACATCTTCAATATTATTTATATTAGTCGTGATACCTCTCCCATGATTCGCATCGAGTGGTTTGACTACGATAGGATAACCAACTGATTTAACTATATCCGGAATATCAGATTCATTATAGATTTTATATCCTTTTGGAACCGGAATACCCATATCCTGAAGTAATTGCTTAGTTGCTTCTTTATCACATGCAAGGTCAACTGCAATTTCACTCGTTAGCCCTGTAACTGTAGCACGAATTCTTTTTTGGTAGATTCCATATCCAAGCTGTACAAGTGACTGATCATTTAATCTTATGTATGGTATTCCTCTTGCAACCGCCTCTTCAACTATAGACCCTGTACTCGGACCAAACCTTACTTCTTCTCTTATTTCTCTTAACTTTTGTATGTCGTTATTTAATAATTCGTTTAATTCTTTTTGAGATTTACCTTCGGCAATAGCTTTAAATATATTTACACTTGAAACTGCCGAATATTTTCCGGCTTCTTCTTCTATATAACTAAAAACAACATTATATACACCAGGTGTTGTGGTTTCACGAGTTCTTCCAAAACCTGTGTCCATTCCGGCGAGTGTTTGAATTTCTAACGCAATGTGTTCTATAACGTGACCTGCCCAAGTCCCCTCTTCAACTCTTTTAAAAAATCCACCCTCTGTTTCGTAACTGCATCTGTGTGAATACATTGAAGGAATTAATTTAGATAGGTTTTCTAAAAAGCCCGGTATAAGATTGGTAGGTTTTTGTTCATAATCCCCAATATCCAGTTTCATCTGAATAAGCTTATGTCTTCTGTTACTCCAAATATTCGGTCCTCTTAAAGCCCTGATTTCTATAATCTTCATAATTGAAATGAATTAACTGAATGATTTAAAGGTTGCAATGTATTGAGATTAAAACTTATTGAACTACTTAAGATATGCATTTTTAATCCTATGACTGAAAAAGGTTGGTATTCATCAACTTCAGATATATTGTTATAAGTAATTTCGGAACCGTCAATTATTGTTACTGTACCACTTCCTAACACATCTAACATACCATTTTTTTTAATATGTATCGCAGTATTTTCATCTATACCTATTCCAATATTTTTCGGATGATAACAAACAGAAGTTATAAGTCTGTTAAGTCTTTTTCTTTCTGTGAAATGCTGATCAATAATTATATTTTCCAATACCCCAAGCCCTGCAGATAATTTTAGAGAATCCTGAGAAGCGTATAAATCCGGATTACCTCTTACTATCATAAATGAACTCAAAGCAGAAGCTCCGGCACTTGAACCGGCAATCGTAGCCCCGCTACGCAGTTTTTCTTTTAGTAAATTTTCAAATTCGGAATCACCAAGTACAGTACTAAGTCTAAGCTGATCTCCTCCGGAAATAAAAATTCCGGTAACACCATCAAAATATTTAGAAAGGTTTTGAGATCTTACTTCTACCGGATTATATTTATTGAATATTTTAATTTTCTTTGCACCAAATTTTTTAAAAATTGTTTTATAAACATTTGCTGCAACTTCCGGAAAATCTGATGCAATTGGAACTATTAATATTGATGCTTTTTTCTCACCTGATAATTCAAAAAATTTTTTAAGAATATGCATCTCATTTAGCTTATCCTCAGCACCTCCAATTATTAATATATTTCCTTTAAAGTTGTATTTATTCTTCAATAAGATGTTGGATTTTAATTCAGGGACAATTATTTTTTTTATCTACAAAATTATAAATAATTTCACCCTTATATTTTGGTATTACTACTATATCAAATGGATAAGTAATCACATCAGTTGTAACACAATTAGGACCCGGCAAAGTTTGCAAAACATCTATTTTCATATTTAAATCATTTATAGATACCCCATTGATTTTTATAGATGCACCGCCTGTTGAATAAAATCCAAAATAAACTGCAACAACCATTTNNGTTTTCAAAATTTATTGGAGGTATAGATGGTTTGTTAGTGTGATTTGAATATGTATCATTCCATAATTTTATGAATGCATCTTTATTATAAATTACAGTTTGATATTTTTCAGAAAATCCTGCATTCGTTCCTGAAGCTATGGATTTATAATAAACTTCACCATATTCTTTAGAACTCATACATCCGGAAACTAAAAGTAAAAATAAAAATAAATAGAGTATTTTAAATTTAAACAAAGTCTCCATATTTTGTAGGTTTTAATTCCTCTAACGCCTGAGCTCCTTGTTCTTCATTCGGTGGAACACCATGCCATTTATAATTATCTTCCATAAAAGAAACACCTTTTCCCATCAAGGTCTTAGCAATGATAACTGTAGGCTGACCTTTGTGACCTCTTGCCTCTTTTAAAGTCTTTAAAATTATATCCATATCATGACCATCAATCTCATAAACTTTAAAATTAAATGCTTTAAATTTATCAGCCATCGGATCAAGATTTAAAACCTTTTGAACCCGATTATCAATCTGACAATCATTCTTATCTATTATTAATGTCAAGTTGTCAGTTTGATGATGAGCTGCTGTCATTACTGCTTCCCATATCTGACCTTCCTGAAGTTCACCATCACCACAAATACAAAATACATGATTAGATTTTTTATCAAGTTTCAAACCTAATGCAGTTCCAACTGCAATTGATAAACCTTGACCGAGAGAACCGGAGGCAATCTCTACTCCCGGTAGTCCATGTGTTTTTAAAGGTGCCGGATGTCCTTGCAATCTGCCGTTCACTTTTCTGAGAGTTTTCATTTCATCAACTGGATAATATCCTCTTCTTGATAAAGTGGCATACCATACAGGTGCAATATGACCGATAGATAAGAAAAAATAATCTCTGTTTTCGAAATACGGGTTATTAGGATCTAAATTCATATCATTAAAATAAAGAGCCGTAAAAAAATCAGACATACCAAGCGGACCCCCTGAATGCCCCGATTTCGAAATCAAAAGCATATTAATAATATCACGTCTAATCTGGCGTGCCATCTCATCAAGTTCATCTTTAGTTTTAAGCAATGGATTTGTATTCATTTATATTTAATTATATTTTTATTTTTTAAAATCTCGGTTAAAGGTTGAATGTGTTTTATCAAAATAATCAAACAAACAGAAGATGTCAAAATAAATAGAAATTCTTTATGTTCTGAGTGAATTATCTCATTTAAATCAACAAAAGAATTATTTACAAAAAAGTTGGCAAAAAACAGAACCGGAATAGGCAATAAAAAAGTTGCTACGATATTTCCAATATGAATATCTTTTTTTATTTTATATGTAATAAAATAAATAACACTCCATAAGATAACAATCATATAAGAAACAATTAAAAATATACCGGCAGCAGTTGCTAATCCTCTTCCTCCTTTAAATTTAAGAAAAATGGAAAAGCAATGACCAACTATTAAAAAAACTAAAGGTAATACAGAAAATTCTATAGGAATCTTAAGAAATATTAAGATTACAACCGTTGGTATTAATCCTTTCAAAAAATCAGCAAGAAAAACCAAAACACCTGTTGATTTAGAACCGGTAATCTCAAATGAATTCATTGCACCTACATTACCTGTACCGTGCTGAGTTATATCTTTTTTATGTCTGTTTTTTACGATAATGGATGCGAAAGGAATTGAACCAATTAAATAACAAACGATACAAAGCAACAGATAATTTAAAATTAGTTCAGGCATTCAAAATCTTTTCTTCAGTTTTCAATATTGACAGGTCTTGCAACAATTATACCGGTTTGTTTTTTATTCCCCATCAGATATTCTTTCAATTCTTCATTAGTTATCATTACTTCTTTTGTTTTTATATTTGCGTGCATAAATCGCGTGTTGCCGTTTTCATCTTTATAAATTAATCCTGTGTGGGTAACGTCTAATCCGCCAATGTCTGTTGTTGTCGCAATTATATCTCCGGATTGAAGTTTATCATAATACTTATCAACTTCACTTTTTGGAATATAAAACATTTCTCTTGCATTCATTAAATCTTCAAAAACTTTCATCTGTCTTACATTCTCAGAATTATTCTTTAACTGTGGATATGAATCTATATGAGTTGTCATAAAATCAATTGTTTTATTGTAAGGTTTTCCGCCTATTTCTTTTGTTATATCTTCCACAATTCCTTTTTGTTGATTATCAAAAATCCAATCCGTAAAATAATGTAATCGTGATGGATAACCGTCTATGACCCCATTTCTATATCTGATTTTTGTTAGTTCTTTTTTATAAGAATCAAAATCTGTTTTACCATTCTTTAATAATCGCGACATAACCAAAGCATTTTCTATAAAAGTTACGCAGTCGAGCCCGGTGACATAAACAACAAGATTTTCTGAATTTGTATTCTTGTCGAGAGTACCTCCGACATATTCAGTTCCCAAAAAATTACTTCCGGTAATTATCATTAACTCAGAAATTGATTTATTCGCATCACTTAAATCAAGTTTAGCAAGTATTTTTTTACATTTCATATCTTCATAGTCATCATTAATTTCCAGCGAATACACCGAATAGATACTTAATGATAAGAAAATTGAACAAAATGCAAAATAGATTATTATTTTTTTCATAAAATAATGAAATTTATTAAAGATATTAAATATATTATTTTAAAATCATTTATAAATTTAGTTTTAAATGGAATAAAAAGTAAAAATAAGACCTATAAAACCTGAGGAAAAATCTGACCTCATAAAATTAATTATAGAGCTTGCAGAATTTGAAAAACTTAAACCTCCTGATATTGAAGCACAGACTCGTCTTTTAAAAGAGACTTTTAAATTGAACCCTTCGATTTTCGTTTTAGTTGCAATAGTTAAAAAGAAGGTTGTTGGATATGCGATTTATTTTTTTACATTTTCATCTTTTAAAGGATTGAAAACATTATACCTTGAAGATATTTTTATTTCAAATGAATACAGAAGATACGGAATCGGAAAAAAAATATTTAAACGATTAATAAAAATTGCAAATCTCAATAAATGCGGAAGAATGGAATGGTGCGTATTAAACTGGAATAAAGATGCAATTAATTTTTACAATAATTTAGGTGCAAAACCGTTGAAAGATTGGACTTATTATCGATTGAATATTTCGCCTAAAAAGGTTTATCCTCTTTAATATCAGTTACAGCATTTTGAATTTCAGTAATCGGGAATTCTTTATTCATATTTTCAAATCTTGCATATTCCGGAATAAAAATTAATCTCATATCGTCCACCGGTCCATTTCTATTTTTTCCGACAATGATATCCGCCTGATGAAGTTTTTTGAAATATTCTTCAGTCCCTTTTTCAAGCTGACCAATGAGATTCATATATGGTCTGTTCACAAATATAACAACATCCGCATCTTGCTCGATTGAACCTGATTCTCTTAAATCTGAAAGCTGAGGAGTTTTTTCTTTTCCTCTTTGTTCAATTGAACGGTTAAGCTGAGCACATGCCACAACAGGGATTTCCAATTCTTTTGCAAGGGCTTTTAATCCTCGTGAAACATACCCAACTTCAAGTTCGCGTCGTTCTACATCTGAAGGTCCTCTCACTAATTGCAAATAATCAACTACCAGCATATCTATTGAGTGTTCCTTTTTGAGTCTTCTTGCTTTTGCTCTGATATCAGTAATCGACATTAAAGATGTATCATCTATAAACAAATCAGTTTCCAGATTTCTGAAAGTTGACTGCACTGCACTCCATTCTTCAGTTGAAGATTTTCCAAGTTTTAGTTTTTGACCATTAACTCTCGCTTCTGATGAAAGCATTCTATACATTAATTCTTTAAAACTCATCTCAAGAGAAAAAATCGCAATTTTCTTTTTCCCTTTAACTGCAGCATTTCGGGCAATATTTATTGACAACGCAGTTTTTCCGTGAGAAGGTCTTCCGGCGATAATAATTAACTCAGATTTCTGAAAACCTCCAAGAATATCATCGAGTCTGTCATATCCTGTGGGAACTCCTGTTACTTGTTTATGTGCCCTTCTGTCAGCAAGCTCTCCCAAGATAGTATTTAATTCATCTTTAACACTTATTATTTTTTTCTTATTTAACGTAGCTGATATATCAAGAAAATCTTTATCAGCCTCATCAAGAACAGTATATGTATTTACAGTTGGGTCAAGACATTTAGTTACAATTTCAGATGCTGTGTGAATTAAATTTCTTAATAAAAATTTTTCCAGAATTACCTGAGCATATTTTAAGGAATTTGCCGACGTTACGGTGGATTCGGTTATATTAATTAAATATTCCGCATCAACATCACTTCCCTGTCCGAGTTTTTTAATTTCTTCTTTTACAGTACTGATATCAATAGGTTCTTTTCTTGAATCAAGACTAAGCATAGCCTGGAAAATAATTCTGTTTTTCTTGCTGAAAAAATGTCTTGATTCCAGTATTTGACAAACTTCACCAAAAATTTCTTCATCGAGAAATAGAGAACCAAGTAATCTGTTTTCTAATTCTAACGCATTAGGTGCTGATTCGTTGAAACTTTCTCTAAACTCGCTGTCTGTCTGATCTGTTAAATAGTCAACAGTTTTTTTTATGTTTTTTTTTGCCATGTTATCTGCTTACAAGTTTATCAAATTCTTTTCTTAAAAGTTGCACATCATCCCAAGTAGGTTTTTTCCAATTTGGGTTTCTTAAAAGTGCAGCAGGATGATATGTTACTAATAATGGAATATTTTTATAAGTATGAAATTTTCCTCTTAATTTACCCAATGCTTCTTTAGTTTGCAATAGTGTCTGAGCAGCGAATGTTCCTAAACATAACAACATTTTTGGTTTAATCAGTTCTAATTGTTTCACTAAATACGGTTCGCATTGTTTGATTTCTTCCGGCGATGGATTTCTGTTTTCCGGCGGTCTTGATTTCAATACATTACAAATGAAAACTTCTTCTCTTTTGAAATTTATTGATTCAAGAATCTGAGTTAATAATTTTCCGGCTCTGCCAACAAACGGCAATCCTTGTTTATCTTCTTCCGCCCCCGGTGCTTCACCTACAATAACCAAGTCAGCATTTTTATTCCCTGAACCAAAAACAAAATTAGTTCTGGTTTTCCAAAGATCACATTTTTTACAATTACAAATCATTTCCTTTAATTCATCAAGACTATTAGCACTCATCCATTTATCTTTATTCATATATTCTTTCACAGTCTCTTTGATGACATTTTCATCAGCATTTTCTATTTTTAATTCTTGTAAATCCGGTATGCTTAAATCAAATTTTGAATTGAGGAATTCGTTATAGGATTTAATTTCAGATGTATAAATTTTTAAATTTAAATTTTTTAATGATTGTAATTTATTTATAATTTTATCAGCAATATCATTCATTCTTATTAGAGTTTTATTAATTTATCCAGGATTAAATCCGCTATTTCTCTTTTTGATTTCATAGGTATATTTTCGATATTATCTTTATCAATGAATTTCACTTTATTCGTATCCGTTCCAAATCCCGCATCTTTATCGTTAGGATTATTTAATACGATAAAATCAAGATTTTTCTTTTCAAGTTTCTTTCTTGCATTCTCTTCACCATTATCCGTTTCAAGAGCAAAACCTGCTAATTTAAAGTTTTTTTTATTTTTACCGATATATTCCAGAATATCTATCGTATTTTCAAAATCAATTGTGAATTTATTTTTAAAAGATTCTTTTTTCAGTTTTGATTTAGATGAATTTGCCGGAGTTATATCCTCTACGGCAGCTGTCATTATAACATAATCTTTATCATCAAGATTATTCATAACAGATTCAAACATTTCATTTGTAGTTATCACTTTTAACAAATTAATTTCCTTAGGAGCAGATAAATTTACAGGTCCTGAAATCAAAGTTACATCAGCCCCTCTTTCAAATGCGGCAATTGCAACTTCAAAACCCATTTTGCCTGAAGAAGGATTGGATATAAACCTTACTGGGTCAATAAATTCCCTTGTAGGACCGGCAGTAACTAAAACTTTTTTTCCATTTAAATCTTTTAACTCATTTAGATATTCAATTGTTAACTTAAAAAGTTTATCCGGTTCCGGCATTCTTCCTTGTCCGTATAATCCGCTTGCAAGTTCACCTTCTTCCGGTGGTATCACTTTATATCCAAGCGTCTCAAGTTTTTTCATATTTTCTTGAATAACAATATTTTTAAACATATCATCATCCATAGCCGGAGAAAAAATGATGGGGCATCTTGCAGATAAAATTGTGGTTAAAAGTAAATTATCAGATATGCCATTGACAACTTTGCTGATTGTATTGCAGGTTGCAGGAGCAATTAAAAAAATATCTGCCCAAAGTCCTAAATTTACATGCCAGGTTTTAGAATTAACTTCTACAATATTGTTTTTATCATCATTTTCCGATTTTGCATCAGGGAAAAAATCTATTAATACTTCGTTTTTTGATAATACGGAAAGCGTATATGGAGTTACAAAGTTGATTGCGGCAGGAGTCATAATAATTTTGACCTCACAGTCTGCTTTTATAAATTCTCTGACTAAGAAAGGAATTTTATAGGCGGCAATGCCACCAGTAACTCCAATTAAAATTTTTCTTTTTGCCATCCTTTAATTTATAAAAAGTAAAAATATGAAATTAAATTATTTTGTGAAATAAAAAAAGGGGCATATGCCCCTTCTTTTATAAAAAGAGTTGATAATTATTTTATTCGTCTCTGTATCTGAATTTCAATTCATCTGTCATATATTCACTGATGGATTGAATTGTTGGTTTATTTCTTTTTTCAAATTCCAAAGAGATATTCATTTTATCTTGATTCATTATGGTATCATCCTCAGTTTCTTTTGCTATAATTGGCTCAAGTCTCTGGTTTTGCTCCATTTTAATTTCATCGTTAATTTGTCTTGATCTTTTTGAAACAACAGCTACCCCTTCATAAATATTTGAAGCATGACTTTCAAAATTATCAAGATCTAATGTTTTCATTGACATAATAAATTCCTTTAATTTGTTTAAAATTAACTTAAATATGTTATTTTTTCAATGTAATAAAATTGAAATTTTAAACCAAAAATGCTTGTTTATTTAGGTTTTTTAGCTTTTTAACTATTAAGTATATAAATAACGGATTTAAACTATTTCTTTATTTATAATATCAGATACATTATTTATTGCAGATCTTAGTTCATCATTTAAAACAACAAAATCAAAATCCTTTGCTTTTGACATTTCCATATCTACCCGTTTCAATCTTTCTTCGATTTGAGAATCTGATTCGGTATCTCTTTTTTGCAATCGTAATTTTAATGTATCTAAATCCGGCGGTTTAATAAATATTGTAATCGCTTTTTCTTTATAAATCTTTTTAAGATTCAATGCTCCGTTAACATCAATATCAAAAATTAAATGTTTTCCGGAGTTTAGATTTTCATCTACTACAGATTTTAAAGTCCCATAGTAACAATTGTTGTATAATTTTTCAAATTCTATCAATTCATCATTCTTAATTTTATTTTCAAATTCAGAATTACTTAAAAAATAATAGTCTTTACCTTCAATCTCATTTTCTCTTTTTTTTCTCGTAGTTGCAGAAATTGAAAAATTCAAGTCCGGATATTTTTTTAAAATCTCTTTAACAATTGTGGTTTTACCTGCCCCAGAAGGAGCAGAAATTACAATAAGCATTTATTAAAAATTTTGTTATTCAATATTCTGTATCTGTTCTCTGATTTTTTCAAGTTCTTCTTTCATAACTGAAATTTTCTGAGATATTTCAGCATCAAGTGATTTAGAACCCATAGTATTTATTTCTCTGTTCATTTCCTGCAAAAGAAAGTTTAAACGCCTCCCTGCAAGTTCATCTGAATCAGAATATTCTTTGAAATATTTAATATGAGAATCAAGTCTGGTACATTCTTCTGTTATATCAAGTTTATCAGCAAGCATTGTTATTTCCATTTCAAGTCTTTTCTCATTTATTAATGTATTATCATTTAATAATGTCAAAACTTTTTTTAAAAGTTTTTCGCGTTCATCTTCAATGTTATTTTTTGAAATGGATATTATTTTCGTACTTTCATCTGAAAGATAATCTAATCTTTTAAAAAAATCATTTCTAAGATAATCTCCTTCCTTTCTTTTCATATTAAGTATATCATCAAGTGCTTCATTTAAAAGATTTTTTATAAATTCAAATTCTTCATCGCCTATAACATATTCTTCTTCTATTCCCATTATATCAGTAAAATGTAATATGTGTTCTAATTTAATTTTTTCTTTTAATCCTAAAGTTTTTTTAAGATTTTTCAAAAACTGGAAATAATTATTTACAGAATCAACATTCATTTTCAAATGAGGATCATTTTCGCTTTCTGCAGAAATTGATAATGAAATGTTAAGTTTTCCCCGAGTGATTTTTTTCTTAATAATTTCTTTAAGTTCAAAATCTTTTGAAGATAAGTATTTGGGGTATTTAAAAAACAATTCAAGAAATCTGTTGTTTACTGATCTTATTTCTATGGAATAAACTGAAGTATTGAACTTACCTTCTGCTTTTCCGTAACCTGTCATGCTTAGTATCATATTATTTTTTTATTACGTAGTTTGCGGTTAATTCCTTAGTGAGATACTCAAATGCCTGTTGGGGAGTATCAGCAAAAAACATTAAATCCATATCTTCCGGAGATATAACTCCGTATTTAAGTAAATTATCAAAATCTATTATCTGATTCCAAAATTTTGTGCCATATACTACAATACTCATTTTCTTTTTAAGTTTCATAGTTTGCACCAAAGTTAAAATTTCAAATAATTCATCTAAAGTTCCAAATCCACCCGGCATAACTATTAACGCTTTTGAAAGATATGCGAACCAAAACTTTCTCATAAAAAAATAATGAAATTCAAAATTTAATTCCGGAGAGATATATGGATTAGGATACTGCTCAAATGGAAGTGAAATATTCAAACCCATTGATAAACCTTTTGCTTTTGCCGCACCTTTATTTGCAGCTTCCATAATCCCGGGTCCACCACCTGAGCAAACAACAAATTTATTTGGTTTTGGTAAATTTTTCGCCCAATCTGTTAATAAATATGCAAGCTCTACAGTATCTTCGTAATATTTAGAAAGTTCATAATCTGTTTCACTTCTTAAAATTTCTTTTTCAAGTGTTTCTTTTTCTTTTCCGTTGCTTGTTTTGATTTTTTTGTTTAATTCAGATAATCTTTCTTTTACTTCTGCTCTCGATTTAATTCTTGCTGAGCCAAAAATAACCATTGTATGATTAATTTTGTAATTTCTAAATCTTTCATGGGGTTCTATATATTCGCTCAATATCCGCATTATTCTCCCTGATGGTGAATGAAGGAATTTATCATTTTGATATGCCTTAGGAGCTTTTTGTGTCTTTTTTGGTTGTCTCAATATTTCTGTTTATTTTAGACTTAAAGTTATATTTACTTATAAATTAATTCAATACATATAAGCAGTTTATCAGTTTAATTCAAAAGTTTTCCACCGTCCACAATAAAATTGTGACCTGTAATAAATTTATTTTCTGTTACAAGAAATTTTATCAAAGAAGTGATATCTTTAGCATCTCCAAATTTTTTCATTGGATATTTTTTCATTTCATTAAAATTTACAGTATCATTTTCATCATTTTCAATAATAATGGTTCCGGGAGAAATTGAATTTACTAATATATCAGGTGCTAATCTTTTTGCTAACTGTTGAGTTAATTTTATTACTCCCGATTTTGAAATAGAATATGGGATATAACCTGTCCAGTTTTGAAGAGCACCTAAAGAAGCAATATTTATGATTTGCGGAACATTAATATCTGAAGTTTTATTTTTCAGCATTAACTTTGATGCGTATTGAGAAATGAAAAACTGACTTTTTAAATTTGTATTTATAAATTCGTCAAAATCTTTTTCTGAAATTTTAAAAAAATCTATATTCCTGAAAATTCCGGCATTATTGATTACAACGTCTAATCTCTTATATCTTTTATTTATAAAAGAAAATAAATTTTTTATCTCAGAAGTATTTGTTACATCAATTTTTAATGCAACTGCATAATTTACTTTTTTAACATCAGGTATTTTTGATTTGTTATACGTAACGATAACATCATAACCAAGTTTATCAAGTTCAATTGCTATATCTCTTCCGAGTCTTCTTACTCCGCCGGTAACTAATGCTGTTTTTTTCATAATTTATTGTGCCCTCGGGATGACTCGAACATCCGACACGCAGTTTAGGAAACTGCTGCTCTATCCACCTGAGCTACGAGGGCTAACACTGAAATTAATCAATATTCAGCTGAATTTCAGTGAGTAAAGAAATCAATACTAACATTGTTTTTTTTAAAAAAAATTTATAGTTTATATAAATTAAATTTCATTGGAGGAAAAATGAAATGTTATAAACTTATTGTATTTTCACTTCTTACTTTTTTATTGCCTTTATCAATATTTTCCCAAGCAGTTCCGGAAATTCTGTATTATAAATTTAACACAGGGACAACATCTACACCAAATCTTGCATTTCCCGGTCAAGGGACTCCGGAAGCCAGTATAGTTGGTGCAATGACTATGGGTCCGGGTGGACAGTTTGGGAATGCATTGATTGGTGCCGGTGGAACAGGTTCCACTACATACCTAAACACAGGTTGGAATATGAATCTCGGAGCTTCAAGTTGGACTATTTCTTTATGGCTTAACAATATGCCAACTACAACTGTTTATTTATTTGGAAATGATATTACAACAAGTTTCAGATGTTTCACAAACGGAGCAGCCGGAGCAGGTAATATAACACTTAGAGCAAGTGCACCATTTGCAAATGTAAACGTTACAGGTGTTTTACCTGGACCAAATGTTATTCATTTTGTTTACGACGCTACAGTTCCTGATATCAAGACTTATGTAAACGGTGTGTTTCAATCTTCAACTCCACAGCCTGCTTTAAATCTAAATGCTGCAATTCCATTTAAAGTTGGTGGATATGGAACTGCATCAAGTATTCCAAATGGAGCATTGATTGATGAATTTAGGTTTTATAGCAGAGCATTAGGATCATCAGAAATAGCATCTACATGGAATGTTGAATTACCAGTTGGTGGTGGTGTTACAAATCCAACTCAAGTATGTGACTATGGTTTAATACCTCAATATCCCGGTGGTGCTTTAGGTGGTCATGCATCAGCTACTTTAGGTGATACTCTTTATATCGCAGGTGGATCTGTTACAACCGGTGCTATAACTAATCCTCCGGCAAGTGTTACTGTAACAAGGTATGCTATTAACTCAGGAGTTTGGAGTGCAGGAAGAGATATGCCGGGTCCAAAAGTTGGTGGTGATTTAGTAAAATGTGGTAACAGTTTATATTACATTGGTGGTGGTGCGATAACTCTCACAGGTGTTGCCAATGCAGATATTTATAAATATGATCCCGCTGCAGGTTGGACAACAGTTGCAAATATCCCTACTCCGGTTACAGGTGTCGTAGCGGAATGTTGGGGAGATAGTGTTATTTATGCAATTATGGGTGGATGGACTCAGTATTACAGAGGAATTCAAATTTACAGACCCGGTACAAATACCTGGTCACGAGCAAATGATTCTATTCCCGCAACTTTTGGAAGAAGAAGTTTTGCAGGTGGACTTAGTGGAAATAAAATATTTGTCGGTGCAGGTTTTTCAGGTGCCTTCAGAAAAGATTTTTGGATTGGTACTATAGGACCAACAGCTGAGACAATAACGTGGGCTCAAGGTCCAAGTGTTCCTACGAGAGGAACCGGAAACTCAAGACCTGGTGGTACTGCTGTGAATGGCAGATTTTATGTTATTCCGGGTGAAAATTCCCCGGCACCAAATCAACTTGATTCTATTTTCATTTGGAGTGTAGATGATTCACTTTGGTTACCTCAAGTATTAACAGGCAGAGGTGCTAATACCTCTTCAAACTATTGGGGTGTTGTATCTTCCAGTATAGTTAATAACAAAGTTAAAATCTGGATTCCCGGTGGATTCTTTCCTTCCACAGTTACAACAACTAAATTATTCTGCTTAACAGATTCATTAGGTTGTATAGTTACTAATAATGAAAATACTGCTTCTGTTTTACCTGACGGATATGAATTAAAGCAAAATTATCCTAATCCATTTAATCCGGTTACAAGAATCAGTTATGCACTTCCGAAAAACGGATTTGTAAAACTGAAAATTTATGATATATCTGGAAAACTTGTAGCACAACTTGTAAATCAATCTCAGACAGCAGGAAATTATATTGTGGACTTTGATGCAAGCAGATTTGCAAGCGGTACATATTTCTATAAATTGGAAAGTGAGAATTTCGTTGATACAAAGAAAATGATATTGCTCAAGTAATTACAACATATTTTTCTTAAAATAAAAAAGGGGCAACAGCCCCTTTTTTTATATACACTCCAATATCTGAAATTTAAATTTATTTCACTAAAAGCATCTTATTTGTCTGCTTAAAATTTCCGGCAATTATTTCATATAAGTAAACTCCACTCGCTAAGTTTGTGCCATTAAATGTTACTAAATATTTTCCCGGTGAATACTCTCCGTTTACTAAAGTCATAACTTCCTTTCCTGAAATATCATAAACTTTTAATGTTACTTTTGTATTATTTGGAATTGAAAAAGTTATATCAGTTCTCGGGTTAAATGGATTTGGAAAATTCTGCGATAAACTAAAATCTTTTACCGGAATACCTTCTCCATAAGGATTTGTAATAGAAAATCTGTCAATCCAAATAAAATCAGAAGAAGGTCCGAACGCTCCTCCGTTGAAAATATAATAATTTAAAGCAATATAAATTTGTTTTCCGGCATATTCAGAAAGTGAATATGATTTTTTATTCCAATTACCAACCGGACCATCAATTTTAAATTTATCAATTTCAACAAAACTTGATAAATCCTCATTAGAAACCGAAATTAAAACTCTTAGTGAGTCTTTATAATTTCTGTCAACGGCACCACAATAAAATGACAGAGTATCATATTTCTCAACATTTGTCATCTTAGGTAAAATTATCCATTCATCAATAATCCCTGACTCATTCGCATTTAGCGAATTATATTTCAACATATAATTTCCGTCAAGAGGTAAAATTTCACCAAGATCTGTTACTACAAGGTTTTGATAGAACAAAGGAAATTCCTGGATGCCTTTGTCATTGTTAATAAATTTCCATCCTTTTGATTCTACATTTACCGAATCAAAAGATTCAAAAAATTTTACCCGTTGAGCCACTGAAATATTTATAAACCCAAAAAATAAAAACAGCGTAATTAAAATTAAATAAAACTTTTTCATAATTATTATTTCGAAAATTTTATACCAAGTCTTTCTTTAACATCCATTAACATTTCAATCCCATCGAGAATAGTTACAGGGTCAGCACCTTTTAATCCTGCAAGGTGCTTTCCTAACAATATCATATCAAGTTTTAATCCGTGTAAATGTCTTGTGTTATAAAAATCTTTATCACCTTCAGCATTTAAAAGTCTTGGTTTTGTTACGGGCCATGAATCTCTGGAACGAGGAGTATTTAAATTAAATACTGAATTAATCGTGTATGGATTAAATAAATCTCTGTCCGTTAAATGTGGTAATCCATATTTCTCAGATAAAGTTTTATAAACCGATGTATGTTCAAATTCAGTATGAACTATTGTATTTTGTGCAATGTAAGAAGAGACTAATACAGTCGGAACTCTGATACCGGTTCTTCTAAAATCGAAATCATTTTCATTTTTATGAAAATAAGGAGGTGTAACGTATGGTGGAACGGTTGTTCTCGGTGGTACATGGTCATAACATCCCCCATGTTCATCATAAGTAATTATAAGCAAAGTATTCTGGTAATTACTGCCGTTTGGAGAATTAGATTCTTTTATTGCTGTATAAATATTATGAATTAATTGCTCACCTGCCAATACATTAGAAGGTCCGGGAAAATTAGTATTTTGCCTTGGTCCTTCATCAGGAGGATGTTCATCATTATGAAACCAGTGCATTCTCGGTTCTACGAAACAAAAAGCCGGAAGATTTCCATTTTTCACATCGTCATAAAATTTACTCATATACTGAAATTTATCAATATAATCTCGGAGTTTGAAAAAGTGCAGCAATAAAGTTGCCGGTATAATATCCAGTACATCAAAGTAAACTTTCCAAGGAATGTTGGCATCCTGCAATCTATTGTAAATTGTCGGAGCTAAATTTAATGCCCATCTCCCTGAAGGAGAATTATTTACATATCCCCACGAAGAAGCCGCATTAAAAAAAGACCTGTTACAAAATGTCTGACTTGGGACTGAACACATCCAGTTATCACAAACAGCAAAACTTTTTGCAAGAGTGCTGATTACGGGAACTGCTGTAGGCGGAAAACAAGCCATCACTATTTTAAATTCATCAACAGTCGGATATCTTCCCTGAAAAAGTTTAAAGTAATAAATATAATCGTTGACGAATCCATTCATAGTTGCAGGATTTGGCAATGGAAATGGTTCGTTATACGGAGGGAACATATCTTTAACATGGAGAAATTTATTTGTATCAGGTATAATGGTATTGAATAACTGTGTATTAATATGAGGGTATTCTTCGCCAGGGTCAGGGTCGGGATCAGTCATAACAGTTCCGGGATATACACCGACACTATCAACATTATAAGTTGTATCAGGAATATTGACAGGATTTTTTAGGTTTTTTCCTGCCACTCCATTAAAATATTGCCCCGGAGGTAATTCTCCGGGTTGATATAAATATCCGAGCATATTGTCGAATGATCTGTTCTCAAGCATCAATACGACAATATGTTGATATTTATCAATATTATTTAAGACTTCGTCTTTTTTTAATAAAGACGGAAAGGAAGCTCCAAGTGCCCCAAACGCAACAGAAGACCCGAGTAATTTAACAAAATCTCTTCTTTTCATTGCCATGATTCGAGATATTTATTTTATCAGCAACATTTTATTGGTTTGAATAAAATTTGATGTCTTTAATTCATAATAATAAACTCCACTTGAAAGCTGACTACCGTCAAAATCAATTGTATATACACCAGTATTCATATTTTGATTTATTAATGAACTTACAAGTTTTCCGCTTACATCATAAATTTTTAAACTTACAAATCCTGATTCTTTAATTCCGAATTTAATTTTTGTTGTCGGGTTAAACGGATTTGGGTAATTTTGATTTAGATAAAATCTTTCTGCAATTTCAGTTGAATTATTTGTAAGACCTACAAGATTAGATAAAGAGAAATTTACATTTGAAACATCAAAGAAAATGTTATCAGCCGCTTCTACCATTACTCTTACAGTGTTTGAAACAATTATTGGGAAATTAACTAACTGTGAACCGTCGTTTGGAGTATTTGATACTAAAGTTGTGGGCCATGTTAGCCCTCCATCAGATGACATTTTTATATTGACATTTGCACAGCTTACCGGAGATGCATTTGTATTGGCAACATTCCATGTTACATTATAAGCAGTTACAGGATTCCAGGTAATATTTGTATTCGGAGATGTAACTGTAAAAGGTCCTGCCTGATCTGATACATTGAAGGTCACTTGTCCAAATTGAACTCCACCGGCTAATACTGAGTTATCCCTAACTGTAAATCTAAAGCTTAATGATCTTGCATAAGTTGGGAGAATTTCTCCTATTTGAGATGTTCCGGCTAATATATTTGATAACTTTGGAAAATATCTTGTTGGTGTTGTTTCCGGTTTGAAACTTCTGAATATAGGTGCATTTCCTGATGGAGTGCCCGGAGCACCTGCGGGACCTAAATCATATTGTTCCCAGCAGTATGTTAAACTTCCGGGATTTTCAGTATCAGTTGCTGAACCTGTTAATTTAAATGGAGTACTTATTGGAATTGTAAAACCACCTGTGGGAACTGTAGGGTTTGGTGGAGTATTTGCAACAGGCAATATTACTGCACAGTTATTTCCTTGAAGTAATTGTGTATAAATCGCCATTTCAGAAAAACTTCCTGTATGAAAATAATCATCACTCAAATTTTGTAAATTAGTACCGCCACATAATCCGGCATAAGCCATTATAGTACTGCCGCTTCCGGGTTCATAAGCAGTGCCTGCATTTCTATTTCCGCCACCGCAACCACTTGTAGTTGAATTGAAAGTATGATTTCCACCAAATTGATGACCCATTTCGTGAGCAACATAATCAATATAGAACGGATCCCCGATAGGTTGAGGTAACCCAGTAACCCCTCTTGCTTTAGAGCCGGTTACACAAACTGATCTTAAAAAAGCAACACCACCTCCACCGGTGCTGAATACATGACCGACATCATAATTTGCATTTCCTATTACATTATCACAAGTTGTTTGATTTTGTCCGAGCATCGTACTACCATTATTATTTGTAAATGGATCGGTAGCAGCATTTGTATAAATTATCTGATCATTATTTGCAATAAGCAATAATCTTACAGCAAAATCTCTTTCATATACAGTATTTACTCTATTAACAGCGGTAACGATAGCCGCTAATGCTGACGGCACAGTTCCACCGTGAAACTGTGCATACTCTCCAGTGCATGCATTTGCGAGTCTGTAAGTTCTTAATTCAGTTCCGGAAGTTATAATTCCTTCATAATGAGAGAAATCAATTTTATTATGATTTAAAGCTTCATCTGTAAGTTCACATTTAAATTTATCGTTTATAGAAGTAAAATCTTTTTTATAATATGAGATATAATTTTCATTTTCATTTGTAGAATAAGGGTCAATAAAAAAATCACCATTAGGAGATAAAATCATAGCATGAAAGCCGTGCAAAGTATAGTCAAGTTTTCCAACTGCATAAGGGTCATCTATACCTTTAGCATTAAAAGTTTTGAAATCAGGAAATTTAGTTGCAAGACCAAATTCCATTGCAGAATATTCAGTAACAGAAAATCTTTGCATAGTACCATTTGGCATAGGCAGTTCAATAATTAAAGGATTTGAATTAGCTTCAGGAGTTCTTTCGAGAGGAGCTTGATTAAGTTTATTTTTTAAATCATTAAAATTAGTTTTAACAACTCTAGAGGCAGTCGGAAAAATTCTTCTTTCGCCTTTAAGGATGATATCATGTTCGGAAACATCATTCCAAACAGAATTTTGAGTAGAAGCGATTAGATTTTTATCATAATCTTTATTTCCATAAAAGAAAACCGCAGTAAAAACAAAAGAAAATACAAAGAAAAGTTTTAGGGAATATTTCATTTATATTAAGTAAATTTTTTTAAGAAAGGTAATGTAAAAAATATAAGATTAAAAATTAATATAAAAAAAAAGCCGTTAAACTAAGAGTTTAACGGCTTAATAAAAACCTGGCGAATCCTACTCTCCCACACAGTTGCCCATGCAGTACCATCGGAGATGAAAGGCTTAACTTCTCTGTANNCTGTTCGGAATGGGAAGAGGTGTTTCACTTTCATTTAATCACCAGAAAACTCGTTTGGAATCTATAAGAAATAACATTAATTTACTAATTGATGACTCATTTGCTGCCTATTTATATAAAAAATAAAATGGCAAGTCATTCGACTTATTAGTACTACTCAGCTGAACATATTACTATGCTTACACCTGTAGCCTATCAACCAGATAATCTTTCTGGAGTCTTATTTCCGAAGAAGGGACAATTAATCTTGAAGCGAGTTTCGTGCTTAGATGCTTTCAGCACTTATCTCAACCCGACATAGCTACCCAGCGGTGCCACTGGCGTGACAACTGGTACACCATTGGTCAGTTCACTCCGGTCCTCTCGTACTAAGAGCGAGCCTTCTCAATTGTCCTGCGCCTGCATAGGATAGAGACCGAACTGTCTCACGACGTTCTGAACCCAGCTC
>DKKL01000002.1:2989-37054 GCA_002455255.1 Candidatus Tepidiaquacellales bacterium UBA6667 | reverse complement strand
TCCTGCTCCTCCTGCCAACTTTCCATCATCCGAAACTCCTGTTCCTCCTGCCAACTTTCCGCTATCCGAAACTCCTGCTCCTCCCGCTAACTTTCCATCATCCGAAACTCCCGCTCCTCCAGCTAACTTTCCATCATCCGAAACTCCTGCTCCTCCTGCTAACTTTCCATCATCCGAAACTCCTGCTCCTCCTGCCAACTTTCCGTCATCCGAAACTCCCGCTCCTCCCGCTAACTTTTCCCCCTCTTCTCTCGTATCTTCTATCAGCTCACCGATGAAAAATCCTTCCGGATCAGCAGCAAAAAAGCACTTCGCATCGTTCAATCCCGGATTCCAACCTTCGTCTTTTGCAAGTTGCATCGCAAACTCTACATCTTCCGCAGTCATTTTTCTTATGATATATTTTTTATGTCCTGTCATTTGAATTTAATAATATTATTAATTGTTTTAGTTTAAATAATGGATTTATTGTTTGAATTTATTGAAAATGAATTAAATATAAAACTAACTTCTGATAAGCAGGAACAATTCTTGAATTTTGAGAAGTTTCTGCTTGAGTGGAATCAAAAGATAAATCTCGTATCACGAAAAACAACAACGATTGAAAAACACATTATTGATTCGGTTTTTTTTCTTAAAGCCAAACGATTTAATGAATCAGATAAGATTGCTGACATAGGTACAGGTGGTGGATTTCCGGGAATTCCTTTAAAAATACTTTTTCCGAATAATGACTTTGTTTTGTTTGATTCCGTCGGTAAAAAAATAATGGTAGTAAATTATATTATTGAAAAACTGAAACTGAAAAAAATAAAAGGAATAGCTGCCAGAGCAGAAGAAATTTCAATCTTACCGGCTCATAAAAATAAATTTAATTATGTGGTTTCAAAAGCAGTAGCACCTGCTGTTAAACTATACGAATATGGCGTCAATTTTCTGAAACAATCAGATAAAATTCTTTGTATTAAAGGAGGAGATTTGTCAGAAGAGACTGCTCAACTTCTTAAAAAATACAAAAATATCAATTTTCAAATAACGGAATTTAACTTTCCTGAGAAATATAATTTAACTGATAAAAAACTTTTAACAATTTCTGATTTATGATTAAATATATTCTACTTTTCTTTTTAATCTGCAATGTAACCTTCGCACAAAAATATCAGGTTACAGGTACTGTATTTGATTTAAAATATGACAGTCCTGTTGGTTTTGCAACTTTAAGAATAGAAGGCACAAATCAAGTGACCACTTCTGATGAAAACGGAGTTTATAAATTTTTACTCAATGACGGCGGTTATAAAATTGTTTCTTCTTTAATCGGTTATTTTTCAGACACAGTTTTTATAAATGTGGATGGCAGTGATGTTACAAGGGATATATATCTGAAACACTCTGATATTATGATGGAAGAAATTACTGTCAGCGGTGAAGATCCTGCTTATGAAATCATCAGAAATGCAATCAGATATAAAAATGTTTTCAGCAATCGGCTTAAAGAGTATAAATATGAAGCATATTCAAAACTTGTATTGAAATCAAATCAGATGTCTGTGAAAGATACTAATATCGCAGCAGATAAAAATGAAATGGGTATTTTTTCAATTCTTGAATCAGAAAGCATTGGTTATTTCAAAAGACCAAATGAATTTAAGGAAATCATTATTTCAAAAATTGAAACTGCAAATACGAGAAGAGGAGTTGCATTGCCATTTGTTGTTAATTTTTATGATGATAATGTTGATTTGCAGGAATTCAAAGTTCCCGGACCTATCTCAAACGAAGCATTTGACAACTATGATTACAGATTGACCGGAACAACCACAATTGATTCATTACTGGTATATAAAATAGAAATGATAAATAAATCAGAACTTATACCACAGTTTTCAGGAACACTTTATATATTAGATTCAGTTTTTGCATTGATGAAAATTGATTTAACAACCAACAATGCTGCCAAGTTAAGATTTTTTAATCAGATAAATTTCAAACAATCATTTCAGCCATTTATGGATAATGAAAAATATGAATATTGGCTTCCTACGGATAATCAGATAAACGGAACAGGTTCTTTACTCGGGTTTTTGCAGTTTAAAGCAGAAGTTTTTTCTGTAGTAAAAGATTATCAGATAAACATACCGGCACCGGCAGGTACATTTGATAAATATATAATACAGGTTCAGCCGGGAGCGAAAAAAGATTCTTCATACTGGACAAAAAACAGATTAGTAGAATCAACACCTGAAGAAGAATATGCTTATAAACAAATTGAAATAAACGAAGAAAAAAAGAAATCGGAAATTACCATCAGCCCAACTGCCATTAATTTTGGAGAAAAATTTACGAGTGTACCATTGAGTTATTATCATTATAACAGAGTAGAAGGAAATAACGTAGGTTTGAATTTGCGATACAGAACAGACAGATGGAGAACCGGTGCGGATGGCTCAATAGGATATGGATTTGCGGATAAAAAATTAAAATACGATTTAAGTTTCAGGCAACGGTTTTTACCTGACAGGTCATTAGATTTCAGCATTGGATTATTCAGAAATTTAACACCTTTAAATTTTGATGTATTTTTCCTTGCAAGATTTTACAACTCAATGACTGCACTCGGTATTAAAAAAGATGAGTATGATTATTACTACGGTTCTGGATGGGAAAGCAGAATTTCATATTCCCCAATTCCACTTTTCAGATTAAGTGTAAATTATTTTCAGGAAAAACAACAAACCGCATTTAAGAATACTGATTACAGTATATTAAAAGGAAGTGAACCTTTCAAAGATAATCCTCCGATTAATGATGCATTTATAAGAAAGGCGGGATTTTCACTTCGCTTAGACCCGAATAAATATAAATTTATAGATTGGGGAGATGAAAATGAATCGAGATTAAGACTAACAAATTTCCCAACATTAGAATTTACATACGAAAATGCATCAAAGAATATGGGAAGCACTTATGATTTCAGAAAATATTCAATGATATTAAGCGGAAGAAACCGTGCCGGATTTTTGCTGAACGTAACTTATAAAACAGGGTTTGTATATCTTAATGGAGAAGTACCATTTCAAAACCTTGCCTATTTCAATGCAAATCCCGGAGGTATAAATCCTGCACTTGGATTCAAGGCAATGCGATATCAGGAATATCTTGGTGATAAGTTATTTTTCCTTAATATGGAAAATGATTTTGGAAAATTAATTTGGGGCAACATCCCAATTCTTAATTCACTTAACTTTGTTACATTTTATAATATAGGTCGTGCTGAATTGTCACCTAAAAACTACAGCTTATCAGTTTATAAAGGATTCAGTGAAACTTCAGGAATTTATCAGGAAGCCGGAGTAGGTATTGGCGGAATTTTGAATTTATTCAGACTGGATTTTGCCTGGAGACTCAATAATTTCAGAGATGGTAAAAACTTTAACGTAGTTTTAAGTGTAGATAATTTTTAACTAAGATAATACGTTAAATTGAAAAAACCTCTGAAATTGATTAATTTCCGTAATAAATTGAATAAATTTTGATTAGAAATCTGATAACTATATTTTGTTTATCGTTTATAATTTTTACAACTGATACATTTGCAAAAAATGCTTTCAGTATTGAGAAGTATGATAAAAAAGATGAACTGAAAGATAACCGATTGAAACATTCACTTTGCAAACAAACATTTAAAGATTTTGCAAAGGGACTTTCAAATTCAAACGTTTCACTTATAACAATTTATTTTGAGTCAGAGGTATATCTGAACCTTGTAGGAACTGAAAAAGGATATTACAGTAATTCACATGCAGAATTAATTCTAAATGAATTTATGAATTATTTTAAAGTATTTTCATTTAAGTATAAAAGATCACATAGGTCGGATAATTATGCATACGCATCGGGTGTTTATAAGTATAACAAAGGCAGTGGAACAGTGGAACTGCAAGTGTCAATTTCATTAAAATACAATAAAAATAAGTGGTATATAAACCAAATTAATATTAACTAATCAAAAAAATATTAAAAAATATTTTCAGAAAGCGGTTGAACATTTTATTGTTAATCGCTTTTTTAATTTTGATCTGGATATTATCCATCAGGTTAATTTCTGATTTTATAATAAAAACTTCAGATGATAACTGGGAAGAAATATCAACAAAACAGGATGCTGATAACCTTGAATTTATTTCAGGGCTGATAAAATCAGAAATAAACGATGTAAATAATATTTCTGAAAAAATCACTACAGACACTTCCATCATAACATATTTAGAGGAGACAAATTTTAAGAAAGGATTTGAAACAATTCTAAATTATAATTTTGATGATTTATATCAGACAGAAATATATAACAGAAATTTAGAACTTTTCACTTTTAGCGGGAGGCAGCTTCAGCCGGAATATTTTTTACTGCAAAAAGCACTAAGCGGACAGAAATTTACTAATCTTAAAAATATTGGTTTTTATACATACCTGATAATTTACTCACCGATAAAATCAGAAAATAATATTATTGGAGTGTCGCTTGCTGCAAAACTGATAGACATAAAATTTCAACTTAAAAATCAATTCTTTCCAAACTTTGGGATAACACAAACAGTTAATCAACAAAAAAAGATTAACATTGAAATTTTTAATGCGAATCCAATCTCAGGAAAGATTGAATATGACTCGCTGAAATATTTTAATTATTTAAATGAAGATATTTATGGAATTCAAGGTTCATTAATAGGCAAAGTTCTATTCACGAAATTTGACAAAGAGATATATAAACAAAATATAAATGATTATTCAGGCAAGGTTATTTCAATTTTAGGAGTTTTACTGATTGTATTATTGATTTGGATATTGATAATACTCCTGAATAAAATAAAAAGTGATACGGCTAAAATATTGTTATTCCCTACCGGCTTAATTTGTTTAAGATATTTATTGCTTTATTTTAAATTCCCTGCCGCAACTTTTCATTCTAACATTTTCTCACCGTCTTATTTTGCATCTCCTTTCGGTTTTGGATTATTCACTTCAATTGGTGAATTATTAATTACGTCATTGTTTTTTCTTATACTTGCGATTTATTCAATCAACATTGTCTATAGAAATTACAGATTAAAAATTTACAAAGATGAGCATAAGATAGCAATATCGGTTACAAAAATTATATTCTCAACGGTTTTATATTTCATATTTTTATATACATACGGATTGATACTTGAAAAAATCATAACAGATTCAAATTTAAATTTTTTTGACAGAGCAAATATGGTTCCGGCATTTGAACTTTTTATAGTTCAGTTCTCTATATTAATAGTTTCTTTTACGTTTATAATATTACTGACATCTTCATCGCTTTATATATTTCAAAATTCATTGCGGTTAGTCAAAGCGGGATTTTATAAGAAATATTATCCTTTTATTTATCTGGCTTTATTCATTATAATTAATCACATAACAGAATTATATTTTGATGATTTTAAAATTGATTATTTATTAAGAATAATTATAATTGTTTCTTCCAGCTTACTGGCGATATACATAAGTTATAAATCCATAAAAATTAAAGAATATAAAATTCTTAATCTCAAAAATTTATCATTTCTGATTTTAATTTGTGTGGGAGTAGTACCATTTATTATACTTTCAAAAGTTACATCACAGGAGACAAAATATGTAGAGCTTATTGCTGCAAAACTTGCCGAAGATGAGGATGAAAAGATTAATTTTATAATAACTAATGAACTGATGAATTTATCTACAAATCCAAGAATAGAAAAGGATATGATAGATAAAAACCTTTCAACACAATTATCATTTTACCTTTGGGCAGAAAGCAAACTAAACTCAGAAAATTTCAGTTCCGCATTAATTATTTTAGACACAAGTAAAAAAGTTATAAGTGATTTCAACATCAATGATTCAAAAATAAACACCAATAAAATTGTAGATTTTCTTAAAAATAATTTTTTTGATAAAGGATATAATGTAACTGTTGAAGAGATAATTAAAAAAACAGAATCCTCAGACACATCAGACAGTGAATTTTTTGATATAGATTCAATGTCATTTGAAGAAACCGTTACAAATGAAAATTTAACAAATCAAATAGACACATCTCAATATAATCCTCCTGTTATAATAGATAAAATTGCCATACTTCAAAATCCGGAAGAAAAGTTTTATGTAGGGATAGCACCAATTGAAAAACTTGATTTAAAGGAAACACAATTTGCTCAATTGATTGGGTATCTCGTTATAGCAGTTCATAAAGAATCAAAGAATATCTTATTTCAATCATCAGCAGAATTATTCAGAAATTACAGTCAGGATAATTTGATGGAAAAATTAATTTCAAAACCTGTAATAACGGAATATTCAAATGATGAAATAATAAGTTCGACAAACTTTGATATTGCCAAATCAACAGTCAATTCAATAGAAATATTCAGGGAATACTTAAAAAATTCCCAATCAAATTCCAGCTGGAGAATTGAGACAATCAATAATGAAAAATACAGAACGTTTTATTTATTCTCAGGAAAGTCAAACGAAGGAACACCGTTAGAATCTGATAAAATTTATTCAGTAAGTATTAAACGGGACGATTTAAAAATTATTTTATTTTTTTATCTGAAATATATGCTATTCACACTTTCGATAGTTGTGATAATATATTTATTCATAGCATTGTTTTACTTGTCTAAGTTAAATTTTTTAAGAAGAAGTTTCAGAACAAAAATTTTTATTTCATTTTTCTTTGTATCCGTATTGCCGATTATATTGCTGGCGATATACACACGGACTTTTATTATTGAAAAAAATGAACAGGACTTGAAAAATCAAATTGTTTCGGATTTAAATTTACTGAATGAAAGTTTAAAAGGGATTAATTTTTCGCCGTCATTTGTAGCAAATCAGGATTCTGTAGCAACAATAAAAAAAGAATTTTTGACGAGGAATGTTTCACAGATTGATAAAAATTTCAATTTATTTCTCAGAAACAGATTAATAAGCACAACAAACGAAGAACTTTATAAATCGGATTTGTTGGATACTCGTGTGGATGCAGAAGCAGTGTATAATATACTATTGCAGAAATCAGATTTATTAATTACAAATCAGGATATCGGAAAATTTTCATATTTAGTTGGTTATAAGCCATTACGCGATACAAAAAACAACATAGTCGGGATAATATCTTCACAGCTTGTTTACAGGCAAAATGAAATAAATGAGGAATTAACAGAAACATTAACATTCATTTTTGGAATTTATCTTATAGTGATAATAGCACTCCTGATATTTGTAGGATTTCTGACAGATAAAATCTCAGACCCTATATTGGCATTGAAAGATGTAACAGAAAAGATTTCAAAAGGAGAAAAATATAAATTACTTGATGTAAAAAGGAAAGATGAACTTGGAGATTTGATACATTCGTTTAACAGAATGACAATAGATTTAGAAAGGTCAAAAAATGAGCTTAAGAAAGCTGAGAGAGAAAGTGCATGGAGGGATATTGCAAGAAGAGTAGCACATGAGATTAAAAATCCATTAACACCTATGAAGCTTTCTATCCAATTTTTAGCTGAAAGTTTTAAATCAGGCGATATGAAAGAATTTGATGAAAACCTGAATACAACTAAAAAATTAATTTCAGATGAGATAGATAAACTAAACAGAATAGCAACAGAGTTTTCAAATTTTGCAAAACTTCCAAAACGGAATTATGAAGATTTATTTCCTGCGGAGATATTGAAAAGTGTGATTTCATTATATCTAAATCATCCTGATATAAAATTTATTATAAACATTCATAATGAAGAAGTAAAAATAAAAGCAGACAAGGAAGAACTAAACAGGATATTTCAAAACCTTATTAAGAATTCTATTCAGGCAATTATAGAAAACGGAGAAATAACAATTAATGCATTTGTTGAGGATAAATATTATATAGTAGAAATTATTGACAACGGAATTGGTATGGATGAATTCACACAAAAGAATTTATTTGAACCAAATTTTTCCACAAAGTCATCAGGTATGGGGCTTGGCTTAGCTATTACTAAAAAATCACTTGATGATATGAAAGCAGAGATAAAATATAATTCTGTTTCAGGAAAAGGTACAAAAGTTACAGTGAGATTTATCAGACTATGAAGAGATTAGATAAATATATAATAAATTTATTTTTGTTGATTACAGTTTTTATTAACTCGTGTGCAAATCAGGCACCGCCTGATGGAGGACCGCCTGATTTGACGCCACCCGGAGTAATTTCGATTTCACCAGTCAATAACTCAATTAATTTCAAAGGAAACAAAGTAATTATAAAATTTGATGAATATATTGAAAGAAGAAGTTTCATAGATGCATTTAGAATTACACCTCAGCCAAAAGGAGGATTTGAAATTAATTACAGCGGAACAGAAGTTGAAATATATTTTCCATCAGGACTTGAAAAGGACATTACATATAACATTACAATAAATAAAGATTTAAGAGATTTGCGGGGAAATAACCAGATAAATAAACCTATATCATTTGCATTTTCAACAGGTTCAAAAATTGATAAAGGTTTGATTTCAGGAAGAGTTTACCCAGAAATTAAGGATGTTGTTTCAGTTTTTGTATATATGTCAGACGGTAATAATGATGAAACACTGAATCCGGAAAAAGACACTCCGATATTTATTACACAAACTGATTCAGAAGGAAAATATGCTTTTGCAAATTTACCTGCAGGTAGGTTCAGACTATTAGCCATAACAGATGCGGACAGGAACGGTCTGCTTGATCCTAAATATGAAAAATTTTCGGTTACATATTCAGACTTTGAAATTAACGACAGCATAAGCATTACGGATGCTAATTTCCTTATAGAACCTGTAAGTCTGAATATTAATTCACAGGCATTTTATTCATTGCTGACTTATGATTCGTTAAACAAATTTGGAACTACATTCAAAAAAAATGAAGATAATGTTTATTTAAATCCTGACATATATATTTATTTTAAAAATAATAAATTCAGCAGATTCCAACTTGCAGAAAATGTGAAACTGAACGATTCACTTAATAATGAAGTGAAAATAATATACGATTGGAAGTCAGACTCAGTATTATTAATAAGACCAATTAACAATTTGTCTGCAGGAAGTGAATACAGATTAAAAATTAATCCTGATAATTATTTATTTCAGGTAAATTTTAAGACAGTATTTGAAAATAAAACGAGCAAAGTATCCGGGAAATTCACTTCGAGAAATGAAATTTTATATCCGGTGCAAGTACAATTAATTTTTGAACCGCAAAAATTATTTTATATTCAGAAAGAAGTGAACGAACTAAATCCGAATTTTGAGTGGGATAGATTACCTTTTGGAAATTATTTATTGTTTTCTTTTATTGATGAAAATGGAAACGGAAGATTTGATAAAGGGAATTATTATCCATACGAACCGAGTGAGAAGTTTATTTATTATTTACCGCTTATAAATCTGAAACCGAACTGGAATGTAAATAATTTATTTTTGGATTATTAAAGAGAGTTGATTGCGGATTAAATGCCTGAATTACGATGGATGTTTAATTTGATATTTTGGGATAGGTGGAATAGAATTAGTTCAGGGTTTAAGTTTTGGTCAAAATCTCTGAAAGAATCTTCAATTAATCCAATAATCTTCATATTATCCGATTTAAAATTTTTATTAAAATTTTTCAATCTGTCTATTTTATCAGAGTTAATTATGTTGGATTCATAATTATATTTTAGTAAAAATAAATCTCTGAACCAATAAATCAACAACACTAAAAACTGTTTTATTTTTTCTTTGTCTTTACCTGAGATTAAATCATCTATTGTAGAGCCGAGTAACAGATTTTTATTTGTGAGCATAGAAGTTAAAAACTCTATTACTTTTTCTCTCAACTCAGCATAATTTTCATTTAAAATTTTATTACATATATAAATGCTCCCATTGCTTAGCTCAGCCATTAACAAAGTTTCAGATTCTGAGAGTGAAGGAGATTTTTTTAAAATGTATTTTTTTAATTCTAACACAGGTATATCTTCAAAATGAATTTTTTGACACCTGCCAACGATGGTAGGTAATAAAGAATTTATTCTGGATGTGGTAAGAATTATGACAGAATTTTTAGGTGGTTCCTCAAGTATTTTCAGCAAAGAGTTCGCAGTGAAAACATTCATTAAATCAGCATCAGAGATAATATAAACTTTTTTAACTCCTGAATTTTCCGAAAGGTAGATAGGATTTTTTATATCTCTTATGGAGCTTATTCGGATTGTATTTGCTTTTGGGAGTTTTATTTTATGATAAATATCCTGAGATTTTTTTGCAAGTTCATCATTTAACAAATCATAATCTTCCGGTTTCAAATCAGAAAGAGTATCATTATCCTCGGAATCTTTACCTGCAGGCAAAGCGGTTATAAATCTAACGAAAGGAGATTTAAAAGTTGAAATTTGAATACAGCTTTTACAAATATCGCATGGATTGTTATCAACAGGGTTTGAGCAGTTTAACAATTTAGCAAATTCAATTGCAGCGGCATCTTTACCTGTTCCATCTTTCCCAAAAAAAATATATGAATGGGCAATGTTTCCGGTTTTAAAAATATTGATTAGAATTTTTTTAGCTCTGTCCTGAGCAATTATATTATTCCACATCAGAAAGTATTCCCTATTCCGAACTGGATATTATATTTATCATTAAAATTTGCACCGGAACCCCAAATCCATTTTGAACCGCCTATAAGTCCCGGTTGAGGGTCATAAAGTTTAAAACCTAAATCAAGCCGTACAGCACCGATAACAGTATAATATCTGATTCCCGCTCCGAAAGAAACAGCAAGTTCATCGAATCTAAAATCGGAAGCATTTTCCCAAACATTTCCGTAATCAACAAACGATACAAAACCTAAATCTTTTAGAATAAAATTTTTAGAATTATTAAACGGTCTTAGTCTGTGTTCAAAACTGCCATCGACAATAAAATTTCCGCCAAGAGATTTATCAGGTACTATACCGAGCTGTTTTGCTTTCCATCCCCTGTTGCTTGAAGCTCCACCTTCTACAAATTTAAAGTCAGTTGGCAGAGCATCAGATGTAATTTCTCCACCTGAAGATGTAACAATTGTATTATCACCATATTCGTATAATATTCCTGTAGTAAACTTAGTACCTAAAACGGATACTATAGGATCATTTGTGAGATTCATAAAATATTTATTAACAACAACAAATTTTAAATATCTAAATGTATATGTATTAAAGATTTTTTCAATAAGTCCTCCGATTAATCCGCTTTCCTGAAAATTAAATGATTGAAAAAATCCCGAAGTAGGATAAAGTATGTTATCTGTTCCATTATGATAGGTAGAAATATTAAATCTTGAAGAGAAAATATTAAAATCAAATTCATCAATTAATTCTTGAGGAACATTATTATTCACAAAGAACGGGGATTCAGGTTTAAATAAAATATTTTGGTTTATCAGTTCCCAATCAATTGTCAGATTATTTAAATAAGTAAAAGTTGGAAGATTAATAGCCACACCATTAATAAGTCTTGCTTCAAAAACTCTGTAATTAAGATCATTAGTAATATCATTGAGATAAGTAGAACCAAGTCGGACACTTCCGGTAATATTTTCATTATTAAAAAGGAAAGGTTGTGTAACTGTTAATTGCATATCAGCGAGATTTCTTTCAATAGAATTTGCAAGAACTCTTATGCTTCCGTTAAAAGTCCTTCCTCCGCCGAAGAAATATCTGTCAGTATAAGACAGACCGACACCACCATAAAATCTTTGTGAGAGTTCATATCCGACAATTTCCGGAACGAGTTGATATTTATTTTTTAGCCGAATTGTTACTTTATAATTAATTTTATTGGCTGATGAGTCAATATTTTCAATCTCAAAAGTACTTGATTCTATCAGAGCAATAGAACTAATTTTATTTTCAGATTTTGTAAGCACATCTTTTTGATAAAGATCACCTTCTTTGTATTCAAGATTTCTTGAAATATCAGAGATAGTAATTCCATATTTATTATCAACGATTACAATATCCGTATTACCAAAATAATATTTATTGCCGGTTTTAAAATACATAGATAGTTTAACATCCTGAGAAATTTCGCGATTAGTACTGAAAGTTCTGTCAACAACAATGTCGTTATTTTCAGCGAATGCATATCCATTATTCTGAAGATGTCCTAAAATTCTGATAGCTTCAAGATTAATATTGTTTTTATTATAAATTTGTCCGGTAGAAATATTATTTGAAGAAAAGACTAAATTTTTAATATTCTGATCCAAGTCATCTAATCCGAAATAATTAATATCACTTAAAATAAATGATCTTCCTTCTTTAATATTAAATAAAACATTTATTTCAGTAGTATCAGAATTAAATGTGAAAGCAGTATCAACATTGGAATTAAAATATCCGTTATCAAACATAAATTTTTCTAAACGAAGAATATCGAGAGATAATTCATCAAGTTTAAATAGTTCACCGGATTTAGTGTAGATAATGCTATTTAAAATTTCATTGGAAATTTCGAGTTGCGGATTAAAATTAAAATTCACTTCATCAACTTCAAGATTTTTTTCAAAAACAGGATTATCCTGAGCGAATAATAAATTAGAGAATAATATTAGAAAAATTAGGATTTTCATTATTAAACAAAAACCCAATATACATTTGAGAATGAATATTGGGTTGCATTAAAATTTGCCAAAAAAAAATTAGAAATCTTTAGCTTCTTCGTCATAGAAGAAATCTTCATCAGTCGGATAATCGAGCCAAATTTCTTCAATGCTTTCGTACGGTTCTTCGGTATCTTCAAGGTCATCTAAATTATCAATAACTTCTTGAGGAGCACCGGTTCTGGTAGCATAATCAATTAATTCAGCTTTATTACAAGGCCAAGGTGCATCATCAAGATATGATGCTAATTCCAATGTCCAAACCATTTTTTACAATCTCCCGGATTAAAATTTCTTAAAAATATATTTTTGCAAATATAAACAAAATAAGGGAGTTTCAAAATACATAAAAGAAAACAAAATGAGTTAATTATTAGATATTCAAAAATGCTTTAAAAGAGGCTTGTTTTGGAAGAATAAATTCAGATTGAGTATTTCATAAATTGAGAAAAAATTTAAACCAATCAGCTATTCATAGTATAACATTATTTGATCTAAAAGTTAATAAAATACAGTATAAACTTCTCAAATTAAAAAACGATGAAATTGAATTTTTAGATATCAAAATTTCAATCTACTAAATATTTGGGATAGTTTTGGTTAAATAAAAATTATGATTTTTAATTTATAGTTGAAAAGAGGTTTTATTACTTATAACTCTTATACTATTTCTTATTAAATGTTATTTTCTGTAGATCAATTTATATCTAATTTAATTTTTAAATTAACTTATAATTCTGTTAATAGGTTATTTTTTTATATAATACTTATCAATCAGATTTGGTGAAGTATAAACATCAACATCAAATTTACCATTAGACCAAATACTAATAAAGTTATCACTATCTATATCAAACCCATATCCACTTGTTCTTGGATAATATTTCCACATTGCGATATTTGAAGATGCTTTCACGATTTCAAAACTATAAATCTTAAATGGATAAATTATTTCCATATTTTCTTTATTAAAGTCAAATTTGAAAGTGGAATCTTTTTTTGAGATTAAATAAATTATTTTATTAGTCTTCATTTCTCTTCCGCTGTAGAAAACATGATCTACAAAAGCAGAAGTGTCAATTGATAAGATTTTAACTATTACAATATTTTCATATGGATAGTTACCTTGTGTATAAAAAATAGATGTTGAACAAGAAATAACTGAAATGGAAAATAAAGTTATCAAAAAAAACCGTTTCATTCCTTAATATTTAATTTATCAAACAAAGTTGTTACTTTACCTTCTTTATTAAATATAACAGCCCTACTGAAATTTTCAACTCTTGGATTATTATGACCCCATTTTAAAGCGAAACCCATTTGAGGTCTGTATAATCCAGGAAAAATCTCATTTTCTAATTTTTCAATGTGATTATGAGCATCATTAAATCGTTCACTTGTGTAATCTCCAGGATCTGTAATTGCTGAATAATATGATTCAGTAATTTCATGCATAATTGAAACCTGAATAGATGAACCACCGGCTTCCTCATATTTTCGAGCTAAATCTAAATTTAAATATTGAGTTGCATTAGTGATGTCATCTTTTTTATAGCTACCACCAAATAAACCAACTTGAATAAGAGATAAAGAGCCATCATCATTTATAACTGCATTATATTTGGTTGTTATTAATCTAACTTTAACATTTGGATTATCTATTGCTTCGACTAAAAGTTCTTCAAGTTTATTTGAAGTTTTTCCTTTAACAGATAATTTTCCTGTTTTCTTATCCCTTTTGAAGGTTAAATCATCAGATAAATCACTAAGATAATCAAAAACATCTTCGGCTTCAGATCCGACAATGTATACATCAAGTCCATTAATATCTTTCATTATAACTGGGTTATTTACACCATAGCAATAAGGACTGAAGTTTAGATATTTTTCTAAGAGCGGTTCTACTTGTCCCCATCTTCCTATGCGGGAATCGTAATATCTTGCTCCGAAATAATCATATCCACTTTCTCGGTCGCGTTCTTTGCCTGTGAATTTATAAATTTCATCCTCTGTATCATATTGCCTGTCCTGTAATGGAAAACCCCAAGCATCATAATCTTGAGCTGATACAATCTGACCCTCGTGGTTTAAGACAACTCTGATACTTCCTAAATGATCCTTAATATAAAATCTATCCAACCCATCTGTATCGAGATAACCTTCGTTATCTAAAGCATTTAAATTCCATTGTTTGATAGTAGAACTGTTATAAATTGCCAATTCATTACCTGAAACATCTCTTACATAAAAATTATCAGTTAATGCTGTCCATCCAATTGGAGCATCTTCATTAAATATTGGTTCGGAGTCTAATCCGGTATATAAATATTCGGTTTTTCGTATTCGCATTCCCCGATCATCATACTTTAACTCAGTTAAATAAATTTCATAACTTGGAGGGTCTGAAGGAGTTGTGATTACTTTTCTGAATTCAGTTATTAAATTTCTATGGTCATATTTAATTGAGGAAAGATTATTCAGATTATCAGAAATCATATTTCCATTCCCATCATAAGAATATTGATTTTCATTTCCAGACACTTTCAGCAATTTATTTGTACCTGAAATGTAAGAATATTCAAAATTATCTACAAGATTATTTTCAGAACCAAATCTTTTGAGTGATTTTATATTTCCATCTTTGTCGAAGTTATTGATTAGATGATAAGTTGAACCGCTCTGATGATTTTCTTCAACTTTTAATAGACTGTTGGATTTGTCATAAGTAAAGCTGAAATTCAAAGCACCTGCATTGACGAAATTATATTTATAACTTCCGTCTATAAACTGTGTATTAATATTTCCATTTGCAAAATAAGTATTTGTATAATCGAATATTCTGTCTGTCGAAGTCTGAGAAGTTAGCCAATTTCTTGAATTATAGTTATAATTGATCAAGATTAAATTATCTTTATATTCTTTTTGAGTAATCTGAGAATTTGCATTATAAGTATATTCAAAAAGTTTTAAATAATCCGAAAGTAGATTACTTTCAGGTGGATCTACTAAAGTTCCAGTAAGTAAAGAATAGTCTCTTAATCTTTCTAAATTGTCAAAATAATATCTGAATCGTTTTTGATCTGAATTTCCAAGTTGATAAGTCAAATAAGTTGTCATATCTGCAGAATTAAAATTGTATTCTGATGTTTTAATTCCTAAACCTATAATATTGTTCCAAAATTTAATAATTCTACCTCTCGCATCATACCTATAAAACTTAAAGCCCCATGGATTGGATTTACTCGTTCTATAAGCTGTTGCAACTAATCTACCTTTGGTAAAATTAAAATTTGAATAATAATCTGAAGGAATATTTACAAAACTGAAATTAGATGAGATAAGAGAATCATAAATATTAATTATTAAATGATTATCATAAGGATTTTGTGAATTATCCGAGACATAATCATTTTGAAAAATAAGATTTTGCCAATCAGGTTGTTCACCATTTGGAGAAGTAACTCCTAACCCTAATAATCGATTTAATCCATCATAATTTCTAAATGTGTAGACGTTATTGCCTGAATTTTTTTGGTTTTCATCCTGTGAAAATCTTAGATTTCCATTTTTATCATAGCCAAATTGAACAACCCCGGCATCAGCTGTAATTCTTTTATTTATATTACCATAATGATCATAGCTATAAATAATCAATTTTGAATCAGGAGTTTTTACACTATCAATGCGATAAAGATCATCATAAGAAAAATCTGTAATTAATTTAATAAGATTTTCAGGATTATCTGTTGTATCAATAGATTCTTCCGGATCTCTGTCATGTTCAGCATAATTTATTTCTCGTAATACATTTCCAAGATAATCAGAATAAACATCTTTTTTTCTACCAGTTTCATCAATAAAAGTTTGTATCGAGATAGGACCATTTATAGTTCCAAAATAATTAGTTAAACCATTGACAAAACCGCTATTTACTAATGAATATGAATTATCAGGGTTAAATGATTTTGAAACACCAACATATTTATCATAAGAATAAATAGTCGAATTATTCAAATAATCTGATTTAGAAGAATTTAGATCTAAATAATTAAATGTTAAAGTATCTTTATAATAATCATTACTTGAATAATAATTTCTAGTAGATACTTTTTTATAAAATCCATTAAAAAGAAATTCAGACTTAACCCGTCGAGATTGAGTAGAACCATTGTCAAGATTTTTTAAAGTCCTCACTAAATTAGATTCATCTTCATATTCATATTTCAGCGTAGATTCTGAATAATTATTTTCAATTCTTTCTGTAATTACTTTGGTTTTTGCATAAATTAATATTCTAGGGCTCGCATAATTCCTCCAATTTTTATAATAAATACCATCAATACTTTCAGCTGAAGCAATAGATTCACTTAAATTCATTTCAAATTCTGCTGATCCAAAAAAAGTTGAATCAGAGGGTAAAATATCAATCATTATACCTTTTAAGGGTTTATCGTTTTGAAGGATATGATATTCCAATAAATCTTTTATATCAAATTTATTTTGACTTTGATTATATACTTGATTTGCAATAGAATGATCTGTGATGATTGATTCTGATTCTGAAGCATTAATATTTATAAATTGTTTATCTCCAAATTCCGAAAGATCAATTGTTCCAGTAAATCTTTGCCCTTCAGTATTCGAATTGAAATTAAGATTATCTAACGTTACTAATTTTAAATTATAAAGGGAACGATGGTCAGACCCGTTAACCAAAGGTTTTAAGAATGCAGGAGAAAATTCAATAAAAGCAGAATCAATTTCAACAATATTATTAATTTCTGGAAATTCTCCAAAGCTTAATACAGGAAGAGTTTTTTGAGTTATAACAACAGAATCGTTTGATTCATATGATTTTAATAATTTTAAAATCGGACCAGAGGTTTCTGAAAGATCATAACTTAAATAGTAAGGATCATTTATGAACATATCCGGATATTCTTCACTATTTAGAAAGTCTTTAAATCCCATTGTATCACAGTATAAAATTTTACTAATCTCACCATAAAGCGTATCCAAGATAGAATCTCTAAACATGGTTTGAGAATTAAAATCATAAGGTAAAACAACATTATTTATTCGCAATAATTTTTCATAATTCGCTTCGCTAATAAACATATTAGGATCAACTGTCATAAGAATATTTCCTGCTCTATCATAAGTTGAGTATTGAGAAACAGAATTTCCGGAACTCGAAAATTTTTCGGTTTTGATAGGCATTCTACCATCAAAAAGCCAAGAATTAGAACCAGTAATACCATTATAAAAAGCTTTATAATATGAAAGTGATGGAATATTTAAGTAATAATCATCAAGGTTTTCAATAATAGCATCAAAGTAATCATGTTGAATTGGAGTAATTCCAGAAGTAGGATTATGCAATAACAAATACGAAAAATTAGTTAGGTTACCATTCGGATCAGTCTGTGATTTTAAGTTACCTTCGACCCCTGGACGTAAAAATCCGTATAAAAATGCACCTAGAGTATCATTTTTTAAATAATTAAAATTTATTTCTTGATAATCATTTGAATTATAATAACTATGTTTTGTTTCTAATATTTGAGCTATATAACCTAAATTAGAATGTTCATCTTCTATAAAAGTATTTTCAGTTTTTTCTAAAATTTGATTTATTTGTTTATATTTAGTAATTACTTCAGGAACAGAAATCTTATAAAAAACACTTGTATCTCTTTTTGAGTATGGATCAGTAGATCCCCTTCCTCCAATCCAGAATAATGAAGTATCATTAAATATCTTAAAATTGGTTTTTGATGATAAACCGTAATTATCAGTAGCAATTAATTCTTTAATTGGGTTTATAACATTAAATGAATAAATTGGAAAATTTTCATTAAATGTATATTTGAATCTATCATTTGAAATAGAAGTTTCATTATTTAATGTTATGATTGTATTTGTAATTAATGTATCCAAAAAACTTGCATATCTATAGACATGCCCAGTATTTTGATAAACAGTAGGTGTTCCAATTTCATAAAAGTAATCTTTTGTATTAGTTATTCCATCAGAGGTTGAATCCTTTTCATGATATAATTTAGTATAACCAGGGTAATTTCTTGTTCCTAAATTCAAAGCATTATAATAATATTTAAAAATTTTATATCTTTTTATGCTGCTATAATATGTAATTGAATTATTGATATTAGAGACTAATGGTTGAGATGAATTTGGACTAACTGTTTTGGTAGCTGAATAAAAATCTGTTTCATCAATTGGATCTTGTTCATATGGTTCAGCTGATGTTCTAATCCATTGATATTTGTAATTATCCGCTTTATAACGATCATTTGTGTTTTTGTCAATATAATAAATTGAATCTAACATATTAACATAGAATGGATCTCTTCCTTGACCATAAAAATTTAGATTTCCTTTTACTGCAATTGAACCCGAGTTTAAATAATCTAAGTTAACAGTGTTTAATTCATTATTACCATTATAGAAATATACTGTTTTACCTTTATTAAAATTTTCAACTCTTGAAATTCTTTTAAGCGGATTGTTAGAATTAGAAAAATCTATATTGATTGAACCTAAACCAGCTAGATTATATCGTGCATTATTAAATTTTCTGGGATAAGATGAATTAGTAAAATAAATTGATTTATTTTCCGGTGTAATAATTTCATTGATATAAGTCAAATGATTTTTGGTAGAATTCATTTCAGTTCCAGTTAATTTAATTCCAAAATCACCTCTCCCTGTTCCCGAAATATCTAAAGTGGATATTGTAGATGAAAAGTTATAATTAAAATTAAAATCATAAACTCCGGCTATATTTGTCGGGAAAGTTGATGTTCTAATATTTGTAAATTTTGCTCTACCTTGTTTATCAATTCGTTTATAAATTAATTCAATATAATTCCCAAATCTGTCTGTTATTTTATTTAGGTAAAAACATTTTGGTCTATTTAATAAATAGGGTTTATCAATATGATCTTGTTCATCATAATCAATATAATAAACATATTCTTCCTGGAAATAATAGATTAAGCCATCCCCTTGATGTAGTTCTAATGTTCTTCTTTTAACTCTATCTGGGGTTGACGAATTAGATCCTGGGATTTCTTTAACAAAACCACGTGTATAATTGCCTCTTTCTGTCGAATAATATTCACCAATAAATTCATAACTACTGGATTCTATGTTTTCCAAAGTCAATACTGAACCGTCACCTCTTAATAAAGATATTTGATCTCTACTTAGAGTGCTTGGATTAGACATTTTACTTGTTATATGATATCCATTTGTTAACATTGAAACTTCACTGCCTGAAATTGTTTGACCAGTATAATTTGCTCTGCTTAAATAATCAATTTCAAAATTTGAGGTTTGAACTGCCCAACCGTTTAAGCTAATAATAAATTCCGGAGTATTAATATTTGTAACCGGAATATCATAGGGACCTGTTAAAAAATTTTCATCGCAATTTAAAGTTGAATGACCAACAGATCCATTATAGTTTAAAGAAATATTTAAATTTAAATCTCCATTTAGTTTGTAAAAATACATTGGAATTGATAATTGTAGATTTCCATTATAATCATTTACAATTTGACTTTCTTCAGCAGAAAATGAATTTGAGTTATAATAACCTCTCTCATTAAACATATCCGCTTGAATTCCACCAAAAATTGATGGATTTTGAAAAGCATCAGTACTATCAAAATTAACTTCATAAAAACTTGAAATTAAATTTGCACAACTATGATTTAAATTTGTAAAAGTTGATAAAAAAAAGATTAGTAGGCAGAGTATAGATTTCATAATATTTAGATTGTTAATATAGAACGATTGCTCAAAATTAATACAATTAAATTTTTATGTCAAGAAAAAATTTATTCTATAAGAATTAAAATTGCAATTTTAACTTTTTCCCAAATAGTTTTTTTAATCCCGTAATCTTGGGTCAAGGGCATCGCGGAGACCTTCACCGATAAGATTGTAAGATACGACACTTAAGAAAATCATTAAACCCGGAAAAATTGCTAACCACCAAGCGTTTGATGCCTGTCTTGCTTCGTTAATCAATGAACCCCAAGTTACTGTTGTTGCTTTAACACCAAAACCTAAAAAGCTAAGTGCTGCTTCTGCAAGGATAGCACCGGCGATAGCGAATGCACCGGAAACAAGAACTGGAGATATAGCATTTGGCAAGACATGCCGGAAAATAATTCTAAGATTTGAAAAACCCATTGAGTTGGCAGCGGTTACATATTCAAGATTTTTAACTTTAAGCACTTCCCCTCTGACGAGCTTAGCATCACCCGTCCAACTTGTTATACCAATTGCAGCCATAACAAACCAAATACTTGACCCATAAATTGCAACAATAGTTATAATTAAGAAAAAGGTGGGCAATGTCATAAAAATTTCAACAAGTCGCATAATGAGGATATCAACCGTTCCTCCATAAAATCCTGCAAGTGAACCAAGAAAAATTCCAATGAGAAGAGCAATACCGGCGGCAATGAAACCTACCGATAATGAAATTCTTGAGCCGTGAATTAAACCTGCGAGTAAATCCCTGCCCGTTGCATCCGTACCGAGATAGTGATCACCCCCTGGTTTTGCGAGAGTTGATGATAAATCAGTTTCATTTGCTGCATAAGGAACGGCGGGCCAAATTACATATTCTAAAAGATTTTTGTCGTCAAGAGATTTCCAATTTACAAATTTTAAATTTTCAGGCCATGCGTTAATCCCGACACCTTGCAGATAATCGTTTATAACCGGAAAATAAGAATTGCCTTCATATTTAACAAAAAGAGGTTTATTGTAAGCAAGAAAATCTGCGAAAACAGCAAGATATATAAAAACCATAACGATATTAAGAGATATCATCGCAAGTTTGTTTTTAGAGAACTGGTGTTTAACAAAAGACCAGTAAGACTCACCTACTTTTGATCTGCTTTCAATTTGATCTTTTGATAATTCAGGATTTACCGGATCATTAGTTTCGATTATCTGTGAATTTACAACCGAAATTTCAGGTTCTTTATCAGGAAATTGATCTATTGGATTATTTGACATAAAAATTAAGTTGATTTTTTTGTAAAAGATATTCTCGGATCAATAATAGAGTAAATAATATCTACAATTAAAACACCTATAACAGTTAAAACAGCAATAAGGAAAAGTTCAGCCATGATAAGCGGATAATCTCTATCAAGAATTGCCTGATAGAACAACTGACCCATTCCGGGAATCGTAAAAATATACTCAATGATAATGGAGCCACCAACCATAGCAGGAAGAAGTCCACCAAAAATTGTGATAATCGGGATTAATGAATTTCTTAGAGCATGCTTCATAATTACTTTTTTCTCTTCAAGACCTTTTGCACGGGCAGTCCTTATGTAATCTTGTCTGATAACCTCGAGCATAGAACTTCTCATTTGACGAGAAAGGAAAGCGAGAGCTGTAACACTGGAGATTATAACAGGTAAAATCAGATGGTGAGCCCTATCGAGAATTTTACCGAAGAAAGAAAGCGTTTCATAATTTAAAGACTGAATACCGGCAGCAGGAAAAATTTTAAAATATTCTACATTACAAAGAAACACAATTGCGAGAGTACCAATCCAGAAGTTAGGGAGAGAATATAAAACAAAAAGGAAAACTGTTGAAGTTCTATCCCAAAAAGAGTATTGCTTAGCAGCGGAATAAATTCCGATAGGGATGGCAATGGAATAAATAAGAAAAAAAGATAAAAGATTAATAGTAATAGTAATGGGTAATCTTTCCAAAATTTTGCTGATAACAGGTCTGTCATCTTTGAATGAATTACCAAAATCCCCTTGCAACATATTCCCTATCCAGATAAAATATTGCTGCCAAATAGGTTTATCCAAACCGAATTTTTTTCTGTAATATTCTTTAGTGGTTTCGGAAATTTGATTTTTTGCATCTGTTTTCATTGCCTCCTGAGTTCCTCCTATTTTCATTTCTGTAGGATCACCCGGTGCCATTCTGCAGATTGTAAACGTAATAACAGTGATTACGAATAATGTTGGAATAAATATTAAAAGCCGTTTAATTATATATTCAATCATTCTGTTTTAATTTAATTATAACGAGCTAAAGTTGTTGGTGTCCACCATTCCTTCATCAAAGGAGAATTTGGATATGAATACCATCGTGTATTTTTGAACCTATCAGCATACAAATATCTGCCGGTAGGAGTCCAAAGGAAAGTATAAGGTTGGTCTTTATAAATAATTTCCTGCCATTCTTTTAAAATTATTTTTCTGACACTGTCATCAAAAGTGACACGATTCAATTCGATAAGTTCATCACTTCTTTCGTTTTTATAACTAATCGTATTGCTGCCTTTATCCTTAGACTGAGAAGAATGCCAAATCTGATATGGGTCTTCAGGACCTGTGGAGAGCTGCCAAGCCATAATAGCAGCGTCAAACTCATGTCTTTTTACTCTATCAAGAAAAACGGACCATTCATAATCCTGAATATCAGCGGAGATACCAATTTGTTTGAGAGCATCAATAATAATCAGGGCTATTTTTCTTCTTGTAGGGTTATTATTATTAGTAAACATAAATTTGAAATCAACTTTTTTTCCATCAATCATTTTATCGAGAATTCCGTCGCCGTCAGTATCTTTCCATCCTGCTTCACTAAGAAGTTGTTTTGATTTTTCAAGATCAAATGGGATTATGGGGAGAGTAGAATCGTAATATTCACTTTTATAAAAAACATGAGACTGAATAGGGACAGCCATTCCATAAAATATTTTTTCAATAATAGAGGCACGGTCAATTGCATAGCTCATAGCCATTCTCACTTTGGGGTCACTGAAATATGGAGTTTCATTATTCCAACCTATATAAGAATAGACAGGTTCTAAAACGAGGGCTTTTTTAAGTCCAAATTTTTCAGGTTCTTTAACATTTTCAACAAAATCCACCGGCTGAACTACATACATCAAATCAATTTCATTATTCTTAGCCGAAACGATTGCGGCGTTTTGGTCAGTAATAGTTTTAAAAACAATTTTTTTAGGATATGCTTTTTCATCTTTATTCCACCAATTATCATTTCTGATAAGAACAATTTGCTGACCGGTAGTCCAGCTTTCGAGTTTATAAGGACCGGAGCCGACAACATATTTAGGTGATCTTGATACTTCCTGAGAATTTAGAAAATCAGCAAATTTTTTCATATCGGGATAATTTGCCGGATCTAAATTGGTGTAGGAATTATTAATCATTTCAAATGAAATTTTATCATTTAAATTTTCTGGGTCAAGAATTTTTTTAGGCACAATTTTAATATCACCAACGGCATAAATAGCTCTGAAGTAAGGTTGTTTGAAAACGAATCTAACCTTGAATTTATTACCGTCAACGAGTTCAACCCTTTCTAAATCAACAAAATAATTTCTCAATGCCTGAGCATCAGTGAAAGGATTTTTAATTGCTTTGAAAGTGAAAATAATATCTTCACCTGTTAGAGGAGAGCCATCAGAGAATTTTACATTTTCCTTAATATCAAAAGTGTAAGTAAGGTGGTCTTCGCTGAGGACGGGAAGATCTTTTGCGATTTCCGGAACAAGTTCATAAGTGATTCTGTCCTGGCTGAGAAGTTTTTCAAAAAGGTAATATGAAATAATTTCGTCAGCAGTAGCATCGTTAGTAACAACAGGGTTAAGTTTTTCAGCATCACTCATTTCCTGCTTAATAACCCAGTCACCTTGAACCGCATCTACTATATCAGGTTCTTGCAGAGGAGTTAGAATAGAGCTGACGTTATTTTCCATTACCGGTTTTTTCTTTCTTCCGCCGGCGATTGTGAAAAGAACAGTGAGGGAAAGTATTATTACAAAGAATAAACCAAATTTCTTCATAAAGATTTAATATTTAATTATATATAATTTTGCAAATTCAAAAAATCTGCAATTCCGGGTATTTATTAAGAACAAAAATTTATTCAAAATCATGTTCAAAGTATTCAATAGTTCTGTCATAAGTAGCTTTATCAGGACCGTTAGTTTCAGATTTTTTATTAATCTCTTCAGTAAGTTTTTTATTAAACTCTTCTGCCGGATTATAACCATAGTGTTTGCAAAGATAGTTTAAAGCAATAACTTCTGCAATTACAGTAATATTCTTACCCGGAAAAATAGGCAAACGGATTAATTCAACATCGACGCCGAGTAAGTTTACTTTTTTAGTATCGAGACCAGTCCTGTCATATTCTCTGGAGGGATCCCAGTTTAGAAGTTCAACAATTACCTCAACTCTTTTTTGGAAACGAATGGCACGAATTCCAAAAATTGATTTTATATCAATGATACCGAGCCCACGAACTTCCATAAAATGTTTTACGAGGTTAGTACCTGAACCCATCAGGACACTTTCTGCTTTTTTGGAAACAACGACAACATCATCAGCAACGAGACGATGACCTCTTTCGATAAGGTCGAGAGTGATTTCGCTTTTTCCTATGCCGGATTTTCCGGTGAACATTAGACCTATACCATAAACATCAACAAAAGAACCATGAATGATAATCTGAACAGAAAACTGATCATCAAGGAAATCACTGATTAAATATGCGGCACGAGTAGTAGAAATGTTAGTTCTTAAAACCGGAGTATTAGTTTTATCGGCTAACATCATCAGTTCTTTTGGGATTTCATTTTCATTAGTAACAATGATGCAAGGGATATCATGAGTGAAAAATTTTTCAAGAGTATTTTTTCTGTCTTCGTCAGAAATAGAATTTAGGTATCTGATTTCCGTATTACCAAAGACCTGAATTCTTTTATAGGTGAATAAATCAATATAACCTGCCAAAGCGAGACCCGGTCTGTGAATATCTTTATCCGTAATGAGTTTATCAGGAGAGATTTTATTTTGCGAAACTTTGTGCAAACGGAATCTTTCTTTACAAGACTCATAAAAAAAATCAACAGAGATAGATTCTTTTTTAATTTCTTTTAGGTTAGAAAAACGATCTGACATTTATAGTTATAATTAATCCGAAGATTTTTGAGCTTCGTGTTTTCTTGAATTTATTTTATCTTTATGTTTTAATAACTGAGTTTCAATTTTTGCAAGAGTTTTATCAAACGATTTAGAAAAGTCATCATCTTCTTCTTTAGCAGTTATAAGTTTATCTTTAAGTTTAAGGAGAATTTCAGAAATTTTAATGCTGTGAGTAGGTTTTTCATAAGATAAAATTACATCAGCATGTAAAATTTCTTCATTATATTTTGAAAGTTCATTTAGTTTTGATTCAATTTCTGCGGTGAGAGTTTCGTGCGCTTTGAAGTGTCGAGAAGTTATTGTAATTTTCATCGTGTAAAATTTAGTTAATAAAAAATTCCAAAGAAAGGAATTGCCTAATTATATTATTTATCAGCGAATATGCAAAAGATTGTAGTAAAAATCAATGATTACAGACTGAATAAAGAAGATGGGTTCTGTGAAAAAAGTTTCATTTGGATTTTAATAGGTAAGAAATGTTTCACCACGAATTTTCACTAATTTAACTAATTGCACGAATGGGAATGGTAAGATTGAAAATAAGTTAATGCTTTTAAACAGTGATTAGTGTAATTCGATTAATTCGTGGTAATTCGTGGATAGGTTTTTAAACTAATTTAGTATTTTTTATTTCGCAGGAGTCCTCTGCGAGAGACTCCAGCAGGAGAGAATTTAAAAAATGTTTCACCACGAATTTTCGATAATTTAACGAATTGCACGAATTAAAATTAACTTTTTCTTCCTATGAAATCCTCCCCCTAAATCCCCCTCCAAGGGGGGACTTTTATATGAATTAATTTAATATATTTTTTCCTCCCCCTAAATCCTCCCGATATATCGGGACAAGCTCCTCCAAAGGGGGACTTTTTCTGTATCAATCTAAACTGTTTTTCCTCACTCGTATATTCTCATTATTTCAGATCAAAGTTTTGTAATTCGCAGGAGTCCTCTGCGAGAGACTCCTGCGGGAGAGAAATTTCATTATGAATTTTAAAAGTTAAGAAATGTTTCACCACGAATTTTCACGAATTAAACTAATTGCACGAATATATAATAAACAGACCGGATGCTATATCTTTGCTATTCCAATTCTTTCTTAAATTATTCTAAATAATTTATATTGAAATCATCCTTATTAGTGTGTATTATTAAACAAAAATAGTAATATTAACGAACGATAGATAATAAAAAAACTGACCGAATAAACACATATAGTTAGTATTTTTGAGAACTATTAGATAACAAAAAAAGTGAAACAAAGAATATACATAGACACATCAGTTTTCGGTGGACATTTTGACGATGAGTTCAAAGAGCACACAATTCCTCTCTTTGATAGAATTAAAGCAGGAGAATTTATAATTCTTTACTCAACAGTTACACAGGACGAACTAGAAAATGCACCTGAAAAAGTAAAAGACCTTGTAAAAAGTCTTAGAGCTGACCTGACAGAGTTCATTGAAACAACTGACGAAGCAGTTGATTTGGTAACAGAATACATTAATGAAAAAGTTGTGGGACAGACAAGTTATGCTGACTGCTTACATATAGCTTTAGCCACAATAAATCGTGCTGACTTTTTAGTAAGTTGGAACTTTAAACACATAGTGAATATAGAAAAAATAAGGGGTTACAACTCTATCAACATCAAAAAGGGTTATAAGCAATTAGAAATTCGTTCACCAAGAGAATTTGAAAAATATGAAGACGACTGAAAAAACATTTGACGCTATAAAATATATGCGTCAACAAAGAGACAAATTAAGCGAGAAGTTATCCAAAATGACCAAAGAAGAAATATTGGAATACTTCAAGAAACGAAAGAAACAGAATACAATAAAGCCCTGTGCGTAATATCGGTTAGCAGCAAGTTCTGAGCGACAGCTAAATGCAAGGCAAAGCTGTCTGATGTTGACTAACTTGACGACGAGGTGAACACCTCTTGGTGGACTAAAAACCATAACGCTTTATCAAGTGAATGAAAGTTTAGTATATTTACAGGAATCAATCAATCTTTTAACATCATTCTTTAAATATACATTTGGCAGTTTCTTTTCTGTTCTTTTTGGGTAAAAGTGTTCAATCCTCAAATTTCTTTTAAGGACTAACTTATAAAAAAGTTTGATAGAACCAAGAAGATGTTTTTGATAAGATTGCGAAATCTTTTGTATTCTTAATCTTCTGATTATAAAATCTTCGATCTCTCTTTCATCAACATTTTTTAAATCTTCAACTCTAATGCCGGAAAAAAATATCTTTATGGCACAGAGATATGCAGAAACAGTTCTTATACTGTAACTCTGCAAATCCATTTCTTTCTTAAACTATTCTAAATAATTTATATTGAAATCATCCTTATTAGTGCGTATTATTATATAAAATTAGTATTATTAACGAACGATTGATTGTAAAAAATTAACGCAATGCGTAAATTTGGATGTTAGGCACCACTATATTTGCGACAATGCAGACATCAAACTTTGATTGCGGACACACAAGCAGACAATTTCGGAAAAGCCGTTTGGCTATCGCTTCTCAAAATACAAAAGAGCGACTCGGTTTTTTTTATTTTTGAATTTGGTGTGTGACACATTTGCATTTTGCCTAACAAACGAATACAAGTAAAGAACTTTAACTATTTTTACCAATAAATTTAAATTATGGCGACTGGGAGAACAACAAGTGCAAATTTTCTAACCTCGAAAGACAAAGAGATAATTCAACTCTGTAATCAAATCTCTAATTGCATTGTGGAGAATATTCCAACAATGAAACACAAAAAGGAATTTATAAGAGTTTCGGGAAAAATCAGTGAGACACGAGACGGAGGACTTGGACTGGGAGGAGGAAAGTTGCAAAGAGACGCACTTTGCACAAGAGGACGGCAAGGGAAAGCGCCCTATTCAAATAGAAACTTGCGTTGGCATCCTTTAGTAGTGGCAGAAACTCCAATACCATTTGCAAAAGAAATTGACCACATTGAAATAGAGGGAGAGAATGACGCTCAAACTTTAATTTTTGTTATTAGAGACAATGACGAACGATTAATAAAATATCCATCAGAAAAAGTTCACGAATTACCAGAGCGTTATGTCGTTTTACCGAAACATTGGATAGACCACATCAATACCTTAAAATATTGGAATGACACACAATGGACACAAAATTCCTGCGTCATTACCGCATTTGAAGCGTGTGAGTGGCAACACGCAGTTGAAAGTTATGCGGTATTGGCAATTTCAGTTGCAGTAGTTTTTTACGGAGTATCATTCCGCACAATTTATCCGAAAGTAACTGAAATTTTACGTAATCAAAATATTGACAGAAATATTTCTTTACCCTCCCGAATTTTTCCCACGAGTGAAATTGATTTTATAAGTTGTCCTCTTTGTAAAACTTCCATTGCTGGAAATCCATCAAACTTGGATGACAGAGAGAGAATTTCCGTTTGGCAACCCGCTTGGCGTTCCACAAAACGAAGAGAGGGAGAGGACTCAAGCATTCAAATTATGCACATAAGCCCGCTTGTAGAAAGCGAACAACGACATAATGCAAAGAATGTTCGTTATGGACATAGATGGTGCAATGTCGCAATGACCGACCATTCATTAGATGAAACTTTGGATTTTATGGAATACATCGTAAAAGCACATAACAGATGCAGAAAGTAAGCAAAATAAAAGAGAACGGATTCGGATTTGATTTATTCGTGGCTGCTGAAATAGACAAGCCGAAAAAAATCATTTACCGAAAAGATTTACAGCCAATCAATAATCTGAAAATAATTTTCAGAGAAATCAGAGATTATTTTGCGGGCAATGTAACTGGTATAACAAGAGACGAAAAAATTGCACAAAACATAACGCGTCTTTTGCTTTGCAAAATCTATGATGAAAAGAATACTCCAAAAGAAAAAATTGTTGAGATTGCCAACAGACCGATTGAGGACTTGAAAATTTTCCATTCACGCATTACCGGTGTATTTGAACAAGTAAAAGAAAAGTATCCCGACATTTTTGAAGAAGACGACGAAATTGAAATTAATCCTGCAGATTTATCCTACATCATTTCAAGGATCGAAGAATATTCAATTCTTGACGCAGACCGAGATATAATTGCAGACGCTTTTGAAGAACTTATCGGGAGAGCATTTCGTGGAGGTGAGGGACAATTTTTCACACCGAGAAATATAGTCCAAATGATGATTGATATTTTGCAACCAAAAGCAAATGAAAAAATAATTGACCCCGCTTGTGGAAGCGGTGGTTTTCTTGCTCACATTCTTCAACAACATTTACGAAACGGTAATGAAAATCACAATCTTTTCGGCATTGACAAAGATTTATTTCTTTCACGGCTTGCAAAAATTTATCTCACAATTTTAGGAGAAAGCGAGTATCACATTTTTTGCGAGAACAGTTTAGAACAACCAAAAAAGTGGAGCAAGGAAACGCAACATAAAATTCAATTAGGCACTTTTGATTTAGTCCTAACTAATCCACCTTTCGGGGCAAAAATTCCAGTTGTCGGAAAAGATTTGCTGAAACAATTTGAGTTAGGACATCAATGGTTCAACAAAGAAAGTGGTTGGATTTTGACAAAAAAATTACGAGACAAGCAACCACCACAGATTTTATTCATTGAGAGAATTATTCAGTTGCTCAAAGATGGAGGTAGAGCGGGAATAGTTTTACCAGAGGGAATTTTCGGTAATCCATCGGACAGATATATTTGGGAATACATTCGCAAAACAGCTTCTGTAATTGGAATTGTTTCCCTTTCACAAGAAACTTTTCAACCGAGCACACACACGAAAACAAGTGTTGTTTTTTTAGAAAAGAAAAAAAGCAGTCGCAAAAATGTTTTTATGGGAATTGCTCAAGCAATCGGACATAATAAAAACGGAAAAGAAATTTACAAGATAAATAATAACGGTTCACTTGTAATTGACAAGAACGGAAATAAAATTCTTGATGACGACACTCCAGACATTGCAAAAAATTTTACAAAATTTCTCAATGGAAAATTAGTAGAAGAAAGCCATTTAGGTTTTGTTGTACCGACAGAAGAAATTCAAGAGAATATTTACATTCCCGAACATTACAATCCCGAAATAAAAGAGAAGTTAAACGAGTTGAAGAAAAGCGGAAAATATAAACTTATTACAATCGGGGATTTAGTTGACAGAAGAGTAATTCTAATCAAAAGAGGAAACGAAATCGGTTCACAGCATTACGGTAGTGGTGTAATTCCTTTCATTCGGACAACAGACATTGTGAATTGGGAAATGAAAATGGACACGGTGAAAGCAGTTGCAGAGGAGATTTACGAAAAATTCAAAAGACAGCAAGATGTACAGGAGAAAGATATTTTGTTTGTGAATGACGGCACATTTTTAATCGGGCGTTGCAGTATGGTGACAAAATTGGATGTAAAATGTATTATTCAAAGTCACTTAAAAAAAATCCGGGTTCTCAACACGGAAGAAATTACACCTTACTATTTATTCTTTTTATTAAACACAAAAGTTGTTCAAAAACAAATTGAGACAAAAACATTTGTACAAGCGACACTCTCTACATTGGGAAATCGTTTGCTTGAACTGACTTTGCCAATTCACAAGGACAAAAAAGAAATAGACAGAATTTCAAAAGAAGTAAAATGCATCATTGACAGTAAGACAGATTTGCGTGAAAGAGCACAGCGATTAATTGACAACAGTATTTAGTCCAACGCATTTGGTGGCACATTTGCATTTTTTTCCACAGCGCAAAGCCGATATCCCGATATCCATTAGACGATATTATAATTAAAATATGACTAATTACATAATAATAACTAGTTCGGAAATAGTTTGGAGAATTTTAACAAATTCCCAATCACAATATAAATTAAAATCAATCAAAGATTTTGGATTATTATCTCCCTATCAATATTTTAAAGCGTATAAATCTAATGGATTAATAAAATATATTGATGAAAAATATTCTGGAAAATGCTTTATACACACAAAAGGTTTAATTTTTAAGACAGGAAATAATTTTGAAGATAAGCAAGATATAGAAAATTTATTTGAATATTTAAGATTGTTTTTTAGACATCTTAGATTTGAAAGTAAACAAGTCAATATTTCAATTGATGGAAGTATTTCATCAATTGTAATTCAAAACAAAGTTCCAAAAGGCATACCTAATATTATACCTCAAACATCTGCTAAGGGACTTATTCGATCTGATTATTATTATTCAATGATTACATGGGAAACAATTAAATTTGTAGATAAAAATATAAAAGCTAATTATAAAATACCAGTTTATGAAGAAATGCTATTAGAGGCATGGAAAGCTAATATTGAAGCTGAATATAATAAAGCAATTCTTTTTTCGGTAATATCTGTAGAATCTTTACTTGCTCATACTTTTGATCAGATATATGAAAATGAAAAATTAAAACATACAAAAAGCAAAACTCTTAGAATGATTAAAAATAATGATGGTAAATATAAAGATCCCATTTTTATAACATTAAACGAAAGAAGTGATTTTAAAAAATTACTTCATGAAATTCCTCTTTATTTAATTAAAAGTTCTCTTTTATTAGAGAAAGAATCTGTTTATAGCAATTTATTAAAAATGTACACAACCAGAAATAAAATAGTTCACTGGGGTGCTCCTATTGAAAATACTCCAAATAAATTTATTCCTGTTAATTTAGAGGGTTCTAAAATTTCTATATCTACAGCTATTGAAGTATTCAATTGGATTGGAATAACTAGATTTAATAATTTATTGACAACTAAATTTATTGAAATGAAATAAACATCTTCTAACATGTTGCATATGCCATAATGAAAATTAAAGAAGTCATTGATATAATGATACAGCATATGCACTCGGTGCGTTGGCAATCAGATTAAAAGACAGACACAAACAAACAAAAACGAATAGTAATTAACAGACAAAATGCCGACCTTTTGCAGAATAANNTGGAAGTTGTAGCCGCCGAGCCATCCGGTTACATCTATAACTTCGCCGATGAAGAATAAGCCTTTAACTTTTGTGCTTTCCATAGTTTTTGAGGAAAGTTCTGATGTATCTACCCCACCAAGTGTTACTTCTGCCTTTTCAAATCCTTCTGTTCCATCGGGAAGTAAATTAAATGTGTGAATAAGTTCGGAAAGTTTTGAAATTTCTTTTTCAGACAGGATGTTAATCGGTTTTGATTTGAAATATGAATTGCAAAAATATTCAACAAATCTTTTTGGTAATAAATCAGAGAGATGGTTTGACAATTCTCTTTTTGAAGATTTATTTTTGTTTATGAAATCTTTGATATGAATTTCAGGTAAAAGATTAATTTTAATTGATGAACCTTTTTTCCAGTAATTGGAAATTTGCAAGATTGCAGGACCGCTTAAACCTTTATGTGTGAACAATAAATTTTCGCGGAAAGAGATTTTGCCGATTGAAGCGATGCAATCGATTGAGATTCCTGATAAATCTGCGAATGGATTTTTGTTAATCACTAATGGAACAAGTCCCGGAGAAATTTGAGTAAGTTTTAAACCAAATTGTTTTGCAATATTATATCCGAAATCGGTTGCTCCCATTTTTGGGATAGAGATTCCGCCAGTGGCAATTACAAGAGAATTGCAAGAGAACTGACCTTTGTTTGAATTAATAGTGAACGAATCAGATTTAGAGATTGAGTTAATTTCGCAGTGCGTCTGTATTTGAACATTTGAAAGTGCACATTCAGTCTGAAGCATATCAACAATTTCACGAGAAGAATTATTACAAAAAAGTTGTCCAAGTTTTTTTTCGTGGTAAGGAATTTTATATTTTTCAATGAGTGCGATAAAATCGTTCGGCGAAAATCCTGCGAGTGCGGATTTGCAAAAGTGTGGATTAGCGGAAATGAAATTTTCGGGTTTAGTATTTATATTAGTAAAATTACATCTGCCACCACCGGAGATGAGAATTTTTTTTCCGATTTTTTCAGATTTTTCGAGGACTAAAACACTCTTCCCTCTTTTGCCTGCGAGGGCAGCACAGAAAAGACCTGCTGCTCCGCCACCGATGATGATAACATCAAAAGATTTCAATTTGAATGATATGAATTTTAAACAGTAAAGTTACATTAAAAAACTTCACCACCCCATAGGGNNAATTAAACTAATTACACAAATGAGAGTAGGTATATTTACAATGTATGATACTCACAAATAAGATAAACAGAAAATTATAAAAAAATTACTTCACCACGAATTTACACGAATTTAACGAATTACACAAAT
>DKKL01000002.1:0-2804 GCA_002455255.1 Candidatus Tepidiaquacellales bacterium UBA6667 | reverse complement strand
TATACTATCCGTCAGTTATAGTTTCGTTTAGTAACGATTTGGAGGGTTATTCTTGTTTTATCATATATTTATTTTATAAGGAATTGGTATAATGTTTTATCCGGAAAGTGTGTTTCTGCTTAAATTTGATAGTAAGTTATGAAAAAATGAATTAAATCTTACCTAAATAATGTAATTATATTGAAGCTATATATTTTATAAATTAGTAAAATGTGAAATCAAAGATTTAAATCAACTTTATAAATGAAAAATATATTTACAATTCTTATTATAGTATTGGTATGTTATAAAATTACCGATGAATATAAATTTGAAACAGAAAAAACATCAGGGGCGTTTGATGCGATTACATTTTATTCGCAGATGAGGGATTTCCCTTCTAATGATATTCCTTCTGATGCATATACAAGAGCTTATGAAGATAAAAAAAGAATACCGAATTTTGAAAGAGATAATTTTGATCCGTGGGTGAACTTGGGTCCTACGAATGTCGGTGGGAGGACGCTCGCGATAGCAATTGACCATATAGATACAAATATAGTTTGGGTTGGAGCGGCATCGGGTGGATTATGGAAATCAACTACAGGTGGATTTGGCAGCAATGCCTGGACGAATATACAAACGGGGTTTCCGGTTTTAGGGGTTAGCAGTATAGTGATTGATTCCAACGACAGGAATATAATGTATATCGGAACGGGTGAGAGTTATGGATATCAGGACAGTCATAACGGATTAAGCATAAGAACTACAAGAGGTTCATACGGAATAGGAATTTTGAAAACGACAAACGGAGGACTTAACTGGAGCAAATCGCTTGACTGGTCGATGAACCAAAACAGAGGTGTTTGGGATATTGTATATAATCCTTTGAATCATAATATACTTTACGCAGGAACGACAGAAGGAATTTTTAAATCAACAAATGCAGGTGGAAACTGGACACAGGTATTTAATGAACTTATGGTGATGGATTTGGAAATAGACAGAACGGATACGAATATTATACATGCAGGAGTTGGAAATTTATCAAGTCCGAATCCCGGAATATACAGAAGTTCAGACGGTGGTATGAACTGGACAAGAATAAATTCAGGATTGCCTGTTAATAATACGGGAAGGACAACAATTACTTCATGGGCGGGAAACAGTTCAGTTATGTTTGCGGTGATTGGGGAAAGATTATCAACAGTTGGTGTTTACAGGTCAACAGATAAAGGATTAAACTGGGAGCAGACATCGGGAGCGAACCCTAATATTCTTGAAAGTCAGGGATGGTATGCGAGCGGGGTAAAGGTAAAGGATGATGATTCGTCAAAGTTGCTTTTCAGCGGAGTGGATTTTTATAAATCAGAAAATTTCGGTGATACGGTTTTGCTTTCCACAAGTTCAAACACAAATGATTCAAACTATATGCATGTGGATCATCATAAGATAATATCAAATCCGAAAGATGCGAATAAAATTTACATAGCAACGGACGGAGGGCTATACAGGACAAATGATTTCGGAGGGAAATATTACAGGGCAGTTACAGGGTATGTAACAACACAATTTTATAAGACAGTTGCAAACTCACCAACAGATTCGATATTGATACTTGGCGGGTTACAGGATAACGGAATTGTAAGATGGGATGGGACGGGAAACTGGCACAGAGCAGCAAGCGGAGACGGGATGATGTGTATTATAAATCCTTTAAATAAGAACACGGTTTTTTGTTGCAATCAATATCTTGAGATAAACCGGTCGTATAACAAAGGACAATCCGGAAGCTGGAGTATGGTGAGATCGCCAAACATAAGCACACAGGCGGCATTCATAGCACCATTGGTTATGTCCCCTACTGATACATCGGTATTATATGGCGGGACAAAGCTGATTGTGAAATCAACAGATGGCGGTTCGACTTGGAGTAATGTGTCCGCAAATCTTGACGGGAATAATATTTTATCAATTGCGGTATCAAATATTTCATCCGACACATTATTTGCGGCAACAGTACCAACAGGAAATAATATGGGATTTTTCAGAAGTGTGAACGGAGGAGTGAACTGGACGAATGTTTCCGCGGGATTGCCAAACAACAGATACCCGACAGATATAGAACTAAATCCGAAAGACAGCAGAGAAATTTATGTAACATTTGGAGGATTTGGAACGGGACATATATTCAAGAGCACGGATGCGGGAGATAACTGGACAGACATTACAGGAGTATTACCAGATATACCATTTCACTGTGCGGTGATAGATTCAGCATATCCGGATAATATATATGCGGGAAGTGATTTAGGAACATTTGCGAGTACGAACGGAGGAATGGATTGGTATGATTTGAATAACGGATTCCCGGAAGCTGTGATGGTATTTGATTTATCAATTTCGTATTCTAACAGAAAACTGAGAGCTGGGACTCACGGGAGAGGAGTATATCAAAGAAATCTTGTGAGTGACCAGCCATTGCCGGTTGAGTTGATTTCGTTTAGTGTTAGACAGTTGGGAAATAAAGTAGAGTTAAATTGGGTTACAGCGATTGAAGTGAACAATGCAGGATTTGAAATTGAAAGGAAAATGAATGAAGAAAATAATTGGAAAAAAGTTGGATATATAGAAGGTGCGGGAAATTCAACGGAAACAAAAAATTATAAATTTGAAGATAAGAATTTAGAGACGGGCAGGTATAGTTACAGATTAAAGCAAATTGATTTTAATGGGAATTATAATTTTCATTTTCTGAACAGCGAAATAAATATTGGAATACCTTCGGAATTTGTTTTGAGACAAAATTATCCGAACCCATTTAA